>NZ_JAZKMA010000001.1:1240395-2480790 GCF_056498065.1 Celeribacter sp. SCSIO 80838
ATTGAGCACGAACAAATCAAAACCACGCTGCCGAAAGCCAAAGAGCTCAAGCGCATCATGGACAAGCTGATCACCCTCGGCAAACGTGGCGATCTGCACGCCCGTCGTCAGGCGGCCGCTCAGCTGAAACAAGACAAAGACGTCGCGAAACTCTTCGAAGTTCTGGGCCCGCGCTACGCTGGGCGCGCCGGTGGTTACACCCGCGTTCTGAAAGCTGGCTTCCGCTACGGCGACATGGCTCCGATGGCGATCATCGAACTCGTGGACCGCGATCCGGCGGCCAAAGGTGCCGCTGACAAAGCCCGCCTCGAAGCCGAAGAAGCTGCGATGGCCGACGAAGACTGATTTCAGTTTTCTCAACACTTTCAAAAAGCTCCGCTTCGGCGGGGCTTTTTCTTTGACGGGCAGGGCCTCGAAAATGTGCAGTCTTGCGGAGGCTTCCGGTCTATTCACTATGTGATGTCATTTTGACTTTCAAAATCTGACTCTTTGGTTTACTCATCCTAAGGGTGATCTCCTTATGGTTGTCACTCCTTTCGTAACAAAAATGTTTTTCCCCATGCGTGACACGACAGAACTCAATAGACTGTTTGCCCAGCTTCGCGCTGCATCTCCCGTAGGCTATTCCGCCGGGTTGCACATCCGTTTCGCCTCGCCTCTGGTCGCCGAAGCGAACTACGATCCGAAATGGCTCGAGCATTATGCGGCGAACGCCTATGCGTTAAGGGACCCGATGATCGCCTGGGGGTTGAGTTGCGAAGGGGCTACAAGGTGGAGCGAAATAGAACTCCCCGATCCATTCCAAATTTGGAGGCAGGCCGCCGAATTCGGCCTGAACTACGGTGTTGCCGTGTCCTGTGGGCCGGTTCAGTCACGAAGCATTGTGGGTTGCGCCCGGGCCGATCGCGAGTTCACGGATCAGGAGATCTCGAAAATCGTGACCATCGTGCGCACTCTGCATGAAATCTCTGAGCCGGAAACAGATCTGACACAGGCCCAAATTCAGGCCCTCCGGTGCATCGCGGGCGGTGATCGTCACGCAGCAGCCGCGGCCAAGCTCGGGATCTCGGAGAGCGCTCTCAAAGCGCGCCTCGTTTCTGCCCGGGAACGTCTCATGGCCCGGACGACCTCGGAAGCCATTCAAAAAGCCAAGGAGATCAAGCTGTTGTGACGGTGCTCGCTCCCGCGTTGCGTTGAAGAAATCAACCAACACCGGAGACGTATCATGCAAACCACCACGCTTTCTTTTGCCAATCTGCACAACCACGGCGATCTTTTCGCTAACATGCTTCGCGCGAGACACGAAACGTTTATCCAGCACGCGAAATGGGATCTGCCCCAAGCGGATGGCATGGAATACGATCAATACGACACGCCCGCGTCCCGTTGGATCGCGGTTCACGAGTTTGGCGACGTGTTGGCCGGTATCCGCTTGACGCCCACGACCACGCGATGTGGCATTTATTCCTACATGATCCGCGATGCCCAACGCGGACTTCTCGACAGCATCCCGTCGGATCTGCTGTTCGACGAGGCCCCGGTTGCGGAGCATGTCTGGGAGTCGAGCCGCATTTTCGTCTCGCCGCGCGTGCCTGCAAAATCCCGTCTCAAAGTCCAGATGAGTTTGATCGGGGAAATGACCAATTCCGCGCGTGAGCTTGGCGCCACCTCGGTCATCTGTCTGATCCCGGAGAACGGCAATCGTTGGGGGCGTCGTGTCGGGCTCGACATTGACGTGATCGGTCCGGTGATGGACATCGGCGGTGCGCGCAACGCCTGCATGCGCATCAATCTGATCAACAAACTGCACTGATCCTATGCGTCTGAGAAAGGGGCCAAAACGCTGCATTTTGGCCCCGATCCCTCTTTCCCGCGCCGCGCAAGCGGCGTAACCTCCGGCCATGGCCGATCTGTTCTCTTCCGATGATACGCCCCCGAAGCACAGCGCCGCGCCGCGGCCGCTGGCCGACCGGTTGCGCCCGAAGCATTTGTCGGAAGTCATCGGCCAGCAACAGGTGCTCGGTCCCGAGGCGCCTCTGGGCGTGATGCTGGCCGCCGGGGCGCTCTCGTCGATCATTTTCTGGGGGCCGCCGGGGGTGGGGAAGACCACCATCGCGCGGCTTCTGGCGGATGAGACGGATTTACATTTCGTCCAGATTTCCGCGATTTTCTCCGGGGTGCCGGAGCTGCGCAAAGTGTTCGAGGCGGCCAAACTCAGACGCGCGAACGGGCAGGGGACGCTTCTGTTCGTCGACGAGATTCACCGGTTCAACAAGGCGCAGCAGGACAGTTTCCTGCCGCATATGGAGGATGGCACAATCCTCCTTGTGGGCGCGACCACGGAGAACCCGTCTTTCGAGTTGAACGCCGCTGTTCTGTCCCGGGCGCAGGTCATGGTGCTGACCCGCCTGACACATGAGGACCTTGCACAGCTGACCGAACGGGCGGAGCGGGAGTTGGACAAGACCCTGCCGCTCACCGACATGGCCCGCTTCGCGCTCTATGAGATGGCCGATGGCGACGGGCGTACGCTTTTGAACCTGATCGAACAAATCGCCGCGTGGAAGGTCGAGACCCCGCTCGATCCGGAGCAGCTCGGCAAACGGCTCATGCGACGCGCGTCGAAATACGACAAAAGCGGCGACGAGCATTACAATCTCATTTCTGCGCTGCATAAATCCGTGCGCGGTTCCGACCCGGATGCCGCGCTTTACTGGCTGTCGCGAATGCTGGAGGGCGGCGAAGACCCACGATACCTCGCGCGACGCATGCTTCGCATGGCGATCGAAGACATCCAGCTAGCCGATCCACAGGCGCACACGGTCGCGCTGCATGCCTGGGAAACCTATGAACGGCTTGGGTCTCCGGAAGGCGAGTTGGCGCTGGCGCAATGTGTCGTCTACCTCGCCCTCGCGCCGAAATCGAACGCGGTCTACACCGCCTTCAAAGCGGCGCGGGCCGCAGCGCGCAAGACCGGCTCGGAACCGCCGCCCAAACACATCCTGAACGCGCCGACGAAGCTTATGTCGGAACAGGGCTATGGCGAGGGCTATGCCTATGATCACGATGTGGAGGATGGGTTTTCCGGGCAGAATTACTTCCCCGACACGCTCCCGCGCACACAGTTTTACAAACCGGTCGAACGCGGGTTCGAACGCGATCTGGCCAAGCGGGTGGCCTATTTCGACAAGCTGCGCAAACAACGGGGCGGTTGACATTCGGAGCCTTCCCCCACAGGAACACGGGCAACTGAAGAGGATGACATGGCACCATTGATCCAGGTCGCATTGGGCGGCGCAGTCGGCGCATCGGCACGCTATCTGTCCGGTCTCGCGATGACCCATCTCGTGGGCAAGAGCTTTCCGTGGAACACGATGTTCGTGAATTTCCTCGGCTCTTTTCTCATGGGTGTCGTCGTCGTGGCGCTTGCGCATGAAAACGGCAACCGCTTTGCCCCGCTGTTGATGACCGGGATGCTGGGCGGGTTTACCACCTATTCGGCCTTCTCGCTCGATACGCTGACCATTTTCGAGCGCGGCGAGACCGGGCTTGCCCTCGCTTATGTGGCGGGGACGCTGGTTTTGGCGCTTGGCGGGATCGCCCTTGGCCTCTTCGCCGCAAGGAGTTTCTACGCATGAGCGCAGTTCAGACAATTACGATTGGCGACGATCAACCGGAGCAGCGGCTCGACCGTTGGTTCCGCAAAATGTTCCCGCAGGTGACGCAGGGCAACATCGAAAAAATGTGCCGCAAAGGCGAGATCCGTGTCGATGGCGCGCGGGTGAAATCGAATACGCGGGTGGGGCCGGGGATGGCGATCCGCGTGCCGCCGCTGCCCGATGAAAATGCGCCGAAGCCGCAACGTGATACGGATAAGGTCTCGAAAGCCGATGCGCAGATGATGCGCGATGCGGTGATCTATCAGGACGAATATCTGATCGTGATCAACAAACCGGCGGGCCTGCCGACGCAGGGCGGATCGAAACAGACCCGCCATGTCGATGGGCTGTCCGTGGCGCTTCAGGGCGATTTTCCCGAAAAGCCGCGGCTTGTTCACCGGCTCGACAAGGACACCTCCGGCGTTCTGGCCTTGGCGCGCACGCCAGCGATTGCCTCGAAGCTCACCGAGGCCTTCCGCCACAAGAACACGCGCAAGATTTACTGGGCGCTCGTCGCGGGTGTGCCGACGCCCTATCTTGGCGAAATCAAATACGGGTTGGTCAAAGCCCCCGGTCGCGGCAAGTCGGGCGAGGGCGAAAAGATGATCGCGGTTCATCCCCGCGATGTCGATGCGACGCCGGGCGCGAAACGGGCGCAGACGCTATACGCCACGCTCTACCGCGTCGGATCGCGGGCATCTTGGGTGGCGATGGAGCCGATCACCGGCCGCACGCACCAGCTCCGCGCGCATATGGCGGAGATCGGGCATCCGATCATCGGCGATGGCAAGTATGGCGGCTCCGGTCAGGAAAACCTCGGCGATGGCTGGGGCGCGCAGCTTGGTGGGATCATCTCGAAGAAACTGCATCTCCATGCGCGGATGTTGCGGTTCGAGCACCCGGTGACGAAAAAGATCATCTCCGTGACGGCGCCGCTGCCGGATCATATGAAACACAGCTGGGACACGTTCGGCTGGACCGAAGACCTTGCCGCAGAAGACCCGTTCGAGGATCTGCGGGGATGAAGCTCGTCATTTTCGACGTGGACGGCACGCTGGTCGACAGTCAGGCGCATATCGTCCTGTCCATGACGGCGGCGTTTGAGGCGGTGGGCCTGCCGGTGCCGGATCGGGATGCGATCCTGTCCATCGTGGGATTGTCCCTGCCGCTGGCGGTGCGTGAGCTGGCCCGCAATGCCGATGACGCTACGCTGGGCCACATGGTTGACGCCTACAAAGACGCGTTCCACACCCATCGTCTGGCACAGGGCGCGGCGGCCTCGCCGCTTTATCCCGGCGCCGAAGAGGCGGTGCGCCGACTGGCGGCGCGTGACGATCTGTATCTGGCGATTGCGACGGGCAAGAGCCGACGCGGTTTGACGGCCTTGCTCGAAAGTTGGGATTTCGCGGATCTCTTCGTGACGACGCAAAGCGCCGACGATCACCCGTCGAAACCGCATCCGTCCATGGTGATGAGCTGTCTCGTGGACACGGGGGTAGATGCCTCCGAGGCGGTGGTCATTGGCGATACAACCTACGATATGGAAATGGCCCGCGCGGCGCGGTGCAAGGGCATTGGCGTCAGCTGGGGCTATCATGGGCGCGAGGCATTGATCGGGGCAGGGGCCGCGACCGTGCTGGACAACTTCGGGCAACTCGACGCCGCGCTTGAGACGATTTGGAAGGACTGAACATGGCGGAATGGGCGGCGAAGCGGTTTTGGAAAGACACCACCGTGGCGGAAACGGAGGGCGGGTTCACCGTGCATCTCGACGGGCGTCCGGTTCGGACGCCCGCGAAGGCCCCGCTCGTTCTGCCGACCAGGGCCTTGGCCGAGCTGATCGCCGCCGAATGGGACGCGCAGGAAAGCACGATTGATCCCAACACAATGCCTGCAACCCGTGGTGCCAATGCCGCGATCGACAAAGTGGCGGTGCAGCATGCCGAGGTCGCCGATATGCTGTCGGATTACGGCGACAGCGATCTTCTGTGCTACCGGGCCGAGCATCCGCGCGAGTTGGTGGAGCGTCAGGCGGAGGGCTGGGACCCGCTGCTGGATTGGGCGTCGGAGGTTCTTGGGGTACGTTTGGAGCCACGCGCGGGGGTGATGCATGCCCCGCAGGCGACGGACGCGCTTGAGGCATTGCGTCGCAGAACCCATGCGCTCAACGCCTTTGAACTCGCGGCCTTCCATGATTTGGTGGCGCTTTCCGGCTCGTTGCTTCTCGGCTTTGCGGTGATCGAGGGGCGGCTGGCGCCGGAAGAGGCCTGGAGGCTATCGCGGATAGATGAAGCGTTCCAGACCGAACAATGGGGCGAAGATGAAGAGGCGACAGAGGCGGCTGAGATCAAGCGTCAGAGCTTTCTTCAGGCGGCGCTGTTTTACCGCGTGGTCAATTAAGCGGCGCTGGGTGGCCAGCAAAGCCCAATCGTCGCGCATATCTGCCATGAATTTGATCAAATACGCAGAGGTCATGCATAATTGTGATCGTGGCCTTGACGTCTTGGAATGAATTCTCCCAAACTAAGCCCATTGAAAGAGCATTTGCTCATTTCGATATCGCCCCCGGTCCACAGGGAGGACCGGTAGAAGCGCCTGTCAAAGGCGCAGTATCAGGAAGAGGTAAATATGAAAAAATCCGTATTTCTTGGCGCGCTGACGCTGGCAGGTCTGGCTGCCGGCACCGCGATGGCCCAGGATTCCTCCACGCTCGCCGCCGTGAAAGAGCGCGGCGTGCTGAAATGTGGCGTGAACCCGGGCACCCCGGGTTTTGCTGCGCCGGATGCAAGCGGCAAATTCGTCGGTTTCGACGTGGACGTGTGCCGCGCTGTCGCCGCCGCGATCTTTGGTGATTCCGAAGCGGTCGAATACACCCCGCTGACGTCGGCCGTGCGTTTCACCGCGCTGGCCTCCGGCGAAGTCGACATGCTGGCCCGCAACACCACCTGGACCTTCTCGCGTGACGTCGACCTGAAAAACACCTTCATCGGTGTGAACTACTACGACGGTCAGGGCTTCATGGTCCCGAAAGATCTCGGCGTGTCCTCCGCGAAAGAGCTGGGCGGCGCAACCGTGTGTATCGAAACCGGCACCACGACCGAGCTCAACCTCGCCGACTACTTCCGTGTGAACAACATGGAATACGAACCGGTTCCGGTGGAAAGCTTCACCGAAGCTCAGACCCAGTTCCTTGCCGGCGCTTGCGACGTGTACACCACCGACGCTTCCGCTCTGGCCGCCTCCCGCGCGTCCTTCGAGAACCCGGAAGGCTATGTCGTTTTGCCGGAAATCATCTCCAAAGAGCCGCTCGGTCCGCTCGTGCGTCATGGCGATGACAACTGGGGCGACATCGTGCGCTGGTCGCTCAACGCGATGATCGCTGCCGAAGAATACGGCGTGACCTCCGCCAACGCCACCGAGCTGGCGAAAGGCACCGAAAACCCGGAGATCAACCGTCTTCTGGGTGTCGAAGGTGAGCTGGGCGCGATGCTCGGTCTCGACAATGCCTGGGCTCTGAACATCATCACCCAAGTTGGTAACTATGGAGAAAGCTTCGAGAAAAACATCGGTGAGAACACCCCGGTGGGTCTGGCTCGTGGCCTGAACGCTCAGTGGACCGAAGGCGGCCTGATCTACTCGCCGCCCTTCCGCTAAGACCATCTAAAGGGAAGGGCGCGGAGAAATCTGCGCCCTTTGCCTTTCAGCTCTGCTCATTTCCAAGAAGACCATTTCTACGAACGGGAACCAAACCCGGGCGCGGGGAGAGCTTATCTAAATCAGGGGACCGTCTGTCATGACGACACTATCAGATCCGCCGAAGGACCAAGGGTTCCGGCTCAGCCAGCTGATCTATGACACGCGCTATCGTTCGATCACCATTCAGGTGGTTGCGATGCTCGCGTTCATGTTGATCGCGGCCTTTCTCATTCGCAACACGATCATCAACCTCTCGGCTTTGGACAAGAACATCGACTTTGGCTTCCTGTTCAACCGCGCGGCCTATGACATCAACCAACAAATCATTCCTTACACCTCTGACGATCCGCATTGGCGAGCGACCTTGGTGGGGTTGCTCAACACGCTTCTGATCGCCGTTCTGGGCTGTATCCTTGCGACGAGCATCGGGGTCATCGCGGGGGTTCTGCGCCTCTCCAAAAACTGGCTGACGGCGCGGATCATGACCTTTTATGTCGAGAGCTTCCGCAACATTCCGGTGCTATTGTGGATTCTCGCCTTCATGGCGGTGCTCTCCGAAGCACTCCCGGCACCGCGGGCCTTCCGGGGCGATGATCCGGCGGCTTCCATGTGGCTTTGGGACAGTGTGGCGGTGACCAATCGCGGGACCTACATCCCGGCGCCCGTTTGGGGCGATGGATCGGTTTTTGTGATCATCACCTTCCTTTTGTCGCTTCTGGGCATCTGGGCTTTCGGCAAATATTCCCGACGTCGCTTTGAGACGACCGGGCAGATCCTGCCGAATTTCTGGATCAAGCTGGCGATCTTTTTCGTGCCCTCGATCCTCGTCTATTTTGTGATGGACCGCCCGATCACCCTGTCGTATCCGGAGCTTAAAGGCTTCAACTTTGGGGGTGGCCTGCACATGCGCAACTCGATGCTGGCGCTGTGGCTGGCGCTGAGTTTCTACACCGGTTCCTTCATTGCTGAGATCGTTCGTTCGGGGATTCTCGCGATCTCGAAAGGCCAGACTGAAGCCGCTTTTGCCTTGGGGCTGCGCCCTTCCTGGACGATGAATCTCGTGATCCTGCCGCAGGCGCTTCGCGTCATCATCCCGCCGCTGATCTCGCAATACCTGAACCTGACGAAGAACTCCTCGCTCGCGCTGGCCGTGGGCTATATGGACCTTCGCTCGACGCTGGGTGGCACCACGCTCAACACCACGGGGCGAGAGCTGGAATGCATGCTGTTGATGATGCTGATCTATCTGATCGTCAGCCTGATCATTTCCTCGGGCATGAACATCTACAACAAATCCGTGAAGCTGAAGGAGCGTTGAGATGAGCCAAACGACAAAATCCCTCGCTTATGTGCGCAAGGAGATGCTGGATCAGCAACCCGCGCCGCGCTCTCAGGTCGGGTTCACCCGCTGGACCCGTGACAACCTGTTCTCCGGTTGGTTCAACACGATCCTGACGCTGGTGTCCCTGTTCGTGATTTATAAGGTGCTCGCCGCCACCCTGCCGTGGATTTTCGGCGGCGTATGGAACGCGGACTCGCTGGCCCAATGCCGCGACATCATGAATGAGGTGCATGGCAACACTCATTATGCCTGTTGGGCGGTGATTCACGAACGCTGGAACCAGTTGCTCTACGGGTTCTATCCGGAAACGGAATACTGGCGCGCCAATCTCGCATTCGTCCTGATGCTGGCCTCGCTCGCGCCCGTACTGTTCGACAAGGTGCCGCGCAAGATGCTGTACCTCACGATGGCGTTTCCCTTCCTGCTCGTCTGGCTGGTCTGGGGCGGCACGATCTGGGGCGTTTTGTCCGTGGCTGTCGGTTTTGCGCTTGCGGGCGTCGCGTTCAAACTCGTCGACCGTTTCGGTTCCATGGCGCTCTCTGCCATTGCCGCGGTTGTCGTGGCGCTTGTCTGGTGGCTGTTTATCGGTCCCTCCGTGGTCGAAGGACTGAATTCCGTTGCTCCGTTGGGCCATCTGAAAGAGGTGCAAAGCCGCGACTTGGGCGGCTTCATGATCTGTGTGATCATCGGCATTTCCGGCATCGCGCTCTCTTTGCCCATCGGCATCGTCCTAGCCCTTGGTCGTCAGTCGGATCTGTTCATCGTGAAAACCATCTGTGTGGGGTTCATCGAGTTCATCCGCGGTGTGCCGCTGATCACCCTGCTTTTCACCGCATCGCTGTTGCTCAACTACTTCCTGCCGCCGGGCACGACGTTTGACCTCACCTTGCGGGTGATCATCATGGTAACGCTGTTCTCGTCGGCTTACATGGCCGAGGTGATCCGTGGCGGTCTCGCGGCCCTGCCGAAAGGCCAGTATGAGGCGGCCGACGCTTTGGGTCTCGATTACTGGAAAGCACAGCGTCTGATCATCATGCCGCAGGCGTTGAAAATCTCCATCCCGGGCATCGTGAACACCTTCATCGGTCTGTTCAAAGACACCACCCTTGTGATGTTCATCGGCATCTACGACATGCTGGGCCTTTCCAACGCCATTCGCGCCAACGCAGCGTGGAACGGTATCTATTGGGAGCTGTTCATCTTCATCGGCGGGGTCTTCTGGATCTGCTGTTTTGCTATGTCCCGTTATTCTCAGTGGCTGGAGCGCAAGCTCCGCACCGATCATCGTTAAGAAAGGAGACCACTCATGTCTCAAGCTGTCGAACGCGCCATTGACCGTTCCAACATGACCGTCTCCGACGAGGTGGCCATCCAGATCACGAACATGAACAAATGGTACGGCGAATTCCACGTTCTCCGTGACATCAACCTGACCGTGAACCGGGGCGAGCGGATCGTCATCGCGGGGCCGTCCGGCTCCGGGAAATCCACCATGATCCGTTGCATCAACCGCCTCGAAGAGCACCAGCAGGGCAAGATTATCGTCGACGGGACCGAGCTGACTTCGGATCTCAAGAACATCGACAAGATCCGCTCGGAAGTCGGCATGTGCTTTCAGCACTTCAACCTCTTCCCGCATCTGACGATCCTTGAAAACTGCACCCTCGCGCCGATGTGGGTCCGCAAGACGCCGAAGCGCGAAGCGGAAGAAATCGCGATGCATTTCCTTGAGAAGGTGAAAATCCCGGATCAGGCTCACAAATACCCCGGCATGCTGTCGGGCGGTCAGCAACAGCGTGTGGCGATTGCCCGCTCGCTTTGCATGAAGCCGCGGATCATGCTCTTCGACGAACCGACCTCTGCACTCGACCCGGAGATGATCAAGGAGGTGCTCGACACCATGATCGAACTCGCGGAAGAAGGCATGACCATGCTTTGTGTGACCCACGAGATGGGCTTTGCCCGTCAGGTGGCAAACCGCGTGATTTTCATGGACCAAGGCCAGATCGTGGAACAGAACGAACCGGAAGAGTTCTTCAACAATCCGAAATCGGAGCGGACAAAACTGTTCCTGTCGCAAATTCTCGGTCACTGAGGTTTTGGACATCGCAAAAGAAAGGCGCCTCTCGGGGCGCCTTTTTCATATGTCGATCTCACGGGGGATTGCGAAGTCCAGAACCAGGTTGGCACCATATCGCGCCTCGGACCAGTTCGCTGCACCAAGCTCGAACACGGTCGTGGCACAGGTCGGATACCGCAGGAAATCACCGTGGGCGGGCGGGTTTTGGGCGAAGCGCGCGGCGAATTCACCGATTCCGGGATTGTGTGCGATGAGAAGGACCGTTTGGCCGGTCGCTTTCTTCAATTCCTGCAAGATGCGCAGCTCGGAGGCGAGATACAGCCCGTCGATCACGCGCAGCTCGGGCTGCATGCCAAGCCCTTGTGCGACCCGTTCAAAAGTCTGTTGCGTGCGGGTGGCGACCGAGACCAGTGCCTGATCCGGGAAATACTCCTGCGCCTTGAGCCACGCGCCCATCGTCTTGGCATTGCTCTGACCGCGGGCATTGAGTGAGCGATCAATGTCATCGAGCCGGGGATCGTCCCAGCTCGATTTCGCGTGACGCATCAGGATCAGGCGGCGTGTCATGCCTCGTGCGGCTTGATCCGGGGTTCGGTGTCGCGAATGAGCGAGCCAGCCCCGTGTTCGGTGTAAAGCTCAAGCAAGCATGCGTTTGGCGCACGCCCGTCGAGAATGACCACGGCGCGCACGCCGTCTTTCAAGGCATCGAGCGCGGTTTCGGTTTTCGGGATCATGCCACCGGCGATGATGCCCTCCTCCGTGAGCTGCTTGATCTGGGCGGAGTTGAGCGAGGTCAGAACCTCACCATCGGCCCCCTTCACACCCGACACATCGGTCAAAAGCAGCAGTCGGTCCGCCTTGAGCGCACCCGCGATGGCGCCCGCTGCGGTGTCACCATTGACGTTGAAGGTCTCGCCATTCCGGCCCGCGCCCACCGGGGCGATCACCGGGATCAGGTTCTCATCGCCCAGCTCTTTGACGATAGACGGGTCCATCTCCACCGGCGTGCCGACAAAACCCAGATCGGGATGGGTCTGTTCGCAGACCATCAGATTGGCGTCCTTGCCGGAAATGCCGACGGCGCGCCCTCCCTGACCGTTGATTGCCTGCACGATGCGTTTGTTCACGAGACCGGACAGCACCATCTCGACCACTTCAACGGTGGCCTTGTCGGTGACGCGTTTGCCGTTCACGAATTCGGACTGGATATTGAGATCGGCCAGAAGCTTGTTGATCATCGGGCCGCCGCCATGGACGACAACGGGTTTCACGCCGACCTGCTGCATCAACACGACATCACGGGCAAAGCTTTCCATCGCCTCGTCCGAGCCCATGGCATGACCGCCCAGCTTGATCACAACGGTCGCGCCCTCATATCGCTGCAAATAGGGCAGCGCTTGGGAAAGGGTGCGGGCGGTGGCGATCCAGTCTCTGTTCATGTCTTGCTTCTTCATGTTCGGGAATCCAGATGAGGGTTTGCCCCTCAATACAGGCTTCCCGATCCGAGGCCAAGCGGATCAGACGAGGGTCGCAATCACCGCGCGCAGGACATCGACGCCCCAGCCCTTTTCCGAGGAGGTCACGATCAGCTCGGGGTAGGCGGCCGGGTGTTTGGAAATCTTCGCGCGGACCTGCTCGATCACCTGTTGGCGCTCAACCTCTTTGACCTTGTCGGCCTTGGTCAGCACAGCCTGAAAAGTCACGGCGGATTTGTCGAGGAGCGTCATGATCTCCTCGTCCACCTCTTTCACGCCGTGGCGGCTGTCAATCAAGACAAAGGCCCGGCGCAAAGTGGCGCGGCCCGACAGGTAGGCCTTGAGCAGGCGCTGCCATTTCTCGACCGTTTTGACCGGTGCCTTGGCAAAGCCATAGCCGGGAAGATCGACGAGGTAATGGCTGTCGGCACAGGTGAAAAAGTTGATTTCCTGCGTCCGGCCCGGCGTGTTCGAGGCGCGTGCAAGCGCCTTGCGCCCGGTCAGCGCGTTGATCAGGCTCGATTTGCCGACGTTGGAACGGCCTGCAAAGCAGACTTCGAGCCGGTCATCGGGCGGCATGCCGTCCATCGCGACAACGCCTTTGAGAAATTCTGTCTCGCCTGCAAACAGCAAGCGGCCCTTTTCGAGGGCCGCCGCATCTGGTTCAGCGATGGGAAACTGTAGATCCATCGTTATTCACGCCCTCAGGCGCCCTTTTTCTTGAGCCTCAGCGAGCGCAGCACATTGCCGAACACATCGGGACGGTGGCCGTGGCTCCACATGATGAGATACTGTTGAATGAAGGTGATCGTGTTGTTGCAAATCCAGTAGAGCACCAGACCCGAGGCGAAATTGCCGAGCATGAACATGAACACCCAAGGCATCCAGGCCATGATCATCGCCTGCGACGCATCGGTCGGCGCCGGGTTCAGTTTCTGTTGCAGCCACATCGAGATCCCCAGCAGGATCGGCAACACGCCGAGCGACAGGAAGGCCAGGGCGGAACCGGGTTCCGGTGACGCGAAGGGCAGCAGACCGAAGAGGTTCAGGATCGAGGTCGGGTCCGGCGCGGAGAGGTCGTGAATCCAGCCGATCCACGGCGCGTGGTAGAGTTCGATGGTGACAAAAATCACCTTGTAGAGCGAGAAGAACACCGGGATCTGCAAGAGGATCGGCAAACAGCCGGAGGCCGGGTTCACCTTGTTCTTCTTGTAAAGCTCCATCATGCCGCGCTGGAGTTTTTCCTTGTCCTCACCGGCCTGTTCCTTGAGCTTTTCCATCTCCGGCTGAAGCTCTTTCATCCGGGCCATGGAAACGTAGGACTTATAGGCCAGCGGGAACATGATGCCCTTGATGATCAGGGTCAGGATGAGGATCGACCAGCCCATGTTGCCGATCAGGCCATGCAGCGCGTGCAGGATGCGGAAGATCGGCTTGGTGAAATACCAGAACCAGCCCCAGTCAATCGAATCGACGAAACGGTAGAAACCGTTGTCATCCTGATAATGCTTGATCGTTTCCCATTCCTTCGCACCGGCGAAGAGGAAAGAGGTGGTTTCGACGCTGTCACCGGGGGCAACATCAACCGTCGGCATTCGGGTTTCGACTTGATAGATGTTGCCGTTTTCGACGTATTTCACCACCGAGGTAAAGCTCTGGCCGGGTTGCGGTACGAGAGAGGTCATCCAGTACTTGTCGGTGAAACCGGTCCAGCCATTGGCCTCGACGGGTACGACCGAAACCCGGCCGCCTTCACGAGGGTCATAGTCGAAATCGACGATGTCCTTGTATTTCTCTTCGTCCAGTTCCTTGTCGGAGAGACGTACGAGACCTTCGTGGAGGACGGGGGAACGCACGGTGCGCTCCGGCGTGCCGTGGCGGGCCACGACGCCATAGGCGAAGAGCCGCGCGGCGGCATCGCCCGCGTTTTCCACGGATTGGGTGATGGTGAAGAGGTAATTGTCATCGATCGAGATTTCACGATGGAAAACAAGGCCTTTGCCATTGTCCCAGATCAGGGAGACGGGGGTGTCCGGGGTGAGTTCGGAGCCGCTTTCCACGGACCAGAGCGTGTTGGCTCCGGGGACGTCGTCAACGGTCAAGGCGCCACCGGGAGCCCAGCCATAGGTGGCGTAATAGGGCGTTGCGGCACCGACGGGTTCGAGGAGGGTCACGATCTCTTCGCCGTCGATCTCCGTTTTGTAATCCTTGAGAGACAGGTCGTCGATGCGCCCGCCGACGAGGGAGAGCGAACCGATGACGCGCGGTGTTTCGATGGAAATGCGCGGTGCTTCGGCAGAGGTGGAAGCCGTCGCAGGAACGGAGGTGGTCCCTGCAGTGCCCGTGGTCGCCGGTGGCGCGATGGCAGTCGTTTGCCCGGCGTCTGTACTGGCAACCTCCGTCACCGTCGCATTCGGATCCGTTACGGTCTCCGGCGCGGGGAACAGGATCGTCCACCCAAGTAATACGATGCCGCTCAGCACCACGGCAAGAATCAGGTTCTTGTTTTGATCGTCCATCTAGGCCGCCCGATTTTGGAATTCAGTCCCGGGAGGTTCAACCTCCCAGAAGCCCTGAGGTCAAGCGGTTTCGGTTATTTCCTGAGGAAAATGCCGGAAAGTGATCAACTCGCGCGTCGACCGATCTGCGGGGTCTGCGCCAGTTTACGATTGTGGGTTTCCATCCATTCGAGCGTCTGCTCGAAGGTCATCGGACGCGAGATCGAAAACCCCTGCACATGATGACACCCAAGCTGGGAGAGCATGGCGTGCTCTCCAACGGTTTCCACGCCTTCGGCCAGAGTTTCGAGGTCGAGTCGCTCCGCCATGGTGAGAATGGCGGCCAGCATGCTTTGCTGATCCCGATCCAGATCGCAGCGAGACACGTAAGAGCGATCAATCTTGATGCGTTTCACGGCGAAGCGGCGGATGTTGGCGATGGAGGCGTGTCCTGTGCCATAATCGTCGAGATCGATGCCGCAGCCCATTTCCTTGAGCGCCCAGATGTTGCGGGTGATCGTGTCGTTGTCGGATGAGGAAATGACGCTTTCGAGGATTTCCACACTCAAACGTGCGGGTACAAGTTCGAAGCGATCAAGCTCCCAGCGGATTTTGTCGACGATTTTCGGGTTGGCAAGGTCGGTCGGCGAAAAATTGACGGCAACGGACGGAATATGGAAGCCAGCGCGATCCCAGGTTTTGATTGCTTTCAACGCGTGATAGAGCATCACTTCGCTCAGGCGTTCCAAAAGGCCAAGCTCTTCGATATCCGGCATGAACTGACCGGGGGCAAGAACGCCCTGTTCGGGATGCGCCCAGCGCGCGAGCGCCTCCATACCTGAAACCGCGCCGGTATCTGTGGAGATCTGGGGCTGAAACCAGGGCAGGATTTGCCCGTTCTCGAGCGCTTCACCGACATCGGTGTTGAGACTGCCGCGCTCAAGGGTGCGCGGGGCGATCGCCGGGGAAAAGGCGCGGATCGAGCCGGGACCATTGTGATGTGCGTCGCTCAAGGCGATCTCCGCAGCGTCGAGAAAGGCTTGGCCGGAGGCCGCCGGAGCGCGATTTGGTATACAGAACCCGATGGATGCGGTCGCGAAAATCTTGCTGGCATGGATCGAGAAAGGCTCGGACAGGGCGGCTTGCAGACGAGAGGCCAATTGAATGAGAGATTCCAGATCGGCGCGGCGGACCGGCGCAAGCGCAATGGCGAAACGCGCGCCTTCGAGGCGCGCGATGGTGTCGTGATCGCGCAACGAATCCTGAAGGCGACGGGCAGTGCTGATCAGAATGTCATCGCTTGCGGCAGTGCCGAACCCCGAACTCAGCGCGAGAAAATCGTCGATCTCCACCACGAGACAGGCCGTGGTGCGGCCTGTCGTGTCGCGGGCATCCAGTATCTGGTCCAGCGTGTCGGTAATGGTCCGGCGCAGCGGCAGGCCAGTGAGGCCGTCGCGCGCAACGGGGCCTTGGTAATGTACACCCGTGGTCATGTTCAGAAGGGCTGCAAGTGCCGGTAACACGAGCGCGCAGGCGATGAGAAGGCTTTCTCCGACGAACCAATAGGCACCGAGGCACAGCGCAGGGAGGAAAGCGAGTGTCTGTGGCCCCGTCAGGGCATCGCGCAGGCGGTGAAGCTTGGCAGCGATGTCGTTCGGCATGGTTCTTGTCCCGGTCTGTTGGTGTCTTCGAAAAAGACCAGCATTGGCCTTTGACACCCCGGACCATGACCAAAGAAAGTGGCCGGTCGGTTAACGCAACCTTGGGATTTCCATAGAATTTTCTTCATTTGCTTCCATCGCCGGGCGCTCTGTGAGCGTAAGGCCAAGGAAGTCGAAGAGTTTCGGGTCCATCATATGCGACGGCCGGATGTTGGTCAGGGCCTTGAACATGACCTGACGGCGGCCGGGACTGTTTTTCTCCCAACCATCGAGAATCTGCTTAACCTGTTGGCGTTGAAGCCCGTCTTGCGACCCGCAGAGATCGCAGGGAATGATCGGGTAATTCATCGCCTTGGCAAATTTTTCGCAATCTTCCTCGGCCACATGGGCGAGCGGACGGTAGACAAAGAGATCGCCTTCCTCGTTCACCAGTTTCGGCGGCATGGTGGCAAGTCGACCACCGTGGAAGAGATTCATGAAAAAGGTTTCGAGAATATCGTCGCGATGGTGCCCGAGAACGACCGCGGTACAGCCTTCCTCGCGGGCGATTCGATAAAGATTGCCGCGGCGCAGGCGCGAGCAGAGTGCACAAAACGTCCGCCCCTGAGGCACCTTGTCCATGACGATGGAATAGGTGTCCTGATACTCGATGCGATGCGGCACCTGCATCTTTTCGAGAAATTCCGGCAAAACGGTTGCCGGGAACCCCGGCTGGCCCTGATCGAGATTGCAGGCCACCAGTTCGACCGGCAACATGCCGCGCCATTTCAATTCGTAGAGCGCGGCGAGCAGGGTATAGCTGTCCTTGCCACCCGAGAGGCACACGAGCCATTTCGCGCCGCGTTCGACCATGCCGTATTGCTCGACCGCCTCGCGCACATTGCGGATGATCCGCTTGCGCAGCTTCTTGAACTCTGTGGTGGAGGGTGCGCCGTGGAACAGCGGGTGAATGTCGTCGAGATCGTCAAGCATCGGGCTTTTCCTCGGGTGTGTGCGGCGCAGATTTGGATTTCGGCTCGGGCACCGGATCGTACCCAATGCCGCCCAGCGGATGACAGCGTCCGATGCGGCGGATGGCGAGCCATGTGCCCTTGATCGCCCCGTGCTTTTCCAGTGCTTCCATCGCATAGGCCGAGCAGGTCGGCTGATAGCGGCAATTGTGCCCGACGAAAGGCGAGAACACCTTGCGATAGGCGCGCACAGGGAGGGAGATGACAAAGGCGAGCGGGGTCATTGCGCATCTCCGTGCACTTTTCTCAGAGCATATCTGAGGTCTTTCAACAGGAGATCGAAGGGCCGCGCGCTTGTGTCGTTCTTCTTGCCGATCAGCACGTAATCCCACCCGTCGCGGCCAAGTTCGGGCAACACCAAACGCGCCGCTTCGCGCAGCCGCCGCTTGGCGTGGTTGCGGGCGACGGCATTGCCGACCTTCTTGGAGCAGGTATAGCCGACCCGGATGCCCGTAGCGGGCTCCATGGCGTCGCGTTTGCGACCCTGCAACAGAAAGCTCGACGTGCCCTGACGCCGCGCGCGGGCCGCTTTCAGGAAGTCGTTGCGTTTCGACAGTGTCACAAGGGGTGGCGTATCCAGTACGCATGACAAAACCGCCGACTGCGACCCTTCGGCGTCGGCAAGTGCCTTGTCCTCGGGTGCGTTCGGCGGTGTCATCAGCTTTGCCTGTTCAGGCGGTCCCGGAAGCGCGAATTACGCGGAGAGGGACTTGCGGCCACGAGCGCGGCGCGCGTTCAGAACCTTGCGGCCGGCTTTGGTGGCCATACGGGCACGGAAGCCGTGACGGCGCTTGCGGACGAGGTTGCTCGGTTGATAGGTGCGTTTCATCGCGCCATCTCCATCGGTTGCGTTGGGGCCCAAACCCGATCGTCACTGCCCATAAGGCGACATCACAAAGGGATTCGAAGGCGAGTAATCGTTCGAAGCCCTGCCAATAGGAGGCTCGCGGGCGGTTGTCAATTCTCATGCGCCGGAATTCTGTAACAAAATGGCCCCGAATGCGGGGGCGGAACCATAAAGTCCTGACAGACTGATCACCGGCGCGTGAGAGGGGTGGCGAAACTCTGGCGGTCTCATGCCGGATTGCGCATTCTGCCGCAACCCATGCAATCGAAGGACGGGCCGGTGCAGAGCGACACGGATCAACGCGGCAAAAAACATATCTGGGCGCTGGCGCTTTTGGCGCTCAGTGCCGTGACGCTGGCCGTGGTGTTGCGCGAGCATCTGAGTTTCGAAGCCCTGTCTGAGAACCGCGCGCGGCTGGTGGCTTTCACCGAAAGCCATAGAGCGCTTTCTGTTTTGGTTTTCATCATGGTCTATGCCGGGATCGTGTCGCTTTCCCTGCCTGGGGCGACGGTGTCGACACTGACGGGCGGTTTCCTGTTCGGACTGTTCCCCGGAGTGCTGTTCAACATGACGGCGGCGATTGTTGGTGCTTCTGCCCTGTTTCTTGCGGCGCGTTGGGGCTTGGGCGACTGGCTCGCAGCCAAGATCGACGCCTCGGAGGGCCGGATACACCGCATCAAGCAGGGCATCGACGAGAATCAATGGTCCATGCTGTTCCTGCTGCGTTTCCTTCCGGTGGTGCCGTTTTTCGTCGCCAATCTCCTACCGGCACTCTTCGGTGTGCCGTTCCACCGCTTCGTGATCTCTACGGCGCTGGGCATCGTGCCGGGCGCTTTGGTCTATACCTCTGTAGGGGCCGGGTTGAGCGAAGTGTTTGAACGCGGTGAGGCGCCCGATCTTGGGGTGATTTTCGAACCGTACATCCTTTTGCCGCTGATGGGGCTCTGTCTGCTCGCGCTCGCGCCGGTTTTGTGGAAGGCTTGGCGCAAAGGGAAGGCAGCGGAGCGCGCATGAAGACGATCAAGACCGACATTTGCATCATCGGGGCGGGGTCCGGCGGGCTGTCTGTTGCCGCAGGTGCGGTGCAGATGGGGGCGCGGGTCGTGCTTGTCGAGAAGGGCGAGATGGGCGGCGATTGCCTCAACACCGGTTGCGTGCCTTCGAAGGCTCTGATCCACGGTGCCACCTCCGGGATGACGTTTCCGGAGGCCATGGCGCATGTGCGGGAGAGCATTGCCGCCATCGCCCCGCATGACAGTCAGGCGCGGTTTGAAACTCTCGGCTGTAAGGTGATCCGCGAGGCGGCGCGGTTTACCTCGCCCAAACGCGTGGAGGCTGGGGAGCACAGGATCAAGGCCCGCCGTTTTGTGATTGCCACGGGCTCGCGGCCCTTCATTCCGCCCATTCCCGGGGTGTCGGACGTGCCCTGTCTGACGAATGAGACGCTCTGGACCCTGTCCGAATGCCCTGAGCATCTCATGATTCTCGGCGGCGGTCCGATCGGTATGGAAATGGCCCAGGCCTTCGTCCGGTTCGGGGCCAGGGTGACGGTGATCGAGGCGAGCCGGGTTTTGGCGCGGGAGGATGTCGAAGCGGCTGGACTGGTGAAACAAGCCCTGATCGCGGAGGGCGTCCGCATCCTTGAAGAGATGGAGGTCAGCGAGGTTGCGGGGCAGGGCGGGGCGATCTCTCTCCTGCTTTCGGACGGGCAACGTCTCTCCGGCTCGCATCTTCTGGTGGCCGCCGGACGGCGTGCCAATTCCGAAGAGCTTGGGCTGGAGCATGCCGATGTGGATCGCAGCAAGGACGGCATATGCGTGGGCGCAAATCTCAGGACCTCGAACCGCCGCATCTATGCGCTGGGCGATGTGCTGGCCGGTCATCCACGCTTTACCCATGTCGCGGGCTACCAGGCGGGAGTGGCGATTCGTGGGCTTCTGTTCGGTCTGCCCGCGACACTGCGCGAAGATCATATTCCGCACGCGACCTACACCGACCCGGAGCTAGCGCAGATCGGGTTAACCGAGGGGGAGGCGCGCGCGCTTCATGGTGACAAGCTCGAGGTGGTGCGGGCGGAGGTTGCGGGCAATGACCGGGCCGTCGCGACGGGGCGTGCAGGGCCGGGGTTCATCAAGCTCATGGTGGTCAAATCGCGCCCTGTCGGTGTGACAATCGTCGGGCCTGAGGCGGGCGAATTGATTGCGCTCTGGTCGCTTGCGATTTCGGCAAAGCTCAAGATGAGCAAGATTGCAGGCATGATCGCGCCTTATCCAACACTGGCCGAGCTTAACAAACGTGTGACAAGTGCCTATTTTACCCCGAGGCTTTTCGATAATCGAAAGCTCAAACGGGTCGTGCAAGCGATTCAGAGGCTTTTGCCGTAAGGGATGCGATGAAACTGCCGCGGTTTCTCAATACGCTGACGGGACGGTTCCTGATGTTGACGGTCATCTTTGTGATGGCCGCTGAGATCATGATCTTTGTTCCTTCTGTCGCGCGGTTTCGCGAAGATTTCCTGTTGTCCCGGTTGGAACGCGCCCAGATTGCCTCTCTGGCGCTGCTCGCCAACGACAGTCTCGACATGGATCTCGAAGACGAGCTGCTGGCCAATGCCGACGTCTATAACGTCGTGCTGCGGCGCAACGAGATTCGCCAGCTTGTGCTCTCTTCACCGATCCCGGAGCAAATCCACGCGACATACGATCTGCGCGATGCCACCGCTTTCGAGCTGATCCGCGATGCCATGGTGACCTTGTTCGATCCCGAAGAGCGTGTGATTCGTGTCATCGGCGATCCGGTGAAGCAGGCGGGGCTGTTGATCGAGGTGACGTTGCCGACCGCGCCTTTGCGCATTGCGATGATCGACTACGGGTTGCGCATTCTGCTCCTGTCTGCCGTGATCTCTTTCCTCACGGCCGGCCTGCTGTTCCTCGCCGTGCGCGCCCTTCTGGTGCGGCCGATCAAGCGGGTGGTCAATGCCATGACCTCCTATGCCCAGGCGCCCGAGGACACCCGGCGGATTATCGAACCTTCTGCCAAGGTCGCGGAACTGCGTGAGGCCGAAGCCGCACTCAAGGCGATGGAGACGGAGCTGACCGCCTCCTTGCGGCAAAAGGAACGGCTGGCGCAATTGGGCGGGGCGGTGGCAAAGGTGTCGCACGATCTGCGCAACATTCTCACCACGGCTCAGCTTTTTACCGACCGGCTCGAAATGTCCGAAGATCCCGCCGTAACCCGCTCTGCGCCGAAGCTGGTGAATTCGATCCAGCGCGCTGTGAACCTTTGTGAGACCACGCTGGCCTTCGGTAAGGCCGAAGAACCCGCGCCGACCCTCACGGGTGTGCGTCTGGCCGAACTCGTGGCTGAGGTGATCGAGGGCGAGCGCCTTGCGATCGGCGATTTCGATCTGTCCTTTGCCGAGGACATTCCCGCCACCATGGTGGTGCGCGCGGATCACGAACAGATGCATCGCGTGCTCTCGAATCTGGTGCGCAATGCGCGTCAGGCGATTATGGCGACCGGCAAATGCGGCGAGATTTCCGTGGCTGGGCGGGAAGATGAGGAGGAATGGGTGCTGTCCGTGACCGATACAGGTCCCGGTCTGCCGCCGAAAGCGCGCGAATACCTGTTCCAACCGTTTCAGGGCGGCACACGCAAGGGTGGGTTTGGCCTTGGCCTCGCGATTTCCGCCGAACTGGTTCGCGGTCATGGTGGACGGTTGCTGCTCAAACATACCGATGCGTCGGGCACGGCGTTTGAAATCCACCTTCCGAAAGGTTTTGCCATTTCCGTACCGGTACAAGCCGAAAAGC
This sequence comes from Celeribacter sp. SCSIO 80838, assembly GCF_056498065.1. The sequence continues at coordinate 1,262,476 of NZ_JAZKMA010000001.1, forward strand.
CAGCTTCGGCAGAGGCCGCCGAATGACAATCGCGCCAAGGTCGATAAGTTTTTCAAAAAAATGACAATGGCCTCTTGCGCCCCCCGGCGACTCTCTGTACATCGCCCCTACCCCGCGCGCTGGTAGCTCAGTTGGATAGAGTACTTGACTACGAATCAAGGGGTCGGGGGTTCGAATCCTCCCCAGCGCGCCACTATCCTCCTGTTAAACGTCAGACGAAAACGACCTGATCGTCAGGTTTGTGACCCAATTTGACGGTTTGGCGAAATAGCGTCAGTCAGAGGCAGCCTTTGGCGAGGCGTTGCCAGGATGAATGAGAGCTCGTAGGGTTGAGTTAAGATCAACCTTAACCCTCTTCGGATCTCTCGTTTGGCCAAACGTATTCCAGCAATACCCGGAATGGTTTTCCCACAGTTGCCCTTGAGGGGTGTCGAATGACACATAACCTTGCAGGAGGTGCGAAGAGCCACGATGATCTGCGAAGAACAGAAATGATCCAATGAAATAAGGCCTTTAGCCGAGGTTGGCGGAAGATCTTCGCATGCAGGGATATGACGACGATCTCCGTCTTTGCTCCTCGGCTTGTCGTCAAACACGTCGAAGAGACCGTTCAGAAGCCGAACCTTCCATTGCTGGATCTGGTTGGGATGCCGGTCGAACTGCGTCCCAATTAGCTCATGGTTCTGTCGCCCTTCAAAGCCGCCAGCGCGGCTGTTACCTTGAAGGCTGGGCTATGGTTCCGTCTCAGTCGTCTTGCCATCTTCGTTTCTGCTGTTGAATGACAGAAGAACCTGCAGGAAGTGCGAAGAGGCAAGATGATCTGCGAAGAACCGCAATAGGCCAATGAAAAAAGGCGCTTGGGAAAGGCTGAGGGCAAATTTAGCAGAGAGTTCGTATGTCATGCAGTAAGCCGCCAAATGGGCTTAAAATGACCTGTGAAGCAAGCGCTGAAGCGGATCGATGTTTAGTATGGGAAGCCGCAATGCGCCAAGGAAATAAGGCTTAAAGGCTGATTTTAACGGGCTTGGGGCGATCCGCTTCTATGTCCGAACATGCAAATCGGGCGAAAAGTTCATCGAGGCAGTTGCATGTTAGATAAAATTATTATCTTTCATATAGTTGAGCATTTTACGTTCGGAAGTCTTATCTCGCGAACATGCAACTGATTTCAGATCAGTTTCGGGGCCAAATCCTTTTTGATCTCTGATATGACCTAATGACCTAATGCGACCGGAGATCTGTATGGAACAGGTTAAGCTTCTTCTCGATTTGCCTTTTGATATTCTGATCAGCATTGCTGCGGGATACATGTCCTATCGCTTAGCATTTGTGGGTCGAGATTCACATCATTCAGCGGTGGACGTGACCTTTATCAGCCTCGTATTCGCTGCGGCAACTAAGGTCATCGGAGCAGCTATCGGCCAGTTGACATCACTCCGAGAGTGGTCATTACCCCCAAATCTCACGCCGTTTTGCGCAGCAGTTTTAGTACTTGTTCTGGCAGCTGTTTGGCGACGGTGGGGGCAGGAAAAGACATTTTCGGTTTTGCGCGACAGCGGCATATCGGATCATGATGGCCATTCGGATGTTTGGCGAAGCATGTTGGCCCGACAACTGAAGGGGCCGACACGGTTAGTAGTAAAGTTAAAGGATGGGTCACACGTTATGTGTAATCAACTGGCAGAGTTTAATGACGCGCCTCTCGGTCCATGCCTATTCGGAATGGATGGATCAATTGCTCTTTACGTAACCGATGTCCTGAAACCGGGAACAGCAGATTGGGAGGAGGTTTCTCCCTTTGATCCGGAGCGCTCTGACTGGGGATATGAAATGAGCTTTATTCCCGCATCCGAAATCTCCCGTATCGATGTCACAATGCCAAATTAACCTTTAGGCTTCGGTTTCGCAGGAGCAGGTTTCATTTCATTTTTAAGAGGTTGCTTAGAGCCTTGAATACTTCTGGTCCCGCTATTTCGCACAACCGATAGATGTCGCTCTAGGTCTTCACTATTGATAGGCTTTTTCATCGTATCAGCCCTTCGGTTTAGGTTTCGGAGGAGGTGATGAAGTTGGCTTAGAGGCCACTGGCTGTTTTGAGTCTCCGGTAAAAACTCTCCCGCCCTTCGGCGCTGGTTTCTGGTCACTCATCAAGTCATCCTTTCGGCTTGGGTTTTGGCGGCGGCTCTGATGCTGCCTTTGTGGCAATGGGTTGCTCTGAATATTCTACAGTGCTGTTTGTATTGTCGCTTTTTGCCATACTTCATTTCTTTGGTTTTGGTGGTGGCGGTGATGAGGGCTTGGTTGCCACAGGCTGTTGAGTTTTTATCACTTTAGTTTTGCCCATTGAGAGCCTCCCCTTTCGCTAATTTCACTGCAGTCCCGCTGGCCACCAGAAAGAGCATTGATTTCCCGGCGCCAGAGATCTCGCTGTAGTCCAGGTCGATGCCGACCACGGCGTCGGCACCGAGGGCGTGAGCCTCTTTCTTCAGTTCATCCAGCGCGTTCTCACGAGCTGACCGCAGGCCGTTTTGCATGGTTTTACTGCGCCCCCCAAAGACATCCCGGACAGACGATGCGATGTCTTTGAACATATTCAGGCCAATGACATATTCGGAGGTGACGATCCCGAGGCGCTCCGTGACCGGCAGGTTATGTGCCGTCTCGGTGGTGAGTATGATGCGAGCGGCGGCTTCACTTTCGGCTTTGAAATCCTCCAAAAGCCCCTGTTCTTCCAACGCTTGTTCCTTTTGACGTCTATCAAATTCGATACCATAGCAGCGGTTGCAAAGCCCATCATGACTAATCGTGAAAGAGCTGACTTTCTTCCCGCACTTTTTACAATTTGGCATCGCTTCAACCCCGATCCGTATGAGCCCACCACATAACACGCCCGATGATATGCATGTCCTGGAGGGCTTTCCCCGTTTTAAACTCTATCTGAAATTCCGCGTTGTCCGACATAACGGCATAAAAATCAGTATCGACTTTGTCGATCCGTTTCACTCGCGCCTCTCCAGCCTCAACGAAGGCATAGACGTGAGGCTTGCTGGTCTTGCGAACGCCTCCTCTCGACAAAATGTCCGTTTTGGACTTGTCGATGAGCACCATATCTCCTGACGAGATCGTAGGTTGCATGCTCTCGCCCTTCACACGAGCCATGACTGCATTCGAGGGCGCCACTCCGATCTTCCGCAACCAATCTTTGCGAAAGGCCAAATAATCGATGATCTCGTCTTCGCCATTGGCAGCGCCAGAACCTGCCGCCAATCCTGCATTGTAAAGCGGTATTTCAGCCAATTCAGCAGGGTCTGCTGCAGGCGGTTGAGGTGCGTCTGGCGCATCACGAGGTGGCCCGAAATAGCACTCTAAATCTAGCACTTCTGCCAATTTTTGGAGAGCCTGAAAACTATATCTTTTATCTTCAGATCTCGCAGACCGCATATTCTTGATCAACGAATAATTCCCGACAGCCAACTTAGATGCGGCTGCATCAGAAAGTCCCTTACGGCGTAAGGCCTCGTCAATATGTTCCAGAATCGGGTCCATGGCTAAGCGTTAGCCCGATTTGGCTAATTCGACAATAGTTAGCCAAATTTGTCTTGAATGATATGGCTCAACTGAGCTAATCTTTGAGCATGGATCAAAGAACAGCCCTCATAACCCTTGCGGATACGCTCGCTGCCCATCAGGGCGTCACGCATTATGCGATCTCGATGCGTGCGCTCGGTAAGGGTGACTTTTTCAAGAAACTGAAGGACGGCAGCGATTGCCGCACGGCGACAGCCGCCAAGGTACTGGCGTTCTTCGACGATCATTGGGCCTCGGACCTTGAATGGCCCGATCACATCGACCGCCCCTCCGCCAAAGGGAAGGCCGCGTGATGTCGTTCGGCACCTTCTTCCTGACAATGCTGGCCGTTCAGCTCGCGCTCGGCCTCGTCATCTTCCATTTCGTAGGAGTGATCTGATGGAAAAACGCAGGAACCCCTACGCTCCGCTTACGCGGGACGCATCGCGTCACGATCTTTCCCGCGAAACAGAGTTCCGCACCACACCCCTCCCGATTGAAAGCCGGGTGGTGCGTGAGCCAGCCAGACCGCGCGCCCTGGGGACTGCGCGCGCGGTCTGGCGCAGGCTCAAAGAGGCGAACGCGCGGTTTGAGGACAGCTGGGCCGGGGATCTGATTGGCGTGATCTGCCTCTGGGTGATCCTGTTTGGCTCCTTCTGGTTTTTTCCCATGTTTAGCGAGGTGTTCAAATGAGCATTCATCCCGCGGTTCAGGTCATGAGCCCGAAACAGCGCTTCGACCGCGTCGTCGACCTCGCCCAGAAGGCACATGACGAATACCAGACGTGGTTGCATCAGTATGGCGATGACCTGCCGCTCTACGAGGTGGTTCACCGTTACGAGGAGGCCTGCAAAGCGCTGGTCACCGAACTGAACCTTCTGATCGAGACCGGCGTCACGGACCTCCTCACGGAGTTTCTGGACGTGACCTACAGGCAGTGAGGTGACGACATGAGCAAGCACTTCCAACATGCGGCCAAGCCCTCGCATCGCTTTTCCATCAAGCAGATTTTGGGCGGTTATTTCGTGGTCGACCCGGACGGGGCACATGCCTCGGGGTTGATCAACTTCCGCCCGCAGGCGGAGCAGTTGCGTGACCGGCTGCAACGTCAGGCGGACGACAAGGCCAAGCGCGGCCCGCGCCCCTGCATGTGCTGTGGCAAGACCTTCGCGTCCGAAGGCATTCACAACCGCCTGTGTGACAGCTGCTCACGCGGCTCCGCAGGTCTGGGCGATTTCTACAAAGCCCCCAGCAAGAAGAAAGGCCGGACATGAGCCCCGAACGAAAACTCATTGATCGTCTCGATCTGGACCTTCAGGCGCTCTTCAAGATGTTCGAGCGGGTTTGCCATGAGGCACATCTCAGCGATGCGTCCATTGAAGATATCTTCGCGGATGGTGACCGCGAAGCACTGGAAATCATATCGGACACAGCTGACGAAGTGCTGAATAAAGCGCAGGCGCGCATTACTGAAGCCCGTTTGGCCGTCAGTGAATTTCGTGGGGTGAGCCAATGAAATTCCTGAACAGTGGCAATATCGTCCGGCTTGGACTGGATGAAATCGAGGTGACCGGGCGGCTGCGCGAAGTGCGTGAAAGCTTTGTCGAAAACCTGATGCTGATGGCCGAAGATACCGGGATCACAACGCCCATTCATGTGCGCAAGGATCGTGGAAAATACACGCTGATTGACGGCGCGCACCGGCTGGAAGCGTCCCGCCGCATGGGGCTGGAAGACATTGCCGCGTTGGTGGTTGAATGCCGCGCAGATGAGGCGCGGGCGATGGAAGCGAGCAACAATCTGGGTGCAGCGCGGATGACCCCGCTGCAAACGGCGGTGTTCGTCGCGTCGTGGAAACGAGACTATTATACACTGCATCCTGAGCGCAAACCGGGTGTGTTTAAGGGCAACCAGCACACCGGAAATCTGGTCAGGGGCATTATGCCCCTGACCAAAACCATGGCCGATGCTTTCGGTGTCGACGAGAGCACTGTCAAGCGGGCATTGCAGGCCGGAGAGAACCTGTCGCCTGACGAAATCGACCTGCTTCAAGCATCTGAACGTCGCGTGACGATGAAGGATTTGCGCGACATTTCTAAAATCGGAGACGCCAAAGAGCGTCAGGCCGTTGTGCTCAAGCTGTCTGCGGGCAACGCAAAGAGCGCATCTGACGCCCGCAAGGCGATCAAGGTTGAACGGGAGGGTGAAGCCCCCGTTAAAGCCCCCGTTGATCAGCAGTATCTCACCCTGTCGAACGCGTTTACCCGCGCCTCGCAGGCGGCAAAGCGCCGCTTCGTGGAACAGCACGGCGTCGAGTTGATCGCGCTGCTTGGCTATGAGCTTGGTGTGGAATTCCCGCACCGGGAGGCTGCTGAATGATGCAGGCTCCGGTACAGGAATGGTGGACAACGGACGCGCTGGCCGCGAGCGGGTTGCCGGATGTGCCGGGAACGCGTCAAGGCGTCGATGCTCTGGCCGCGCGGCAGGGATGGCGTGGACACCCGCAGCTCGCCCGCAAGCGCAAGGGGCGCGGCGGTGGTTATGAGTACCACTGGAAGCTTCTGCCCGCGCGGGCACAGGCGTCTTTGCTCAAAGGTCAGGCTCCGCGCGAAGATACCCAGCCAACAGACAGGGGCGAGGTCTGGGCCTATTTCGAGGCTTTGCCCGAAACCGCCAAGGCAAAAGCACGAGATCGACTGGCTATTGTCCAGCGGATCGATGCGTTGAGCGGCCCTTTGGGCAAGCATGGAGCCGTCGCGCATATGGCGCAGGAGGCCGGTTCTGGGCAACGCACACTCTGGAACTGGCTTGCCATGGTGGAAGGTGTCGATCCGGCGGACTGGCTGGCCTATCTCGCGCCGCGCCATCGTGCGGCCACGCCGAAGCGCAAGAAAGCCACATGTGACCCGGAATTCCTCGACTGGCTTAAGGCGGATTACCTTCGCCTCGGAGAGCCGGAATTCAAGGCCTGCTACGACCGGGTCGTGGAGCTGTGCAAGGCGCGCGGCGTCAAGTTCCTGCAGGATCGCACCGCACGGCGCTGGATCGAGAAGAATGTGCCCTATGTGACGCAGGTGCTGGCCCGTCAGGGCGAACGTGGGCTTGCCAAGTGCTTCCCGCCGCAAATCAGGGATCGGTCCACTTTGACCGCGATGGAGGCCGTCAACGCCGACTGTCACAAGATCGACGTGTTCGTGCAATGGCCGGGCATCGACAAGCCTGTGCGCCCGCAGATCGCGATGTTCCAGGACCTCTATTCGAACAAAATGCTGACCTATCGCGTCGATCTCGACCCGAACAAGGTCGCCGTCATGGGCGCCTATGGGGAGATGGTCGAGACCTATGGCATTCCGAAACACTGCTTGTTCGACAACGGCATGGAGTTCGCCAACAAATGGCTGACCGCAGGCACCAAAACCCGGTTCCGTTTCAAGGTGCGTGAGGACGACGGCCTCGGCGTCTTGCCGCAGATGGGCGTCAAAATCCACTGGGCCACCCCGGCTCATGGTCAGGCCAAGCCGATTGAACGCGGTTTTGGAGATTTCGCTGAGCGGATTGCCAAGCACCCCGCTTTTGCCGGGGCCTATACCGGCAATCGCCCGGATGCGAAGCCTGAAGACTATATGTCCCGTGCCATTCCGCTCGAAGACTTCCTCGTGATCCTTGATCAGGAGGTGCGCAGGCATAATGCTCGCCCAGGGCGTCTGACAGACAATGCGCGCGGGCGCAGCTTCGACGAGACCTTTGCGGAGAGCTATGCCAAAGCGACAATCCGCAAGGCCACGGAAGAGCAGCACCGGCTCTGGCTCATGGGCCAAGAGGTGCGCAAGCTCCACAAAACCCATGGCGAGTTGCGCCTGTTCGATAACCGCTATTGGGCGGACTGGATGAACAGCTATCGCGGCCAGAGGATCACCGCTCGGTTCAACCCGGAGAACCTTCACGAAGGGCTGTACATCTACGCGCTCGACGGGGCCTATCTCGGCTTTGCCGAGTGCCGGGAAAAGGTCGGGTTCTTCGATCTGGTCGGCGCACAGATGCAGGCCAAGCTCGACCGTCAGCGTCGGAAGGCGGCGAAAGAAGCGCTCAAGCTCACCCGCCCGTTGTCGGTCGAGGAATACGCCGCCGAGCTTGCCACTCTACCGCAGCCTGAGACACCGATGATCGAGGCCAAGGTGGTCGAAATCGCGCCTGTGCGTCATCAGAAACCCGTGATTGCCAAACCGCTGCCCACACCTGATCCGGCTGTCGATGACCGCCTGAAGGTCTTCGAGGTGGATTTCAGCAAGCCCCGGAAGGCGGCTGTCGAGACGCCTGCGGAAGATAGTTCGGCAGATCGGTTCTGGCGCGCTCTGGACATCGAACGGCGCTCAGAGACCGGGGAACAGATTTCTGAAGACGACGCGCGGTTCTGGGAACGGATGCAGCGCATCCCCGAATATCAGGCCCAGCGGAAAGCTTACGACGCCTTCGGCGCGGCGGCGATTGGGTAAAAACCGTCCCCGAAAGCGTGCAGGCCTTCGGGGACATGACGAAGCAAGGAGAGAATGATGGACGGAGCAGGAATGGTCAACAGTACGAACACTTTGCCGTTGCGCAATGTGCTTTTGCTCGCCGAACTGATCGAGCGGGTGCAGAACAGGAACGACGTTTTGCCGGGCATGGCTTGTTTTTATGGCCATAGCGGGCTTGGTAAAACCTCGGCGGCGGCGTGGTGCGCCAACCGGTATGACGCCTATCACGTCGAGATGAAAAACACCTGGTCGCCCACGAAATTCGCCCAGAAAATCGTGACCTCGCTTGGCATGACGCCGAAAGGCCGGTTGGGAGACCTCGTTGAAATTATCGGCGAGGAGCTTTTGAAATCCGGGCGACCGCTGTTGATCGATGAAGGGCATCTTCTGGCCAACACCCGCATGGTCGGCGTGGTCTACGATATCTACGAAAGCTCTAAGGCTACAATCATCTTGATTGGCGAAGAGATGATGCCGCAGACGCTGACACGCTGGGAACGGTTCCATAACCGGATTCTCGATTGGGTGCCCGCGCAACCAAGCGATCTGCGTGAAACCGGGATGCTGGCTCAGCTCAATTGCCCTGGCATCGAGATTTCAGAAGACGTCCTTAAGGTGGTTCTGCAAGAGTCGCAGGCCCGTGCCCGCCGGATCGTGGTCAACCTCCAAAAAATCCATGAGCACGCGCTTAAGCTCGACAAATCGACCATCGAGATGGCCGACATTGAGCGCGTGACACTCTTCACCGGTGAAGCACCCGATCCCCGGAGGCTCCTCTGATGACCAAGAAGATCAAAACAGGGCGCCATCCCTCTCACGAAAACCGCCCCGGCCGTCAGGAGATTTGGCAAGCCGTGAAACAGCAGGAGGGATGGTTCACGATCGACGACATCTGGCAGCATGCGAAGCTGGAGACCAAGACGATCTATTCCTATCTCTCCAGCCTGACAAAAGGTGGATATCTCGAATACGAAAAAGCGGCTGGTGTTGGTGAGCCGGGGAAATACAAGCTCCTGCGTGACACGGGCCACCATGCGCCGCGCCTGCGTCGTGACGGCACGCCTGTCACTCAGGGCAAGGCTGCCGAGCAGATGTGGACCAGCGCCTGCATTCTGAAGCGTTTCACCTATCGCGATCTGGTGCAGACCGCGTCAATCGAAATCCCGGAGGAAACGGCCAAGAAATATTGTGCAATGCTTTTGGCCTGTGGGTATCTGCGCGTCCTGAAGAAAGCTGACCCCATCAAAGGGCGGGTCGCCGAATATCGCCTGATCCGCAACGATGGCCCGAAGCCGCCGCAAATCCAGCGTGTGAAGCGGATCTATGATCCCAACACCAATACCGTCTATGAGCCGGAGGGGCGGTCATGAGCGGCCCTCTGGAAATTGCACGCACAGCGTGGGGCGATGAGCTTCCGGACTGGGTAGAACTGTTGGCGACGGAATGCGCCAAGAGCAGCCAGAACAAGGTAGCCAAGCGCCTCAATCGCTCTGCCGCGCTGGTCTCCAACGTGTTGCGCAAAAAGTACACGGGCAACATGGAGGCCGTCGAGGATCAGGTGCGCGGTGTCTATGAAAATGCCACTGTCATCTGTCCCGCACTCGGCGAAATCGGCACCAATACATGCCGCAACTGGCAGCTCAAAGGACAGTCCTATTCCAATGTGAACAGCGAGTTGGTTCGCATGTACAAGGCCTGCAATCGCTGCCCGCGTAGCAAGCGAGCCGAGCCATGAGCGATGCCACACGTTTCACCGAAAACGAAATGCTCGATCTGGCGGCCAGCGCGGTGCGCAAGATCGACAGCCACGGGCGGCGCGGCACCTCCATGGTGACCTATGACGAAATCGAGGCCATGGCGGCAACGCTCGTCTGCCTCGGCATGAAACCCATCCCGCAACATAAGGACCACGCCAATGACCGGTGATAATGCAGCCCTTCCATCTGACCTGGTGCGCCGTCCGGACGGCAGCTATGTCTCGCTGTCCTCGCTCGAACCCCGCGATCAGCTCGCGCACGAGCTGGTCATGCGCCTGTTCTCGCAAGCTGAGACGGAAAGCGACCGCCTGCGGTCCTTGAAGCAAGCATCGCTCATTGAGATGCGCGCCTTCCGCGACATGATGTTCGGGGACTATGGCCTGACGGTCACCGGCAGCCGGGGCGGTTTTTCGATCAAGAGCGTCGACGGTACGAAAAAAGTCGAAATGGCCGTGAACCAGTCGATTAGCTTTGGGCCTGAGCTATCCGTTGCGCGCGAGCTTCTGAACCAGTTTCTGACCCACGAGCTCGAAGGCAGCAGCGAGGTCATCGAGGAGATCGTGACCAGCGCGTTTCGGGTGAATGACGAAGGCAAGGTCAACGTCTCGTCTGTGCTGGCCCTGCGCAAGCACAAGAAGAAGTTCAGCCATTATCCGCTCTGGGCGGAAGCTATGGATGTGATCGAGAAAGCCATCCTGCGGGACCCGAGCACCTACATCCGGTTTTACCGCGTGGACCCGGAGACGAAGGCCGAAACGATGGTCCCCCTCGACATCGCCAAGGTGTCCACGGCTGTGCGGACGGAGGCGGTGTGATGACGTATTTCATCTATCTCGTTTCCGCACTCTTGCATGGGCTCTCCCTCCTTTATGCAGCAACGCTCGCAAAGGAAGCTCTGGAGAACAACAGGACCCAAGCCCGGCTCGCGATGTGGGTCGTATTGATCTTCTACATCTCAGGGCTGATGACCTCGATTGTCGCCGGATATCTGATGTTCTCGGAGGCGCTCCAATGAACGACCAAGCAATGCCTACCCTGTTCATGCTCTCTTCCAGCGATCAGGAGCTGATGGCCCTCAAGACGTTCTCGTCGTCGACAACCAACGGCAAAGCGACTGTCAAGATCACCCTCGAGACCACCGATATGTACGCGCTGGCGCATTGCCTGAAGGATCTCGGAGAGGTGTTTGAAAGACATAAAAAGCGCAATTCGAAGCGGCCTAGCGCTACAGGAGGCGCCAATGTCTGATGACCATTACACCGACGATGAAGACCTAATCGAGATCGGCCAGAAGGTTGTTGAAATGGCAGAACGCGTTGAAACCATGGATCGAATAATGCCAGGCTGCAAAGCCTCTTGGGTATTCGAAATGGACGGTATGCCCTACCGCGTTTCAATCGGCGTTGATCGGGGGGGCGACTAATGGCTGACCGCACCCTCCAGCGCCAGATCTTCGCGGGCTGCAAGCAGCTTGGGATCGACAGCGAGACGCGTCATGATCTCCAGCTCGTTGTGACCGGCAAGGCCTCGATGTCGGATATGACCGACGCGGACCTGCGCAAGATGGTGCAGGCTCTTAAGGAACGGGGTTTTGAAACCGGCTTTAAACGGGGTTCAAAGGGGCGTCACAAGCTCGCGCCTCGCGCCGATCTGCGCCTTGTGCATGTGCTCTGGGCCAAACTTGGCGAGGCGGGCGCGCTCGATCGTCCGGGCCGGGACGGGCTGAACGCCTTTATCCGCGCGCGTTTCGAAGGGAAATGGCAATCCGTTCCCATCGATGTCGATGCGATCCGAGATCCTGCGCAGATAAACGCCGTGATCCGTGCGCTCAAGGCAATGTGCACTCGTAACGGGGTGTCCTTCGAATGAAACACGTCGGTGTCTCAGATCATGCGGTTCTTCGGTATCTCGAACGCGTAGGCGGATTCGAGATCGACAAGCTGCGTTCTGAGATATCGGCGGCAGTAGCTGCGCGCTGGATGTCCGGCGTGCCTTTCGTGACAATCAATGGTGCACGTTTTGTCGTGCGTGAAGAAGATGGGCAGCGCCCGGTCGTTGCAACCGTGATGCTTGTTGAACCCCCGAAACGCCAGAGACCAGAAAGGCAGTTCGATGACGAAGTCTGACTGGCCGTTTGCGAACCTCACTCCCATGAAATACGGCGCGATCATCGCGGATTTCCCATGGTCCTATGAGATGCGCTCAGACAAGGGCTATGAGAAGTCGCCTGAAGCCCATTATGACACGATGTCGAACGAAGACATGCGGCGTCTTCCCGTGCTGGATCTGGCAGGCAAGGATTGCCTTCTGTTCATGTGGTCCACATGGCCGCACCTGAAACAGGCGCAGGACCTGATGGAGGATCTCGGATTTACCTACATCACGGGCGGTTCCTGGACGAAGCGGACCGTGAACTGGAAGCTGGCCTTCGGGACGGGATATGTGCTCCGTTCTGCAACGGAGCCCTTCCTGGTCGGCAAGGTGGGAGCGCCGCAGGTTAAGTCCAAATCAGAGCGCAATGTGATCGATGCGGCGATAGAGGTGTTCGATCCCTCAGACATCCCAGACGGCATCGATGCGATCCGGCGTGAGCACTCCCGCAAACCTATTCAGATGCGCGAAATGGTCGAGCGTCTTTTGCCACATGCCTTCTGCTGCGAGCTCTTCGCGCGAGAACCATGGGACGGCCACGACGTTTGGGGCAATGAGGTGTCTAAATTCGCGGAGGCGTCCAATGGTTGACCTTCCGCGCGACGCATGGATTGACGAACTGGAACAAGACCTTGGCCAGCCCGCAGCCCTGCGCCTTTTGGCGAATGCTGGCGGGCAACGCCGTGACGTTCCCAAGCGCGCTGCCGGATCGAATCTTGCTGCCGAGGTCGGCGAAGACGTGGTCACATGGCTTGCCGCCCGTTTTGGTGGCACATCCGTCGACATCCCATCGCAAAATGCGCGCAAGCGTCAGGACAAGGCAGCACGTCTTCGGGCTGACATTCTCGATGCCGGATTGACCAACCCGACTCGATCGGCGAATGTCATCGCCATGGAGCATGGCGTGACTGCGGCCTATGTTCATAAGCTGCGCACGCAGATGCGCCGGGAAAATGGCGAGGCTCCCCAGCCCCTTCTTCCCGGCTTTTAATCATCCCCTGAACTCCATCCCCGGCCCACTTGCCGATCTGTCATGGCACACCCGAAACATAGACGCATGGCGTCATTGTTTCGGAGTTCCCCATGCGCCTCACCAATCACAAAATCGACGGCATCAAGTTTCAGCCTGCCTATTTCACCGGCGGGGAAATCACACCTGAGATCGTGATTATGCACGACACCGCCGGTCGTCTGGATAAGGGCAACTCCGCCGCCTATCTGGCCTCTGAGAACACCGGCAAGGCGTCCGTTCATTTCGTCATCGAGCGCGACGGGACTGTGACGCAGCTCGTGCCGACGAACCGCCGAGCCAATCACGCCGGGACCTCCAGCTATCACGGCAAGAAGGGGTGCAACGGTTTCTCGATCGGGATCGAGATCGTCAATCCGGGCCGCATGGAAGACGCGGGCAAGAATGCGCGTACCTGGTTCGGCCAACTGTTCAGCAAGTCGGAATACGACATCCAAAAGCGCTCAACCAAAGAGCACGGATCGGGCCTCTGGATGGGCTACACGGAAGAGCAGATTGCCGCGCTTCTTGACCTTCTATGGGCACTCTTTGACGGCATCGACAGCCTCTATGACATCCGCACACACTGGTATGTCAGCCCCGGCCGCAAAGTCGACACAAACCCGCTTTTTCCGCTCGATCACATTCGCGCCCGTGTGCTTGGCCGCGAAGATCCGGACGATGTTCTGGGCTATCAGCTCTCCGAGGAGGTGCCGGGCCAAGAGCTCGTGCAAATCGAGGTGCCCGGATCGGCGCTCAACATGCGGCGCTGGCCGAGTTTCAACCCGAATGTGATCGCCGCCATCCCTGACGAGACGATTGTGCCCGTTCTGCGTGAGGGCACGTTCGACGGACGCGACTGGGTCAAAGTGTTCTGGAACGGCCGCGAAGGTTGGGTCGTCAAATCCTACACCGCTCCGATCACCTATGACCCCGGCTATCGCCGGATTTCCTAAACCAACGAGGTCAAAATGAACTATCTGCTTTCGCTTTTTGCCGAACCGATTTTGCCGCTGATCTTGCAGGCAATTTCTGCCATTCTTGGCGTTTTGCTGATCCGCGTCACGTCCGTTGCCAAGGCGCGCTGGGGCATCGAGATCGAAGCCCGCCACCGCGAAGCGCTGCACGCGGCGCTGATGTCCGGCATCCGGGCCGCCCTGTCGCGCAATATGAGCGGACGGTCCGCCATCATCACCGCCGCCATCCAGCACGCCTTGAAATCCGTGCCCGACGCCGTGGCAGCACTCGAACCCGAGAACAGCGTGCTGGTGAATATCGCCGAGGCGAAGCTTCGTGAAGCGATGGACGGCATGCCTTCGATCGTCACCGATCTTGCGTCCGTGGTGACAGCCGAGACGACCGAGGGGTAACCGACCGTGGTTCTCAATGAAGACCTGATCGCATTTCTCGGGGCTCTCCTGCTTGTCCTGAACATCCTGAACATCCTGTTCACCTGGTGGCGGACGCGCGGGCAGAGCCTCGAGAAGCGCGAGAAGGAGATCAGTGCGCAGTTCGAACAGCTCTCCCAGGAGCGCAAGGCCGATGGTGAGCGCATGGAGCGTCTCGATGCGCGCATCGCCAGCATGGAACAGTCCATGCGCATCCTGCCGGGCCGAGACGATTTGCACGAACTCCAGCTCTCCATGCGCTCGATGCAGGGCGACATGAAGGCCCTCACCGCCGTGATGGAGGGCAACGCCCAGATCATGACCCGCCTCGAAACTGTCGTCGGGCGGCACGAACAACATCTGCTCGACGGAGGCAAATGATGAGCGACTATGGCGCGACCCTGCGCAAACACCGCCGACTGGCGATCTTGCGGCATTTGGAAGCCTGTGCCGAATACACCTCGAACGCTTCGATCCTGACCGACATTCTGAATGGTGTTGGCGTGAGCTCGACCCGTAGCCAGGTGGTGACCGAATTGGCATGGCTCAAGGAAAACGGCTATGTGAGCTACGATGATCGTGCGGACTTCCTCGTCGTGCAGGGCCTCGAGGCGGGCAACGAGATCGCGCGCGGCCGTGCCAGCCACCCGGAAATCCAGCGCCCGCGCCCGAGGGCCTGACATGCCGCCGCCCCGCAAGATCGACCTGCTGCCTGAAGAGGATCGCCGCTGGCTTCAGGATACCCTGCGTGAGCGCGGGTTTTCCGGCTATGTGGAGATCACCGAAGAGCTGAATGCGCGCCTTTTGGCGCGTGGTTCTGACGAGACCCTGCACCCCGCGACAGTCAACCGCTTCGGTCAGGGCTATGAGGACTTCGTCAAGGCGCAGGAACAGGCCGCAGAATGGGCCGTCAACTGGATGCAGGACGCTGGCCTCGAAGATGAAGCCCAGCGTCACAACGTGCTCTTCCAGATGGTGACCACGCTGGCCTTCAAGGTCATGCAGGCCCAGATGACCAAGGACGGCGACGAGATCGATCCGAAGGAGCTGCACTTCATTGGCAAGATGCTCAAGGATGTCATGCAGTCCTCCGGCGTGCGTGAAAAGCTTGTCGCAGACGAGCGTGAGCGTGTTGCGAAAGAAGCGCGGGAACAGGCGCTCAAAGAGGTCGAGGAGAACCTTGCCGGTGCCGTTGCCGAAGCTGGCCTGTCTGAGGACCGCGTCGAGTTCATGCGTAATAAGTTGCTCGGCAAGAAGCCTCAGAAGGTGAAGAACTGATGTCGATCATTCTGCATCAAAAAGCCCTCACCATTGCCGGGTTTAAGGTCACAGTTGACGATCAGCTCGGGCATCTGATGATCGCCCATGATGGCAGGATCACATGGGACGAAATCCAGCGGATCAAGAATGAGGTCTGGGGGCGTGATGCGCGCGCCATCGAGGTCTATCCGCGCGAGAGAGACGTCGTGAATTCGGGGAACTACCGCCACCTTTGGCGGTTGGGTGAAGGTGACTTCTGCCCCGATCTGTTGCAGCACAAAGGATCAGACGTTCTCTGCGCCGATACGCTTGAAAAGCGCCATCTGGCCGCATGGGCAGAAGCGGAAGAGGTCTTTCGCTGATGTCCGAGGCACCCCTAGCACCCAAGGAGCCTGTCCTTTCTCGCGACCCCGCACATGTGCCGGACGGCTTTCTCGCAGCCAATGACCTGCCCGAGGATTTGGACCCGACCGCTGATGGTATCCTCATGGATCACCAGCTCGAATGGATTTACGACGAAAGCGATCTCAAGATCGCGGAAAAGGGTCGCCGTACCGGGATCACGTTTGCCGAAGCTCTGAATGATACGCTCATCGCGGCGGCCTCCCGCTCCGCTGGTGGCGATAATGTCTTCTACATCGGCGACACCAAGGACAAGGGCCGAGAGTTCATCGGGTATGTGGCGCATTTCGCGAAGGTGATTTCGGGAGAATTGGCGCAGATCGAGGAGTTCATCTTTCAGGACGAGCGCCCTGATGGAACATCCAAAGACATCACCGCTTTCCGAATCCGGTTTGCCAGCGGTTTTCGTGTTGAGGCGCTGTCCTCCAACCCTGCGAACATTCGCGGCCTTCAGGGGATCGTGGTCATTGACGAGGCCGGGTTTCACCAAGACGTCCGCGAAGTCATCGACGCGGTGAACGCCCTTCTGATCTGGGGCGGCAAGGTTCGTGTGATTTCGACGCACAATGGCTATCTGAACCCGTTCAATGAGCTGGTGCAGGAAGCAAATGCCGGAAAGGTCCCGTTCAACGTCCATCATATCCCCTTTTCAAAGGCCGTTGAAAACGGGCTTTACAAGCGCGTCTGCTACATGAAAGGGCGGGAGTGGACGCAGGAAGGCCAAGACGCATGGGAAGCGCTCATTCGTGGCGCTTACGGGGTACGCAAGGCAGCAATGCGCCAGGAACTCGATGCGGTGCCAGCGGACACGGCCGGAGCGGCACTCACGCGCGTGCAGATCGAGAAGTGCATGGCCAAACCGGACGAAGTCCCGATCGCGAAATGGGTCTGCGATGATGACTTTCGAAACGAGGATGAAAAGGTCCGCACCCGCATCGCTCTTGAGTGGTGTGAGAAAGAACTGCTTCCGATCCTGAAGGATCTGGACCCCAAGCGCTTGCATTTCATGGGAGAAGACTTTGCGCGCACGGGCGACGCCACCGACATAGTGATCGCCGAAGAAGGCGTGGACTTGGTCCATCGCTGGAAGCTCCTGGTTGAGCTCCACAACGTGCCCTTCGATCAGCAGCGCGAGATCCTCTATTACATCTGCGACCGGATTCCACGCTTTGCCAAAGGTGCAATGGATAAGGGGGGCAATGGCGCCTATCTCGCCGAAAAAGCCGCCCAGAAGTACGGCCAGACAATCATCGAAGTCTCTTTCAGCCGAGACTGGTATGCGCGGGAGATGACGCCCTACATCGAGGCCTTCGGGGATAAGACCGTGCAGCTTGCACGCCATGATGATGTTCTGCGGGACCACCAGGCGCTCACCTATGAGAATGGTGTGATCAAGATCCCGACGGATTTCCGTTTCAAGGGCACAGACGGTCTGAACCGGCACGGCGACAGCGCGATCGCCGGGGCCTTGGCCTTCTTTGCGAGCCGTCAGGAAATCTCGGAAATCGCCTATCAGGGCGTGCCCGGCACTAGGTCCCGCTGGTCTGCCCCCGACAATGATGATGAAGACGAGAGTTCCGGCGGCACGGGCCGTTGGGGCGGAGGAGCATGGTGATGGCACTACTCGATCAATTTGGCCGACCGCTGCAGCAGGTCCCGGAAACAGACCTCTTTGAGCGTCAGGCCGTGGCCTCGCTCGGGTCGGTGCGTCAGATCCAGTCCGGCCACCCGGCCGATGGGCTGACGCCGCCGCGTCTTGCCGCGATCCTGCGCGAAGCGGAAGTCGGGGATGCGACCTCCTATCTGGAACTGGCCGAGCAGTTCGAGGAAAAGGATCTGCATTATTCGGCGGTTCTGGGGGTGCGCAAGCGGGCGATCCGGTCGCTGGATATTCAGGTCGATCCCGGCGACGACAGCACTGCCGCCGATGAATTGGCGGATCTGGTGCGCCGAACGCTGGATGCGGCGCCGGTCAAGTCCGCGCTCATCGACATGATGGACGCGATTGGGAAAGGCTTTTCGGTCTGCGAAATCGGCTGGAAGCGCGAAGGCAAGTATCTCGAAATCGAGGAGCTGGAATGGGTCGATCCGCGTTGGTTCGAGTTTGACCAGGAGAATGGCAAGTACATCTACTTGCGCGACAACGATGGCCCGCAGCATCTGCGCCTCAATGGCTATGTGATCCACTATGCCAAGGCCAAATCCGGCCTGCCGATCCGTGGCGGTCTCGCCCGGCTCGCTGCTTGGGCCTACATGTTCAAGAATTACACGATCAAGGACTGGGCGATTTTCGTCGAGGCATATGGGCACCCGCTGCGTCTCGGCAAATACGACAGCACCGCCACGGTGCAGGATCGTCAGACGCTTTTGCGCGCGGTGCGTCAGATCGGCGTGGATATGGCCGCCATCGTGCCGAAATCCATGGAGGTCGAGATCGTCTCCGCCTCCAATACCGGCACCGACAAGCTCTACGAAGGCAAAGCGCGATATTGGGACGAACAGCTTTCTAAAGGCGTGCTCGGTCAGGTCGGAACCACGGATGCAATCGCGGGTGGCTATGCCGTAGGCAAGACGCATGACGAAGTGCGCGACGACATCCGGGACGCCGATGCGGAGCAACTGGCCGGGTCTCTGCAACGCGACATTGCCGGAGCTTTGGCTCGCCTGAACTTCGATCCGCGCCACAATGTGAAACTGCCCGTCATTAGTTTCATCACACCGGAACAGGCAGACCCTGACAAACTCCTGACGCTCATGGAGAAAGGCCCGCAGCTCGGTCTGCGGATCGCGACCGCCGACATTTACAAAGCCTTCGCCCTGCGCCGCCCCGAGAAAGATGAAGAGGTGCTGAAAGCTCCGGCTTCTCAGGAACCACCCCAGCCTCCTGCCGATACGGCGACACAGGCAGCGTCGAAACTGGCAGCGTCGAAACAGGAGGACGGTCCGGCGCCGCAAAACAGCATTGACGCTTTGGTCGATGAGCTTCTGGCAGACGGTGAGTTGCAGGAGGTTTTGAAGGACGATCTGAGCGAGTTGTTGGAAGCCTTGGCACTGGCCGAGGACTTTGACCAGGTGCAGGACATCCTCGATGCCTTCTCGGACAGTGCGGCCCCGGCGCTTCAGGAGCGGCTGTCCCGCGCAACCTATGCGGCACGGCTGGCCGGTGAGGTCGGAGCAGAGGTGCGCCGCACATGATCGCCCTGGAAGCGCTCCCCCACAAAGAGGCGATCGAGTATTTCCGCTCTAAAGGCTATGCGCCTCAGCTGCAGCGGTTCTCCTATCTCGATCACTGGCGCGAGGAGCACGCGCGGAATTTTGTGGTGGCCAAGGGCATGCGCGACGATGTGCTTCAGGTGCTGCGCGAAGGTCTGGATCGGGCGCTTTCGGAGGGCCGCACACTCAAACAGTTTCAAGACGAGGTAACACCGCTCTTGCAAAAGGCCGGATGGTGGGGCGAGTCGATCATGACCGACCCGCTGACCGGACAGGCAGAGACGGTCAAGCTCGGATCGCTGCGCCGGTTGCACACGATTTATCAGGCAAACATGAGCACAGCCCATGCCGCGGGTCACTGGGCGCGCATCCAGCGCACGAAAAAAGCCTTCCCTTATCTGCAATATATCCAGATCGAGCGCCCTTCTAAGCGGCATGATCATGAACGGTTCCATGACAAAATCTGGCGCGTCGACGATCCGATCTGGCAGAAGATCTATCCGCCGAACGGGTATTTCTGTGGTTGCTATGTGATCCAGCGCACCGAGGGTTGGATGAAGCGGAACGGTCGGGAGGTGTCGCCCTCCATCGATCTCGACGAAATCCCGTGGACCAATAAGCGAACGGGAGAAGTCTTCGACGTGCCACACGGTATCACGCCCGGCTTTGACAACAATCCGGGCGCGGCCTGGCTTGACATCGAGGACCGTGTCGCCGAGGCGATGCCGGATTTATCGACAGAGCGTCAGGCCTATGAGCGAGGTCTGCTGCAGGGGCTGCGATTGCGGCAGATGGGGATCGGGCGGGAGACCCTGATCATCTCCGATGTAGATGGCGAAAGATATGTGCAGCGTGATGCCGATCCAGCCTCACCGGAAAAAGTGTCTGTTGATGCGCTGCTCGAAGCTGCGGGCAATCGTCTTGAGGATGCGGATCGGATGACGCTGCTGCACAGCCACGTCACCGATGCGCCGCTGTCTTACGACGATCTGATGACGCTTCAGAGTTCGCGTGTTCGGTCGATCTCCGCAGTATCTCCGGGCGGTGCGATCTGGCGCGCCCGTCCCGGACAGGAGGTCTTTGGCACGCAGATGTCCGATTTTGCACGCCGCGCATTGCCAATCCTGCGTGCTCTGGAGCTGTCCGAAAGCGACTATGCTTATCTGTCTCACCACGCTCTGGCGCTTTATCTGGACCAGAGGGGGGCAATCCACTACACTTATAGCCTGACGGACCGGCTCAAACAGCTTTTTGCGAAACATGCCGATCTGATCGAGAGGTTGATCGAATGAGACTGTCACTGCGACCATCACCGGATCTCTTCGACCTTGAGGCTTGGAAAGAGCGCCTCAAGGATCTCGAAGCTGACCCCGAGGATACAGTGGGCCGTGACGCTGCAATCGATCACGCAAAGACCATGATTGACCTGTTGGACGACACCTCCGATAAAATGGCCGCACAGGCGTCATAAAGGCATATCCGGGGCAACGCTCCGCAAATTGCCTTACGGGCCTTTTTGAACGCGCTGAGCCCCGTTTAAACACCTTCCCGATTTAATCCTTCCCTGCAGGTGGCGGGGGTCAGGGGGCATATGCCCCTGAACTCCATCCCCGGCCCATTTTCTGACCGCTCATGACATTTATGCCGTCATGAGCAAAACAGCCCGACATATTTGCGCGCTCGCGCCGCTGCCTTCTGGTGTGCCCGACCAGATCGAGATCATGCCGGTCGGAGATCTGCGTTTCGCATTCTCGGATCGTCGGGTTGCGGAAAGCCTGCGTCTCGACCCCTCCGATGTCGATGCGGTGATCGCCGCCAGTTTTGAGATGGCTCCGGGGAATGTTCTGCCGATCGACTTCGATCATCGTTCGATGTCGCCGCAAGGCACGGCGGACAGCCGTGCGGCGGGCTGGATCACCGGCATGCACATCGAGGGTCAGAGTGTCATGGCATCGGTCGAATGGACCGAAGATGGCCGTCGCGCCATCGAGGGAAAGAGCTACCGCTTTCTTTCGCCTGTCTTCAAAACGCTGCGCTCCAACGGGCGTGTCGTTCTGATCGAGGGGGCCGGTCTCGTCAACAACCCGGCGCTTCCCGAAATTCGTCAAATTGCATCGAAGGATGAAAACATGAACCCGATCGACCAGATCGCGGAGCTTCTCGGCCTGTCGGCTGACGAGCCCGATAAGATCGTGGAGCGCGTTGAGGCGCTGCACCAAGCCGACACCCAACTTGCCTCGGTGACGCAGGCCGCCGGTGTCACCGGCGATGACGCCGTGACGCAGGTCTGTGCGAAACTCAAGGCAGGCAACAAAGCGCCCGACCCGAGCAAATTCGTCCCGATGGCTATGTACCAGGACCTGCAAGGCCAGCTGGCATCCGTCCAGAAAGGCGTCGTCGAGGACAAGACCGAAGCAGCGCTGGAGCGGGCGCGCGATGAAGGCAAGCTGACGCCTGCGATGGAAGGCTGGGCCACGCAGCTCGCCTCCGCCGACATCGAAGCCTTCGAGAACTGGGCCGCCTCGGCGCCCGTCGTCGTTGCGCTGAAAGCTGCGCCCAAGAAAATCGCTGGTCAGCAGCCGCCGAAGAAAACCGAGAAGCTCACCGACGTTGAACGTCAGGTGGCGTCTCTGACCGGGGTTGCCGAAGACAAGTTTCTCGAAACCCGCAACGGCATGAAGGAGGTCTGACATGACGGCTCTTGCCAAAAATGCCCCGCGCACCCGCGTCGGGGAAGGTCGCCGCTTTGTCGACCCGGTTGCTGCCGCAACCAAAATCTATGCCGGCGCGATGGTCGCGCTCGATGCCGCTGGCAATGCCATTCCGGCGATCCCGACCGGCACCGTGATGCGCGGCGTCGCGCTGGACAGCGCCGACAACTCGGAAGGCGCCGCCGGTGACACCACTGTGCCGATCGAGAAAGGCCCGTTCGTTGTCGCCAATGACGGCACGATCAACCGCACCCACATCGAGACCGACGTCTACGTCGTCGATGACAACACCGTTGGCGCGGCGGGCACGCTGATCGCCGGTAAATGCCTCGATGTGACGCTTGCGGGCGTCGTCATCGACATCCTCTGAGGAGATCCCTGACATGGATATCAACCACGCATCTCTGGCGGCATTGAACACGGCCTTCAACACCGCCTTCAACGCCCGCCTCACCGGGGTGGAAACGACCTATGGCATGATCGCCATGACGGTCAACTCCACGACCAAAAATCAGAGCTATCCGAAACTGTCCGAGATGGGGCCGATGCGGGAATGGATCGGCGAACGTTTCATCGAGCGGCTGAGCGTCGACGGTTTCACCATCTCGAACCGCAAGTTCGAGAAAACCATCGGGGTCAGTGCCGAAGCAATCGCTGATGACGAATACGGCATTTTCACACCGATCATCGGTGACATGGGGCAAGTGGCGGCAGAGCTGCCCGACGATCTGATCTGGGAAAAGCTCGAAAGTGGCTTCGATACGGCACATTATGATGGCCAATCCTTCTTTGATGCGGATCACCCCGTTGAGGACGAGAACGGCAATGAGCAGTCGGTTTCGAACTTTCAGGGCGGCACCGACGCGGCCTGGTACCTGGTCGACGACAGTCGCGTGATCAAACCGATGATCTTTCAGGATCGCGAAGCGCCGAAAATCACGCCGAAGACCAGCCTCACCGACGACAATGTCTTCAACAATGACGAGTTCGTCTGGGGGGCGAAACGCCGCTGCGCCGCCGGTTTCGGTGCCTGGCAGCTCATCTACGCATCGCGACTTCCGTTGACCGAAGAAAATTATGCGGCGGCAGTGGCAGCCATGAAGTCGATGACCGGCCATCGTGGCCGCAAGTTGAACCTCAAACCCAAGAAACTGATCGTCTCGGCGGTCAACGAGGGTGCCGGGCGCAAAATCTTGCTCAGCGAGAACAATGCTGCCGGAGAGACCAACGTCTGGCGCGGCTCTGCTGAACTGCACGTCGAGACCCGCCTGACCCTCTGAGGTCAACAGGTCGCGTCATTTTCCCGAGGGGCCGGAACGCTCTGGCCCCTTTGATGAAATGACCCATGCACCAGAGAGAGGGGGTCTGATCCGGGCCGCAAGTCCGTCAGCACCCATTTGGGGACCTTTGAAGGTAGGTGAAACACGCCCCCTCGTTACCGCCCGAAGGCCTGAGCACGCCTGAAAAACTGCTCACCCAACACACTCAGGAGACCCGACATGGCTCGCAAAACGACCACCAACCAGACCAACGCCAACACTGCAGCTGATCCGGCCAAGGATGCCGTCCAGGACAAGGACCAGACGGCGGTCGACGCCGCCACCAAGGATGCGGAACAGACGGCGACCACGGACAGCGCCGAAGCCTCGAAGGATGTCAGCAAGGATGCCGGTGCAAGCGCAGAGGCTTCCAAAGCGGATGTTGCGGCGAAATCCGAGGAGGCCGCCAAAGACGACAGCGAAGTCGAGGTTCCCGCCGATCCGAAGATCACCGTGGTTTGTCACGTTTCCGGCGGTCGTCGTCGCGCGGGCCGCCGCTGGGATGAAGGCAAGACCACCCTGTCGGTCGCGGATTTGACCGAGCGGCAGGTTCAGCAGCTTCAGGGCGATCCGCGCTTCACCGTGACCTTCTCGGAGTAACGGTCCCGTGCCCTATGCCAGCGTCGACCAGCTCAAGGCGGTGATCCCGCCTAGTGACCTTGTGTTGCTGACGGATTTCGAGGGGGCTGACGCCGCCTCGGACATCCGCCTTGAGCAGGCGCTGGACGATGCGACGGCGGAGATCAACACGTTCATCGCTAAGGTGGTCACGCTGCCACTCGCCGAGACGCCACATATCCTGACCGTCATCTGCCGCGATCTCGCGATGCATCGGCTCTATGTGAACCTCGGTCATGACATGGAGACCTATCAGACGCTCCGCAAGGATGCGATCTCGACTCTCAAAGCCATTGCTGATGGCAAGACCGCCATCGGTGATGACGGCGATGGCGACAGCACGCTTACCTCGCCCGGCGTGGCGATGACCGACGGGCCGGAGCGCCAGTTCACCCGCGACAGTCTGAAAGGCTTCTGAGATGACCGGCGTCAGCCTCACAGTTCACCTGGACGATCTGGCCCCGCGTGCTGCACTGGCCCGCGCCGCCGCCGGTGCGTCCGATATGACCGAACTGATGGATCAGATCGGGACCGTTCTGGTCAATGGTGCCGTTGAGCGCATCTCCAGCACCAACTTGACGCCCGAGGGCGTGCCCTGGCCGAAGAGCCTGCGCGCACAGCTGTCGCAAGGCACCACGCTCCATGAGAGCGGGGTGCTGATGAAGTCAATCAACGAGCAGGCCTCCGCTGATCAGGCTGTTGTCGGGTCGAATATGATCTACGCCGGAGTGCATCAGGCGGGTGCGACGATCACCGCGAAAAATGGTGGCGCGCTTCACTTCACTCTGGCCAATGGCGCGACCGTGACCGTCGGCTCCGTGACCATTCCCGCACGCCCTTACCTCGGCGTGTCCGAGGATGAAGCCGCCGACATCGAGGATCTGGCCGTTGTGTATTTTGATGAGCGTCTTGAAGGGACGGCGTGATGTTTCAGCTTGATCCCCAGATCGTCCAGACCCGACTAAAAGAGACCGTGCCCGATTTCAAACTGGTTGGCCTCTCCGCAGATCTGGGGCGCGTTGGTGTCCGCTCTCTTCGATATCCGTCGGCTTTTGTGGTCCTGCTCGGAGAGGACGCCAAAGACGTCACCTACATGGCCGACGACCTGATCGAGCAGGAGGTCACGGCCACCGTCGCCGTGATCATGGCCGTGCGCGATATCGCCGACACCACCGGTGCTGCCGCGACCACATCCCTCGCCCCGATCCGTGCGGCAGTGTTGCAAAGTCTCGGCAAATACATCGCCGAGCCGGGCCTGACCGCCTTTCGCTTCAAACGCGGCAAGCTTCAGAGCGGCATCGATGCTCAGGGCGGACTCTTTTGGCAAGACGATTACACCCTGCGCTTTGATCGGCGCATCACATTGGGAGACTGACATATGGCAGCTTGGAAACAGCGGGTGATCCGTGAAATTCTTGAGACCACCTCCGGCACTGCCGAGGCGACGACCGTCGCTGATGGCATCCTTGCGCGTGAAGTGACTTTCAATCAGCTCGATGCGGATTACGCCGAACAGGATTTCCTGACCGGCAAGGAGGGCGCACAACTTCTCGATCTGGAAAACATTCGTGCAGGCGCGACCTACAAGGTCGAAGCCGCGTTTGGAGCCGGATCCACCGTGCCTGCCTATGCGCATCTTCTCCAGTCCTCCGCGATGCAAATGGCCGATGACGAGGGCGACACCGTCTTCACCCCGTTGCCGACCGGCAGCGCGATCCCGTCCTGCACCATGCAGATCCGCAACGGGGCTCAGATGCAGACCGTGGTCGGCGTGCGCGGCTCGCATGGGTTCGAAGCCACGGTGAACAAGCGTGCCCATTTCTCGTTCACCCGTCAGGGTCAGTACCAGGCACCGGAAGCCTTTGTTGCTGCAACACATGAGTTCAGCGGCTGGCCGCGCGGTCTGCTCTGCACGCCGGAGAACATGTTCGCCTTCACTCTGGGCGGCACCAAGCTCTGCGTGACCAGCTTCTCGCTCACCGATGGGCGCAATCCGAAGGTCAATGAGTATATGAACTGTGTCGGTACCAAGCTGACGGCGCGCAAGTTCACCGGCGCGATGACGGTGAAACATCCCGATCTCGCCACCAAGGACCTGCTGACCATGGTTCATGATCAGGTGACAGAAGCGCTGATTTTTACACTCGGCACAGAGGTCGGAAAAACGATCACTGTCACGGGGCAGAATGTGCAGATCACCGCACCCTCCGAGCAGGAAATCGACGGCGATCTCGGTGTGCAGTTGAACCTCAATTTCCTGCCGACCGTCGCCGGTGCCGACGACGAAGTCGAGTACCGCTTCAGCTGAGGAGAGACCCATGTTCGTGTTCGATGAGAACTACACCTTCGAGTGGCCGGTGACCGTCAAATATCCCACCGTCGGGGGCGATATTGAAGCCAGCTTTACAGGGGTGTTCAAACTGCCTGCCGATGAGCTGGAAATCTACGGCAAGACCGAGGCCAAAACGATCCCGGACGTGATCGCCGATGTGCGCACCCGGATCTCGAAATACTGGGTCGGCTGGAGCGGCATCGAGGGCAAGGACGGCAAAGAGGTCGTCTATTCGGATGAGACCCGCGATCGGTTGCTGCGCCAGCGCCCCGTGCGTGAAGGCGTCGATCGTGCACTTACCGAGGCCGTTCTGGGGATTCGCGAAAAAAACTGACGGCGGTCGCGCAGCTGATCTACGGCGGCGCGGCCATCTCTGACGATCTGATCGAGGACATCATGTTCGAGGGCGGTCTGACCCGCCCGGAGGCGATCAGGGTGGTCCGTGAGATGGAAGGCATCGAGAGCGACCATCTCCGGCTGCCGATGCATGAACTGGATCTGGTCCGCCTCGCTCAAAGAACTGTCGGGAAATGGCTTGTCGCTCCCAACGGACAACTCATGAGTTTCGATCTTAAGGAGATCGACGTGGTGCGCGACTGGATGGGAATCGAGAAATCTGAGGCCCTGATCGATGGGCTTGGCATCATCGAGCGCGCGGCGCTCAAAATACTAAGAGAGACGTCATGACGGAGATGCGCGCAAAACTGGTGATCGATGCCGACGGCACCGCGATCCCGCGTGTAACGCAGACCGCCACCCAGAGCCTCGATCAGATGATGCAGTCTGCCGTCAAAGCGACGGCGGGCTTTGGACAGCTCAACACGACGTCGAGCAAAACCACGACATCTTTGTCCCAGATCACGGCGCACTCACAGAAGCTTTCCGCGTCCCTCACAGCACAAGCCCAAGACCTTGTCGCAACCCAGCGCGAGTCGGCGGCCTATCGCGCCGAGCTGAACCGGGTGCGCGCCCAATTCGATCCGCTCTTTGCGGCGTCTCAGGCCTATGAAAAAGAACTGCGTGCCATTGCCGATGCCGAACAAATGGGCGCGCTGTCGGCGGAGACGGCGGCGGCGGCGCGTACTCGGGCAAAGGCAGGACTTGATGCGTTTTCCAAGTCCTCTGGCAAGATGTTTGCCTCCGTGGGCGGCGGCGGCATGGTCCTGCGCAACTTTGCTCAGCAGATCAACCAAGTCGGGCAGCAGGGCGCAATCACCGGGAACTATCTTGGTGCGCTGTCGATCCAGATGCCGGATATTCTGGCCGCCTTTGGCATGTGGGGCGCCATGATTGGGGCTGTCACTGCCGTGCTGGCACCGATGGCTGTAGAGGCCATCAAGAACAAACTGGCTGTGCAGTCTCTTGATGAAGTTCTCGATGATTTGGACGAGACAACAGAGTCGGTGACTGAGCACCTTAAGATCCTGCGCGATCAGGACTTGTCCCTGACCTTCGGTTCCATGG
This sequence comes from Celeribacter sp. SCSIO 80838, assembly GCF_056498065.1. Next base: position 1,290,181 of record NZ_JAZKMA010000001.1, read on the forward strand.
CAGGCGACGTGCGTCAGCTCACCTCCGATTTGTTGGCGCTTGATCGCGCCGCCGAGCTGAAGAACCTGCAGGCTGCACTGGATGGGCTGTTGAAAGACAGCGTTGCCCCGAACCTGATGGAAAAATGGGCCGCATCTTTCGTTGGGGCTTACGCTCCTTCTCTGAATTACGAAGAGATCGTGCAAAAGCTGACGTCGGAAAATTATAGTGAATTGACCAATGGTCGTGGTCCTTCGTTCGAAGAGTTCGAGGCGCAGCGAACAGGCATCATGGAGATGGCCAAGTCCGGTGACATCGCGGCCGTGACAAAGCAAGTTACTGAACTGATCAACTCCTTTACTGGTGGCGGGGCCGTTACGGATCTAGATAAAGATCTCGCCGAGATTTTGCTCGGTCTGGGAAAGCTTGCCACCCAGACAGCCAAGGTCGAAGCGGATTTCAACGGATCTGCGCAGGCGGCCGCTATCGCCAAAGAGATGGACGAGCTCTCCCGTGGCTATCGCGAACAGACCGAACTCGCCGCCACCGTGCTGCAATATGGTGAGCAAAGCGCCGAGGTCGAGGCCGTTCGGAATCGTCACGCTCAGGAGGCGCTCAAGCTGCGGCTGCGCGAGCTGAATGTGGCGGAAGGCAGCGCCGAGGAGCAGAAGGCGCTGGCCGATCTCGAAGCGGCACAGGCATCTGAGGCCAAGGTCACCGCCGCCGAGCGTCAGAAATCCATTTCCGAGGTGCTCACCGGTCTGTCCGACGAGCTGTCGATCACGCAAGCGATCATTTCTGGCGGCGAATATGGCGCCGAGGTCGAACGTCTGCGCACCGAACAGGCGAAGGAGACGCTTCGGATCAAGTTGGAGGAGCTGGGGGCTACGGACGAGCAGATCGCGAAGGCCGAAGAGCTTCTGGAGGCCACGCGGAAAGCCGCTCGCGAGCAGGAGCGTGCAGACGCCGACAAGAAAGCCGGGCAATCGTTGGCCGCTATGCAACGGGAGGCGCAGATCGCATCCGCAATCCTCGCCTACGGCAAGGACAGCTTGCAGGTCAAAAGGATGCAGATCGAGGCGGCACGAGAAGAATACCGGCTGTCGCTGGAAACGCAGAAGGTTTCACAACAGCGCAAGGACGATCTGCTGGCGCAATGGGACCTCACCAACGGTTTGGCCAGCCTCGATCCGTTCGGTTCATTGGCTGCCGCGCAATCCATTCTGCAAGCGCAGTCGGAGGGCCTGTCGAACCTAGAGTTGGAACAGGTGCTGATCGGTCAAAGCGAGGCGGTGAAGCGCCAGACGCTCGCGCTCTACGAGGCCGAACTGGAGATCCGCAAACAGAATATCGACGCCGAAAGCGACCTCGCACAGCGCATCCGGGAAGGAGCTCTCGCGGAAAGCGATCGCGCTGCACAGGTCGAACGCGAAGCCGATGCATGGGAAAAGATACAGAGCAGCTCTGAGAGCGCGATCGATACCATCGTCGACAGCCTGATGGATCTGGATTTCGAAGGTGCCTTGGATGGCCTCAGAGATGAGATCACCTCGCTCGTTACCGAACTCGCCATTTCCAACCCGCTTAAGAACGCGCTATTCGGCACGGACTACGGCACGCTCGCCGACTTGGGTGGCCTTGGCGGCATCTGGGACCGGCTGACGGGCAAGGTGTCGATCGACCCGGCCACGGCCGCGCGTGAGGCAGCGCAATCGGTGGCGACCATGCAGGTCATGGCGACCAATGTGACGATCAGCACCATGGGCGATCTGGGGCTGGGGGCGATGGGGATGGCCGCTGCCAACATCAATGGTGGGCTTGGCGCTGGATCGGTTCAATCGCAGATCGCTTCGTTCTTCTCCGGAAAAGGGCTCAGCGCCACGCAGATCGCGGGCATTCTGGGCAACGTCTCTGCTGAGAGCGCCTTCAACCCGTTCGCCGTGGGTGACGGCGGCACGTCATTCGGCCTGTTCCAGCACCACGCGGGTCGCGGTCAGGGGCTGCTTTCTGCGGTAGGTGGGCAAGCCGGGCTTGGCGACGTCCAGGCGCAGCTTGAGTATGTCTGGCAGGAGCTGCTGACATCGGAAAACGGCGTCCTGCAGAAACTGATGGCTTCGAACACCGTCGAGGGTGCGACGGCTGCATTTGCGGGTTTCGAACGCCCCGCGGGGTGGACCGCCGCCGATCCGACGGGCGCGCACAATTGGACTGGGCGTTTGGCGGCTGCCGAGCAGGCCATGACCCAATTCAACAGCGCAACCTCTATGGCCACCCAAGGCCTCGGGACGCTCGGAACCGGCTTTGACAGCTTCGGCTCGGCGCTGGCGAGTGCGCTTACCGGCGGAGGGGCGGGGTCCGATCTGCTTGGATCGCTGTTCAACCTCGGTCTCAGCGCGCTTGGAATATCCACCTTTGCTGGCGGTGGTCAGATCAGTGGAGAAGGCACAGGTACGAGCGACAGCATTTTGGCGCGGGTCTCGAATGGCGAGTTCATCACCAATGCGGCCTCCACCGCCAAATACCTGCCGTTGCTCAAAGCCATAAATGAGGATCGGCTTTCGCTCCCTGCATTTGCCAGTGGCGGCTATGTCACGGCGCAGAGCTATCCGTTCCTGACACAGGGCGGCGGCAATGGCGGGGGTGCCAATGTGGTGCAGTTGCAGCCTGTGCTCGTGAACAACACGTCGGTCCCGATGCAGATGGAGGTCGAAGAGACCACCGACAGCCGAGGCCAACGCCAGCAGAAATACGTGCTGTCCGAGGCCGTCGCACAAGGTCTGAGCACCAAAGGCGGCAAGGCGCAGAAAACAATGGGCTCTACCTATGGCCTGAAACGTGTGGGGATCTCGCGATGGTGATCCAGACGTGGCCTGCAGAACTGCCCAAGCCTGAACGCAAGACATGGCAGCGCACGACACAAGATACCCGCCGCCAGCGCAAGCCGGAGGCCGGGGTGCTGGGCAGCCGTCGCGGTCTGTCGAAAAGTCCTTTGGTCGTGACGTTGTCCGTCGTGTTGGATCGCAACCAAAAAGCGATCTTCGACACGTTTTTCGAACAGGACTGCGCCGATGGATCTGCACTGTTCTGGATGCCGGACCCGACCACCGATGGCTGGCCGCTGCTGATGTCGGACGGCACCCCCTTGCTGACCTCTGACGGGGAGCCGCTGCTCCTCGCTGCGCAATGGCTCTGTCTCTGGGGCGATACGTTTCCGACCGAGACGGTCGAGGGGCAGGTCCATTTCCGCAAGACATTCGACATCAAGGTGGTGCCATCATGAGGCGGATTTCACTCAATGCGCGGCTGGCGCTGGATGCCGAGGCGACGGATGACATCGAGATCATTCTGTTCCGCGTGACACACCCGGAACTGGATGCCCCACTGCGGTTTTCGACGGACAACACCGAACGTCTGTCGGTCGATCCGCTGATGTTTGGGACCCGGTCGTCCTGGCTGACCGGCGACCCGGTGGCTGATCCGTTCCTGTTCATCTTGGGCGATGTGCTCTTGCCCAGCGAGGGCGAAAACGAACCTGCAGAGGCTCAGATCATCCTGCAGGTGCTGGACGCGGCCTATGCAGAGCTCCTGCGGTCCTTCATCGTCCCTGCGACGGTGGACATGGCCGTGGTCATGTCGTCGACACCCGACATCATTGAGCAGGAGTGGCGCGGCCTGCAGCTGCCCACGTCAAACATCGAGGACGACGCGATCACCATCGACCTGTCCCGCGAATTCATCGAGCTCGAGCATTTTCCACCGGGGCGCATGCGTCGCCTCCATTTTCCGGGGCTGCATCTATGAACTGGTCTGATCGCTTCGTTGGCATCCCTCAATCCGACCTCGGCCGCGACCGGTCCGGTGTCGATTGCTGGGGTCTGGCCTATGTCATCTATCAGGAGGAGCTGAACATCTCGCTCCCCGATTACCTGAGTTATGTCTCGCCCGATGAGCGAGGCGAAATCGCCGCCATCATCGAAGGTGCCACGAGCTCGCCGCTTTGGCTGCCCGTCGAGGGACCCGCCATGGCATTCGACATCTCAATCTTCTCGGTCGGGCGCTACCAGTCGCACGTCGGCATCGTGGTGCGCCACGGGCTGATGATCCACGTCGAAGGCACGGATCAGAGTAAGTTGGAGCGTTATGATCGGGGCCGCTGGGAGGCGCGCTTTGCAGGCCATTGGCGGCATCGTGACATGGCCGCAAAACACCCCGTTAAACGCCCCGTTCAAATGATTTCAAAGGCGGCTCGATGATCCGCCGCGATGACCATATCCCGGTGCTGGCCGCCCCCCATTTCGACCCGGCCCAAAACCGCGTCGCAATGGAGGTGCCAGCCGGGCTGACAGTCGCAGAGATTGTGCAACAGGCGATGCCTGGCGCCGGTCCGTCGGTCTGGCAACACACGCGTGTGGCGCTTGTCACCTCGAAGGGCATGGAGGTGATCACGATCGACTACTGGCGCGTGGTACGCCCCCGGCCGGGTGTCCAAGTGGTGATCCGGGTGGTGCCCGCCAAAGACGCCCTGCGCTCCGTGCTGCAGATCGTGGTCGCCGTCGCGGCCTATGCCCTGGCAGCGCCGATTGCCGGGGCGCTTGGGATTTCGGGTGCGTTTGGCACAGCGCTGGTTGCGACGGGGATCACGGTCCTCGGCAACCTCGCGATCAACGCGCTGATCCCGCCCGCCTCTGCAGATAACAAGAAAAGCAAATCCACCTATTCGATCTCCGGGCTGAAGAACCAGCTCGTGCCGGACGGGGCGGTGCCGGTGGTGCTGGGGGCTTACCGCTTCGCACCGCCTTATGGCGCGCTGCCCTATGCCGAGATCGTGGGCAATGACCAGTATATCTGCGCGCTGTTTGTCCTGGGCGAAGGCGAAATCCAGATCGACGATATCCGCATCGGGGAGACTTCGATCTCAGAATACGATGAGGTCGAGGTTGAGGTGCGAAATGGGGTCGAAGGGGATTTACCTCTAACCCTGATCACGCACCAGCGTCCTCAGAAAGACTATGGCGTTGAGCTGACGCGGCCTCTGCCGCGCGACGATGCGGGCAATGTGATCAAGGTAGAAAGCGAGAGCGACTGGTCCAGTGCCTGGGAGACGGGGGATTTCTCCTCCTTTGAAGAGTGGGAATCCATTCGCAACTTGTTCGGCAACGAGGACAGCGCGTCGCCCGGCATCGAGACACCGGTCGTGCGCGCGACCGGGCGCGATGCCCTTGGGGCCAATGTGCTGTTCTATTTTCCATCCGGACTTGTGAAATACAATGACGAGGGCAACAAGCGCAGCCACAAGGTGTCGATCCGGATTGAGCAGCGGCTTGTCTCGGCGGAGGAGTGGCAAGAGGTCGAGACCCTCACGATATCGGCGAAAAAGGCCCGCGCCTTCTGGCGGAACTATGAGTGGACCTTCCCGGCGCGGGCACAGTACCAGGTGCGCTGCACCATGCTCACCGATGAGAGCAACAATGACCGGAAATTACAGACGGTTCAGTGGGCTGCGATGCAAACGCTCCGGCCTGAGTACCCGCTCAATTACCCGCGTCCGCTCGCTCTTCTGGCGATGCGGATCAAGGCGACGCATCAGCTCAACGGCGCGCTCGATGAGGTCAATGTTCTGGCCTCCCGGATTTGTCTCGATTGGGATGCCGAGAGCGGCACATGGGTGCGGCGTGCCACCGAAAACCCGGCCAGCCTCTTCCGCTATGTCCTGCAGGCCCCTGAGAACGTCAAGGCCGTGACCGACGAAGAAATCGACCTCGAAAAGCTGCAGCTCTGGCACGAGTTCTGCGCGGCCAAGGGCCTGACCTACAATTCGCCGCTGTCTTCGACTGACACGCTGCTCGGTGATGTGCTGTCAGAGATTGCGGCCGCCGGTCGGGCGACCAAAGAACACGATGGGACGAAATGGTCTGTGGTCATCGACAACCCGACCGATCCTGACGCCCTGATCGTCGACCACATCTCCGCGCATAACAGTTGGGGTTTTAAAGCCACTCGCAATTACTTCGAGCCGCCGCATGCCGTCACCGTCACCTTTCCCGATGCTGACAATGATTACCAAGACGCCCAGCACACGGTGCGCTGGCCCGGCTTCGAAGGCGATATTGAGATCACCGAGGCATGGGAGCTTCCGGGGAAGGTCTATGCAGATGAAGTCTGGCAAGAGACGCGACGCCGCCAATTGGAAGCGATCTATCGGCCGGATGCCTATCAGGCGACGCGGGATGGTCTGATCCATGCCACGACGCGGGGTGATCATGTTATGACCAACTCGTGGCGGCTTTCGACCCACCATTACAGCGCTCGCGTACTCAAGGTCTTCGAAACCCTGATCGAGATCGACAGCTCGATCGAGATGGCGGCGGGGACCACCTATGTGATGCGCTTTCGGGTATTCGGCGAGGACGATGTCATCGGTCAATCCGTGACGCGCGTCCTGAAGTTTGTCGAGGGCGAGACGTCCCTTCTGACGGCCCTGGGAAGCGGCCCGATGCCTGATCCACGCACCGTGATCATCATTGGTCCGGCGACCGAAGACAGCCTGCGCCAGATCGTGCGTCGCGTCGAGCGCACCGGTGACGGGTGCTGTATCTTCCACACGGTCGATGCGTGCCCGAAGATCGACGAGGAGCTGGACGCGACCGCGATCCCCGCATGGTCGAGCCGCGTGGGCGACATCATCGACGACAATATGATGCAGCCTTCGGCACCGCGGTTTGCCTCCATTTCCACAGGCCTGTCCAGCACCGATGTCGAGGGACTGATCGTCTACCTGATCGAGCCGGGCAGCGGGGCGGTCTCGACGAGCTCTTACCAGATCGAGCACCGGCTACAGGGCGCGGCGGGCTGGACTGTGGTCACAATCCCGGCAGCGAATGGCGGCGGTCAGATCGAAGGCTATGCGACGGGTAACCTCATCGAGATGCGCGCGGCTGGGATCAGCCCGGCGGGCGTGATCGGACCCTATACGGTCAGTGTCGCCTTTGTCGTCGGTGATGACGATGCAGACATTCCGGCTGCCCTCGATGTCGATGCGATCACGGTTACGACACTGCTCGGCGGCGCACTCATCCAGATCGCGACCGGCGATGATGCCGCAACCACAGCCTTGCAGGTCTATCGCTCGACATCCGGCACGTTGGACCGCGAGACCGATGCCGTGGGTGCGCCGCTCGCGGTGGTCCCGCAATCCAGCTATTCGACCACGCTCGGAGACACCACGCGCGAAAACCTCATTGCGGGCGGTGCGATGGACAATGCCGCCACTTGGACGCTGGACGCAGGCTGGGCCGTTGCAGGCGGCGTGGCCACGCATACGGCGGGCACAGCGGATGCGATCGGCCAGCCCTTTGAAACCACGGCGGGCAAATTCTACCGCATCGGCTACTCGGTTGCAGCCCTGACCGCTGGCAGCCTGACACCGCGCCTCACGGGCGGCTCAGATCGTCCCGGCACGGCTGTCACCGCAGATGGCACCTACAGCGACCGCATTCAATCCGTCACCGGCAATGACACGCTCGGGTTCCTCGCAACCTCTGATTTCGACGGCACGCTCGATGACGTCATCGCCTACCTCGAAACCTCGGGCTGTCTGGCCCAAGGCACGCATTACGTTTGGGTCGAGCCGCAGAACGCGGATGGCCTGTCCGGCCCCGTGGCGGGGCCATTTGAAATCACCATCATCTAACGGAGACCAAAATCATGGCAAATGGTGTGAATACGGACAATCTCGATCCCGTCGCAATCTCTGATGAGGTGCTGGTCAATAGTGACGGGTCGACGAGGCGTCAGAAAACCTCAAGTTTGGGCATTCAGCTCGCAAATAGTGGTGCGATCGGTGATGCCCTGTCGGCGCTCGACATAGCACGTGCATCGCACGAGGATCGCCTCGCGAGCGTCGAAGCCACTCAGACGACAAATATGGTCTATGCGGCTGCGTGGAGCGCCGATCTGGATCAGATCGCTCCGGCATATATCGGACAGGGTGCTGAGATCGTCGATGAGGCGGGCGGCAGCCACATTGATCCGTCCACCGGGCAATCAGTCCTCGATGCGGGTCGCTACAAGGCATATGGAACAGCCGTCGGCGCATGGACGCGGATCAGCTCGACGGGCCTGTTTGAGAAAGCGGATCGGGCCGATATGGACACAGCAACAGTGATCTGGTGCGAGGCCACGGTGGTCGGCACAACACTCACGCTGACACCTCTCAGCGGTCAAAAGCAGATCGAGAAAAAGGGTGTCCGGCTCGCATTTATCTCGCCGATTACTTCGGACGGCATCAACATCATCGAAGTCCAATATGCCGGGCAGACCCGGCAGCTGCTGCGCTACAATGGCGGCTACAATATCGCGCTCACGTCAGGGGCGATTAAGTTTGGCTATCCAGCCGTGATCCGGTTCGATCTCGTCTCTGGCATATCTCAATATCGCATAGAGAGCGACGCAATGGCGCTCGAGGTGATCGGCAGCCGCATCGTCTCCGTCACGGCAGTGACATATGCGAATGGTGTCTACAACCTGACATCAGAAAGAGGCGGCAGCAACGGTCAGGCGATGTTTTGGGTCGTGTTCGGTACGGTCCCGGATCAGGACGTGTCTATCTCGTTCAACGGCAGTGCCGCTTATCCGCTTCGCTACGCTGCGAATGTGCGCGTCGGAGCCGATGATCTTGATGCCACCACGCCGCATATGATTTGCTGGAAGGGCGCTCCGAGCAACAGCTACCACGTCATCGGGGTTTTGCCGAAGAAGGTGGCGGACCTGAGCGCGCGTGTGTCGACGTTGGAGGTCGTGCGGTCGACAAAATATGAGCAAGAGGCCGAGGCGCTCTGCAACAAGATCATCGGCCCGACCTTCGGTGGCGGTCGCCGCTATGCGGATAACCCCAGAGACCCGAAAAACTGGATCAGTTATGCCAACGGTGTCAGGAGCCTCGGCGATCCGCTCCCACTCAAGATTTTGAATTGCGGCTGCTCAATCAATACCGGGGCCGGTGCTCAGGATGATGGCGCCAGCAATCCGGGTCTCGTGTTCTCCGAAATGCTGGCATCCCGATTTGGCGACCAGCACAATATCGATGTTCAGTTTGAGAGCGTGGCGGTTGGTAGCACTGTTGTTAGCCAGTTTATTGGTCAGCTCCAGGGCGCGACGATGGAGGATCCCGATATCGTGATCGGTGCGAACCCAAAAAATAATGCGACAGTCGCGGCGTTGCACCAGCTCGGACCGCAGACGATCTATGACCAGTATGTCGCGCTGATCCGCTACATCCGCGACGATATGGGGGCGATGCCGATCATCATGGGTACTTATCATGAGCACACCCATGTCGACGTGGTCGGTTTTCCGGACCATTACCAGGCCACATGGCCTGTTGGTAGCTACAATGTGCTGAACCAAGAGTTCAGTTTCGATCAGACAAACAATAAAATCACCATGTTCGGTCTCGGCACATATGGGCATATGCTTCAAGACGGCACCGGCGAGTTTGCCGCGTCGACGCTGAGGGTCACGATCAGTGGCGAGGCCGAGTTTACTGTGACGGTCGCTGCGATCGATTGGGCTACGAATGAGATCACGACGGTAGAGGATTTGGCCTATGATGGGACGTTTACCGCCTCTGTGAAACATTTGCCCGTGCCCGAGGCGCAGTTGCTCTGGGACGCACCGGCACCGCTGCTTGTGCGCAAGGTTCGCAATCCGGGAGGCGAGGCGCTGCTCGGATGGTATCACGATGACGTGGTCAACCAGATGGTCGCCGATGCCTGCCGTGACGAGGGTTGCGTTTTTCTCGACATGCAGAGATGGCAATATGCGCTGCTCTCCGAGGCATGGCGCACCGGCAACTACACCGATGAGACGCTGTTCAATCTGATGTTCGAAAAGCCTGTTGATCCACTCGATCCGGAGGGTGCCACGTTTGTGGAGTTCAACCACCAGAATGCCGAGAGCTATGCCGCCTTCAACAAGGCAATGTTCGAGCCGTTTTGTGCAGCGATCGAATATCGTCGGCTGTTCGCTCAGAGAGAGTTCTGACCTAACGCCGTGCCCGCTGAATAATAACGGGCGCGGTGCAACACAACCGGGTCATTATGGGCGCAGTTGCGAATGATATGCCATTCCAAGGCGTTGGAGTTCAAAAGCTTCGTCACCAAGGTGGTATTGAACTTGCTTTAATATTCCCCGTTCGACTTGTCGCCGGTTCATTGAGTGGTGGGTGACAATTTGATTAACATCGATACCGGGGTAAACAGAGGGCCGACGAGTTAATTTTATTTTATCTCCCGTTATCAAAATTGGTTTTTTGTTCTGTATATATACAAAAGATGCAAAGTCCCATGATGGAGCAAAATTCATATCGTAAACTATAATCAACCGCCAATAACTAAACAAAATTTCGATAACATTATTGAATGCCGAACTGGGGGCGGGAGTAGTGTCAGATGCCAGTGTTGCATAAACTGACATGATAAGAGATCCCTTCGATTGATCAATCTTTCCGAGCTGGTGAGTAAAATACATCTCCCTTTGTGAAATACGCCATCTTTCACTTAGACGTGGTACGTAATACGTGAATATTGGAACAGCCTTACCTGTTGACATCGCTGTTTTAAGAATGCTCGAAAAATGTTTTTTTTCGGCACTGTCTTTCTGCTTATAAACAGTAGTAACCTTGATCGTATGCGCCTGAGATCGCCTGCTTGGATGCAATGAAAAGTGCATGTTGAGCATATTATGTTCATCGAAATAGTTCGGAGAAAAATAGGATTCAAGCGGATTGAAAAACCCAATATTTTGGGAATTTTTAAAGTTAATTTGAAGATTTCCGTCATCAAGAATGTTTGGAATTGGGTTTGCCGTTTCGACAATCGAAACCAGTGATCTATGACCATTTTCAGTGGATATGGACAGACGACTCTTATTTCTCCTCACCCGATGACCCCTGATCTTTCTTGGACCTGACCTTGGTCGAATCCTGTATCTTTACGGGGTGCGGCACAAGCACGGTGTTTAACGCCTGATTAAAACCCCTCACCTGAAAATGTGTTTGCTGCAACTATTGCTGTCACTGACTGCAAAAATTCGTGTCACGCCACATCTGCGTCCCAGAAAAATGCCGGATTGGGAGCGGAAAATCCATCTAACCCACTTGTTCGGATTTCCCGAACCACCTCTTCACTTATGTCCTGTAAAGTCTGTACAGGGCCATTCATCCAAAGGATGGATCGGGCGCGGTATGCGAGCATATGTCCTGCGGCCGCTGCGCGGACTCGCCAGGCCACCGCCATCAACAAGGGCAATTCTTGCGGCGTAAGGTGTATAGGCCGCCCGGAAATGTTGGACCGATTTCAAAGCCACGACCCGGTAGCGGGTCGGTTCCGCTCCGAGTGCCCGGAAGATTCCCATGTCGAGGGCCTGGGTCGGGATGCTCGACACCAAGACATCCACGTTTTCGATCCGCAAGAGAGCCGCCGCACCGCAGGATTGCGCGACACCGTTCCACATGGGCCCGTCGCAGATGAAGGTGCCGTCGCTCAGGGCTCGCACCTCTGCGGTGACCTTCAGAGGGGCACCACCGAATTCGGGGGCGCTATGACCGCCCAAGGACAGGGCAACCTGCGCCCCCACTCCGGCGTGCTGCGCCTGCACGACGGCATCGGGATCACACAACGCACCCAAAAGGATGTTGTCGCCGCCTTTTTCTATCAGTGCACCGAGCACTTCTGTGGCATCGGCATAGGCGCCATCGCCGGGATTGTCCGACAGATCGGCCAGAACCAAAGGCGCGTTTTCCGCATGCGTGCGCGCAAGCTCCGCTGCTTCTGTCGGTGTCAGGATGGGTTCTCCGGTCTCGTCACGCACCTGCCACATCGCCTCGGCAATCTGCTCGGCGATACGCGCGGCACGCTCCGGTGCATCGCGATGACAGACGGTCACCGATGGTCCGATCTCCGGTACATCGGCGAGCGAAAACCCGGCGTTGATTGAAATGTTGCAAATCTCAGGCGCATCGGCCTCCAACCTGCGCGCCAGTTTTTGCAGGCCTTCCATTGGCTCGCGATCGGTGCGCCCGCCCTCGGGGAGAGTCAGCATCGGCAGTTTGCGGATCACCGTTCGCAGAGCGGCCTGCCCGCGGAGAATTTCGGCCAGCGCACGTGCCGCTTTCGCCCCGGTGTCGCGCATATCGATATGGGGGAAGGTTTTGTAAGACATCAGGATTTCGGCATCCTCCGCCATCTGAGGCGCAAGATTGGCGTGCAGATCGAGCGTGACAGCAATCGGGCAGTCCGGTCCAACGATCTGCCGCAACTCATGCAACAAGAGCGCATCGCCATCGCGACCGTCTGCCCGCACCATGGCGCCGTGCAGCGACAACAGAACCGCGTCGAACGGGCCTTGTTCCCGAGCGATCCGCAGGATGGTGCCGACAAAATCCGCCCAGGCCAGATCCGACACCGCGCCACCCGGTGTGGCAAAGGTCGCCACCGTTGGTACAAGCTCCCAGCCCTCGGCCTCGGCCACATCGACAAAGCCTGCGACCTCATTCGCGGTCCCGCGCAATGCCGGGATCAGCGCCGGACCTTCATAACAATAGAAGCCGCGGAAGGCGGGTGTGTCCGTTTCCCTGTGGGAGAATGTGTTGGTCTCGTGCATGAATTGCGCGAGAAGAACCTTGGTTGGCATATCCGATTTCCTTGTACCGCTGCTGCGGTGGAGAAAATCGTGGCCGGACATCAGAATGCTGTCGGTGTAGTATAGAGCCGCGCGGCAAGGCAACAGGTTTTTACGGGAGGCCCCATGCTGGATTCAAAACTCGACTGCTTTCTGGCCGTCGCGACCGAAGGCTCGATCCGCAAAGCCTCTGAGAAACTCAACATCGCCGCCTCAGCCGTGAGTCGCAAGATCACCGGTCTCGAAGAAGACCTCGGTGTGCCGTTGTTCGAACGCCATGCGCGGGGGTTGCGCCTCACCGAGGCGGGCCAGATTTTCGCCGATCACGCGCGCAAGGTGATGCGTCATGAATCCTGGGCTTTGGGCGAGATCGAGGCCCTGCGCAATCTCCAGCGCGGGCGGTTGCGCATCTATTGCGTCGAGGGCACGATCAACGGACTGATTACCCCGGCCATCGCTGCGTTTCGCAAGAAAGCCCCCGGTGTGAAGCTCACCGTGACGCGGTCTGGAAGCACTGGGGTGATGCGGGCTGTGGCTGCCGACGAAGCCGATCTCGGGCTGGCCTTCGACCCGCCCAAACATCGCGATGTGACGGTCGTGGCGGATGTGCCCGCACCGCTTTATGCCGTCAGCGCTCCGGATTTCGGGATGCCCGACGGCCCGCTCAGTCTGGCCGATCTGGCACATCATCCGATCTCGATCCCGCAAGACAGCAGTTATGGCATCCGTGATGTGATCGACCAGGGATTGCGGGCACGGGCCGATGTGACACTCGATCCGCCGATGCAATGCGACTCGGTCTACGGGCTGATGGGATTTGCCCTGACGGGACAGGGGATCACGATCCTGCCGAAATGTTGTTTCGAAGAAGAAGAGGCCCGCGGGCTTGTGGTCGCCCGTCCGATCACCGACACGCCTCTCAGCCAGTCGCGCATCGCATTGGTGTCGCGTCTGCATCGTAATCTGCCACCGCTGACCCGACGGTTTTGCACAATTCTTGCGCAGGTCATGCGGGAGTCTGCGTTCTAATTTCAGCAATCCGGTGTGTCGAAGCGTTGCTTGTTATGCAGGCGTCGGTCGGGAAATCTTACGGCACAGGTGTGAGATCATCGTGGCCGGGCGTCAGAAGTTTTGACCGCGATACACACGCGATACCGCGTGTCTGAAAACAGGCACGGGGAAAAACAAACAGGGTCAAAAGACCCGTTCCGACACAACAGGAGAGTTTCCATGACCACCCCCCTTCGCGCGTTTTGCGCTTCTGCGGCGTTGATGCTGGCCGCGACCCCGCTCTGGGCGCAGAGCCTGACGATCACACTGGCGCATGAAGAACCGGCCGACACCGCCGCGTCCGCCGCGCATCTGTCCGCCACCGTCTTCAAGCAGATGGTGGAAAGCATGTCGAATGGCGATATGGCCGTCGACATTCAGGCCGCCAGTGCCCTTGGCAATCAACGCGAGCGCATGGACCTGACCCAGGCCGGGATCATTCAGGTCAACATCGCCTCCGTCGGCGGGCTGGCGCAGTTCTATCCGGCGATCAACGGCATCGAATTGCCCTTTGTTTTCCCCAATGAAATCGTCGCCGAACAGGTGTTCGACGGTCCCTTCGGCGATCAGCTCGCCGCACAGATTTCGGAGGCCACCGGGCTGCATCTTCTGGGGGTGACCGCCGGGGATTTCTATGTCTTCACCAACTCGGACCATATGGTGAAATCGCCCGAGGATATGGCTGGGCTCAAGGTGCGCACCATGTCGGTGCCGAGCCATATGGAGCTGATGAATTCGCTCGGTGCCGCAGCCACGCCCGTGCCGTGGGACGAACTTTACGGGGCGCTCGAAACCGGCGTGGTCGATGCCCAGCACAATCCGATCCCGATCATCGCCATCGGCAATCTTCAGGAGGTCCAGAGCTACGCCACCATGACGAACCACCTCTATGGTGCCGATTGGTGGGTGACGTCGGAGGACTTCCTCGCCAGCCTGACGCCCGAGCAGCGCCGCATCTTCATCACCGCCGCCGAGACCGCCAAGGTCGCCGGGCGTGGGGCCAAGATCGCATTGCGGGCCAACACCTACGGCGCCGAGTTCCTGAAAGAGGCCGGGCTTGAGGTCTATTATCCGAATGCCGAGGAAATGGCCGCCTTCCGCGAGATTGCCGTTCCCGCCGTGATGGGCACGATGGAAACGGAATTCGGTGCGGATGCCGTCACCCTCGGACAGTCTCTGATCGACGCTGTCGCAACCGCCGAAGCCGAGATCTACGGCGAATGATCCAGACCCTCCGCCGGGCGTGATGCGCCCGGTGGAGGTCGCCGGGATCGGGACGGATCGGTGGAGAGACAAGATGAGACAGCAGATCGTGACAGCGCTTTGGCGGCTGTCCAAACTGGTGAATATCGTCGTCGCAGTGCCTCTGGTGCTGGCAGGGGCGGCGATGGTCGGGGTCGTGGTGGCCGGAACGGTGTTTCGCTACGCCCTGTTTGAACCGCTGGTCTGGTCCGAGGCGGCGGCACGCTATCTGATGATCTGGATCGGATTGGTGGGGGCTTCGGTGGCGCTGCGCCATGGCGATCACATCGCGATCGACGCCCTGCGCAACCGGTTGCCTGCGCTGCTCCGGCATCTCGGCGATCTGATCGTCGCTTTGGCAATCGCGTGGTTTCTCTGGGTGATGATCACCGAAGGCTGGGCCAACGCTTTGCGCGGCACACGCCAGGCCGCCCCGGGGCTCGGTCTGTCGATGTTCTGGCCCATGCTCTCCGTGCCGGTCGCGGGGGTCGCCATCCTGATCCAGCACGTCCTGCACACGCTTCTCAACCTCCTCGACGCAGAGGTCGTTGAAGACAATCATATTCCCGGTGGAGGCGCGTTCTGATGCTCAGTCTCGTTCTGATCTTTGCAGCTCTTGTGGTCTTGGGGACGCCTCTGGGGTTTGCCATCGGCATCGTCGCCCTCGCTGCGTTGTCCTTCGCCGATGGGCCGAGCATGTTGCGCCTCGTGCCGATGCGATTGTTCTCCGGCATCGACATGTTTTCCCTGATGGCCATGCCGTTCTTTATTCTTGCGGGCGACATCATGAACCGCATTCGGATCACCGACCGTCTGGTCGATCTCGCAAATGCGTTGGTCGGGCGGGTGCGCGGGGCGCTGGCGCATGTCAATATCCTCGTCTCGGTGTTCTTTGCCGGTCTCACTGGCGCCGCCGTGGCTGATACCGCCGCAATAGGCCGGATGATGATCCCCACCATGGCGAAACAGGGCTATTCGCCACGCTTCGCCGCCGCGCTGACCGCCGCGTCTTCGGTGATCGGGCCGATTATTCCGCCCTCGATTATCATGGTGATTTACGGTTCTCTCATGCAGGTCTCGATTGCCGGGCTGTTTGCCGCCGGGATCGTGCCGGGGCTGATCATGGCGGCGGCGCTGATGGCCTATGTCGGCTGGCGCGCGAAACGCGACGACCTTCCGATTGCCACGCTCGACCGCGAGGTGCCGCCGTTGGGGCAGGCCTTTCGCGCCGCCCTTCTGCCGCTGCTGATGCCGTTGATCATTCTGGGCGGCATTCTGGGCGGGGTGTTCACCCCGACCGAAGCCGCCGCCGTGGCAGTGGTTTATGCCCTTCTGATCGGCGTGCTGGTCTATCGCAATTTCGGGCTGCGCGATCTTTGGGATGTGCTCTACGAGATGGTGCGGGCGTCCGGGTCGATTTTTATCATCCTCGCCGCCGCTTCGATCCTCGGCTGGGTGCTGGCCAAGCAAGGCGCGCCGCGCGAGTTGGCGCAGATGCTCGGCGGGATCAGCGACAATCCTGTGGTGTTTCTTCTGATCGTCACCGGGGCGCTTTTGGTCATCGGCATGTTCATGGAGATGACCGCGGTACTGATCATCCTCGGGCCGATCCTGCATCCGATGGCGGTGCAGATGGGGATCGACCCGCTGCATTTTGCCATCGTCATGGTGGTCAACCTCAACATCGCGCTGATCACCCCGCCGCTTGGCGCCTGCCTGTTTGTCGCTTCCTCCGTCGGGTCGGTCAAATTCGAAGAGGTGGCCCGCGGCATCCTGCCTTTCATACTCGTTGAGCTTTTGGTGCTGCTTCTCATCGTGCTGTTTCCTGCCCTCTCGCTGAGCCTGCCGCATTGGCTTGGTCTCGGCTGACCGGGGCGTTTTCTACAAAGGACTGACCATGCAACAAGACATTATTCTCTATGGCCTCGGGGCCATGGGGCGGAGGATTGCGCGCCTTGTCATCGAGCGCGGCCACCAAATCGTGGGGGCCATCGACCTCGATCCTGCGAAAAAGGGGACTTCTCTGCACGACCTGCTTGAAATGCCGGAGGCACCGGATCTGACGATCTCCGACGATGCGGAAGCGGTGCTTGCGGCCCATTCGGGTGCCGTGGTGCTTCAGGCCACCGCCTCTTTCCTGCATCAGGTTGCGGGTGCGATCGAGACCTGTCTGAGCCTCGGCCATGACGTCATTTCCATTGCCGAGGAAATGACCTTTCCCGAGGCCGCCGATGCCGATCTGGCCGCCCGTCTCGATATGGTGGCCAAGTCCCATGGACGGCGTGTCCTCGGCACTGGGGTCAATCCCGGCTTTGCCATGGACATGCTGGTTCTGGCGCTGACCGTGCCCTGTGGGCGGGTCGATCACATTCGGGCCATTCGCACCAACGACCTGTCGGATTTCGGCCCCAGTGTCTTGCAAAGCCAGGGCGTCGGTTTGACCGAGGCGGAGTTCACCAAGGCGCTGGCCGCGGGAACGGTGGTCGGCCATGTCGGTTTTGCGCAATCCGTCGCACTGATCGCGGGGCACCTCGGCTGGCGCATCGACCGGGTCGAGGAAACGCGCATGCCGATCCTCAGCAAGGTCGCCCGTGAAACCCCTTGGCTTACCATCGCACCGGGGCAGGTGGCGGGCTGTCTGCATTGCATCACCGGCTATTCCGAGGGGCGCGAGGTCCTGCGGCTCGAACATCCACAACAGATCCGGCCTGAGGCGGAAGATGTGAAAACCTCCGACCGGATCGTCATCACCGGCGATCAGACGCTCGACATGATGCTGTCCCCGGAAATCGGCGGCGGGGCCGGAACAGCCGCGGCGGCGGTCAATGCGGTTGCTTACCTGCGACGCGCCACTCCCGGGCTCGTGCATCTGACCGACCTGCCTCTGACCAGCCCCCGCGCCCCTCAACCTCAGGAGCAAGAGAAAGCATGACCATGACAGAACAGGCACAGGTCGGCGATTGGGTGCAAATCCATCGCATCGTCCTGACGCCAGACCAACGCCCCGCCAACCTGCCGGACGAAACCCGCGCGGTGCCGCTCGAGATGCGGACCAAGGGCTGGCTGATCACCAAAGCGGCCACGCTCGGCGACGAGGTGACCATCCGCACGGCCATCGGTCGCGAGATGACGGGCCGTCTGATTGCCGTGAACCCGGCCTATGGCCATGATTTCGGACAGGCCGTGCCGGAACTTTTGGCGGCAGGCGACGATCTGGTCGCCCTGATGCGCGATGCCAAGGAGAGCTGAGATGACGGACAACAGTTACGCTGCGGTGATGGCCCGCAAGGCGGAGATCATGCTGTCTTCGCTGGGGCTCGATTATACCCCCTTCATGCAGGACCCGGTTGCCTTCGATTACGAGGCGATGATGGGCTTGGTGCCCTACACGCTCGATCAGGTGCGCGAGATTCAGGTGCAATCCGCCGTCGGCAACACCGCGCTGATCGAATTGCGCCAACTCACGCGGCTTGCGCGCAAACTTGCGCCCAAGGGCAAAGGCGCGCGGATTTTCGTCAAGGACGAGGCGGCGAACCCCTCAGGCAGTTACAAGGCGCGCCGGGCCGCGTTGAGCCTGCATCACGCCAAGGCCGCAGGCTTCAAGGGTGTCGTCTCCGCCACCAGCGGCAACTATGGCGCGGCGGTGGCCAGTCAGGCGGCGAAACGCGATCTCGACTGCATTGTCGTGCAGGAGGTGTTCGACAGCCATGGCATCGGCCAGCCGGAGATCCTTGAAAAGGGCCGTGCCTGCGAGATTTACGGTGCTGAGGTCATGCAACTCTCGGTCGGGCCGGAACTGTTCTACAGCTTCCTGCGCGTGCTCGAAGAGACCGGCTATTTCAACGCCTCGCTCTATACGCCCTTTGCCATCGCAGGGGTCGAGCCTTTGGGGGCCGAGATCGTCGAACAGATGCAGGCCGTGACCGGGCGCGCGCCCGATGCGGTGATTTGCACCCATGCGGGCGGCGGCAACCTTACGGGCACAGCGCGCGGGTTGCGCAAGGCCGGTGCGCTCGACACGCAGGTGATCGGTGCCAGCGTCGATCTCACCGGGCTGCACATGGCCAGCGACCGCGATTTCAACCGCAAGCATTTCACCACCGGCCATACGGGGTTCGGTGTCCCCTTCGCGGGCTGGCCGGACCGCACCGATGTGCCACGCAATGCCGCGCGGGTGCTGCGCTACATGGATCGCTACCTGCTTTTGAAACAGGGCGAGGTGTTCTACATGACCGAAGCGCTCGCGCGTCTCGAAGGGATGGAGCGCGGTCCGGCGGGCAATGTCTCGCTTGCCGCCGCCTTTGTCTTGGCGCAGGAGATGGATGAGGATCAGACCATCGTCGTGCAGGAAACCGAATATGCCGGCGCCGGCAAACAGCCTTCCGCCCAACTTACTTTTGCACGGGCGCGCGGCATCGACATCCGGCGCGGCGATCCCGATCTCGAACGTCCGGGTCAATCGGTGCTGATCCCCGAACACCCGTCTCAGATGAAGCTGCGCGATGTTGACATGAACCGTCTGCGGAGCGGGCTTATCCGCAAAGCGGCCGCACTGGCACCAAATCCTCTTCGGGAAGAGGCCGTTGCCTTTTTGGCCGCAGAGACGCAGCTTTCACCTCAAGATGTGCGCGAGGTGCTCGACGCGCGCTAAAGCGGGCTATTGAGGTCAGTATGGGATGCAACCACCATGCTGACCTCAAGATACGATACATGCGGTCTCGCGGGATTCTCCTTTAAGCGGCTTTAAAAATCATGTCGTTTTCGTCGCCAGATCCTTCAACGCCGCGTTGTCGAGCATCGCTTCGGCCAGCATCCGCTTCAGCCGGGCGTTCTCATCCTCACGAACGCGCAGTTTCTTTGCGTCTGACACATTCATGCCGCCAAACTTGGCGTCGCCATTGTCGCTTGAACCAATGGCGCTCTCAATGGCAGCTACTTGTAGAACACCGCATCGCTGATGTCGTACTTCGGGCAGAGGTGCTGCGTCTTCACCCCGGCCTCGTATTCCTTGATCAACCCGGTGATCTGTTCGTCACTAAATCTACGTTTCATGGCCGCCCGAAGTCAGGGGGCTGGGTCGGCACTGGACCGATCTGGGAGCCAATCTGGCGGCGATGCGTCATAATTTTCTCCCTTTTCGTGCACAAAACAATGTGAAAAGGGACGCGGCAAGATGTGAAGCATCTATTGTCCATGTTGTGGACAGATTACTTTCGTGATTTGTGCTTCTCGGGCTGAGATGCGCGGTCTATCGAAAGTCACTCCTGAGACGAGGCACACCATGAAGTTTTTCCATTCGCCGGGATCATGTTCCGAGGGCATTCGCTTTTTGTTGGACGACATTGGCGTATCCTATGAATTGGAGACGACCGATCTGAAATCAGGAGCTCATCGTAGCCCCGAGTATCTCGCTCTCAATCCCAAAGGCAAAGTCCCCGCTCTCATGTTGCCCGACGGATCGGTTCTCACGGAATTTCCGGTGATCGCCTACTGGCTTGCAAAGAGTTTTCCCGAGGCGAAACTCTTGCCCGAGACACTGGACGAAGAGGTTCGCGTGATGGAACTTACCGAACATATCGTTTCCGGATTGCACATGCGCGGTTCCGTCTTTGCCATGCTCCCACAAAAATTCGTTTGCGATGCTGGAGCCCAAGAAGAGTTGCAACAGCATGGCAAAGAGATCGTCCGAGCCGGTTTCGCAAGGTTGGAAAAACAGCTCGGTGAAAAGGATTTTCTATTTCGCGAATTTTCCATCGCAGATGCGGCAGCCTATTACCTCATTTCGTGGCACGAACGCATCCGCGTCGATGTGCCAGACGCGCTTGCTGACTACTATTTGCGCCTTCAGCTTCGAAAGTCGAAAAACGCATCGTGACAATAAAGACCGGCTGCGGAGCAAAGACATGTTTCGCGATGGCGGTCCAGCG
Source organism: Celeribacter sp. SCSIO 80838 (assembly GCF_056498065.1). Next base: position 1,311,057 of record NZ_JAZKMA010000001.1, read on the forward strand.
TCACTTGGCCAAAGTGCTTGCGGCGGGTGATCTGCCACTGAACGTTCATCCATTCGCGACTGGCGTCCGGCAGGTCTTAGCGCGATTTGGGGCGAGGTGAGAAATCGCCCGACGTGCGGGATTTTCATCTCGCGCAGCGGGGCGGGCGACTGCGGTGTTCAGTGTCCGTGCGTAGTCTGCCGGAGGCTCGTAACCTATAGCCGGATGCGGGCGTTCGGTGTTGTCGTCGGTTGCCCGGTGGCGATTGCAACGCGGGCATGGGCAAGGTTGCGGAACATGGTTTCGTTGAGCTGTTCGTCACGCATAGGTCCGTTGCGGTTCTCCACAAAACGGTTCAGCAATGGCTTTCCCGGTGTGCTCTGTCGTGCCACTCATTCCGGTGCTTGGAGCGCCATCGCAGGATGGTGTGCGAAGTCAGATCCGCCGCATTGCCCGAGACAATCATGTCAGGCTGCCCGCATCCTCAATCCGGGCTGAGAGGTCGCGTGCCACTCACGTATGACATCATCGACCACATTTGGATTCCGAAAGCGCTGGCCATTGGCTTACGGATCGTGGACGAGATTCAGCACTCCCGCTGACCGGCAGCGGTTTGCCCGTAAACTACGCGAGGGGGCGCGATCCATTCGGCCACATTGTTTGACGGCGGGACGCCCGAGGTGCGCATTGATGCCGAGGGGAGCTTTGGCCCGGTGAAACATCATCCGGGGAAAAGATGGCGAAGAGGCGATTTCTGACGCGAACGACACCGAATACGGCCTGTTGCACGGATCACACCGCTTGCCATCCCTGCGCGCTTATGCGAACTCCGGCCGCTCGCGTTTCATCTTGCGCACCATGGCATCGAAGAGCAGCGTCGCAAATGCGGCGTTGTCCTTGAGACGCTGGGCGTCTTCGGCGCATTTCGCCTTGACCGTCTCGGGCAGTTGCACATTCGGTCCTGGGATCGCAGCGGCGGCGCATTGAATTTCGGCGGCGCGCTGCACGGTCCACAACAGGAAGAACGTCAGCGGAATATCCGCCTCACAGACCGCGATGCCGTGGTTCCTGAGCACCAGAACGTGTTTGTCGCCAAGGCTCTCGAGCATCCGGTCGCGTTCGTCGCTATAGATCGTGATGCCTTCGAAGTCGTGATAGGCAACGCGACCGTAAAGCTGTGCGCCGTTGAAATTGTTATGATCGATTGCCGCCTCTTTCATCACGATGGCGGAGATCGGTGTCGTATGCGTATGCGCGATACAACCTACATCGGGGCGGTGCTCATGGATGACGCCATGAAGTGCAAAGCCTGCGGGGTTGGGCTTGTATTGGCTGTCACGCTTGAGCTTGCCATCGACGCCGACGACCAGAAGGTTCTCCGGCGTCACCTCATCGTAATGCAGCCCCATCGGGTTCACCAGATAGGCGTGCTCCTCGCCGGGCAGCCGCACGGAGATGTGGTTGAAAATCAGTTCGGTCCAGCCGAGATGACTCACCAGATGGTAGAAATCGGCAAGCTGGACGCGCAGGTCGGCTTCGGTCATGGCTTATCCTTTCGAAAAGTCTGTGTTTGGCAGAAGCCTGTCGAGGGCTTCAGGGAGGGCGGTCTCGGACAGGGGGAGTGTGTCATGGGCTTCGACCTCCGCGATCAGCCGGGCCAGAAGCGGCATGCCCATCCGGTCACGGCGGGAGAGTGCAAGAGGCGCGCGGCAGATCGCATCGAGCTCGAGCGCCCGTCCCGCCAGCGCGTCCTGAAGCATCGAGGTCGGGAAGGGGCCTGCGTCGATCATGAGATCGACCAGCCAGTCATTCTCGGGCAGATCGAACCCCCGGGTGGTTGTCCAGTTGCGAAACTCGGTGGCGAGTTGCGTGGAGATTTCACGTAGCAGGGGCGTCTGTCCGACCTCTTCGAGCATTGCACCGCTCAGGGCGGTCAACGGGTTGGTGGCGAGATTGGCGAGGAGTTTGACGAGGACCTTCTGGCGAATGTCTTCGCTCAGATCCGTACGTACGCCACCCGCTTCGAGCGTTTCGATCAGGGAAGCGAGACGGCTCCTGTCCACCCCGTCGGTGACCGGCCCGAGGCTCAAGGTCGGCGTGTTCGATGAGAGTGCACGATCTCCCTCCATCCGCACGGTCATCAGAAGCACGGCGCCCAGAATTTGCCTCGGCGACAGCAGCGCGGCGAGATCGCCCTCCGGATCGAGATAGGGGATGTCACCCATGTCATGGGGTGTTGCGAAGAACCAGAAGGGCAGGCCGTTGACCATCGGGATCACCCATGTGTGCGGCCCGATCCCTGATGCATTGTCTCGGACCGCGGTCGCAAGGCTTTGCGATTTCACGCAGAGAAACACCGCGTCCATTGGCCGGGTGAGTGCGCTTTCGGTCATGGGGCGGGCGTGGATTACATCGCCCCGGTCATCCAGTACGACACCGTGCTCTCGGACCTCGGACAGCCGTGCGCCACGGGCGACAAGATGCATGTGTGCGCCGGAGCGTGACAAAAGCGCCGCCATGGCGGTGCCGATATTGCCCGCGCCGATCACGGCGATGTCGAAGGGGTGCGTTGTCATGGTGTTTTGTTCGGTTGTGCAGACAAGCCTCAGCCATCCGCCCGAAAGGCGTTCGTGAGGCTGTTCCGCTGTGGGAGGAAGGGCCCGGTTCTCCGGACCCTGTTTCGGATTATTCCGCCGAGAGCTTGGCGATCTCGGAGAGCATCATTTCATAGGCCGCCGGGCCATCGACGCCGGTTTCCGACACTTGCGAGAGTTTCGCGTCGATGATCGGCTGAAGGTCTTCTTTCCACGCGGCCATCTGTTCCTCGGTTGCGGGGGTGACGGCAATCTTGCCTTCCATTGCCGCAAGCCCCGCCGCATCGACGCGGTCCCACATCTGGCCGGCCATGCGGGACAGATGCTCGCCGGTCACGCTGTCGATCGCCGCCTGCTGTTCGGGCGTCAGGCTGTCGTATTTCGCCTTGTTCATGACGATGTAGAAAGAGGTGTTGTAGAGTCCGCCGGGCACGGAGACGCCGATGTCGAGCTGCGGGATCAGGCCGAAGAAGCTGACCGATTCATAGGGGAACAGGATGCCGTCGGCGACCCCCTGGGACAAAAGTTCATAGGCTTTCGAGGACGGGCCTTCGACCGGCACGGCGCCGAGTTTCGTGGCGATCTCGTGCACGATGCCGCCGCCGACCCGGATTTTCTGCCCCTTCATCAGATCGACTGCCGTCGGATCGGTGTCTTTCAGGAAAATCTCGCCCGGGCCGTGAGTGAAAACCGCAAGCACCTTGACCTGATCGTATTCGCCCGCGTCCTTGAGCATCGCGTCCCAGGTGCGCCAATAGGCGACGGAGGTCACCTCGGCGCTGTCGCTCAGAAAGGGGATCTCGGCGATGTTGGTGGTCTTGAACCGGCCCGGCGTATAGCCCTGCACAGAGAAGGTGATGTCGGCCACGCCATTCACCGCGAAATCGAAATGCGCGCCCGGCGGTCCGAGCGGGGCGGGCAGGATATTGGTGACCACTTCGCCGCCGGTGGCCTCTGCGATTTCCTCGGTCATCGGCACGATCACTTCGGAGACGAGCGGGTGCGACGGCGGCAACCAGTTCGCGACTGTCAGCACGGTTTCGGCGAAAGACGGGCCTGCGAGCAGAAGCGACAGTGCGGTTGCGGGCAATAGGTGTTTCATGTGGTTTCCCTGATGCGTGTGTGTGCCCCGTCGTTGCAGGGCTTTTGGCGTTCCGGTCTCTGCGGACGGAATTAAGTGAATATTACGACAGATGAGCCTTGGGGGAAGAGGGGATATCATTCTGCGCTGCAATTTCCCGGTCTGACCGTTTTGCATGTCCTGTCAGATCTAAATTTTCTTACTTTATTCATGATGTTGAGGCGATATATCTGTGGTGCTCAAATTTTCAGCCGGGCTTTCTGGGTGGCCTTATCCTGGCAGGAGGGTGGTCTTTTGAGGCTTATTCTGCACCGCAATAACGGTATATTTCCCTTATTGAGGCCCCGCCGGAAGGACGGGGCGCAATTTCCGGCGCACTCAGGTGGGCCGTTTATGCCGCTTTTTCGGGCAGCGGAAAACCGTTGCGTCCGGGGAATTCCGGAGCAAGTTTCCGGGCGTTCGGCATCTTCAGCCAGAGCCGTAGCAGCTTGCGCATTTTCTCCGGTTCGTCATGGTCGAGGAAGGCGTTGCGCGAATGTAGCACGGCGTAATTGTTGGCGAATTGCAGATCGCCGGGCTCCAGCATCATGTCGAGCCGCAGCGCATCCGTGTCGATGATCGCATCGAACAGGTCCAGCGCCTCGATTTCGACCTTGGAAAGCGGTTGGTTCATGATCTCATGCCCGAGTTCGAGATATTGCCGCAGGTAACGACAGCTCAGCTTGCCCTCGTGAAAGCTGAAGATCGGCGACAGCGACGGGGTGTCCTCGCAGAGATGCGAAAAATACCAAGGACGATAGTAGAGCCCGAGGAATTCGCGGTACTCTTCAAGGATCACGTTGTAGATCGACGCAACGCTGATCAGACTGCTGAGCCCACCCTCGCGTGCCTTGCGCACCGACAAGAGCCCGACCACGTCGGACGGATCGGAGTGATAGGGCAGGTAGAGGTTGGTCTCGTAGACGCGGGTGTCTTTCTTCTTGGCGTCGCCCACCGCCATCACTTTGCCGATCAGATCGCCGCGCGGGTTCTGGCCCACCGGCTCACCGAGATGCAGGCCGATGCCGAAATAGAGCGTGTCGATCTCCGCATCGCTGTAGTTTTCGATTGGCAGCCCACGCAGCACGAGAAAACCGCGCCCATTTTCCAACTCGTCGGCACAGTGTGCCAGTTCCGCTTCGAGCGGGCCGAGGGGGAAATCCGCGCGGGTGAAATGCGGGAAAGACAGGCCCTTGTCCTTCAGCCCGGCGAGCGCGGCGTCGATTGCGGCGATTTGTTCCGCGCTCAGCATGTGAACCCAACTGTCGTCCCGGTCGAAATCCTGGGCGACCCAAGCCGCGGGCGTTGCGATTTTCTCTGTCAGAATGATGCTCATGCTCTGGTCCTTTCCAGCCTGTGCGTGTGCGGGATGTTCCGGGACGGAGAGACGGCTGTCACCATGACAGGAACAGACGGCGCATGCGCCGCAGGGCTGACTGGCTTCATCTGGTTGTTTCACGCGCCGATTCTCCGTACTTAATGGTATAGACATTTGCGGAGATGGAATTTGAGTCAATACTATTTGGTATAGACTTGCAAAATAATATTCTTCTGGTTGGCCGGGCGGTGAAATTGCCCTAAAAACAGGCGAAAAGCGACGCGAGACCTCTTCGCAGAACGCAACAGGGAGCAGTCAGATGACGGATTCAGGGAAGACGCGAAAGGTCGGCTCCAACTCGGGGCGGATGAAGGAAGACCGTTTGAGCAAGGAAGACTGGCTCGATACGGGGTTGGCGATCCTCGGCCAAACCGGGCCAGGGGGGCTTAGGATCGATCAGGTCTGCAAGGCGATGAAGGTCACCAAAGGCAGTTTCTACTGGCATTTCCAGGACAGACAGGATTTTCTCGACACTCTCTTCGCCTATTGGCGCGGGCGGGAAACCACCGGGCTGATCCGTCATGTCGAAGAGCGCTACACGCGGCCCGAAGATCGCATCTGGCATGTCGCCGAATTCGTCACATTGGGCGATTACGACATCGCCTCAGAGGTGGCGATGCGGCAATGGAGCCAGAGCGATGCGGCGGTACGTGCCGGGCTGACCGAGGTCGATGCCGAACGTCTCGAATTTTTCGCCCGCCAGTTTGCCGCGACGGGCTTCTCGCCGGAGGAGGCCCGGATGCGGGCGATCTCGATGTATTCCGTCACGCTGAGCTGTGGCTACATGTTTACCGGCGAAACAGCCGAAGCGCTGAAACAGCGGGTGCGGGCGAGCCTCGATCTTTTGCTCGTCCGCCCCTGAGGGTCAGACCCCGACCCGCGCCCAGACGCAATCGTGATCCGCGAGCGGACGATGGTTCGCGTCGAGCGAGGACAGCACGCCCTTGTCGAGACAATGCATATCCCGCGCCGCGATCCAGTCGAGTTTCATCACGCGCTCCGGGTGCGGCGTGATCAGCGACGGGCGTGTGGTCATGCCGGGGGCGGTGAAGTCCCAGTCGTAGCCGCGTGCCGTACCCAGATCGAACAGCGACTCATCGAGATGGTCGAAGTTGGGTGGGATGTGGTTGCCGGTGTTCAGATCGCCGCCGATCAGCACCGGCGCTCCCGGCGCAAAGTCGTCCACGGCGTCGAGCAGAATTTCGAACTGGGCGTGGCGATGTGCAGGACCGGCATTGCTTTCCAGATGGGTGGAAACGACGCAAATCTCGCCCGCCTCTGTCGGCAGCACGGCTGCAATCGCCATCCGCCCGCCCAAGCGCGGCTGGTCCGGGTCGGCACCGCTGGCCTCGGAAAACCAATGGCCATGATCGTCGAGACGAATGAGGGTCGCCTTGTCGAACGGCACTTTGGCGAGCACCGCATTGCCATGCCAACCCAGCGCGTTGACGTCGTCTTCACAGAAATGCCGCTCGGTCGGGCCGCCCAGCCCCATTTCGAAAAACTCGACACCGTAAGCATAGCCCATGCCCAAAGCCGCGGCGATCTCTGCCGTGGTATGGCGCTGGCCGGTGCGGGACATGCCGTGATCGACTTCGGAGAGCAAAACCACATCGGGGGCCAAGGGCATCAGATGCGCGGCGGTGTCTTTGGGAAACAGGCAGCGTTCAACATTCCATGCGGCCACGGTGATCTCTGCGGGCAGGCGCTTTTGCGTCGCCGTCCCGCCGATCTGCACCGCGTTCATCGCCAGAACTTCGGCCATCATGGCGCGATGGGCGTCCGCGGTGCGCGGGGCGTTGAGAAGCGCCGCGCGCTGGGCCTCAGTGACGGGGGGGAGGGTGTCCAGAAGCGAGATCATGCGCGTTCTTCCGTCAGGTTCTGGTCCCTCAGGTTCAGGGAAAACGAGGTCTCCATGCGCTTGCCGGTCTCCGGATGGAACAGGCACAGGTTCTGAGGGTGGCACGACAGGCGTAGGGGGCCAAGCGCGACGCTTTCGTCGTTCGCCAGATGCACGGTGAGGCGTTGGCCGTCGATCTGGCCATGCAAAAGCCGATGCGCGCCCAACTCTTCGATCAGCTCAACCTCCATCGCCAAAGGACCATGCGCGTCGATGATCAGATCCTCGGGCCTGAGCCCCAAAGTCACCGGCCCGCGCATTTTCGTCGCAAGCGGCAGTTTCAGCCCGGCGAAGAACAGCTTGCCGTCCACAATCTCGGCTCCGATAAGGTTCATCGGCGGCGCGCCCATGAAGGAGGCGACAAAGGTCGAGGCCGGGTTGTGATAAATCTCCGAGGGCGTGCCGATCTGTTCGATCTTACCGCCGTTCAACACGATGATGCGGTCGGCCATGGTCATGGCTTCGACCTGATCGTGGGTGACGTAGATCGAAGTGACGCCAAGACGCCGTTGCAGGGCTTTGATCTCGATCCGCATCTGGTTACGCAGCTTGGCGTCGAGGTTCGACAGGGGTTCGTCAAACAGAAACAGCGCCGGATCGCGCACGATGGCGCGGCCCATGGCAACGCGCTGACGCTGACCGCCGGAAAGCTGCGCCGGTTTGCGGTCGAGGTATTCGGTCAGGTTGAGCATCTTCGCCGCCTCATCGACCTTTTGTGCGATGACGTCTTTCGGCGTTTTGCGGTTCTTGAGGCCGTAGGCGATGTTTTTGCGCACCGTCATATGCGGGTAGAGCGCATAGTTTTGAAACACCATGGCGATGTCGCGATCCGCCGGATCGAGCGTATTGACGATGCGATCTCCGATGGACAGCGCGCCGTCGGTGATGTCCTCAAGCCCCGCGATCATGCGCAGGAGTGTGGACTTGCCGCAGCCGGAGGGGCCGACCAGCACGACGAATTCGCCGTCTTTGATCTGAAAACTTGCGGGGGTGACGGCCTCGACGCCGTTGGGGTAGACTTTGCGGACGGAGTCCAAAGTGACCTGAGCCATTGTGTGTGTCCTTATTTATCGGAGTCCGTGAGGCCCTTGACGAACCAGCTCTGGAAGAAGATGACGATGGCGACGGGCGGCAGAACGGCGATGATCGCCAAGACGTTCGCGCGCCCGTATTCGGGGATTTCATTGCCGCCTTGCAGCACCTGAACGATCCGCTTGATGCCGCGCACGAGGGTGTACATGCCTTCGTCCGTGGTGATCATCGTGGGCCAGAGATATTGGTTCCAGCCATAGACGAACATGATGATGAACATCGCGGCGATCATGGTTTGCGAGAGCGGCACGAGGATGTCGATGAAGAACTTGACCGGCCCTGCGCCGTCGATCCGCGCGGCTTCGACCAGCTCTTCGGGGACGGAGCGGAAGAACTGCCGAAAGAAAAACGTCGCCGTCGCCGAGGCGATCAGCGGCACGATCAGCCCGGTGTAGGTGTTCAAAAGGCCGAGCTTTTGCGTGATCTCGTAGGACGGCAGAATGCGTACTTCGAGCGGCAAGAGAAGCGTTGTGAAGATCAGCCAGAAGGCAAAGGTGGCGAACCGCAGGCGGAAATAGACGATGGCGTAAGCGGCCATCATGCCGATGACGATCTTGCCGATGGCAAAGCCAAGCCCGAGGATCAGCGAGTTCTTGAACATCGCAAGCCCGGTGTTGTCGCCAGAAAACCCGGAGGCCTCGAACATCGCTTTGCGGAAATTGTCGTCGAGCTGAGTGCCGAAGTACAAGCCGGGACCGTATTTCGAGGTCTCGATATCCGGAGTCGAGGCGGTTTGCAGCATGACCAGAAGCGGAAAGAACATGATGAGCGCGCCGGTGATGAGCACCGCGTGATCCACCAGCGTGGACCAGCGAAAGCGGCGACGGGGCACGATGGGCGTGGTGGTGGAGAGGGAGATGTCAGCCATTGTGCTGCCTCACGTATAATGAATGCGTTTTTCGACCATGCGGAACTGGAACACGGTCAGCGCCAGCACCAAGAGCATGAGAACCACTGATTGCGCCGACGATCCGCCAAGGTCGTTGCCACGGAAGCCGTCGATATAGACCTTGTAGACCAGCGTCATCGGGTTGTTTGCCGGCTCGCCTTTCACCAGCGTGTCGATCACGCCGAAGGTGTCGAAGAGCGCGTAGGTGATGTTGATGATCAGGAGGAAAAACCCGGTCGGAGCCAGGAGCGGAAAGGTCACGTCCCAAAACCGGCCAGAGGCCGAGCGGTTGTCGATCAAGGCCGCCTCACGCACGGATTTCGGAATGCTCTGAAGCCCGGAGAGGAAGAAGATGAAATTCACCGGCACCTGTTTCCAGACGGAGACGACGACCATGACAAAGGCCGTGTCGAAATAATCCGCGCGCAGATTGAACTCCCAACCGAACATGCCGAAAAATTCGGTGAGCGGCCCCCAGCGTTGGTTGAAGAGCAGCAGCCCCATAAAGCCCGCGACCGGCGGCGCCACCGCGTAGACCCACATGAGGAGCGTACGATAGGTCTTGGCCCCCCGGATCACCTTATCCGCCTTCACCGCCAGTAAAAGCGCCAGCGCCAGCGAGAAAAACGTCACCAGCACGGTGAAGATCACGGTGAAATTCGTGACTTTGAAATACTCGGCAGATTTGGATAGCGATGCGTAATTCTCCAGCCCGACAAAGGTTTGCCCAAAACCAAACGGGTCTTGCAGGTAAAACGAGGATTTTACCGCATAGGCCGCGGGCCAGTAGAAAAACAGAAGAATGATCGAAAGCTGCGGCACCAGAAGGAGGATCGGCAGCCAGCGGGAGGAAAAGCCTGCGCGCTTCATGAGGGGACCTTTCACGGGGAGGACCGTTCGCAAAAGCCTGACGGCCGCGAGGACGCGGCCGTCAGAGAAGGTGTAAAGACTGGCGTTAGCCTTGGGTCTTGGCGAAACGGGCGAGAAGTTCGTTGCCTTCTTTCTCGATCGTCGACAGCGCGTCTTCGATGGAGGTTTCGCCGGAGAGGAAGCGGCCCAGTTCACGGTTTTCCACGTCGCGGATCTGGACGTAGAAGCCCATGCGGTAGCCACGGGTGTTTTCGCCGGCGGCAAGCATCAGCTGTTTCGGCCCGGTTTCAGCAGCCGGGAAGCGGTCGTAATGACCATCGGCTTTCGCCAGCTCATAAGCGGCGGTGGTGATCGGAACGTAACCGGTTTCACGGTGCCACATGTACTGCACTTCCGGGGAGGTCAGATAGCGGAAGAACTCGGCGGTCGCCTTGTTTTCTTCGGCGGATTTGCCGGACATCGCGAACAGAGCCGCGCCGCCGATGAAGGTCTGGTAGCCCTCTTCGGTAATCGAGGCCCAGTAGGGCAGGTAGGAGGAGCCCCATTTGAACGGCAGGTCTTTCTTGGTCAGGCCGCCGAAATCGCCCGAAGAGCCGATGTACATCGCCGCTTTGCCAGCTTCGAATTGCGCCTGGTTGTCGTCCCAGCCGGTGCCGAAGAAGCCGAAATAGCCTTCGTCGAGCCATTCTTTGACTTTGGTGAAGTGCATTTTCATCTCGTCGGAGTTGACGAGGATCTGGGTGCCTTCAGCGCCTTCATAGCCGTTCGCATTGGTCGCAAACGGAAGGTTGTGACGCGAATGGAAGTTCTCGACGAATTCCCACGGCAGGTGCGTTTGAACGAGCGGGATGTAACCGGCCTCTTTGAGCGCGGGCGCGATCTCTTCGAATTCTTCGTAGGTGGTCGGCACTTCGACACCAGCGGCGGTCAGCGCGTCGGCGTTGTAATACATCACCGGCGAGGAGGAGTTGAACGGCATGCCGATCATCTTGCCCTGGTTGTCGGCGTAGAAATAGCGCACGCCCGGGATATACGCGTTGATGTCGAAATCGACACCGTTTTCCGACAGCAGATCCTGCACCGGAACCGTCGCGCCCTTGGCGCCGATCACGGTGGCGGAACCGGCGTCGAACACCTGCATGATGTTCGGTTGCTCGCCCGCGCGGAAGGCGGCGATGCCGGAGGTCAGGGTCTCTTCATAGGAGCCTTTGAACACCGGGGTGATTTTGTACTCGTCTTGCGAGGCATTGAAGCCTTCGGCGATCTTGTTGACGGTCTCGCCAAGGTTGCCGCCCATGGCGTGCCACCAGGTGATCTCGGTTTCCGCAAAGGTTGCGGTGCCCGCGAGGGCGAAAGCGGCGGCGGCCGCCGTGATCTTCATCGTGTTCATGTCACGTCTCCGGTCTGGACCCGCTTCGGGCCTGTCAATCTGAGGCGCCCCCTGTCTGTGGCGCGCGGTGCCTCCCCGTTTGGAAGAGGCGCAAAACGTCTCTGGCCGGGAAACCGACCGGTTTTGCACAGGCGATCAGATGCCGGGGGAATGTGATGGTTCTGTGAAGGATTTTTTACCGTTCTGACAAATTATGTTCCGCATGCGATGCACGCTCTCGTCTGAACCTGTGCGCATCTGCGACAGGCTGCCGCACGGGGGCTGCACCGGATTTGATCTTGTGGGTGAAAAACAGCCCGTGCTTTGACCATTTTTGAATTTTCAAGCCGTTCTCCCTTGGGTTGTGCTCTCCGGGCGGGCATCGCGCATGTATCCTGAACCGACCCGATGATCGGCCTGCGGATCATTTGGGAGGAGGAGGCGCAGGTGACCATTCGAGAGATTTTCAAATGATACCTTTACTGGATTTTCGACTACAGGCCTCGGGCAAGGACCCGCTCGGATTTGCAAGACAGGTGGGGCAGGCCTGTCGTGACGAAGGCGTATTCCTGCTGTCCGAACACGGCATCCCGCGAGGACTTCTGCGCGAGGTGCTGAACGCATCCGAGAGTTTCTTTGCTTTGCCAGAGGCGGAGAAGGCGTCGCTCGACATCCGTCATTCGCCGATCAATCGCGGTTGGGCGGCCTCGGGTGTCGAAATGCTCGGTGGCGCGTCCGGAACGCCTTTGGCCAAGGAAAGTTTCAGCCTCGGGCTGGATCTCCCGGAGAGCGATCCGCGCGTGCAGGCAGGCGAGCCGTTCCGGGGGCCGAACCTCTGGCCGGAGGATGACATGTTTCGCGATGTCATGCGCGACTATTACAAGGAGATGCTGGGGCTCGGTCGCGCCCTGATGCGCGGCGTCGAGCGCGATCTCGATCTGCCGCAGGGGTTTTTCCAGCCGCATTTCACCGATCCGATGGCGACGCTGCGCCTGTCGCATTACCCCACCTGGCCACAGGGTATGCCCCCCGGAAATCAGCCGCAATTCGATTACGGGGCGCTCACGGTGGTGCTCACCGATGGCACGGGAGGGGTGCAATATCTGAGCCGATCCGGGCAGTGGCGCGATGTGCCGGAAATCCCTGGCGCGCTGCTTGTGCTGGTGGGGGAAGGGCTGATGCGCTGGACCAATGATCAATACCGTTCCCTGCCGCATCGCTTGTTGCCTCCGGTCCGGCCCCGGACGCTGGCGGCCTTCTATCTCGATCCGAATCCCGACAGCGTGATCGCGCCCCTGCCGCGCACCGGGGCCGCGCATTATCCGCCGGTTCAGGCGGCGGAGTATCTCAGGACGCGGCTCGAGGAGACCTATCTGTTTCCCGATCCGGCCCTGCGTCAGGCGCGTGGCCTGCGAGGCTGAGGGGCGTCGAAGGCGTCTGGACAGACAGGCGGGGGCGCCCTAAGCCTCGGCCATGATGTCTGAGAATATGCCACATTGGGACGAAGAACTGGACGCGGTCGGGCTGATCTGTCCTTTGCCGGTGCTGAAGGCCCGCAAGCGCCTCTTGGCCATGGCGCCGGGGCAGATCTTGTTGCTTCTGGCCTCCGATCCGGCCGCGGTGATCGACGTGCCGCATTTCTGCAACGAGGCCGGGCATGACTATCTCGGCATGGAAGATTGCGGTGCGCGCCAGGCCTACCTGATCCGGCGCAAGTGATCAGACGCGGGCCAACATCTCTTCGGCCTGCGCCAGATCCTCGGCCGTGTTGATGTTGAAGAACAGTTCTGCGGGCGTGGGGCTCTCGAACAGAACCGGCACAGCGCCCTTGCTTTCCGCGAATTGCACCATGCGCCGCTGATGCCGGGCCAGCGCGACGCGCAGATCGTCGCGCAGGCTCACCGGCCAAAGCCCGAAGGTCGGATGCCAGCGCGTTTTGCCATCCTCTTCTGTGACCGCGATGCCAAACCCCTCGGGCCGGGACACCTGCGACAGGCGGGCGACAAGATCGGTCGGGAAGAACGGCGTGTCGGTGGCGACCGTCACGATCGCCTCGAAACCTTTCGTCGCCGCCCAGTCTAGCCCGGCGAGAACACCGGCCAGAGGCCCCTGCATTTGTGCCGTGGCGTCGGGGATGATCGGATAGCCGAATTCGGCATAGCGTTTCGGGTCGCCATTGGCACTGATCGCCAAAGTGGCGCATTGCGGCGCAAGCCGGTCGATGACCCTTTCGATCAGACGCGCGCCGCCGATCTCCACAAGACCTTTGTCGACCGTGCCGAGGCGGGTGCCTTCGCCACCTGCGAGAATGACGCCGGGATAGCTGCTCATCGGGGTCCCTCCATAGGGCTTTTGCTCTTGCCCGCCATTCTGTATGCCGGGGGCAGGGCAAATCAAGGGGCAGGCCATGCTCGGCTATGTGATGACGGAAGACCGTGGCGGTACGGATCGCTTGCTGGCGGAGCTTGCGGAAGGGTTCGAGGCCGAGGGGCGGCGGGTCATCGGCGCGGTGCAGATCAACAGCGAACTTCCAAACCAGGTCAAATGCCGGATGGAGCTTCGGCTGCTGCCTTCGGGCGAGCGTGTGACGATCTCCCAAAGCCTCGGCGCTCTGGCGAGCGGTTGCCGTCTCGACCCGGACGGGTTGGAACGTGCCGTACATCATGCCGAAACCGCGCTCGAGGGTGGGGCGGAACTGGTGCTGATCAACAAATTCGGTAAGCAAGAGATCGAGGGGCGCGGCTTTCGCGATCTGATCGCTGCCGCCCTTTCCGAAGGCATTCCGGTGCTGCTCGGCGTCAACAGAAAGAATTTCGGAGCGTTTCAGGCCTATGCCGGTGACTTCGCCGAACCCGTGGCGGCGGAGCTCTCCGCGATGCGGGATTGGTGCCTTGGGATGTGGGCTGGGAAAATGTGAGATGCTGGCGAATTCATCGCCGCGTCCTAAAAATTAGGCAGACATTGATCTGATTTCGGCTCATTACGAGTTCCACTATGCGGGAATCGTTTACTTTCCATCCTGCTTCACGCGATCTGGCCCCATGAGTGCTCGCCTGTCCGTCATCGTCGTCGAAACCGACCGTACCCGCGCCCAGCTGATCGTGGACAGCCTGCGCGCCGCCGGAGAATTCGACATTTCCGTTATCAACGATCCCAATGGTCTGGCGCGGCAAATTCAGGCGCGCAATCCGGATATCGTCCTGATCGACATCGAAAACCCCTCGCGCGATACGATGGAGGAACTGGCGCTGGCCTCAGGTCCCCTCGACCGCCCGGTCGCCATGTTTGTCGACAGCACGGACGAGGCGCTTTCGACCGCCGCGATTGAGGCGGGCGTGTCGGCCTATGTGGTCGACGGGCTGAAGGCGCAGCGGGTCAAGCCGATCATGGACGCCGCCATCGTGCGGTTTCGGATGTTTCAGCGGATGCGCACCGAGCTGGCCGAGACCAAGAAGGCGCTCGAAGAACGCAAGGTGATCGACCGCGCCAAGGGTATGCTGATGCGTGCAAAAGGCATCGGTGAGGACGAGGCCTATGCCATGCTGCGCAAGGCGGCGATGGATCAGGGCAAACGCGTGGCCGATGTGGCGCAGGCTCTGGTGACGGCGGCGGGGCTTTTGGGATGAAAGGTACGGTGCTGTCCGTTGGGTTCATCCCGCTCGTCGATGCCGCGCCGCTGATTGTGGCGCAGGAGATGGGCTTTGCCGCCGAAGAGGGCATTGCGCTCGATCTGCGGCGCGCGCCGTCGTGGTCCTCGGTGCGCGATATGCTGAGCTTTGGGCAGGTCGAGGCGGCGCATATGCTGTCGCCGGTTCCGGTCGCAACGGCTTTGGGGTTAGGGGGCGCAGGGGCCAAGCTGACGGCGGTTTCGGTTCTGTCGATGAACGGCAATGTCATCGGTGTGTCCAACGATCTCGCCGCCCGTTTGCGCGAGGAGGGGCATGATTTCGCCTTCAATGACGCGCAGGCGGCGGGCAAGGCTCTGATCGCGGCCGTCAAAGGGCGGCTTCGGATCGGTGTGCCTTTCCCGTTTTCGATGCATGCCGAGCTTTTGTATTACTGGCTCTCCGCGCTGGGGTTGCCTGCACCGCAATCGGTCGACATTCGCACCGTGCCGCCGCCCTTGATGGCCGATGCCATGGCCACCGGCGAGATCGACGCCTTTTGCGTCGGCGAGCCTTGGGGATCGAAAGCGGTGGACAACGGGGTGGGGGAGCTGTTGCTTCCGACTTCGGCGATCTGGTCCGCAGCCCCGGAAAAGGTTTTGGCGGTGCGCAGCGACTGGGCCGAACAGGAAGCCGCGCTGATGGGGCGGCTGATCCGGGCGGTGTGGCGTGCGGGGCGCTGGCTTGGCTCGCCCGACAGCCGCACGCTCGCCTCCGAGCTTTTGGGCCGACCGGAATATCTCGATCTTCCCTCCGAGATGCTGGAGCGCGCGCTGTCCGGCCAGATCGTGATTTCCCCGACCGGCGAGACCCGGCGCGTCGAGGGGTTTCTCGACTTCTTCAACGGCGCTGCCACCTTCCCGTGGCGGTCGCAGGCGGAATGGATCGGCACACAGCTTGCCGCCCGCACAGGGCTTGAGCGGGCTCAGGCGCGCACTGTGGCGCGGGCTGTATTCCGTTCGGATCTTTATCGACAGGCTCTGGCGCAGACTTCCGCCGATTTGCCGGGGGCATCCTCGAAAGTCGAGGGGGCTTTGCGCGCGCCGACTCCGGTTGCCTCGGGGGCAGGGCATTTGATTTTGACACGCAATCAGTTTTTCGACGGGCGCGTTTTTGATCCTTCTGGAGAATGATGCACAAAATTTTTGCATCTTGGTGCGGTTGCAGCATTTTCGTCTGTGCGTAACCGTCAGAGGCTTTGCGTCCGCAGCGTGATTCCCGGCATATGTGGGGTATCGCAAGGCAACGATGCCGCGATACGAAATTCCGTCCCGATGATCGGGACAGATGCATGATAGTCCCGGTGATCGGGACACCGAGCAAAGCCGCTCGATAGATCGCCCCTTCTCCTCCCTGGCGGTCTATCGGCGGCTTTTTTGTATTTTCATCGTAACAGGGACACACGGATGAAAAAGCTTCTTCTCGGCCTCGCGGCCACGACGGCACTCGCAGCCCCCGGTTGGGCCGAGATGCTCGATCTGGAAAAAGACCAGCTGACCTTCGGGTTCATCAAACTGACCGACATGGCGCCGCTCGCGGTGGCCTATGAGCAGGGCTTCTTTGACGACGAAGGTCTCTTTGTGACGCTCGAAGCCCAGGCGAACTGGAAGGTTCTCCTCGATGGCGTGATCGACGGGACGCTCGACGGCGCGCATATGCTGGCCGGTCAACCGCTGGCCGCAACCATCGGGTTTGGCACCGAAGCCCATATCATCACGCCGTTTTCCATGGACCTGAATGGCAACGGCATCACCGTGTCGAACGAGGTTTGGGAAGAGATGAAACCGAACATCCCCGTGGATGCGGACGGGACAGTGCAACACCCGATCTCCGCCTCCGCCCTCGCGCCGGTCGTTGAGAAATACAAATCCGAAGGCAAGCCCTTCAACATGGGCATGGTTTTCCCGGTCTCGACCCACAACTACGAGCTGCGCTACTGGCTGGCCGCCGGCGGTCTGCACCCGGGCTACTACTCCACCGACAACATCACCGGTCAGATCGGCGCGGATGTGTTCCTGTCCGTGACGCCGCCGCCGCAGATGCCCGCCACCTTGGAGGCCGGTACGATCTATGGCTACTGCGTGGGTGAGCCGTGGAACCAGCAGGCCGTGTTCAAAGGCATCGGTGTGCCGGTCATCACCGATTATGAGCTCTGGAAAAACAACCCGGAGAAAGTCTTCGGCATCACCGCCGAGTTCGCCGAGCAGTATCCGAACACCACGCTTGCCGTGACTAAGGCGCTGATCCGTGCGGCCATGTGGCTTGACGAGAACGACAACGCCAACCGTCAGGAAGCCGTCGAGATTCTGTCCCGCCCGGACTATGTGGGCGCCGATCCGGAAGTCATCGCGAACTCCATGACCGGCACGTTCGAATACGAAAAAGGCGATAAGCGCGAGGTTCCCGACTTTAACGTGTTCTTCCGCTACAATGCGACCTATCCGTTCTACTCCGACGCCGTGTGGTATCTGACTCAGATGCGTCGTTGGGGCCAGATCGCCGAAGCCAAGCCCGATAGCTGGTACGATGAAGTTGCGAAATCCGTCTACAAGCCGGAGATCTACCTCGAAGCCGCCCGTCTCCTCGTAGACGAAGGTTTGGCGAATGAGGCCGACTTCCCCTGGGACAGCGACGGCTACAAAGCGCCGACGCCTGCCGAGGATATCATCGACGGCATCCCCTATGACGGCAAAGCGCCCAACGCCTATCTCGACAGCCTGCCGATCGGCCTGAAAGGCGAGCAAGTGGTCGTGGGCACCGAAGTCAAAGGCTGAGCCCGCCTGATCTGACCAAATGGGCGGCGTCCCGAAGCTCCGCCCACCCCAGACAACGATAATAAGCTCCCGGTGCGGAACCCTTAGTGCGCGCCCGGGACATCCCAGACATCTCCATGGGGCCGCCGTGCCCCGCTTTTTCCACCCTCTGATGCGAGGATCCCGCCATGACCGCCATCGACCCCCAAGCGCTCGACGCCGAGGCCGCCCGCAAGGCGCGCGAGGATCGTCGCGCCAAACTTTTCACCCGGATCAACAAGGCCGATGCCTGGTTTCAGGTTCTGGGTCTCTCCTGGATGACGCCGATCCTCAAAGCGCTCGCCGGTGACAACCCGAAAGCGCAAGCCAAGGAAATCTGGAAACTTTTGGGTGTGCCGGTTCTGGCCATCGTCGGCTTCCTGATGCTCTGGGGCGCGCTTGCGCCGAAGGTTCAGACCTCTCTGGGCGCCATCCCCGGCCCCTCGGCCGTGTGGGAAGAGGCGGTGAACCTGCATCACGACGCCATCGCCAAGGCCGAAAAAAAGGCCGCCTTCCTTGAGCGCGTCGAAGCGCGCAACGCGAAATACATCGCGGCGGGGGAGATGGATAAGGTCAAGGACATTCCCTACACCGGCTCGCCGTCTTACTACGAGCAAATCTGGACCTCGATCAAAACCGTCTTCTTCGGCTTCCTGATCGGGTCTGCCATTGCCATTCCGCTGGGCATTCTCGCCGGGCTTTCTCCTTACGCGAACGCTGCGATCAACCCGCTGGTGCAAATCTTCAAACCCGTCTCGCCGCTGGCGTGGCTGCCGATTGTGACCATGGTGGTCTCCGCGCTTTACACGACAAACGATGGCCTTTTCGCGAAATCCTTCCTTGTGTCGGCCATCACCGTGACGCTCTGTTCGCTGTGGCCGACCCTGATCAACACCTCGCTGGGTGTGGCGTCGATCGACAAGGACCTCGTGTCGGTTTCCAAAGTGTTGAAAATGGGCACCTGGTCCAAGATCACTAAGCTCGTTCTGCCCTCCGCCCTGCCGCTGATCTTCACCGGTTTGCGTCTGTCTCTGGGTGTGGGCTGGATGGTGCTGATCGCCGCTGAAATGCTGGCGCAGAACCCCGGTCTTGGTAAATTCGTCTGGGACGAATTTCAGAACGGCTCCTCGCAATCCTTGGCAAAAATCATCGTCGCCGTGCTCACCATCGGCATCATCGGCTTCCTTCTGGACCGCGTGATGTATGCGCTGCAATCCCTCTTCACCTTCACGAACAACCGGTGATCGACATGGGTTTCCTGACTTTCGACAACGTGTCCAAGGGCTATGGTGAGGGTCTGCACCGCACCCAGGTTCTCCGGAACATCAATCTTTCGGTCGAGGAGGGCGAGTTTCTTGTGCTCCTCGGGTTCTCCGGCTCCGGCAAGACCACGCTGATCAATCTGATGGCCGGGCTCGACACGCCCTCCACCGGCTCCGTGACGTTCAAAGGCCAGCCGGTGACCGGCCCCGGCCCCGAGCGCGGCGTGATTTTTCAGAATTATTCGCTGATGCCCTGGCTCACCGTCGATCAGAACGTCGCCTTGGCCGTGGATGCGATTTTTCCGGGGCTTTCGAAAGCCGAACAACAGGAAAAGGTCGATCATTACGTCAAGATGGTGGGGCTGAGCCACGCCAAAACGCGCCGTCCGGCAGAGCTTTCGGGCGGGATGCGGCAACGTGTGAACGTGGCTCGTGCTCTGGCGATGAACCCGGAGGTTTTGTTGCTCGACGAGCCGCTCTCTGCGCTCGATGCGCTGACGCGGGCGAACCTCGCCGACGAGATCGAACACATCTGGGACGCCGACAAGAAGACCTGCGTTCTGATCACCAACGATGTGGATGAAGCGATCCTTCTGGCCGACCGGATCATTGCGCTCAATCCCGACGGGACGCTTGGCGAAGAGTTCAAGGTCGACATCCCGCGTCCGCGTGACCGGACCGAGATGAACCATGACGAGACCTTCCACCACCTGCGCGCGGCCGTGACCAATTATCTCATGGATGTGGGCATCAAGGCCAAGGCGGAAGGCCTCAAACAGCTGCCGGGGATCACCGCGATCCACAACCAAAAGGTGCCCGTGGCGGTGGAAAAAGCACAAGAGGGACTTATCGAGCAGAGATTCCTCACCTTCGAAGGCCTCCACAAGATTTACCCGACCCCGAAAGGGCCGCTGACGGTCGTGGAGGACTTCAACCTGAAACTGAACCGCGGCGAATTCATTTCGCTGATCGGGCATTCGGGCTGTGGCAAATCCACCGTCTTGACCATGGCCGCTGGGCTCAACGATATCTCGAAAGGGGTGATCAAACTCGACGGCTTCGAGGTGCGTGGCGCCGATCCAGAACGTGCCGTGGTGTTCCAGTCGCCGAACCTGTTTCCCTGGCTCACTGCGAAGGAGAACGTGGCCATTGGTGTCGACAAGGTCTATCCCGGCGCGTCGCAATCCGAGCGGCAGGACGTCATTGAATATTATCTTGAAAGGGTCGGGCTCGCTGACGCTATGGACAAGCCCGCCTCGGAAATGTCCAACGGCATGAGGCAGCGTGTGGGCATCGCCCGCGCCTTTGCCCTGTCGCCGAAACTCCTCCTGCTCGATGAGCCTTTCGGCATGCTCGACAGTCTCACGCGCTGGGAGTTGCAGGAGGTGCTGATGGAGGTCTGGGAACGCACGAAAGTGACCGCGATCTGTGTCACGCACGATGTCGACGAAGCCATCCTTCTGGCCGACCGCGTTGTGATGATGACCAACGGGCCGCAGGCCACAATCGGCAAGATCACCGAAGTGAACCTGCCGCGTCCGCGCACCCGCAAGGCGCTTCTGGAGCACCCGGATTATTATGCCTACCGGCAGGACGTGCTCGATTTCCTTGAGGAATATGAGCACGGCGCAAAACCAAAAAAGCCTGAACCGAAGGCCATCGCGGCGGAGTAAAGATATGGCGGAACGGCTTGTCATCATCGGTGCGGGTATGGCCACCGGGCGGCTTCTCGATCATCTGATCGCAGAGGCGCCGGAGGCATTCGACATCACGCTTTTCAACGCCGAACCGCGCGGGACCTATAACCGGCTTATGCTGTCACCGGTTTTGGCAGGGGAGCTTAGTTATGACGAGATCGTCACCCATGGCGACGATTGGTATGCTCGCCATGACGTGAGCTGCCGCTTCGGCGAACGCGTCACACGGATCGACCCGGAGCGGCGCGTCGTGTTCGGTGAACGCGGCGAAGTGCCTTATGACAAGCTTGTCATCGCCACCGGCTCGACCCCGTTCATCGTGCCGCTGCCTGGCCATCAGATGCCCGGCGTCATCGCCTATCGCGATCTTGAGGACACCGAAGAGATGATCCGTTTGGCTGAAAAACCGAACGGGCGTGCCGTTGTGATCGGCGGCGGGCTTCTGGGGCTTGAGGCGGCGGCGGGCATGGCCGCGCGCGGCACGCATGTGACCGTTGTGCATCTCGCCGATCATCTGATGGAGCGTCAGCTCGATGGTCCCGCAGCAACCCTGTTGCAAGAGGCGCTTGAGGCGCGCGGCATCGAGGTGATCTGTGGCGCGAATTCCAAAGAGATCATCGCAGGCGACGAAGGCCGTGTGCGCTCGCTTTTGCTCGAAGACGGGCGTATGCTCTATTGCGATCTTCTGGTGATGGCCGTGGGCATCCGCCCCTCGATCTCCCTTGCGCGGGAGTGCGGTATCGAGACCAACCGGGGCGTCGTGGTTGACGATCAACTTCGTAGCTCCACGCCCGGCATCTTTGCGCTTGGCGAATGTGTCGAACATGACGGGGCGCTCTTTGGCCTCGTCGCACCGCTTTTCGATCAGGCCAAGGTTCTGGCGAAAACGCTGCGCGATCTGCCCGCGAGCTTCGTCAACAAAGATGTGTCGACCAAGCTCAAAGTCACCGGCTGCGATCTTTTCTCCGCCGGAGATTTCCGCGAGGCGCAGGGCCGCGAATGCATCACCTATTCCGATCCGCAGGCCGCGATTTACAAGCGCCTCGTGATCGAGGAGGGGCGGCTCGTGGGCACGGTGATGTATGGCGACACGGACGATGGCGGCTGGTTCTTCAACCTGATCCGCGACGGCGTCGATATTTCCGCCATGCGCGACATGCTGATTTTCGGACCGGCCTATCAGGACGCGGCTGCGGCTCCGACCTTGGAGGTGATGTGATGAAAGCGCCGAAATCCACCTGTGCGATCCGCTCGACCTGCCCCTATTGCGGGGTCGGGTGCGGTGTCGTTCTGGGCCCGGATGGGCAGGGCGGCCTCGATGTGCGCGGCGACAAAAGCCACCCGGCGAATTTTGGGCGTCTCTGTTCCAAGGGCACGGCTCTGGGCGAAACCGTCTCGCTCGACGGGCGGCTTCTGGCCCCGCGCGTCCATGGCGAGGACACGGATTGGGACAGCGCGTTGGGCCTTGTGGCGCGCAAGTTCTCCGAAGCCATCGCCGAACATGGCCCCGACAGCGTGGCCTTTTACGTCTCCGGCCAGCTCCTGACCGAGGATTATTATGTCGCCAACAAGCTGATGAAAGGCTTCATCGGTTCGGCCAATATCGACACGAATTCGCGCCTCTGCATGGCCTCGACTGTGGCCGGACACAAACGCGCCTTTGGCACCGACACGGTTCCGGGCACCTATGAGGATCTGGACGAGGCCGATCTGATCGTGCTCACCGGCTCGAATCTCGCCTGGTGTCACCCGGTGCTTTATCAACGCATTCTGGCCAATCGCAAGAAACGCCCGGAGCAAAAGCTCGTCGTCATCGACCCGCGCCGCACCGCCTCCTGCGATCTGGCGGACTTGCATCTGCCGGTGAAACCGGGGGCCGATGTGGCACTATTCAACGGGCTTTTGGCGGAGATCGCGATGCGCGGCCTGATCGACCGTGAGTTCGGCGAACATGTCACGGGTCTCGATGAGGCCATCGAAGCCGCCAAGGCCGACGATCTCTCCGTGACGGGCCTGTCGGACGATCTGCTGGCTGAGTTCTATGCGCTTTGGTGCGGTACGGAAAAGGTCGTGACGATCTTCTCCCAAGGCGTCAACCAATCCTCCTCCGGCACAGACAAGGTCAATGCGATCACCAATTGCCACCTCGCCACGGGTCGCATCGGGCGTGCGGGGCTTGGGCCGTTTTCCGTCACCGGTCAGCCCAACGCCATGGGCGGGCGCGAGGTCGGCGGGCTGGTGAATATGCTGGCCTGTCATCTCGACATCGAGAATGCTGATCACCGCAAGGCCGTGGGCGATTTCTGGTCCGCGCGGGTCATCCCGGAACAGGCCGGTCTCAAAGCCGTCGACATGTTCCGCGCTGTGGGCGAGGGCAAGATCAAGGCGCTGTGGATTCTTCACACCAACCCCGCCGTGTCCATGCCGGACGCCGACAAGGTGCGCGAGGCCATTGCGGGCTGCGAGTTCGTCGTGGTCTCCGACATCACCGAGGCGACCGATACGGCGCGCCTTGCCCATGTGCTTTTGCCCGCCACCGGCTGGGGTGAGAAAAGCGGCACCGTGACCAATTCCGATCGGATCATTTCCCGGCAGCGTGCCGTTCTGCCCGCCCCCGGCGATGCGCGCCCGGATTGGTGGCAATTGGCCGAGGTCGGGCGTCTGATGGGCTATGGTGCGGCTTTCGATTATGAGAGCCCCGCCGAGATTTTCCGCGAATATGCGGCCCTGTCCGGCATCGCTGGTGGCTTTGGTAAAGATTTCGACATCTCCGGTCTCAAGGACCTGTCGGACGCCGAATATGATGCGCTTGAGCCGACCCGCTGGCCGGTGTCCGATGGCAAGCAGGGCGGTCGTTTCTTTGCCGACGGGAAATTCTATACCCCCGATGGCAAGGCCCGGATGCTGCCCGTGTCGTGGAAACCGCCCGTGGCCAAAACCGGGCCGCGCTATCCGTTCCGGCTGAACACCGGCCGGGTGCGCGATCAGTGGCACACCATGACCCGCACCGCCCGCGCGCCGCGCCTCAATGCCCATTTGGGCGAGCCGTTCATTGAAATTCACCCGGAGGATGCCCGCGCCCGTGGCATTGGTCCGACCTCTCTCGTCGAGGTGACCTCGCCCAATGGCAAGGCGATCCTGCGCGCCATGATCACCGACCGGATCGCCCCCGGCGAGATTTTCGCGCCGATGCATTGGACCGGCGAAAACGCCCCCGCCGCACGGATCGACGCGCTTGTGGCCCCGGTGACGGACCCAGTCTCCGGCCAGCCGGAGAGCAAAGGCTCTGTCGCGCAAATCAAACTGTTTGAGGCGGCGTGGTATGGCTTTGCGATCTCGCAAACCCCGGTGAAGGCCAATGCCGACTATTGGGCGCAGGCGAAAACCTACGCGGGCTATCGCATGGAACTGGCGGGGCGCGAGACGCCCGAAGATTGGGTCGAGGCGGCCCGTCAGTTGTTCGATCTGGTCGATGCGGATGTCCAGACCATGCTCGATCCGGCCAAAGGCACCGCGCGCATCGCCTTTCATAAGGACGGCGCGCTGCAGGCCGCGCTTTTCGTGTCGCGCCAACCGGTCGCGGTGATGCGCGATTACCTGGCGCATCTGCCGGGGCAGGAAGCGCCGATGGTGCTCTCGGGCAAATCCCCGGCCGATCAACCCGACCCGGGGCCTGTGCTCTGCTCTTGCTTCAATGTGGGGGTGAACACTATTCTCTCCGCAATTGAAACGCGTGGGCTGATGACGGTCGAAGCGATTGGCGAGGCGCTACAGGCGGGCACGAATTGTGGCTCCTGTCGCCCCGAGATCAAAGCGCTGATCGAACGGATCAAGGGCCGCGAAGCCGCAGAGTGAACCGAGGGGACACCCGATGAGCATTGCCGAATTCGTTCGGATTTTGGGCCGTGGCCCGGGTCGGTCCCGATCCCTGAACTATGACGAGGCGCATGAGGCCATGGCGCGTGTGCTCCGGGGCGAGGCCGCGCCCGAAAGCGTCGGTGCCATGCTGATGCTGATGCGGATGAAGGGCGAAGTGCCTGAGGAGATTGCGGGCTTCACGCGCGCGCTGCGCGATACGCTCGTAACCGTGCCGGAGCCCGATCTCGATTGGCCGTCCTATGCGGCGGGCCGCACGCGGGGCCTGCCGTGGTTCCTTTTGTCCGCGCGGCTTGTGGCGGAAGGCGGGTATAAGGTCCTGATGCATGGCTGGAACGGGCTGGGCGAAAGTGGCCATCTGGTGCGCGAGGGGATGCCCTATGCGGGGATTACCTCCTGCGACAGTCCGGATCATGCGCGCGAGGTGATGGCGACAGAGGGCATCGCCTATCTGCCGCTGGAAAATTTCTCGCCGGAGCTTCTGCACCTCTTGCAATTGCGCGCTGTCTTCGGCCTTCGCTCCTGCCTCAACACCGTGGCGCGGATGCTCAATCCGGGTGGGGCAGGGGCCTCGGTTCAGGGTGTGTTTCACCCGCCTTACCGGGAGTTGCAGGCCGATGCCTCCGGCCTTCTCGGGCTGAAGTCCCTGTCGGTGATCAAAGGCGGCGGTGGCGAGTTCGAGCGCAATCCGTCGAAGGACATTCAGGTCTTCGGACTGCGGGACGGTCTGCGGTGGGAGGGGCTCGTGCCACCGGCCCATGAGGATGTGCGCAGGCTCAACGATGGCGAGACCGATCTCTCACGTCTTGCGGCCCTTTGGGAGGGTAGGCTCGAAGATCCATTCGTGGAGGCGATCGTGCTGGCCACGGCGTCTCTGGCGCTGGAGACTTTAGGGGAAGCCGACCCCGTAGAACGGGCCGGGGCGCTCTGGCGGGCGCGGTCACGTTAACCCTGTCTTGCGAGCATCACGAAATTTCACAGCTTTGACCACAGGCTGGCCGGAATGCTGCCTTTTTCCGGGGGGATAGTCGCGGTTAACCGGGGGTTTGTGGAGATCTTGCGATGGACATCGTCATGCAGGTGAAGGCGTTTTTGGTGCAAGTACTGGCCGGGCTCGACGCCCGCGCTCAGGTGACACTTATGGCCGTTGGGCTTGGTCTTATGATTTTGGCCGTTGCCCTGTTGATCTGGCAGCGTCGTGGCCGGGCGGAGCACAATGCGCCCAGCCGAACGCCGCTCGCCGAGACCGTCTCCCGCAGTGTGCCCGGCGAGCGCCACATGGTGACGCGTCAGAAAGGCGATGCGTTCCTGCGCCGTCTGGATCGGATGGGCTGAGGTCGGCTGCGCGATCAGAAATCTACCGCGACGCCGGGCAGATTCAGCTCTTTCATCAGGTCGCGCAATTCCTGACGGGCGGCGACGTTCGAAATGTTCATCGCCGATTTGACGCCGATGTCCTTGAGATCCAAAAGCGTCAGCCCGCGCGGGAACAGTTCCCGGAAGATCACCCGTTCGGAAAAACCGGGAGCAACGCGGAAGCCGATGCGTTTCGACAGCTCGTCGAGCGCGTCGCCGATCTTTTTCTTGTTGTGCATCTGCTGCGCGCCGAGACGGTTACGGAGTACGACCCAATCAATCGGCTTGAGCCCGGCCTGCGCCCGCAATTGTCGTGCGTTCCAGACCATCTCCGAATAGACCGAGGGGCCGAGGATCTTGTTGCTGTCGGGATCAACGCGGGCCAGAAGGTCGAAATCGATGAAACTGTCGTTCATCGGCGTGATCAGCGTATCGGCGAGCGTATGCGCCACCTGCGACAGCCGGGTGTGCGATCCGGGGCAGTCGATCAGGATAAAGTCGCAGGTCTCTTCCAGCCCTGCGACGGCCATCGACAGGCGTCGGTCGTAAATGTTCTCACCTTCGGCAAGATCGTCGGCATCGACTTGCGGCAGGTCGCGATAGTCCGGCGTCGGAAGCTCGATCCCGTCGCGCAGGCAATAGCTCAGGCGGTTTTCCAGATAGCGGGCAAATGTCTTTTGCCGCAGGTCGAGATCGAGCGCGCCGACCCGATGGCCCAGCCGCGCCAAAGCCGTCGCCACATGCATGGAGGCGGTCGATTTCCCCGCTCCGCCCTTCTCGTTGCCGACGATGATGATATGCGCCACGTTCCCAATTTCCCGTTCTGTCCGCGCGCTTTTGCGCTGCGTGTGTTGTCTCTTTGCGACCTTGTATGACGATGTTTTTCGCTGCCGTGCAAGAGCGTTTCGCCCGGTTTCCACGATCCGTGCGCGAGTGTTGCGACGCGGATATGGAAACGAATTTGAGGCTTCAAGCGTTGAGGGAGGATATGTGCGGCCTGTCAGGGCGCAGCACCACTTTGGGAGAAGACACATGAAACGCATGATTATGAGCACGGCTGCCACCGGTTTCGGCCTCATCGGCCTCGGGTTGAGCACCCCCGCGCTGGCGCAGGAAGCGCAGGCGATGGAAGAAAGCATGGTGGAGGAAAGCATGGTGCTGGAAGCCTGCAGCGACATTCAGCCGCCCTGTATGACCGAGGAGGGCACGGTGATGTTGAAGGACGGACGTGTCGTCAGTGCGGTTGAGGCCTATGAGGCGCTCGGCATCGCCGCACCGCGCGAGGAGGTGGAAACCGCCCCCGCGACCGTGGGCGAAGAGGCCGCCGCCGACCTTGAGCATCAGGAGGTCGTCGAAGAGGACGCTCTGGCGGATCAACTGGCGGAGGATATGCCGCCCGCCGGGACAGAGGCGGTGGAAACCGACGCGGCAACGCCCGAAACGGGCGTCGACGTGACGGAGCAACCGATGGACACGGGTGAGACCGAAGAGATCGCGTATGAGGACATGCCCCCGGTGGCGGAGACGCCTGTCACCGACGACATGACCGATGCGGAGGGTGCGCCTCAGATCACTGACGGGCCCTCCGAGGACGCCGAAGGGGTTTTTATCCCGACCACAGCAGGCGAAGCCGAGGCCGTTGAGATGACGGAGGAGGTGCTTCAGGCGCAGGCTGAAGAAGAGGCCGCGCAGGCGGCGGAGGAAGAGGCGCTTGCGCCTCCGGCTGCGGCGTCCTCCGCTGAGACCGGACAGGAAATCGAGGTCGAGACCGAAACCGTAACACGCGAGACCACACGGGCGTCGAACGAGGAATTCGCCAATCGGACCACGGTGCAGAGCGAGAAGGACGACGAGGGTCTGTCCAATCTCGAGAAATTCCTGATCGGGGCCGTGGGTGCCGCGGTGATCGGCAATGTGCTCGCCGATAACGATCAGGTTGTGGCCAACACCGGCGATCGGGTGATCGTGGAGCGCGACGGTCAGTTGCGCGTGCTCAAGAATGACGATGCGCTGTTGCGCCAGCCCGGCTCTCAGGTGACGACGGAGCGGTTTACCGATGGCTCGACCCGCACCACGCTGAACCGCGAGGACGGCAGCGAGGTTGTGACGATCCGCTCCGCCGACGGTCGGGTGCTGCGCCGTGAGCGCGTGCTGGTCGATGGCACGCGCGTTGTGCTGTTCGATGACACGCAGGCCATTGAGGCGGTCGATGTGACGGCCCTGCCGGATACGCCGCAGAAATCCGTGACCTATACCGAGGACGAAGACGCGCTCCGGGCCGCATTGGCCGCCAGTCAAGCGCAGTCTGAGGCGCTGAACCGTCGCTTTTCCCTGAACCAGATCCGCTCCATCCGCGCGGTGCGGGAGCTGGCGCCGGAGATCGAACTAACCAATGTGACCTTCGCCAGTGGCTCCGCCGCGATCTCGCCCTCCGAGGCCGAAGAGCTTGCGGCTCTGGGGCGGGCGATGCGCGAGGCGATTGCCGCCAACCCGCGTGAGGTCTTTTTGGTCGAGGGCCACACCGACGCCGTGGGGGCTGCGACGATGAACTTGGCGCTGTCGGATCGTCGGGCGGAAAGTCTGGCTCTCGCCCTGACGGAGTATTTCGACGTGCCGCCGGAAAACATGGTCGTTCAGGGCTATGGCGAGCGCTATCTCAAGGTTCAGACCATTGAGGCCGACCGCAGCAATCGCCGCGCTGCGGTGCGGGTGATCACGCCGCTTCTGGCCGAGGTCGCCGCGCAGTAAGGTGGTGGGTGCCAGTCCGCAGGACAAACGAAAAGGCCCGCCAGATGGCGGGCCTTTGCATATCAGATACGGGCGGAAGCTCAGAAGCCGAGGCCAGCGTATTTGTTTTTGAACTTGGAAACGCGACCACCGGCGTCCAGCAGGCGGGAGTTGCCGCCGGTCCAGGCCGGGTGCACCGAGGGGTCGATGTCGAGCGACAGGGTGTCGCCTTCCGAACCCCAGGTGGAGCGCATTTTCACGATGGTGCCATCGGTCATTTTGACGTCGATGAAGTGGTAGTCGGGATGGATATCGGTTTTCATCGTGACGATCCTCAGGCTTCGAGCGACTTGTAGTTGGCGACTTCCGCGATACGGGCGGATTTGCCGCGACGCGAACGGAGGTAGTACAGTTTCGAACGACGCACACGGCCGCGACGCACAACCTCGATGTATTCGATGTTGGTGGAGTAGAGCGGGAACACACGCTCAACGCCTTCACCGAAGGAAATTTTGCGAACCGTGAAGGAACCGGCAATGCCTTTGCCGTTCTTACGGGAAATGCAGACACCTTCGTAGTTCTGCACGCGGGTGCGCGTGCCTTCGGTCACTTTATAACCGACGCGGATGGTGTCACCGGCCTTGAAATCCGGGATGGTTTTGCCGAGAGCTGCGATTTGCTCGGCTTCAAGCTGTGCGATCAGATCCATCGCTTACACTCCAATTTGCTCGTGGTATGCCACGAAGTTTCAATCGCCTCAGAGCTCCGCGTCTTCGATCGGGTCCATCTTGTCCCATAGGGGATGCCCGCCGGAGGGTTCAGGTCGTCTTTGCTTTGGTCTTTCCGGATGTCGGATCGGGCGTCGAAGAACAGGCCCGGACAAAACGAAAAGGCCCGGTTGGTCGAATCTCGACCCCGGACGCGCGGGTTCTAGGCAGAAATGCCCAAGAATGCAAGTCTTATGCGACGGTTTCGGTGGCCAGGATCTCGCGACCGGACCGCACGGTCGGAAACCGCCGTTTCAATCGCGAAATCGGTTCTTCGATAAGATACCACGACAGGGTGGCCGCGAGAAGGCTCAGCGCGGTCATGGCGAAGAACGGCAGCGGGCCTGTGCTGTAGAGCGAGGAGCCGATCTGCCCCATCGCCCACCAGATTGCCAGATGGTACATGAAGACGCCGTAGCTGATCCGACTGATGAATTGCGCGGCGCGACAGCCCAAAAGCCAGCCGACCGGCCCGCGATAACCGCGCCATGCCCCGGCAACCACGACCCCGAGCGCCGGTTGGCAGAGCAGGCGATAGGTCGGGACTTCACCGAACCCAGGCCAGAGGAAGAACGGTGAGGCCATGACCATGAGCGCCGCCAGCAGGGCCCAGCGGGAGGTGACCACCTCGCGCACATCGCGGTTGTGCCGCACCAAAAGATAAGTGAGCGCACCGCTGGCGATGGGGTCGAACTGAAAAATCAGGCGCCGGGTCCAGTCGGTCAACCCCATGTCGTTGCCATGGGCATAGACGAAGGCGGAGCCGACCAGCATGCCCAGCGTCACGAGATAAATACCCCGGATCGGCATGAGCAGGATCACTAGGGGCCAGATCAGGTAGAACTGTTCGAGGATGTTGAGGCTCCAGAGATGGCTGAACACCCAGGGGCTGAACTGTTCATGGAAGGCGAAATAGAGGTTCGAGGCCTGCAACACATGCCAGGGCCAGGAGGTGCGCGCGCCATCCATGTCGAAGATCACCGCGGCGGCGCCGAGGACGAACAGCGCGGGAAACAGCCGGAGCGCACGGCGGATGTAGAAATTTCCGATGCTGACAGGGCGTCCGCTTTCCTTGGCGGCAATCAGGATATGGGTGATCAGGAACCCGCTGACCGTGAAGAACAGGGACACCCGCAGGTTTTCGGTCAGTGGTTGCCGGTCCCAGAAATGGACATAGAGTACGCCGGTCATGGCGAGTGCACGCAGGCCGTCGATCTGGGTATGCCTTTGGCCGTCCAAGGTGTTCTGCTCTGGTCGTTGTCAGGGCGAGGCTAGGCGCAGACCCGTATCCGGGCAAGTGCCGATCTGTACAGAGCTGTCATCTGTGATGTTTTGACGCTGATGCGGTTTGGAATGCGGCTTATTCGTCCGGTTCGCGACCTGCCTCGTAGGCTGCCCACATGTCCGGGCGACGCTCCCGGGTGATCTTCTCCGCCATCTTCTGGCGCCATTTGGCGATCTTGCCATGGTGCCCGGACATCAGAACCTCCGGGATCGGCAGCCCGCGCCATTCCGCAGGGCGGGTGAATTGCGGGTGCTCCAGAAGGCCGTTCGAATGGCTTTCTTCCTCGACGCTTTCGGCATTGCCCAACACACCGGGCAAAAGCCGCACCGTGGCGTCGATCATCGCCTGCGCTGCGATCTCGCCGCCGGTCAGGACGAAATCGCCAAGGCTGACCTCCTTGATCCCGTAGTGAAACAGAACCCGGTCATCGACGCCCTCGAACCGCCCGCAGATCATAGTGATGCCACGTGCCTGTGACCAGCGTTTCGCTGTCGCCTGATCGAAGCGTTTGCCGCGGGGCGACAGATACACCAGAGGCCATTCCTTGCGGTCCGGTGGCACGCCGTTCATTGCGAAATCGATGG
Source organism: Celeribacter sp. SCSIO 80838 (assembly GCF_056498065.1). Next base: position 1,342,259 of record NZ_JAZKMA010000001.1, read on the forward strand.
CGTTGCCCATCACGTCGGGTCGGATCACCATGCCAGCGCCGCCGCCTGCGGGCGTGTCGTCGACATTCTTGTGCTTGCCTTCGCCGAACTCGCGCAAATGGATGGGTTCGAGTTGCCATGTGCCGTCCTGCAACGCCTTGCCGGTCAGGCTTTCGCCGAGAACGCCGGGAAAAGCGCCGGGGAACAGCGTGATCACCTTCGCCTTCCACACGCCCGCGATGTCCGGTGTATTTGTCATCAGCTCGCGCGGTTTGAGCGTCGGGCGCACGGCCAGACGGCCATGGGACCGGGCCGCAGGGGGCTGAGGCGCGTCAACGGGTGGGGTTGAGATCGAATCGTCGTTCATAGCTTCATATAGCCTTGGGGCTCATGGCTTGGAAATGTGCTGGGCAGGAGAAATGATCGCATCCCTCTGCGCGATGTTGGTTTCGCCATGCAAGTCAGAGCGATGAAACGCCGCACCATCCCCGGCAGATTGGTGGGACATCAGTCGAACAGACCGTCCGGCGGGTCCGCGATGATCCGACCCGAGGCCAGATCGACCGTTGGCACGTTTTGCAGCGTGAAGGGCAGGAGAACAGGGGTCTTCAGGGCCGCCCCCTGCACCTCCAAAAGATCGCCTGCACCGTGGTTCAGCACGTTGCGCACGGTGCCGAGCACCGCCCCGCCGGTGTCGAGCACGGTGAGCCCGATCAGATCGGCATGGTAGAATTCGTCGTCGGGCAGAGAGGGCAGATGCGTGCGGTCGGCATAAAGCGTCACGCCACGCAGGGCGTCCGCCTCTTCCTTGGTCTCGACCCCTTCGATCTCCGCGGCAAAGCCGTTCTTGATCGCACGGGTTAGGGTCAGGACATATTCCGTGCCATCCTCTGAGGTCAGCGGGGAATACTCCCCGATGGCCTCTGGATCGGCGCAGAAGCTCTTGATTCGCACCTCGCCATGGACGCCAAAGGCGCCCGCGATGGCTCCGACGATGATCCGCGTGTCACTCATGCTTTGCTCGCTGTCCATTTCTGCGACAGCTTACAGCTCCAGAACCACGGGGCAAGCGGCACGCTCCTCATGGCCTTGAACCTGAAGCTCCGGCAGTGCGCTGTCCTGTGTCGGATAGCCGACGCAGAGATAACCGACAAGGGTCCAGCTTTGCGCCAGATCGAGATCGGCCTTGAGCCGGGATTGGTCGAGACGCGACACCCAGCCAAGGCCGATACCCTCGGCGCGCAGGGCCAGCCAGAATTGCATGATCGCGGCGGCGACGGAATATTCGAGCACACGGGGGATCGCCGAGAGATCGAGCGGATGGCCGTGGGTCGCGCTTTCGTCGCTGAATACGGCGTATTGTACCGGTGCGTCCTCGAGCCCCTTGAGCTTTTGCGAGGCAAAACTCTGTGCCGCCTCACCTTCCGTTCCGGCCAGGGCAGCGGCGTTGAATGTCTTGTAATTCTCGAGCGCAGCGGTTCGTGCGGTCTCGCTGCTCAGTGCTACGATGCGCCAGGGTTGCGACAGGCTGACGGAAGGCGCCAGGGTGAACGCGTCAAGGCAACGGGCAAGCGCCGCGTCGTCGACCGGATCGGTGCGGAAGCTGCGCACATCCCGGCGCCAGCGCAGAAGTTCGGCAAAATCGTTACGAAAAGCGGCAGAGAACTGCCCGAGTGCAGCAGGTTTGGTCATGTCTTTATTACCCTGTATTTGCTCAGAGATATAAGCACCATAACGGGTTAAACCGGGGTCAACTTTGATTGTGCGCAAATCGTAGGATGCAGCAATCCCTTGTTTTATTGCACACAGATAAAGCCCTACGGAAAAAGGCGCAGGCAGAATGCCTGCGCCCGGAAGAGGACGAAACGCGCGGGGCCAGAGGCCCGGTGCGCTTACTCTTCAGCGGCAGTTTCTTCAGCCGGAGCAGCAGCAGCTTCAGCGGCCTCGGCAGCTTTCGCGGCTTTCTCTTCGGCGCGGTCTTGGGCTTTTTTGCCCGGGACGGCTTTTTTCGGGTTGCTGCGTTCTTTTTTCTCAAGGACGCCAGCGGCTTCGAGCATACGAGCGACGCGGTCGGTCGGCTGGGCGCCTTTTTCGAGCCATGCTTTCACGGCGTCGATGTCCATCTGGACGCGCTGCTCGCTGTCTTTCGGCAGGAGCGGGTTGTAGGTGCCGAGTTTCTCGATGAAGCGACCGTCGCGCGGCATGCGGGAATCGGTGGCAACGATGCGGTAGAACGGGCGTTTTTTGGAACCGCCGCGGGCGAGACGAATTTTCATAGCCATGGTTGTTTCTCCTGATACTAGCTATTTGTCAGAGGCTAAGCCTCTGTCATTCCTGATGTTTTTCGTGGTGGTGGATGACTTCCTGAATGATGAATTTCAGGAAGGCTTTTGCGAATTCCGGGTCGAGGTCTGCGGCAACGGCAAGCTCCTCGAGCCGGGCAATCTGTTTTTCTTCGCGCGCCGGGTCCGACGGCGGAAGATCGTTTTCGGCCTTGAGTTTCCCCACGGCCTGCGTGTGTTTGAAGCGCTCGCCCAGCGTGTAGACGAGGATCGCGTCGAGCCGGTCGATGCTTTCGCGATGCTCCTTGAGGATCTCGGCGGCGCGTTTCTGGGTCTCGTTCATGGGCGCAACTCCCCTGTCGGCAAAGCGTCGGATTTGTGTCGGACTTTTGTCGGGCACATTTCGGTAAAGAGGAGGCGGTGCGAAAGGCTCATGCGTAAGCCTCCATGCCGCCGTCTTGCAGCGCCTCGGGCGTCGGGTGACGGTAGACGAGGCAAGCCTCGCCATCGGGCGTCTGAGCCATCTCGTCCAGTTCCGCGCCCATGCGTTCGGCCAAAGCGATCGAGCGGGTGTTGGCGGCGTCGATATAGGACACAAGCGTGTCGCGCCCCATCTCGACATAGGCGTAATCGCGGGCGGCCGTGGCGGCCTCCAGCGCGTAGCCTTTGCCCTCGAACCCGTCCATGACGAACCAGCCCAGTTCCAGCTCCGGGAAATGCGGCGGTTTGTTCAAGGCGACCTGACCGACGAAGGCACCGTCGTCCAGACGTTCCACACCCCATGCGCCATGGCCGAACAACGGCCATTGCGCCACGTCGCCACAGAACGCAAACCATGCCTGACGCCGCGAGAGCGGGCCATGCATGAAGCGCGACCGGTCCGAGGCGAACATGTCGGCAAACGAATCGAAATCCGCCTCGACATGGCCGCGCAACCGCAGGCGCTGGGTTTCTATGGTGGGGGCGAGGGTCATGGTTATTTCTTCTTGCCTTATTTTTTCTTCCCAAGACCCGAGAGATTGGACGGCAGGCTCATGCCGCCGCCGAGGCCGGGAAGACCGCCCATGCCCTTGGGCATCGCGCCTTGCAGCGCCTTGGTGGCTTCGGCCATTTTCGCCGGGTCCATATCTTCGAGACCCTGCGGGCCGCCTTTGCCGAACATGCCTTTCACAGCCTGTTTCAGCATGCCGCCTTTGCCCATCTTGCCCATCTTCTTCATCATGTCCGCCATCTGACGGTGCATTTTCAGAAGCTTGTTCAGCTCGGACACGTCCATGCCTGCACCCGCCGCGATGCGTTTCTTGCGCGAGGCCTGAAGGAGCGCGGGGTTGGCGCGCTCTTTCTTGGTCATGGAGTTCACCAGCGCGATCTGACGCTTGATGATGCTGTCGTCGAAACCGGCGTCCTGCACCTGTTTCGCCATTTTGCCCATGCCCGGCATCATACCCATGATGCTTTCCATGCCGCCCATCTTTTGCATCTGCTCAAGCTGCATCTTCAGGTCGTTCATGTTGAACTGACCCTTCTGGAAGCGCTTGATCATGCGCTGGGCCTGTTCGGCCTCGATGGTTTCCTGCGCCTTCTCGACGAGGGCCACGATGTCGCCCATGCCGAGGATACGGCCCGCGACACGCTCCGGGTGGAACTCTTCGAGCGCGTCCATTTTCTCGCCGAGACCGACGAATTTGATCGGCTTGCCGGTGACCGCGCGCATGGAAAGCGCTGCACCGCCGCGACCGTCACCGTCCATCCGGGTCAGCACGACACCGGAGATGCCGATGCGCCCGTCGAAGTTCTCGGCGGTGTGGACGGCGTCCTGACCGGTGAGACCGTCGACCACGAGAAGCGTCTCGCGCGGCGTGGTGATCTTTTTGACCTCTTCGACCTCGGCCATCAGCGCGTCGTCGATGGACAGACGCCCGGCGGTGTCGAGCATATAGACGTCATAGCCGCCCATCGTCGCCTGTTGCTTGGCGCGGCGGGCGATGTCGGCGGCGGTTTGACCCGGCACGATTGGCAGGGTGTCGACGCCGATCTGTTCGCCCAAGACCTTGAGCTGATCCATGGCCGCAGGACGGTAGATGTCGAGCGATGCCATCAGGACGCGTTTGCCCTGTTTCTCTTTCAGGCGCTTGGCGAGTTTCGCAGTGGTGGTGGTTTTGCCGCCACCTTGCAGACCGACCATGAGGATCGGGGCCGGGGCGTTGTCGACCTTGAGCGTGCCGATCTCTGCTTCGTCACCGGCGAGGACATGGACCAGTTCGTCATGGACGATCTTGACGACCTGCTGACCGGGGGTGACGGATTTGGTGACCGCCTGACCGGTGGCCTTGTCGCCCACGGCTTTGACGAAATCGCGGGCGACCGGGAGGGAGACGTCGGCCTCAAGCAGGGCAACGCGGACTTCGCGCAGGGCGGTTTTGACGTCGTCTTCGGACAGGGCACCTTGTTTGGTGAGCTTGTCGAAGACGCCGGAGAGGCGTTCGGACAGATTTTCAAACATGGGCGTACTCCTGTCACTATGACGTTTGGCCGTGTTGCGATTTGCTCCATGTGGGCACGGAGCGGTGAGTTTAAAAGGCCAATGCGGTTTGACCTCCGTGGGCGCAACGCGCTGACGGAGGGCGATCCTGGCATATAGCCTGAGGACCGGAAGGCATGGTGCTTTCCGGGATGTTGCCGGGTCTCTACGCGTGCGCGGGAAGGGAGTCAAGTGCGATGCGGCATTTGGGCGGCGCGTTGACATAAGGTGAGGGCTGGCCTTGGCGGGGAATTGCTCTAGCTTCTGCGGACCAAAGAGCGGAGGGGCAATGGGGGAGCGAGATGTGACGCGCGGTGTGCTGTATGTGGCGAGCGGGCCGGACTATGTCGATCTGGCGGTGCAGTCGGCCGAGAGCCTCAGGGCGGTGGAGCCGGATCTGGCTATCGATCTGGTGACGGATGTGCCGGAGCTTTTGCCCGAGGGGCTGTTCGATCAGGTGCGGGTCGAGGTACGGATGCATGCGCGTGAGAAACTGCGGGCGATGCCGGAGACGCGGTTCGAGCGCACGTTGTATGTCGACAGCGACACGTTGTTTGTCGCGCCTCTGGGCGATCTCTTCGATGTGCTGGAGCGGTTCGAATGCGCGCTGACCCATGATGTGCGGCGCGACTGGGGGTTGATCCGGCAGGGGCGGGATCATCAGACGCCCTATGCCTTTCCGCAGCACAATTCGGGGGTGTTTCTCTATCGGCGGTCCGAGGCGATGTTGGCGTTTTTGGCGGAATGGGCGGCGCGGTTCTTTGCCGATGAGACGGTGGAGCGCGATCAGATCATTTTGAAGGATCTCCTGTGGGAAAGCGATCTGCGCTATTACGTCTTGCCGCCGGAATTCAACCTGCGCCGTGTGACGGTGTTGGATGCCTGGGAGCCCTTGGATGCGGTGCCGACGATCCTGCATTCGCACCGGTTTCAGGATCACATGCGCGGGCGGGGGGATCGGATCGCGACGCTGGAGGCGTTGCTGGAGGCGGAGCGGCAGGCCTTGGCCGAGGAATGGGCGGGCGATTTGCCCGAGGCCGCGCGGGGGTGGGCGGAATTAAGAAACCGGGACACGGCAAAATAGCTTGTAATTCCGAACAGACATCTGGATGATCGCGACAAATCGTTCTTCTCCGCACATGAGGCCAGAGATGTCCGTCGAAAACTGGGATGAATTCCGCACCGCCTTTCAGGTCGCCAAGATGGGGACCGTGTCCGGCGCGGCGCAGGCGCTGGGCGTGCACCACGCCACCGTGATCCGCCATATCGACAGCCTCGAACAGCGCTTGGGCGTCAAACTGTTCCAGCGTCACGCCCGCGGCTATACGCCGACCGAGGCGGGGATGGATCTTTTGAAGGTCGCGCAAACCACCGACGATCAGCTCTCGCAGCTCGTCTCCCGGATCAAAGGCCGGGGCGAAGAGGTGGCGGGGGAACTGGTTGTGACCTCGCTGCCGGGGATGGGGGCGCTTCTGGTGCCGGTGCTCTCCGAGTTTCAGCTCGAACACCCGGGCCTCAACGTGCGCTACCTGACCGGCGAGCGGCTGTTCCGGCTCGAATATGGCGAGGCGCATGTGGCGATCCGGGCCGGGCGTCCGCCGCAGGAACCCGATAACGTGGTCCAGCCGTTCCACCGTCAGGCCTATGCGCTCTACGTCCACAAAACCTACATTGAGCGCTACGGCATGCCGCAGGCGACGGGAGAAGAGCTTGCCCATGAGCTGCGGTTCGTGTCGCTCGACGACCCGAGCTCGCGCGCGCCCTTCATGGTCTGGATCAACGAACATGTGCCCGCCGACCGGCTGGCCTTCCGCACCTCGGATGTCGAGGTGATGACCGAGGCGATCTGTGCGGGCGCGGGCGCCGGGTTCATGCCGACATGGCAGGCCGGGCAGCGCGACGATCTCGTCGAGGTGTTGCCGCCCAGCCCCGATTGGGACAGCCAGAACTGGATCGTCACCCATGTCGATCTGCATCGCACGCCGAAGGTGCAGGCCTTCCTGACCTTCCTCAAGGCGCGCTCGCGCGAATGGCCCTGTTCGCAGGTCGGGTGATCGCAGACCGGGCAATCGCAGACTGGGCAAACGCAGGCCGGGTGTCCCGGAAAGCCGCGAAAACGATTTTGTCCTGTGCGGATGCTCGCAATGGACCTTCCGGGCCATGGGCGCTAAGGGAGCACGATCCATAGCGTTTTCAAAAGAGTTCCCCCCGTGCCCCATGACGCGACCGCCGCCGACCGCCGCAATGGCCATCTGGCCATGCTCACCTTCTCCTGTCTCGTGGCCGGATCGTTCTCGCTGGGCTCCATGGCGGCCAACGAGATCACGCCGCTGGCGCTGAACGGGGTGCGCTTTGTCGCGGCGACGATCTTTGTCGGCATCATGGCCATGGCCACGGGCGGCATCCCGCGCGAGGCCACGCGTCAGCCCTGGCGCTACCTGATCCTTGGCGGCATTTTCGCGCTTTACTTTGTGATGATGTTCGTCGGTCTGAAAACCGCCGAACCGGTCTCCGCCTCCGCCGTCTTCACCCTGACGCCGCTTCTGGCGGCGGGGTTCGGCTATCTGATCATGCGCCAGATCACCACGCGCCGCATCGCCATGGCGCTGGCCATCGGGGCGGCGGGCGCGCTCTGGGTGATCTTCCGCGCCGACATCCATGCGCTTCTGGCCTTCCATGTCGGACGCGGCGAGGCGCTCTATTTCATCGGCGTCGTGGCGCATGCGATCTACACGCCGCTGGTGCCGCGCCTGCACCGGGGTGAGCGTACGCTGGTGTTTACCTTCTTCGTGCTGGCCGCCGCCTCGCTCGTCATCCTGCTTTTCGGCTGGAAAGACGTGCTGGCGACCGACTGGGCGCATCTTCCCGCCATCGTCTGGATTGCGCTGGGCTATATCACGGTGTTCGCCACGACCACGACGGCGACGCTTCTGGCCTATGCCTCCGTGCGTCTGGCGGCGGCCAAGGTCATGGCTTACACCTATCTCGTGCCGTCCTGGGTGATCATTTGGGAGATCGCTCTGGGCCACGGCACGCCGCCCGCGCTGGTGTTCGGCGGCATCGGCCTGACCATTCTGGCGCTCTATCTGCTGCTCGAACACGAGGGCTGAGGCGCGGGGGCGGGAACGAAATCACGGGTTTGTGCGTTGTCCTCTCAAGTCAAAGAGAGGAAATCGCAATGCACAGCATCATCTATCTGGTCGGTCTTGTCGTGGTGGTCGGAGCCATCCTGAGCTTCGTCTTCTGATCCGCTCACAAGGCCCCTCCCCAAGTAAGGATGCGCGGCCTCAGGCGGCGCGTCTTTCTTTTGTGCTATGGCTGATCCGGTCGCAGTTCCCGCTCGAGAAACCGCTCCAGCCCATCGAGATCGATCTCCTCGAACTGACCGAAGCCCTGCATCCAGACCGAAGCGGCGCGCATGGCGTCGGGTTCGAGCTTGCACCATTTCACCCGGCCGCGTTTCTCCTGCGCGATGAGACCGGCGCGGGTCAGGATCGTCAGGTGCTTGGAAATCGCGGCCAGAGACATCTCGAACGGTTCGGCGACATCGGTGACCGCCATGTCGTCTTCCAAAAGCATCGACAGGATGGCCCGACGGGTCGGGTCTCCGAGCGCTGCGAAGATGAGGTCGAGATCATGTGTCATGCCTTTGCCGATAGGCGCGCGCGCGGGTTTGGTCAACCGTTTGGTTGAATAACGAAAACGCGAGCCTTTTGCGCTAACGGCCTGGCAGGTGGCGCGCCCGGGTTTCCTTTGTTGTGAAAATACTCAATATAAACAGATAGTTGGTTCGATTTTTGCGCGGTCAATTCCGCGTTGACTCTAAATCCCCCCCCGCATAGCTTGCCCGCAAGTGACCAAGGGGGCTTTCACCATGACCGAGCCGCATGATCCCGGGCGTTTGCGCGCTCTGGAAGATCGGATCGCAAAGGTGAAAGAGGCGCAAAAGCCGAAAACCTCCCGCGGCGAAGAGCACTTTTCTCAGGCCAATATGGCCTGGCGGATGGTGACGGAACTTGTGGCCGGTCTTTTGATCGGCTTCGGCATGGGGTTCGGCTTGGACAAGCTGTTGGGGACAACGCCCCTTTTCCTCGTGCTGTTTATCGGATTTGGTCTCGCGGCCGGCGTCAAGACGATGATGCGCACCGCGCGGGACATTGAAAAACAACAGGTCGCTGAACAGAAGGCGGCCGAAGACGACAACGCGGGGACGCCCGCACGTGATGAGAGGGATTGAACGTGGCGACTGAAGCACATGGTTCCGAGAGCAGCCTTGTTTTCCACCCGATGGACCAGTTCAAGGTCACGCCGTTGTTCGGCGATGGTCCGGTGCATTGGTACACGATCACCAACGTGACGCTGTGGATGGCGATTGCCGTCGTCGGTGTGATCCTGCTTCTGGTCGTCGGCTCCCGTGGCCGCGCGGTCGTGCCCTCCAAGGGACAGTCGATCGCCGAGCTGACCTATGGTTTCGTCTACAAGATGCTTGAGGAAGTGACCGGCAAAGACGCCGTGAAATACTTCCCCTATGTGATGACCCTGTTCATCTTCATCGTGTTCTCGAACATGCTGGGGCTTCTGCCGCTGTCGTTTACCACCACCTCGCATATCGCCGTCACCGGCGTGCTCGCGGTTCTGGTGTTCCTCTTCGTGACAGTGCTCGGGTTCGTGAAGAACGGCTCCAAATTCCTCGCCCTGTTCTGGGTCAGCTCCGCGCCGATGGCCGTGCGCCCGCTTCTCGCGGTGATCGAGCTGATCTCCTACTTCGTGCGTCCCGTCAGCCACTCCATCCGTCTTGCGGGCAACATGATGGCCGGTCACGCCGTGATCAAAGTTTTCGCCGGTTTCGCCGCCATCGCCGCGATTTCCCCGGTCTCCATTCTGGCGATCACCGCCATGTATGGTCTCGAAATCCTCGTGGCCTTCATTCAGGCCTACGTCTTCACCATTCTGACCTGCGTCTATCTGAAAGACGCGCTGCACCCGGCTCACTGATCCGGTCCGCAAGGGTCCGAACTCTATCCAGCCAATTCCAACGTAAGGAGATACCACAATGGAAGGCAATATCGCAGAACTCGGCAAATACATCGGTGTTGGTCTCACGGCCATCGGTATGGGCGGCGCCGCCATGGGTGTGGGTAACGTTGCTGGCAACTACCTCTCCGGCGCTCTGCGCAACCCGTCCGCCGCTGCGTCGCAAACCGCGACCCTCTTCATCGGCATGGCCTTCGCGGAAGCTCTGGGGATCTTCTCGTTCCTCGTCGCGCTTCTGCTGATGTTCGCCGTCTGATCCGACGCTCCATCCTTACGGCAGGGTGGGTCATCTAGACCCACCCTCGCGTAATATGTGAGCAATGCTGAGAAAATCGGATGATTTTCGTCATATGATTTTCACTATGAGCGTTGCGACCACATAAAAGGGGTCTCTCCCGTCATCGGGAGAACAGGTCAGAATCAGGAGATACAGATGGCAACTCAAACGCATGGGGCAGAGGTCGTAGACGCCGCGCAGGGTGCTGCACATGGCGCCGCTGAGGCAGGCATGCCGCAGCTCGACTTCGCAACTTTCCCCAACCAGATTTTCTGGCTTCTGGTCACGCTCGTCGTGATCTATTTCGTGCTGTCCAAGATCGCCCTGCCGCGCATCTCCGCGGTGCTGGCAGAACGCTCCGGCACGATCATGAACGACATTGCCGCCGCCGAAGAGCTCAAGCTCAAGGCGAAAGAGGCCGAAGCCGCCTACAACGCAGCGCTCGCCGAAGCCAAAGCTCAGGCGCAACAGATCGCCAACGAGACCCGCGCCGCCATTCAGGCCGATCTCGATGCCGCCACCGCGAAAGCCGATGCGGAGATTTCCGCCAAGGCCGCCGAGTCGGCGAAAGCGATCGACGATATTCGCGCCGGCGCTGTCGACAGTGTGAAAGAAGTCGCCATGGAGACCGCCAAGGAACTCGTGGCCGCCCTCGGCACCAGTGCCGATGCAGGCACCGTGACCGCGGCTGTCACCGCGCGGATGAAAGGCTAAGGACATGAAAAAACTTTCTCTCCTCGTAGCCCTCACCGCCGCCTCCCCGGCGCTCGCCGCAAGCTCCAACCCGTTTTCGGGCCATTTCTGGACGCTGTCGAACACCAACCTGATCGTCCTTCTGGGCTTTCTCGTGTTCGTCGGCATCCTGCTCTGGAAAAAAGTGCCGTCGATGATCGGCGGCATGCTCGACAAGCGCGCGGAAGGCATCAAATCCGAGCTCGACGAAGCCCGTGCGCTTCGCGAAGAGGCTCAGTCGATCCTCGCCTCTTTCGAGCGCAAGCAGCGTGAAGTTCAGGCGCAGGCCGACGCCATCGTCGCTCAGGCGAAGAAAGACGCGGAAGCCGCCGCAGACAAGGCGAAAGAGGACCTCAAGGCCTCCATCGCCCGCCGTCTGGCCGCCGCTTCCGAGCAGATCGACGCCGCCGAAGCGGCCGCCGTGCGCGAAGTGCGGGACACCGCGATTTCCGTCGCTGTGGCCGCCGCTGCGGACGTGATTGCGAAGAACATGGGGGCGACCGAAGCCAACGCCATGATCGAAGCATCGATCGACGAGGTTGCCGCCAAGCTGCACTGATCGGTTTCCTGACCGGATCGATCGGACCCCGAATTGAAAAGCCCCGCTTTTGGCGGGGCTTTTTATTTTTGGAAAAAGAGGAACATCAACCTGCCGAAATATAGGCTCAGCGCTATGAACAAGGCGGCGAAAAAGGCAAGGATGCCGAGTTGTAATCGTGTCAGCAAAGCATGTTGGGCATAGAAAAAATAAGCATAACTCAACAGTGCACCGAAAATTGCTGCCATGAGAGCGAGATAGCCGAGAAGGAATGTCACTGGATGAACCTGTTTCTCTGAAAAGGTTCATGCGGGCGGGTGCTTAACGTGCCTTATCCAAGCTGCGGGATAGGCAATTCTGTTTCAACCAGCCGTTGTGGACGGCCAATGCCAGGCATTGTTCGTTGGTTTTCAGGCCGAGTTTTTGTCTGGTGTTCGAGAGATAGAGGTTCACGGCGGAATCGCTGATCCCCAGATGCAGGGCGACTTCTCCCAAGCGATACCCGTGAGCGAGAAGGCATAGTATTTGCGCCTGACGCGGAGAAAGCGGATTGGGAGTTTCCCCAAGGGACTTCATCAATATGGCTCCAACAGGAATTTATCTGGACGCAAACGTCGTTTGAAACTCCTTCAGGCCTATGAAACCTCTTTGAACGCAACAATATGGAGAATTATATATATTCCAATTGGAGCGCACCTGTACCAAGATGCACGCTTTTGGGTGGGTAATTGAAAATGAGAGATTTCAGATACGACTTAAGTACGATTTGTTTCATGCGCGTAGCGCAGGCGAGCAATCTCTTCATTCTGTTCGAATTTCTGCTGATCCTTTAGCGCCTCTTCGACATAGTCGAGATGGCGCGTCACGGCGGCGCGGGCGGCCTGCGGGTCGCGCCCCTGTAGCGCATCGTTGATCGCGCGGTGCTGGTCGAGAAGCTGGGCGCGGTTGGTGCGTTGTTTGAACATCACGGAGCGGTTGTAAAACACGCCCTCGCGCAACAGATCGAACATCGAGCGCATCATGTGCAGCATGATCACGTTATGCGAGGCCTCGATGATGGCGAGGTGAAATTCGGCATCGAGCCGGGCCTCCTCGGAAGGGTTCCGTTTCGGATGGGCCGCTTCCATTTTGCGAAAGATCGTGTCGATCACCTTGAGATCGGTGTCGGAGGCGAGTTTCGCCGCGCGTTCGGCGGCGAGCCCCTCCATGTCGCGGCGGAAGGCGACGTAATCGAACACCGCCTCGTCATGGCTTGCGAAAAGCGCTACGAGGGCGGGGGAGAAGGCGGAGCCCAGCACATCGGCCACGAAAACCCCGGCATTGGCGCGGGTTTCGATCAGGCCTTTGGCGGAGAGCTCGGCGATGGCTTCGCGGAGCGACGGGCGGGAGACGCCGAGCCGTTCGGCCAGATCGCGCTCGGAGGGCAGACGTTCGCCGGGGCGCAGGATGCCGCGCAGGATCAGAAGCTCGATCTGCCGCACGACGGAGGCGCTGAGCTTTTCGGCTTGGATTTTCTGAAACGGCATGGCGGCTCCTTTGGGGCAGAATATAGGACCGCCGGTCAGGGAGCCATGAAAAACAGGCGTGAAAAACCGGCATGAAAAAGGCCGGAGCATGCCCCGGCCTTTTGAAATCGTGTCGGACCCGGTGATCAGGTCATCGGGGTGATGACGATCTCCACGCGACGGTTCTGCGCCCGTCCTTCGGGGGTCAGGTTGGTCGCGATGGGGGCATCCTCGCCACGGCCAAAGGCCTGGATTCGACCGGAGGCGACACCGTTGGCGCGCAGTATGGTCGCCACGGCCGAGGCGCGGCGGGTCGACAGTTCCTGATTGTAGGTGGCCGAGCCGGTGTTGTCGGTGTGGCCGACGATCTGGATCGTGGTGTTCGGGTAGTCCTGAAGGTTGTAGGCCAGAGCGCGCAGGTCGTCTTGCAGCGAGGGCACGACGACGGCGCTGTCGGTGGCGAACAGGATGTCCTGCGGCATGGTGACGATGAGCTGCGAGCCGGTGTTGACGATTTTGACATCGCCATTCCCCATGGATTGCTGAAGATCGGCGGCCTGTTTGTCGAGCTGGGTGCCGATGGCGCCACCGATGGCCCCGCCGATCATCGCGCCGACGGCGGTTTTGGCCAGCTTGTCGTTTTTGCCGGAGGTGGCCGCCGCAGCGATGCCGCCGAGGGTGGCGCCGACAACCGCGCCTTGCGTGGCTTTGGAATTGGAATCGTACGTGTCCATACAGGCGGTGAGGCCGAAGGCGGCGACCAGCGGGATGGCGATGTAAAGCGGGGATTTCATGTTTGATCCTCCTGAAAACTGCTCTTGACGCTGGTTTTAGCGCTGTCGCTTGCCTCTGGCACGGTGGATTTTGAGCGATCACGCGAATGTGGCGGGATTTCGCTCAGGGCTGACGGGGCACAGCGCGTCGCTCTGTGCGCTTTCATAGGCCAGAAGGGCGCGTTTCACCGGCAGGCCCCAGTGATAGCCGCCCAAAGCGCCGGTCTTGCGCAGGACCCGGTGGCAGGGGATCAGCCAACTGACCGGATTGCGCCCGACGGCGGTGCCGACCGCGCGCACGGCTTTCGGCGCGCCGATGGCCTGAGCGATGTCAGAATAGGTGGTGACATGGCCGGAGGGAATGGAGAGCAGGGCTTCCCAAACCTTGATCTGGAACGGGCCACCGATGAGGTGCAGCGACAGGTTGCCGCCACCGATTGCCGCCTCGACAGCGGGGCGGACCTTCTCCGGCGCTTCACTGTAAGTGGCGGCGGGCCAGCGGGCGGAGAGGTCCGCGAAGGCCTCTTCGCGGGTGGTCTCGGAGGTGAAGGCCAGCGCGCAGAGTCCCCTTGCCGTGGTCATGGCAAGGGCTTCGCCAAAGGGCGTTTCGAAATATCCGTAGGAGATGCGGAGCCCATCGCCCTTGCGCGCGAATTCGCCGGGGGTCATCGCCTCCCAGCGCAGGAACAGGTCATGCAACCGCCCGGTGCCCGAAAGCCCGGTGGCGTCGGCGGTGTCGAGCATGGTGTGACGGTTGTCGATCAGCGCCTTGGCATGGCCGAGCGTGAGATATTGCTGAAACCGTTTCGGCGAGACGCCGGCCCATTGGGTGAAGAGTTTCTGAAGATGATGCGGGCTCATGCCCAGATCGGCGGCCAGAGTCTCGAGCGGCAGGGGCAGGGCGGCGGCGTCGATCAGGTCGATGGCCCGCCGGATGACGTTGTAATGGTAGCGATCTTCGAGGGGCGGGGTGGACAAGGCGGTGCTCCGGGCTGAGATGCCATGAGACTACCCGCTCATCTGCGCGCTGCCGACCCGAAACTTGTGCAAAGCTCTGTGGCCTATTTGGCGGATCAGGCGGCGATGCGCGTGGCCGCGATGGCGGAACGCGGGTGCAGGACCGCCGCCTCACCGGGATGGAGCAGGGGGCGGGCCGTGTGCAGGCGTGTCAGAGCGTCGTGACCGAGGCGGATGGTAATCTCCGCACGGGCCACAGGGCCGAGCAGGTCGAGCGTCGGCGCGTCGGGAAACAGGGTTTCGAGCCAGACCCCCTCCGCCAGAATGAGCTCATGGTGTTCCATGAGGATGTGACAATAACCATAGGCCGGGTCCGTCAGGGACATGCCGGTTTCTCCGTCTGTTGCGATGTCAAAGACCGGCACGAGCACCTCCTCTGTGGCGAAATGCAACTCGATCTGCGGCGCGCGCAAAAGGACGTGATGCGCCGGGGACAGCACCAGATCGCGATCCGGGATACGGTTGCCGAGCGCGCCTGCGGCGATGCGCACGGGCGGAGCGACGGAGAGGGGGCTGCGCCCGGCCCAGATCACCGGGCGATAGCCGTGATCGCGGGTCAGTAGCAGATCGCCGGGCCGCAGCCACTCGACCGGTTGCGGCCCCGCCGTCGTTTCGATGACCACGCCGGGGCCAAGGCCGGAGAGGGCGCGCACAGGCGCGCCGTTAACGATCGCCGTGTTCTCAGTCATGTCCGTCCTCGCGATACTCACCCCCGGTATGTTGTGACAGAGATCTGAATCCGGGTTTAACCGTCCGGGGCGGTTTGCCCCTTGTTTGCCTCGCATTTTACGAAAACTTTTCGCGACACAGGAACAGCTTGCCCGACCGGGCGGGACAAGGCATTAGAGGCCTATGACCAAACAGCTCGATTATCACACGATCAAAGAGATTTTTACCCGTTTCCGCGAAGCCGAGCCGGAACCGAAGGGGGAACTCGATCACACCAATGCCTACACGCTGGTGGTGGCCGTGGCGCTCTCGGCGCAAGCGACCGACAAGGGCGTGAACAAGGCGACGAAAGAGCTGTTCAAGATCGCCGACACGCCGCAAAAAATGCTCGATCTCGGCGAAGAGGGGCTCATTGAGCACATCAAGACCATCGGGCTTTATCGCAACAAGGCGAAGAACGTCATCAAGCTCTCGCAGATTCTGGTCGATGACTATGAGGGCGAAGTGCCCTCATCGCGCGCCGCTTTGGAAAGCCTGCCGGGCGTCGGGCGCAAGACCGCCAATGTCGTGTTGAACATGTGGTGGCATGTGCCGACGCAGGCGGTCGATACCCATATCTTCCGCTTTGGCAATCGCTCGGGCGTCGCGGTCGGCAAGGATGTCGTCGCGGTCGAGCGCGCCATCGAAGACCAAATCCCGGCGGAATTTCAACAACATGCCCATCACTGGATGATCCTGCACGGGCGCTATACCTGCACCGCGCGCAAGCCGAAATGCGCGGCCTGTCTCATCCGTGACCTCTGTGACTTCGAGGAGAAGAACCTTGACTAAAACCTATCAGGTTGTCGGCATCGGCAACGCCATCGTCGATGTGATCACCCAGGCGGATGACAATTTCCTCGAACTCATGGGGATCGAAAAGGGCATCATGCAGCTTGTGGAGCGCGCACGGGGCGAGATGCTATACGGCGCGATGACCAACCGGGTGCAGACGCCGGGCGGCTCGGTCGCCAATACGCTGGCGGGGCTGGGGTCTCTGGGGCTCAAGACCGGGTTTATCGGCCGGGTGCATGACGACGCTCTGGGTCGGTTCTATGCCGCCGAGATGGAAGCCGATGGCACGTCCTTCGTGAACCCGCCGGTGCCCGGCGGCGAGCTTCCGACCTCGCGCTCGATGATTTTCGTGTCGCCGGACGGGGAGCGCTCGATGAACACCTATCTCGGGATCTCGTCGGAAATTTCGTCGCAGGACGTGCCGGAATCGGTGGCTTCGGACACGGAGATCATGTTCCTCGAAGGCTATCTTTACGACAAGCCCAAGGGCAAAGAGGCGTTCAACCGCGCGGCCGATCTGACCCACAAGGCGGGGGGCATGGTCGGGATTTCGCTCTCCGATCCGTTCTGCGTCGACCGTCACCGCGACGATTTCCGCAAATTCGTCAAGGAGATGGATTTCGTGATCGGCAACGAACACGAATGGGAAAGCCTCTATCAAACGGACCTCTCGACGGCGCTGGAAACCGCAGCACGCGAATCCGGTTTGGTGGTCTGCACCCGATCCGGCTCCGACGTGGTTCTGGTGCGCGGGGACGAGGAGGCCGTTGTGCCGGTGCACCGGGTGCAGCCCGTCGACACCACCGGCGCGGGCGATCAGTTCGCGGCGGGGTTCCTCTATGGCTTGGCCACCGGTCAGAGCCTTGAGATCAGCGGGCGCATGGGCTGTGTCGCCGCCGCCGAGGTGATCTCTCACATCGGGCCGCGCCCGGAGACGGATATGAAAATCCTGTTCCAGAAACAGGGCCTGATCTGAGGCTTTTCTGATGGCTTAAATACTCGAAACGGCGCGTGGGTTTCCACCTGCGCGCCGTTTTGAGTATTTGGACAGCAAAGGAAACGTCTAGTGCGCTTCCGCCCAGGTGTCGCCGATGCCCGCGTCCACTTCGATCGGGACATCGAGATGCACGGCAGGGGCGGCGGCGCTTTCCATCACATCTTTCACCACCTCGATCACTTGATCACAGGCGCCCTCGTCCACTTCGAAAATTAATTCGTCATGCACCTGCAACAGCATGGTGGCGGGCAGGCCCTTGATCGCCTCGGGCATGCGGATCATGGCGCGGCGGATGATGTCGGCGGCGGAACCCTGGATCGGGGCGTTGATCGCCTGACGTTTGGCAAAACCGGCCTGCGGGCCTTTGGCGCCGATCTCCGGCGTGTGGATTTTGCGACCGAACAGGGTCTGGACGTATTTGTGGTCTTTCGCGAAGGCCACCGTGTCGTCCATGTACTGTTTGATGCCCGGGAAGCGTTCGAAATAACGGTCGATGAAGCCCTGTGCCTCGGCGCGCGGGATGCGCAGGTTGCGGGCGAGGCCGAAGCCGGAGATGCCGTAGATGACGCCGAAGTTGATCGCTTTGGCCTGGCGGCGGACCATCGGGTCCATGCCCTCGATCGGCACGCCAAACATCTCGGAGGCGGTCATGGCGTGAATGTCCAGCCCGTCGCGGAAGGCCTGTTTCAGGCTGTCTATGTTTGCGACATGGGCGAGGATGCGCAGTTCGATCTGGCTGTAGTCGAGGGAGATGAGTTTGCGGCCCTTGGGGGCGATGAAGGCCTCGCGGATGCGGCGGCCTTCGTCGGAGCGCACGGGGATGTTTTGCAGGTTCGGGTCCGATGAGGACAGCCGCCCGGTGACCGCGCCTGTTTGCAGGTACGAGGTGTGGACGCGGCCCGTTTCGGCGTTGATGAAGGTCTGAAGCGCGTCGGTGTAGGTCGATTTCAGCTTGGAAAGCTGGCGCCAGTCGAGCACGCGGGCGGGCAATTCGTGGCCTTCGGCGGCGAGGTCTTCGAGAATGTCGGCACCGGTGGCATAGGCGCCGGTTTTGCCCTTTTTGCCGCCGGGCAGGGACATTTTGTCGAAGAGAATTTCGCCGAGCTGTTTCGGCGAGCCGACGTTGAAATTCTCGCCTGCGAGTTGATGAATTTCGTCCTCAAGCCCGGCCATTTTCTGGGCAAAGGCATTGGACATGCGCGAGAGCACATCGCGGTCCACGAGCACGCCCGCCATTTCCATCCTGGCGAGCACCGGCGCGAGCGGGCGTTCCAGCGTCTCATAGACCGTGGTGACGCGTTCGGCGTGGAGCTGCGGCTTGAACATCTGCCAGAGGCGGAGCGTGATGTCGGCATCCTCGGCGGCGTAGGCGACGGCCTTGGCCATCTCGACCTTGTCGAAGGTGATCGCCGATTTGCCGGTGCCCAAAAGCTCTTTCGTCGGGATCGGGGTGTGGTTCAGATAGCGTTCGGACAAGGCGTCCATGCCATGCGTGTTGATCCCGGCATGGAGCGCGTAGGACATCAGCATGGTGTCGTCACAGGGGGCGACGGTGACGCCGTTGCGCGCGAAAATCTTCGCGTCGTATTTCATGTTCTGGCCGATTTTGAGGATGCTCGGGTCCTCAAGCATGGGTTTGAGCGCGTCCAGAACCATGTTCTTGGCGAGCTGTCCGTCGACAAGGTTCGAGCCGCCGAACAAATCGTCCTCGCCCACCGTATGACCGACCGGGATGTAACAGGCCACGCCCGGCTCGACGCAGAGCGACACGCCCACGAGATCGGCGACCATTTCGTCGAGCCCGGTGGTTTCGGTGTCCACCGCGACATATCCGCGGGCATAGATCGCGTCGATCCAACGCTCCAGCGCGCCCATGGTCGAAACCTTTTCATAGGCCGAGGTGTCGAAGGGTTTGGCTTCGGGCGTCGCGGGGGCGTCGGGGGTGTTGGCGGCAGAAGGGGCAGGGGCCTCCGGGATCGCGGGGGCTGCGACGCCGAACTTGTCGGAGACCCGTTTGACGATGGTGCGGAATTCCATTTTCGACAGGAAGTCCAAAAGCCTGTCCGCGTCCGGTTCCTGAACCTCAAGACTGTCGAGGGTGAAATCCAGCTCCATGTCGCAGACGAGCTTCACCAGCTCGCGGGAAATCCGGATCTGTTCGGCTTTGTCGATCAGGGTCTCGCGGCGTTTCGGTTGTTTGATCTCTTCGGCGCGGGCGAGCAGGCTGTCGAGATCGCCGAATTCGTTGATCAGAAGGGCGGCGGTCTTGAGCCCGATCCCCGGCGCGCCCGGCACGTTGTCGACCGAATCGCCCGCAAGCGCCTGAACGTCCACCACCCGCTCCGGGCCGACGCCGAATTTCTCCTCGACGCCCTCGCGGTCGATGCGCTTGTTCTTCATCGGGTCGAGCATCTCGACGCCGTCGCCGACCAGTTGCATCAGGTCCTTGTCGGACGAAATGATCGTCACCCGGCCACCGGCGTCGCGCGCCTGATGCGCCAGCGTGCCGATGATGTCATCGGCCTCGAACCCCTGAATTTCGATGCAGGCCACGTTGAACGCCCGCGTCGCCTCTCGGGTGAGTGGGAATTGTGGCACGAGATCTTCGGGCGCGGGCGGGCGGTTCGCCTTGTAGGCGGGGTAGAGGTCGTTGCGAAAGGTCTTGCCGGAATGATCGAAAATCACCGCCGCATGGGTCGGTGCGTCATTGCCGCTGGCGTCCTCGATATACTTGTAAAGCATGTTGCAAAAACCCGAGACGGCGCCCACCGGCAGGCCATCGGATTTGCGCGTCAGCGGCGGCAGGGCATGGTAAGCCCGAAAGATAAAGGCCGATCCGTCGATCAGATGCAGGTGGCTGCCCTTGCCGAATGTCATGTCGCGCGTATCCCGTCCCGGTTTCACTCGCGCCTTGATAACACGGAAGGCCGGATGGGCTGCAAGCAGGTAAGCCCCGGCGGAGCGCTTGCGCGCCATTTTGTCGTCGGTTCTGGCTCAGGCGACGTGGGAGGATTTCACCCCCTCAAGCATGCCGTCGGCCATGAAATAAAGGAATTCGCCCCAGGCTTCGGCCAATTCCTCCGTCCAAGGTGTGCCGGTCGCTTCGGCAAAGGCCTCGATGATCTGTTGGATCAGGAAAGGGTGTTTTTCACGCCACGAGCCGTAATGCGCATAATCCTGCCCCATCTTGTGCAATGTCGCAAACAGGGCGGTGGGATGATCGGCGGAGAGAAGCGCCAGTTCGATCAGCCCGTCCAGCACGCGTGCGCGTTGGCGCAGGCTGCCGTCATATTGCGCTGCGGCCTCGGGGTCTTCGCCGAGTTGTCGGTTGTAGACAGAAATGAAAAGATCGGGACGCTGTGACGACAGCGCCCGGAAATTGTTGCGCACGAGCGTGATTTGACGGGCCGAAGGCATGATGCGTCTCCCATGTCGGTTGGAAAGACGCTACAGCCCAAGCCTTAACGAAATGAGAACGTTCGGGAAAAATCCCGTCACGCGTCGCTGAGGCGCGCACTTTCGTGAATGTATTTCTTGTCGCAATAGGGGCATTCGACATAGCATGTGTCATGCGGGATCACGAGCCAGACGCGCGGATGTCCAAGCGCGCCCTCACCGCCATCGCAGGCCACTTTCCAGGTGGAGACCACTTCGGTTTCCGGCGCTTCAATCGTCATCTCTTTCGTTCCTTTTGCTGTGAACGTGCCTTTGCACGGTCTTTGGCGGAGCGTGTGGGTCTTTGCAAGGGGGCCTGTGTGGCCAGTGCGGTTGCCGAGAGCCCAGAGACCGCCTAGATCAGGCCTGCATGATAGCCATCCGCGGGATGCGGACAAGAGGGAACCGGCGCAAATCTCGGGTCGGCGCAGAGGGGGAAGACGCCATGAGCAACGCAATCGAAATCGAAGCCCTGCGCAAGACCTATGGCGGGGTCAAGGGGCAGCCGCCGAAAGAGGCGCTCAAGGGCGTGGATCTGAGCATTCCGCAAGGGTCTATTTTCGGCCTTCTGGGGCCCAACGGCGCGGGCAAGTCGACGATGATCAACATCCTTGCGGGGCTGGTGATCAAGACCTCCGGCCGGGTGAAGATCTGGGGCTTCGATCAGGATGTGAACCCGCGCCAGTCGCGTGCCGCCATCGGGGTGATGCCGCAGGAGCTGAACCTTGATCCGTTCTTTACGCCGCGCGGGGCGCTTGAGGTGCAGGCCGGGCTTTATGGCGTGCCGAAGCGCGATCGGCGCACCGATGAGATTCTTGAATTGATCGGGCTGACCGACAAGGCCGATTCCTATGCCCGGACGCTTTCGGGCGGGATGCGTCGGCGGCTTTTGCTGGGTAAGGCCTTGGTGCACAACCCGCAGATCCTCGTGCTCGACGAACCCACCGCAGGGGTCGACATCGAGCTCAGGCAGATGCTCTGGAGCAATGTCCGCAAGCTCAACGAGGAGCGCGGCATGACCATCATCCTGACCACGCATTACCTCGAAGAGGCGCAGGAGATGTGCGACGAGATCGCGATCATCAACCACGGTGCGCTGATCAAGCGCGACACGACGAAAAACCTTCTGGGGATGATGGATGCCAAGACGCTTGTGATCGAACCGGAGGGCGCGGCACCTGACATCACCGGGCTGCCGGAAGGTGTCAAAATGGAGCGGCGCACGGATGGCACGCTGTCCTTCGACTTCTCGCGGCATCAAACCTCGGTGGGCGCGATCATCGACGCGGTGCAGGCGGCGGGGATCACCATCGGCGACGTCCGCACCATGGAACCGAATCTGGAAGATGTTTTCGTCAATCTGACCTCCGGGAAGTAAGCTCCGGTTTTCTGATGGTCAAAATACTCAATAAAAAACCCCGCTTCTGGCGGGGTTTTGTCAAATAGAGCGAAAAATTATTTCACAACCAGAGGTCCGCAAGGCTCGCCGCCCAGAAGATGCACATGGAAATGCGGGACTTCCTGATGCGAATGCGCCCCCGAGTTGGTGATCAGGCGAAAGCCCTCGCCGCCCGCCGCCTCGGCCACGCCCATGGTCTCGGCCACCTTGGCAACGGATTTGAAAAAGTCGAGCTGTTCGGCATCGGACGCCGCCTGAACGAAATGGTCGTAACAACGGTACGGCCCCTTCGGGATCACAAGGATATGGACCTTCTTGCTCGGCGAAATATCGGGGAAGGCCAGCGTATGGTCGCTCTCGAACACCGGCGTCGAGGGAATTTCGCCGCGCAGGATTTTTGCGAAAACATTCTGGTCGTCATAGGCGTAGGGCATCGGGGCCTCTTTCAGTCGGAAAACAGGTAGTGCATCGAGACGATCTCGCGTGCGGTATCTTCGGGAATGCCGAGGAAGCGCGCAAGGGGGCGCGCGTTTTCTTCCGGCGTGTTGGATTGCGAGATGCGCGCGTAATGATCGAATTCGGCGTCGCGGATGCGGTCGCTCTCGTGATTGATGTCGGCGCGGATCGTCGGCAACAGGCGCTGGAGCGCTTCGTCGGGCGTCTGATCGCCTGCCAGCCCGGTGCGTTTGGCGTGACCCGAGAGATAATCGTCGGTGAACTCGCAGTCGATCTCAAGCACCCGCGTGCCGGAGCGGTCGGCGTTGAAATCGCGGATCAGCTCGATACCTTGCGGGTCGAGACAGACCACCATCTTGTCGGCATCGAAATAGTCGAACAGCATTCGCACCC
Source organism: Celeribacter sp. SCSIO 80838 (assembly GCF_056498065.1). The sequence goes on from NZ_JAZKMA010000001.1 coordinate 1,365,100, forward strand.
AGGCGCGGCGGTGGCGCGTGCGTTTTTCAAGGCTCTTTTCGATCCCGCCCAGGTCCGGCAGATAGGTGTTTTCCTCGTTGAACAGATATTCGAGACAGGGAATGTCCGTCTGTTCCTTGATCCGCGACACCAGCCGCTTGGCGACGTGCCATTTCTTGCAAACGATCATCAAAAGCTCGCGGTCCCGGCCCAGCGTGCTTTCGGTTTCCCAGAAGCGTTGCGCGAACCGCCGCCCGTCGCGTCCGCGCCCGGTGAGAAAGGTAAAAAGCGACCGTCCTTCGTTGGAAATCTGGAACTCGACCCCGGTGGCGGCAAACAGATCGCCCAGGCGTTTTTTTAACTCCTTGGCCTCTGGGGAGATTTTGCGGGCGAACAGATAATCCTGCGACAGCAGAAGGTCGTAGTGGTCGTTATAGAACACCACGGGCATGCCGTAATCGGTGAACATCAGGAAGGTGAGCGTGCGGGTCTTGATTTCGTTTTCCGGCACGAGATGGCGCACGAGGGTCTGAAAGAACGTCTCGTCGGGAATCCATGTGGTGCGGAAGAATTTCATCACATCCTTGCGGCTCCGGGTGAAATCGAGAATCCATTCGATCGTGCGGCGGCGCAGGCACCACCATTGCGAGCCGATCATGATTTGCAGATCCTCGGGGATCTCGCGTTGCAGGCCAAGCCGCCGCTGCATCCAGAAACTTTGATAAAACAGCCACTTATGCGTGCGCTCATTGAACCAGTGGCGATAGATCAGCCGCTCTTCCTTGATCCCTGTCTTGATCCAGTCGCTCTCGAAAAAGTCGAAACTTTCGATGACATCCACATCCTCGCGGTCGAGGTAATCGTGGATATATTCGGCGGTCTTGATCGCCATGCAATCGCCCGAGAGCATGTAGAAATGCGTGGCGCGCGGAAAGGCCGCCTCCGCCGCCTCAATCGCGTAAAGCGTGGCTTCGACAAGGCTCCATTCCCCCCAGCCGCATTTGATCCGCTTGGTGGCATAGGCGACGTTGGGATTGTCCTTGAGCCCTTCCCGGATCGCCTCGAACGCCTCCTTGCCGCCGCGCGCGTCGAAATGGATGGCGATGTAGTCGCCCGCACGGGTCAGACGCCGGGCTTGATCTATGATCGCTTCCGGGTCCTTATGGCACAGCAAGATGAAGGCAATTCGTGCCATATTGGAAACCGTAACCTCATTTCTAACGCATTGTTCACATACAAGCGTAACCAATCATTGAATAATCAAGGCGAATTTGCTTTTAAAGCGAAAAGGCGCGCGGGTGTCGCGACATAAACGGAGTTGTGGTAAATATGGGCTTTCCCGGAACCTGGATGACCGAAAGCGAGAGCGTGGTATACCGCGTTGTCCCGAAATGTGCCTGTTCGACCATCGGTCAGATCATGTTCTATTCCGACCACGGCGAGTTCTTCGACGGTGACATTCACGACAGCAAGGATCGCCTGCACAAATGGTCGCAAGAAGAAAGCCAGGCGCCGATCGAAGCCAATGTCCTGGCGCATAAATCCTATGCCTTCACCTGTGTGCGCAATCCCTACACCCGGGTTTTGTCATCGTTTTTCGACAAGATCTGTGGCATTCAGCGCAACGGCAGCCGCTATCGCGGCAAGCTCGTGCCGCAGCTCATCCAGAAATACGGTATCGAGGTCGGCGGCGAGGACGGCAAGCAGGAGTTCGACCAGATCGCCAGCTTCCGCCGATTCCTTTTGTTCGTGCGCGACACCATCCGTTTTCGCCGTCCGATGGAGCCGGACATTCACTGGTCCTCGATGTCGGGGCATTTGTCCACGTTCATCGTCAACGGCGGCACTTACGACAAGATTTTCTTCACCGAGAAATTCAACGAGGGCATGCAGGAGGTGCTCGATCATATCGAGACGCCGCACAAGGTCGATCTGGCCTCGATCCCGCGCTTCAACGAATCCGAAGGCCATGGGCCGAAACGCCTGCATCCGGTCGAGGACTATTTCGACGATCTCTCGATGCATCTGATGTGGGAAATCTACAAAAAGGATTTCCAGCTTTTCAAATACGATTTCGAAAACCCGGCCAACAAGATGCCGATTGGCGAGGTCGATCTGGCCGAGGTTCACGCCAAGCTCGGCGACTGAACTTTCCTTCGGTCGCAAGAAAAACGCCGTCGGGGTGACCCGGCGGCGTTTTCGTGTGTGTCGTGGGGTTGGGCGCGCGCGCCCAGTGCCGCTTACTGGTAGGTGTCGGCGGTTTTGATCGCGAGCGGCGCGCCGTTGCTGCCGACCAGCACGAATTCGACGTCGGAAACCGGAGAGGCGTTCAGGCGCACTTTGACGTTGGTGTTTGCGCCAGCGTTCACATCGGCGGAGCCGAGAAGGGCGCCGCGCTCGCCGCCGTGGAAGTTGTAAACTTGCAGGGTGGCGTTTTCATCGGCGCGGACGAGGTCCACGGAAGCCACGGTTTTCGTGTCGCTCTGGTTGCCGGGGATGATGTAGTTCGGGCCAGCGAAAGCGGCGGAACCGGCAACGGCGATAACAGCGGCAGCGGAGAGAGTTTTCAGAGAGAAGGTCATTGTTTTGGTCCTTTGTAAGAGTGTGGCGCTGTCTGTGTGTTTTTGCGCCTTTCGATGAAATTGAATTTAGGGTTTCGTCTCGAATGTGTAAATGCGAACTAATATTCAAATAATGACTTCAGCATGTGCGAAAATATTGATCACATTTTCGGGATTTGGGCTGGAAATCGGCCTCAAGTTTTTATTGATGTGAAAATTGTAGCATTGTGCGCATTCACACATAAGTGAGGTGTTGTGCGTGGCGAAGCGGGAATAAAACCGGGCAAGCCTTGTCTGCCGGAGATTTGGCCCAGAGCTGCGTCAGAATTTCCTCTGGTTTTTTGCGGGCAATCGGGCATGGATGTGTCCATGCCTCACGATCATCATTCTCACACATCGCACCACGGCCACCATCACCACCACATCGACCCGGATGCGGGCGATGCCCGTGTCGCAGGCGCCATCGCGGTCAATCTGTTGCTGACGCTGGCGCAGATCGTCGGCGGGGTGATCTCCGGTTCCATGGCGCTGATCGCCGATGCGATTCACAACCTGTCGGACGCGATCTCTCTGGTCATCGCCTTCGGCGCGCGCAAGATCGCGCGCAAGCCCCGCGACGGGGCGATGACATTCGGCTACGCCCGCGCGGAGATTGTCGCGGCCATGGTCAATTACACCACGCTGCTGGTGATCTCGGTCTATCTTTTCGCCGAAGGGGTCTCGCGCCTGTTCAACCCGCCGGAGATCGCGGGCTGGACCGTGGTGATCATCGCCGGGATTGCGCTTGTCGTCGATCTGGTGACGGCGGCTCTGACATGGTCCATGTCAAAGGACAGCTTGAACATCCGTGCTGCCTTTCTGCACAATCTCGCCGACGCCGGAACCTCGGTGGCGGTGATCGTCGGTGGCGTGGTGATCCTGTTGTGGGACTGGCGGTTGATCGATCCGATCCTGACCATCCTGATTGCCGTCTATATCCTCGTGCATGCGTTCATTGAAATTCGTCCGGTCGTCCGCATTCTGATGCTCGGGGCACCGGAGGGGCGCGAAGCCGGGGATGTGACCCGCGCCATGGAGGACGTCGAGGCGGTCGAAGAGGTGCATCACGTGCATCTCTGGCAGATCGATGAACACCGGACCTCCGTCGAGGCGCATGTGGTCACTGCGGGTGACCCGGCGGAGGTTCTGGGGGCGGTCAAGGCAGTGCTGCGCGACCGTTTCGGCATCGCCCATTCGACGCTCGAAATCGAGGCTCCCGGTGCGGGCTGTGCCGGAGAGGCGCCGGGGTTTCAGCCGCTCAGGTGATCCGTCCCGCGGATTGCGCCTTGCGAAACCATTCAAGCCCCTCTTCGGTGCGCTTCCTCGGGATGTATTCGGCGGAGATCCAGCCGGAATAGCCGCTCTCGTCCACCGCCTTGAAAAACGCCGGGTAGTCGATCAGGCCTTTCACCGGTTCCTGCCGCTCCGGCGCGCCCGCGATCTGAATGTGCCGGACATAGGGCGCGTAACGTTCCCAGGCGGCCATCGCGTCGCCGGTGATGATCTGGGCGTGATAGGCGTCGAACTGGAGCCCGAGGTTCAACTCCGCCACCGCATCGAGCATCTCGATCGCCAGATCGAAATCGTCGAGGAAATAGCCCGGCATGTCATGCGGGTTGATCGGTTCGATGGTGAGGCTCATGTTCGGCGCTTCCTGCGCCGCCCAGGCCAGATTGCGTTTGAAGGTCTCAAGCGCCACAACGCCCTTGGCCTTGCCCGCCATGATATGCATATGCCCGGCCTTGAGGAACTCGGCATATCTGAGCGCGCGTTTGAAATCGCGCCGGAACCGTTCTTCCAATCCCGGCACGGCGGCAAAGCCACGCTCACCCCCGGTGTAATTCGGCGGCGGCACGTTGATCAGCACCATCTTGAGGTCGAGATCCTGCATGCGCCAGGCAATTTCCGAGGCCGGTTCGTCATAGGGAAACAAAACCTCGACCGCCTTGAAACCCGCTGCCTTCGCCTCGGCGAAGCGTTCGAGGAACGGGTATTCCTTGAACAGGAAAGACAGGTTGGCGGCGAATTTGGGCATCGGGTCAGGCGGGGGTCAGGTGAGGGTTCAGGTCAGATCGTCGGCTTTCGCGATTTCGAAAAACGTGTTTTTCGACCAGACGCCAAAAACCGTCTCGCCGTCAATCTCCCGCGTGACAGCATGGTCAACGAGGCGGAAAAAGCTTTTGCGGTCGATCAGCGCCTCAAGCCCTGCGCGCACTTCGACATAGGGTGCGGGGGTGCCGTCGCGGGTCGCGACCCGGATCGGGTGCTCCGCATCCGCCGTGACCCGGTCGCCGACCGAGGTGAGAAAGCTGAGGTTTTGCGCTTCGCCTTCGCCCTCCACGTCGAAATCCACGGCCAGAAACGGCGCATCGTCGACGGTGATTCCCACTTTTTCCACGGGCGTCACAAGGAAATAGCGGTCCCCTTCGCGTTTCAGCACGGTCGAGAACAGCCGCACCAAAGGGGCCCGTCCGATCGGGCTGCCGAGATAATGCCATGTGCCGTCGCGGGCGATCCGCATGTCCAGATCGCCGCAAAACGGCGGGTTCCAGCGCTCGACGGGCGGCAAACTGCGGCCTTCCGCCGAGCGGATCGCCGCGGCAATGCTCTCTGCGGAAACACTCATCGGAAAATCCCCCTTTTAACCCTTTTGTCATTTGTGCTTTTGCACGCAGGTGTCCTTAATAGTGTCACGGAATGACATCGGAGGTGAAGCCATGACTGAAACCGACCTTGCGGCAGAGATCGACGCGCTGGGCGCGAAACTGGCCGAGGCCAAGGCCTCGATCACCCGCCGCTTCATCGGTCAGGAAACCGTGGTCGATCTGGTTCTGTCTTCGATGCTCTGCGGCGGTCACGCTTTGCTTTTGGGTCTTCCGGGGCTGGGCAAGACGCGTCTGGTCGATACGCTTTCGACCGTGATGGGCCTCAAAGGGGCGCGCGTGCAGTTCACCCCCGACCTGATGCCCGCCGATATTCTCGGCTCCGAGGTGCTGGAAACCGCCCCCGACGGCTCGCGGGCGTTCCGCTTCATCGAAGGGCCGGTGTTCTGTCAGCTCCTTCTGGCCGACGAGATCAACCGCGCCAGCCCCCGCACCCAATCCGCGCTGTTGCAGGCGATGCAGGAAAAATCCGTCACCATCGCCGGGCAGCCGCACGATCTCGAAGCCCCGTTCCACGTCCTCGCCACGCAAAACCCGCTGGAACAGGAGGGCACCTATCCGCTCCCCGAGGCCCAGCTCGACCGTTTCCTCGTGCAGGTCGACGTCGAATATCCCGACCGCGACACCGAGCGCGACATCCTGATCGCCACCACCGGGGCCGATGAAGGCGAAGCGCATCAGGTCTTTACCGCCGCCGAGCTGATCCGCGCGCAGACCCTGTTGCGCAAAATGCCGGTGGGCGAACAGGTGGTCGAAATGATCCTCGATCTGGTCCGCGCCTGTCGTCCGAACGAGCCGGAGGCCACCGATATGGTGAACGCCTCCGTCGCGTGGGGGCCGGGGCCGCGCGCGGCGCAGGCGCTGATGCTGACGACCCGTGCCCGCGCTCTGCTCGACGGTCGTTTGGCGCCCAGCACGGAAGACGTCTTGGCCATGGCGCGCCCGGTGCTCATTCACCGCATGGCGCTGACCTTCGCGGCGCGCGCGCGCGGTGACGATCTGGGGGCGATCATCGCCTCGGTGGCCGCCTCCGCCATGGACGCGCGGTCCGCCGCGTGAGCGAAAACCCCGCCCCCGCCGCCCTGCGCGCCCGCGCAGAGACGCTCGCCGCCCCCTTGCCGCCCTTGCAGGCCCGGGCCGAACAGCTTGCCCGCGCTTTGCTGATGGGCGGGCATGGCCGGCGGCAATCCGGCATGGGGGACGAATTCTGGCAATACCGCCCGGCGCAGGCGGGCGATCCGGGACGCGCGATCGACTGGCGTCGTTCGGGGCGCTCGGACGGGCATTTCGTGCGCGAAAAGGAATGGCAGGCGGCGCAATCGGTCCATCTCTGGGTCGATCTCTCGGCCTCCATGGGATTCACCTCCGGCAAGGCAATCCCGCCGAAATCCGACCGCGCGGCTTTGCTCGCCATGGCCCTGTCGATCCTTTTGATGAAAGGTGGCGAACGGGTCGCGCTGGCCTCTCTTGGGACGCCGCCCCGCATCGGCGCGCTGCAACTCCGGCGTATCGCCGAAGGCCTCTCGCAAGAGGGCGAGGCGGATTATGGCGCGCCCGACGCACGCCTCTTTTTGCCCCATGCCCGCGCCCTGTTCCTGTCGGATTTCCTCGGGCCGATCGAGGCCATTGAGGACGCCGTCGGCATGGCCTCCGACCGGGGCATTTCCGGCGTTCTCTATCAAATTCTCGACCCCGCCGAAGAGGCCTTTCCCTATCAGGGCCGCACGGTCTTTACCTCTATGGCGGGCGGTTTGCGGCATGAAACCCTGCGTGCGGGGGATCTGCGCGACCGTTATCTGGAGCGCCTCGCCGAGCGCAAGGATCACCTCAATCGCATCGCCCATCATGCCGGGTGGCGCTTTGCCACGCACCATACGAACGGCGCTGATCTTCCTGCGCTCCTGTGGCTTTACGAGGCCTTGGAGGGCCCGCGCTGATGTGGATTCTCGGGCCCATCGGGTTCTCCGCGCCTTGGGTGCTCCTCGCGCTCGCGCTTTTGCCGATCCTCTGGATTTTGCTGCGCGCCGTGCCGCCCGCGCCGATCAAACGCCGCTTTCCGGGCGTTGCACTTCTCTTGGGTCTGAAGGACGACGAGGTCGAAGCCGACCGCACACCCTGGTGGCTTTTGCTCTTGCGGATGTTGGCGGTTACGGCCCTCATCATTGCCTTCGCCGGTCCCGTTCTGAACCCGCGTGTGGAACGCGGCGGCTCCGGGCCGCTTCTGGTTCTGATGGATGCAAGCTGGGCCTCCGCGCCGGATTGGACCCTGCGCATGGGGCGGCTGGGGCAGGCGCTCGATGAGGCGGAGGCCGATGGGCGCACCCTCTGCATTCTGCCCGCCACCGACATTCCCGCCGAAGGCTGCGCCTTTCTCTCCGCCGCAGACTGGCGTCCGCGTCTCGCCGGGATCAAACCCGCCGGTTTCGCGCCCGATATGGATGCGCTCGCTGGCGCGCTGACCACGCTTCCGGATGGGGTCGAAACGCTCTGGCTCTCCGACGGTCTGGCGCGCGACGGGCGGGATCGCGTGTTGTCGCTGTTGCAATCTCATGGTCCGATCTCGGTGTTCGAAACCGGGCGGGATCGTCTGGCGCTTGGGCCTCTGGCGCTTACGGACACTGGGGTCACGCTCCCGGTTTTGCGCGCGGGGAACGGACCGCGGGACGTGACCGTCATCGCCCATGGCACCGATCCGGCTGGGGTGGCGCGCGAATTGGCACGGCAAGAGGTCACGCTCGACGGCGCGCGGGCCGAGGTGATCTTCGATCTGCCCCCCGAATTGCGCGCTCGTGTCAGTCGTTTCGAGATTGAAGGCGAGCGCAGCGCCGGGGCCAAACGTCTCACCGACGACAGTCTCAAACGCCGCGAGGTTGGCATTGTTTCGGTGCGCGAAGGCGGCGAGGGGCTGCAACTTTTGTCGCAACTGCATTACCTGCGCGCGGCCCTGTTCGGCAAAGCCGATGTGATCGAGGGCGGCTTGGAAGACCTGATCATGGCCAACCCGGATGTGATCGTTCTGGCCGATGTGGCGCAGCTTTCCGGTGGGGAAAGTGCCGATCTTTTGGACTGGCTGAGCAAAGGTGGGCTGCTCCTGCGCTTCGCCGGGCCGCAGCTTGCCGCCTCCGATGTGGCGCGGGACGCGGAAGACCCGCTGATGCCCGTGCGTCTGCGCGCAGGCGGGCGCACGCTTGGCGGTGCGATGAGCTGGGGCGAGCCGAAACGCCTGCGCCCCTTTGCCGAAACCTCGCCGTTTTATGGCCTGCCGGTCCCCGAGGATGTCGAGGTGAATGCGCAGGTCATGGCCCAGCCCGATCCCGAACTGGCCGCCCGCACCATTGCGACGCTCGAAGACGGCACGCCGCTTGTCACACGCAAGGCGCTGGGGCAGGGGCAGGTCGTGTTGTTCCACGTCACCGCCAATGCGGAATGGTCGACGCTGCCTTTGTCGGGCCTCTTTGTGTCGATGCTCGACCGGCTGTCCGTGACGTCGCAAGCGGCGCTTCTGGAGGCTGATGACCTGACCGGCCAAAGCCTTCAGCCGCAAGAGCTTATGGACGGGTTCGGCACGCTCACGGATGCCGGGACGGTGCCGCCGGTCGCTGGCGAGGTATTTGCCGAAGCTCATGCTTCTCGCGCCACGCCGCCGGGGCTCTATCAGGGGCGCGATGCGCTTCGGGCGCTCAATGTGATGGCGGAAGGCGACACCCTGACCGCCGCAAGCTGGCCCTCCGACGTGCCGCTCTCCGGCGTGACGGCGGCGCGTGAACGCCCGCTTTCGCCCGCGCTTTTGCTCGCGGCTCTGGCGCTTCTGGGGGCCGATCTTCTGGCTTCGCTCTGGCTTTCCGGGCGGCTTTTCGGCGCGCGCGCCGTGCCGCTCCTGCTTCTGGCGCTGGCGCTCTCGCCGCAAGATCTGCGCGCCCAAAGCCCCGACGATTTCGCGCTTCTGGCCTCCTCCGAGTTGACGCTCGCCTATGTCAAAACCGGCGATGCCGCGCTCGACCGCACATCCGAAGCGGGGCTTCAGGGCCTCTCCAACATGCTCACCGCGCGCACCTCCGTCGAGCCCGCGGCGCCCATGGGCATTGATCTCGAAACCGATCCTCTCGGGTTCTTCCCGCTCTTGTATTGGCCCGTGACCACGACGCAGCCCATGCCCTCCGCCGCCGCTTATACCAAGCTCAACGCCTATTTGCGCACCGGCGGCGTGATCGTGTTCGACACGCGCGACGCCGATGTCGCGGCTTTCGGGGCCGCGACCCCCACCGGCACCCGGCTTCAGGCGCTGGCCTCCCCGCTCGACATCCCGCCGCTCGAACAAATTCCCGAGGATCACGTTCTGACCCGCGCCTTCTACCTGTTGCGTGATTTTCCGGGCCGTCATGCCGAAGGCACGCTCTGGGTCGAAGCCTCGCCCGACACCGAACAGGCCGAAGGCATGCCGTTTCGCAACCTCAACGACAATGTGACTCCGGTGATCATTGGCGGGGGCGATTGGGCGGCGGCCTGGGCGGTGGATGACACGGGCTTTCCGATGCTGCCCGTGGGCCGTGGCTTTGCGGGCGAGCGGCAGCGTGAAATGGCCTATCGTTTCGGCATCAACCTCGTGGTCTATGTGCTGACCGGCAATTACAAATCCGATCAGGTCCATGTCCCCGCACTTCTCGACAGGTTGGGCCAATGATCCGCGATCTCGCTTTCTCCCCGCTCATTCCCTGGCCTGTGCTGGCCGGTCTGGCCGCCATCACCGCCCTGCTGATCGCCTTCGCGGCGTTTCGCGGCCTCTCTGGCTGGGTCTTCCGCGCGCTCGCCGCCCTTGGCATTCTGGCCTTTCTCTTTGGGCCCTCTTTGCGCGAAGAACAACGCGATCCGCTGTCCGACATCGTCTTTCTCGTGGTGGATGAAAGCGCGTCCGAGGCGCTTTCGACCCGACCGGACCAGCTTGCCGAAGCTCGCGCCGCCCTTGAGGCGCGGATTGCTGCCCAGCCCAACACCGAGTTGCGGGTGATCACGCTGGGCGATGCGCCGGACAATCGCGGCACGCTGTTGATGACCGCTCTGACGGAGGCCATGGCCGACGAGCCGCGCGGGCGTTTGGCGGGCGCGTTCCTGCTCTCGGACGGTCAGCTCCACGATGTCGACATCGCTCCCGATTTCCCCGCGCCGGTGCATCTTTTGCTCACCGGGGAGCCGGAAGATTGGGACCGGCGTCTTGTGATCGAAAGCGCGCCGTCTTTTGCCATTCTCGACGAAGAGGTCACCCTCAAACTCCGCATCGAGGATCAGGGCAACCGCCCCGCAGGCCTTCCTGAGCTGACCGATCTGATGATCTCCATCGACGGCGAAGCGCCCGAACGCTTCACCGTGCCCATCGGTCGCCCGCTCGACGTGCCGCTCAAACTCGCGCATGGCGGGATGAACGTCATCCAGTTCACCCTGCCCGAAGCCCCCGGCGAACTCACCCCCCGCAACAACAGCGCCATGGTGCAGATCAACGGCGTGCGCGACCGGCTGCGTGTGTTGCTGGTGTCCGGCGAGCCGCACAATGGCGAGCGCACATGGCGCAACCTGTTGAAATCCGACCCTTCCGTCGATCTCGTCCATTTCACCATTCTCCGCCCGCCCTCGAAACAGGACGGCGTGCCTGTGACCGAGCTGTCGCTCATCGCGTTTCCGACCCGTGAGCTGTTCATGGAGAAGGTCGACGATTTCGACCTGATCATTTTCGACCGCTACAAATTGCGTGGCATCCTGCCCGCCTCCTATCTCGACAATATCGCGCGCTATGTCGAAGACGGGGGCGCGGTGCTTTTCGCCGCCGGTCCCGATTTCGCCACCGCCGACAGCCTCTATCGCTCGCCTCTGGCCCGTGTCATCCCGACCGCACCGACGGGCCGGGTGATCGAGGAACCCTTCCTGCCGCGTCTCACCGATCTCGGCGCGCGCCACCCGGTGACCGAAGGTCTCGGCGGGCTGCGCACAGGGGACGATCCGACTTGGGGTCGCTGGTTCCGTCAGGTCGAATTGGACCCCGGCGAGACCGGCGAAACCGTGATGTCCGGCGTCGACGGGCGGCCTTTGCTGGTGCTCGACCGGGTGGGCGAGGGGCGCGTGGCCGTGCTGGGTTCCGATCACGCCTGGCTCTGGACCCGTGGCGTCGAGGGCGGTGGGCCGCAGCTCGAATTGTTGCGCCGTCTCGCGCATTGGATGATGAAAGAGCCGGATCTCGAAGAAGAGGCCCTGACCGCCACGGCCGAGGGGAACACTTTGATCATTACCCGGCGCAGCCTGACCGAGGGCGCGCGGTCGGTGACGGTCGAGACGCCGGACGGCTCTGTCGTGGAGATCCCGATGGAAGAGATCGCGCCGGGCCGTTTCGTGGCCGAGCTGACCGAGGGCGAGATGGGGCTGTACCGGCTTCGCGAAGGCGACCAGAGCGCCGTCATGGTCCTTGGCCCCGCAGCGCCGCGCGAATTCGAAGAAACCATTGCGACGGGGGACAAACTCGCCCCGGTGATCAAGGCCTCGGGCGGCGGCATTTTCGCGCTCTCCGATGGCCTGCCCACGATCCGCACCGTCCCCGAGGGCCGCGTCGCAGCCGGGCGCGGCTGGATGGGCATCACGCCCCGCGAGGCCTATGTGACGCAATCGACCCGGCTGATGCCTGTGCTGCCGGGCTGGGTCTGGCTGCTGCTTTTGGCGGGGCTGTCGGTGGTGGCGTGGCTGAGGGAAGGGCGGCGGTAACGCCTTATTAAGTCATGAAGTTGCCGCCTAATTCCAAATTTTCCCAATCGTCATCGCCTATAAAACAAGCATTGTGATCAATCCATGCTGTGACGAGTTTGTCGAGGAATTCGTGGCTATTACGAACTGCATTTGTATCTTTCGCGGATGTCAAAGTTCCCTCATGAATTGCTTTTGATCCAGCGCCATACAGGTCTTTAGCAGCCTTTAAGTACTTTTTACGGTCTTCCAAAGAGTCGCCCATAAGGAGGGCCGCACGGCGCGAAACTTTATAGGTATTGTCGCCCTTCGAGCCATTCATGAGTATCATCTCCATGCAAATGCGTGCTTCAATTGCACGGTTCTCGATGTCTCCCCATGCTGTCGCACCCGCATGCCTGTCCAGGACGCGACGCAAAATTGGAAGCTGATTTGAATCAACGCTCTGGATTCTTGCCAACATCGTATCTGCTGCTTGGATGATTTCTTCAGTAAGCAATTCAAGCCGTAGATTATATCTCTGGGAAAGCCGCGCTCTGCTACTCCCCAAAGGGGATGGCGCATCGATTTCATAGGCGTAGGTTAAATAGCTTGGCCTCAAAAAAGTGCCCTCGCATGCCGTAAAGTTCAGACAGCGGCAGCAATCTTCAACACGAGATATGAAATCTAAGTCGTCGCCAGTAGTCTTGCGGTCGAGAAAAATCAGGCCACTTTGAGTAGGTCGGTCATCAGAAAACAGAGTATAACCGGTCGGAAGTCCTGCGGCATAGGCAGCAACCCCGTTACAAAATTCCCATCCTTCGTCGCCTTTGTGCTGAGCAATGACGTCTGTGCAAACGACTGCATACTTCCACGTTCGGCGTGGATTGCTAAGGAACGACGTGAGTTTTGTGATGGCCTGCTCCGGGTCGCCTGAACGTGTTGTTTCGAACAGCAGCCAGTGCGCAATATCGCTCGTTTGAGCGACCTCTCCGGGCCAGTCAAACTTGCAAGATCGAAGCTTTTCCATGAGATTTTGGTCTGCACTGAGCTCATTCTCGATGGGCTCAAGATCACGGTGGCTAACTTGGCCGCTTACAAACTTAGCTCGGTCGCTTAGTACAGAAAACAGTTTGGATTCCATCGGTATCCCGAGTTTTGACACGCATATGGCATTTGTAACATGAAATTTAGTCTAGCTCTCCACTTCAATGAGAAGTTGTTGCGTAGGCTGAGCCTTAAACCGAAATCTAAGATAATGACACGAAATCCCCGACACTATTGCACCGGGGATTTGTCGTATCTTATCGTCGGCAGGGTTAAGGTCAGGCCGTCAGGGCCAAAGCACCACCGCCAAGCAGGACCTGCACCAGAAGGGCCACGGCCCAGAAGGCAGGATATTCCCAGCCGCCGTTTTCATTGGTGAACCAGAAGCCGTTTTTGCCGTGGGCAAGGATCGCGGCACCCAGAAGGGTCGGGATCAGGAGAAGGGCGACGAGGCTGGTCTGGAAGCCGAGGATCAGGGCGATCCCGCCCAGCGTTTCGGCGGCGATGGTCAGGTAGGCGAACCAGCCGGGGAGGCCGAGGGAGGCAAAGAAGCCCGCGGCCCCTTTCGGCGTAAAGACGAAGTATTTCAGGTAAGCATGGGCCAGAAAGAGCCCCCCGAGCGAGACGCGCAGCAGCAGGGCGGCAAGCGCGATGGCGGTGACAGAACCGGCGCCAGCGACGCCGAGGATGTTGGAAGAAAGGTCGATCATGTCTGTGTCCTCATCAAAGCCGCGACGTGCGGCGTTTCGTTGAGGAGAGAGATAGGTCAATTTTATTTGGCTTTATATGTTGAAGGTGTGGAATGACTTTCTTCAATTCGTTCTGAATTTGGTCGTAAGGGCTTTCTCTGATTTTCTCGATGAGGCACGGAGGGATGCCGTCTCACTCTGACATTGCCCGACAAAAGTCCGACAAAAGTCCGACGCTTTGCCGACACAGGAATTCAGGTGATTTTCGACCCGGATCAGGGTTCTTTCCGAAGCAGGATCGCGCGCGAGCTTGAGGCGAATTCGCGGCGCAGCATGATGGCGATCACAAGAGTGCTGCCAATCAGTAAACCGACCGGGCCGAGGAGCCAGGACAGGGCACCTAAAGCGAAATAAATGCCTCTGATCCCCGAATTGAACGCCCGCGCGGCGGTGATGTTCAATTCGCCCGCCTTCTGTGCGCGGGGCAGGGCTTTGGGGTCGTTTTCATCGTTGCTGACGGAGGCCATGACCACACCGCAATAGCCGAACAAGCGGCTCGACCAGATGAATCTCAGGAAGGCGTTGGTGATGAAAAACAGCGCCAGAAGAATTTTGACCTCCCAGATGATCTGTGGCGCATCCAGCGCCAGATCGCGCGCCACGCCGCTCAGGCGCTCGGCGTTGGAGATTGCGGCCAGCCCGCCGCCGATGGCAATCAGGCAGGCGGAGGCGAGAAAACTCGTGCCTTCTCTGAGAGTTGAGAGCACGGTGGCGTCGAAGATCCGGGGCTTTCGGGTGATCATATGGACCATCCACTCGCGCCGGTAATCGGCGACCAGCACCGAGGTCGAGATCCGCGACTTGGGCGGGTTCTCGATGACATAGCCCAAAAGCGCCCAGGCCCCGACCAGATAGATCACAGCGATGGCGTCGAGCGGGCTGAAATGGCGAAGCTGGTCAATGAGTTCCATGGGGGCAGCATTACGCAAGAGCGGCCTGCTTGTCACATCCAAAAATTGGTTTTAAAACTTTACCAATATGGGAGGAAAGACATGGATATGCCAGAGCCCGAGCCGGGGACCCTTGCCAGAAAGCCGGAACTGGTCGCTCGGTTGCGCGCCGTGCTTCCTGAGGATGCGGTGATTGACGCGCCGGAAGAATTAAAGGCCTATGAATGCGATGCGCTGGCGGCCTATCGCTGTCCGCCGTTGTTGGCGGTCCTGCCGGAAACGACAGGTCAAGTATCTGAAATCATGAAGATTTGCCACGATATGGGCGTGCCCGTGGTGCCGCGTGGGGCAGGGACATCGCTTGCGGGCGGCGCTCTGCCGACGGCGGATGCGGTCATCCTCGGCGTGGCGCGGTTGCGCGAGGTTTTGGAGATCAACACCGCCGACCGCTACATCCGCGTGCAGACCGGCATGACGAATCTCTCCGTCACCGGCGCGGTCGAGGAGGAGGGGTTTTTCTATGCCCCCGACCCGTCGAGCCAGCTCGCTTGCGCCATTGCGGGCAATATCGCGATGAATTCGGGCGGCGCGCATTGCCTGAAATACGGGGTGACGACGAACAATCTTCTGGGCGTCACGATGGTCATGGCCGATGGCGAGGTGGTCGAGATCGGCGGCGCGGAGATGGATGCGCCGGGGCTGGACCTTTTGGGGCTGATCTGCGGTTCCGAAGGGCAGTTGGGCGTGGTGACCGAAGCGACTTTGCGCATCCTGCCGAAACCCGAGGGCGCGCGGCCCGTGTTGTTCGGTTTCGACAGCAGCGAGGTGGCGGGGGCCTGTGTCGCCGATATCATCCGCTCGGGTCTGATCCCGGTGGCGATCGAATTCATGGACCGGCCGATTATTCGCGCCACAGAAGAGTTTGCGGGGGCGGGCTACCCGGATTGCGAGGCGCTTCTGATCGTCGAGGTCGAGGGCTCGGAGCAGGAGATCGCGGACCAGCTGGCGCGGATCATCGCGATTGCGACACGGCACAATCCGGTTGCGATCCGGGAGAGCCAGAGTGTGGAGGAAAGCACGCGCATCTGGCTCGGACGCAAATCGGCCTTTGGGGCGATGGGGCAGATGGGAGACTACATTTGTCTCGATGGAACGATCCCGGTGGGCGAGCTGCCCGCCGTGTTGAAACGCATCGCCGATCTGGCCGCCGAGCACGGCCATATGGTCGGCAATGTGTTCCATGCGGGGGATGGAAACATGCATCCGTTAATTCTTTATAACGCCAACGAACCGGGTCAGTTGGAAAGCGCCGAGCGGCTTGGCGCGGAGATTTTGAAGCTCTGCGTCGATGCGGGCGGTTGCCTGACCGGGGAACATGGCGTGGGGGTGGAGAAGCGTGAGCTGATGACGCATCAGTTCGCCCCTGCCGATCTGGAGGCGCAGATGGTGGTGAAGGATGTGTTCGATCCGACATGGATTCTGAACCCGGCAAAGGTGTTTCCGCTCGACGTGAGTGCCACGCGGAGGGTGCGGGCATGAGTATTTCGACAGCAAAGGAAACGCTGGCGCCGCAGAGTGAAGCGGAGGTTTGTGATGTCATTCGGAGCGGCGGGCCGTTTGCGATCGTGGGCGGTGGCACGCGGCGGATCGGTGTGGCGGAGGGTGCACCCTTGTCGACACGGGGGCTCAGTGGTGTGACGCTTTACGAGCCGGGGACGTTGACGCTTGTGGCGCGGGTGGGAACACCCCTTAGCGAGATCGACGCGCTTTTGGCGGCGGAAAACCAGAGGTTGGCGTTTGAAGTGCCCGATCTGCGCGGGCTTTTGGGGCGTGTGGGCGAGAGCACCATCGGGGGTGTGGTGGCCGCGAATGCCTCCGGGCCGCGGCGGGTGGCGTCCGGGGCCTGTCGTGATTTTTGCCTTGGGGTGCGGTTTGTCGATGGGCGCGGGGATGTGGTGAAGAACGGCGGGCGGGTGATGAAGAATGTCACTGGGCTCGATCTCGTCAAGCTGATGGCGGGGAGCCATGGCACGCTGGGCGTGATGACGGAGGTGAGCCTGAAGGTGCAGCCTCTGCCGGAGACGGTGGTGACGCTCCGTGTCCCGGAATGTGAGGCCGATGTCGCGGTGGCGATCATGTCGGACATGCTGGGGCAGCCCTTCGATCTGACCGGCGCGGCCTGGCAGGGCGGTACGGTGTTTTTGCGGCTGGAAGGGTTCGAAACCTCGCTGCGCTATCGGGTCGGATTGATGCGTGTGCGGCTGCGACGGGAGATTGAGGAGATCTGGGGAGCCGAGTCCTGCGGGCCGATCTGGTGTGGCATCCGGGATGTCGAGGCGTTTCATGACAGAGGTGGGGATGTCTGGCGAGTGTCGGTGAAACCCTCTGACGCCATGCGGTTGGTTGAGACGGTTCAGCCCGAGGACATGATGTTTGACTGGGGTGGCAACCGGCTTTGGCTTTTGACCAAGGAGGGTGCGGATGTGCGGGCGCGGATGACGTCTGGCCATGCGACATTGATCCGGGCATCCGATGAGACAAAGCGGCGTTTGGGCGTGTTTCATCCGCAATCGGCAGTATTGGCAGGGATCAGTGCGGGGCTGCGCCATAAATTCGATCCGGACGGCAAGTTCAACCAAGGGATGATGGGCTGATGCAGACGCATTTCACCGAAGAGCAGCTCACCGATCCGGGCATTCAGCGCACCAACGAGATCCTGCGCGCCTGTGTGCATTGCGGGTTTTGTACCGCGACCTGCCCGACCTATGTGGTCTTGGGCGATGAGTTGGATAGCCCGCGCGGGCGGATTTATCTGATCAAGGATATGCTGGAAAACGACCGGCCCGCCGACGAGAAAATCGTCAAGCATCTGGATCGCTGCCTGTCCTGTCTGGCCTGCATGACCACTTGCCCGTCGGGGGTGCATTACATGCATCTGATCAATCATGCCCGCGCGCATGTCGAGAAGACTTACAAACGGCCTCGGATGGATCGGGTGTTGCGTTGGAGCTTGGCGAAAATCCTGCCTTATCCGGGGCGGTTTCGGGTCGCGTTGCTGGGGGCGAAGATTGCGAAACCTTTGCGCCATCTGATGCCCGATCCGCGTCTGAAAGCCATGTTGGAGATGGCGCCTGCGCGCATTCCGCCGGTGTCGCGCAATGACGATGCGCAGGTGTTTCCGGCGAAAGGTGCACGCAGGATGCGCGTGGCCCTGATGACCGGTTGTGCGCAAAAGGCGCTCGACACCGATATCAACGACGCGACCATCCGGCTTTTGACCCGGCTCGGATGCGAGGTTGTGGTGGCGAAGGGCGCGGGGTGTTGCGGGGCGCTGACCCATCACATGGGCAAAGAGGCCGAGGCGCATGGATCGGCCGCCAAGAACATCCGTGCGTGGATGCGGGAGATCAAGGGTGAGGGGCTGGATGCCATCGTGATCAACACCTCGGGCTGCGGCACGACGGTGAAGGATTACGGCCATATGTTCCGCATGACGGAGCTTGCGAACGAGGCGGCGCAAGTCGCGGCGCTGGCAAAGGATGTGTCCGAGGTGCTGGTGCAACTCGACCTGCCCGAAGGCAAACAAGATCTGAAAATCGCCTATCACGCCGCCTGTTCCCTGCAACATGGGCAACAGATCAAGACCCATCCAAAGACGCTTTTGAAGCGCGTTGGGTTCGAGGTGGTCGAGCCGCGCGACAGCCATCTCTGTTGCGGCTCGGCAGGGACCTACAATCTGTTGCAGCCGGAAATTTCGCAAAACCTCAAGACGCGCAAAATCAAATCCTTGCAGGACAAGACCCCAGATGTGGTGGCCGCAGGCAATATCGGCTGCATCATGCAGATCGGATCGGGGATGGATGTGCCGGTGGTCCATACCGTTGAATTGCTCGATTGGGCAACAGGCGGCCCAAAACCGCCCAAATTGTTCTCGAATCGGTCATAATCCCGCCTTGAACCCTCTTTAGCGCTGAAGGGGGCGGACAGAGGGCTGACGAGGCTGACATGAAAAAATTGCTGACCATCTTTTTCCTGATCCTGATGAGCGGGGCGGCACAGGCGGACAGTGCGCTGAAGACCTTTCGCACGGGCGATGACGGTCGGGGATGGGAAGCGGTCGGGCGTCTCGATTTCGCGGGGCGCAGTTTCTGCACCGGCACGCTGATCACCGAGCGACTTGTGCTGACCGCCGCCCATTGCATGTACGACATCTCGTCGAAAAAGCCGCACAAACCCTCGGACGTGAGCTTCAAGGCCGGGTGGCGCAACGGGCAGGCGCAGGCCTATCGCGAGGCGAAGGCGATCTATGTCCATCCGGGGTTCTCTCTGGCAAGCGGCGATCTGCACGACCGGTTGCTGAACGACGTGGCGCTGATCGAGCTGTCGCAGCCGGTGCGCACGACCTCCGTACGTCCCTTTCCGACCTCCATGCGGCCTGAGAAAGGCCAGGCGGTCGGCGTCGTCTCCTACGCTCATGACCGGGCCGAAAGCCCGTCCTTGCAGGAGGTTTGCCATGTCATGGCGCGCCAAGGCGGTGTTCTTGTGACCTCCTGCGAAGTGGATTTCGGCTCTTCCGGTGCGCCGATCTTCGATATGACCGGTGCGGTGCCACGCATTGTCTCCGTGGTCTCCGCCAAGGCGCAGTTCCGGGGCGAGCGGGTGTCCGTCGGCACCTCGCTTGAGGGGGCTCTGGCGGATCTGCTGAAAATGGCAGCCACCGGTCAGAGCCATTTCAAGAAGGTGGATGCGGGACCCATGCCGACCCTGACCGAGACCGAATTCGCGGTGGGTATGCTCGGGCGGTGAGCCCTCTTGAAACCGCCTCTCTCCATTCCCAGATCTTTGATGTCGGATGCCTGAACAGGGTCCGGCATCTCGCCTGTCCGTAACCCGGAAGGCCCTCACTCTGGAATCGCTCAATGGAGGATACCCATGCGTAATTTTGACCTTGCCCCGCTGTACCGTGCCACCGTCGGTTTCGATCAGATCGCCGATCTGATGGACCGGGTTCTGGCCCAGGATGTCAGCCAGCCCAGCTACCCGCCCTATAACATCGAGAAGACCGCTGAGGACGCATGGCGCATTTCGCTCGCCGTCGCCGGGTTCTCGACCGTAGACATCGCCATCGAGCAACGTGAAAACGCGCTGATCGTCTCCGCCCGCAAATCCGACAGCGAGGAAGACAAGGGCAAGACCTACCTCCATCGCGGCATCGCCACCCGTGCGTTCGAGCGCCGCTTTACGCTTGCCGAACATGTGAAGGTCACGGGAGCGTCCCATGAGAACGGCATGTTGCATATCGACCTGAAACGCGAAGTGCCCGAAGCACTGAAACCGCGCCGGATCGAGATCGCCGGGCCGAACACGGTCGAAACCAAGGCGATCGAAGGCGAACGGACGACCGAGGTCTGATCTTGCGGGGCTCTGCCCCGCACCCCGGGATATTTCGGGACAAAAGAAGATTTAAGCTATCCTATGAAAAGCAAAACGCCCGCCGGTTCGGCGGGCGTCTCTTTTGGGGATAGCGGATCTTATTCGACTTTGCCGATGGACCAGAAGAAGGTCTCGCCCGAGCTGTCGTCCACGCCGTCATTGTCGGTGGAGACGAAGATTTCGCCGTCTTTGGTGATCGCGAGGCCTTCGACCTTGTCGACCACATAGCCATTCCAGGATTTCAGATCCGGGATCAGATCGCGCACCTCTTCCTTGGACACGACGGGGAGGTCGCCGCCCAGCGGAGCCGGGACCATTTCAGAGGCCGGGATGCGGTAGATCTTTTTGATCATGGCCGCCGCACCGATCTGGTTGTCACGTTCGATGACATAGAAATAGTCGCCATGCGCGACGATCTCGGAAAGACCGGTCCAACCGGTGTCCGGCGCGGCTTTCTCATAGCGCACCGCACCCCATTCACCGCTCTCGATGTTATAGGCAACGAGTTTCACGGTGTTTTTCGGATCGTCTTTCCATTCGCGCTGAACCGCCATCCAAAGCGTATCGCCGACCTTGGTGATGCCTTCGAAGCCGAACCTGACTTCGTTGTTCAGCAGCTCGGCGGGCAGGCCCACTTCGTCCTTGATCACGCCCTTGGCGTTCACATGGTAGAGCGCATGCGGGGTGACGCGGTCAGTGCGGCCCTCGGAGGCGACCCAGAAGCCACCTTCGCCATCGAGCGTGATGCCTTCCATGTCGAGTTTCTGCGCGGCATCGCCATTGGCGCGCACCACGCGGATCGCGTCGACGATCTTCGCCGGGGTCTGCGTCGGGTCGATTTTGAAGATGGTCGGTTGATAACCGTAGAAGCTGTCGTTCACGGCGTAGATCATGCCGTCCTCATCCGCAACCATGCCGGAGTTCGCGCCCCAACCGGTGAGTTCGTCCATGCCTTCCGACGTCAGCGTCGGGTAGGCGGCGGGGGCGTCTTGCAGTTCGTAGAGCATGACATGGGCACGGGTGCCGCCGTCTTCGATGAGGTCGAGTTCGTTCGCGGTGGCCAGAAGCCCGCGCGAGGGGATCGCAATCGCGCCTTCAGGCGAAATGCCGGAGGGCAGGAGTTGTTTGAACACCGGGTTCTCCGCGTCGGTGACGTCATAGACGGAGACGGTGGAGGAGCGCTCGGAGAGGATGAAGGCATATGTCACATCGCCGAAGGTGGCGACTTCCATGCCCTCGGGTTCTACGCCTTTGGCGTCGGAGCGTTTGTCCGGGTAGTGACCGGCCTGAATGATCGGATGCTCAAAGGCCGCGCCCGATTCCCAGACCAGCGTGCCGTCTTTGTTGAACACGGTGACGGAACGGGACCCGCCGTCCATGTCGCCTTCGTTGGCGATCATGATGTGGTTCTCGTCGATCCACTGAAGCCCGTCGGGCTCACGAAGACGACCCGGCTGGCTTTCGGTAAAGAGAAGTGCCGCGCGTTCGTCGGTGGCGTCGATGTTGTCGAGATCGACAGAACCGGCGGAGAAATGCGCGGTCACATTGCCGTCTTTGTCCATCACCACGATGTGGTTGTTTTCCTGC
Source organism: Celeribacter sp. SCSIO 80838 (assembly GCF_056498065.1). The sequence goes on from NZ_JAZKMA010000001.1 coordinate 1,386,747, forward strand.
ATCGTCACGGCCATCTCACCCAGAGCGTTGATGTCCACGAACTCCGGTTCCGGATCTTCCGGCGCGATCTCTGCCAGACCCGTGACGTCGATTTTTTTCAGGCTGTCGCAGGCAAGCGCCTCGTCTTTCAAGCCGACGGTGACTATGTAGCCGGCCGGAAGCTGGCCGACACGGCCGTCGCCCGCTTCCTCGTCACGCTCGTTCTCGATGGCGATGGCAACCATGGTGCCTTCATCGTTATGCGCGGTGGAATCCGGTTGACCGCCAAGATCGCATTCCCCGGTGATCTCGCCGGTGGCCAGATCGACAGACAGGAGTTTGCCCGAGGGTTCGACATAGCTCTCAGAGGTGTTGACCGCGACAAAGGCGGTGTTGCCGATCACGGTCACGGAGGTCGGTTCGCCAGCGACATCCACATTGCCTTTCGGCTGCGGGTTTTTCGGATCGGTGATGTCGATCAGGCCCACAACGCCCAGCGGGCTGTCGGTATAGACCAGCGTCATGCCATCCTCGGAGGCGCCGATGATCTCCGCGGAGGTGGTCCGCGCCTTGTCTTCGCCCTCGGCCATGTTGTCCGGGGTCGCGAAAGCGGCGATGCGGTTGAAATTCAGTTCGGCATTGGCCCCGGTCGCGGTGATCGCGAGCGCAGAGGCGGCCAGCAGCAGGTGCTTTTTCATGTTGTGTCCCTCGTCATTGCACACGCGCGGGGTTTGACGAAAGGAAATGTCGCCAGAGTGACGGTTTTGTATCATTTTTGTAAAGGGGGCTGTGCTTGGAGTGTCATGTCAGCTTTGTTGACTTAATCGTCGAAAAGCGCGAGACGGGAGCCCTGAATGGAGAAGAATAATGAGTCTGTCGCCCAAATCCCCCGCGCGCCTGAACACGCTTTTTGCCAAACGCACCCAGAAAATGAAGGCCTCCGAAATCCGTGAGCTTCTCAAGCTTCTGGATCAACCGGATATTATTTCCTTTGCGGGCGGTATCCCCGACCCGGCCTATTTCCCGCGTGTGGCGTTCGAACAGGCGATGCTCAAGGCGACGAGCGAACAGGCGGCGGGCGTCGCGCTGCAATATTCGACCTCCGAAGGCTATACGCCGCTGCGCGACTGGATTGTCGACTACATGGGCCGTCATGGCGTGACCTGTACCCGCGACAACATCCTGATCACGGCGGGCTCGCAACAGGCGCTCGATTATCTCGGCAAGCTGTTTCTCGATCCGAATGACACGGCCTTGGTCGCTTGGCCGACCTATATGGGCGCGCTGGGCGCGTTTAACGCCTATGAGCCGCGCTATGACCGGTTCGATCCGCAGGCCAACCGTCCGGTCGAGGATATCGAGGCCGATGCGGAGGCCGCAGGAGGCCGAGTGAAATTCGTCTACCTGTCGTCCGATTTCGCCAACCCGACCGGCGTGACGCTCACGGAGGATCAGCGTCTGACCGTGCTCAAACGTGCCGAGGCGCTGGGCTGTGCGGTGATCGAGGACGCCGCCTATCAGGAGCTGCGCTATACGGGGGCCGAGGTCAAACCGATGCTTGCGCTTGAGATCGAAGAGAAGGGCGATATCGAAGACTGTCGCACGATCTATCTCGGCTCGTTCTCGAAAACCCTCGCGCCGGGACTTCGGGTCGGCTGGGCGGTGGCCGCGAAGCCGGTCATTCAGCAGATGGTACTGACCAAACAGGCCGCCGATCTTCAAACCGCCACGATCAACCAGATCGCGGTGAACGAGGTGGCGCGTGGTGTGTTCGACGCCCATGTCGCGACCCTGCGCGAGGTGTACGGCGCGCGGTTGAACGCCATGCTGGCGGCGCTCGAACGTCATATGCCCGAGGGTGTGGAATGGACGCGGCCCGAGGGTGGGATGTTCGTCTGGGTCACATTGCCCAAGGGCATGGGGGGCGCGGAGCTTCTGGTCAAGGCGCTGGAGGCGAAGGTCGCATTCGTGCCCGGCGGGGCGTTCTATGCCGATGGCTCGCACACGAACACGCTCCGGCTCAACTTCTCGATGTCGCCCGCCGCGAAGATCGAAGAGGGCATCGCCCGTTTGGGCGATGTCATCCGCGCCGGGATCTGAGCGCAGGGACATTCGTTATGAAAAGAGGGGCCAAGCGCCCCTCTTTTCGTGTTTGGAGATCAGTAACCGAACCGGCCAAGCTCGCGATAGTCGATGCTCTCCAGCAGCGGCAGAACCACATCGCGCGGTTCGCCCGAGGCCTGAACCAGAATGCGGCCCTCGATCAAGGCCGAGAGATCGCCCTCGTTGTCGAGGAATTTTTCGCGCCCGACGCGGACGGTTTTCATGCCCATGGCCCCGGCATTCTGGATCATGCCGCCCATCATGCCGATCATCGGGCTGTCGACCACGATGGTGATGGTGAATTCTTCGCCCGTTTCCTTGAAATAGCGTTTCGCAGCCGCCGTGCCGCCCCCCATCATGGCAAAGCCCGCGGTGGAGTCGCTGTCGTCTTCGGCGGTCCAACCTTCGGGTGCCGCAGGCAGGAAGGCGGACAGTTCGCCGGTTTTCATCTCCTGCATAAGTTGCTTGGCGTAGTCGAGCTCTTCGAGCGCGTAGGTGACGTCGCCCTCCTCATAGGCCTTGAGCGCGCTGTTGAGCGTGTCGGTGACCTCGTCGGCCATGGCGGCGGTGCCGAGGCAAAGGGCGAGCGCCGTGCCCGCCAGAAGTTTGGTGGTGAATGTCATGGACCCCTCCGATGAATATTGTGCCGATAGCAAAACCGTTCCGAGGGAGTCGGGCAAGGGGAAGAATGGGGCCGGAAGCTCATAACTGGGGGCATGCGGGGCATGAAACCGGCTCGCACTTGTGCCGCAACGCCGCTAGAATGGGCGGTGTGTTTCAGTCCTGAGGCCAAACCATGTTGGGATTTCTGCGTTTTCTCGTGATCGGCCTCGTCCTTTTGACGGCGCTTTACATGCTTTTGGGCATCTACCTGCGCTCGCTCACCCGCGAGCGTCTGGAAGATGAATGGGAGAAAGAGGGTTCCATTGGCGACCGAGATACCTATGTGGAGGAGGGGATGCGAGACTATGAACGCTCCTTCCGGCCAAAGCTTTTGCTGCTGGTCTATATCCTGCCCCTGATCGTCTTTGCCGCGATCTTCTACGTCACGAATTTTATGTGAGGCCCCGCGATGCGCTATGTGAAATGGACCCTGATCGCCCTGATCGTGCTCTTTGTCGGAGGGTTCTTCCATTACACCCTGCCGCAGCATGACATCGTGCGGATTGTGAATACCTATCAGGAACGGCAGGATATTTCCGGCTGGACCTCAATCTTCTGGCAGGGGTCGGACAATGGTACGGCGACGATGCAGAGCCGCGATGTGCAATTCATTCAGGCCGTGCGCCCCTCCGGCAAAAGCATCGTTTATCGCAATGAAGACACCGGCTGGGGCTGGCCGCCCTATTTCAAATTCGATACGGCCAATCTGGCGACCGAGGCGAGCGATGCGATTTCGACCAAGGACACGCCCGAGTGGGTTTCGGTGACCCATTACGGCTGGCGCTCTCAGGTGTTGTCGATCTTCCCCAATGCCGTCGCGATCAAGCCGGTGTCCGGGCCGGATGCGACGATCATTCCTTGGGCGAATATCATCATTTTGACGTTTATCGCGGTCGTTCTGATCACGATCTATCGCATGTGGCAGCAGTTCCGCGAACGCACCATTGAGCCGCTGGTGGAGGATGTGGAGGATGTGCTGGAACTGGCCGACGAAAAGAAAGACAGCGCGGTCGATAAGGTCAAAGGCTGGTTCCGTCGATGAGCCTTGTCACTTGGCTGGTGAGTGCGGGCTATGTCGCCGGATTTCTGGCGCTGACGGCGGCGCTGGCGCGACGCAGCGGGCAAAAGCTTTGGCTGTTTGACGCAGGCCAAGCCGGGGCGGCATGGGGTTTTCGCATCGCGTTCGCGATCCTTGTGCTCTGGCCCGTGGTGACGCGGGCAGGCGGTGCGCCGTTCTGGATCGTGCCTGCGGCTTTCGCCGCTGCTTTCGCGCTTTATGCGCAGGCCTATATGGGTCGCTCTTGGCGGATCGGCACCAAGGAGGGAGCGATCGGCGAAATTGTCACCGGCGGGCCGTTTCGGTTTTCGCGCAATCCGGTCTTTGTCGGGCAAATCGCGCTCAGTTGGTTTTTGACGCCGCTCGTAGGTCTGCCCATGGCCGTGGCCGCCGTGATCATGACCGCTTCGGCGGTGATGCAGGTGCGCTCCGAAGAGGTGGTGCTGGGCCAAAATGCCGATTGGCGACGCTACGCTGAGACAACGCCGCGCTGGATTGGGTGGATGTAAAAAGGGGCATTGCGGCCCCTTTCCTTATTCCCCGTAAGGCACCCAGATCGTCTTGACCTCGGTCGCCTGCGCCAACCAGTCCCGCGCCGGATAGCTCCGGGCCATCCCGTTGTTGACCCAAGTGCGTTTCAAATTCCCGGCGCTCTCGCGCTCGATCACGCCGGAAATCTCAGCCGACGAAAAACTCCACACCGCCTCGATATCCATATGCCCGGCCATGGTTTTCGCCAGTTCGCCATGCGGACCGGCCAGGATATTGACCACACCTGCGGGCACGTCAGACGTGTCGAGCACCTGATAGAAATCCGTGGCAGCCAAAGGATAGGCCTCGGAGGCCACGGCGATCACCCGGTTGCCCATGGCAATCGCGGGAGCGATGACTTCGATCAACCCCGCCAAAGGCCGGTCATCGCAAAACGCACCGATCACGCCGACAGGTTCGTTCATCGCGAGGGCCACACCGCGCATCGGCACGGGTTTCGCCGCCCCGTCGAGCTTGTCGCACCAGGCGGCGTAGGTGAAGAGTGTGTCGATGGACTCAGTGACTTCAGCCTGTGCTTTCGCCTCCGTGGTCCCGGTTAGATCACGGAGGCGCGTAGCGAATTCATCCGCGCGGGCGGAGAGGTTTTCGCCCACGAAATAAAGCACCTGCGCGCGGTTGTGGGCGGTCGCTTTGGCCCAGCCTTTCGCGCCCTGTGCCGCTTCGACCGCGTTTCGGATGTCCTTGCGGCTGGCAATCGAGCTATGGCCCAGAAGCTTGCCTTTGGGGGAATAGATCGCTTGGCTATACCCGCCATCGGGCCGCGCCTGTTTGCCGCCGATATAAAGCTTTGCGGTGCGATCCAGCCCCAGAACTTCGACGTCATCCGGCTTCACATGTGCCTTCGCGGGCTTCACGGGCGAGGCTTTGCTCGCAGGTTTGGTATAGGCCATGAGGCCCTCCCAACCACCTTCGCGGCCAAAGCCGCTTTCGCGCACACCGCCAAATCCGGCGCTTGCGTCGAACATGTTCGATCCGTTGACCCAGACGACACCCGCGACCAGTTTCGGCGCAATATCCAGCGCCAGATTGACGTTCTCGGTCCACACGGAGGCCGCCAAACCATAGCGCGTGTTGTTTGCCACCTGTACGGCCTCGGCGGGCGTGCGGAAGGTGGTGGAGACCAAAACAGGCCCAAAGATTTCTTCCTGCATCAGGAGCGAAGAGGATTCCAAACCCGACACCAAAGTCGGCGGGTAGAAGCATCCCTCCGGCGCGCGTACCGGTTGATGCACGGTGCCCTCAGAGCCGCCCTTGGCGACGAGGCTTTCGATCCGCTGCAACTGCACCGGGTCGATGATGGCGCCGACGTCGATGCTTTTGTCCAAAGGATTGCCGATGCGCAGATTGCCCATCCGCGCGACAAGGCGGGCGTGGAAGTCCTCGGCAATGCCTTCCTGCACAAGTAAACGCGATCCGGCGCAGCAGACCTGTCCTTGGTTGAAGAAAATCGCGTCGACCAGCCCCTCCACGGCGCTGTCGATGTCGGCGTCCTCAAAGACGATGTAGGGCGATTTTCCACCCAGTTCGAGCGTCAGAGATTTGCCCGACCCGGCGGTCGCCTCGCGAATGTGCCGTCCAACGGCGGTCGATCCGGTGAACGCAATTTTGTCCACGCCGGGATGCGTCACGATCATCTCGCCTACCGCGCCGTCGCCGGTCACGATGTTGACGACACCCTTTGGCACACCGGCCTCCTGGCAAATCTGCGCGAAGAGCAACGCGGTCAGAGAGGTATATTCCGCCGGTTTCAACACCACCGTATTGCCCATGGCAATCGCCGGCGCGACCTTCCATGCCAGCATCAAAAGCGGGAAGTTCCACGGGATGATTTGACCGCAAACGCCCAACGCCTCGCGCCCCGGCAGCTCTTCGTCCATGAGCTGCGCCATGCCCGCATGGTAATAGAAATGCCGCGCCACCAAAGCCACGTCGATGTCGCGGCTTTCGCGGATCGGCTTGCCATTGTCGAGCGTCTCCAACACGGCAAACAACCGCGCGTGCTTCTGCACCAGACGCGCCAGCGCATAAAGCACCTTCGCGCGCGCCTTGCTGTCCTTCGCCCATTTGCTCTGCGCCTTGCGGGCGGCGGCCACAGCGGCGTCCACATCGGCCTCGGTGGCCTGCGTGAGATGCGCCAGAACCTCGCCCGTCGCCGGGTTCTTCGCCTCAAACACCGCCCCCGGTTCCGTCATTGTCCCATTGATGAACAGGCCAAATCGGTCGCCACTGTCCACCAGCCACCGCAGCGCTTCGGCGGCGCTCTCGGGCGCAGTGCCATAGTCCATCGTGTCGAAAATCTCTTTCACGCTCATTGCGCTGCTCCCGTCCTGCCTGTTGCGGGTTTTCTGATGGCAAAAATACTCATGTCCGACCTCACCCGATAGAATGCCGCCAAGAGGCCGAATACTGCCCGGTCACATGATGCTCCAACTGCCGCTCGATATCGCCCAACAAAGACGATGCGCCAAAGCGGAACAGATGCGGAGAGAGCCAATGATCGCCCAGCTCTTCCTTGATCAAGGACAGATACACCAGCGCATCCTTCGCCTTGGAAATCCCACCCGCCGGTTTGTAGCCGATGCGATAGCCGGTGCGGGCGTAATAGTCGCGCACCGCTCGGATCATCACGAGCGACACCGGCAGCGTCGCGTTGACGCTTTCCTTGCCCGTCGAGGTTTTGATGAAATCCGCGCCCGCCATCATGCAAACCTGCGAGGCCTTGGCGACGTTGCGCAGGCTCCCCAGCTCGCCGGTCGCCAGAATGGCCTTCACATGCGCCTCGCCACAGGTCTCGCGGAACTCGCGCATCTCGTCGTAAAGCGCCTGCCAATTGCCGGTCAAAACATGCCGGCGCGAGATCACGATGTCGATCTCCTTGGCTCCCGCCTTGACGCTTTCCTCGATCTCCTTCACCCGCAGGTGATAGGGCGACAGACCCGCCGGAAAGCCGGTCGAGACGGCAGCCACCGGAATGCCCGTGCCATCGAGCGCCTCGACCGCCGTTTCGACCATGTCGTGATAGACGCAAACCGCGCCCGTGGTGATCGCGGGCATGCCCATGGCGTCCAGAAGATCGGCACGCACCGGATGGGCGGCCTTGGCGCAAAGCCTGCGCACGCGTCCGGCCGTGTCATCGCCCGCAAGCGTGGTGAGGTCGATCATCGTAATCGCCTTCAAAAGCCACGCGGCCTGATACTCCTTTTTGACCGAGCGCCGCCCCGGCAGGGTGGCGCAGCGGCGCTCCACGGCGGAGGTGTTCACCCGCTGCCGCTCAACAATATCGAGGTCCAGCTCCATGCCCGGATTGCGCGGTTCATGCAGCTGCGGCAGATGGGCGGTCTCAGTGCCGACACCGGTTGTGGCGGCGGTTAGATCGGTCGTGCTCATCGAAAAGCTCCGTTTTCACTTGGGCCGCAAGCTCGCATGGACGGAGCGCTTTGGCAATCATTGACCAATCGGTCAAACCGGTTGCACCACGCCTTTTTGATGTTTCACTCGATATTGCCGCGGCGTCATGCCGAACCGCGCCCGGAACAGCCGATGGAAATGGCTCATGTTCTGCAGGCCGATGTCGGTCGCGATCTCCGACAGGCTGTCCGGCGTGCCCTTGAGGCGGCGCGCGGCATAGTCCATGCGCAGGCGATTGACATAATCTGAGGGCGTCTGGCCGAGGCAGCTTTGCATCGTGCGGGCGACATGGGCATGGGCCTTGCCGCATTGCGCCACAAGCCCCGCTGCGCCGTCCCGGAACACCGACGGGTCTTCGAGACGCACCAGCGCCTCGGACAGCCAAAGTGGCATGGCTTCGGTCTTTTCACGGGCTTCAAGGGCCAGTCCGGCGATGAGCGGAAGCAGGAAAGCTTCGAGAAAGAGCGCGGTGCGGGGCGAGGCCTCGAGCGTTTTGGCCGCGGTCGAAAGCTGTGCCATCTGACGGATGTCGCGTCGGACCTGAACCGGGATGGACCCGGTGCCGGGGAAATACGGGCTCACCTCGGGGAAGCGTTCGACCAGTTCCCGGACCCGTCTGCGCCGCAGGATGAGGTTGACGATATGGCTTTCCTCGCCCTGCCCCTGGAGCGCATGGGGCAGGCCGGGAGAGATAAACACCAGATCGCCTTCGCTCAGAGCCATGCGCGTGGCTTCCGTCACAAGACGGGCGCGTCCGTTGTGAAGCCAGAACAGTTCGTAATAGTCCTGATCGTGTAGGGCTTTCGGGCGCGTCCTGGACAGGACGCTTCGGGAAAAGTGGTAGTCTTCCCCTTTGGATAGAATGTCGGCCTGTCGTAATGAAGTCGTCAGCATGAGTAAATTCTACCATAGGAAAACGCCTGATTCTCATATTTTATATGGCGTAAGGACAGAAATAGGTGACGTTTGGCTCGGTTTGCCACATTCCCAAGCAATCACTACGGCGTGACAGGCTCCGGCGCATCGGGTAGAGCACCTTAAACCGCCGCAAAGACCAAGGATTCGCCAGATGACCGCCCCGAGCTTTGACCGTTCCATCAAAATCGCGCCCTCCATTCTCGCCGCCGATTTCGCCGATTTCGGGCGTGAAATTCAGGCCGTCGAGGCGCATGGCGCGGATTGGATTCATGTCGATGTCATGGACGGGCATTTCGTGCCGAACCTGACCTTCGGCCCGGCGATGTGCAAGGCGATCCGCCCGCATATCAAGACGGTAATGGACGTGCATCTGATGATCGCCCCTGTCGATCCCTATATCGACGCTTTCGCGGATGCGGGCGCCGATATTCTGACCGCGCATGTCGAGGCCGGGCCGCATATTCACCGCACGCTGCAAGCGATCCGGGGCGCGGGGATGAAGGCGGGTGTCGCGCTCAATCCGGGCACGCCCGCCGAGAGCGTGGAATATCTCATGGACATGATCGATCTGATCTGTGTGATGACGGTGAACCCCGGGTTCGGCGGTCAGAAATTCATCCATTCCCAGATCGATAAGGTCAAAGTGCTGCGCGAGATGATCGGCGATCGTCCGATCCATATCGAGATCGACGGCGGCATCGACCCGACCACCGCGCCGCTGATGGCGGCGGCCGGTGCCGATGCGCTGGTGGCTGGCTCTGCGGTGTTCAAGGGCGGTTCCGTGATCAACCCGGCACCTTACGGCGAGAACATCCGCGCGATCCGGGCCGCCGCCGAAGCCGCGCGCTGATAGGCGCGTCGCTCAGGCGAGCGGCGTGTCGGGCAGGATCAGGGTAACCCCCTCGTCCTGTGCCAGTGCGGCAATGTCGTCCTCGTAACGCGCGGTGACCTCCGCGATCTTTGCGCTGTCCCAGCCGGGGATGTCGCAGCGCGGCGACAGGGCGTCCTCGATGCCGTGTTTGTCGAGAAACAACAGGATGACCCGCTCATATTGTGCGTGAGTGTCCGGCGGAAACTTTTCCAGATAGGCGCGCAACCGCGTCAGCCCCTCCGGTTCGAGCAGAGGCTGTAGCGGTTGCAGCCGGGCTTTGAGGATTGCCCCCTGTGGCAGGGCGAAGAGATGGCGCATGACCTGCGGCCAGATCAATGGCGCATCCTCGTCACACCAGAGCACCAGCGGCACCTCCGGCATGGCGCGGCGCAGGCGCTGCACCATCTCGCGCCAACTGAGCCGCGTGGGATCGGCGGTTTCGGCGAAGCTCTGGAGCGTGCGGGTCGCGTTCCCCGATGCGAAGGCGCGATCAAGAAACACCGCCGGATTGATCAGGGCGAGAGAGAGCCGGAATTGCGTCTGGGAAAACAGCTCTGCGACCGGGGGGAGCCGGGTTTCGAGGCCGTTGTAAAGGGCGGGTCCGTTGAACAGGTCGCGCAAGGAGCCGGCCCGAAGATCGTCGTCCAGCACCAAATGCCGCACCTCGCCGGGACCGGTCAAACTGGTGAGCAGATCGGTCTGTTCCTCCGGGATCGGCGGCATGCCGTCGAGGCGTCTGAGGGTCTCGTCGATGGTTTTGCGGGCCTTGCGGATGGGCGGCAGGAACACGCCCTGCTCTCGTAACAGTTGCGCATTTGCCCGGGCGCTCAGGAGAATGTCGCGGCCTGAGCTGAATTGAACGCCAATGTGGAGGGTGACTTGCATCGGGGGTGCCATGGGGGAACTCAACTGTCCTGTGCGACGGCTTTGAGACGGGCGAGATGCGCCGCGAGTTGGGTCGGTCCCGGCGGGGTCGATCCGGCCATAAGCGTCAGTTGCCACATCATCTCGACCACGGGACGTTCGGCGGTCAGGGTTTTCAGCCGGGCGCGGTGATGCGCCACCGTTTCGGCATGGAGCGCCTCGAAATCGGCAAGTTCAGCACGCGCGGTCTCGGCACCGGGCCGCATTCCTGCGATGCGACGGTCTTCCTCGGTGTTGAAATTACGCTCTGCCCAATAGCCGGGGCCGATCGGTTTGAGCATGTGATTGGGCAGGCCGCGTGCGGATTTCAGCGCGAATTCCTCCACCGAGCGCACGGAATAGTGGTTGAGCCAAGCGCGCGCGCCATCCTGTGGCAGGCCGAAAAGATTGATCCTTGCGCTTTGCTCGGCAAAGGCCTCTGGCATCGCTTTGCCATTGGCCGCGATCCAGCGCGCGGTCCGGTCTTTGTGCGGTTTCGGACGATGCACGCCGAGCGACTTGAAGGCCGCAGGGCGGTGCAGCGTCTTAAAGAAATGCGCCAGCGGCAGGGCGATCTCGTCGGGAGCGGCCATGGTGAAGCGCTCGGTGACGGGGCGGTCGTCCCATGACCCGATGCCGCTGTTGCCGAAGAGATGCCAGCGCAGCGGTACGGCATCAAACCCCTCGGGCAGGAGAGCGTCGAGGCTCAGCCCGTTCTCAAGTACCAGATATTCGTCGACGTCGAAAAACATCGCCAGATCGGCGGCCTTGTAGAGCGGATGTTTGGACAGGAGTTTCATCGCCTGCCATTGCACGGATTTCTCGCCTTCGGGCCGGAACGACAAATGGGTGACGATGCCAGCCTCGGCGAGCGCGTCCAGCAGGGTGTCGGAGCCATCCGAAAGATCATGCGAAGCGATGAGGAAATGCGAGAACCCGGCGGCCCTGTGATGGGCGATCCAGTCGAGAAGCCATGGTCCCTCGTCCCGGATGCATGTGATTGCGAGTGTGTTCAAACTCAACCTACCTGTCATGTGCCGGAGGAGTGACGTATTTTTGCACAGCCACGTCCGGCTTTTACAGTGCTGTGTTGGTCTCACACAGCTCTCGACCTGTCAAGCACGGGGCACGGGATGGACTTAGTAGCCGAGGCGTTCGGCGATGCGGGTCAAAAGTGTCGGCGCGACGGCCACGAGAATGACGATCCGCACCAGATGGTGAAGCGAGATATAGGCCACCTCGGCATGCATCGCGAGGGCGACGAGCGACATCTCCGTCAGGCCCCCCGGGGCATAGGCGAGCAGGACCTGCTCCGTGGTCTGGCCGAAGAGCTGATGCAGCCCGACCGCAAAGCCGAGGGACAGGGCCATGGTCACGAGCGTGCCGCCCAAGGTGAGCGCCAGTGTGCCGAACACCAGCGCGGGGCGCGCACCGCGAAAGCGACAGCCCATGGACGTGCCGAGGATCACCTGTGCGGCAATCACCAGAAGGGCGGGGGGCGAGGAATGGGTCAGCCCGGTCATATGTGCCGCGCCCGACAGGATCATCGGTCCCAGCAGTCCCGGCGCAGGCAGGCGCAGTTTGGCACCGCCCCAGGCGCCCACCACGGCACAGGCCAGAAGAATCGCAGCACTCATGAGTGTGATCGCTGGCCCGTCGTGGTTCAGCGTGATGCCGGTGACTTCGTAGCCGAGGAACACCCGGAAATAGAGCGCGATGATCGAGATCGTGACCACGATCCGACCGGCATGGGCCAGAATGATCCGTTTTTCGTCGCCCCCCAGAGCGCCACCGATCACGGTCATCTCGTTGAGCCCGCCGGGCATGGCGGAGAAGAAGGCGGTGATCGGGTCGAGACGGCCGATCTTGATGTAGAAGGGCACGACAAGGGCCGCGGACAGCGCGATATAGACCGAGAGCCCCGCCAGTGAGAGCGCCCAGCGGCTCAGGTTCTGGAAGGTGTCGGTGTCGAAGCTCGAACCCAGCATGACGCCGATCACCGGGATGACGATGGGGCGGAGCTGGCTCGGGGCCTCCAGCGGCGCGCCCGCCATGACGAAGACGAAGATCACCAGCATCGGCCCGAGCATCCAGGGCAACGGCATGTGTGCGAGATAGAATCCGGTGCCCGCAGCCGCGCCGATCATCAGCGTCATGAGGATGAGCAACAGGTGTTTCGGGGCGGGCAGATCGGGCAAGGGGTGGGGTCCTGAGGGGGCAATTTGTCGCGCCAACATACAAGGCCTTTGCGATGGGGCAAGCCACAGGTCCGTGGGAATTGTGCACAAGTCTTGCGCGGGCGATTGTCGCGTGGCTTGTAAAGGACGACGCCTCGTCCCCTGTCACAAATCTTTTTTCCACGCGTCACAGAAGGGATGCACTCCCTGTGCTTTATCGCCGCCAGCGAAAAAGAGGGGGCGGATATGCTCGAAGTGAAGAGCCTGACGAAACGGTTCGGCACCAAAGCGGCCGTGGACAAGGTCAGCTTTCAGATCGACCGATCGATGATGATCGGTATCATCGGGCGTTCCGGGGCGGGGAAATCGACCTTCCTGCGGATGATGAACCGGCTGACCGATGCCTCCGAGGGCGAATTGCTTTTCGAGGGGCGCAATGTGCTGTCGCTCAAGGGGGCGGAGAAGCGTCAGTGGCAATCCGATTGCGCGATGATCTTTCAACAGTTCAACCTCGTGCCGCGCATGGATGTGGTGTCCAACGTGTTGCATGGCACCCTTGGTCGTCGCTCCACTCTGGCGACCATGTTCAACCTCTATCCCGAAGAGGACATTTACAAGACGATCGACATTCTCGGTCGCCTTGGCATTTCGGAGCATGCCGAAAAACGCGCCGAGGCGCTTTCGGGCGGTCAGCAACAGCGCGTCGCCATTGCGCGTGCGCTGATGCAGGACCCCAAGGTGATCCTTGCCGACGAACCCATCGCCTCGCTCGATCCGATGAACGCCCAGACCGTGATGGAGGCGCTCCGCCGCATCCATGACGAGGACGGGCGCATGGTGATCGCGAACCTTCACACGCTCGACACCGCGCGGCGCTATTGCGACCGCATCATCGGCATGCGCGACGGGCGCGTGGTGTTCGACGGCACACCCGCCCAGCTCACCACAGGCGTTGCGCGCGACATCTACGGGGCGGGGGCCGATTTTTCGGAGGCCGCCACCTCGACCGAAATCCGTGATCACGAGGATGTCGAGGCGGTGGAGCGCCGTCTCGCAAAGGTTACTGTCTGACCCTTTCACCCGCAGCAACCGAACTCATGCGGGTCTATCAACTGGAGAAAACGATGAAAAAACTGCTTGCTGCCGTTCTGACCACCACCGCACTCGTCGGTGCCGCTCAGGCTCAGGAGATCAAGGAATTCAACATCGGTCTGCTGGGCGGCGAAAACGCTCAGGACCGTCTGAATTCCAACGAATGCCTGCGTGCCTATGCCGAAGAGGCTCTGGGCGTTCCGGTGAAACTCTTTGCGCCCGCCGACTATAACGGTGTGATGCAGGGCCTTCTGGGCGGCACCATCGACATGGCCTGGCTCGGTGCCTCCTCCTACGCCGGGGTCTACATCCAGGACCCGGAGGCCGTTGAGCCGGTTCTGGTGAAGATCAACCTCGATGGCTCCTACGGCTATCATTCCATCGGCTTTGCCCGCAAGGACAGCGGTATCACCTCGCTCGACGACATGGCCGGCAAATCCTTCGGCTTCGGCGATCCGAACTCCACCTCCGGCTACCTGATCCCCTCCGTCGAAATCCCGCAGTACAAAGACGGCATCACCATGGAGAGCGGTCAGTATTTCGGTGAAGTGAAATTCACCGGCGGTCACGAACAGACCATCGTTGCGGTGAACAACGGCGACATCGACGCCGGTGTGACCTGGGCCGACGGTCAGGGGGCCTGGGAAGACGGTTACAACTCCGGTGCGCTGCGCAAGGCTGTGGATGCCGGTCTCGTCGACATGAACGATCTCGTGGAGATCTGGCGTTCCAAGCCGATCCCGGAAGGTCCGGTCGTGCTGCGCAAGGCGCTGCCTGCCGATGTCAAGGCGACGATGACCGCGCTGGTCGACGGTCTGAACGAAGTGGACCCGGATTGCGCCTATGGTGTGGCCGCAGGGGACAGCCTCGGTTTCGATCCGATCACCCATGAGGCCTACACCTCCATCGTCGCTGCCCGTCTCGCCGCCTCGAACTAAGCCGCTCTGACATTGGACCCTGCGCTTTTGGCGCGGGGTCTTTTCCCGAAGGACTTCCGAACATGGCCGATCTCACCGCCAACACGCTGGACGCGACCCGCGCCCATTATATGGCGCTTACCCGTCAGCGCCGCCTTTATGGTGGCATCATGCTTCTGGTTTTCGTCCTTCTGCTGGCAAGCGGGTTCGGCATCGCCAACGACCGCAATGCGGGTGGCTTCCTGCCCGGCCTGCCGCATATCTTCGATTTTCCCGCCGATGTGGTTGCCGAAGCATGGGCGAAGCGCGCGAACTTGCCGGGGCATCTGCGCGATGCGATCCCGGCTCTCATCGAGACGATCAATATCGCCGCCGTGGCGACGCTCACCGGCGCTTGCGGGGCGATTGTGTTGTCGCTGCTCTCGACCCATGGGCTGGCACCCTGGCCGCGTCTCATTCCGCTGTTTCGCCGGGTGATGGACCTGATGCGGGCGATCCCGGAGATCGTGATTGCGCTGGTGCTGATCTTCGTGCTGGGCGGCGGGCCGGTGCCTGCGGCCATTGCTATCGCATTTCACACCGTCGGCGCGCTGGGCAAGCTGTTTTCCGAAGTGAACGAAAATGCCGATCAGAAACCGCTCGAAGGGCTCGCTTCCGTCGGCGCGACATGGCCGCAGCGCATGATGCTGGGCCTCGTGCCGCAGGTCGCGCCGAACTGGTTTTCCTATGCTTTGCTGCGTTTCGAGATCAACATCCGTGCTTCCGCCATCCTCGGTTTCGTCGGGGCGGGTGGCATCGGCTATGAGCTCAAGAACGCGATCTCCTGGGGACAGGGCAAGTTCGACGAGGCCGCCGCCGTGTTCATTCTGCTGTTCCTGACCATCGTGGTGTTCGACCAGATGTCCTCCGTGGTGCGCAATCGCCTGACGCATGGTGCGATGAAGCCGGGTCCGCTGAAAGGAGCTGCGCAATGAGCTTCGCTGCCAACACGCCCACCAACACGTCCATGGACATGCGCGCCCGCGCCAAGGCGCTGATCGCCCGCAAGCGCAGGCTCGCCTTCGTCCTGCCACTCATCGCGCTGGCCTATTTTGTTTATATCTTCTTCGCTTTCGATCTGGCGGGGCTGGCCGGACGGATGCGGTGGGACAATGCGGTGACGCTGGTGTCCGACACCTATAGCTACAAGACCCATGTCGAGCGCAACAACCGAACTGGCGAGATTGAGGTCGCGGTCGAGGGCGAGCGCAAGGGCACTTACGACGCGACGAACTACCCGGCTTGGGTCAAGCTCGGCGAAGACGCCGCAGCGATCACGCTCGACGATGGCGGCACCATCGAGATCGCGGGCGATGTCGTGCGCTATGATGTGCCGGGGTTCGGTGTCATCGAAGCGACGCAAAGCCGGGCCGAAGGCGTGACGATCAATCTCGATCCTGCCGCGCTGCCCGACTGGATCTCCTATTCCAACACGCGCCTCATGGTGACCACCGATGCCGCGCGCCTGTCGCTGACCAAAGCCCGCACCGAGGTTTTCGTCTACGAATTCGGCTGGGAGCTGTTCTGGTTCACGCTGGAAAGCCCGTATTACGGTCACAGTATCTCGGATATTCTCTTCGGCGACCGCATCGACCCGACGCGCTCCAATCTCAAGGGCGCCTGGCAGGATTTCTGGAACAACGCGATCTGGCGGCATGGCGATACCGCTTGGGCGCTGTTCGAGACCGTGCTCATGGCCTTCCTCGGCACCTTCGGCGCGGCCATCATCGCCCTGCCTCTGGCCTTTCTCGCCGCGCGCAATTTCGCGCCGCTCGTGGCAATCCGCATGGCCGCGCGGCGCCTCTTCGATTTCCTGCGCGGCGTCGATGGGCTGATCTGGACCATCCTTTTATCCCGTGCCTTCGGGCCCGGTCCTCTGACCGGCGCGCTCGCCATCCTCTTCACCGACACCGGCTCCTTCGGTAAACTTTTCTCCGAAGCCCTCGAAAACGTCGATGAGAAACAGATCGAAGGCGTCGCCTCCACCGGCGCGAAACCTCTGCAACGCTACCGCTTTGGCGTCATCCCGCAGATCGTCCCGGTGCTTCTCTCGCAGGTGCTGTATTTCCTCGAGTCGAATACCCGCTCCGCCACCATCATCGGCGCGATCACGGGCGGCGGGATCGGGCTTTTGCTGACACAGGCGATGATCACCCAGAAGGACTGGGAAGAGGTCAGCTATTATATCGTTCTCGTGGTGCTTCTGGTCATGGCGATGGACAGCTTTTCAAGCTGGCTGCGGCGCAAGCTGATCAAGGGGGATTGAGTATTTTCGGCACAAAGGAGACAGAGACTGCGGAAACAGGATTTGTATCCTGGTTTCCTTTGTGGTCGAAATACTCCCGCCGGAGGCGATCCGACATTTCAACAGGTGACACATGCCGAAACTGAGCGCGACCGAAGTCTTTCTGCACGAAGAGGCAGAGGTCCTGAATGCCACCTTCGGGGCCTATTGCGAGGTGGGCAAGGGCGCGCGGGTTTTGAATTCGAGCCTCGGAGATTACTCCTATTGCGAGCAATTTTCCGACATTGCCAACACCACGATTGGCAAGTTTTCAAACATCGCCGCCTTCACCCGCATCGGTCCGACGGATCACCCCTATCGCAACGCCTCGCTGCATCACTTTCTCTATCGCTCGTCCTATTATTGGGACGACACGGAGGACGATGCCGCGTTTTTCGAAGCACGCGCGGCGCGGCGGACGGTGATCGGTCATGACACATGGATCGGGCACGGGGCGATCATCAAACCGGAGGTGACCATCGGTGACGGGGCCATTGTGGCCTCGGGGGCCGTTGTGACCAAGGATGTGCCGCCTTACACGATCGTTGCGGGTGTGCCCTCCGCGCCCATGCGGCCGCGTTATCCAGAGGGCATCGCCGAGCGGATGCAGGCGCTTGCGTGGTGGGATTGGGATCATGCCCGCCTGCGCGCGGCGCTTGGCGATTTCCGCGCGCTTGAGGCCGAAGCTTTCCTTGAGAAATACGAATAATAATCTATTCGGCGGCGAGACGCATCTCGCTGCCCGCAGCGGCAAGCCGTTGCCCGGCCCGCCCGCTCAGGTAAGCGATGCGCCCGCCGGAGACGGTGACTTCGATCTCCCGGGTTTCTGCGTTAATCACCACGAAATCCGCGCGTTTTCCGGCGCTCAAGCTGCCGCGATCGTTGAGCTTCATGATTTGTGCAGGCGTGCTTGAGATCATCGCCCAGGCCTGCGCCAGATCCTTCACACCCCTGTCTACAAGAGTCCATGCGGCGGCGGCCAGTGTCGGGTAGTGATAATCGGACACCAGCGCGTCGCAGAGTCCGCGTTCGATCAGTTTCTGCGCCGAAATATTGCCCGCCTGCGATCCGCCACGCGCCACGTTCGGCGCCCCCATCAGGACCGGATCGCCCATCGCCTTGGCCGCCGCGGCGGCCTTTTCCGAGATCGGAAATTCGGCGATATGCGCGCCGAGAACGCGAAATTCCTCGCGGGTTTCGGCGTCCGGGTCATCATGGCTGCCATACATCACGCCCAGCGTGTCGAAGGCCTCGGCCAGTTGCCAGAGATGGCGCGGGACTTCGGATTTGCGATCTTTCGCCTCGCGCAGCACCTTGATGAACTGTTCGGGGGTGCGCCCGCCACGTTTCGCCCAAGCGGCGAATTCCAACGGCTCTTTCTTGGCGATTTCAATCGCTTCGGGCAGGTGGTTGTTGAACACCACGTAATCCACACCAAAGCGCCGGATCGCCGCCAAAAGCCGCTCGCGACTGTCGATCATATGGGTTTCGCAACGGATTTGCAGGCGGATGTCGATGGGCGCATGGGTCTCGAACGCCTGCATTTCGGCCAGCAATTCCTCAGCATAATCGGGGCCGCGCAACCCGCCTTCCCAAGACCAGCATTGCGCGAACCACGCCGTCGTCACCCCATGGGCCGCAGCATCGCGGGCGGCGGAGGCAAGGCCTGAGCGGATCGGAAAAGGCGCGCGGGGACGCGGTGCGATATGGCGCTCGAAGGCGTCGCCATGCAGGTCGATGATGCCCGGAAGGATCAGATATCCGCTCAGGTCCACTTCGGCAAAGTTGTCGTCTGCAATCAGCCCATCGGCGATGGAGAGCGGCGCGGGCCGAAACGCCCCGTCGATCAGGACGGAGGCACCGGAAAAGCTCAGGGGCGGAAGCACGGACATCGAAATTACCTGCGATAGAGCGGCATTGATACGGGGGCGTTTTTGCCATTTCAGGTTGAAATACCTGCGTTTTGTATCGCGTAGATGACGTTTCGGTCAGTCTGGCGTGACAGTGAGGGTAACGCGATCTCCTGCGAACCAAGTCAGACCGCGCTCGATCGGCGTGCCCTCGGGCGTGATGTTGAGGCTTATGGTCCGCAACAGGGGATCGCCCTCGCGCAGACCGAGGTGCAACGCCTGAGTCGCGGTGGCGCGTTCGGCGCTGACACGGGTCTCGGAGCGTAGATAATCTTCGATCCCGACGGATTTGAGCGCGGCGGTGACCGAGCTGATCTCCTCGAAAGCAGCCGCAAGGCCGGGCAGGCGGGCGGCGGGGAATATCGAGATGAAATGCGCCACGGGGGCATCGCCGGACAGGGAAAGCCCCTCGTAAATCAGGACGTCGTCTCCGGGAGCAAGCGCGAGGACGGCGGCCTCTTTCTCATCGCAGGACCGGGTTTCCACCCGCAGCACTTTTTTCTGCGGCAAGCGGCCCGTCGCGCGGATGTTTTGATGGAATCTCACCCGTTTTCCAATGGGATAGTCCACCGGCGCGCTTTGAACGAAAACGCCCGCGCCGCGTCGCGAGCGGGTGATGCCGCGCTCCGTCAGGTCGGACAAAGCGTGGCGCACGGTGTGGCGATTGACCCCGAAGCGCACGGACAGCTCCGCCTCCGTCGGAAGCTTGTCGCCGGGGCGGTAATGCCCCTTGGCGATTTCTTCCGAGAGGGCTTCCGCGATGGATTTCCAGACCGGCGTGCGTGGCATGAGCGTCCCGTCACCAAAGTTTTACGAATTTATCCTTGCCGAACCGGAGAGGATCGGCAATTATTTGTCTAGTTGTATAGGAGTTTAGACAACTCCGCAAGCTGTCTAGATCAGAAAGGTGGCGGTGATGGCAAAACCTGAAACTGCACTCTCCCCGGACCAGAAGGCGCGCAAGGCGTGGATGGGGCTTTTGGCCAAATCCGACGCAGCACTTTTGGCCGAACGCATGGCCGAGATGGCCGATCTGCCCACGTTTGAGTGGCTGCGTCGGCCCGAAGTGGGTGGCGTCATGGTCCGCGGGCGCATGGGCGGCACCGGCGCGCCGTTCAATCTGGGCGAAATGACTGTCACGCGCTGCTCTCTGCGTTTGGCGACGGGTGAGGTCGGACATGGCTATGTGCAAGGCCGCGATAAGCGACAGGCGGAACAAGCCGCGCTTGTCGATGCGCTGATGCAAGGGGCGCGGGCCGAGGTGATGCGAGAGACGGTTTTGATGCCTTTGCAGGCAGCGCAGGAGGCGACCCGCACGGCGCGCGCCGCGAAAGCAGCCGCAACGAAAGTGGATTTCTTCACCATGGTGAGAGGGGAAGACTGATGCCGGAAAGACAGATGAGTGAACACAGCCTGATCGGCGCTTTCGAGACCCCGCCGCAAGACGCCGCGCGTGCCTTTCGCGCCGCTTTGGAGGCGCTCGCGCGTCCCGGCACGATCCAGGAGATCAAAGGCGGCCAAGCGCCTGCGCCGATCTCCGAGGCGGCGGCGAGCCTTATGTTGACGCTCTGCGATCCGGAAACGCCGCTCTGCCTGATGGGCGCGCATGACACGCCGGAGATCCGCGATTGGATCGCCTTTCAGATCGGTGCGCCCATCGTAGGCCCCGCGAAGGCGATGTTTGCTTTGGGCACTTGGGAGGCGTTGCAGCCGGTGACCGCTTTTCCGATCGGCACGGCAGAATACCCCGACCGGTCGACGACGCTGATCGTTGAGATGGAGGCGCTCGGCCAGGACGGCGCGTGGCTGACGGGGCCGGGGATCGAAACTTCGGCGGGCCTGTCTTTGCCCGCGCTGGAGCCGTTTCAGATGAACGCGATGCTCTTTCCGCTTGGTCTTGATTTCTACTTCACCGCAGGGACGCAGA
This sequence comes from Celeribacter sp. SCSIO 80838, assembly GCF_056498065.1. The sequence goes on from NZ_JAZKMA010000001.1 coordinate 1,407,547, forward strand.
TCGCGGGTCTGCCACGGTCTACAAAAGTGGAGGCGCTCTGATGTATGTTGCTGTCAAAGGCGGAGAGCGCGCCATCGACAATGCTCACGCGTGGCTGGCCGAGGAGCGCCGAGGGGACACCTCCGTCGCTGAGCTGACTGTCCCGCAAATCCGCGAACAACTCGCGCTGGCCGTCAATCGGGTGATGACCGAAGGGTCTTTGTACGATCCCGATCTCGCCGCTCTGGCGATCAAACAATCGCGTGGCGATCTGATCGAAGCGATTTTCCTGATGCGGGCCTACCGGACGACCCTGCCGCGCATCGGTCATTCGCACCCGGTCGAGACCGATCAGATGGCCTGTGACCGCCGGGTGTCGGCGACGTTCAAGGACGTGCCGGGCGGGCAAGTTTTAGGGCCGACCTTCGACTACACGCACCGTTTGCTCGACTTCAAGCTGATGGCGGAGGGCGAGGTGCCGGAGGCGGCTGTCTCTGATCCGCGGATCGAGTCGACCCCGCATGTGACGTCTTTCCTGAACAAAGAGGGGCTGATCCAGACCGAGGCCGAGGGCCAAGATACCCCGCCCGATCTCACCCGTGAACCTCTGGAACTGCCCGCCAACCGGGCGCTGCGGTTGCAAGCGCTTACGCGCGGCGACGAGGGCTTTATCCTGTCGATGGCCTATTCCACCCAGCGAGGCTACGGCAACAGCCACGCGTTTGTGGGCGAACTGCGCATCGGCAAGGTGGCGGTGGAGATGGACATCCCGGAGCTGGGCTTTGCCATCGAGATCGGCGAGGTTGAGCTGACCGAATGCGAGACGGTGAACAAATTCGCGGGTTCGAAAGTCGAACCGCCGCAGTTCACGCGCGGCTACGGGCTGACCTTCGGCCAGACCGAGCGCAAGGCGATCTCCATGGCTTTGGTCGATCGGTCGCTGCGCAGCAAGGAGCTTGGCGTCGAGGTGTCGAACTCGCCCGCGCATGACGAAGAGTTCGTGCTGTATCATTGTGACAACATTCAGGCGACCGGATTTCTCGAACATATCAAATTGCCACACTATGTGGATTTCCAGTCCGAGATGGAGCTGGTCCGTAAAATGCGCGCGGAGATTGCATCCGCCCAAGTTGAAAATAGCGCGCAGGAGGCCGCAGAATGACCCATGTCGTTTTCGATATCGGCAATGTGCTGATCCATTGGGACCCGGTTGCGGCTTTTGCGGATCTGCTTGGGACGGAGGCGGAGGCCAAGGCTTTTTTGGAGCGCACAGGGTTTGCAACTCTGAACCCGCGCGCCGACGCGGGGGCGCGGTTCTCGGAACTGGCCGAAGAGATTTCGGACGCGGCAGATCGTGCGGTGTTTCTGAGCTATCCCGACCTGTTTCACTTGACCATTCAGGAGAAGGTCGCTGGGACTTGGGATATTTTGGCGCGCCTCAAATCCCGCGATGTGCCGCTTCATGCGATTACCAACTGGGCCGATGAGACATGGCCCGCAGCACTCGCGACCCATCCGGAGTTGGCGGCGCAGTTCGAAGTCATCGTGGTCTCCGGCACGGAAAAGCTTTTGAAACCGCAGCGCGAGATTTTCGATCTGCTCTGTGCGCGGGCGGGTGTCGCGCCCGAAGAGTGCCTGTTCATCGACGACAGTCCGAAAAACGTCGCGGGCGCTGAGGCGGTTGGCATGGCGGCGGTGCTGTTCACGGATGCCGCCGCATTGGAAACGGAATTGACCGAGCGAGGCCTGCTATGAGCGACTACAATTTTGCCTATCTCGACGAGCAAACCAAACGGATGATCCGCCGCGCGATCCTGAAAGGCATTGCCGTGCCGGGCTATCAGGTGCCGTTCGCTTCCCGCGAAATGCCGATGCCTTATGGCTGGGGCACCGGTGGCGTGCAGGTCTCTGCCGCCTGTCTGATGCCCGAAGATGTGCTCAAGGTGATCGACCAGGGCGCGGATGACACGACCAACGCCGTCTCGATCTGCAAGTTTTTCGAGAAAACGGCAGAGATTGCCGTGACCGAAAAGACCCGCGAGGCGACCGTCATTCAGACCCGCCACCGCATCCCCGAAGAGCCGCTGACAGAGGGACAAATCCTTGTCTATCAGGTGCCGATCCCGGAACCTTTGCGCTTTTTGGAGCCGCGCGAGACAGAGACGCGGAAGATGCACGCGCTCGAAGAATACGGGCTGATGCATGTGAAGCTTTACGAGGACATCGCCAAGCACGGCCACATCGCGACCTCCTATGCCTATCCGGTCAAGGTCGAGGGACGCTATGTGATGGACCCATCGCCCATTCCGAAATTCGACAATCCGAAAATGGAAATGGCGGCAATTCAGCTTTTCGGCGCGGGTCGCGAGCAACGGATTTACGCCGTGCCGCCCTATACCAAGGTCGTGAGCCTCGATTTCGAAGATCACCCGTTCGAGGCCTCGAAAGCCAACCATCCCTGCGATCTTTGCGGGGCGGAGCATACATATCTCGATGAGGTGATCATCGACGATGACGGCGGGCGGATGTTCGTCTGTTCCGACACCGATTATTGCGCCGAGCGGCAGGCCAAGGGCCATCGCGGGCGTCTCTCTCCGGAGGCCGCAGAATGACTCCTCTTCTTTCCGTCAAAGACATCCGCAAAACCTATGGCGGGCGGGTCGGTTGCACCGATGTGAGCTTCGATCTCTACCCCGGCGAGGTGATGGGCATCGTGGGTGAATCCGGTTCCGGCAAATCGACGCTTTTGAATTGCATGGCGGGGCATTTGCCGCCCGATAGCGGGCAGGTTCTGTTCGACACGCGGGATCGGGGCATGGTCGATACGCTCACCATGTCCGAACCGGAACGCCGGATGTTGTCGCGCACGGATTGGGCCTTTGTCCACCAACACGCCCGCGACGGGCTGCGCATGGGGGTCTCGGCGGGCGGCAACGTGGGCGAGCGTCTCATGGCGGTCGGCGCGCGGCATTACGGCAACATCCGCACGCAGGCGATTGATTGGCTGGGCCGGGTTGAGATCAACGAGGACCGGGTGGATGACAAACCCTCGGACTTCTCGGGCGGTATGCAGCAACGCCTGCAAATCGCGCGGAACCTTGTGACCGGGCCAAGGCTTGTCTTCATGGACGAGCCGACCGGGGGGCTGGACGTCTCGGTGCAGGCGCGCCTCCTCGACCTCCTCCGGGGGCTTGTGCGGGAAATGGGATTGTCGGCGATCATCGTCACCCATGACCTTGCCGTCGTTCGGCTTTTGGCGGATCGTCTGATGGTGATGAAATCCGGCCATGTCGTGGAACATGGCCTGACCGATCAGGTGCTCGATGACCCGCAACATGCCTATACTCAGCTTCTCGTGTCCTCTGTTTTGCAGGTGTGACACATGATTTTCGCCTATCGACCCACTGAGACAGGTCTCGAACGCGTGGCCCCGGAGGGCGATCCGACCGGGCACCTGTCCGAGGCGCTGTGGATCGATCTGCTCAGCCCGCAACCGGCGCAGGTTGCTGCTGTGGAGGCGCTTGGGATTTCCGTGCCGACGCTTGCGGATATGCAGGAGATCGAGGTGTCGAACCGGCTGTACCGCGATGGCGACACTGAGGTGTTGACCATCGTCCTGCCGGGACTCGACCGCAACAAAGAACCGTCTTTCGGCCCGGTCGCCTTTCTGATCACGCCGGAGCGGCTCTTTACCGTGCGCTATCATACGCCGCGCCCGTTCGAGACCTTTGCCGCACATGCGGCCCAGTCGAGCGCGGGCTATGCCGGGCGCAGGCGGGTATTTCTGAGCCTGATCGAAGAGATCATCGCCCGCATCGCCGACCTTATGGAAGGCGTCGGCGTGGCGCTCGATCAGCAATCGCATATCGCCTTTCGCGATCCCGAACCGCGCGGCGACGAATTGGCGGATGCGCTTCGGGCGCTGGGCAAACAAAGCGAGCAGGTGGCGAAATACCGGCATGCGCTTTTGACCGTCGAGCGGGCTTTGTCGAGCTTTGGGTTGGGGCTTGTTGAGGACAAGGATAAGGGGCTGACCACGATCCTCAAGGCGCAGGTCAAGGATTGTCAGGCGCTCACCGTGCATGGCGACTTCCTCTCGGGGCGGATCGCGCAGCTCACCGATGTGATGCTTGGCCTCATCAATCTGGAGCAAAACGACACCAGCCGTATCCTGTCGGTTGTGGCGGTTCTGTTCCTGCCGCCGACGCTTGTGGCTTCGGTCTATGGCATGAACTTTCCCTTCATTCCCGGCCTCGACAGCCCTCATGGCTATCTCATCGCCTCGGCGCTGATGTTCGGTTCGGCGCTGGGGACTTATCTTCTCTCGAAATGGAAAAACTGGCTGTAATCCCATGACACAAACGCTGCCCAAAACGCGTCCGATGATCCGTATTGAAGACGTCTCGAAATCCTTCACCCTGCACAATCAGGGCAGCGCCGTGATCCCCGTTATGCAGGGGGCGACGTTCGATGTCATGCCCGGCGAATGCGTGGCGTTGACGGGCAATTCGGGGGCGGGAAAATCGACGCTGATGCGGATGATTTACGGCAATTACCTCTCGGCCTCGGGGCATATCTGGGTCGGCGAGACGGATGTCGCCACCGCCGAGCCGCGCGAGATCATTGCCCTGCGCCGGGCAACTTTGGGCTATGTCTCGCAATTCCTGCGCGTCGTGCCGCGCGTTCCGACGATTGAGGTGGTGGCAGAGCCGCTTTTGACCGTTGGCGTCGATAAAGAGGCGGCTTTTGCCAAGGCGCGCGATCTTCTGTCCCGGCTCAATATCCCCGAAACGCTCTGGGGCCTGTCGCCCACGACATTCTCGGGCGGCGAGCAGCAGCGGGTGAACATCGCGCGCGGTTTTGCCCATGACTATCCGGCGATGCTTTTGGATGAACCGACTGCTTCTCTCGATGCGACCAATCGCGAAACCGTGCTGTCGCTGATCGAAGAGGCCAAAGCGCGCGGGGCGGCGATCATCGGGATTTTCCACGATGCTCCGGCGCGCGAGAGGGTCGCTGATCGGGAGATCAACGTTTCCGCCTTTACCCCTGCGAAAGCGGCCTGAGCCGTGGTCGGGCGTCTTTATGCCGTGGTCGGGCCGTCCGGCGTGGGCAAGGACACGCTGATCGAAGCGGCGCTTGAGCGGCGTGGCGATCTGGCCGTGGCGAAACGGGTCATCACCCGGCCGACCGAGGCGGGCGGGGAGGATTTCGAGGGCGTCACGGTTGAGGAATTCGACCGCCGTCTGGAGGCCGGAGACTTCGCGCTCCATTGGGAGGCGCATGGGCTGAAATACGGTGTGCCGATCTCGATTGATGCGGCGTTGAGCGAAGGGCGCGATGTGCTGTTTAACGGCTCGCGCGCGATCCTGCCGGAGGCCTATGCGCTTTATCCCAATATGGGCGTGCTTTTGATCACCGCCTCTCCGGAGGTTTTGGCCAGTCGTCTCGCGGCGCGCGGGCGCGAAAGTCGGGCGGAGATCGAGAAACGTCTGGCGCGCGCGGGGTACGACATCGCGCCGGGCCTGCCGGTGCGGCGTATCAACAATGACGGAGCGCTGGACGCGGCGGTGGACGCGTTCCTCAAAGCCCTTCAGCCCGAAAGCGTGTAACGGTGCAAAAGATGAAACCGGCCATCCTCCGCCTCTCCGAAAAGGCACAGATCCTCAATGCAGAAGGGGTGGGGCAGAAGCGGCGCGAGCACCGGCTCCAACGCGGCTTTGACGGTTTCGGCCTCCTCGATGGAAAGCTTGCCGGTCAGCGTGAGGTGGAATTTGAACTCCTCCATCACATAGGGATAGCCCCATTGCGTCAAAAGCGCGTTCTGCCGCTCCGAAAGCCCTGCGGACCGACGGCGCGCCAGTTCGGTTTCCGAGGGCTGCGCGCGATGCGGATCGAGCTTGGCGACGATTTCTCCGGCAAGGGCTTCGAGGGGCGTCAGATCGCCTACGGGTGTCAGCGCGAGAAACCCGCCGATACGGCTGAGCGCAAGCCCCTCCATCTCGATGGGTGTGTGGGCGGCGGCAAACCCGGCAAGATCGGCCATCAATTCGGCGCGCGTGCCGGTCAGGCGAAACGGCGGCTTGAGCGTGCCATGAAACCCGTATTTGCGCGGGGCCTCTGTGATCTCCGCGATGGGCGCGGGCAGGCCTTCGAGTGCGGGATGCGGCAACTCGATGCCCTCGAACGCATCCCAGCCCAACCAATGGGCGCAAAATTCGGCGAACGGCCCCGGAGCGGGGGCGTAATAGACCGCGTATCTTTTGAATTCATCCATGGCGTTGCTCCTACCCGGTCCCTGTCACATCCATGTGACATGGATCGGGCAGGGAGACGCTTCTGACAAGGACGATGTGATGACCGATTTTACTTTGACGAATGCCAGGATCGTTTTGGAGACGGAGGTGATCCAGGGCACCCTGCGTGTCGAGAATGGCAAGATTGCCGATGTGAGCGCGGGCGGCACGTCTGTCGCGGGCGCGATTGATGCGGGCGGCGATATGGTGATCCCCGGCCTCATCGAGCTTCATACCGACAATCTTGAACGTCATATCGAACCGCGTCCCAAGGTCGACTGGCCGCATCAGGCGGCGATCCTCGCTCATGACGCCGAGCTGGCTTCGGTCGGTATCACGACCGTGTTCGATGCGATGCGCGTGGGGTCGATCCATACGCGCGGCGATGCGGGCTATGGCAAATATGCGCGCAACCTGTCGCGCGAGGTGATGCATCTGCGCGATCTGGGCGCTTTGAAGATCAGCCATTTCCTGCATCTCAGGGCAGAGATTTGTTCCGAGACCTTGGAGGCCGAGATGGCCGAGTTCGGTCCGGAGGATCGCGTTGGTCTTGTGTCCTTGATGGATCACACGCCGGGGCAGCGACAGTTCCGCGACATCGAGAAACTGCGCGACTATGTGCAAAAGAAACGTGGCATGTCGAATGCGGAGTTCGACGACCATGTGAACCATCTCTATGAGCTGCGCGACACTTACGCGGTGCGCCACGAGGCGGCGGCGGTGGCCGAAGCAAAACGCTACGGCGCGGTTCTGGCCAGTCATGACGACACCACGGCGGAACACGTCGAGGTCTCGCGCCAGCATGGCGTGCGTGTGGCCGAATTCCCGACGACAATCGAGGCGGCGCAGGCCTGTAAACTGCATGGCATCGCCGCGATGATGGGCGCGCCGAACCTCATTCGTGGCGGTTCGCATTCCGGCAACGTCGCGGCGCATGAGTTGGCCGAACGTGGGCTGTTGGACATCGTGTCGTCGGACTATGTGCCCTCGGCGCTGATGTCCTCGGCGATGCTTCTGGCCGATCTCTGGGACGACATCCCCCGCGCCATCGCCACCGTCACCGCGAACCCCGCCGAGGCGGTGGGGCTCTCGGATCGCGGGCGGATCGCGCCTGGGCTTCATGCCGATCTGGTGCGCATCGCGCGGATCGAAGGCATGCCGGTGATTCGAGGCGTCTGGTCGCACGGGCGTCAGGTCGGCTGAGCGATTTGAGAAACGCGATCGAGAGGCAGGGTGTTTGCGCTCTGCCTCATTTGTTATTTTCTCGCGGATGTTTGCATAAAACTTAAGCAAACCATGCTGCGGCTGCAAAGGATTTCGGGGCGGGGCAGGCAATACCATCTTGTTTCGCAGTTGCGATCCCCTAGAAGATCATCCCAACGAGCCAAGCGCTCGCATATCGCAAGGACGCGATATGACCGACATAGCCACCCCCGCGTGGCCCGCAGCAACGGCGCTGCATTCTCACCAAAGACCCAAGGGTTCGCCAAGACGAACCGCGTTCTGAGAGGAAGTGCCGTTATGACTGCTCAAAAGCAAAAACTCGTTATCGTTGGCAATGGGATGGCGCCGGGCCGGATGCTCGAGCATCTGTTCGAAGCGACCGACCACTATGAGGTCACCATCTTCAACGCCGAGCCGCGTGTGAACTACGACCGCATCATGCTCTCGCCGGTTCTGTCGGGCGAAAAGACCTATGCCGACATCATCATCCATGGCGAAGGCTGGTATGCCGAACATGGCATCACGCTGCATCAGGGCGACAAGATCACCGAGATCCGCCGCCATGAGCGCAAGGTGATCTCCGAGAGCGGTGTCGTGGCTGAGTATGACAAGCTGGTCATCGCCACCGGGTCGAATCCGTTCATCATCCCCGTGCCGGGATCGGATCTGCCGGGCGTTCTGGCTTACCGCGATCTCGACGACACGGACGGCATGATCCAAGCCGCCGAGAAGGGCGGGCGTGCGGTTGTCATCGGCGGCGGTCTTCTGGGGCTTGAGGCGGCGGCGGGGCTCAAGCTGCGCGGCATGGATGTGACCGTCATTCACCTGATGCCGACGCTGATGGAGCGCCAACTCGACACGGCGGCGGGCTATCTGCTGCAAAAAGAGCTGGAGAACCGCGGCATCGAAGTGCTCTGCGAAGCCAACACCAAACAGATCCTCGGCACGGACAAGGTCGAGGGCGTCGAGCTTGCCGACGGGCGCGTGATCGACGCCTCCCTCGTGGTCATGGCCGTCGGCATCCGTCCGAACACGCAGCTTGCCAAAGAGGCGGGGCTTGAGGTCAATCGCGGCATCGTCACCGATGCGACGATGAAAACCTCCGATCCGAATATCTATTCCGTCGGCGAATGTGTCGAAGTGGGCGGTATGGTCTATGGCCTCGTCGCGCCGCTTTACCGCATGGCGAAAGTGGCCGCCGAGCATCTTGCCGGGGCATCGGAGGCCGCTTTCGCGCATGCCGAGACGCCGACGAAACTGAAGGTGACGGGCTGCGATCTCTATTCCGTGGGTGATTTTGCCGAAGGTGAGGGGCGCGAGGACATTGTGCTGCGCGATGCGATGCGCGGCACTTACAAGCGCGTGATCCTCAAGGACAACAAGGTGATCGGCGCGGTGCTCTACGGCGATGTCGCGGACGGCGCGTGGTACAACCAGATGCTGATCTCCGGCGAGGACGTGTCGGAGATGCGCGAGACGCTGATCTTCGGGCAGGCCTATCAGGGCGGCGGTAAGGCCGATCCTCTGGCCGCTGTGGCGAACCTGCCGGACGACGCGGAGATTTGCGGCTGCAACGGCATCACCAAAGGCATGATCGTCGCGGCGATCAAGGACAAGGGGCTGACGACGCTTGCCGAAGTGCGCGCCCACACCAAGGCCTCGGCCTCTTGCGGCACCTGCACCGGCCTCGTCGAGGGTGTCATGGGCGTGACCCTTGGCGACGATTTCAAAATCCCCGAAGCGCAGGGCATTTGCGGCTGCACCACCCATGGCCACGGCTATATTCGCCGGATGATCAAGGCGAAGGGCCTCAAATCCATCCCCGCCGTGATGCAGGAGTTGGAATGGTCGACGCCCGAGGGCTGTGCCAAATGCCGCCCGGCGCTGAACTATTATCTCGTGGCGGACTGGCCGGGCGAATATGTCGATGACCAGCAGTCTCGTTTCATCAACGAACGTGTGCACGCCAACATCCAGAAAGACGGCACTTATTCCGTCGTGCCGCGGATGTTCGGGGGCATCACCACCCCCGATGAGCTGCGCGCCATCGCCGATGTGGCCGACAAATACGACATCCCGACCGTCAAGGTCACCGGCGGCCAGCGGATCGACTTGCTCGGTGTGAAGAAAGAAGACCTGATCCCGGTCTGGGCCGATCTCAACGCGGCGGGCATGGTTTCAGGCGCGGCCTATGCGAAGGGACTGCGCACGGTGAAAACCTGTGTCGGCACGGATTGGTGCCGCTTCGGCACGCAGGACTCGACGGGTCTTGGCATCAAGCTCGAAAAAGCACTCTGGGGCTCGTGGTCTCCGGCGAAACTCAAACTCGCCGTCACCGGGTGTCCGCGCAACTGTGCGGAGGCGACGTGCAAGGACATCGGCGTCATCTGTGTCGACAGTGGCTATGAAATCATCTTTGGCGGTGCGGCTGGCCTGCACATCCAAGGCACTTCGCCTCTGGGCAAGGTTGCGACCGAAGACGAGGTGATGGAGACAGTTTGCGCGCTGACGCAATACTACCGCGAAACCGGGTTCTACCTTGAACGGATTTACAAATGGGCGGACCGGATCGGTTACGACCACATCCGCGAGGTGGTCTACGACAACCTTGAGGCGCGCAAAGAATATGCAGACCGCTTCGCCTTCTCGCAGATATTCGCGCAGATCGATCCCTGGGCCGAACGCGTCGCGGGCGCCGAAGCTCATGAATTCAAACCCATGGCCACCCTCAGTCTGGAGGCAGCAGAATGAACATGCAGACGAAAACCTGGATTGAAGTCGGAGCTCTGAACGATATTCCGCGTCAAGGCGCGCGCTGTGTGAAAAACGGCGAGATGACCATTGCCATTTTCCGCACGACGGACGACCGCCTTTTCGCCCTCGAAGATAAATGCCCGCACAAGAACGGGCCGCTGAGCGACGGCATCGTGCACGACGGATGTGTCACATGCCCGCTTCACAACTGGGTCATTTCCCTTGAAACCGGCTCCGCACAGGGTGCCGACGAGGGAGTGACCGCGACCTTTCCAGTCAGACTGGACGGCGAGACCGTGTTTCTCGGTCTCTGACAGACTTGCGACAGACCTAAGACGACAACTCCAACAGGGACAGTAAAACAATGGCTTACGTTCAACCTGCCGAGTTCGCCGCCAAAATGGTGGATGCCGGCGAATCGAAAATCTTCATGGCGACCAAGGATACGCTGATCCGTGCCTATATGGCCGGTGCGATCCTTGCGCTTGCGGCGGCTTTCGCCGTGACCATCACCGTCAACACCGGCCAGCCGCTTGTGGGCGCGCTGCTCTTCCCGGTGGGTTTCTGCATTCTCTACCTTCTGGGCTTCGATCTGCTGACCGGCGTGTTCACCCTTGCCCCGCTGGCCGTGATCGCGAAACGTCCGGGCTGTACATGGAAGGGCGTGCTGCGCAACTGGGGCCTTGTGTTCGTTGGCAACTTCGCCGGTGCGATGACCACGGCCGTCTTCATGGCGATCATCTTCACCATGGGGTTCAGTCAGGAGCCCAACGAGATCGGTGCAAAAATCGGCAAGATCGGTGAAGCCCGCACGCTGGGCTATGCCGCCGCCGGTGGCGCGGGTCTGCTGACCGTGTTTGTCCGTGCAGTGATGTGCAACTGGATGGTCTCCACCGGTGTGGTCGCCGCGATGATGTCCAACTCCGTGTCCGGCAAGATCATGGCGATGTGGATGCCGATCCTGATCTTCTTCTACCTCGGTTTCGAGCATTCCATCGTGAACATGTATCTCTTCCCCTCGGGGATCATCCTCGGCGGTCAGTTCACCTGGGCGGATTACTTCATCTACAACGAGATCCCGGTGGTTCTGGGCAACCTCGTCGGCGGTCTGACCTTTGTGGGCGGCATGATCTACGCTACGCATTTCAAGGAATCTCCGAAACGCAACGCGGTGCGCAACGACGACGTTTCCGGTATCGCGGCGGAATAAGGTTCACACCCCGGAAAAGGCTCCGCATTGCGCGGGGCCTTTTCTCTGTTTCGGAAGGGACGCCATGCAGAAAGATGTCAAAGCCCCGGCCCGGTTGCATGTCTCTTTGGGCCAGTTTTCTTCGGCAGGGCGCAAATCTGAGAATCAGGATTTTCACGGTGCGATCCTTCCCGAAGGCCGTGCTTTGACGCTCAAGGGCATCGCGCTGGCCATCGCCGATGGCATTTCCTCTTCGAAGGTCAGCGCGGAGGCCGCAGAAACCGCCGTCAAAAGCCTTTTGTCCGATTACTATGCCACGCCAGAAAGCTGGACGGTGAAAACCGCCGCGTCGCGGGTGATTTCCGCGACCAACGCCTGGCTGCACGGCCGCAATGCGGGGCTTGGCGATATGGACACCGGGCGGGTCTGCACCCTCTCCGCCATGATCCTCAAGGGGCGCGAGGCGCATCTCTTTCACATCGGCGACAGTCGCATCCAGCGCCTTGTCGGCAAGAGCCTTGAGCCGCTGACCGTCGATCATCGCGTCAGGCTTTCACAGGACGAAAGCTATCTTGGCCGCGCTCTGGGCGTTGAGCCGAATATCGAGATCGACTACCGCAAATTGCCTCTAACCCTTGGCGATCTTTTCATACTCTCCACGGATGGCGTTCATGAGGTGATCGACGGGAAGGATGTCCTTGCTGCGCTGGACGCTACGGAGACTCTGGAGGCCGCCGCGCAGAGGCTTGCCGAGGTCGCGTTTGAAAAGGGCAGCAACGACAATCTCACCGTGCAGCTTGTCCGGATCGACAGCCTTCCCGAAGGCGGTTTCGATGTCGAGGCAGTGCATCTGCCGATCCCAAGGCTGCCGCGCGACGGGGATGAGATCGACGGGTTCCGCATTCTGCGCCCGATCCATACGACGGCGCGCTCGCATGTCTTTCTCGCCCTCGATCCCGAGGGCAATCGTGTTGCGCTCAAGATCCCGGCCACCGAAACCGGCGGGGATCAGACCTATCTGCGGCGGTTCATGTTGGAGGACTGGATCGCCCGGCGGATCGCCTCGCCGCATGTTCTGCGCGCCGCCGCGCTGCCGGAGACGCGCAGCGCACTTTACGTGGCGAGTGAGTATGTCGAAGGGCAAACCCTGCGGCAATGGATGGTGGATCATCCGAGGCCCGATCTGGTGACCGTTCGTCAGATTGCCGAACAAATCGCCACGGGGCTTCGGGCCATTCACCGTCGCGAGATGGTGCATCAGGACATCCGCCCGGAAAATATCATGATCGACGCCGAGGGCACCGTCAAAATTATCGATCTCGGTTCCGTCTCCGTGGCCGGTGTCGAAGAGGCCGGGCCGGGTACGCTGGGCGAGATGCCCGGCACCTATCAATACACCGCACCCGAGTATTTCACCGGAGACGTGCTGAGTTGGCGGTCCGATCAGTTCGCGCTGGCGGCGATCGTGTACGAGATGCTCACCGGGCGGCTGCCCTATGGCACGCAGGTGGCGCGCATCCAGTCGCGGCGCGATCAGGCCCGGTTGCGTTATACTTCGGCGCGCGACGACGACAGCGCTGTGCCCGGTTGGGTCGATCTGGCGCTTAAACGTGCGACCCATCCCGACCCCGTGTTGCGCTATCACGCGCTGTCCGAATTCATCGCCGATCTGAAACGGCCCGGAGCGGAATGGCAAGCCCAGACGCACAGGCCGTTGATGGCACGCAATCCGCTGCGGTTTTGGCAGGGGTTGAGTGTCGCTCTCGGGGGAATTTGTGTCATCCTCGCCCTGCGACTGATCGGCGGGTGATCGGAACCTGATCGCCCCCTGCCGGACCAGGCCTGTGCCAGGATGGTGCGCATGGATCTTGTCAGGGGATTTTTGACACAGACGCATAGGGCGGTCTTGTCCCGTGCGTAAACATCTTCAGCCGACGCACAGTCACAAGTTGACGATTTTGTCATTTATGATTTCTGTGCGAAGAAAGACATGATAGTCAAAGCCATACCTGAGACCCATTGCGAGTCCGTCCCGAGAAAGGCCGATCCGATGCTTCGTTGCCATCCCGTTTTCACATTCCTTCTGATCGCTGCGCTCGGAGCGGGAATTTCCCCCGCTTTGGCGCAAAGCCGTTTTGACACGCTGCTCGAAAAATTCGGCAAGTCGAACGGCGAGGAGGGTATCTACAGCTCCAATGGCCGGATCGAGGCGCAGAGTGTCGATGTGGCGACGAAATACGCGGGCCGCATCGACAGCGTGACGGCGGAAGAGGGCGATCTTCTGGCCGCGGGCGATGTGATCGCGCAGATGGGCACGGCGGACGCCACGGCGCAGTTGAACGCGGCGAAAGCGGCAGTGTTGCGTGCCAAGGCCGGACTGACCGTGGCGCAGGCCACGCTGATGCAGGCCGAAAGCGCACTTTCCGTGGCGCAGACAACCTATGATCGCGTCGTGAAGCTACATGACAGCGGCACCACGGCGCAAAGTACACTCGACGATGCGACCAATGCGCTCAACAGCGCCAAGGCGACGGTCGAGATGGCCAAGGCCCAGATCGAGGACGCCAAGGCTTCGATTGCCGCCGCTGAGGCCGATCAGGAGCAGGTGCAGCTTGCGCTCGACGATCTGACCATCAAGGCGCCGCTCCGGGGGCGGGTGCTCTATCGTCTGCATGAGCCGGGCGAGGTGATTGATGCGGGCTATCCGGTCGTCACCATGCTCGATCTGAGCAATGTCTATATGAACATTTATCTGCCCGCGACGGTGATCGGCACGCTGGCGGTGGGCGATGAAGCCCGTCTCATCCTCGATCCGATTGCCGACTATGTGGTGCCCGCGACTATCACCTTCATCTCGCCGCAATCGCAATTCACGCCGAAGAATGTCGAAACGCAGGAACAGCGCGAAGAGCTTGTGTTCCGGGTGAAATTGTCTGTGCCGCGTGCGCTTTTGGCGAAATATGAAAACCTGATCAAAAGCGGGGTGCGGGGCATCGGTTTCGTGCGTAGCCGCCCCGATGTGGACTGGCCGGAGCATCTGACCGTCAACGTGCCGGAGTAACGCGCGATGGAACATGTGGCACGTCTCAACGCCGTGTCGCATCGTTACAAGGCGGTCTCTGCGCTCGACGATGTGACGCTCGACATCCCCGCCGGGAAGGTGGTTGGCCTGATCGGGCCGGATGGGGTCGGCAAATCCACGCTTCTGGGGCTGATCGCCGGGGTGCGCAAGGCGCAGAGGGGAGAGATCACTGTCCTCAATCGGGATATGCGCGACGCCCGTGCCCGCAGCGCTCTGGGCGCACGGATCGCCTATATGCCACAAGGGCTGGGGCGAAACCTTTATCCGACGCTGAGCGTGCGTGAGAACCTCGACTTCTTCGGACGTTTGTTCGGTCAAAAGCATGCAGAGCGGCGCGAGCGCATCGCCATGCTGACCGAGGCCACCGGGCTTGCGCCGTTTCTCGACCGCCCGGCGGGCAAATTGTCGGGCGGGATGAAGCAGAAACTCGGACTCTGCGCGGCGCTGATCCACGATCCGGATCTTTTGATCCTCGACGAGCCGACGACCGGGGTGGACCCGCTGTCGCGGCGGCAGTTCTGGGAGTTGATCGACCGCATCCGGGCCAAGCTCACCGGCATGAGCGTGCTGGTCGCCACCGCCTATATGGAAGAGGCGGAACGATTCGAATGGCTGGCCGCGATGAACGACGGCAAGGTGATCGCCACCGGAACGCCGGAGGAAATCCGGGCACAGGCGGGCAAGGCGACGCTTGAGGACGCCTTCATTGAGATGCTGCCGAAAGAAGAGGGCGAGGAGGTCGGAGTGACCCTGCGCCCCCGGCCCGCAAAAGACGGCGCGGTGCCCGCAATCGAGGCGTTCGATCTGGTCAAGCGTTTCGGGGATTTCACCGCCGTCGATCACGTCGGTTTCACCATTCCCGAGGGCGAGATTTTCGGATTTCTCGGCTCCAACGGCTGCGGCAAATCGACGACGATGAAGATGCTCACAGGGTTGTTGCAGCCGACAGAAGGGCGGTCGAAACTCTTCGGTGAAGAGCTTGAAAACGGCGACATGGCTGCACGCCAGAACATCGGTTACATGTCGCAGGCCTTTTCGCTCTATGCCGAACTCACCGTGCGGCAGAACCTTGATCTGCATGCGAAACTCTACCACATCCCGCCCGAACGCCGGGTGGCACGGGTGCGTGAGGTCTTGGACGAATTCGAACTGACCGAGGTGGCTGGGAGCATGCCCGACGGATTGCCCCTTGGGATTCGGCAGCGCTTGCAGTTGGCGGTCGCGATCATCCACGAGCCGCGCATTCTCATTCTCGACGAGCCGACCTCTGGCGTGGACCCGCTGGCGCGCGATGCGTTCTGGCGCAAGCTGATTTCTCTGTCGCGCGACAAGGGGGTGACGATTTTCATCTCCACCCATTTCATGAACGAGGCGGAGCGCTGCGACCGGATTTCGCTTATGCATGCGGGGCGTGTTCTCGATGTCGGCACGCCGCAGGAACTGACGGAGCGGCGAGGGGCGGCGACCCTTGAGGAGGCTTTCATTGCCGCTCTTGAGGGCGAGGCGCAGACCGAAGACGCCCCCTCCGTGGAGGCGGATCTGACAGCGGATGTCACAGTCGAAGCTCCGAACGCGCTACATCGGGCCGCCAGTCGGCTCTGGGCCTATACTTCGCGGGAGACGCTGGAACTGATGCGCGATCCGATCCGTATGTTCTTTGCTCTGGCCGGTCCGATCATCCTGTTGATCACCATGGGGTTCGGCATTTCCTTTGACGTGGACAAGCTGAGCTTTGCGGTCAACGACATGGATCACACGCCGGAAAGTCGGCGGTTGATCGAGGCGTTTTCCGCCATTCCGCAATTCGACCAACAGGAGGATTACAGCTCGCTCGACGCGCTGGACCGGCGGATGGAGCGGGGGGATATGACGCTGGCGATGGAAATCCCCGACGGGTTTGGCAAGGCGCTGCATCAGGGCCAGACGGCGCCGGAAATCTCGCTCTGGATCGACGGGTCGATGCCGTTCCGCGGCGAAACCGCCGAGGGCTATGCGCTTGGGCTGCTGACGCAATTCGCCTCCGATCTCGCCACCGAAACGGGCACGGACAGTTCCGACAGTCTCTCGATCTCGACCCGCTATCTTTACAATCAGGCGTTCAAAAGCGCGCATGCCATGGTGCCCTCGATGCTCATGCTGATCCTGATGCTGATCCCCGCGATCATGTCGGCGATCTCGGTCGTGCGCGAAAAGGAAACCGGCACAATCGCCAATTTCCGTGCGACGCCGGTGCGCAAGGTCGAATTCCTCGTCGGCAAGCAAATCCCCTATGTCGTCATTGCCTGGTTCAATTTCTGGGTGTTGGCGGGACTGGGCCTGTGGGTTTTCGGTGTGCCTTTGTATGGCAGCCTGCCGGTGCTTGGTCTTGCCGCGCTGTTCTATGTCATCGCGACCTCTGGGTTTGGCCAGTTGATGTCGAGTTTCACCCGTACGCAGGTCTCGGCGGTCTTTGCCACGGCGGTGCTGTCGATCATCCCGACGGTCAACTTCTCCGGACTGGTCACGCCGGTCTCGACGCTTGCGCCGATGGGACGCATGCTCGGCCTGTCCTTCCCCGGGGCGTGGTTTCAGCCGATTTCCATCGGTACGTTTCTCAAGGGGTTCGGGTTTGGCGATGTGGCATTCAATATTCTGGTGATTGCCGGATTCTGCCTGATCTACCTGACCCTTGCCGTGCTTGCCCTGCGCAAGCAAGAGGCGTGACATGTTGAAAAGCCTCTCAAATGTCCTCCGCCTCACGGTTAAGGAGTTGCGTGCGATCCGTGGCGATCTGGTGATGGTCGCGCTGATCCTCTATGTGTTCAGTGCCGCCGTCTGGCTCGTGTCCGATGCAGGCTCGACCGAGGTCAAGGATCTCTCGGTCGCTGTCGTGGACGAGGATCACAGCCCGCTGTCGGCGCGGATCATCGACGAAATCCGCGCGCCGCTGTTCGAAGCCCCCGTGCTTCTGAGCCCGGCGGAAGCCGCGGAGGCGCAGACCGATGGCGACTATGTGCTGGTCGTCTCCCTGCCGCCCAATCTCGAACGCGATCTGCGGCGGGGCGACGAGGCCGAGATCCAGATTCTCGCCGATGCCACGGCGGTCGCCTTTGCCGGCAATGGCTCGTCCTTCATGACGCAGCTTCTGGCGGAAACCGTGTCGGATTATCTCTCTCCCGGGGTGGAGAGCGACGATCTGGTGACTGTGGTGTTCCGCAGCCGGTTCAATCCCAACATGACGACGCGCTGGTTCACCTCCGTGATGCAGTTGATGAACAACGTCACCATGCTGATGCTGATCCTGTCCGGGGCGTCGCTGATCCGCGAACGCGAACGCGGCACGATCGAGCATGTTCTGGTGATGCCGGTGCGCCCGCATGAGATCGTGTTGTCGAAGATTTTCGCTACCGGTGGCGTGATCCTGTTGGCCTCTGTGCTCAGCCTTGTGGTCGTTGTGCAGGGTGCCATGGGCGTGCCGATTGCGGGCTCCCTGACGCTTTATGTGGCGGGGGCGGCGATCTATGTGGTTTCGGTTGCTTCGGTCGGGCTGATGCTGGCGAGTTTCACCCATAACATGGGGCAGTTCGGGCTTTTGACCATTCCGGTCATCGTTATCATGATCCTGCTCTCCGGCGGCATCACGCCCCTCGAATCCATGCCCGGCTGGCTCCAGATCGTCATGCGCACGATCAGCCCGGCGACGCATTTCGTCTCCTTCGCGCAATCCGTGCTCTATCGTGGCGCGGGGTTCGATTTGGTGATCGGCCAACTCGCAGCCATGGTCGCTATGTCGATGATCGCACTGACGTTGGTGCTTGCGCGGTTCCGCAAGATCCTGAGCTGAGACCTCTGTCGCCGGGACGTGGTGAATCTCGGATCTGAGTCCCTAAATCCGCCCCCGTCACTCGCCACAGACCTCTCAGTGGGACACTGGGGCATAAAACAGGGGCATTTTCCGGCGGGGTTGCTGCGTCGGGCCTTGTTTCTTTGGTCTGGGAAGAAATGGCTGGGGTGGTAGGATTCGAACCTACGGTGCGCGGTACCAAAAACCGGTGCCTTACCACTTGGCTACACCCCAACGTGGGGGGCTAATTAGTCCGTCCCCGCGTCGGGCGCAACCCCTTTTTCGGCAAATTCTTGTCATCTGGAGAAAGATTTTTCCGTGATCTCCATCCGGCTGCGTTTTGTAGGAGAGGCGCCCCGGACACGGGGCCGCGGTGTCTCGGAGAGACGGCTTTGTTCCGTGTCGGGTGCGGCTCAGTTGCCGAAATCGGCCAGCGTCACCACACCGTCGCGATTGCGATCCATGCGGGCGAACCACTGGTCGCCATTGCCGACGAATTCCGCGCGTGTGACCACACCGTCACGGTTCAGATCGTTGGTCTTGCGCGTCATGGAAGACTGCACCGCGTCGATGCCCTTGGCAAAGGCGCGTGGCCCGCGGGGACCCTGACCTTGGCCTTGTCCCTGACGGCTCTGACCTTGGCCGGGGCCCATGGTGGTGCCGTACTCTTCGAGATGCCTTTCTCGATCCATCGCGCGGGTTTCGTCGAAGGTGGCATACTCCGCGTCGTCGAGTTTGCCGTCCTCGTCTTCGTCGAACATGTAGAACAGATCGCCGCGCCGTTCGCGCACTTCGGCGAGCGTCACCTGCCCATCTTCGTCCAAGTCCCAGTTCGTCATGAATTCCCCCCCGATGCCCTGCGCCTGAGCGGCGAAGGGCAGAGCGGCCATCAGACCGAGAGAACGTGCAAAACGTTTCATCGTCAGATCCTTTCAAGTTCCGCGTGTCGATACTGGTTCATACGCAAACGGGTCGACATTCTGTCTGAACAGAATGTCGCACCCTCTTGAACTCTGGAAAGGGAACGGGTCAGGCAGAAACCTGTTCGCGCAACACCGCGGCGGTCAGCGAGGCCATCAGGTAGATGCCCGAGAACACCAGAAGCGCCAAAAGCGTGTTTTCGAATTTGCGCGGGTAGGTCGGTTCATCCGGCGCCACGGGACGCGAGGACATGGACAGATAGCGCACCTGGCGGTTGGCTTCTATGCGGGAGGCTTCGAGCGCCTGAATGGCCTGCGCCACCATGGCCTGACGGGTGGCAAGGTCCACCTCGGCCATGCGCTGCTCGGCAGAGATCCGGGCCAGAGAACCAGCTCCGTTCGAGGCTTCGGTAAGCTGTCGGCGCAGGTCGGCGATGATGTCTTCAAGGCGGCGAATGTCGCCCTGTGTACCTTCGACGCGGGCCTGGTTCGGCAACGGGTTATCGAGCAATTGCTGGAGCGACAGGCGTTTTTGCTGCAACTGCGTGTCGAAGCCGGAGATCTGCGTCATGATCGCGGCGGTTTCCGCATCGGGTGAAATGATCCCGAGCTGTTCCTGCAAAAGAACGACCTTTTCCTGCGCGGCCTTCATCTTGGATTCGGCGTCGGCGAGGCTCTCACGCGCGCCCTTCATCTGGTCTTCGCGCAGACGTTGGGTCAGGTGGTCCACCTGTTCCTCGGCGTATTTCACCAGAAGATCGGAGAATTCCTGTGAGGTTTCCGGATCGGCAGCGACCACTTCCATGCGCAGAAGGCCCTCGGTCGGATCGTAACCGATGCTGACCCGGTCGAGATAGACCTTGTAGGCCGCTTCGTTCGACGGGTTTTCCGGCAGGCGCTGAATCGGGTCGATCGCCTGTGAGGAAAAATGCGCCTTGAACCCGGCATCGGCATCGAGCCGCAACATCGCGTCGCGCGAGGTCAGGTAATCCTGTACCGCAATGGAGTCCTGGGACGAGCCGAAAGACGTGCCTTTCAACATGCTGCTGAGCCCGCTGCCCGCGGCGGAGGCAGCTTCGGCCTGCTGGATGATGAAGGCCGATTTGGTCGCATACATCGGGGTCGCGATCCGGTAGAAATAGAACCCCGCGAACAGTGTGGGGATGCCGACAAACACCAGAAGCCGCGCCACCAGAAGGAGCATCTTGCGTTGACGGCGTTTCGCGATGTCTTGCTGAATGCGGGAAATTTCGTCTTCTCGGTTCAACCGCTCAAGGATATCCGAGGAGGGCAGTTTGGCGGTGCCATCTACCGTTTTCGGCAGTTTCGGCCCTTCGGATGTGGTCAGCGCCCGCGAGGCGTCCTTGTCCGTGGTCACCAGTTCGAGCATGGTGCCGCGCTGGAACGGGTCGATGCCCTGTTTGCGCAGCAGCCGCACCGCGTCGAAATCCGAGGTCGCGGCGATGCCGTGTTTCTGCGCCACACGGCGTGCCATGCGCAATTGCCGCCCGGTCAAGCCCTCGCGCCGGATGGTGTCGATCTCGGCGTCGATGGCGGTCTCGTCGGCAGGGGTCACCTCGCCCGTTGCACTGCCGGAATCATTGGCAGCATCGCCCAGAGAGCGGGCGATGCTGCCCTGTACGCGTTTGCGCGCGGTCGGGTTTGCCGGAATGCGGGTCACGCCCTTGTCCTCTGCCTTGTCCGCGGCGGCGGACCCGGGGAAGGGCATGTCGCCAAATCCGTCATCGTCAGCACCGTTGTCGAACAGCTTGTCCGCTTCGACGCGCAGATCGGCTTCGAGTGCCTCCTCGGGGGACAGCACCTCCGCATCGGGTTGCGGGATGGCCTCCTGAGTGGCACGGGGCGTCCGGCGCACGCGGAATTTCTGGGCTTTAACCTTGGTAGTCATACAGTGCCTTGGCCTCTTCCAGCGTGTCGAACATGTAGAGCCGACCGTTGCGCAGAACGGCGGCGGAGCGACAGAATTTTTCGAGTGTCGCAGCCTGGTGGGACACGACGACAATGGTGGTACGATCGAGACGCTCGCGCAGGATGCTCCCGGCCTTGCGGTTAAAATTCACATCCGCGGTGGAGGGCATGCCTTCGTCGATCAGGTACATGTCGAAATCGAGCGCCAGCAGCAGTGCGAAAGACAGCCGCGAGCGCATGCCCGAGGAGAAGGTCGAAACCGGCATGTCGAAATATTCGTCCAGCTCACAGAGCCAGCGACAGAAGGCTTCGACGTAATCGGGATCGAGATCGTAGATCTGGGCAATGAAGCGCACGTTCTCGCGCGCCGTATGTTTGCCGATCAGCCCGCCCATGAAACCCAGCGGAAAAGACACGCGGCAGCCCCGGCGGATTTCCCCCTCGTCGGGTTTCTCAAGCCCGGACATCATGTTGATGATGGTGGTCTTGCCAGTGCCGTTGGGGGCAAGAATGCCGAGCGAATTGCCAAGCTCGACTCGGAAAGACGCGCGATCAAGGATCACCTTGCGCTGTTTACCGGTCCAGAAGGACTTGCTGACATTGTCGAACTCGAGCATACGCCCCCGCCGTGTTACTGCCTCAACACATCCCTGTTTATACAGGCGGTCTTGTAGAGTGTTTTAAAAGGTCATTTCGGCCATATTATGTCGTCTTGTCCCGGCAAATCCATCTCTGATCGCGTAAATGTGGCAAGATTGAGGCCGAACTTCAGGATTTCGGCCTCAAGAGGGAAACAGTGCCGCAGGGGTGTGCGAGGGTCAGATGTATTGTTTCTTCACCTTGCACAGTTTCCCGGCCACGATGGAGATGATCGCGGCGGCGAAGGAGAACAGCGCCCCCATCTTCGCGGCATCCTGCACCGGCGCGCCGTCGAGCAGCGTGTGGGCGTCGAAGGCGACCGAGGCGATGAACAGAGACACGGTGAACCCGATGGCGGCGACACAGCCGATCACCAGCAGGTCGATGGTGCGCATTCCTGCCGGAAGCCCGAGACGGAGCCCGTGCGCCGCGAGCGTTCCCATGATCATAATGCCCACCGGTTTGCCGATCAGAAGCCCGCCAAGCACCAGCCAGGTCGGCTCACCGATGGCGTTGAACTCGACACCGGCGTTGAGCAGGCCGAAGAAGAACAGGATCACCTCGACCGGGGTTTTCAGTTTGTGCTCGATGTCGTTGAGCAGGTCGTGCAGATGCTGTTCGGCATCGGCGAAAATCCCGAAGGCGCGGTCGGCGTGGGGAATGGTCGGCACGATGGGCAGCAGACCCAGAGCCGGGTGAATGCCCGCGCGCATGAAGCCGTACCAGGAAATGCAGCCCGCGATCAGATAGGGCCAGAAGCCGAGGTTTTTGCGCACCCAGGTCGAATTCGGGCGGATCTGATTGTGGCGGTCAAGGGCGCGCGGGAGCCAGTTGGCGACGAGGAACACAACGATGGCGGCCGCAAGAGACAGCAGCAGCCATTCCACGGCCAGCTCACCCGTCGGATAGAAGATGGCGAGGATCACAAGCCCCGCGGCATCGTCGGCGATGGCCAGCAGAAGCAGGAACCGCACCGCCGGGTGACCGGCGCCGAAGACCAGGCGCCCGACGAGATAGGAAAAGGCGATGTCCGTGGCGGTCGGAACTGCCCAGCCGTTTTTCACCGCATCGTATGTGTCGGAGCCGAACAACATCGCCAGCCCGAGATAGACCACGACCGGCCCGAGCATCCCGCCTGCCGTGGCGATCAGCGGCGTTGCGGCTTTCTTGCCGCGCAGCGAGCCGTTCTTGAGGATCATGGCTTCCCAGACCTCTTTCGCGGCGATGGCGAAGAAGAAGGCCATAAGTACGTCGTTGAACAGGTAGTGCAGGGTGAGGGTGCGGTGGATATGACCCGCCTCGTCCAGATGCGGGTGGCCGATGAAGAAGTTTTCGGCAAGCGGGTAATCGACGAGGGCATGGTAGGAGCTTGCATCGACATTCGCCCAGATCAGCGCCGTGATAGCCCCGAAGATCAAAAGCAGCGAATAGTTGGTGATGAAATTCCAGATTTTATACATGCCCGTGCCCTCCGGTCCCTTGCCCTGTTCGGGTCGGGCATAGTGCAACTGCGGCAACAGGGCAAGCGCGCGCGGGGTTGTGGGATGGGCTCGCGGGGTGATTTCACGAAGGTTTGCTCAGAAAATCGACCAGAGAGTGCCGGCCAGAACCGCGCCCAAAAGGGCAAAGCCGATATAGGCGGCAAAAACGCGCGGTTTCACCAGTGCCCAGACCGCAACCGCCGCCGGGATGCAGGAAATCCCACCTGCCACCATGAAGGACATCGCCGCACCCTCGGCCATGCCTTGCGAGATCAGGCCGGACATCAGCGGCACGGCCGCGAAACCGTTGAGATAGGCGGGCGCTCCGATCAGCGCGCCGATCAGGATCGGGCGCATGCCGTCTCCGCCCATGACGGAGGCGATCATGTCGGCGGGCAGGTAGGACAGCATCACGCTTTCGAGCGCATAGGCCACCAGCATCCATTTCCCGAGGAACATCAGGTTCTTGAAAAAACTCGATTTGAACGTGCCGATGCGGGCGTTGTCGCGCCAGAAAGCCCAAAGCGGCGCGCCCCGAAGGGCGGCGGTGGCGCAGCAGGAGGGTTTGGTGAAAGCCTTGAGCGGGTCGGAGAACAGTGCCGTGCCGCCGAGGAGCTTGACGCCAAACCCGCCCAAAAGGCCGATGCCGACGGCAGCCACCGTTTTTGCCAGGGCGAAATCCATGCCCAGCTCACCCGCTGTCACGAAGAACATGGCAGGGTCCATCAACGGTGAGGCGAGCCAGAAGGCCATGACCGCCGAGAGCGGCACGCCCACGGCCAGCGAGGCGGCGATGAAGGGGATGACCTGACAGGAGCAGAAGGGAGAGATGCCGCCAACGAGCGCCGCGACCACGATCATCTGCACCTCGCGCCCTTCGAAGGCCCGCGCCAAAAGCGTCTCGGCGCCCGAGGCCTGTACATAGGCGGTGGCGAGGATGGCGAACAACAGGAACGGGGCGGCGTGCCAGAGTGCCGCGACGGTGAAGCGCAGGGTCGGCCAGAGGTTCGTGGTGTCGAGGATCGCAACCGCGAGCAGGACGAACGCGGTGAGCAAAACCGCCTTGTCTGTCTTTTTCCAGAGCGAGGGCAGGCGGGGCGGGGTTTGCGTCAGCTCAGTCATGATCCTCTCCTGTGCGATGATCGCTGTGGCAATGGCTGTCCGGGGTGCAGGCGTCGTCCGTGCAATCGGCGCAGCATTCGGACAGCAGGGCGGAGACCAGCGTATCCAGCTCGCGATAATCGGCGGCGATGCAGATCACCGACCGGCCGTGTTTTTCCTGCTTGGCAAGCTTTGTGGCGGCCAGCGTTTTCATGTGGTGGGTGAGCGTCGCGCCGGTGATGCCGGTGCGTGCGCCCAGTTCGCCGATGGTCAGACCCTTCGGGCCCGCCCGCACCAGCGCGCGCAACACCAGAAGCCGCTGTTCGGACCCGAGGGCGGCAAAGGTGCTGGCCGCCTCGGCCAGAGTGATGTCGTCGAAAGGAACATGGCTCATGCGGGGCTCCTGTGGTTAATTCGATATTTCTAAAAATATAGAAATGAGTCAAGTGGCCTTTTTCAATCTCGCGCGCTAGAAGCTTTCCATGAGCCTTGCCGATGACATTTCTGCCTGTCGCCTTTGTGCCGGGCAGTTCGCCGCGACCGTGACGCATCACGCGCCGCGCCCTGTGGTGTGGTTCCGCCCGTCGGCCCGCATCCTGATTGCTGGCCAAGCCCCCGGCGCGCGGGTGCATGAGAGCGGGCGGCCCTTCACCGATCCCTCGGGCGACCGGCTCCGCGCGTGGCTTGGGCTGGACGAGGCGGCATTCTATGACCGTGCGCGGATCGCCATCGTGCCGATGGGCTTCTGCTTTCCCGGCTATGACGCCAAGGGCGCGGACATCCCGCCGCCCGCGTTGTGTCGTGAGACATGGCATGACAAGGTGATGGCGGAGCTGGGCGATCTTGAGCTGATCCTGCCCGTCGGGCTGCATGCGATCCGCTATCACACCGGGCACAGGGGCAGTCTGACCGAGGCGGTGCAAGGCTGGCGTGCGCATGCGCCGCGTGTCTTTCCCTTGCCTCATCCGTCGTGGCGCAATACGGCTTGGCTGAGGAAAAATCCGTGGTTCGAGGCCGAGCTTTTGCCGGAGCTGCGCGCCCGTGTCCGAGACTTGTTGCGAGAGATGCCATGACCGACCAAACGCCAGATCAAACGCCCGTCGATATCGCCCATGCCGCGATGCAGGCCGCGCCCGAGGACGACAACGCGCGTCTGCGGTTTTTCGAACGGGTGGCGGATGGCGAGTGGTTCCTTTTGCTCGAAGAGGAACACGACGGCGAGGGGCCGATCTCGCCACGGGTGTTTCCCGTTGAAGAGAATAGCTTTGTCCTTGCCTTCGACCGCGAACAGCGTCTGGCGGAGTTTGCGGGCCATGCGCCCTATGCGGCGATGTCGGGGCGGGTTCTGGCGGAGATGCTGGCCGGATCGGGTTACGGTCTCGGGCTGAATCTGTCCGTAGCGCCCTCCGAGATGCTGTTGCCGGGAGAGGCGGTCGACTGGCTGCATGCGACGCTGGGCAATGCGCCGACCGAGACACACGGCAAGGCCGAAGAGGTGTTCCCGCCCGCCGGTCTGACGGAACTGCTGATCACTGCGCTCGATGCGAAGCTCGCGATTGCCGGTGGATTGGCGAAGCTCTGCTATCTGGCCGGGGTGAAATACGAGGACGGGGTGCGCTCGCATCTCCTTGCTTTCGTGGACCAAATTCCGGGGGCCGAGACGGCATTGGCGCGGCTCGTGTCTGAAGCTTTGATCTTTTCCGGGATCGAGGCAGGGGCGCTCGATGTGACCTTCTTCAAATCGTCCGATCCGGTCTGTGCCTCTCTGGCGCGGTTCGGGCTGCGCTTTGATTTGCCGGAGCCGGAACCCTTCGAGACCAACGGGCCGTCTGCGCCGGGCATGGACCCGAATGCGCCGCCGATCCTGCGGTGAGCCTGAGTATTTTCACAGCAAAGGAAACGGGCGGGGCGTTCAGTAGCCTGCGTTCCGATCTACGAGGTGAAGGAAGGGTTCCCCCGCTTTGCCGCGCCGGATGTTCTCCGCGATGACCTCGGACGCGGTGGTGGGCCGGGTCTCGGCGGCGATATGGGGCGTGACCGTGACCTTGGGGTGGGACCAGTAGGGGTGATCCTCGGGCAGCGGTTCGGTGCGGAAGACGTCGAGGGTTGCATGGCCGATCTGGCCACTGTCGAGGGCGGCCAGAAGGGCGGTGTCGTCGATCAGCGTGCCGCGCCCCGGATTGACGATCATGGCACCTTTCGGGAGGCGATTCAGCGTGTCGGCATTCAGTATGCTTTGCGTCTGACTTGTGTCGGGCAACAAGAGCACGAGGATCTCGGCGGTCGAGAGGGCCTTTTGCAACCCATCCGAGCCGGAGAGGCAGGTGATGCCGGGCAGATCTTTCGGACGACGCGACCAGCCGGTGACATCGAAACCGAGGCCCGAGAGCGCGTCGGCGCAGGTGCGACCCAGCTCGCCCATGCCCAGAACGGTGATCTTGCGGTTGCGGGCCAAAGGCGGCGTGGTCTGGTCCCAGACGCCTTTCAGGCCGTGGATATGGCGGTCCATGCCCAGATGATGCCGCATCACATGGCCCACCACGTAATCGCGCATGCCGAGCGCGAGGCCCGCGTCCACCATGCGGCACAGGGGTTGGGTCAGGGTGGCGTTGGGCGCGATTTTCTCGACCCCGGCCCAGAGGCTCAACACGGCCTTGGTGTGGGTGAAGGGGGTGAAATCTCTTAGGGCCGCATTCGGGGCATAGACGATGTAATCGACCGTCTCGGGATCGGCTTCACGCGTCAGATGCGCGTCGAGCCCTGCGGCCTCGAACGCCTTGGGGAGCGCAACCGAATAGGCGGGCCAGAGCCGGTCCGGGGCGGAAAACAGGATGGTGAGGCTCATGGATCAGCGTTTCCCTCTGGGTCGGTGAATATGGGCGGATTGCACGATGCCGAACGCGGCGAGCAGCACGAGCATGGCCGAGCCCCCGTAGGACACCAGCGGCAGCGGCACGCCGACGACGGGCATCAGCCCCATGACCATGGACATGTTGACCGCGAAGAAGAAAAAGAACGTTGCCGCGATGCCGATGGTGACGAGGGCGCCGAAGCGGTCTTTGTTGTTCATCGCTGAGATCAGACAAAAGACGATGATCCCGGCGTAGAGCGCCAGAAGGGAGAAGCCGCCGATGAAGCCGAATTCTTCTGCCAGAGTGGTGAAGATGAAGTCGGTGTGTTTTTCCGGCAGGAAGTTGAGGCGCGATTGCGTGCCCTGCATGAAACCGCGCCCGGTCCAGCCGCCGGAGCCAAGCGCGATCTTCGCCTGGGTGATGTGATAGCCTGCGCCCAGAGGGTCGGTGGACGGGTCGAGGAAGGTGTCGATGCGGCGGAACTGGTAGTCTTTGAGAAGCTGCCAGGGCGTGCCGCGGGACATGAAGACGGCACTGATGAGGCCCGCGAAAATCGCGATCACGGCCCCGAAATACCACCAGCTCACGCCGGCTGCGAACATCACGATGGCCCCGCCTGCGAGCAACAGGATCGAGGTGCCGAGATCGGGTTGTTTCAGCACCAGAAACGTCGGCACGAGGATCAGGATGACCGGAATGGCGACCCAGAGCGGGCGGGAGACCTTGTCGATCGGCAACCAGTCGTAATAGGCCGCGAGCAGCATGACGAGAGAGATTTTCATCAGCTCGGAGGGCTGGAGCTTGATGACGCCAAGGTCGATCCAGCGCTGTGCCCCCATGCCGACATGGCCGAAGAACTCCACGAAAATCAATAGCATGAAGGAGACGATATAGGCCACGCCCGCAATATTGCGCCAGAACCAGATCGGCACCATGGCGATCATGAACATGGCGACCATGCCGAGGGCGAAACGCTTCATCTGCGGTTCGGCCCAAGGCTGGAAGGAGCCCCCGGCGTTGGAATAGAGCATCAGGAACCCGACAGAGGCGACGGCGGAGAGCAGCAGCACCAGCGCCCAGTTGAGATAGAGCACCTTGGAGAGGCCGGTGGGGACGGTCTTGAGATTGCTTTCGAGATAGCTCACGTCCTCATCCTCATGCCTGACTTCTCTCGTCACGCTCCGCGTCATTGCCGATCAGCGGCAGGGTGCGGAAACGTTCGCGGATCGTGTTCTGTTGCGCCGAAGGGTAATCCGACAGCGGCGGTACGGCACCGTGGAGCGAGAACAGCATGATGTCACGGGCAATGGGGGCGGCGACGGAGGAACCACCGCCGCCATGTTCGACCACGACGGACACCGCATAGCGCGGCTTGTCATAGGGGGCGAAGGCGACGAACAGCGCATGGTCGCGCTGTTCCCAAGGCACTTCTTTGTTGTCGACCACGGTGGAGCGGACCTGTGAGGTGCCGGTCTTGCCCGCCATGCGCAGACTTTCATTGGCGATGCGGGAGGCGAAGGCGGTGCCGCGGTTGGAGTTCAGCACCTCATACATGCCCTGACGCACCGCGCGCAGCATGTTCTCGTTGATCTCCAGAGGCCCGCCGCCCAGCACCGGCTGTTCGACGCCGTCGATGGATTTCACGATGCGGGGGACGATCTCCCGATTGGTGGCGAGGCGTGCGGTCATCACCGCGAGCTGCAAGGGCGTCGTCAGAACGAAACCCTGCCCGATGGAGGCGTTGAGACTGTCGCCCACGACCCATTCGGCGCCGCGTTTGGCGAGTTTCCATTGCTTGTCCGGCATCAGCCCGGAATTGATCCCCGAAAGCGGCAGGTCGTATTCCTGCCCGAGGCCGAGTTTGCGGCCCATTTCGGCGATCTTGTCGATGCCGGTGCGTTGGGCCATCTCGTAATAATAGACGTCGCAGGAATGGCGCAGGGAACCTATGAGGTTCAGGTTGCCATGGCCTGAGCGTTTCCAGCAGTGGAACCGCCGCCCGCCGACCTCGACATAGCCGGGGCAGCGTACGGTTTCCTCGGGCGACACCGCGCCGCTGTCGAGGGCGGCGAGCGCGGTCACCATTTTGAAGGTGGAGCCGGGCGGATAGGAGCCCTGCACCGATTTGGCGGGCAGGGGCCGGTGGTCGTTTTCCAGAAGCGCCTTGTAATCGGCCGATGAAATGCCGCGGACGAAAAGGTTCGGATCATAGGCAGGGGTGGAGGCTGCGGCGATCACATCACCGGTCTCCACGTCGATCACTACGGCGGCGGCACTTTCGCCGCCGAGGCGCGCGTGGATGAAATTCTGCACCTTGTGATCGACGGTGAGCTGGATGTTGTTGCCGGGCTGGCCTTCCTGACGGTCGAGCTCACGGATGATCCGGCCATAGGCGTTTTGCTCGACGCGCCGCAGGCCCGCCTTGCCTTTGAGCTCGTCTTCGAGTTTCGCCTCGACGCCGAATTTGCCGAGCTGGAATTTCGGGATTTTGTAGAGCGGATCGACGGTTTCCATTTTGGAAATATCATAGCTCGACACCGGGCCGACATAGCCCACGAGATGCGCGAAATCTTCGTGCAGCGGGTAATAGCGCGACAGTCCCACCTCCGGCGTCACGCCCGGAAGGGCCGGACCATTGGCGGAGACCAGCGAGAAATCCTGCCAGCTCAGACGATCCGCGATGATCACGGGCGCGGAGGGACCGGCGTCCTTGAGTTCCTTGCGCACGCGGGCCTGATCCTCTGCGGTGATACCGATCAGCTCTTCGAGCTTTATCAAAACCGAGTCGAGTTCGGCGGAGTCCTCTTTGCGGATCACCACGCGGAAGGTCTGTTCGTTCTCGGCCAGCAGCGTGCCGTTGCGGTCGTAGATCAGGCCGCGGGCAGGGGCGAGGAGGAAGTCGCGGATGCGGTTTTCCTCGGCGAGAAGACGGAATTCGTCGGCCTGTTCGACCTGCATGTAGCGCATGCGCAGACCGAGAATGCCCATGAAGGCCAGTTGCGAGCCGCCGAGGAACAAGGCGCGGCGGCTGATCTTGCGGGTGGAGGCGGCGGTTTCCGTGGGCGTCCGTCTCATCGCACATACCTCATTTCATCCGCTTCGGAGGGGCTGATCTTCGTCACGCCGAGCAGGAATTGCGAGACCAGAACCACCAAAGGATAGCTCAGAAGGGTCGAAAGCTGACCCATGAGGGCAAGGCCCAGAGAGGTCTGGTCGACCATGAAGATGGCGAGGACGAGACGGTTCAAAACCGCCATGGCCAGCATCACGCCAGCCACCATCATCCATTCGACGGCAAAGGGCATGTCGCGGGAGGTGACTTCGCGGCGGCGCAGGAATTCGAGGCCCAGAACGGCGAGCAGGGTCCAGAGCCCCGGCGGGCGCAGAAAGATGAAATCGGCCATCAGCATGACGGGGGCGAAGAGGAAGACCGGCACGTAATCCGGGCGGCGCAGCACCCAGGCGAAGGCCACAGACAGGATCAGGTCCGGCCCGGGCCAATGCCCCGCGCCGACCTCGATCGGCAAAAGGTAGAAGAACGCGGCGGTGAAGGCGACGAACAGGTAACCCGCGCGAAACGACAGGGTGCGGACGGTGCGCGGATCAACCATCGCCAGCCTCCGCACCTGTTTCGAGTTCCGGGGCCTCTGCCTCCGGGGTACCGTCGGGCAGGATCAGGGAACCGGGGTCGGTGATCCGTTCGCTTTCATGGGTGCGCAGCACGCGCAGGTAGTCGAGCCGCTCGTAATCGGCGGCAAGCACGACGCGCAACCGGCGGTCCGGGCCTTTTGCGACCTGACCGATCAGGATGCCCGGCGGGAAAACCCCGCCATCGCCCGAGGAAATCACCCGGTCGCCGGGGCGTATCAGTTCCGGCGTTTCGATGAAATCGAGCGAAGGCCGGATCGAGTTGTCGCCGGACAGGATCGCGCGCTGGCCGGAGGGCTGGATCGTTACGGGAAGGCGCGAGTTGCTGTCGGTCAGAAGAATCACCCGCGCGGTGTTCTGGCCCACGCCGGAGATACGTCCGACAAGACCGATGCCATCCATCGTGGCCCAGCCATCGACGATCCCGTCCCGCGCGCCGACGTTGAGAAGCACGGATTGGCGAAAGGGCGAGCCGCTGTCGGCCATGACGACGCCGGTCACATAGGTGTAGCGCGGGTCGAGGCGGACATTGTTGAGATCAAGGAGCTTGGCATTTTTTTGTTCGAGCTGAAGCGCTGCTTCTTTCCAGGCCTGCATCTGCCGCAACTCGTTGCGCAGCTCCTGGTTCTGTTCGTAAAGCCGCTGATAGCTTTGGAAGTTTTCGACCATGCCAATGGTTTTCGTGACCGGCACAAGCGCCCATTCCATCGAGGGGACGAATTTGTCCACGAGCCCGGCGCGCAGTCGTTCGACGCGCGGGCTGTCGATCCGCCAGAGGATGAAGAGGCCGATGAGACACAGCAACAGTATCCCGATCAGCAAACGCCGGATCGGGCGGACATACTCATCCGCTGTGCCCTTATCTCTGGCCAAGATGTCCTCTCAGGCAACCAAACCACGCCGCGTGTGGCGCAGCCTCTCAGGTGTCGTAATCAATAACGTGCCGGAGTTGCTTTTCATATTCCAGCGCCTTGCCGGTGCCCAAAGCCACACAATTGAGTGGCTCGTCGGCGACCGAGATCGCAAGGCCGGTCTGTTCGCGGAGCGCCAGATCCAGTTCGCCAAGAAGCGCACCGCCACCGGTGAGCATGACGCCACGGTCGACGATGTCGGCGGCGAGATCGGGCGGCGTGGTTTCCAGCGCCTGCATGACCGCTTCGCAGATTTGCTGCACGGGTTCGGCCAGCGCTTCGGCGACCTGCGCCTGATTGATCTCGATCTCTTTCGGCACGCCGTTCAAAAGGTCGCGGCCTCGGATCGTCAACACGGCGCCGCGCCCGTCGTCGGGCATGCGGGCTGTGCCGATGGTGGTCTTGATCCGTTCGGCGGTGCCTTCGCCGATCAGCAGGTTCTGCTGACGGCGCAGGTAGGAAATGATCGCCTCGTCCATGCGGTCGCCACCGACACGCACGGAACGCGCGTAAACGATGTCACCCAGGGACAGCACGGCCACCTCGGTGGTGCCGCCGCCGATGTCGACGACCATGTTGCCGGTCGGGTCGGTGATCGGCATGCCCGCGCCGATGGCCGCCGCGATGGGTTCGGCGATCAGACCGGCCTTGCGGGCACCGGCGGAGAGCACGGATTGGCGGATGGCGCGCTTTTCGACGGGTGTTGCACCCTGCGGAACGCAGACGATGATTTTCGGTTTCGAAAAGGTCGTGCGTTTGTGCACTTTGCGGATGAAGTGCTTGATCATCTCTTCGGCGGTGTCGAAGTCGGCGATCACGCCTTCGCGCATCGGGCGGATGGCCTCGATCGAGCCGGGGGTCTTGCCGAGCATGTGCTTGGCGTCTTCACCGACGGCGAGCACCTGTTTGCGCCCGTCCTTGACGTGATAGGCGACCACGGAGGGTTCGTTGAGGATGATCCCCTTGCCTTTGACATAGACCAGCGTGTTCGCCGTGCCCAAGTCGATTGCCATGTCCGAAGAAAAAAGTCCGGTCAGTCCCGCCATATTGTCCCAAAGCCCCGTCGTGCGCGCAAAAGGGGAGAATCCCCCCGTATCGGCAGACTTATAGGGGGCGCGGGGCCTGTGGGAAAGGGGCCGCGCGCGGCGTGAATGGCAAAGACCCGCTCACAAACGGGTGTTGCGCAGCAAAAAGGCGCCCCAAGGGAGCGCCTTTTCGGGTTTGGAAGCTGCGATCAGACGGCGTCGGTGTATTTCACCGTCTTGACGTCCGAATCCGGGGCCGATTTTTCGCGGCGCACCAAGAGGCGGTTCATCGCGTTCACATAGGCCTTGGCGGAGGCGACGACCGTGTCGGTGTCGGAGCTTTGGCCGGTGACGATCTTGCCGTCCTCTTCGAGACGGACGGAGACGGTGGCCTGCGCGTCGGTGCCTTCGGTCACGGCGTGGACCTGATAGAGTTGCAGGCGGGCGGTCGTCGGGAAGATCGACTTGATCGCCTTGAAGGTCGCATCGACCGGCCCGTCGCCCTGACAGGTGACCTGTTTGTCGACGCCGTCGACTTCAAGGGTCAGATCGGCGGATTGCGGCGCTTCGGTGCCGCAGATCACGCGCAGGAACTTGACCTTGATGCGCTCGTTCTGATCGGCGGCCCCGGCGTCGCGCAAGAGCGCGATCAGGTCGTCGTCGAACACTTCCTTCTTGCGGTCGGCGAGGTCTTTGAAGCGGACGAAGACATCCTTGAGCTGGTTGTCGGCCATGGGGTAGCCCATGTCCTCGAGCTTGGCGCGGAGTGCAGCACGGCCGGAGTGTTTGCCCAAGGGCAGGGAGGTGCCCGCCAAGCCCACGTCCTGCGGGCGCATGATCTCGAAGGTTTCCTTGTTCTTCAGCATGCCGTCCTGGTGGATGCCGGATTCATGCGCGAAGGCGTTCTTGCCGACGATGGCCTTGTTGAACTGCACCGGGAAGCCGGAGACCTGCGAGACGCGGCGGGAAATGCCCATGATCTTGGTGGTGTCGATGCCGGTGTCATAGGGCATGACGTCGTGACGGACCTTGAGCGCCATGACGACCTCTTCGAGCGCGGTGTTGCCCGCACGCTCGCCCAGACCGTTGATCGTGCATTCGATCTGACGCGCACCCGCTTCGACAGCGGCCAGCGCGTTGGCGGTCGCCATGCCGAGATCGTTGTGACAGTGGGTCGCGAAGATCACCTCGTCGGCCCCCGGCACGCGTTCTAAGAGCATACGGATGATGTCGGCGGACTCGCGCGGGATGGTGTAACCCACGGTGTCGGGGATGTTGATCGTGGTGGCACCGGCCTTGATCGCGATCTCGACGACGCGGCAGAGGTAATCGTGTTCGGTGCGGATCGCATCCATCGGCGACCATTGCACGTTGTCGGTCAGGTTGCGGGCGTGCGACACGGTTTCGTGGATCTGGTCGGCCATGGCGTCCATCGACAGCGCGGTGATGTCGCGGTGCAGGGGCGAGGTGCCGATGAAGGTGTGGATGCGCGGTTGGGCCGCGTGTTTCACGGCCTCCCAGCAGCGATCGATGTCCTTGAAATTGGCGCGCGCGAGGCCGCAGATGACGGAATTCTTCGAGGCTTTCGCGATGTCGGAGACGGCTTCGAAGTCGCCTTCGGAGGCAATCGGGAACCCGGCCTCGATGATGTCGACGCCCATCTCGTCGAGCATGGCGGCGATCTCGAGTTTCTCGTTATGGCTCATGGTGGCGCCGGGGCTCTGTTCGCCGTCGCGCAAAGTCGTGTCGAAAATCAGGACGCGGTCCTGTTTGGAAGTCGTGGTCATTTTGAAATCTCTCTTGTTGTTCTTAGCTTTCGGGCTGTGCTGTCTCGGCGCATGCGGTCACCTCTGAGCCTCGCGCCGAAGGCACGCTCAGAGGCAGCTAAGAAGAAGAAGGCCATGACGCAGCGCTGCGCAGGGGCGCAGGGCTTGGGAAGGAGTATGAGCCATCGTCGTCATGGGGCTGGAATATACCCTGTGGGGGCCGGTTGAAAACCCCCTTATTTCCATTCTGTGCAACTGCGTCATGCTGCCGCCTTGTAAAACCCTCTTGCAATCCCATTCAGAAAATTGAATACGAATGTATGCCGACTCGATCTGGGGTAAAATCAAGCCGGTTCGCAAAAAACTGTGCTATGAGTTTTGCACATCGCTCCGTCGGGGATGCTGACCCGGTAAGACGGAGGCATCAAGGAAGGGATACGACTATGGCGCATATCGTTGTGCTCGGCGCTGGCCTTGGCGGGACCATTCAGGCCTATGAGTTGAAAGAAACCGTGGGCAAGGATGACAAGATCACGGTCATTTCCAACAAGAGTTATTTCCAGTTCACCCCCTCGAACCCGTGGGCAGGCGTCAACTGGCGCACGAAAGACGAGCTGACCATCGAGCTCGAACCGGTGATGAAGCGTCGGGGGATCGACTTTATCTGTGACGGTGCCGTGGCGCTCGATCCGAAGGAAAACAAGATCACGCTCGCTTCGGGTCGCGAGGTCACCTACGACTATCTGGTGTTGGCGACCGGGCCGGAACTGGCCTTCGACGAGATCGAGGGGTTCGGTCCCGAAGGTTACACCCATTCTGTCTGTTCCATCGAGCACGCCTCCGAGTCGGGGGCGATGTGGGACGATTTCTGTGCCAATCCCGGTCCCATCGTCGTGGGGGCCGTGCAGGGCGCGTCCTGTTTCGGTCCGGCCTATGAATATGCCATGACCATGGACACCGACCTGCGCCGCCGCAAAATCCGCGACAAGGTGCCGATGACCTTTGTGACGCCCGAACCCTATATTGGCCACCTTGGCCTTGGCGGGGTGGGCGACACCAAGGGGATGCTCGAATCCTACATGCGCGACCGCTCGATCCGCTGGATCACCAACGCCAAGACCAACAAGTTCGAAGACGGCAAGATTTTCGTCACCGAGCACGACCAGTATGGCAATCCGGTGAAAGAGCACGAACTGCCCTTCTCCTATTCCATGCTGCTCCCGGCGTTCCGCGGCATTCCGGCGCTGATGGGCGTTGAGGGCCTCGTGAACCCGCGCGGGTTTGTCATCGTCGATGAATTCCAGCGCAACCCGACCTATCCGAATATCTTCGGCATCGGCGTCTGCATCGCCATCGCGCCGACGGAGCCGACCGTGATCCCGACCGGCGTGCCGAAAACCGGGTTCATGATCGAATCGATGGTCACTGCGACGGCGCATAACATTCCGCTGATCATGAAGGGCGAAGAGCCGAAGAACCTCGCTTCCTGGAACGCGCTCTGTCTGGCCGACTTCGGTGACGGAGGGGCCGCCTTCCTCGCCATGCCGCAGAACCCGCCGCGCAACGTCAACTGGGCCGGTCACGGCAAATGGGTGCACTGGGCGAAACTCGGCTTCGAATGGTACTTCATGCGCAAGGTGAAACGCGGCGTGTCCGAACCGTTCTATGAAAAAATGATCATGAAGATCATGAAGGTCAACAAGCTGAAACCCTGATCCATCCGCACATGGATCGGCCCCTCCCGACATATGGCCTCGAGGTCCGGCGTCGGGAGGGTTTTGGACAAGGAAAAGGCGGCCGGGATGGGCCGCCTTTTTCTGTTTTTCGTGGTGCGGGGGTTATTCCGAGGGGGCGGGGGTCTCTTCCGTCGAGGTGTCCGCCGGGGTGGCATCCTCGGAGACCAGCGCGCCGTCGACCCAGTCGCCGGAGGCCACGCGGCCGTCCTTGTAGGTGATCGTACCGCGACCGTTGGCCTTGCCCGCGACGAACAGGCCTTCGTAGCTGTCGCCATTGGCGTAGACCGCCTTGCCGCGGCCCTGGATTTCGCCGTCCTGCCATTCGCCGGTGTAGGTGAAGCCCGTGGCCATGACGATGGTGCCGATGCCCTGACGCTTGCCCGCGACGTAATCGCCCTCATAGACCGTGCCGTCGGGATAGGTCCCCTTGCCCTTGCCCTGACGCTGGCCCTCGACCCAGTCGCCCTCGTAGACGAAGCCATCGGCATAAGTCATTTTGCCGAAGCCGTGGTTTTGTGCGTTTTTGAAGCCGCCTTCATAGGACAGCCCGCCGGCATAGTGCACGACGCCTTCGCCTTCGGGCACGCCATAGAGCCAGTCGCCCTCATAGGTGGCACCGTTGGGATAGGTGATCTTGCCCTTGCCATGGGACAGGTCGTCCTTGAACTGGCCGACATAGACCGAGCCGTCGGGATAGGTGACCTGACCCTCGCCCTCGATCCGGCCGTTGACCCATTGCCCGGTGTAGAGATAACCGTCCGCACCGGTGAAGGTGCCTTGCCCGTGGCGTTTGTCGTCGTCGAAGGTGCCTTCGAAGACGTCGCCATTGGCATAAGTCACCTTGCCTTGGCCCTGACGCTTCCCGGCCACCAACTCGCCTTCGTAGACATCGCCGTTGGGTTGGGTGATCTTGCCTGTGCCGTTGCACTGGTTGTCGACCCAGTTGCAGTCGAGCACCATGCCCTCGTCGGTGGTCAGGATGCCTTGCCCGTGGCGCATGTCGCGGGCCATTTCGCCGTCGTAACTCGCGCCTTCGGGATAGGTGATCTTGCCCTTGCCCTCCTTGACGCCATTGACCCAGGAACCCTCATAGACATAGCCCGTCGGGCTTTCCATCCGGCCTTGGCCATGGTGTTTGGCGGCCAGAAACCCGCCTTCGTATTTTACGCCATTGGCATAGACCGCCACACCGGAGCCGGTGGCCTCGCCCGCGACCCAGTCGCCCTCATAGGTGCCGCCATCGGCATAGGTGATCTTGCCGAACCCGTCGGGTTTGCCCTTGGTGAAAGCGCCCTCATAGACCGAGCCGTCGGTAAACCGCGCGATGCCCTGGCCCTTGATTTCGCCCATGACCCATTCACCGGTGTATTCGAACCCGTTCGGCAGCCGGTAGGTGCCGACCCCGTCCTGCAACCCGTCCTTGAAGGTGCCTTCGTAAATGCCGCCTTCCTCGAACTGGTGGGTTTCTACCGCTCGGTCGTCCTGCGCCAGAAGCGGTGTTGCGATCAGGGGCGAAAGCCCGATCAGGGTCGCCGCGGCAAGCGTGATGCGCATCCGTGTCACTTTAGTCTGTCCCATCCCAGATAATTCCGTCCGGTGCCTGCCTTGGGCGCTTTGCGCTTAGGTGGGCGGCTTCGGTCGGCGCCAGACTAGGGGCAAGGCTTGCGAGCTTCAAATGTTTTTCCCGTGACCGGCTTTCCCTTGGGCGTCATTCTGCTAAACCATGGCGTGAAATATCAGGATGCATGAGTGCCATGACCGAGACTTTCCGCCTTACCCTTGCCCAGCTCAACCCGACCGTGGGTGCGATCGACGCCAATGCGGAGCAGGTCCGCACCGCTCACGCGGAGGCCAAGGCGGCGGGCGCGGATATGATCGTTTTCCCGGAGCTGTTCCTCATTGGCTATCAGCCGCAGGATCTGGTGATGAAGCCTGCTTTGTTGAACACGGCGATGGCCAAGGCCGAGGAACTGGCGGCTCTGACGGTGGATGGGCCTGCGATTGGCGTCGGTGCACCGTATTTCTACGGCGATGCGCTTTACAACGGCTATTGGATTTTGGCCGGGGGCCGCGTCAAACAGGTGCTGCGCAAACATCACCTGCCGAATTACAAAGTGTTCGACGAGAAACGCCTGTTCGCTTCGGGGCCGTTCGAGGGGCCCTATGCCATCGGCCCGCTGCGCATCGGCTCGCCGATCTGCGAGGATGCGTGGTTCGAAGATGTCGCCGAGGCGCAGGTCGAGAGCGGGGCGGAGATCCTGATCGTGCCCAACGGCTCGCCGTACTACCGCAACAAATTCAACACGCGTCTGACCCATATGGTGTCGCGCGTGATCGAGAATGACGTGCCGCTGGTCTATTTGAACATGGTCGGCGGTCAGGATGATCAGGTGTTCGACGGCGGCTCTTTCGTGATCAACCGTCATGGCAAACCGGCGCATATCCTGCCGGCCTTCGAGACCTGTCTGCGCCATGTCGATTTCGTCAAGGAGGGAGGCAAATGGGTCGCTTCCGAGGGCGAGATCACCCATCAGCCTGACGAATGGGAGCAGGATTATCGCGCCATGGTCGAGAGCCTGCGCGATTATCTGGGTAAAACCGGGTTCAAGAAGGTGGTTCTGGGCCTTTCGGGCGGCATCGACTCGGCGATTGTGGCGACGATTGCCACCGATGCGCTGGGGGCGGAGAACGTGCATTGCGTCATGCTGCCGTCGGAATACACCTCGCAAGGCTCTCTGGACGACGCGAAGGACATCGCGACGCGTCTGTGCTGTCGCTACGACTTTGTGCCGATCTCGCAGGGGCGCGATGCGATCACCGAGACACTTGCACCGATTTTTGGCGATCTGCCGTTCGATACGACCGAGGAAAACATCCAGTCGCGCCTGCGGGGGCTTTTGCTCATGGCGCTGTCGAACAAGTTCGGCTCGATGCTTTTGACCACCGGCAATAAATCGGAAATGGCCGTGGGCTATTGCACGATCTACGGCGATATGAACGGCGGCTATAACCCGATCAAGGACCTTTACAAAACGCGGGTGTTCGAGCAATGCCGCTGGCGCAATGCCAATCACCGCGATTGGATGAAAGGCCCGGAGGGCGAGGTCATCCCCGTGTCGATCATCGACAAACCGCCCTCGGCCGAGCTGCGCCCCGATCAGCGCGATGACGACAGTCTGCCGCCTTATGAGGTGCTCGATGCCATCCTTGAGGGGTTGGTGGACCGGGAAGAAAGCGTGGCCGATCTGGTCGAGGCGGGCTTTGATCGTGCGACGGTCAAACGCGTGGAGCATCTCCTGTACATTTCCGAGTACAAACGCTTCCAATCCGCGCCGGGCACCCGCCTGACGCCGCGTGCTTTCTGGTTGGATCGTCGTTACCCGATTGCAAGCCGCTGGCGCGACCCGAGCTGACGCCATTTCCCTTGCCCAAGACGGGGGAGAGCGTTAGACAGCGCGCTTTCCCCTCTGGAGTGCGCGCCATGGAGCTTACCGTCGGCATCGACTTTGGCACATCGAATTCCGCGCTGGGCCTTGCGGTCAACGGCACGCCTTGGCTTGTCGAGCTGGAACCCGGTGAAAAGACCCTGCCGACGGCGGTGTTTTTCGATCCCAAAGGCAACATGCGGCTCGGTTCGGCGGCCAACAGGGCGCTGATCGACGGCGAGGAAGGCCGCTATATGCGGGCGTTGAAATCCGTTCTCGGCACGCCGCTTCTGCGTGAAGCCCGCCCCATTGGCGGCAAACGCCAGAGTCTTTTGGAGGTCATTGCGCAATTCCTTGCGACGCTGAAACAGCGCACCGAAGATCAGCTGCGCCAGCCGGTCACGGGCGTCGTGTCCGGCCGTCCGGTGCATTTCCACTCGAAAGACCCGGAGCGCGATGCGCAGGCGGAGCGCGATCTGCGCGAGGCCTATGAGATGGCGGGGTTCAAGCGTATTCGTTTCATGGCCGAGCCGGAGGCTGCGGCGCTGGCTTCGCAGGATCTGAAACCCGGCGAGATCGGGCTGGTGGTCGATATTGGCGGCGGCACCTCGGATTTCACCCTGTTTCGCAAGGACAAGGGGCAGGTCGAGATCCTTTCCTCGCACGGGATTCGCCTTGGTGGCACGCATTTCGACCGGGCGCTGAGTCTGGCCCATGCCATGCCGCTTCTTGGTATGGGATCACAACTCACGCGCACGCTGGGCGAGGGGCTTTTGCCGATGCCGACGCAGATTTTCAACGATCTGGCGAGCTGGCAGAAAATTCCGTTTCTCTACACCCGCGAGACCCTGATGAAAGTGCGCGATCTCGAACGGCACGCGGTCGAGCCGGAGAAGCTCGGGCGTCTGGTCGAGGTGATCGAGGCGGAGCTGGGCCATGACGTGGCCTTCGCGGTCGAGGCGGCGAAGATCGTGGCGAACGGGGGCAAGGCGGCGGAGATCGACTTGTCTTTGTTGGAAAAGGGCTTGTCTGCGGGGCTGACGCCGGAGGCTTTGGCCGAAGATCTTGCCGCGTATCGGGCCGAGCTTGAGGAGGCGATTTCGGAGACGTTGAGCCGTGCGGCCCTGTCACCGGAGGCGGTGGGGGCCGTGGTGTACGTGGGCGGCTCGTCGTTGATGCATGTTGTGGAAAAGGCCTGCGAAACCGTGCTGCCCGGCGCGCGCGCGATGCGCGGGGAGGCCTTCACGGCGGTGGTCGACGGCTTGGCTCTGGCCTCGGCTTCGGGGGCGTAACGGGTTCAGAGTTCGACCAGCTCGCAGTCGGGCAAAAGCTGATCGACTTGCGCCTTGTTGCAAAGCTGGGTGCCTGCGGACATGACGGCGGAGGAGGCTGCTGTGGTGCCGAAGCGCAGCGCCTCCTGCATCGTGTCGCCGCGGGTCAACGCAAAGGAAAACGCGCCGACGAAACTGTCGCCCGCGCCGACCGCCGAGACCACCTCTTCGGCGGCAATCGCGCGGGAAGCGTGCCAGCGCCCGTCTTTGTTCACCAAGGTAGAGCCGTCGGCGCCCCGGGCGACGATGACGTTTTCCGCCACACCGCGGGCCACGAGTTCACTGGCGAAATCGGCGGTGTCCTTGCGGGTCGGCAGCTTGCGCCCCGCAAGGTCTTCGGCCTCGACATCGTCCATCCGCAGCACATAGGGGTTCGCGGGGTTCTTGGTCAGCTCATGCAGCGGCTTGCCGGAGGTGTCGACGAAAAGCTGGACACCCTTGGCCGCAAGCGCCCGCGACAGGCGCGCGGGGTAATCCATAGGCACGCCCGGCGGTTGCGAGCCGGAGAGCACGACGACACCGCCCAGAGGTGCGGCCTGCACGATGGCGTTGAGAGATTCGTCCACCATCTCGTGATGCCAGTAGGGTCCGGGCATGACGAAGCGATATTGCTTGCCGGTCTGCTGTTCGGTCACGGCGATGGATTGCCTTGTGGCGCCGCCGGTGACGGAAAAGGCGGTGAAGCGCACATGTTCCTCGGCCAGAAGCCGCAGGAGATGCGCGCCGGTTTCGCCGCCGACCGCCGTGAAGGCGGTGCTTTCACCACCGAGGAATTTGATCGCGCGGGAGACGTTGATGCCGCCGCCGCCCGGGTCGGCCTCCGGGTTGGTGCAGCGCAGTTTTGGACCGGCGCTGACGGCGGGCGTGGCGGTGGAGAGGTCCACCGTCGGGTTCAGTGTAATTGTCAGAATCTGGACCATTTTTGCCAACCGTACTCTATCTGCCCGAAGCCTGTACCCGAGGTTTATGTCAGGGACATGATTCACATGCTTCGCGACCCTAGCCTACCCCGGGTAGCGTTAACAGCCCCGATGGAACGCAGATGGTTCAGGTCCGGCGTCTGGTTTTTGCGCAACACCGGGCCCGAACGCTCAGGCTTTGATCAGCTCTCGATCATGGTTTGATAGCTGGCGGGGACATATTCGAAAACGCTGTCTTGCGCGCGCACATAGCCCAGAGCGGGGAAGGGCATGTGATAGCCGATGAAGGGCACGCGGTCGGCGGCCATCATGTCGAGCAGCTTGCGCCGGGTCTGCGCGGCGGTCGCCTTGTCGGCATCATAGAGCACCTCCCAGTCGGGATGGGCGAGGGAATAGACGTAATGATTGGCGAAATCCGCGCCGAGGATCAGGCGTTTGCCTTCGCTTTCGAGATGAAAGGCCATGTGACCGGGGGTGTGGCCGAAGGCCTCCATGGCGGTGATGCCGGAGACCACTTCGGAGCCCTCTTCGAGCAGGTCGAACTGGTCCTGAAGCGGGCGGATCTTGGCCTCGAAGCCGTCATTGCCGGACATATCCCAGTAATCCATTTCCACGGAGCCGGTGGCATAGGCGGCATTGGCGAAGACCGGGGCCTCGGCATAAATCCCGCCGATGTGGTCGCCATGCATATGGGTGATCACCACGCGGTCGACCTGATCGGGCGTGTAACCGGCGGCGGCCAACGCCGCGACGATGCCGTCCGGCGCAAGACCGGTGTCGAACAGGATCAGGTCTGAGCCGGTGTTCACGAGCGTCGGCGTGAAAAAGAATTGCGCGGCTTCTGGCGGGATGAAATTCGCCTCGGAGGCGGCGTCAAATT
This sequence comes from Celeribacter sp. SCSIO 80838, assembly GCF_056498065.1. Next base: position 1,450,458 of record NZ_JAZKMA010000001.1, read on the forward strand.
CTTCGTTTGTGGCGTTGAGGCCGAAAATCGTATGCGGATCGGGGACGGTGCGGGTGCCTGCGAGAAGCGTGGTCACTTCGAACGCGCCGAGTTTGAAGCGGCGGTAGGGGGCAAAACCTGCCCCCATCATCGGTGCTTCGGCACGGGCTGCAAAGGGCAGGGTGGCCGCGACGGGCAGGCTAGCGGCGCCGAGCAAGAGGTGGCGGCGGGACAGCTGAGGGCTGGTCAGGTGAGAAGTCTTCATTTGTGCGTCCTCCGGGTTTTGGAATTGATTTCGGAAAGAGTAGCACAGACCGGGAGCGCGCGAATGACATTTGCGTCAGGTGACGCGTGTCAGTCGTATTCCCACCATTTGTCGATGGTGGCGATGTCCTCGTCCGACCAGCCGAAATGATGCGCCAGCTCATGCACGGTGACATGAGCCACCATCTGCGACAGGGTCACATTGCCTCGCGCGCACCATTCATCGAGGATCGGGCGGCGGAATAGCCAGATCGTGTCCGGCGACATCGGCTGATCCATCGTTGATTTCTCGGTCATCGGGATGCCGGTATAAAGCCCGGTCAGCTCAAATGCGTCCTCGATGCCGATCTCGGCCAGAAGATCCTCGGGCGCGAAATCCATCACGGTCAGCGTCACATTCGAAGCGAGCACTTTGAACGCCGGGGGCAGATCGGCCATGGTCGCCCGCGCAATGTCCTCGATCAGATCGAGATCGGGCGCGGTGGCGTCGAGCAAGGGGGATGTCATCGCGGCGGTCTCCATTCGAATTTCCGTGATTTCCTGTGTCAGACTGCACCCGATATGGACTCTTGAGGCGTGATATGAAAGAGGGAGCGCAACAGGAGACAGAAAATGATCGTCACACGTTTCGCGCCCTCTCCCACGGGCTTTATCCATATCGGGAACCTGCGCTCGGCGCTGTTCAACTATCTGCTGACGCGGAAGGCCGGGGGGCAGTTCATCCTGCGTCTCGACGATACGGATCAGGTGCGCTCGACGCAGGAATATGCCGATGGCGTGCTCGAAGATCTCGAATGGCTGGGCTTTACCTGGGATCGGTTCGAAAAGCAGTCCGAGCGTCTGGACCGTTACGAGGAAGCGGCGCAGGAGTTGCGCGACAAGGGCCGGTTCTACGAGGCGTTCGAGACGCCGACGGAACTGGAGCTGAAGCGCAAGAAGCAGCTCAACATGGGCAAGCCGCCGGTCTATGACCGTGCCGCTTTGGCGCTCTCGGATGCGGAAAAAGACGCGCTGCGCGCCGAGCGTGGCGATGGGGTGTGGCGGTTCAAGCTGGATCAGAAGCGGATCGACTGGGAAGACGGCATCTTGGGGCCGATCTCCATCGATGCCGCGTCCGTGTCTGACCCGGTGCTGATCCGTGCCGATGGTCAGTTCCTCTATACGCTCGCCTCTGTCTGCGATGACATCGACTTCGGTGTGACCAACATCGTGCGCGGGGCGGACCACGTCACCAATACGGCGACGCAGATCCAGATCATCGAAGCACTTGGCGGCACCGTGCCGTCCTTTGCGCACCACTCGCTTTTGACCGGCCCGCATGGCGAGGCCTTGTCGAAACGTCTGGGGACGCTCAGCTTGCGCGATCTGCGCGAACAAGGCGTTGAGCCGATGGCGCTTTTGTCGCTGATGGCGCGGCTTGGGTCGTCGCAGCCGGTCGAGCTTCGGACCTCGATGGAAGAGCTGATCGAAGGCTTCGATCTGTCGCAATTCGGCGCGGCACCGACCAAGTTCGACAGTCAGGACCTCTTTGCCCTGACCTCCCAGATCAACCACGCGAAACCCTTCGCGGAGGTGGCCGAAGATGTGGCCGCCCTTGGCGTCCCCGCCGAGATCGCCGAACCGTTCTGGACCGTCGTGCGCGAGAACATCACCGTGAAAGCCGATATGGCCGGGTGGTGGGAGCTGTTCCGCGATGGTGCGACGCCGATGATTGCCGACGAGGACAAAGACTTCATCGCTCAGGCGTTCGAAATGTTGCCGGAGCCGCCCTATTCGGCCGAGAGCTGGAAAGACTGGACGACGGCGGTGAAAGAGGCGACGGGGCGCAAGGGCAAGGGCCTGTTCATGCCGCTGCGCAAGGCTGTCACCGGCATGGAACATGGGCCGGACATGTCCAACGTTCTGCCGTTGATGCAGAAAAAGCCGACGCTTTAAGCGTTTCTGTTCGAAAACAAACACAAAACCGCCGCCGGGTCGCCCGCGCGGCGGTTTTTTCATCTTCTGTTTCCGATCGGAAACTTTCCCGCTTGCCCCGAATCCGCGGCTCGCATAACGTCGCCACAACATCGTGCGTCGGGAGAAGGGGTGAACCCCTACCGAAGGAGCAACCGCCCCGGGAAACTCTCAGGTAAACGGACCTTCGCGCGGTCAACACTCTGGAGAGAGGGGTATTTTGCCTCCGCCGAAGGGATAACGATCTCAGGCACCAAGACAGAGGGGGCATCCGCGGGGAGACCTGTGTCACGATGCCGAGGTGCGTCGGCGAGATGCAAAGGGACGCTATGACCGATCTGACGACTGATCTGAACCGCACGCCGCTATATGAGTTTCATGTGGCTCGGGGTGCTAAAATGGTGCCTTTCGCCGGCTATGAGATGCCGGTGCAATATCCGCTGGGCGTGATGAAGGAACATCTGCACACGCGCGCGGCCGCCGGGCTGTTCGATGTGTCGCATATGGGACAGGTGATGCTCACCTCGCCCGAAGGGTTCGAAGCGCTGGCTCTGGCGCTGGAAAGCATTGTTCCTGTTGATGTTCTGGGGCTTAAACCGGCGCGGCAACGCTATGGGATTTTCACCAATGAGACTGGCGGCATTCTCGACGATCTGATGATTTCGAACACGGGGGACGGGCTTTTCCTTGTGGTCAATGCGGCCTGCAAGGCGGAAGACCTCGCACATCTCAATGCCAGCCTACCGGATCACGTGACGGTCACGGAAATCACCGACCGCGCGCTTTTGGCGCTGCAAGGCCCGGCGGCAGAGGCGGCTTTGGCGCGTCTGGTGCCGCAGGTGACGGAGCTGAAATTCATGGACAGCGTGCGGATCACCGTCGATGCCGTCGAATGGTGGATTTCGCGCTCGGGATATACCGGCGAAGACGGGTTTGAGATTTCGATCCCGGCGGAGATGGCCGTGAGCGTGGCCGAGAAACTCGTGGCGATGGAGGAGGTCGAGCTCATCGGGCTTGGCGCGCGCGACAGTTTGCGGCTTGAGGCGGGGCTCTGCCTTTACGGTCATGACATCGACACCATCACCTCTCCTGTGGAGGGCAATATTGCATGGGCGATGCAGAAGGTGCGCCGCTCTGGTGGCGCGCGGGCGGGCGGTTTCCCCGGTGCGGCGCGTATCCTGAATGAGCTGGACAAGGGTGCTGCGCGCAAGCGTGTCGGGCTTTTGCCGCAGGGCCGCGCGCCGATGCGCGAGGGCACGCCGCTGTTTGCCTCTGCTGACAGTGCGGACCAGATCGGGGTGATCACCTCCGGCGGGTTTGGTCCCTCGGTCGAGCGCCCCGTTGCCATGGGCTACCTGCCTGCTGCCTATTCCATGGACGGCACGGAAGTTTTCGCCGAACTGCGCGGCAAACGTCTGCCCGTGACGGTTGCGCCGATGCCGTTCCGCACCTCTACTTACAAACGTTGATCACTTAAGGGACCAAACTATGGCCGCTGATATCAAATTCACCGAAGAACACGAATGGCTCCGCGTCGAGGACGATCTGATCGTTGTCGGCATCACTGAACATGCCGCCGAGCAACTGGGCGATGTGGTGTTCGTCGAATTGCCGGAAGAGGGCACCACCGTGTCGAAGGACGACGAGGTTGTGGTGATCGAAAGCGTGAAAGCCGCCTCCGACATCCTGGCGCCGCTGGACGGCGAGATCGTCGAAGTGAACTCGCCGCTCGCGGACGATCCGGGCAAGGTCGGCGAGGACCCGATGGGCGATGCGTGGTTCTTCAAGATGAAGATCGAGGACATGTCCGCGCTCGACGATTTTATGTCGGAAGCGGAATACAAAGACTTTATCGGCTGAGGAACGCGTATCGTGGCCTATACCCCGTCGACCTACAACCCCTATGATTTCGCCAACCGCCGTCACATCGGCCCGTCTCCTGCGGAGATGGAAGAGATGCTGAAGGTGATCGGCGCGCGCTCGCTCGATGCGTTGATCGACGAGACCGTGCCGATGGCGATCCGCCAGATGGGCCCGCTCGATTGGGCGCCGATGACCGAGCATGAGGTTCTGGGCCATATCCGCAAGGTGGCCAAGAAGAACCTCGTGATGACCTCGCTCATCGGGCAGGGGTTTTACGGGACGGCCACGCCGCCCGCGATCCAGCGCAATATCTTGGAAAATCCGGCGTGGTATACGGCCTATACGCCCTACCAGCCGGAGATTGCGCAGGGGCGTCTGGAGGCTTTGCTGAACTTCCAGACCATGGTGTCGGATCTCACCGGCTTGCCGGTCGCCAACGCCTCGCTGCTCGATGAAGCCACCGCCTGCGCCGAAGCGATGACTATGGCGCAGCGCGTGTCGAAATCAAAAATGACGCGCTTTTTTGTCGATAAAAGCTGTCATCCGCAGAACATCGAAGTGATGAAAACCCGCGCTGCGCCGCTCGGGATCGAGGTGGTCGTGGCCGATCCGGCAAGCCTTGATCCGTCCAAGGTCTTTGGCGCGATCTTCCAATATCCGGGCACCTATGGCGATGTCACGGATTTCACCGACCAGATCGCTGCGCTGCATGAGGCGAAAGCCGTGGCGGTGATGGCGACCGATCTCATGGCGCTGACCATGCTCAAAGAGCCGGGCGCGATGGATGCCGATATTGCCGTCGGCTCTGCACAGCGGTTCGGCGTGCCTATGGGCTTTGGCGGCCCGCACGCCGCGTTCATGTCCTGCAAAGACGAGATGAAACGCTCCATGCCGGGGCGGATCGTCGGCGTTTCCGTCGATGCGAGTGGCAACCGCGCCTATCGCTTGTCGCTCCAGACCCGCGAACAACACATCCGCCGCGAGAAAGCCACGTCGAACGTCTGTACGGCGCAGGCTTTGCTTGCCGTCATGGCGTCTTTTTATGCTGTCTTCCACGGTCCTGCAGGGCTGCGCGCCATTGGCGAACAGATCCATGCCAAGGCGGTGAAACTGGCCGAAGGGCTCAAGGCCGAGGGTTTCAAAGTCGCCCCCGCAGCCTTCTATGACACGATTACGGTCGAGGTCGGCGCGATGCAGGGTGTGATCTTGCGCTCCGCTGTGGCCGAGGGGTTGAACTTGCGCAAGGTGGGCAAGGACCGGATCGGGATTTCCATGGACGAAATGGCCGATGACGAGGTGATCGCCAAGGTCTGGCGCGCCTTCGGGCATGAGGCGGCGGTGCCCAAGGGCTTCCCCGGTCTCGGTTTCCCGGAGAGCCTTGTGCGGGCCTCCGCCTATCTGGAACATCCGATCTTTGGTATGAACCGGGCCGAGGGCGAGATGATGCGCTATATGCGCCGTCTGGCCGACCGCGATCTGGCGCTGGACCGCGCGATGATCCCGCTCGGCTCCTGCACGATGAAGCTGAACGCGGCCGTCGAGATGATGCCGATCACATGGCCGGAGTTCAACGCCATCCACCCCTACGCGCCGGAGGACCAGTCCGAGGGCTATCGCACCATGATCGACGATCTCTCCGCGAAGCTGTGCGAGATCACCGGTTATGACGCCATGTCGATGCAGCCGAATTCCGGGGCGCAGGGGGAATATGCCGGGCTGTTGACCATTCAGGCCTATCACCGCGCCAACGGGCAGGGCGGGCGCAACATCTGCCTCATCCCGATGTCCGCGCATGGCACCAACCCGGCCTCTGCGCAGATGGTCGGTCTTAAGGTCATTGTGGTGAAAACCGCCGAGAATGGCGACATTGATCTCGATGATTTCCGTGCCAAGGCCGCAGCGGCGGGGGACAAACTCGCCGCCTGTATGATCACCTATCCTTCGACTCACGGCGTGTTCGAGGAGACGGTGAAGGATGTGTGCCGGATCACGCATGAATATGGCGGTCAGGTCTATCTCGACGGCGCGAACCTCAACGCTTTGGTGGGGCTCGCGAAACCGGGTGAGATCGGTTCCGACGTGTCGCATCTCAATTTGCACAAGACCTTCTGCATCCCGCACGGTGGCGGTGGTCCCGGCATGGGGCCGATCGGGGTCAAGGCGCACCTTGCCCGTTTCCTGCCGGGCGCGCCGGATGGCTCGGGCGATATGGGGCCGGTGTCGGGGGCGCAGTTCGGTTCTGCGTCCATCCTGCCGATCTCCTGGGCTTACTGTATGCTGATGGGCGGGCAGGGGATCACGCAGGCGACGAAAGTGGCGATCCTCAACGCCAATTATATCGCCGCGCGGCTCGATGCGGCTTTCCCGGTGCTCTACAAGGGCAAACAGGGGCGTGTGGCGCATGAGTGCATCGTCGATCCGCGTGGGTTTGAGAAAACCACGGGTGTCACGGTGGACGACATCGCCAAGCGCCTGATCGACAGCGGGTTTCACGCGCCGACCATGTCTTTCCCGGTGCCGGGGACGCTGATGATTGAGCCGACGGAGAGCGAGACCAAGGCCGAGCTTGACCGCTTCTGTGAGGCGATGCTGTCGATCCGTCACGAGATCGCACAGATCGAAAGCGGGGAGCTGCCGCAGGACAACAACCCGCTGAAACACGCGCCGCATACGGTCAACGATCTGGTTGCGGAGTGGGATCGTCCCTATCCGCGCGAACAGGGCTGTTTCCCGCCCGGCGCGTTCCGGGTGGACAAATACTGGCCGCCGGTCGGGCGGGTGGACAATGCCTATGGCGACCGCAACCTGATCTGCCTCTGCCCGCCGCCCGAAAGCTACATCGAAGCGGCGGAATGATCAGCGCCTCTTGCGCCGCAGGTCGTCTTCGGAAAACGAGATGCCCTGCGGCGCAAGCCATGCATTGAACCGCGCGATTTTCTCGTCCATCGAACAGGTATTGGTTTGCCGCGCCATCTCCTCGGCGTAGGCTTCGCGCAGGCGTGCCTGCTCGGCGGGGGCGATGTCTCGGAAAGGTGTCATTTTGGCCTCTTGAACCGGGTTCCGTCAGGGTACATATATTCTTTAACATGAATATGAAAAGGAGGCAGGCTATGGCCGCCATTCTTGACAAGACCGATGTGAAACTGGCCTGCCCGACCTGTGGTCAGGTCAACCGTGTACCTGTGGCAAAGCTTTCGGCCGGGCCGAAATGCGGCACCTGTGGTGAGCCTCTGATGTCCGGCAGAGTGTCGGAGCTGGACCCGAAGACGCTGAATGCCCTGTCGAAAAAGGACGATCTCCCGGTGATCGTCGATTTCTGGGCGCCGTGGTGCGGTCCGTGCCGGATGATGGCGCCGGAATTCGCGAAAGCGGCGCAGGAGCTGAAAGGCAAGGCGCGCTTTGCCAAGATCAACACAGAGGAGCACCCGACCGTCTCGATGAAAAACGGCATCCGCGGTATTCCGGCGCTGATCCTCTATCAGGGTGGCAAGGAAGTGGCCCGCATCGCCGGTGCGCGTCCGGCCCGCGATATTGTCGCTTTCGTGGAACAGAATGGCAAATTGCCCGCCTGAGCTTTCCACGCCGGGGTGCTTGACATCCCGGCGCAAAAAGTTCAAATCATCGGCGCAAGTGGGGTCGTAGCTCAGTTGGGAGAGCGCGTCGTTCGCAATGACGAGGTCGTCGGTTCGATCCCGATCGACTCCACCAATTTTTCCAATTGTCATTGGACCATAAGAGTGCATTTTGGGAGCACAAACGTGCATCTCAGTGTCAAGAAAATTCTGAGACACAAGATATAGTAGCTGTTTCGCAAGTCCAACACAAACACGCTCCGTTTTCAGCTCTCTCCGAAAGGTCTCCGATGTCCGAAAATCGCTATGGCGTGATCTCTGGACTGCGAAGCGCGGAGGATCGGCAGCTCGCGCTCGCACGGCTTGAAGCTGAAGGTATTCCGACGGATCAGATTTTCACGACCGATCCCGAAGAGCCAGATGCACCGCCCGTCTGGCTTAACGATCTGAGTGCAGACGCGGAACTCATCGCCCCGTCTCTGAGCGACCTCAACCTTTCAACACAGGGCATCGCCGCCACTGTGGAAGCTGCGAGGGAGTTGGGCATTCATATCCGCTGCCTTGATGAGGCATTCGACAGTCGAAACGATTGGCAGTCTCAAATCAACACTCTGCTGAGCGCTCTTAATCGCCTCGACCGCAAAGGCTTCTCCGACCGCACCAGGATCGCACTGCAAGAAGCCAAAGCTCGAGGTCAACGCTTGGGGCGCAAACCGAGCATGACAGATCTGCGAAAAGCCGTCGCCATCCAAATGATTGAGGCAGGGTACAAAGGGACAAAGATATGGAAAACCCTAGCGGTTCTTGAAGGCCCGCCGATCAGCCAATCAGCCTATTACCTCTGGCAGAAAACGTGGTTGGCTGAGAGGGAGTGATCAGACGAGAACGGCCCTTTACGGTCATTCAAGCCCCCCGTAACAAATGTCCGCTTTGGAGTTTACTTCCGCCTCACCCACCGATCAACACATCCCCCGACCCACTCGATACGCTGCCGCCGCAGTCGATGGCGTCGCCGACACGCCCCGCAGGTTTCCCGTTGATGAACACCGTTCCAGACCCGCCCGAGAGGCTACGCCCGTGCGGTGGGTGTTTGGGTTTGGAATGCGGCGCGAAACTGTCGCCTTGTCGGAGCGCAGGCTGGCCGTTGATGTAAACGTCCCCGCTCCCCGATGTGGCGGGCGTTGGCGGGAAGCCGTCGTGATCCGATCCTGTGTCGCCCTGTCGTCCTGCTGCTGGCATTATGCGCCCTCCCAGATGTTGTATTCCGTGCCTTTGATCGTCGCCGACCACGTCGCGATCAGAGCGTTCTCTTCCGCTGTGCGATCCGGTTTTTCGAGCATCCGCGATTTGAGAAACGCCGCGATCTGTGGCGGGGCGGTTTTCAGGCTGTCGAGCGGGATGTCGAATTTGAGCGCCCCCTGCACTGCGGCGATGCGGGCGCAGATGGCGAGGGTGTGGATTTCGGGGTCCTCGTGCTTGCGCGCCTCGGCGTTGAGGATGTCATGCAGGCTGTCGCTCACCGGCATGAGCGCTGGGTTGATGAAGCGGGCTGGGCGTTCGAATTCGGGGCTGGGTTTGAGCGGGAAACCGGAGGCATGCCAGCCTTCCCAGGTCTGTGAAAGTTCGGCATCTTTGCACCAGGAGAGGGCGATCGCGCCATAGACGGTCGGGCCGATCGATGAACACAGCCCGGACCATTTATCAGCAGGAATCTGCGCCATGCTATGGCACAATGTCCGAATATTGTGGGTAATTCTGCCCTCTTCAGGTAATAGTCCTCGGAGCGAAGTTTCCAATTCGTAAAAGAAGGCATGAAGTTTGCTCCAAAACCCAATTAATGTATAAGTTTTTTTTATCTTTTTGAAATGTTTTTGGTGTTCATTTGGCAGTGTGTCGCACATATTTTACTGGTCTTTTTACATTATGAGAATGGGGCATTTTAGTTCAGTTATGACCACGGCGAGTTTCTCCACGTTGAACGTTAGCAATACGTCGCGCCTCGGCGGCTTGTTGTGCTTCCTTTTGACGCTGTTCTTCGTTTTGTTCTCGCCGATCAATTAGAACAGCAACCGTAAAATCGACCACCGCACGGAGTGTTGACCGGTTAATGATGTCCAGAGATATCGGAACCGAATTTCCAACTGGATAATCAAGCTTGTATACTCTTTGTTCCGTACCATGATTGCCAAAGTTGAATTCATCTATTGAATTAGCTTGCATGATACTTGCCGCACTCCCGGGCGCAAAGCACATAATACTGCTAACATCTATTGTGCCACGCCAACCTGGCTCATAGCCTGGCAGGCGAATGCGTATGCGATAATTTGATGCGCTTGCACTCTGCGTTAAGATTGAGGAACTCATATTTACAGCATCAACTCGGTCTTGAAGATCTCCGATTACCCCCTCGACGGCTGGCCCCAGCCGACCAGCCAATGCATCAAGTCCCTCATTGATGATTGCAATACTGCCACCTTGGAAAACGATCACAGGCGTTCCGCTGAGGGCGTCAGACTCCTCAATCCGAAAATGCTGCGCGACACGTCGAAATTTTTTTGGGCCGATTGTGTCCGAGACATAGAGCCGGCCCATTGAAATAAAATCCGATTTTCCGAATATCGGCATATCGGTGAGCCAGTTTTCCTCAAAAGGCTCATCCCGACGAAACAACTCTTCTGTATTGGCCAAAACAGGCCGATCCGCATCCCTTTCAGGTAAGTTAGAAATGAAGGGGCCGTCCCCCCAGTCCTCTGGCAAGGCAATCAGAGGATTTCCAAAAAGGTCAACATCATCAACATCGGGCATTGTAGGTACCTATTCACTCAGGACTTGAAACACTCATGAAACCGTCAAGACGGTGCCTCCAATCGTCTTGGCGCTGCTGCGCTTCCGTGAGTTGCGGATTTATAATGCCGGAACAACTTCCCGGAAGTTCTCGCAGAATATCAATATCATGCTGATAGCCCATTAAATCCGTAGCCTGCGTGTCATAATTCTCCGAAAAATCACAAAATATTGGGCTATTTTGAATAATCGGCACAGAGTGCTGTTCCGTCACTTTTTGGAAGCAGCCCAACATATCGTCAGCAAACCGTTTACACCCAAGGTACATATAACCAAGGGCGATTGCATCATTGGCAAAACGTTCCTCCGGCGGGAGATCATATGTGTCCCGTCCTGAGAGTTCTCCGCTAGTTAAATTGACCAAATTTGCAATAGCCACAAGTTTATTCTGTTCGCCCCACACTCCCTGCTGCAATCCAATGATTGTGTTTGTGCGACATTGCGCGACAGCCTTGGAGGTCTCTCCGATCACCAAGCCCCGGATAAACCTCAACCACGTGAATGCATCCTCATAGGTTTTGGGATCAGGACTGCCCTGTTCACAAAAGAATTTTTCCGGATCGAATGCAGGGGGATCGAACTGTGGAAAGTCCGGCATCTTGTCTAGCGAAAACTCTGCCGTAACGGCCTGTACGCTTAATAGGACACCAATGAAAGCGGCTATTAGTTTAGACATATTTTGTCTCCGTTCATGATGATTTTGGTACCCGTCAACCGAATTTCACCATCCGGCGACAGGCTGAGTTCCGCATTCTGTGTCCGCAATAAAATTGCACCATCAGCAGCGATTGCGATATTACCTTTGGCGTATTGAGTCATGGATTGTCCAGAGGTCATGCGGATATCTTCTTGAGCTGCCATTGACACGGTTTCAACAGCAGTCGCGGAAATGCTTGCACTCGCTCCAATTGTTATCTCTTCGCCCGCCTGTAAAGCTACATCGGAGGCGCTGTTGAACACAATTGAGCCGGGACGTACGGATCTATGCTCCTGAGTATCACGGAGAAAGCTTTCAAAAGGTGTTTCAATTGTCCCGCCTGTTTGGAAAAAAGCTCCGCTTACAGGCTCTATTGGATTTGTTTGCCCGGTAGAAATTGCATAGGTCCCAAAGGTCGAATGCATGCGTCCTAATGCAGAAAATTCGGCGGTATACCCCATGCAAACCGAAGTAATATTCCGATTCACTTGCCGATGGCTGCTGGCGCCGATTTGTTCTGCTTTGTTATTAAGAATCCCTACATTCATATCCTTCTGGGCATGTACAAAAATCTCTTCTTTGCCCTTTTCATCCTCAAACCGAAGCTCGTTGAACCCTTCGCCCTCATGCGTATCCGTCCGGAACGTGCTCCGCGTCTTATGCTCTGGCAAATCATACGGCACCGCATTCTTGCCGTTATACACGCACCCTGTCACCAGCGGCTTGTCCGGGTCGCCGTCGAGAAATTCGACCACGACTTCCATGCCGATCCGAGGGATCACCATGCCGCCCCAGCCGTTGCCCGCCCAGCTCTGCGACACACGGCAGCGCATCGAATAGGCCGCGTCGAGGTCCCAGTGGAACTGCACCAGAATGCGCCCGTATTCGTCGCAGTCGATCTCGCCGTCGCCCACGACCACCGCGGTCTGAGGCCCTTTCACATCGGCGCGCGCGGTCTTCAGCTCCGGCACCAGAGGCGCGTCGGCGGGCAGCAAAACATAGCGCCCGGTGTAGGCATAGCCGTCGCCGACCTCGCCGCCGGAGCCGTAATTGTCCGACGTGTAGCTGTGATGCGCCACGAGGCACAGATAGTCCTCCCCCGTTCCCGGCAGAGGCTCGCCGCCAAGCGTCACCCGCAGCCCCGCGCCAAGCGCAGGAATATCGCCCTGCGCCTCAAAGCGCCGGTCCTGGCCGGTCTCGCCCTCCGACCGCAGCCGCGCGACCACATCGCCACGGCTCTGATCGAGGTAATCCCCCGGCCAGTCAAAGCTTTCGATCTGACCCTGAGCATAGCGCGAAGAAGATGAAGAATTGGTTTCCATCGCCGCGGTCGGCGTCTTGAAATTGTAATCCGTCAGCCGCACAGCCCCCGTCGTGATCCGCCGCGCCGGTCGCCACTCCCAGAAGTGCTCGATTTCCTCCTGGTGGTGGCCGTCATAGGGCTTGAACGGGCGCTCGCCGATGGTCGCGTGGCTCTCGACAATGTCAGTCAGAACCATCAGGTGCGAGCCGCTATCCTGTTCAAAATGATAGGAAATCCCGTGTCGCTCCATAAGGCGCGCCGCAAAATCCATGTCACTCTCGCGATACTGAACGGTGTATTCGAGCTCCGGGTAATCGCGCGTCAGCCGGGTCTCCATCTTGCCCGCCGAGGCATAGGCGCCGAGGAGCTCGGTGAGGATGTCGACCACGGTTTTATTGTGGAAAATCCGCTGGTTGCGGCGCAGAGAGGCAAGCCAGAACCAGGGTTTGAGGGTCAGGCGATAGCGATGCCCATTCTCGCCCGCGCCCATCCAGCGCGCTTCGGAAATGATGCCATCGAAAGGCTTGTCCGAACCGTCATGGGTGCGCAGCGTGACAGTGGCGTGAGTGCCCAAAAGCGCATCGAAATCAATATCATCGGCGGAGGCGAGGCAGTCGACGTGGTAGCTAAACACCCCGTTGACCCGCTCTTCCCCCTCGAACCGCATCAGGACCAAAACGTCCTCGCCCAAAGCGGTGGTCAGGCGACCCATGCGGGAGGTTTGGGAGAAGAAGTTCATGTGGAAAACCGGAATATTATAAATGTGTTAGGGCAACCTTAGTTTTGCGCAGGCTGAACTCAAGGGGAAAATGGAGAGAGTGGTGCCATGAGCGAGAGAACGTACATGTTGTGAACTGGCATACCCACAAACTGGACATTCGTGCGCCGAGCAACGAAAGTCCGCTTCCCGCCCTTGTAGTCGAGTTAAGAAACTCCACGCCCTAAATATCACCCATTCCCTCATCGAAGGTTTCGAGTAAGTCGACCATCCGTGTGACGATGCGCTCCGCAGAGGATTTGCGCTCAAGAATGCAGGGGATTTCGGTCATGATCGCAATCACCTCATCGGTCAGCGGGCGTTTGCCGGAAAACAGGTATGCTTCCAGCAATCCGGCGAAACCTTGACGATCCAGTTTTTCTTCTGTGCAAATCGTTTGGAACGCCGCTTCGCGCTTCTCTGCCCAGAATTCTTCGAACGTTGCAGTTGCTTGTTCGGCGCTTTTCATTATCGGCAGATAGGCCGTGATGAACTCCTCAATCAGTTCGCGCTTGCTGCGCAGGCGGGGCTCTGACCCGAGCAGATCGAGAATGGTCTTGGTCTTGCTCGCAGTATCCAGCGCGTCCTCGGCTTCCCGTTGCTCCGCGACGACAGAGGCCAGCAGGGCTAGGATATAGGCGACATTGATGTTGTCGCGCCGAATCAACTCAAGCTCAAAGTCGACCTCATTTAGAATGGAAGCCTTCTGGTCGTCATCTTGATCCGATTTCATGCGATCATGAATGTCGAGATACTTACTCTTGAAATCCTCGAAGCGCTGCGCGTCCAGAGAAAGGTCGTCATCGCTGAACTCGGTGAAACTGGTCAGCACGTTGCGGATTCGGATCAACTCGCGGAAAGCGCGCACGAAGGCGAGAATGTCGTCTTCTGAAACCAGCCTGTCCACGGCTGACGGCGTCGGTGCAATCTTGAGCAATTCCATCACCGCCTCGTTGAAGCGGTCAACGTACTCTTGGTAGGGCGCGATCAAGATTGTCTCGTCTGCATCCTTGTTCGAGAACAGAGCAATCGCTTCGTCCACCTTGGTCTTGAGGTTGCGGAAGCAGACGATATTGCCCTGCGATTTCTTCTGCCCGAGAATCCGGTTCGTGCGGGAAAAGGCCTGAATCAGCCCGTGATACCGCAAGTTCTTGTCGACATAGAGCGTGTTGCAGGTCTTGGCATCAAATCCGGTGAGGAACATGTTGACGACCAGCAGGATGTCGATGCCCTGACCGTCAATGAAATCTTTGCGGTCACGCCATTTCATACGTTTTGCCAGCGCCTTGTAGTAGACGTAAAAGGCCTTTCCGTCCTTCACGCTGTTGTTGGTGCCGAACATGGCGTTGTAATCAGCCACATAGCCAGCCAGCTTGTCCCGGCTGTGTTGGGTGGCCGCACTGACGGGGCCACCGGTGACATCGGGTTCGCCGATCAGCCCATTCGCGTCTTCATCTTCTTCATTCGCCGCGAAGGTGAAGATCGTGGCGACCTTCAGGTCATGTTTGCCCTCGGCCTTCTTGCGCTGAAACGCCTCATAGGTCTTGGTCAAAGCATCGACAGACCCTACGCACATGATGGCCGAGAAATCGCGGCTATGCGTCTTGCGGTCGTGGTTCTCGATGATCCAGTCGACCACACCGTCGATCCGTTTCTCGCTCTCGAAGAACTCCTTTAGGTCGAGGCCGGAAACCTCCTCATCACCAATGAATGTCCCGTCCTTGCGGCGGAGCTTGCCCCAGTACTCGACCGAAAACCGCAGCACGTTTTCATCCCGGATCGCGTCCGTGATGACATAGCGGTGCAGGCATTCCTCGAACAAGTTCGCGGTCGTCCGCTTTCCAATGGCGTTTTCTTTCAGGATCGGCGTGCCGGTGAAGCCGAACATCTGCGCCTTGGAGAAAAATGCCACGATATTCTTGTGGGTATCGCCGAACTGGCTGCGGTGGCATTCGTCGAACACGAATACGATCCGCTCATCCTTCAGCGCCTCCATCGCTGCTGCGTGGCGCTCGCGCGTGATGGCGGTGTTCAGCTTCTGGATCGTGGTCACCACGAGCTTGGTGTCGGGATCGGCCAGCTGGTCCACCAGCGCCGTGGTGTTGTCGGTGCCATCGACCGAACCAGGCGAGAAATAGTTGAATTCCTTCGTCGTCTGATAATCCAGATCGGCCCGGTCCACGACAAACACGACCTTGGCGACCTTCGGGTTCTCGACGATCACTTGACTGGCCTTGAAGCTGGTCAGCGTCTTGCCCGAGCCTGTTGTGTGCCAGATATAGCCGTTCTTGCGCCCCTTCATCACCCGGTCGAGGATCCGCTCGACGGCGTAATATTGATAGGGCCGTAGCACCATCAGCACCTGGTCGCTTTCGTGCAGGACCACGTATTTCGCGATCATCTTGGACACGAAACACTTCTCAAGAAAGGCGTCGGCAAAGGCCTCCAGCCGTGTGATCGGCGTGTTGTCCTCACCCGCCCAGAAGAACGTCTGCTTGAAATCCTGATGCCGGTTGTTGGCATAGTATTTCGTGTTCACCCCGTTCGAGATCACGAAAAGCTGCACATATTGGAACAGCGCATTGCCCGCGCCAAAGCTGTGGCGGTGATAGCGGTTGATCTGGTTGAAGGCCTCTTTCAGCTCGATCCCGCGTCGCTTCAGTTCGATCTGGATCAGTGGCAACCCGTTCACCAGCAGCGTCACGTCATAGCGGGTCTTGTAATGCCCTTCCTGCGTGATCTGATGCGTCACCTGATAGCGATTGCGGCACCATTCACGCCCGTTGAAGAACTGCACATAGGCCGTGGTGCCATCGTCGCGTTGCAGCGCCATGCGGTCGCGCAGAGTCTTGGCCTTCTCAAAGGTCGAGCCCTTGCCCAAATGGTTCAGGATGGTGCGGAATTCCCCGTCCGAGAATTGCAGCCCGTTATGCGCCTCAAGCTGCGCCCGTAGGTTGGCCTCCAACGCCGCATTGTCCGGGATGGCGACCGAGGCCCAGCCCAGATCGTTCAGACGCTGGATCAGGGCGGTTTCGAGCTGGGCTTCGGACTGGGTATTCATGAAAACCTCTGGGGCAAACCTTAAACGAATAGCTTTTGCAGAAGGCCCTTTTTGAAGGCCTCCATTTCAGAAATCTTTTGCGACAGAGCGTCTATCTTCCCGTCGAGGGCGGAGAGCGCTGAGGCGATCTTCTGTTGCTCGTCGGGGTGAGGAAGTTCTAAGGGGAAAGACATGAAAACGCCTTCCTGAATTCGTCGAGCCTTCCGACTTCCGTCAGCGGTTGAGCCGTAGCGCTCATAAAAATCACGACGGATGACATAGTTTAGCAAAAATTCCGGAACTACGGCGGAAGAGATGTCAAACGCTGGTAGGTCCGCGGTGCTTTCGAGACCGTCCAATTTGGGAGGGATGATTCCAAAGGCGCAATTTAGAAAGTCCAACTTACTGTAAATGAACTGCCCGGCCCGCCGCGTATAGTACCGGGTGGCGGCGCTTCCGGAACGGTCGGTTTCACGCACGCCTCGTGCCCATAGTTGGACCGAGAGCTTGCGTGCGGTATCGCCATAATTTCCTGTGATTTGACTGGGGGTCAGCACATCACCAATTGTTCTCTCCTCCCAATCTGGAAAGGCGCTGCCGTCGTCACGGGTAAAGCGCAGCTCGCGCGAAAACAGCCGCTGCATCAGCCCGCGCTTGTAGTCCTCCAGCGCGGTCTTCTTGTCGGTCAAAAGGGTGATCTTGCGGGAAGTGGCGTCGAGAAAGTCGGCGATACGCTTTTGCTCATCGCGCTCAGGGACGCGCGTCTTGAGCTTGAGAAAAGCGTCCTGCCCCAAGGTTTTGTTCCTGCCTGCGCCGCCTGGCGATGCAATCTCTAAAAGCATTTTGCCACGGGGCGTAAGAAGTAGTTGGCGGATGAAGGGTAGATAGCTTTGCCCGGCGTTCTCAAGAAACATCGGAAAGCGGTGAGAAGCGATGAAGCCTTGATCGTCGCTCGATGTCATCGCCACGGCCTGTTCCCACGCAAAGACAATGTTCAGAACCAGCGCGTCGGGAACAACATGAAAGACACGTTTATCACCGAGTTCCGCACCAGAGACAGGGGCTTTGTGAAATACGCCCCGACCATGCGAACGCACGCCGATTTCGCGGTAGGTTTCTTCCTGTTCGACTCTGACCGGATCGCTTGCGCGCTTTAACAAGCGTCCAATAGATTTTGTCTGCCACTCTCCCTTGAAACCCGGAAATCGCAGATCCGGCAGCGCCTTGCTCATCGCGGTGCCTCCAGCCCTAGTTCGGCGCAGAAAGCGGCAAGCTCTTCATCCACGTCCCGCATCAGAACATTGATCGCCTCTATTCGGCGCGTCACCCCTTCCAGATCGATAGGCGGTTCAGCCTCAAATGTGTCGACATAGCGCGGGATGTTCAGATTGAACTCGTTCTCTGCGATCTCGGCCAGCGTGGCGCGGTGACTGAACCGGTCCTCCTCGGCACGCGTCCGGTAGGCATCGACGATCCGTGTGACGTCCGTATCGCCCAGGACATTCTGGTTCGTTCCCTTCTGGAAACAGGTCGAGGCATCGACGAACAGCACGTCCTCGGTTTCCTTGCATTTCTTCAGCACCAAAATGCAGGTGGGAATACCCGTACCATAAAAGATGTTCGCGGGCAGGCCGATGACCGCATCCAGCCAATTGCGCCGGATCAGGAATTCGCGAATGGCCCCCTCGGCCCCGCCACGGAACAGCACGCCATGCGGCAGGATCACCGCCATGGTCCCGTCTTCGTCCAGGTGATGCAGCATGTGCTGGACAAAGGCGAAATCGGCCTTGGACGCGGGCGCGAGACGGCCATACTCTGCAAAGCGGTCGTCGCTTTCAAAGATCTTGTTGGCCGACCATTTTGCAGAGAATGGCGGGTTGGCGACGATGGCCTCGAAGGTCTGGCCCATATGCTGGGGGTGTTCCAGCGTGTCTTCCTGCTGGATGTCGAAATCGAGGTAATGCACCCCGTGCAGGATCATGTTCATCCGCGCAAGGTTGTAGGTGGTGCGGTTCAGTTCCTGCCCGACAAACTCGCCCACGGATTTGTTGGACCTTTTGTAGCCCAGTTCCCGCGCCACGCGCAGCAGCAGGGAAGCCGACCCGCAGGTTGGGTCATAAACCGAGCGCAGCCGTGCCTTGCCCGTGGTCACGATCTTGGCCAGCACGGTCGAGACCTGTTGCGGGGTGTAGAATTCGCCTGCTTTCTTGCCCGCGCCGGATGCAAACTTGCCGATCAAATATTCATAGGCATCGCCCAGAACGTCCGAATTCGAATTGGTCAGTTCAAAGTCGATGGAGTCCAGATGGGCGAGCACCTTGGAAATCAGCGTGTTGCGCGCCTCGTTGCTGCGGCCCAGCTTGCTGGAGTTCAGGTCGAGGTCTTCGAACAGGTTGACGAAATCCTCCTCGGACTCGTTGCCCATGGTGGATTTCTGGATGTTGTTCAGCGTGTCGGAAAGGTCGGCAAGGATGAAGCTGCCTGGCTCCGCCCCGCGCTTGGCGACCTCCGAGAACAGCTCGCGCGGGCGCAGGTAATAGCCGAGGCTGTCGATACAGTTTTCCTGCACGGCCCCGAGAATGCCTTGGTGGACCGGGTCGGTTTCGTCGAGCGAAGCGAAGGCAAGGCCTTCGGATTTGAGAAGCTCCTGATCAACGTAAATGTGCAGGCGTTCAGACAGGTATTTATAGAAAATAAAACCAAGGATGTAGTCGCGGAACTCGTCCGCATCCATCCGGCCGCGCAGTTCGTTCGCAATGTCCCAAAGCTTTTGCTCAAGCTTTTTCTTCTGTTCCTCGGTCACTTGTCCGCCCCTTGATTTTTCTGTCCGCGACCGTGGCAGCGCCGCAGTTCAAGGGGTGTTTACCCGCAAAATTGCTCGAACATAAAGGATTTTTGGCGGATAGGCTGAGTGTAGCTCGGCTTTTTCTGCGGTAGGTCAATTTGGAAATGAGTTCAGGCCTCCAATACGAAAGCCGGATCGAACTCAGCATGACGCTCAGCGTCAAACAGGGCTGTCTCATCCCGGCTCTTCGTGGTACGCAGACACATGACTTAGATTTTCCATCTCGCTCGCACGCCAACACGGACTTCTCCGTGGCCAGTGTCGTGCGCCGATGAAAGGAAAATCTATGGATCGTTCTAAACTTCCGCCACTCCAAGGCCGTCGTTTCGACGTTGAGACACTTCAATGCGACGCGTTGAAATTGGCGCGACAGGCCGACAAGGGGCCAACATTTTTGCGTCACAATGGCAGGATTGCCTATGTCGTTATGACAGAAGACATCTTCGATCAACTCTGGCCCGATCCGCGCAGAGCGTGGAGCGTTGATGAAATGCCGCTGCACATTCTCCAGCTCTTGGAGCAGGGCTTGCAGGACGCGTTGTCCTCGACAGGGGAAGATTCAGATACTTAAGAAACATATCAATGAGGCGCTGGCTGCGGATCGTCAGCGCTTCATTTTTTTAATCATATATCGGGGTCTTTGCGGAAGCGTCGTGCGGCCTCTGCAAAATCGTATCTATTTATGAACAAAGTATTTTTGTTGTCTCTGCCGCTTTCAGAGAAGGTTTCCTCGGTGATTATTGGGCGCTTTCCACGGTGATAATGCATTTATTTTCAGTGGCTTATTTGAATTTCGCGCTTGACCCGATTCGCAATATCGGTGATTCTCTCCACCGATAAAACACGGTGTGAAAGGGGATGGCATGCGCGTCGATAGGGTGCGGCATGAGCGGATCAAGTGCGCCTTGCGCATTTCTGGCTCTAGCTTTTCTGACATCGCGGCAGAACTGGGGATCAAGCCCCATTCCGTCTCTGAAGTCAGTTTGGGCACATCGCGCTCGCGGCGTGTCGAGCGCGCACTTGCGATGGCTTTGTCCACCCCCGTCGAGACACTGTTTGATGACAGGTATGGAGACCAACATGATCTAGAGACGTAAGATACTAATCATCCAAAAGCATCGAGAGCAATCCCCTGTCGTTACGATAGAGGGCGTGTCTTTATGCATGTGGTTTGAATAGGGTGAGACCTTGGATCTTGCGAACCCAAGGCCTCTTAAAATCGATTAGCGCCGATTTCTCTATTCATCTCCCACATCCAGCGAATTGTCAACCTTTCGACGGCGTCTGCGCCGCCGGAAGGCCTGTCTAAAACGGAATGAAGGGACAGCAGGTGTCGGATGCGCCGCATTTGACATGACTGCTTATCAAAAATGGAAAATATCAGAAAATCCCCCGCGCGAGGCGGGCGGAATGCGGCTGTGCACGTGGGGCGAGCGCCCCTGCCGATTGCAACGAGATTGGCGGAGGGCGAAACGACCACGTCGCTGGCCAGTCGTGCCGCCAGAAATAACGGCTATGCATCATTGCAAGCCCTGTGCAGCGACCAGCGTATTGGGCTTTTGAACCTCTGCAACGGTTTCGATGCCGAGGTCGCGCATATCGCAGACCTCACCGGAATTGAGTTCGACACGCTTCGATTCAATACCCCGCGCCTTGATACGCAAGGCTGGTTCCGGCTTGGGGCAGAGCGGATCAAGGCCACGGCGTTTACCCGTTCTGGCGGGCAGGTCTGTCCTGCTTGCGTGCTCGAAGGCCGCACGGATGATGCACGGAATGGTGCTTTTCAAAGGGGCGTTTGGCAGGTGTCGAGCCTGCATTGCTGTCTAAAACATAAGGTGCCGCAGGTACGTTTTGAGGCCTCGGGCAATAGTAAATCAGCTCATGACTTTGCGCAGCATATCAAAAGCTGGGTGCCGGGCGAAATCACCGGGGTGGCAGATGAAGACCTTGGCTTAGAGGTCTACCTCGCAGATCGGATCAGGTTGGGTCGCGGACAGAATTGGCTCGATGGCTTCGAGTTTCACGTTGTCTCTTCGTTTTGCGAAGCTTTAGGAACCCTGCTGCAATTCGGGGCAAAAACGCGCCCGCACCTACTTTCCGCTCTCGATCGGATCAAGGCTGGTGCGGGCGGGTACGCCGTTGCAAGACACGGGCCGGACGCAATTCGAAATGCGCTCGATACCATCCGGACGTCGGCGCCCAAATCCCAGAAACCGGACTATTCGAAAATCTATGGCCCGGTGATCTCGGAACTGAGAGCACGGCGAAACGATCCGGACTTCGATGTGTTGCGGCACCTCATGCGGGAGTACGTTTTGGATCATTTCTATGTACCGGAGGGTACTTCGCTCCTGGGCGAAACCTGCGGGGCACCGCGTCTGCTCACTGTGGGCGTGGCCGCAAAACGCTCAGGCATTCCGATTTCCACGCTTACGCGCCAACTTAAGCGCAGCGGCGAACTCACGTCGGAGATGAAGAACGGCTGGAGTGATCGGGCCATGCTTGTGGCAGCCACGGTGATGGACGCTGCCATTGGTGAGGCGGAAAAGCTCTCCTCCCTCAAGGTCGCGCGGGAGGTGCTTGGTTGCGACCGTTACACGATGGAGCGCCTCATTGAGAGCTGGATGATGCCCCTGCATTTCCCGGCGGATGAGTGCAGTTTGCCGATGCTTCACAGCGAAGACATCTTAAACTTTGTCTCACGTCTGCAAGCGGTAACCAAAGTGAGGTCGGATATCGGGGCAGATGAACAGCCTTTGGCAGAGGTTGCACGCCAGTGTCACTGCACGACGCATTGGCTGCTGTCGCAGGCGCTATCAGGTCATCTGCGGCTGGTCTCAAAGCTCAAAGAACCGTTCCGACTGACCGAGTTCTATGTGTCGCTTACAGAGGTCCGGGACCAACTGGATCAGGTCCCCGAAGGGCAGGTAACGGCGGCTCAGGCCGCGAAGTTGCTGGGATGCAATGTGGCGACAATCCATGCCCTCGCGGAGGGGGGCTTTGTTGGCTCGCAGTTGCAGGATGCGCGACTGTCCAATCGCAAACGGCGCGTGGTTCCTCTCGCGGATTTGGAGGCTTTTGAACGCGACTATATCCTGCTGCGGGCTCTGAGCGGAACGCGGCGCGCTGATTTTGAAGCTCTTCAGCTCCAGCTTTCAGAGCAGGGTGTCGAGCCGCTTCAGCTCGGTGAAACTGCCAGAAAATTCTTCAAACGCGTTGAGATCAAGCGACTTGCCTACCGTCCCGGAGGCCACGCGCTGGCACGCCTTCTGGCCGCTGACGAGATGCACCCGCGCCTCTCGGATGGCGTCTTTTAATCCAAAAAAATGAACAGGGCCCAGAGGCCCAAACAACGAGCAAAATAATGACAGATAAAATCGAAATCATCGACCACGATAGCTGGGCCTACAACCTGCCCAAAACCCGAACTGCGGGCAAAATCACCATAGGAGATATTCCGGGGGTCCTTCCGTTCACCGGCGTGCGCAATCCGCTGACCACCAGTAGCACGAGCCAGAAAGTTGCCCTGACGTATCGGACGGCTGCGAATAATTTTGTCCCGAAAGTCGGGGCGACGGAGAGCTTGGCTGAGGCCGCTGTTGCGCATGAGGCGCTTTCATCCGGGCGTTTTTACGACGTGGAATTCCAGCCTGTGCGTTTTCCATATCAGCATCCTGCTGGAGGGATGCACTGGCATACGATTGATCTCAGACTCACGCTGAGAAATGGTCTGGCGTGCTTCGTTTTCGTGCGCAACGCGACCAGCCTGTCGAAGCCGCAGACCATCGCTGAGATCGCGGCAATCCGTCAAGCTGCACCATGGGCCGAGGCGCATAAGTTTATTGTCATAGATGCCGACGGTTACAATCGCGCACGCCGCGACAACCTGCGCCGTATGCATCATTTTGCCTGTTTTGAACCCGATCCTCAGTCGGACGCTCTTGTGGAGGCGGCGGCTTACGATCTCAAGACGCTCTGGCGGATTTCTGATTTGTTCAATGTAATCGACTTGCCGAATGGTCAGATCATGAAATCCTGCCTACGCCTCATCGCGCGGGGCGCGCTCAAAGCCAATATGAATGCGGTGATCGGGGCTCAATCCCGTATCTGGAGGGCTGCAAAATGAGTGTGCGTTTGAATTATCATGTGCCCGCTGGCACCCAGTTGACCAGCGGCGGTAGCTCTCATTTTCTTTATCCTCAAAAAGACGGGAGCTATCGGGCGGAAGACGTTGAAACAGGGAGTTCCGAGGTGTGGACAGTCGACGAATTCCTTGTCCGATCTGGGTGGGGCGACGCAACTCGTTCCAATCTGATGCTTGGTGGCTCCGAGAGTAGAATGCGTATTCGCCGAGGTGGGCGGTATCACCGAGATCAATTGAGTGCGCGCGGACGGGAAAATCTTTGCTTCCGCAAGGCACTTATGGCCGGAATTGAAGCGCTGAGCGCAGCAGGCGTGAAGATCACGGGGCGTGCTCTTGATGATATGGAGAACCGTCGAAGAATTCGTGATGTAGCAAAAGTGCATTATTCGGAACGTCCGATTTGGATTGTGCCGCGTGGTGGGAGCATTGGCCTCAAAGTTGATATGCCCAAAGGCCGCACCTTGCGAGACTATTGGACGCGCTACGTCGATGCGGTCTTTGATGAAATGGCACTGGCCGATCAGAGTTGGTTGAAAGGCAATCGTACACCACGCATCCACTGGCGTGTGCGCGAGTTGATTGATCAGGCCATCGAGGACGTGCATCTCGATCTCAAAAAGCCGAAGGTTTCTCAGACATTGTGCCGTCTAGAGACGCTTATCACATCTGAAAATGAAAGACGCGAGGCGCGGGGCCAGGAACCGCTCGGATGTGTGTCTTACAAAACGGTTCGTGATCATATCAAGATGATCAAAGCCACAGCGCTTGCCTTTGCGCGCGATGGTGAAAGAGCGACAACGAACAGCCGCACACGGGGCAATTCCGACACTCAGTCACTTATGATCGGTGAACTCGTCGAAATTGACGAATGCAAATTGTCTTTGCTGACGCCCGTGAAAAAGCACGGGTATTGGGAAGCTCTGTCCGTCGAAGACAAAGAGGCGCTCGAAGAAATCGAAGACTACGTCTACAACCGCCTTTGGCTGGTTCTCGTCCTCGATGTGGCGACGCGGATGCCCCTAGGTTGGACACTCACGGACGCGCCGAACCATGAGGCGACGCTTGACGCGCTGCGCATGGCAACACGTTCGAAGGAACGAGAGAAGACGATCTATGGGTGTGATTTTGACCCGATGCCAGCCGTCGGGTTGGCTTGTGTCAGAAATGACAATGGCGCGGGATTGCGTAATGCTCCTGTGAAAACAGCATTGCTTGGGACGAGCACACAGGTGGTCGATGTCAGGAGCTATCATTCTGGCGACAAACCCTATGTCGAGCGCATGTTTGGAACGATGGAGGATCAACTCGTCAGTTTAATCCACGGATACACCGGACGAAAAGCAGGTGATCTCAAAGGGTATGACGCAAAAAAGAATGCGATCATTCTGAGAGACGAACTATACGGGCTAATCACACGCTATCTGATTGATGTGTACCCAAACCAGACCCATTACGGCGTCAATATGTTTCGCCGGACACCGCTTCAGGCCACGCGTCAGCTTGCCGCTGAGGGATGGGCCATTGCTATGCCATCACCACAGGATCGGCGGTTGAGTTTTGGGTGGAGAAAAGAGGCGACGATCACAGACGAAGGTGTGAAGGTTTTCGGGCTGCCGTTCAATTCGCCAGAGCTTCAGAAATTTCGGGACAGCGAAAGAAGAAAGGTTGCCGTATATTGTGATCCCGACTGCACGAATGAAGCGACAGTGATTATCGAGGGCCATCCTGACCCGGTTCGAGTGGAATTAAGCTGGTCAGAGATGTGCGATATGTCGATCCCGGAATTCCTTGCAGTTTACGAAAAGATGCGGGCGAGCGATCCGTCAAATATGCGAGATGAACGCCCGAGATTGGCTCGCGTGCGTCAGGAAATGTTTGAGTTTCTGCGTACAAAGGCCATCGAAAACGGTCTTGCCCGGAGTTACATGACGCGGGCGGAAGCCGAAAAGAAAGCTGCCGTGCTCACCGCTGGCATGCAGTCATCTGAACCGAAAATCACGGTGGGCACGGTTGCGCCCGGCACGCTCGCGGATCTGGAGTGTGATCCCTTTGCATTTGACATCGGCGATGGGTTCGAACCGCCGATTGAGGGCGATCTGACGTCCGGCACTCAGGACGAGCGCGCCGTATTCGGTCGCCCGGAACACGCGGGGAAGCTGAAATGAGTTTCCTCGATACAGCCGTGGCCTCGAAGATCGCAGCCCTCAAAGCCCTGCATTATGATTTCCCGCGCGCAAATCGTTTGCGCGCGGGGATCTCGTGGATGTTTACTGACTATTGGGCCAAAGCCTCTGCGGGCCAGACCTTTGAGGCGCGCGGCCTGATGGTGACGGGGCCGTCCCGGGTCGGGAAAACCGGAGAAATCCGCCACCAGCTTGATCAGCTCAACGATGGATCAACCCTCATGCCTGACGGGCGCCCCGCGCGTATCGTCAGCGTCATGCTCAAAGGAACTATGTCGTGGAAAGATCTGGGCGTGCATACCTTGCGAGAGGGATTTGGCTTGCCGACATCGGGCCGTATGACGCAACGCGAAATCTGGGATATGGTTGGCTTCCACGCGCGGGAGCAAGGCGTCCACGGCATTCATTACGACGAGTGTCAGCATATCTTTCCGAGAAAAAGCGCCGAGGGGCGGGCGATGATCCTCGATAGCTTCAAGTCGCTCCTCAAAAAGCCTGACTGGCCCCTGATGCTGATCCTGTCGGGCGTTGACGAACTGGCTGGTCACATCAACAGCGAAGAGCAATTGGCCTATCTGCTCAGGCCCGTGCCGTTTCGTGAGATCTCTCTGGCCCGAGACGAGGATGTTCAGGAGTTAAACCGGCTCTGTTTTGCCTATGCCGATACCGCCGGGTTCGACTTCACACCGCTTAGTTCGATGGATTTCTATCGGCGTCTTTCCCGCGCTTGCTCTTATCGCTGGGGGCTTGTCATCGAACTGCTGATTGACGCGCTGGTGGAAGCAAGCCGCAGTAAGGACGTTCGGCTGGGCACCTGTCATTTCTGCCGTGCGTTTACCGACCGGACGTCCTTGCCATCGGGGTATTCACCGTTTTCGGTCGAGGATTTTGAGCCGTTGTTCAAGGCTGCGAAAATCTTCGATTTGTGGAATGAGAAAGTGGGGAGAGGGGGCTGATGCAAAATCCCAACCCTTTGTGCACGCACGTCTCATTTGATTGAGCGCCCAATCTAAATAGGATTGCCGGATACGCCCTAACTTCGTGCGGAGCTATTTTCAGCGAAGGTAGGGTGTGCGGGACGGAGAGGACATTCAAGGTGACGGAAGTATCCATGATAGACACAAGGAAACGGACGATGGCGCAGGGGAAAATTGGGCCGCACAATGGCAAGGAGCTTGAACTGATGCTGTGCGGTGAAAAGCCGCTTGCATTGTTCTCGGTGGAGACGGGCATGAAAGCTGAGCACGTAGGGGACACTGATTTTGCGCCTCACGTGGAAAGCGGTCGCATCCGCCTCTTCTTAAAGCGAAAAAAATACCGTGTTGGAGATCAATTCGATGGTCACTTTATAGAAATTGAGTGGCGCGCATACTGCCTGCCTGCGCATGAGTGGCGCGCCAAAATCATCCTCGCGGTCAACTCGGAGCCCTTCGAGGAGCACGGCTCGCTCCGCGATCAGCTCTCGCCGGAGGATATAGCCCGTATGAATGGGGCGCTACTCGGCTATTCTGCTGATGATATTGAGGCTTTTGTGCACCGGATGTCCCGCCCCCTTGATCGGTCAACTGGGGCCGGCAGCTAAGGGCTCAAAGCCGTTTTGCGGCATTGCCGCATAATCCCAGTGGGATTTAGCGACACTCTTATCGGGATTCATGTGGCAATGAGCTAGGAAATGCAGACTGAGAGAGTGATGCAATATTTATCTTACGCTGTAAGATGGATATTGCTCAAAATACGAAGAAAAGGAGAGCAGATTTCGCTCAGATATTTACACCCGACCTTGGTGTTGCCTTGATGAATATTGATCTCCACGGCTGCTGTGACCCGTTGAGCGCAAACTCCTTGCTTGAACTCGGTCTTGTTGATCTGGAACAGGTTTCAATTCATCCATTAGGCGGGGAGATTTTGGTGTTCGAGGCGATAAGTCTGACATTGAGTGGCATCATAGAAGTTGGGAAAATCGCCCAAGTTGCATCGGTCCGACACCGCTTTTTCCAAGAAGCGTTCGCCCGAATGCAAACCGATCAGTATCGTTCCAACAAGGCAGTGGTGTTCGAGGCTTGGTATCTGAAACGCCTTCCTTACGGAAAATTGGAGGACTGTCATCACCGTTCGGCGCTTCACTGGCGCATCTGAAAACCTACCGTGCGATCACCAGCAGGCCCGTGCAATTTGCGCGGGCTTTTTTGTTGTGCGGTTTCGGGCTTGGGAAGTATTCAAACTTATGCTGCGCGTTTATGCTCCAAACGTGCAGGTTTATGGGTTCGATCTAAAGTGTTTGTTGAATTTGTTATTTAAAACAGTGGCTTGTGATTGATTCGAATTCAGGTTTTGAATTTCGCGCACTCTTTTGCTCCACTGACAAATTGTGTCATTGGACCATAAGAGTGCATTTTTGGAGCATAAACGTGCATCTCAGTGTCAAGAAAATTTTGAAACACAAGATGTAGTAGATGTTTCGCAGGTCCAAAACAAACGCGCTCCGTTTTTAGCTCTCTTCGAAAGGTCTTCGATGTCCGAAAATCGCTATGGTGTGATCTCTGGACTGCGAAGCGCGGAGGATCGGCAGCTCGCGCTCGCACGGCTTGAAGCTGAAGGTATTCCGACGGATCAGATTTTCACGACCGATCCCGAAGAGCCAAATGCACCGCCCGTCTGGCTTAACGATCTGAGTGCAGACGCGGAACTCATCGCCCCGTCTCTGAGCGACCTCAACCTTTCAACACAAGGCATCGCCGCCACGGTCGAGGCAGCGCGGGAGTTGGGCATTCAAATCCGCAGCCTTGATGTGGCATTCGACAGCCGAAACGATTGGCAGTCTCAAGTCAGCACTCTGCTGAGGGCTCTCAATCGCCTCGACCGCAAAGGCTTCTCGGACGGGACCAAGATCGCACTGCAAGAGGCCAAGGCCCGTGGTCAGCGTCTGGGGCGTAAGCCGAGCATGACAGATCTGCGAAAAGCCGTCGCCATCCAAATGATTGAGGCAGGGTACAAAGGGACCAAAATATGGAAAACCCTCGCGGTTCTGGAAGGCCCGCCGATCAGCCAATCGGCCTATTACCTCTGGCAAAAAACATGGTTGGCTGAGAGGGAGTGATCAGACGAGAAGGGAGGAAACCGGACATTCGTTGCGTCCTGAACGAAATGCAGCGATGGGCGGAGAGCCGCCATTCGCTGCACAACAAACAAATGACCGCATGCGCAACGAAGCGAAAAACGTGGATAATTTAAAGCACAGCATCCCATGAAACGCGGTTTGTAAAAGCAAAGCGGCAGAGGCTATGCTCTGCCGCTTCACCTTCCGGTGGTGCATCAACGAATGCTGATCGGCTCTATCGTCGCCTGATCGCGCTCAGTCGGACCACCGAAAACGCCATCTTCCATACGTTATAGAGAGATGACGTCATTCCTGGACGTTTTGCGGCAAGGCTTGTCGCGTGTCCAAAGTTTTGTCCGCTACAAGGTGTTCAAAAAAATGATGCCAACCGAGGTCGGATTTATTCTTTTGAGTAAGCGTCATCATCGCAGAGCTTTGCGCGCCTGCGGGGGTCTTTTTGAGTGTCATGTTTGGCCCTCCATCGTATTCCGAAAATATCCCGGAATTTCATCTTGAGCCCATGAAATCGGCTCAAGTGTTTTTCTTGTCGGTGGCAAGCGGGCTGTCAGGCGCGTCCTTGCCTGCGTCGCGCGACAGTCGTGCGGCCTTGAGGCTGGCTGTCAGGTCTGCGCGTCGCGCCGCTTCTGTTTCGATGATCTCGCGGGCCGCCGCAGCCGTACGGTCATGCGGCGTGACCGGCTTGGCCGTCGTTTGGCGAAACAGGGAAGCGGCCTTGTCTTTACGGGGCATGAGGCCTCCTTGGTCGAGGGGCCCGGCGATGAACGCCGGGTCCAAAACCGGTCAGATCAGGCGAGTGCCAGATTGGTTGCGGACTCGCGTCCGTCGCGTCCGGCTTCGACATCGAAGGTCACGGCCTGACCTTCATCCAGTTGCGCGATGCCGCCGCGTTCCATCGCGGAAATATGGACGAAAATATCACGTCCACCGGATTCCGGTGCGATGAATCCGAAGCCTTTAGATTGGTTGAACCATTTCACAGTGCCATTGGCCATTGTGATGTCTCCTTGAGTATTTTGCAGCCCACGTGAATGCGGTTGCCCGGCTCAGTCAGATCGAAGCGGCAGACTGGAACCGATAAGGGAGACAGGATGCAGATGGAAAAAACGTTGCTCCTATTGGGTACAGGACGAGGCTCCGAATAGCAAAGGAAAAGAAATAAAAGATTTTTTGCGCGCAGCGCGACCCGTCTCTCGGAACTTTCTTAGAGCGGCACATCAGCTGATTTGATCGCTCCACACATTGAACCCCGTCAGGACGTTCTCGCCGAAAGAATGGGTCAGCGGCACGTCCGCAGCATCGCGGCCCTGTGCGACCAGAACGCGTCCGATGCGCGGCATATTGTTGCGCGGATCGAACACCCACCAGCGACCGTCAAGCCAGACTTCCATCCAAGCGGCGAAGTCGCCCGGCGGATAGGGCGGCTCCATGCCGATATCGCCGAGATAGCCGGTGCAATACCGCGCGGAAATGTTCATACAGCGGCAAAAGGTGATCGCCAGATGCGCGTAATCGCGACAGACGCCCTGCGCGTCGCGATAGGCCTGCGCGGCGCTGCGGGTGGCATCCGCAGCAAGGTAATCGAAACGGATATGTCCATGCACGAAATCACAGATCGCCTGCACCCGAGTCAATCCGGGGGGCGTGTTTTGAAACAACTGCCAAGCCGTGTCGGATAGCGTGTCGGTGTCGCAATACCGGCTGCCCAAAAGATAGACGAGCACCTCGTCCGGTAGGGCCTCAACGGGGGCCTGTGCGCCGATTTCGGGGCGCGCATCGGGCAGGCCACTATCCCGGATGATCGTCTGCGTCTCGACGGTGAAACGCCCTTGTGGTGCAACCAGCCTCGTGCACCAATTGCCGAATCCGTCACGATAGCCGCTCATCGGTACGCGGGGCATGGTGGTGAGGTGATCGGGGTATTCCAGATCGCTGACCCGTGAGAAATGGACGTTCAAAAGAGCGATCATCGGGGTCGGTTGCGGTAGCTCGAACTGGAAACGGCAGCCGAGTTTGATGCGAAGATCAGGCGGGGTCATGACATGGCTCCTGTCCGGTGTCATCAAACTCTACGGGTGTCAGGAAGGACACCTGCGTCGGCTTCATGATTTGCGATTATGGCGCGACCATGCCTTGCGCAATTCGGAGCCGACGGGGGCATAGGACACATCGAAAATCGAGCGACGCGGTTTCGGTGCCTCGCCAGTGGTCGGCTTAGTGGTCTTGATCTGGGGCTTTTGTGTGATGGGCGTTTTGTCGGCGTCGGTTTCGGTGCCGTGAGCAATGTGTTTTGTCATTTTGAGTGTCCTTTTCGGGAGCAACCTGCGAATGCGGAAAAGACGCCACAGACATGTGGCAGCCTCCTCGGGATCGGCAACTTGGGACCAGTTCGTTTGGTTTGTCGTGCGGATACGAGGAGAAACTGGGGGCATATTGCGCACCGCAGCGATGGCGCGGGTCGTCGCCCGCCTGTGAGAATTTCCTTGTAACCTCAATAGATATGGGGGATCGCGCACCGCATTACCAGTGAAATGACATGCGAGCGGCGCAACTTGTCCCCAAAGTCACCGTGGGATGGCAAGACGCAGCCCCACTTGCCCAAGTTTCAGAAAATAATAGTGATTGTTTTCCATAGCTAAGGCGGGTTTCGAGGCTTTCTCAGAAAAATGCCTCGTATTTCGGCGGCAAAGCATCTATCTATGCCTCATACGTCTGGCCCGTGGCGCATTTACCGAATGGCCCGCAGATGTGTCTCTGCCCCGCCGCAATCCGCGCGAGACAGACGACGCGATTGATTACTTAATCGCAAAATTCATCACCTGACCAGAACGAAGGGTCCGCAGTACGGTGCAATAAGCCCGTGCGACTAAGATGCATGGTGGAGACATTCACCTGCGCCGCGCCACGTCCGGTCATTTCTCTTGAGTTCATCCGAACCAAGTCACCCAAAAGGGCAGATGCCGTTGGCCGCATGCCACGCGCTGCCCAAAACCGCGATCCCGTCTCTACGGTCATGCGGTTTGTATCCGAGAAAGAAAAAGACCTTGATCGAAATTTACTGGGGCACCCCCCTGTCGCTCGTCACTTCACCCGAGGGCGAGGTGCAGAAATTCGGCACCATCGAAAAAGCGCGCCACTGGCTTCACCGTAAATGGCCCGTGTCAGACGACGCGCGGCAACGCGCGCTGGAGACAATTGAAGCAGCAATGGATTGCATGACCCCTGTCGGCGAGGCGCGCAAAGCGTTTATGATGGCCGCGAAAACCGCAGGTTTCGTGCCCGTGGTGGCGACGCAGACAGTCGCATAGCCAAGTTATCCCTCAGATGTCTGCTTTCGGCTCCCACCGGACATTTGCTGCTCAATGCGTGAAGGTCGGGTTTGGGCCGTTACTAACTCGATCAATTTTACCGGTATGCAATTTTTCGCGGGAAGGCGTAGGCGCACAGTAGTTGAGTCGCTGTTGTGCTTTCCGCTGAATTCGTCCTCCTGCCAATGATCAACGATATGTGACTTGGGATTTGCCGAGCCTTGCCTTTCGTTTCGATCCGTTCGATCGCACTGAGTTGCCGCATTTTGTGGCACTCGTGCAAAACCGTGCTATCCTCCGGCTACTTCGAAATCGTATGGAGGAGCGCGATTTTGTTGGAGAACGCATTTATACTCGATCCGCTCGGCGATCCGGTCCGGCATGGAGGAGATACAAAATCGACAGACTGGGATGAGATCCAGGCGTTTTGCCATGATGTCTACATGCCCTATGATGTGCGCCCTATGGAGCGCCAGGCCAAGCCCGATGCGACGATGATCTCCGCCAAGGCGGGCGGTGTGACGATGACGCGCTTTGCCTATGGGACGGGGATTTATCTCAACAATTTCGACCCTGCAGCAGGCAATATCCTCGTGCTCAATACGGTGCGCGGAGCGCTCAATCATGCGGCGGATGGCGGCTCTGTGGCAACGGGGCCGGGCGAGAGTTTCGTCGTGGATTGCTCGCGGGCGGAGTATTGGCTGGAGGGTGACCCCGAGCATATGCAGCTGAACCTGACGATTCCCCACGATCTGATCGAGCAGACTGCAGAACGCTGGTTCGGCTTTGTGCCCGGTGACGTGCTTTGGACAAGCCGCGTCAAGATCGGCGGGGCGCAGTCGGCTTGGGGGTCTTTGCTGGACTATTCTGTTCGAGCTTTGACCCGTTCGGGGGTCGTGGCCGAGGATGCCGCTATTGCGCGCCACCTAGAGGAAATCCTCTGTGTAGAGCTTTTACGGCAGTGGGCCGGGGCAGCGGGCGTGAAGTTGGAGGGCGGCGCAAGGGCCGCGGCGCCGCGCTATGTGCGCCAAGCGGAGGCGATTATGGAGGCCGAGGCACGGCAAGCGCCGACCATCGGAGAGATCGCAAAACGGGTCGGCGTGTCGGCCCGCACGCTGTCGGGCGGGTTCCAACAGTTCCGAGGGCTAAGCCCCCGTGACTTCCTTGTCGCACGCAGGTTGGAAGGCTTCCGAGCCGATCTCGAAAAGGCCGAGGCGGATAAAACCGTCACCGATATCGCGACCCGATGGGGGTATTCCAACTTCGGTGCTCTGGCGGGGCGGTATCGGGAACGCTATGGCGAGTTGCCGTCCCGGACCCGCGCGCGGGCCACGGGGGGCCATTAACTTCTCTTCCGAAACCGGACACCCCATTCCGATAAAGAACAGCGCTGCGCTTTGCGAGCGGCCAATCTTCCCTGCACATGTTCTAGGGAGGAACCAATGAAAGACATGCAAATCGAAAATCTGAAAACGCACTGTGATTCCATTCTCGACAATCTGAGCACGGGCGAGACCCGTGTGCCCGGTGTGGTCGCGATGGCGACTGACCGCACTGGCACGATCTATTCAGGCCAAGCGGGCGAGAGGCGCATCGGGGGCGATCCGATGACCGAGGACACGGTCTTTGCCATCTTCTCCACGACCAAGGCGATTGCGGGAACTACCGCACTGCAATGTGTTGAGGAGGGACTTCTGGACCTCGACGCCCCCGCCAAAGAATACGCCCCCGCCATCGGCAACCTGCAAGTGATCGAAGGGTTTGACGCCGATGGAAGCCCACGTCTGCGTGCGCCCAAGACCGATGTAACCACGCGCCAACTGCTCCTGCACACAGGCGGTTTTGGCTATGACTTCTTCAACGAAACCTACAAGCGTCTGGCCGAGACGCAAGGGCAGCCCTCGGTTGTCACGGGGAGCCGCGCCTGTATCGAGACCCCGATGCTGTTCGATCCGGGTGAGAAGTGGGAATACGGCACCAACATGGATTGGGCCGGCCAGGTGGTCGAGGGTGTGCGCGGCAAACGCCTTGGTGAAGTGATGCGCGAGCGGGTGTTCGATCCGCTCGGGATGGAGGACATCGCCTTCACCCGCACCGACGCGATGAAGGCACGCACCGCAACGATCCACGCGCGCGGCGAGGATGGTTCACTCACCCCGATGGACGACTTCGCTCTGCCCGACGACCCCGAAGTCCACATGGGCGGCCACGGCCTCTATGCCACTGTGCCCGAATACATGAAGTTTATCCGTATGTGGCTTAACGATGGGGACGGCCCGAACGGGCGCGTGCTTAAGCGCGAAACGGTGGAGTGGGCCGTGAAAGGCGCTTTGGTGCCGCCGCAGAAGGTGACCATGCTGCCCGGCGTAATCCCGTCGCTGTCAAACGATGCCGAGTTCTTCCCGGGACAGTCCAAAGACTGGTCCTATACCTTCATGGTTAACAGCGAAGACGCGCCCACAGGCCGCCCCGCAGGCTCCATTGGCTGGGCGGGTCTGGCCAACAGCTACTATTGGATCGACCGCAAAAACGGCATCGGCGGGTACTGGGCGACCCAGATCCTGCCCTTCGCCGATGCGGCGTCCTTCACGGGCTACATGGATTTTGAGAGCGCAGTCTACGCAGCTTTGAAATAACCTAACCGCCAAGTCAAAAGCGCAATCGGGGCTATGTTTGGCCCCGGTTCATCCGGATCAGACATCAGCGCAATCGACTATGCGTGCAAGCAGAATCCAAACTGCTTCACACGTTTTGGCGGTTATTTCACGTCCGTTTCGGGGAAGCGGCACTGCGGCGAGGACTATCCTGCCGAGTGTCCGGTTTGGGCCGCGATTATCCGCGCGATCTTTCTGCACCTGCGAAATTCTGCGCGAACATCATCAAGCAAGAAGGGCTCAAACCGGTCATGCGGCGACGCGGCGTGTTTTGTTCGACTTGAGCGCCTTGGGTAGCACAATAGCAATGGCGTGCCTTCGTAAGTTGACTTCGAAAAAAAGCCGGACTGAACACGGTAGGTGTCCAAGAAACCAGGGGGACCTCATCCTCACTCAAAAGAGTGCGCCATTCGGCCTCGGTTCGACACATCTCAAATCCGCAATCCGCAGCGTCAGCAGGACGGAGCATCAAAGCTGCGCCTGTGGCCCGAAGAAAGGCTCTGCGTTACATGTGTCACCTCACCGTTTTCATGGCTGACCTAGTTTGAGGGAAAATGAATGCGGGCGGCCCAACTGGGTCATGGGGAAGACCGCCCGCACATTCCCGTCCTGTCGGCGTTACTTCGGCACAAGTACGGAATCGACAACGTGGATCACGCCGTTCGATTGGTTGACATCAGCGATGGTCACGCGCCCTGCATTCCCGCTTTCGTCGTAGATGTAGACGTTGCTGCCTTTGACCTGCGCAGACAGCGTGTCACCGGACACAGCTTTGAAGTGGTAGAACCCGTCGGAAGAGGCTTTGGCCTTGGCCGCGATCTCGGCCGCGGACCAGTCCCCTGCGACGACGTGGGCGGTCAGCACCTTCACGAGCATGTCTTTGTTTTCGGGCTTCAGGAGCGTCTCCACTGTGCCATCGGGCAGAGCGGCGAAGGCGTCGTTCACAGGGGCAAAGACGGTGAACGGGCCGTCGCTTTGCAAAGTCTCAACGAGACCGGCGGCTTGCACAGCCGCAACGAGTGTTGTGTGATCGGCAGAGTTGACTGCATTCTCAACGATGTTCTTGGTCTCGAACATCGGAGCGCCACCAACCATCGGGTTTTCAGCATGAGCCGCGGTTGCGATCATAAGTGCGGTTGCGGCGGTGGCCAGTTTTGATACGATTTTCATAGGTCTTTCCTCTCTGATTCATCCGCGTCTTTGGCGGATACGAGAGAAGTCACGTGGCAGGCCTTGGAGAAGTTTCAGCACGCCACAAATTATTTTCGCTACGGGATCGCTCCGGCGCGACCGCGGAGGGGCGAGAATAACTCACTTGAACCAAAACGGAAAAATGGGATTTCGGCAAAGAGACCAATTAAAATGCGCCCCGACCATTGGATCGGGGCGCATTCCGAAGAGTGTCAATGGCCGAATAGCCTAACAGATTTTACATACCTTTCGAGGCCGCAAATCCCGTGAAGCCCCCCATACCCAGATCGCCGATGATCATCAGTTCACCTGTGGAGAGGTCAACGGAGTAGAGGCCTGCGGTGCTCTCACCATCCAGTTGCAGGATGGCAAAGGCGTGGTCCGTGCCCTCCTTGGGGGAGACGATGTCAAACCCACCCCATTCAACCACATCCACGGCCTCGCCGTCGATTGTCAGATAACCGACAGAGGCCAGCTCGCCTGCGTTGTTGGCCAGCTTAACAAGCGCGTTAACGCGCGCATCAATCGCGTATTGTGCCGTGGCCGAGGCCATCATGCCGTTGATCGCGTTGGTGTAGGCATTGGCAAATATAAGCGGATCGGCGCCTTCGCTCATATCACCTTCGGCGTAGAAGGTATCGGTGAAGCGGCGCACGGAGTTTGCGCGCTCATCGCCATCGCCGAAGCCATCGGGAAAGTAGACGAGGTTCGCGCCATCGGCGCCAACAGCGCGCACGGCGTCGATCTGGTTGTTGAAGTCGAAGGCCACTGCGCCGTCGCCGATCATCGCGTCATCCATAAACATCGCGCCGAGGTCGGTCAGAGCGCCCGTCATCGGGTCGACCTCGTAGATCATACCATCGGCATAGCCCAGAAGCTGGCCCGTCACGGGACGGTAGGCGATAGCACGCAGGGGCATCTCGAGATCATAGGTCATCACCTCGCCAGGGGCGGCGATATCGGCCATGGTCACGAGCGTCTTGCCGTCCTCGGCGAGCGCATAGCCCATGGTGCCAGCGTGGTGCATGGCGAAAGCGGGGGCAGCGGTGGCCAGAGCGGCGGTTGCAATCAGAGCAAGTTTCAAGGTTTTCATTGTACGGTCCTTCCTGTCTATTGGCTTGCGTTGAGCCGTGTTTTGCGGATTAATCACCCTTAACCACGGGCGGAGCGGTGCGAGAGTTTCGGCGCCAACAATTTTTTTTGAGGGCGTATGGGCGACGACGCGACACAACCGCAAACCTCGCAGCCCCGAGAGAGGGTCGAGGCTCTGATCGCCCGTGTGTCCTTGGGGGAACGGGCCGCCCTCTCGGATCTTTACGATCTGACCCAAGCGAAACTTTTCGCCGTCTCGCTGCGTGTCTTGGGGGATCGCCACGCGGCCGAGGACGCTATGCACGACACCTATGTCAAAATCTGGAAGAACGCGGACCGTTACAAAGTGACGGGCCATTCGCCGATGACGTGGCTGATCACCATTGCCCGCAACACCGCGATTGACCGCCTTAGGGCACGGCGCAGCCATGCGGATGTCGGGGCCTATTCGGAGACGCTGGCCTCTTCGGCGCATACACCTGAGCAGGGAGCCATGGTCGCCTCGGAAGCAAAGCGTATTGTCGAGTGCCTTGACACCTTGCCCACCGAGCGCCGCAGTGCCATCACCGGAGCCTACCTCGACGGGCGCAGCTATGCAGAACTGGCCGAGGCCGCGAAAGTGCCACTCAACACCATGCGCACGTGGTTGCGGCGCGGGTTGATTGCATTGAGGAAGTGTATGGAGCAATGAGCGAGCCGTATGACGACGATATGCTGGCGGCCGAACTGGCGCTCGGACTGCTTGAGGGCGAGGCTTTGACAGATGCTCGGACGCGTGCCGCAACAGACCAGTCGTTTGCCGCGCGCGTGCATGGCTGGGAGGCTCAATTGGCTCGTATGGCCGACCTGCCGCCCGTTGACGCCCCTGCATCCGTCAAGGTCGCGCTGATGGCCGACCTCTTTCCCGATACCGTGAAGCCGCCGCTTTTGCAGCGGCTCGGGATCTGGCAGGCGCTGGCGGGCGGGGCTGTGGCCGCCGCGCTGGTGCTTGTGCTTGCAGTCTTCCCTATGCGCACTCCGCAAGGCACAGGCCCGCTTTACACAGCCGAGATCGCCTCTGAAATCGGGGATTTCCGCGTGGTCGCCGTGGTCGATAAGACCCGCCAGGAAGTCATCCTGACCCGCACTATGGGTGGCGCCCCTGAGGGCCGCATCCTGCAAGTCTGGGCGCATGGGCCGAACGAGCCTGCACAGTCGGTTGGCCTGTGGCCCGCAGGTGAGAGCGTCCGTCTCGCTCTGCCGCCAGAAATCGCAGCGGTACGCGGCACGCTCACCTTGGGCGTCTCCGAGGAACCTGTCGGCGGCTCCCTCACAGGCTCACCGTCGGGCCGCGTCTTCGGCACCGTAGATATACCGAATGTGCAAAACGCAATTTGATCAAATGCGCGAGCATCTATTCCCGGATTGTAACCATTCGGAACGTATCGGTTAAACTCAATCGGCGCCTCTCGGCCCGGAGCGGACATTCAGGTTGACCTGCCATGGGATTTTTCCTCCATCGTCGATTAGAGACCGGCCCAACATGAGGACGGACAATGAAACGAACGAGATTTACGGACGAACAGATCATCGGCATCTTGGCCGAGCACGAGGCAGGGGCGAAGTGCGCAGACCTGTGCCGCAAGCACGGCATGTCGGAAGGCACCTTCTATAACTGGAAGGCCAAATTCGGTGGCATGACAATGTCGGAGGTCAAGCGGCTGAAGACGCTCGAGGACGAGAACGCTCGGTTGAAGAAGCTGCTGGCCGAGCAGATGCTCGATCTGGCCGCGATGAAGGAACTGGTTTCAAAAAAGTGGTGACGCCTGCCGTGAAGCACGAGGCGGTCGCACATCTGAAGTCCTTGTTCGGGCTTTCGGAACGGCGGGCGTGCCGGATTGCCGGGGCGGATCGCAAGATGGTCCGCTATCAGGCACGGCGTGCTCCAGATACGGAGCTGCGTGGGCGGTTGCGGGAACTGGCCAACGAACGCCGACGGTTCGGTTATCGGCGGCTCTTCGTGCTGCTGCGAGCCCTCCGGCATCAACCGGATCTATCGGCTCTATCGCAAGGAAGGGCTGACGGTGCGCAAGCGAAAGGCCCGGCGCAAGGCTATCGGGACGCGGGCGCCGATCCTGGTCGAGGCGCGGCCCAATGCGCGCCTCCTCTCGGCAGATTTGCATTGCAAATCGCCTGCCGGGCAATGGGATCGCTTGATTTCGTCCACGACCAGTTCGCGGGCGGCCAACGCTTCATTCGCCATTGAGCTCGAACCGATGGCGCCACAATGGCTCATTGCTGAACGTGGTCGACGACGTCACTCGGGAGTGCCTCGCGGCGATCCCGGATACCTCGATCTCGGGGCGCCGTGTCGCGCGTGAGCTCACGGCCCTGATCGAACGCCGTGGAAAGCCCGGCATGATTGTCAGCGAGTTGCCATTGTTGCGCCATTGGTCCGAGCGACAATGGCGACGGCACCGAACGAACCAGTAACGCCATTCTGCGATGGTGCCCCGAACATAAGGTCGAATGGCACTACATCGCGCCGGGCAAGCCCATGCAGAACGGTTTCGTGGAGAGTTTCAACGGTCGGATGCGCGACGAGTTGCTCAACGAAACCATGTTCCGCAATCTGGCTCATGCCCGTGTCGTGATCGCGGCTTGGGCGGCAGACTACAATACCGAACGCCCGCATTCATCCTTGAACGACCAGACCCCGGCTGACTACGCGCGGAGCCTGACCACCGCAATCGCCCGCCCCGCTGCGCGAGATGAAAGCTCCGCGCGTCGGGCAATTGCTCAACCCGCGCCAGATGGCGTAAACATCAACCGGGCTCCGGTCGCGGCTGGGTCAAAGTTCAGTGGCAGATCAACGGACACCTGTCATTTCTGCCGTGCGTTTACCGACCGGAACTCCCTACCATCGGGCTATTCGCCGTTTACAGTCGAAGATTTTGAGCCGTTGTTCTAGGCCGCGAAAATCTTCGATCTGTGGAATGAGAAAACGGGAAGAGGGGGCTGAGAGAGTGATGCAATATTTATCTCACGCTGTAAGGTGGATATTGCTCAAAATACGAAGAAAAGGAGAGCTGATTTCGCTCAGATATTTACACCCGACCTTGGCGTTGCCCTGATGAATATTGATCTCCATGGCTGTTGTGACATGTTGAGCGCAAACTCCTTGCTTGAACTCGGTCTTGTTGATCTGGAACAGGCTTCAATTCATCCAGTAGGCGGGGAGACTTTGATGTTCGAAGCGATAAGTCTGACATTGACTGGCTTCATAGAAGTCGGGAAAATCGCCTAGGTTGCATCGGTCCGACGCCGCTTTTTTCCAAGAAGCGTTCGCGCGAATGCAAACCGATCAGTATCGTTCCAATGAAGCAGTGGTGTTCGATGCTTCGTATCTGAAACGCCTTCCCTCCGGAAAATTGGAGGACTGTCATCGCCGCTCTGCGCTTCACTGGTGCATCTGAAAACCTACCGTGCGATCACCAGCGGGCCCGTGCAATTTGCGCGGGCTTTTCTGTTGTGGGGTTTCGGGTTTGGGAAGTGTTCAAACTTATGCTGCGCGCTTATGCTCCAAACGTGCACGTTTATGGGTTTGAACTAAAAGGTTGTTTTAATTTGGTATTTAAAACAGTTACTTATGGTAGATTCGATTTCAGGTTTTGCATGTCGTGTACTCTTTTGCTCCACTGACAATTGTGCAGAGAATGTTTGAGGCGGTTGGGCTTGTGCCTATGGCAACAGGTTGCGCCTCACTGAGGGCTGTGGGGAATATATCCGGTGACGGGATTGGCGGACCTGCCGATCTCTGCGGCGGCGTCTTGCATGACGGAGAGAATCCATTTTTCCCGTGCCGGGTCGACCCGTTCGAGCACGGCAGAGAGGCCGATGGCGGCGATGGTTTTGCCGGTTTGCGAGCGCACGGGGACTCCGAGGCCGAACACATCCTGAAACACTTCGCCGGGATCGCGAGCATAGCCGTCGCGCTGAACCTGACGGATCGCGGTTCGCAGGGCGAGCTCGTCCAAGAAATAGGGGCCGATCAGTGCTTGCCGGTTGGTCTCGATCACATGGTCTGCCTCCTGATCATCGAGCGCGGCCAGAAGGCAGAGGCTGCTGGAGCCGACACCTAGGGGCACGGTTGCCCCGACATTCGAATAGATCGTGCGGGCGTTGAACGTGCCTTCGGCGCGGGCGGCACACATTGCCAGAGCGTCTTGGGCGATCACCAGCGCGATGGAACAGCCCGTGGCCTGAGCCACCCGGCGCAGGGGACGCTGGGCGACCTTGTGCAAGGGGTTGGCCTCGAAGGCGGCGGCGGCGAAGAACAACGCGCCGCGCCCGATCCGGTAGTGTTTCGCTTCGCTCTCCACCAGCCCGTGCTTTTCGAGCGCCTGCAATTGCCGATAGAGTGTGGCCTGCGTCAGCCCGGTGCGTTCGGACAGCTCGCGCGCTGTCAAGCCAGGGCTTTGCGCCGTTGCGATGACTCGCATGAGGCCAATAGCCCGGTCGAGAGCCTGCGTTCCTGAGGCGGGTTTGCTCATTTATCGTGCTCCTGACGACGGGTTTCTGAGAAGGGGGCGTGCTCTAAAGGCTACATTACTCATAATATGATAAATATTATTTTTTTTATCAAAATATGAATCAAAAACCTTATCCCACGTCGATTTTTGCCTAATGTGACGGGAAATCACGTCCCGCACCGTCCGGGCCAAGCTCAGAGGCATCACATGCGCATTACCATGGACCCCGTCGCCGGGAATGAAGAACTGCCGAGCCGCAGCGATGTTGTCGTCATCGGTGGTGGTATCATCGGTGTCAGCACGGCGCTGTTTCTCGCCGAACGCGGTGTCTCCGTGACGCTGTGCGAGAAAGGTATTATCGGGGCCGAGCAATCGGGCCGCAACTGGGGCTGGTGCCGGACGATGGGGCGCGATGCGGCGGAAATTCCGCTGACGGTGGAGAGCCTCAGGCTTTGGCGGCGGATGAATGAAATTACCGGGCTGGAAACCGGCTTTCGGCAGCGCGGCACGCTTTATCTGCTCGACGGGGAAAAGGCGTTGGCGTCCTATGAGAGCTGGATGGAGCACGCGCGTGAGAACGCCCTTTCGGCGCGGTTCATCGAGGGTTCGGAAATCACCGATCTTTTGCCGGGTCTCGCAAAGCCTTGGAAACGTGCGCTTTATACGCCGACAGACGGCACGGCCGAGCCGTTCAAGGCGACGCCTGCCATGGCCCGCGCGGCGCAAAAGAAAGGCGCGGTGATCCTGCAACACTGTGCTGTGCGCGGGATCGAGACCGAGGCGGGGGCGATCTCGGGGGTGGTCACTGAGCGGGGGGCGATCCGTTGTGGTGCCGTCGTTTTGGCGGGGGGCGCTTGGTCGCGGCTTTTTGCGGGCAATATGGGGCTGAAGTTTCCGACCCTGCCGGTGATCAATACGGTGATGCGCACAGCGCCCGACGAGAGCCTGCCCGATCTCGCGGTCGGAGGGCCGGATTTCGCGTTTCGGCGTCGTCTCGATGGGGGCTATTCGGTGG
The DNA here is from genome assembly GCF_056498065.1 of Celeribacter sp. SCSIO 80838. The sequence continues at coordinate 1,492,788 of NZ_JAZKMA010000001.1, forward strand.
CGATCCGCAATGACAACCTTGCGCCTCTGACACTGGACAGTTTCCGGCTGTTTTTCGATTTCCTGCCGACCGCGCTAAAATCCATGCATGAATATCGCCTCGGCCTGACACCCTATTTCTTTGAGGACTGGAAGCGGGCAAGGCATTGGAAAAACGACGAAATCACACCGTTTGAATTGATGCGGACGCTCGACCCCAAACCCGTCAAACGCGATCTGAAAAACGCTTGGGCCAATACGGTCAAGGCCTATCCGGGATTTGCGAAACTCAAGCCGGTGCAAAGCTGGGCGGGGCTGATCGACGCCACGCCGGATGCCGTTCCGGTGATTTCCGAAGTGCCGAAGCGGCCGAATTTCTATATCGCCTCGGGGTTCTCCGGCCATGGGTTCGGAACCGGGCCGGGGGCGGGGCATCTGATGGCGGATATCGTCACCGGGGCCACGCCCATCGTCGATCCGGCGCCGTTCCGGTTGGACCGGTTTAGAGGGTAAAACAGCGGCTCAAACCGATGTCGGATTTTTGTCGGACACCTGTCGGACATGTGTCGGACCCTGTCTGGCTCCGGCAGCGAGACGGCAGAGATGAAAAGGCCCTCGCGAGGAGGGCCTTTTGAGATTTTATTTCATCGAACCGGTGTCGATAAAGCGTTGGTGCCAGCTCAGCGCCTCGCGCAGATCGTGGGGCGCGTGGCCGCCGAAGGAGCTTTTCTTGGCGCGCTCGTAATAGTCGCGCAGCATGTCGCGATACATCGGGTGGGCGCATTTCTCGATGATCAACTCGGCCTTCTGTTTCGGATCGAGGCCGCGCAGATCGGCGAGGCCCTGTTCCGTCACGATGACCTGAACGTCCTGGTTGATGTGGTCGACATGGCTGGCCATCGGGACGATGGCGGAGATCGCGCCGCCCTTGGCGGTCGAGGGCGTCATGAAGATCGAGACAAAGGCGTTGCGGGCAAAATCGCCGGAGCCGCCGATGCCGTTTTGAATGCGCGAACCCATGACATGGGTGGAGTTGACGTTGCCGTAGATGTCGGCCTCGATCAGACCGTTCATCGCGACACAGCCCAGACGCCGGATCAGCTCCGGGTGGTTGGAGATTTCCTGCGGACGCAGGATCAGCTTGTCGCGGTAGCGATGGGCCTCGGCATTGAATTTCATGGCGGCCTCGGGCGAGAGCGAGAAGGCGGTGGCCGAAGCCATGCGCAGCTTGCCCGCGTCGAGCATGTCGAGCATGCCGTCCTGAATCACTTCGGTGAAGGCGGTCATGTTTTCGAACGGGCTGTCCAGAAGACCGGCGAGAACGGCGTTGGTCACGTTGCCCACACCCGATTGCAGCGGCAGAAGCTCTTTCGGCATCCGGCCCATTTTCAGCTCGTGGTTCAGGAACTCAAGCAGGTGGCCGGCGATGTCCAAAGCGGTCTTGTCGGGCTTGGCGAAGGGCGCGTTGCGGTCCGGCGTGTCGGTCTCGACGATGGCGACGATTTTCGACGGGTCCACTTTGAAATGCGCCTGACCGATGCGGTCGTCCGGCTTGATCAGCGGAATGCCGACGCGGTTCGGCGGCAGGGCGGTGCCGTAATAGATGTCGTGCATCCCGTCGAGGTATTCGCTCTGCCAGGAGTTCAGCTCGAGGATGATCTTGTCGGCGCATTCGAGCCAGGTCTTGTTGTTGCCGATGGAGGACGACGGGATCAGATCGCCTTCGGGGGTGATGCCGGAAATCTCGACGATGGCGGTGTCGAGCTTGCCGAGGAAGCCTTGCCATGCCATCGGGGCGACTTGCGACAGGTGCATGTCGAAATAGCGCATCTCGCCCTTGTTGATCCGTTCGCGTGCGATCGGATCGGAGTTGTAGGGCAGACGGAAATCAATGCCGTCGGCCTTGGCCAGCGCGCCGTCGAGCTCGGGGCCGGTCGAGGCACCGGACCAGATCTTGATGCGGAATTTCTCGCCTTGGGCGTGACGTTCCTCGATCTTGGCCGCAAGCGCCAGAGGCACCTCTTTCGGGTAGCCCGAGCCGGTGAACCCGCTCATGCCCACGGTGGCGCCATTCTCGACGAGGCTGGCGGCATCTTCGGCGGACATGATCTTGGATTGCAGGGATTGCGGCACGGGGCGGCGGGCAGTGGTCACGACGATCTCTCCATTAAGCTCTGGTATGGAATGCAGTCAGGTGGAGAGGGGGTGAAATTTTCTAAGGCCAGCCTCCTCCCCGAGTTGTCCTTCATTGCGCGCACTATGCGCGGGACGCGGGGGGCTTCCAGTCACTTTTGCGGGATTTTTGCAGGAGCATACCCGGTATGCATCTGTGCACAGATTTTTGAATCAATATTTGCAATCGGGATTTGAGGGCAGGGGTTTGCAAATCATTTTTAACAAGAATATGCAAACCGTTTTCCGCTTGTGCGGTGGTGAAACGGGCCCGTCTGTAACGGACCCGCATCGGGAGACCAGAAAACGACTCAGGCGCTTTGGCCGCGGTCGATCCGCAGGAACTGTTTCACGCGGGACGCCGTTTTCGCTTCTTTGCGATCCCGGTCCATTTTGTCCCACATGCGCGCACGCATTGCGCCGCGATCAAGTTTCAGGAAATGCACGAGGCGACCGCTGCCGGGGGCACGATGGGACGTGTCGGTGATATGGCGTGTCATGGTTTTTCCTCCTTTTTCGTGGGGGAAGTCTAACACGGAATCGCGTGGGCGTCTCGTACCCAGATCAAACCGGTCAACGAAGTGTGAACAGGCGGTGCAGCTGTGGGGTCAGATCCGCCCGTGTCGCCGTTGCCAGCTCCAGAGGATTGCGCCACCGATCAGGACGATCACCAGCGACAGCAGAAACGGTGCGCCGGGCAGGTAGAGACCGGTGTCGGGGCGGGAGAATGTCGCGAAAATCTCGGTCATGACGAGCGGGCTTATGATGGTGGCGAGGGCGGCGAGCGAGCCGGTGACGCCCTGAAGCTCGCCCTGCTGATCGTCGGGGGTGGCGCCGCTCATCATGGATTGCAGCGCCGGGATGGAGATCGCGGAAATGCCGGAAAGCACGGACATGATCCAGACCATCGGCACGCTTGTGGTGAGGCCGAAGGTAACGAAGACGAGCGCGTCGAGCAGGATGCCGCCCATCGCCACGCGGTAGGCGCCGAAGCGTTTGACCAGTGGGCCGACAAGGATGGCCTGTGCCAGTCCCATGGTCGCGCCGAAGGCGAAGAGCGTGAGCCCGATGGTGGCGGTGTCGAAGCCGAAGCGTTCTTCGGTGTAGAAGGACCAGACCGCCGGGTAGACGAAATAGGCCGTCTCGTAGAGGGCGAAGACGATGAGCAGGCCGGTGAGGCCCTTGAGTCGTCCAATGGCGCGGAAAGCGCCGAAGGGGTTGGCGCGCCGCCAGTCGAAGGCGCGGCGTTTTTCGGGGGCGAGACTTTCGGGCATGACGAGCATACCGAAGACCATGTTGAGACCGGCGATGGCGGCGGCGGCATAAAACGGCGCGCGGGTGTCGACGGTGGCGAGCATGCCGCCCATCACGGGGCCGAGGGCGAAACCGATGCCGAGGGCGGCGTGGACATAGCCGAAATTGCGGGCGCGCTCGTCGGGTCTGGAGATGTCGGCCATGAAGGCGGCGGCGGTGCCCGGCGTGGCGGCGGAGATCCCGGCGATCAGTCGCCCGATCAGCAAAAGCCAGATGGTATGCGCCTGCGCCATGATCAGATAGTCGATCATCATCACGAAAAGCGCTGCGATCAGTACGGGTTTACGGCCGAACCGGTCGGAGAGATTGCCGACGAGGGGCCCGAAGAAGAACTGCATCACGGCAAAGCCGGTGGCCAGAACCCCGCCCCAAAGTGCTGCATCGGCGAGCGTCTGGCCGGTCAACTCGCGGATCAGGGTCGGTAGCACCGGAAAGATCAGCCCGATGCCCATGCCGTCGATCAGCACAGTGGTGACGATGAAAATCAGCGGCAGATTGCGGGGCATGGGGCTTTCCTGAAAACAACCCGGCCTTTGTGACCTGTCGGGGGGCTTCTGTCTATCCGCTCCGGTGCAGAATATGCGCCAGCGTGTCGGCCAGCCGCGCGGGCTGGGCGAGATAGGGGGAATGGCCAGAGGGGAGAGTGTGGACGGTGCCCTCGGGCCAGTTCGTACACATTTTGCGTTGCTCGGCGGGCGGGATCACCCGGTCGTTTTCGCAAATGACATAATGCCGGGGCCGGGCGATGGAGGCAGGGGTGACGCGCAGGGGCGTTTCCTGCGGGCGGATCGCCTGCGGGCCGATATGATCGCGGACGTAGGTTTTCACCTCGTCGGAACAGTCGTGACACAACGCCTCGACGCTTGCCTCGGGTTTGAAGCGATAGGCCCGCCCGTCTTCGGTCTTCTCGATCAGGCCGAGCACCGGATGGTCCTGCGCCGCGCGGCGCATGTCGGCAAGGCTCATGCCGTCCTCGGGCACATAGGCGCAGAGATAGACCAGTGCGGCGATGCGGTCGGGGGCGACCTCGGCGGCGGCGGCGATGGCATAGCCTCCGGCGGAATGACCGACCACTATGGGGCGGTCGCCATGGGTTGTGATGTCGGCGAGGATCGCGTCACGATAGCTGTCGAGGCCGATCTCGTCGTAAGGCGTTCGATCCGCGCCATGAGACGGCAGGTCGAGCGCGCGGGCCTTGAGGCCACGGGCGTGCAATTCCGCGAGAAGATCACGCCAACACCACGCGCCATGGGCGGAGCCATGGATCAGGAGGACGCTCGGGTCAGTCATGGTGACAGCCTCCGGAATGATCATGATCGTGATGGTCATGATGACCATGATGATCGTGGTGGTCGTGGTGATGATGGTCGTGACCGGACCCGAGATCGGGGATGTGATCATGCGGATTGGGATCGCGTTTCACATGAGCGATTTCGGTCAGGAACTGGCTTAGAAGCGCTGCATAATCCTCCGGCGCGTCGACGGGCGGCAGATGACCGGAGCGGCGCATCAACTCGAACCGCGATCCGGGAATGACGCCGAGCGTTTCGCGCACCAGATCGGGCGGGGTCGATCCGTCATAGCCCCCTGCAATGCCCAGACAGGACAGGCGCAGCCCCGAGGTGGGCGTATAGAAATCCGTCCCGGCAATGGCGGCGGCGCAGCCGAGATAGCCCTCGACCGGGGTGTCGAGAATGGACTGACCCCAGCGTTTCGCGGTGTCCGTCTTGCGAAATCCGGGGGCGAACCAGCGTTCGAGCGTGGGGGCGACGGTGCTTTGAAGCCCCTTGTCGCGAATTTCGGCGATGCGTTTGTCCCAGAGGCTGCGCGCGCCGATCTTGGCCGCCGTGTTCGACAGAACCAGTGCTCGCACCTGATTGAGCCGCTTGACCGCGAGCCCCTGTGCGATCAGACCGCCGATGGAAATGCCGACGAAAACCGCATCTTTCACCTCCAACGTGTCGAGCAGCCGCTCCGCGTCGCGCACCAGCGTCCCCATGGCATAGGGGCCTTTCGGCGCATCCGAGAGACCATGCCCGCGCAGGTCGTAGCGGATGAGCCGCAGGCCGCCGGGCAGATGCGGCAGCACCGCGTCCCAGAGGTGCAGGTTGGTGCCGAGCGCATGGGCGAAGACCATGGGCGCGCCGTCCTCCGGCCCGCTCATTTCGACATTGAGTGACAGCTCTCCGATCCCGATCCGCATCTGGCCCTCCTTGGTTCGGGGCCAGCATAGGCGGGGCGAGGGGCGGGCTCAATGGCCGCTCAATGCGCGACCGTGGCGAGGCCGATAAAGATGAAGCCCATGCCGAGCGCCAGACGGGGCGTGATCTCCTCGCCGATCAGACAGGTAAAGCTCAGGACGATGGCGGTCTCCACCGCGATGACGATGAGATAGAGCTGGCCGACCGGGGCCTGTCGCATGAGGATGATTTCAAAGGTGATCGCGGCCAGAAGCCCCGCAACGATCAGGCACAGACCGAAGGGCGAGGGCAGGGCGCCGGAGGTGGCGACGAGTTTCATTCCGACGGTGGCGAGGGCATAGCCCGCCCCGACGAAGAGGAGGAACACCAGATGGTGCGAAGGAAGCGCAAACATGGGACACCGAAAACAAGGTACTGATCAACACCTTCGCCAGCGGACCTGAACAGGAAAACGCGGCCCGCGTCCCGCGAAGATACGGCCATGATCGGCGTTGATTTCCTCTGGGTCAAGTCGGGTATGCCTGTCCTTTGGACGGCTCAGGCGGGGAGGGCCGCCAGAAACCGCGCGATGACATCGAGGCTTTCGGGTTCATCGAGAAACGGCACATGGCCACGATCCCGGACTTCGGCGGTGATCATATCGGGGCGGCGGCGTTGCATCTCCGCCATGCACTCGCGCGACAGGAGATTGGAGTTCTCCCCGCGCAACAGGGCCAGAGGCAGGCCCTCGAAGGCGTCGAAAAAGGGCCAGAGATCGACCGCGCCGGTGACACTCTGGGCCTCGATCGCGTCGCGCAGTTTCGGGTCGTAGCGCAGTTCCAGCCGCCGCGCGCCCTCGGCCCAGATCCGCCGCGCATAGCTCCGCCATTGGTCGCGGGGGACGTTTGGGAATTGAGACCCGAGCGCTTTCGGCAATTTGTCGGCGGCGTCCTCATAGCTTTTATAGGCAGAGGGGCGGCCGAGATAATCCATGATATGGCTGAGGCCGGACGGGTCCAGCTCCGGCCCGATGTCATTGAGCAACACGCCGGTGAGCCGGTGTTTGACCGTCGCGGCAAGCCCCATGGCGATCAGCCCGCCGCGCGAAGTGCCGAGGATGGCCGCCTTTTCAAGCCCCAGATGATCAAGGAGTGCTAGCGCGTCCTGCGCCTCCTGCGGGATGGAATAGTTCAGGAATGTGGGGTCGTAATCGGAGCCACCGCGCCCGCGGCTGTCGAGGCGGATGATCTGGGCCTGCGCGGCGAAATGCTCTACCACCGGCTCGAAATCGTCCATGTTGCGGGTGAGGCCCGCGAGACAGAGCAGGGGCGCGCCGTCTCCCTGAACGTCATAAGCGAGGTTCAATCCGTCTTTGGTGGTGAAATGCTGAACCATGGCGGTCTCCTTTGTGCGCAGACTGGCATGTTCGGGGACAGCGGGGAAGCCCTAGCGCAACCCGTTCAGGAGCCACGCCCCACCGAGGTAATGCACCGTGAGGGCGAAGGTATAACAGGCCATGACCAGCAGCGCCTGGTTGTGGTTCAACGGGGCCTGTTCCGGGTGGCGTCTGTGCAGGAGGCTTTGGAGACCGGCGGCGGCCAGAAGGCCCATGGCGATGGAGTGATCGCGGAGCGCTGCGGAGGCGAAGGCGGCGGTCATGAAAAGCGTGACGGTGGTGCCGAGGCGGGGCCAGAAGGCATCCGAGATGGCCCGCATCACCCGCCCGCCCGCAAACGGCAGGAAGGGCAGGAGCATGATGAAATTGAACGTCCCGAGCATGATCGCCGTCACCTGCAAGAGATTGGCCACCATCGGGGCGATGGGCGCCAGAATGGGAAACAGGCCGAAGCACAGCGCCATGGGAACGATGGCAAGCGCGGGGGCGTAGAGTGCCGCGAAGCTTTCTTCGAGCGCATGGCCGAAGGGCCGGTCGGAGCGCGGCGCGGCCAGAAACGGCAGGGGAATGAGGCGCACGCGGGCGACCTCGTGGCCGATGATGCGACAGGCATAGGCCGAGCCCAGCTCATGCAGCATCACGGCGAAGACAAAGCCGAAGCCGAAGAGCGGCGAGGTCAGCGTGGAGACCGAGAGGGTAACGAGGAAACCGATGGCCACGCCCGCACCGTTGAACCCGCTGGTGTATATGCGCCCCTCGCTTGTCAGGGGCCTCGTCACGAGCGGCAGGGCGAACAGTCCGAGCGCGATGGCAAGCAGAAGAAGGGTCATGACGAGTCGAATTGCGGCCTTTTTGTGTCTATTGAGGTTTTGATCGGTTCGAAATGTGGCGGAAATGTGGCATCCGGTGCATCCGGGCGGGATTGTGCCGGGGGCAACGCTGTGTTTCCGGGGGGGGGGCGACAGTGGACGCTGCGCTGCAACACCTCGCCGGGAAGCGATGGGCCCGGGCAAGGATGTTTTCGTTTTTTTCTGAAAACGCCTTACCTTGTCGGGACAGAGCAAAAAAGGCTGGAGGGCCTGATGAACGGCACGGTGGAGAAACTGCGGGAAAGCCTGCGCGAGTTGCAGGTGCAGCTCGAAAAGGAGGCCGTCGAGGCGCGCGAGAAATTCCAGTATCACCTGAGCAACGGCCGGGTGGTCTTCGAAGAGGAGGCACGCCGTCGCGGGCGCGAACTCAAGGTGCGCTGGTCGGTGTTCCTGCGCCGTGCGCGGCCTTGGGAGATTGTCACCGCGCCGGTGATCTACGGGCTGATCATTCCTTTTGCGCTGATGGATCTGTTCGTGACGGTCTATCAGGCGGTCTGTTTTCCGGTCTACGGCATCCCGAAAGTGAAGCGTAAAAAATACATCGCGGTGGACCGGCACAAGCTCACCTATCTCAACTTCATGCAGAAGCTGAACTGCGTCTATTGTGGCTATTGCAACGGGCTCTTGGCCTATGTGCGCGAGGTGGCGGGACGGACGGAATATTACTGGTGCCCGATCAAACACGCCCGCGCCCTGCCGGATCGCCATGATCAGTATCAGCACTTTCTGGAATTCGGCGATGGCGAGGCCTGGGACGAGAAATTCATCGAGATGAAGGGCCGGGCGCGAGCCTGCGAGGGCTGCGACGGGTGCGGGCCGGGCGGCTGCCACTAAGCTCAAAGCAGTCGTGCGGGGGCGCCCATCCGATCGGCGATGTTCTCTGCGATCATCATCGTCGGCGCATTGGTGTTGCCCGCAATGATCGTGGGCATGATCGAGGCGTCGACCACCCGAAGCCCCTCAACCCCGCGCACACGGCCCTCCGGGTCGACCACCGATCCGGCGTCCATCCCCATGCGACAGGTGCCGACCGGGTGATAAATCGTCTCCGCCCGCGCCCGGATGTCGTCGATCAGGGCGGCATCGCTCTGTATGTCCGGTCCCGGAAAAAGCTCGGTCTTAACATGGCGGGCGAGGGCAGGGGCCTGCATCACCTGCCGCGCCTGCTTGAGGCCTGCCAGAAGTGTCTCCACATCCTCGGGCGCGCTGAGATAATTCGCGTCGATCCGCGGAGGCTTCAGCGGATCGGGAGAGGCCAGCGTGATCGTGCCGCGCGAGGCGGGCAGGAGATCGCACACATGCAGGGTCATGCCATAGCCAAACGAGGTCTTGCGCCCGTGATCGCGCAGATAGGCCGGGATGAAATGAAATTGCAGATTGGGCCGGTCGCGCTCAGGGCCTGAGCGCACAAACCCGCCCGCCTCGGCGACATTCGACGTCAACTCACCTCGTCTTTGGCGCGCAAACTGCCATGCAGCCCGGAGCGCGCGCGGCAGGAAGGACGGAGCAATGCCGATCGGAAGCCGATCCGCCGCCGCCGACATCACGGTGATGTCGAGGTGATCCGCCAGATTGCGCCCGACCTCCGGCAGATCGTGCCGCACCTCAATCCCGTGATCCCGCAGCGTCGCGCCGGGACCGATGCCCGAAAGCATCAGAAGCTGGGGCGAGTGGATCGCTCCGCCCGACAGGATCACCTCGCCACCGGGATTGAGCCGGATCTCGCGGGTTTCCAGCGCCACGCCACTGGCCCGCCGCCCGTCGAACAAAATGCGGGTGACCTGCGACCCGGTGAGGATGTCGAGATTGCCGCGATGTCGCACCGGATCGAGAAAGGCGCGCGCCGCAGAAAACCGTTTGCCCGTCTTCTGCGTGACCTGAAACAGGCCCACGCCCTCCTGATCCGCGCCGTTGAAATCGCGCCGCTCTGCATAACCGGCCTCCGTCCCGGCTTTGACAAAGGCGCGTGACAGCGGGTTCGGGCTGCGCAAATCCGAGACCGCCAAAGGCCCCTCGGTGCCATGAAACGCATCCGCGATCTGCGCGTTCCGCTCCAGCCGCTTGAACAGCTCCAAAGCGCGCGGCCAGTCCCAGTTCTCGTCCGCCGCCCGCGCCCAGCCGCGGTAATCCTCCGGGTGTCCGCGCATGTAGATCATCGCGTTGATCGAGGACGACCCGCCCAGCACCCGCCCGCGCGGCCAATAAAGCCTGCGCCCCTTGAGCGCCGCATCCGGGGCGGTCTGATGCCCCCAGTTCACGCCCTTGATCCGCGCCAGAACCGCCAGACCCAGAGGAATATGAATGAAGGGCGAGCGATCCTTGCCGCCTGCCTCAATCAGGCAAACGCGTTTGGATGGGTCGCCCGAAAGGCGCTCGGCCAAAACGCAGCCCGCGGATCCCGCGCCGATGATGATATAATCGTACATGATGGCTCTCTCCCTGCGCCCAAAGCTACATCAGCTTTTCAGAGCCGCGCAGAAGACGTGGCGTCATGTTTCCTTTGCTGCGGCAAATACTCAAAAGAAAACCCCGCCGAAGCGGGGTTTGTCTGATCTGTCGGGGGGCGTGTGCTCAGAGATTTTCGATCCGGGGCATGCCCATGATGTGGTAGCCGCCATCGACGCGGATGATTTCGCCGGTGGTGAAGGCGCCGCCGTCAGAGGCCAGATAGACCGCCGTGGCGCCGACCGCTTCGAGCGTCGCGTTGGATTGCATCGGCGCGTTTTGTTCGGCGTGTTTGTAGGTCCGGCGCGCGCCGCCGATGGCGGAGCCTGCGAGCGTTTTCATCGGGCCGGGGGAGATCGCGTTGACGCGGATGCCTTCCGGGCCCAGATCGTTGGCGAGGTAACGCACGGAGCTTTCCAGCGCCGCCTTGGCGACCCCCATCACGTTGTAATTCGGCACGACCATGTTCGAGCCCGCGAAGGTCAGGGTCATCAGCGTGCCACCGTCTGTCATCAGTTCGGAGGCGCGTTTGGCGACGTCGATGAAGCTGAAGCACGAGATATGCAGCGAGTTCTTGAAATTCGCCTCGGTGGTGTCGCGGAAGCGCCCGGTCAGTTCGGATTTGTCCGAATAGGCAATGGCGTGGACCACGAAATCGAGGCTGCCCCATTTGTCTTTGAGGGCCGCGAAGGCCGCGTCCATCTGCTCCGGGTTGGTGACATCCACATCGACCATCGTGTCCGAGCCGACGGAGGCGGCGAGCGGTTCGAGGCGTTTGCCGAAGGCCTCGCCCTGATAGGTAAACGCCAGCTCAGCGCCCTCGTCGGCACAGGCTTTCGCAATGCCCCATGCGATGGACCGCTCGTTGGCGACGCCCATCACGAGCCCGCGTTTGCCTTTGAGAAGATCAGCCATTGTCGTGTCTTACCCCAGATATTTGGAAAGCAGCATCGAGCCGTTGGTGCCGCCGAAGCCGAAGGAGTTGGTCATCACCGTGTCGAGACCCGCGTTCTCGATCAGCTTGGTGGCGATCTCCGTCTCGCGGATCGCCGGATCGAGCGTTTCGACGTTGATCGACGGGATGATGAAATCGTTTTCGAGCGCCAGAAGGCAATAGACCGCCTCTTGTGCACCGGTCGCGCCCTGGGAGTGGCCGGTCATGGATTTCGTCGAGGAAATCAGCGGGGTGTTGCCTTCGCCAAAGACGCGACGCACCGCTTCGACCTCGCCGACGTCGCCGACGGGGGTCGAGGTGCCGTGCGCGTTGATATAGCCGACCTTGCGGCCTTCTTCGAGCGTGGAAAGCGCCAGACGCATCGCCCGCTCGCCGCCTTCGCCCGAGGGGGCGACCATGTCGGCGCCATCGGAGGTTGCGGCAAAGCCGGTGACTTCGGCGTAGATTTTCGCGCCGCGCGCCTTGGCGTGTTCCAGCTCTTCGAGCACGAGGATCGCACCGCCGCCGGAGATCACGAACCCGTCACGGTTCGCGTCGAAGGCGCGGGAGGCTTTCTCGGGCGTGTCGTTATACTTGGACGACATCGCGCCCATGGCGTCGAACAGGCAGGAGAGCGTCCAGTCCAGTTCCTCGCCGCCGCCTGCGAACATCACGTCCTGCTTGCCCATCATGATCTGTTCGGCAGCCGAGCCGATGCAGTGCAGAGAGGTCGAGCAGGCCGAGGTGATCGAATAGTTGATGCCCTTGATCTGATAGGCGGTCGCGAGGTTGGCGGAGATGGTGGACCCCATGCATTTCGGCACGGCGAACGGCCCGACGCGCTTGGTCGATTTGGTGTTGAGCACGGACTGATGCGCGGTCAGCATGGCAGAGGTGGACGGGCCACCGGAACCGGCGATCAGGCCGGTACGCGGATTGACGACTTCGCCCTCTTCGAGACCCGAGTCAGCAATCGCCTGTTTCATCGCGATATAGGCATATGCCGCCCCCGGACCCATGAAGCGCAGGGCGCGTTTGTCGACATGCTCCTTGATGTCGATGTCGATGGACCCGGCGACCTGCGAACGGAAGCCGTATTCCTTCATGTCCTCATTGGCGGTGATGCCGGATTTCCCGGTTTTCAAAGAGGCAAGCACCTCTTCGGCATTGATGCCGATGGAGGAGACGATCCCCAACCCGGTGACGACGACGCGACGCATGGCCTGTTCCTTCCCTTAAATCTGCAACCTGTCCGAAAGATCAGCTCTCAGACAGCGCGACTTTCATATCTTTGACCTGATAGATCACTTCGCCGTCGGCTTCGACGATGCCGTCCGCGACGCCCATGGTCAGGCGGCGGGTCTGGATCGCTTTGGTGAAATCGATCTTGTAGGTCAGCATCTTGCGATCCGGGCGCACCATGCCGGTGAGTTTCACTTCGCCGACGCCAAGCGCATAGCCGCGCCCCTGCCAGCCGCGCCAGCCGAGGTTGAAGCCGGTGAGCTGCCACAACCCGTCGAGGCCGAGACAGCCGGGCATGATCGGGTTGCCGGGGAAATGGCAGTCGAAGAACCACAGGTCCGGCGTAATGTCGAATTCCGCCACGACGTGACCTTTGCCATGGAGCCCGCCATCACCGGAAATTTCGGTGATCCGGTCCATCATCAGCATCGGCGGCGCCGGAAGCTGTGCGTTGCCAGGTCCAAAGAGCTCGCCTGCCGCACATTTGAGCAGGTCTTCCTTGGTGAAACTCGTGGGGTAATCGGCCATGGATGCCCTTGCCTTCCTCATCATCTTTCAAAGTCGTATCCCCTCTATCACCGCGGCCCCGGCGCACGCAAGCGTAACAGGACCGGGAGAGAGCGGCGTTTTTGATACGGTTTTGACAGGGTGAAACGAATGTGAAATGAGAATTAGAGGATTTCCAATTGAAATTTGGATGACATATCTTCTATATTCCATCGGTATTCCCAGGAATTGGACGCCCATGACCCAGACCGAAAACATCGAAACCCGTCGCGGTGCAGCCTGGCTTGCGACTGCCGGTGTGCGCCCGACGCGTCAAAGGATCGCGCTGGCGACGCTTCTGGTGGGCGATGGCAACGATCGGCACGTCACCGCCGAAAGCCTGTTCGACGCCGCACGCGATGCGGGGGAGAAAGTCTCTCTCGCGACCGTCTACAACACCCTGCGCGCCTTTTGTCAGGCCGGTCTGATGCAGGAGGTCACGGTCGATGGCTCCCGCAGCTATTTCGACACCAACATGGACGAGCACCCGCATTTCTTCTGGGAAGACAAGGGCGAGCTGACCGATGCGCCGTCGCATGAGCTCAAGATCGAACGCCTGCCGTCCCCGCCCGAGGGCATGGAAATCGCCTCCGTCGATGTGGTGATCCGCCTGCGTCCCAAAGCGCGTCACTGAACGCAATCGCTTGACAGTTATGACAAAGCCCTGCCCTCTGGCGGGGCTTTTGTTTTGCTGGAGGTGGAGATGGAGCGTTTGTTCGTCGCAGAGGATGGGGTGAGCCGCTGCCGCTGGTGCGCTTCCGATCCGGAATACATCCGCTACCATGACGAAGAATGGGGCTACCCGGTCGCCGATGACATCCGTCTGTTCGAGAAGATCTGTCTCGAAGGGTTTCAGTCCGGCCTGTCCTGGTGGACGATTCTGCAAAAGCGCGACAATTTTCGCGCGGCTTTTGCCGGGTTCGATTATCGCAAGATGGCGACGTTCGGTGCCGAAGATGTCGAGCGACTGGTGCAGGACAAGGGCATCGTGCGCCATCGCGGCAAGATCGAGGCGGTGATCCACAACGCGGCGCGTGCCGTCGAGATGGAGCGCGAACATGGGACGCTCGCAGCGTTCTTCTGGTCGTTCGAGCCGGAGACGGATGAAAGCGGAGGGGAGGTGGTGGCCCAGACCCCGACCTCGCAGCGCCTGTCGAAGACGCTCAAGAAAAAGGGTTGGAAATTCGTCGGGCCGACCACCTGCTATGCCTTCATGCAGGCCATGGGCATGGTGAACGATCATCATCCCGGCTGTGCGCATCATGCCAAGGCGGTGGCGGCGCGGGCGGCGTTTACCCTGCCGACCTGAGAAAAGGGGCGAGGCTTTTGAGCCAAAGCTTCGCCTCTGCCGGATCGAACCGTGCCAATGTCGAAAGCTCCGTCTTCGCCAGTTCCATATCCGCAATTCGGTCCCGCAACTCCGCGCGCGTGTTATCGGGTAGGGGCAAGGCCCCGGCGGTCAGAAGCATCTGATGCAGGCTCTGCACCGCACGCATCTGACGGAACGCCTCCATCATCGGGGCGGTGAGCTTGGGTCGCTTCTGCCAGTCTTCGGAAAACAGCGCCGTCACCCGCTGCCCCGCGCCAAGACAATCGAAAGCGACACAGCCGCGATAGCCCCTGTCCGCAAGATCGGCGTGAACGGAGCAGGAGAACCCATCGAGATTGTGACAGGGCAGGCCCGCGGGTTTGTCATGTGCGAACATGTCCCCGGCATCGAAGGCCAGCGCCAGACAACAGAGCGCGGCACAGTTCGAACAGTCTGGCAAAAACTCGGGGTTCATACCGCCATTTGACGCCAAACCCGCGTGCAATCAATAAAAAAGGCGGCCCGCCTGTCGCGCGCCGCCCTGTTTCCTTTGCTGAGAAATACTCAGCTTCAGACGATTTCCACCAGCTCGATGGCGAAGGTGAGGTCCTCGCCCGCCAGACGGTGGTTGGCGTCGAGCGTGACTTCCTCGTCGGTGATCTCGACCACGGTGACGGGGATCACCTGACCGGTCGGGGATTGCATCTGAAGCTGAAGACCGACCTCGAGCGGAATCTCCGCCGGGATCTGGGCGCGCGGCACGGCTTGCTGCGCATCGGGGTGACGCTGGCCATAGGCCTCGTCGGCGACGGCGACGATGGTTTTCTTTTCGCCCACGGTCATGCCCGGCAGGTGCTTGTCCATGCCCGGAATGATCTGGCCGGAGCCGACGGTGAATTCGAGCGGTTCGCGGCCTTCGGAGCTGTCGAACACGGTGCCGTCTGCGAGCGTGCCGGTGTAGTGAATACGAACTTTGTCGCCCGATTTAACTTCGGTCATGAAGAGTCCTAACTGTTCGGGGTGAGTTTTCGGGGCCGCGTCTTTACGGGTGCCCAATGACGATTGCCGCTTAGGATAAAGAAAGATCGCGTGGTGTAAACCCGGTCAGGTGACAATCGGTTTGCGGGTCTCTTACGGGAATTTCGGGATCGCTCCTGAAAAACGTATTTTGCCGATAACTCCATGAGAACCATTGGTCGTCAATAATCGCGATGGCGTGGGGTTCTGCATATGGGGCCTCGAACCAAATCGAAATGGATTTCCACAAGGGTTTGGTGGCAAGGCAACTCGCGTGCAAGCGATTGGCCGCGGCAAGCATTCGGCTTTGTGAAGAGAAATTGGCAGATAAAAGCCCCGTCCCGATGCCTGATACAATGGAGCAAGTCAGAATGTATCTGCGGACTGCGGGCGGCAGATATTGTATGAATATGGCTGATAGGATCGCTCCGGACAGAAATAGAGGCCAAAAGGCGAACCACAATCCGGTAGTGTTTGCTGTCTCAAGGGCGGTTTGCAGAAACAGTACTCCGACCGGAGGAGCAAACAGGACAACGATACTTACCCAACTTTGCAGCAATAGTCCGGTAAGGGCGAATGCCAGATAGGCTTGAAGGATCAGGCCGCTTACGCTTTGCCATCGGATGTTGCCCGCGGCTCTGCTTCGGATGAAAACATAAAGAGGCGGCAGCCAAGAAAGGACGGCCAAAATAATCAGCACGCTTGCCGAAAAAGCAAAGATCTTGAAAGAGGCCACCTAAAACCACTGCCCCGGTTCCATCAGGCCCAAATCCAGCAATTGCTGGCTGTGCCATTCGAACTCGATGGAATTGTGCCAGCGGAAGGTGGAAATGTCATAGGTCGATCCGGCGTTGGTCTTGAGTGCCTTGGCGGTGCGGAAGGACACGATGGTGGCGGTCAGGTTGTGATGCCAGGGGCAGGCGTAGGTGTTGTATTCCTCGTCGCCGAACAGATGTTCCTCGCTGAGCCTCAGCCCCTTTTTCGCCTTGAAGAGCGCGATCCGGTCGATGCGGCGGCGGTGCGGTGGCATATGTTCCTCGAACCGCCATCTGAGCCCGCCGAAGAAATCGAGCTGCCGCTCTTTCGCGTGCCCTGCGGTATCGGGGCGCCCGAGCGCATAATAGCCGGAGCGGTCGAGATGGGCGTCTTCGAGCGAGACGGCATTGGGATGCGCGTTCAAATCGTCGGCGTAGAGATCGACCACGTAACACAGCATCGCATCGCGGCGTTCCTCGGTGTGGAAGGTCAGCATATCGGTGATGGTGCGGGTCTCGCAGAACGGGAAGAACAGGTATTCCGCATTGTAGCAGTAGTACATCCAGATGCCGGGGGCGGCCTCGATGATCCGGTTGACCGCCTTCGAAAGCATCTCCGGCGCGCGGGTGGCGTAGCGGATGCGGTGGATTTTCGCTTCCAGCCCCTCGGGGAGTTTCAGTTCGTCGGGGGCGAACAGGATCACCTGTTTGAACCCCAGCGAGAGGTGATGGCGCAGCGTCGTGTCCACTTCCACGAGATCTTCGGCAAAGATCATCGCGATCGGCCCTTTCAAAAGGGCGTCCTTGCCGTCGGAGAGAAACGTGTCGAGGCTGTCGTAGCGCATGAAAATCCTTTGCCGGGGCAATGTCCCAGTTTCCGGTAAAAAATGCATGAAGGGCAGGGGATTGCAAGGATTGTGGAAACAATTTCATCGCGCCCCCTGTTGGGACGGTCAGATCCGAGGCGCTTGCCCTCTTGGCCCTCTTGCGCTAGGACACCGCCTCAATTCCCAGCATTCGTGGACCCATGCCCATGTCCGAGACGCCGAGCACCACCAAGAAGCTCTATATCAAGACCTATGGCTGTCAGATGAACGTCTACGACAGCGAACGCATGGCCGAAGCGCTGGGCGGGTCGGGCTATACCGAGGTGTCTTCGCCGGAAGAGGCGGACATGATCCTTTTGAACACCTGCCATATTCGCGAGAAGGCGGCGGAAAAGGTCTATTCCGAACTTGGCCGCTACAAAGACCTCAAGATCGCGAACCCCGATCTCAAGATCGGCGTGGCGGGCTGTGTGGCCCAGGCCGAGGGGGAAGAGATCATGCGGCGCCAGCCGATGGTCGATCTCGTCGTGGGACCGCAGAGCTATCACCGCCTGCCGGAGCTTGAGGCGAAGGCCGGGCACGGGCAAAAAGCGCTCGATACGGATTTCCCGGAAGAGGACAAGTTCGAGAAACTGAAATCCCGGCCCAAGGCGAAACGGGCCCCGGCGGCGTTTCTGACCGTGCAGGAGGGCTGTGATAAGTTCTGTGCCTTCTGCGTTGTGCCCTATACCCGTGGTGCCGAAGTGTCGCGCCCGGTTGAGCGCGTGCTCAATGAGGCGCGCGATCTGGTGGAGCGCGGTGTGCGGGAGATCACCCTCTTGGGGCAGAATGTGAATGCCTATCACGGCGCGGGCGAAGGCGGCGCAGGTCAGTCAACTTGGGGGCTGGCGCGGCTCATTCGCGCGCTTGCAAAGGTCGATGGTTTGGAACGCATCCGCTTTACCACGTCGCACCCGAACGACATGGAAGACGACCTGATCGCGGCGCATGGCGATTGCGACAAGCTCATGCCTTACCTGCATCTTCCGGTGCAGTCCGGGTCGGATAAAATCCTCAAGGCGATGAACCGCAAACACACCGCCGAGGAATATCTGCGCCTGATCGAACGCATCCGCGCCGCGCGGCCCGACATTGCCATGTCGGGTGACTTCATCGTCGGTTTCCCCGGCGAGACGGATCAGGATTTCGAGGACACGATGAACCTCGTGCGCGAAGTCGGTTATGGCTCCGCGTTCTCGTTCAAATACTCGCCGCGTCCGGGCACGCCCGCCGCCGAGAAAGAGACGAAAATGGTGGACCCCGATGTGGCCTCCGAGCGCCTCCATCGCTTGCAGACGCTGATCACCGAACAGCAACACGCGTTTCAGGACGCGATGGTCGGGCGCGAGGTTTCCGTGCTGTTCGAACGCAAGGGGCGGATGCCGGGGCAGATGGTCGGAAAATCCGAATATCTTCATGCGGTTCATGTCACCGACGATGTTGCCGTGGGGGAGATCGCACGGGTGAGAATCATCGAAAGCGGGCCGAATTCGCTTGGCGGAGTTGTGCTGCGCTGAGGCGTGCCAGGGGAGACAGGCCGTTCGCATCGGTAAAGTTTTTGCCGCGGTGCGGAGTATCTTGGCAACAATCTTGGCGCTCGTGGATTTTCGTCACGATATGCGACACAATATCTGGTTATTTTCCTTCACTTGGACCCGAAGTTTGCTATCCTTTAACCACAATCTTGGTGAGTAGGGCGCGGCAGTCTTGCGACTGTAGGGGGCGCGTGTTTTGGAACGGCCCGAAAACGCAAACAGTTGGGGGACGGTAGACGTGACCATCGAATTTCTGAAGACAGCGCGGTCAGGGCTGGGCCTCTGCGCGGGGGTCGCTCTTGCTTTTGCGGCGGCGACGGCCAATGCGCAAATGGTGCCGGGCACGGTGAATGGCGAAGTGTACAAACCGACGATCTGGATCGATCCGGACGGCTGTGAACACTGGGTGATGGACGACGGGGTCGAGGGCTACATGGACCTCAAACTTGACCGTCAGGGCAAACCGACCTGTCACCCGGTACAAAGCTGTGCGGTGATGAATTCCGATCAGCTCTTTGCCACGGACAAATACGCGATTTCGGCGGAGGGGCGTCAGCGCCTGACCTCTTTCTTCCAGCAAGCCGGTGCGCGCGCCTATATCATCGTCGGCCATACCGACAGCCGCGCCTCCGACGAATACAACATCCGTCTGAGCTACAACCGGGCCAATGCGGTCGCCAAGATTGCGGCCTCTGTCGGTGCCAATGTGATCGACGTGCGGGGCTATGGCGAACGCCAGCCGATCGCCTCGAACTCGACCGCCGCGGGGATGCAGAAAAACCGCCGTGTCGAAATTATGTGTGTGAAGTGAGGGGATCGATATGAAGGTTGTAAAGCTCATCGCTCTTGCGGTCGTTCCTCTGGCTCTTGGGGCCTGTGACAACGGCATGTACGAAAGCCATAAGACAGATAAAACCGTGGACCGTGGTTTCGACAGCAAACATCTGTCGCAACTGGTGGCCGGGATCTGGGTCGATCCGAACGGCTGCGATCACTGGATTATCGATGACGGGGTGGAGGGGTATCTCTCCGCGCGTGTAGACAAATACGGCAAGCCGATCTGCTCCGGGGTGGCGCCGGCGAACACCGCTGTCGGGCCGTATAAAGACGGTTCGAGTTTTGGCGATCCGATCTGATCGGTCCTGAAGTTTGGCACTATGGCGGCCGTCCCTCGGGGCGGTCGTTTTGCTTTTTGGCGCATTATTGGGCGAAATTCTGTTTTTTGGGCAGGGTCTCGCCGGGTCGATTGCGAAGATTTTGTGTCCCGGCTTGCCAGAAGCCCTATCCCTTGGCACCATCAGACTCAGGAGCCATTCCAGAGTCGGAGATCATATTTGGGCCTGAGCGCGTTGACACCCCCGAAATCGCAGGACGCAGTCCACGAAACGCTTCTCGAATTCCATGACAACAGGTTGCTCATAGACCTGTGCGGGGAGTTCGACCGGAACCTCGCTCAAATCGAACACAAACTCGAAGTCCAGATTGTCCGACGCGGCAATATGTTGTCCGTCATGGGCACCGGCAGCGCCCGGGGCCGCGCCTCTGCGGTGTTGCAGGATCTCTACGGCAAGCTCGAAGCGGGCCGGGAGATTGAGCCGGGCGATATCGACGGCATGATCCGCATGGGGGAGACCGATGGCGACAAAGGTCTGCCGGGCGATCAAATGGAGATGTTCCGCGGCGGCGATGTCGAGGTCAAGACCCGCAAGAAGCTGGTGGAGCCGCGCACGGCCGCGCAGAAGGAATATGTCACCAACCTGTTCAAACACGAGCTGGCTTTTGGCATCGGTCCGGCAGGGACGGGGAAAACCTATCTCGCGGTGGCGGTCGGGGTGAATATGCTGATCAACGGCCATGTCGACCGGATCATCCTGTCGCGACCTGCGGTTGAGGCAGGAGAGCGTCTGGGCTTTCTGCCCGGCACGCAGGACGAGAAGGTCGATCCCTATATGCAGCCGCTCTACGACGCGCTGAACGACTTCATCCCTGCCAAGCAAGTGCAGAAGATGCGCGAAGAAAAGACCATCGAGATCGCGCCTCTGGCCTTTATGCGCGGGCGCACCCTGTCGCGGGCTTTCGTGGTCTTGGATGAGGCGCAGAACGCCACCACCATGCAGATGAAAATGTTCCTGACCCGTTTAGGCGAAGGGTCGCGCATGGTGATCACCGGCGACCGCTCGCAGGTCGATTTGCCGCGGGGTGTGCAATCGGGTCTCAGGGATGCGGAGCGCATTCTCGCGGGGCTGCCGAACATCTCGTTCAACTACTTCACCTCGAAAGACGTGGTGCGTCACCCGCTTGTCGCCGCGATCATCGAAGCGTATGAGGCCGACGAAGCGCAATAACGCAATTCGGAGGGCCCCGTGGCCGTTGAAGTGATCTTTGAGGACGACCGCTGGGACGCGGCGGGGCTTGCTGCCTTGGCGGAAGCCGCCGAGGCTGCAACGATTGCGCATCTCGGGCTGGACGCGGAGCTTTGCGAAGGGTCCGTGTTGGCCTGTGACGATGCGCGCATCAAGGTTCTGAACGCGGATTTCCGGGAAAAGGACAAGGCGACGAACGTCCTGTCCTGGCCCGCCGAGGAACGCGCGACGCCCGGTGAACGCCCGCCCTTGCCGGAGCCGGATTTTGACGGGTCCATCGAGCTGGGCGATATCGCGATTGCTTATGAGACCTGCCTGCGTGAGGCGGAGGAGCAGGGCAAATCCTTTCACGATCACGTCACCCATTTGCTTATTCATGGTTTGTTACATCTGTTGGGTTATGATCACATAACCGACAGGGACGCAGAAATTATGGAAGCGACCGAGGTCGAAATACTTGCAACCATGGGTCTCAAGGACCCATATTAGGCGAACGGTCGACAAAGACCGGTTCAAATTGTTCATATTGGAAAGGACGCATGGGCGACACCGAGCCTGGGTCTTCTACGGCAGCGCAGAGCGCGCCGATCGACCCCATAAGTAGACCGCAGAGCGACACGCGCCGCACCGGGCGTAAATCCTCTGGCTGGTTCGACCGCATGAAGGCGGCATTTGCCGCCAAATCTTCTGACACAACTGCCTTGGCCGGGGCGAACCCTTCGATGGTTATGCCTCAGCCTGTGCAACGCCCCGGCATGGTCAACCTGCGCCGGATGCGGGTCGATGATGTGGCGATCCCGAAAGCGGAAATCGTCGCCGTGCCGACGGATATCAAGAAAGAGGATCTGGTGGAGGTGTTCCGCGAAAGCGGGATGACCCGTCTGCCGGTCTATAAGGGCACGCTGGACACGCCTGTCGGCCTTGTGCACCTCAAGGATTTTGCCCTCACCCATGGCTTTAACGGCAAGGGTGAGCGGTTCAATCTGCGCAAGATGCTGCGCCCGCTGCTCTATGCGCCGCCGTCGATGCCGATCGGGGTACTGCTGCAAAAGATGCAGACGGAGCGGATGCATATGGCGTTGGTGATCGACGAATACGGCGGGGTCGACGGGCTTGTGACGCTCGAAGACCTTGTCGAGCAGGTGATCGGGGAGATCGAGGACGAGCACGATGTCGACGACGATGCGTTCTGGACCCAGTCCGCGCCGGGCGTGTTCATCGCCCAAGCCAAGGCCCCGCTCGACGAGTTCGAGGCGGCCATCGGCATGCGTCTGACCGACGAGGAGGACGAGGAAGAGATCGACACTCTGGGCGGTCTCGTCTTCCTGCTCTCCGGCCGGGTTCCCGCGCGTGGCGAAGTCATCCCGCATCCCTCGGGGGCCGAGTTCGAGATCGTCGATGCCGACCCGCGCCGGATCAAACGCATTCGTGTGCGTCTGCCCTCTGCCGTGAAACCGAAAGTCGAGGCCTGATGCGTCTGCCCAATCTGCGGCGACTTCTGACCCCGCCCCGTGCCTTCGCGCTCGGGGCGGGCTTTCTCATTGCCGCCGGTCAGGCGCCTCTGGGGTTCTGGCCGGTGGCGGTTGCAGGGCTGGTCATGGCGGCGATTGCCTGGCGCATGGCGCTCACGCCCCGTCAGGCCGCCTTGCGCGGTTGGCTCGTCGGCTTTTCGAGTTTCCTCATTTCGCTCAACTGGATCGTGAATCCCTTCCTCGTCGAACCGATGCGCGACGGTTGGATGATCCCGTTTGCACTGTTCTTCATGGCGGGTGGGCTGGCGCTGTTCTGGGCTTTGGCCTTTTTCTTGGCGAAAATACTCAAGACCGGGCTGCCGGGTCTTGCCGGGTTCTGGGGGGCGGCGGAGCTCGCGCGCGGGCATATTTTCACCGGCTTTCCCTGGGCTATGCCGGGCTATATCTGGCTCGACACGCCGCTGGCGCAGCTGGCCGCCTTCATCGGGCCCTATGGTTTGACGGCGCTGAGCTTTGCCTTTGCGGCGCTTCTGGCGCATGCGGTTCTCAAACGCTCTTGGCGCATTGGCGCTGTGGCCGCCGTGCTTTTTGCCGCCGCCTTTGTGGTCGGCTGGCAACGCCAATCCGCGCCCCTGCCGCCGGATCGGGATCATGCCGTCCGCGTGGTGCAGCCCAACGCGCCGCAGCATCTCAAATGGGACCCGGAGTATGTCGGCCAGTTCTACCGTCGCGCGCTCTCCGTCACGCCGCCCGAGGGGGCCGATCTGGTGATCTGGCCGGAAACCTCCGTGGCAGCTCCTCTCTATGCCGCCGGGCCGGAGTTGTTCGAGATCGCCCAGACGGCTGCGCCTGCGCGCGCCGTGGTCGGGCTCAACCGGGTGGACGGGATGCAGGGGTACAACACGGCAGTTCTGCTCGACGAACAGGGCCGGGTCGCCGATCTCTACGACAAGCATCATCTTGTGCCTTTCGGTGAGTACATGCCCCTGCCTTGGCTTTTGGAACGTATCGGTTTGCGGGCGTTCACGGCGCAGAATGGCTATGGTTACTCTGCGGGTCCCGGGCCGCATCTCATGGACATGGGGGCGCTTGGGTCTGCGCTGCCGTTGATTTGCTATGAGGCGATTTTTCCCCGAGACCTGCGCACCGAAACGCGCCCCGACTGGCTGTTGCAGATGACCAACGATGCGTGGTTCGGCACCTTTTCCGGCCCGCAACAGGCGCTGGCGCAGGCACGGTTCCGGGCGATCGAGACCGGCCTGCCGATGGTGCGCGCCGCAAATACCGGGATTTCCGCGCTGGTCGACGCGCATGGCGGGCTGCGCGCGGCGATCCCTCTGGGCACGTCGGGGGCTTTCACCGCCGATCTGCCCGGCGCTCTTCCCGAAACCGTTTATGTCCGGCTTAAGGAAGCCCCCGTTTGGGCTTTGTTAACCCTCCTGGTGTTAAGTGGCGGGATCGGTACAACTCTGAGGCGCGGCAGAAAAACCGATTGACCCTCCCCGGAGGCAGTTATATCGCATTTTAATCAAAGGCCCGCACAACGGCTTCCTGACGTGCGGGTGTCATAACCAATGGAGCACGACCCCCATGTCCCGCAAAGATTACGTCTTCACTTCGGAATCGGTTTCCGAGGGCCACCCCGATAAGGTCTGCGACCGGATTTCCGATGCCGTCCTCGATGCGTTCATCGCCGAGGAGCCGGAGGCGCGTGTCGCCTGCGAGACCTTCGCAACCACCAACCGCGTGGTGATCGGCGGCGAGGTGGGACTGTCGGACAAGGACAAGCTGCACGCCTATATGGAAAAGGTGGATGGCATCGTGCGCGAGTGTGTGCGCGACATTGGCTATGAGCAGGACAAGTTCCATTGGCAGACGCTCGAAGTGCAAAATTACCTGCACGAACAATCCGCCCATATTGCCCAAGGCGTCGATGCTACGGGGAATAAGGACGAGGGTGCAGGCGATCAGGGCATCATGTTCGGTTTCGCGACCAATGAGACCGAGGCCTTGATGCCTGCGCCGATCCAATATTCCCACGCGATGCTGCGGCGTCTCGCAGAGGTGCGCAAGAACGGCACGGAACCGGCGCTTGGCCCCGATGCCAAGGCGCAGCTTTCGGTGCGGTATCGCGATGGCAAACCGGTCGAAGTCACGTCTCTCGTGCTCTCGACCCAGCACCTCGACGAGGATCTGACCTCTGACGATGTGCGCGCCATCGTGGCGCCCTATGTCGAAGAGGTGCTGCCGGAGGGCTGGCTGACCGCGAACACCATCTGGCACGTTAACCCGACCGGCAAGTTCGTGATCGGCGGCCCCGACGGCGACGCCGGGTTGACCGGGCGCAAGATCATCGTGGACACCTATGGTGGCGCGGCCCCGCATGGCGGCGGCGCGTTTTCCGGAAAAGACCCGACCAAGGTGGACCGGTCTGCCGCCTATGCCGCGCGCTATCTGGCGAAAAACGTGGTGGCGGCAGGGCTTGCAGAGAAATGCACGATCCAGTTGTCCTATGCCATCGGGGTGGCGGAGCCGCTGTCGATCTACGCCGATCTGCATGACACGGGCACGGTCGATGCCGCCCGTATTGAGGCCGTTCTGGCCGATGCCGACAAGCTCGGGTTCCGGCTGACGCCGCGCGGCATCCGCACCCAGCTTCAGCTCAACAAACCGATCTATCAGCGCACGGCGGCCTATGGCCATTTCGGCCGCGCGCCCGAAGCGGATGGCGGGTTCAGCTGGGAACGCACCGATCTGGCCGAGGTTCTGGCGAAAGCCGTCTGATGCCGCTGCGCGTCGTCACCGGCTCGATCACCGCTCAGGATGTGGAGGCCGTGGTCAACGCGGCCAATTCCACGCTTTTGGGCGGCGGCGGTGTCGACGGCGCGATCCACCTTGCGGCGGGGCCGGGGCTTCTGGCGGAATGTCGGGGGCTGGGCGGCTGTCTGCCCGGTCAGGCCAAGCTGACCGGTGGGTACAATCTCAGGGCGCGCTACGTGATCCATACGGTCGGCCCCGTCTGGCGCGGCGGCGATCGGGGGGAGGACGAAACGCTTTCTTCCTGTTATCGTGAAAGCCTCAGGATCGTGCGGGATCATGATCTCCGCTCTGTGGCCTTTCCTGCAATCTCGACCGGGGTTTACGGCTTTCCGAAAACCCGTGCAGCCCGGATTGCGGTGCGCACGATCCGCGATGAAGTAAAGGCCGGGGAGGAAATGGAGGTGCTGCTCTGCGCCTTTTCCGCCCCGGATGCCGCAATTTTGCAAGCGGCTTTAGACGAGGAAACCTGACATGCCCAAGACCGACACCTCCGGCCTGACGCAACTCGGCGGCGCGACGGCGCTGCCCAATAGCCCGGAAGAGGCGGTGCTCGAACGCGTGCCGCACACCCATGAGGGCGAGCGCTATGTGGCGCGTTTTACCGCGCCGGAATTCACCTCGCTTTGCCCGATGACCGGTCAGCCGGATTTCGGCTATCTGATGATCGACTACATCCCGCGCAAATGGTTGGTGGAGAGCAAGTCGCTCAAGCTTTTTCTTGGCTCCTTCCGCAATCATGGCGCGTTTCATGAGGATTGTTCGGTTTATATCGGCAAACGTCTGGCCGAGCTGCTCGACCCGGAATGGCTGCGCATCGGGGCCTATTGGTATCCGCGCGGCGGCATTCCGATTGA
This sequence comes from Celeribacter sp. SCSIO 80838, assembly GCF_056498065.1. The sequence continues at coordinate 1,518,855 of NZ_JAZKMA010000001.1, forward strand.
CGTCTTCTGGGCCACCGGGCCGGAGCCCAAGGACCTTTGGATCCCCGAGCAAGGCGTGCCGCCTTACCGTGGGCGGGGCTGAGCGCGTCGGGAGCTGTTGCTTTTGCACGCGGGCCAGCTACTCTCCTGAGACGAAACGGGGGGAGGCCGATGTCAGAGAGTTTGCGAGATCCGATTGTCATGCTGCTTGCCGGGATCGGCATTCCGGTTTTTGCGGCGCTAAACGCCCAACTCGGCGCGCGTCTCGGCTCGCCCGCTCTGGCAGCATTGGTGTTTGCCGTGGTCGCGTTCAGCTCGATCTTTGTCTATCGCGCGGTGTTGGGGCCCAGCGTGCCGCTGTCCAACCTGCTGCATCAACCGGCATATCTGTTTTTCGGGGGGGTGCTCTTTGCCTTCTACATCCTGTCGATCACCACGATTGCGCCGCGCTTCGGGGTCGGCAATGCGGTGTTCTTTGTTCTTCTGGGGCAGATCCTTTCGGCGGGTGTGATTGACCATTTCGGCCTGTTCGGGGCGGCGCGTCTGGAGATTTCCGGTCTGCGGGCCGGGGGAATGTTGTTGATGGCGGGCGGGCTTTTCCTGATTCAGCGTAGCTGAACTTGCCCCGGGATGGATTTCTTGGCAAAAGCCCCGCCGTAACACGCGGGGTTTTCCATGTCTGACGATCAACAGCACCAATCGGGGGCGCCTTGGCGCAACTTCTATGGCCGTATCCATGGCAAGACACTGAACAAGGCGCAAGTGGACTATCTCGATGAGGACCTGCCGGGTCTCGCGCCCGGTGGTGTGTCTTGGGAGGAAAACCCGGAGCGCATCAAGATCGACATGGCGAAGCGCTTTGCGGGCAAGCCGGTTTGGGTCGAGATCGGTTTCGGCGGCGGCGAGCACCTCGTTCATATGGCGCGGACCTACCCGGATGTGTACATCATCGGCTGTGAGCCGTTTGTGAACGGTGTCGCCATGTGCCTCGGCAAGATGCGCCGCGAAGGGCCGTTCGACAATATCGCGATCCATGCGGGTGATGCGCGCGATCTGTTCGACGTTCTGCCGGAAGGCTCGATTGAGAAGGCATTCCTGAATTACCCGGACCCTTGGCCAAAAAAACGGCACCATCGCCGCCGGTTCGTGACCGACGAACATCTCGAACCGTTGCGCCGTGTGTTGAAAGACGGCGCGGAGTTTCGCGTGGCCACCGACATTCCCGATTACGTGCGCCAGACCATGGAAGAAGTGCCGCGCGCCGGGTTCGAATGGTTGGCCGAAGGGCCGGAAGATTGGCGCAAACCGTGGTCGGACTGGATTTCGACGCGCTATGAGCAAAAGGCGATCCGCGAAGGCCGCACGCCGCATTATATGACCTTCAAAAAAGTCTGAGTATTTCGGCTGCCATGAAGACAGCCGATAGACCGTCTGCCCGGCTTGCGGTATCAGGTCGGCGAGGAATGTGAGGAGAGCACAATGTCCAGCCACGGCACCCCGATCCCGATGACCGCCCGCAAGAGCGGCCCCCTGAAAGGCACGGCGGCGGTGCCGGGGGACAAGTCGATTTCCCACCGCGCGCTGATTTTCGGTGCGATGGCCGTGGGGGAGACCAAGATCACCGGGCTTTTGGAGGGCGAGGATGTGCTCGACACCGCGAAAGCCATGCAGGCGCTCGGTGCCGAGGTGGTGCGCGAAGGGGCGGGCGAATGGACCGTGCATGGCGTGGGCGTCGGCGGATTTACCGAGCCTGAGGACGTGATCGACTGCGGCAACTCGGGAACGGGTGTGCGGCTCATCATGGGCTGTGTCGCGACCTATGATTTTTGTACGACCTTTACCGGCGACGGGTCGCTGCGCAAACGTCCGATGGCGCGGGTGACCGATCCTTTGGTGCTGTTCGGGGCGCAATCGGTGGGGCGCTCGGGCGGACGGTTGCCCCTGACGCTGGTGGGGGCCTCCGATCCTGTGCCGGTCGAATATCAGACGCCGGTGCCCTCGGCGCAGGTAAAATCCGCGGTGCTTCTGGCCGGGCTGAACGCGCCGGGCAAGACGGTTGTCATCGAGAAAGAGGCAACGCGCGATCACACGGAGCGGATGCTTGTTGGGTTCGGGGCGGAGCTGACCACGGAGAAAACGCCGGAAGGCTATAACAAGATCACGCTGACCGGACGGCCCGAATTGACGCCGCAGGAGGTTGCCGTGCCGCGCGACCCGTCTTCGGCGGCCTTCCCGGTTTGTGCGGCGCTGATCGTGCCCGGCTCCGAGGTGTTCGTGCCGGGTGTCAGCCAGAACCCGACGCGCAACGGGTTGTTCATTACGCTCAAGGAAATGGGCGCCGACATCTCCTTTGAGAATGAACGCGAGGAAGGTGGCGAGCCAGTGGCTGACCTGCGGGTGAAATATTCCGCGCTCAAGGGGATTGAAGTGCCGGCGGAGCGCGCGGCTTCGATGATCGACGAATACCCGATCCTCTCCGCCGTGGCCGCCTATGCCGAGGGTACGACCACCATGCGCGGCGTCAAGGAATTGCGGGTCAAGGAAAGCGACCGGATCGACGCCATGGCGCGCGGGCTTGAGGCCTGTGGCGTGGCCATTGAGGAAGATCAGGATACGCTGATCGTGCAGGGGCTGGGCCCGAGTGGAGTGAAGGGGGGCGCGACCTGTGCGACTCATCTCGATCACCGCATTGCCATGTCTTTCCTGATCCTTGGGATGGCCTCGCAGGAGGCGGTGAGCGTGGACGATGGCGGGCCGATTGCGACGTCTTTCCCGGTGTTCGAGAAGCTCATGACCGGTCTTGGCGCGCATGTGGTCAGGGGCAACTGATCTCTTGACCTTGGCGGCGCTTGGGTGCAGCGTGGGGACCCCTCGGGAAAGGACAGACCATGAGTTTCTGCATCGCCATTGATGGCCCCGCCGCTGCCGGGAAAGGCACGATTTCCAAAGCCGTCGCGGCGCATTTCGGATTTGCGCATCTCGATACCGGGTTGTTGTACCGGGCGGTGGGGGCCAAGACTTTTGAGGGGTTTACGCCGATTGAGGCCGCGAGGGCGTTGACGGCAAAGGACCTTGAGCGCGGAGATCTGCGCTCGGGCAACGCGGGGCAGGCAGCGTCCCGTGTGGCGGCGATCCCGGAGGTGCGCAGCGCGCTGGTCGATTTTCAACAGGCCTTTGCCCGGCGCGAGGGTGGCGCGGTCCTCGATGGGCGCGACATCGGCACGGTGATTTGCCCGGATGCCGAGGTGAAGCTTTACGTCATCGCCTCCGATGCGGTTCGGGCCGAGCGGCGTCACAAGGAATTGGTGGCGAAAGGCGAAGAGATCACACTCGATGAGGTTCTGGCCGATCTGCGCGAGCGCGACGAGCGCGATGCGGCGCGGGCCACGGCGCCTTTGAAACCGGCTGAGGATGCGACCCTGATCGACACCACGGCGATGAGCATCGACGAGGCGGTCGCCAAGGTGATCGCCCTCATCGAGGCGCGCCGGGGATGAGGGCAAAGCTCGTCCTCCACCTGCCTGAGCATGAGCAGGCGCTTTTGGAGGCGGGCAAGATGTCGTCGCTCTATCCCCGGATCAAGCGGATGGTCGAGCGGCGCGGCGGCGTGGTGGAGATCGCGCCGCGGTTTCCTCCGACCGAACCGGATGGCAATCTTCACATCGTCGACAATGCGCGTCAGCCGCACCCCGATACGCTGATCTCGGTTTTGGCCTATCTCGATCGCTGCTGGCATCTCGATCCGAAAGGCGTTCTGGCCGACAGCTCGATTGCGGAGCGGATTTTCGACCCGGACGCGGTCGATGCCGCAGAGGCCGAGGCCTATGTCGCCGATCTGCGCGCTAGGTTTTCCGAACAGCGCCACTCCCGCTATCACCAAAAGAAACAGGAAGAAGAGATCGACCCGCAGGGCATCGTCATCTTCCTGCAGGGCCCGCCGCCCTATCGGCGTGGTCATGCCTACATGGGGCGGGACAAGATGATCCGCGCGGTCTTGGATGGTGCGGGGGGGCGTCCGGTCTATATCAAGCCGCATCCGCTGCGCAAAGACGAGGGGCTGAAGGTCATTCGGGCTTTCGAGGCGGAAGGATATGCGCCGATCAAGACCAACGCCAATGTGCATGACCTGTTGCGGCAGGCGGCGGTGACGGTGTCGGCCAATTCCGCCGCCTCGATCGAGGGGTTTCTGCATGGCACGCCGACGATCCTCTTTGCCCGCGCCGATTTCGATCAGGCCGCCGAGATCGTGCGCGCGCCGGAGGATTTCCCGGCGGCGCTTGGCCGCGCGGTGTCGCATCCGCGGGATTATACGAAATTCCTCTACTGGTATTTCTCGCAATGCCTTTGGCTCGACGATCCGTTTTTCGAGACAAGGGTTTTGGAGCGCTTTTCGGAGGTCGGATTTCCGCCCGAGCGCCTTGGCTTGACCAATTCCTGAGCCCTTTCGCACGCAGCGCCGCTCAAGGGGGTGAGCGTTGCTGCGGAGGTTTTGATGTGTAATTCAGTATAATCAGAAGGTTAGGTGAAGGGGCAGGCGGCTGTGCCGAATTTCGGGTGCTTGTCGTGACCCGATCCCTTCCCATATCCCGAAGCAAACGCATATATCTGCAAGGATGTTTCCAATGTTTCTCGACAAGCTGAACTGGCGTTACGCCACCAAGAAAATGGACCTTTCGAAACCGGTTCCCGAGGAGAAGGTCGCCAAGATCGTCGAAGCCGCCCGCATGGCGCCGACATCTTCGGGGTTGCAGCCCTTCCACATCTTCGTGATCCGCAACAAGGAGCTGCGTGCAAAGCTGCAAGAGGCGGCCTATGGTCAGTCGCAACTGACCGAAGGCTCGCATCTTCTGGTCTTCGCGGCTTACGATACTTACGACGGTGCGCGGATCGATGCGGTGGTGGATCAGCATGCCGCCGAGCGTCCGGGTACGCGCGAGCGGCTGGACGCCTATTACGATCGGCTGAAATCCATGTACCTGCCGCGCGACGCGCGCACCAATGCGGATCATGCTGCGCGTCAGGCCTATATCGCGCTTGGCTTTGCGCTGGCTGCCGCCGCCGAGCTTGAGGTCGACAGCACGCCGATGGAGGGTTTCGACGCCGCGAAATTCGACGAGATTCTCGGGCTGCAAGACAAAGGCCTGAAAACCGTCGTGATCCTGCCGCTTGGCACCCGCGATGCCGAGGGCGACTGGCTTGCACCGATGAAAAAGGTCCGCAAACCGGCCTATGAGATCGTAACCGATCTGGATTGATCTTGCGGTGTCCTTGGGGCCTTAAGTGGCAAGGCGGTCCGTCTGGGCCGCCTTTTTCGTTCGGTGCGCGCATTTCGACTTGCCTGTCACCGCGCTCTGTCGCAGCTTCACTCCGCTGTGAACATCGCAGCTTCCGTGATCTGGCGAGGGGGAGAGGCTCGTGGCCCGCTATCTGCAATTGCTCTATCGATCCGTCGCCCGTTACGAGGATTTCCACCCCTCGGATCTCGACATCCTGCGCGAGGCGGTGCGGTTCAACGCGGCCCATGGCATCACCGGGATTCTCTTGCGGGTGGATGAACAGTTTTTTCAGGTCCTGCACGGTCCCGCCGAGAACATCGAAGGGCTTGCCGCCCGGATCAAATCCGACGCGCGACATCGCCACATGGAGGTCCTTCTGTGTGAGGAGGCCGAGGAGGCCTCGCCCTATGGCAATTGGTCGATGGCCTACGATTCCCTGATGGGATTCGAGCAGAAGCTGGGACTTCAGGAAAATGGCCGCTACCCGGAGATCGCGACGGAACGCGCCCGCGAATTGGTGGCCGTGCTCGCGAAAACCGCGAGCAGCGTAGACAATTACGGCTCCGCCTTTCCCTATTCGCGCTTTGCCGGCGAAGAGGACGCGGCCTATCTGGCGCGGCTCGACGGGTTGGTGTGAGGGCCCCTGTTTCGGTGTGTCTGTCCCGATTTTCCTTGCTTTTATGGGGATTCGGCGGTACACGCGCGCCTGTCTATGAGGCCACAAGACGTCATCAAGGCAATGCGGGCAGGGTCGGAGCGTAACTTCGGTCCTGATTTGTTTGTTTTCCGCACTGTCTTCTGAGCGTTGGTCCCGAGATGAAACGAAACCAAGACCGGCGGAGACAACCGCATGGCCCGCAAACACGTTTGAAAAGGAAATTGAGACCACATGGCTCAGAACGTATCTATGGAGGATTTCGAAGCCCTCCTGAATGAAAGCTTCGAGATCGACACCCCGGACGAAGGTTCGGTTGTCAAAGGCAAAGTGATCGCCATCGAGGCCGGTCAAGCCATCATCGACGTCGGCTACAAAATGGAAGGCCGCGTTGATCTGAAAGAATTCTCCAACCCGGGCGAAGCACCGAACGTGGCTGTTGGCGACGAAGTCGAAGTGTTCCTCGACCGCGTTGAAAACGCCCGTGGCGAAGCCGTCATCTCCCGCGACAAAGCCCGTCGCGAAGAAGCCTGGGATCGTCTGGAAAAAGCCTACGCCTCCGAAGAGCGCGTCGAAGGCGCCATCTTTGGTCGCGTCAAAGGCGGTTTCACCGTCGATCTCGGCGGCGCTGTGGCCTTCCTTCCGGGCAGCCAAGTCGACGTCCGTCCGGTGCGCGACGCTGGCCCGCTCATGGGTCTCAAGCAGCCGTTCCAGATCCTCAAGATGGACCGTCGTCGTGGCAACATCGTTGTGTCGCGTCGTGCGATCCTCGAAGAGTCCCGTGCGGAACAGCGCGCTGAAGTCATCGGCAACCTCACCGAAGGTCAGACCGTTGACGGCGTGGTCAAAAACATCACCGAATACGGTGCGTTCGTTGACCTCGGCGGTGTCGATGGTCTGCTGCACGTCACCGACATGGCATGGCGTCGCGTGAACCACCCGTCCGAGATCCTCACCATCGGTGAGACGATCAAGGTTCAGGTGATCAAGATCAACAAAGACACCCACCGCATCTCGCTTGGCATGAAACAGCTTCAGGCCGATCCGTGGGATTCCGTGGAAAGCAAATACCCGCTCGAATCCGTGCACACCGGTCGCGTGACCAACATCACCGACTACGGCGCATTCGTGGAACTCGAACCGGGCGTCGAAGGTCTGGTTCACGTTTCCGAAATGTCCTGGACCAAGAAAAACGTCCACCCGGGCAAAATCGTCTCCACTTCGCAGGAAGTGGAAGTCATGGTGCTCGAGATCGACAGCTCGAAACGTCGTGTGTCCCTCGGTCTCAAACAAACCATGCGCAACCCGTGGGAGCTCTTCGCTGAGACCCACCCGGAAGGCACCGTGGTCGAAGGCGAAGTCAAGAACATCACCGAATTCGGTCTGTTCGTGGGTCTGCCGGGCGACATCGACGGCATGGTTCACCTGTCCGACCTGTCCTGGGAAGAGCGTGGCGAGGATGCCATCCAGAACTTCCGCAAGGGCGACATGGTCAAAGCAGTTGTCACCGAGGTCGACGTCGAGAAAGAGCGTATCTCCCTCTCGATCAAAGCTCTCGACGACAGCTTCTCCGGTGCGGTTGAAGGCGTGAAACGCGGCTCCATCATCACCGTGACCGTGACTGCGATCGAAGACGGTGGCATCGAAGTGGAATATGAAGGCGCGAAATCCTTCATCCGCCGCTCCGACCTGTCCCGTGACCGTGCCGAGCAGCGCCCCGAGCGCTTCCAGGTCGGCGATCACATCGATGTGCGCGTGACCAACGTGGATCAGAAAACCCGTCGTCTGGGTCTCTCGATCAAAGCCCGCGAAATCGCCGAAGAGAAAGAAGCCGTCGAACAGTACGGTTCCTCCGACTCCGGTGCATCGCTGGGCGACATTCTCGGCGCAGCGCTCAAGGGCGGCGACGAGTAATCGCAGCCTGCGACCCGATTTTGGAAAGGCCCCTTCGGGGGCCTTTTTCTTTTATCTGCACTGCAACCTGTCCTTTTCGGCAGGTCTTGGCAGCGGCTCGATTCGAATCGCTTTGGGGAATGCCGCATTGCAGCGCTAACATCCCGGTTCCGGGTTGTGCAAAATGCGACCCCCTGAGGGATTTTTTGGCCAAATCTCAGCACATTACCGGCAAAAAACAGCCTGTGAGAGCGGAACAGACGCTTCCCCGAATACATATCCCGTCCTATAGTCTCTTTATGGTCATGCCGGGACGCAGTGCGCCTTGGCCAAGGACCGAATGCGATACGAAAACGTCACAAGAAACGCGCCATCCAGGGGGAGACTTCATGATCCGGTCCGAGCTGATCCAGAAGATCGCAGACGAAAATCCGCATTTGTACCAACGCGATGTCGAGCGGATCGTGAACACGATCTTCGAAGAAATTATCGAAGCCATGGCGCGCGGCGACCGGGTGGAGCTGCGCGGATTTGGGGCCTTTTCTGTCAAGAAGCGGGATGCCAGAATGGGGCGTAACCCGCGCACCGGCGACAGTGTTCCCGTTGAGGAAAAACACGTGCCCTTCTTCAAGACCGGCAAGCTGCTGCGCGACCGTCTGAACGAAGAATAAGGTCGACTTCACATGCGCTATATCCGTTATGCTTTCCTCGGAGCACTTGCCGTGGTGCTTGTCACCATGGCTCTGGCCAACCGGGATGTCGTAACGCTGTATTTGTTGCCGGGTGAACTGGCGACGCTTTCCGGCATTTCCCTCTCCGTCCAGCTACCGCTGTTCGTGGTCATTTTTGGCGCGATCATCGGGGGGCTGCTGATCGGGTTCGTCTGGGAATGGATGCGTGAGTACAAGCACCGCTCCGCCGCCGTCACGCATAAGCGCGAGAAGGAGCAGCTTGCCCGCGAGGTCGACAAGCTCAAGGTGGACAAGGCGAAGAAGGAGGGCGACGAGGTGCTTGCCCTTCTGGAACGCTGAGCGGTCAATCCCATGGATACACGCGTGAAGATCTGCGGGCTGAAAACGCCCGAAGCGGTGGCGACGGCTGTCGAGGCCGGGGCGCATTATCTTGGCTTTGTCTTTTTCCCGAAATCGCCGCGGCATCTGGAGATTCCGGCCGCGCGCGCTCTGGCGTTTGAGGTGCCGGTGGGCGTGGCCAAGGTGGCGCTTGTGGTGAATGCGACGGATGAGGAGCTTGACCGGATCACCGGCGAGGTGCCGCTCGACATGTTGCAGCTTCATGGCAAGGAAAGCCCGGAGCGGGTGACGGAAATCCGTGCACGCTATGGGCTTCCGGTGATGAAGGCTGTGGGGGTTGCGGAGCCTGCGGATGTGCAGGCGCTCGACGCCTATGGCATGGTCTGCGATCAGTTGCTGGTCGATGCGAAGGCGCCGAAAGGGGCCGATCTGCCGGGCGGCAACGGTCTCGCGTTCGACTGGCGGCTGATTTCCAAGCGCGGCTGGAACCGGCCCTGGATGCTGGCGGGCGGTCTGACGCCGGAGAACGTGGTCCTGGCCATCCAGATGACCGGTGCGAAGCAGGTGGATGTGTCCTCAGGCGTGGAAAGCGCGCCGGGGGTGAAGGACGCAGGCAAGATCCGCGCCTTTATCGAGGCGATCCGCGCCGCCTGACGGGCTTTTTCGAGTATTTCGACAGCAAAGGAAACGGGCGCGCTTTACCGTGCGCGGCCCCTGCGCTACATCCATGGGCGATCCGCAAGGGAGCATCGCGATGAACGATCTTTTCAACAGTTTCATGAGTGGCCCGGACGAAAAGGGGCGCTTTGGCATTTACGGCGGGCGCTTCGTCTCCGAGACGCTGATGCCGCTGATCCTCGCTCTTGAAGAAGAGTATAACAGGGCCAAGGACGATCCCGAATTCTGGGACGAGATGCGCGATCTCTGGAAGCATTACGTGGGGCGTCCGAGCCCGCTCTATTACGCGGAGAAGATGACCGAGGAGTTGGGCGGCGCGAAGATCTACCTCAAGCGCGAAGAGCTCAACCACACGGGTGCGCATAAGATCAACAACGTGCTGGGGCAGATCCTGCTCGCGCGCCGCATGGGCAAGACGCGTATTATTGCCGAAACCGGTGCGGGGCAGCACGGGGTTGCGACGGCGACGGTCTGTGCCAAATTCGGGCTTGAATGCATCGTTTACATGGGCGCGACCGACGTTGAGCGGCAAAAGCCGAACGTGTTCCGCATGCACCTTCTGGGGGCGAAAGTCATTCCGGTGAAATCGGGTCGTGGCACGCTTAAGGACGCGATGAACGATGCGTTGCGCGACTGGGTGACCAATGTGCGCGACACCTTCTATTGCATCGGCACGGTGGCGGGGCCGCACCCCTACCCGGCGATGGTCCGCGATTTTCAGGCCATCATCGGGCAGGAGACGCGTTGGCAACTGGCCGAGCAGGAAGGCGAGGGGCGTTTGCCCGATACGCTGGTTGCCGCTGTTGGCGGGGGCTCGAATGCGATGGGACTGTTCCACCCGTTCCTGGACGATGAGAGCGTTGGCATCATCGGTGTCGAGGCTGGCGGGCATGGCGTGGATGACCGGATGGAACATTGCGCGTCTCTGACCGGTGGGCGTCCGGGCGTGCTGCACGGCAACCGCACCTATCTGTTGCAGGACGAGGACGGGCAGATTCTCGAGGGGCATTCGATCTCCGCAGGGCTCGATTACCCGGGGATTGGGCCGGAACACTCCTGGCTGCACGATACGGGCCGGGCACAATATGTCTCGATCACCGACAAGGAGGCGCTTGAGGCGTTTCAGTTCTGTTGCCGGACCGAGGGCATTATCCCGGCGCTCGAATCGAGCCATGCGGTTGCGCATGTGATGAAAATCGCGGGCGATTTGCCGAAGGATCACATCATCGTCGTGAACCTTTCGGGGCGGGGCGACAAGGATATCTTTACCGTGGCGCGCCATCTTGGGGCGGATCTTGCAGGTGATGAGGGTCGCGACGCGGAGTAAAGAAACCCGCAGAGTTTGAGGAAAAGCCGTCCTTTGGGGCGGCTTTTCCTTTATTTGGACACTTTAAACCTGAGTTTATGGTCGAATACCAAAGGTTTAGAGACTGGCGCGTAAACCCGGCTAAACCTCATGCCAATGGCCGACCTGCTGCATTCCACACAAATCTGAGGCCGTGGCCAAGATGGCCCGATCTATCGAATTTGTTAAAGAGCACAGGAAAGGACACTCCGATGCATAAGGTTTTCATGGTTTCAGCACTCGTCACCACGCTTGGTGCGACGGTCGCCGTGGCGCAACCCACCACGGAAGAGATCGTCGCGATGTATCCGGGCGCGACCCGGATCGAGATCGACCGCGGTTACCGCTATACCGAGGTCGAGGTCTATATCGATGGCAAGGAGGTCGATCTGCGGATCGACAATGCCAGTGGGGAGGTCGTGGTGCAGCGAGAGAAGGTTCTGAGCGATGCAGAATGGCGCGACGAGATCAGGGATGATGATCGCGGTGAAATGGTCGATGGCGTCGAGGTCGAAAACGATGACGACCGTGAGGATGATGATCGCTATGACGATGACCGCGATGACGATCGGGACGATGACCGTGATGACAACGATGACGATGATTGATCGGTTGCAGATATGACATCAGAGGTCTGTCCCATGGTGGGGCAGGCCGTCTCTATGGTAAGCAAGGGGCAAGGACAGGAAAGGACATCATGCACCGCAGGCTTTTCATCACCGGACTTGCCACGAGTTTTCTGGCCGCGAGTTTTCTGACCGCCTCGCCCGCCCTGGCGCAGGGGGCGAGCGTGATTGATCAGGTGGTCGCCCAGCTCAAGGCACAGGGCTATACCAAGATCAGCATGGGGCGGACGCTTCTGGGGCGGACCCGGATCGTGGCGGAAAACGATACGATGCGGCGAGAGATTATCGTGAACCCCGCGACGGGAGAAATCCTACGTGATTACTGGGAGATCGAGGAGGAGGACGATGATCGGGACAGTGACCGCGGCGGTCGTGAACGTGGTGAAACGAGTCGGGACGATGATCGGGACGACGATGATGGCGACGACGACAGCGGCGACGATGACGATGACGACGATGATGACTGAGGGCAGGATCCGGTGAAAGACAGTGCTCTCCTTGCCATTATCCTCATGGTGCAGAGCCTCTGTGCCGTGTTTTTCGTGTTCGATATTGTCGCCTCAGTCCTCGGCCTGCGCGCGCGTCCCATCTCCTGGCAAATACGCGAGGTCATCGAACTGGGCGCCGCGCTTGGCCTGATCCTGGGCGTGATCATGGGCGGGCTGGCGCTTCGTCGTTCGATGGTGCGGCGGAACTTGGCCGAAGGTAAGCTGCGCCGGGCGGCTTCGGCCTTTGCCGATGTGCTGGAAGAACGCTTTTCCGAATGGGGGCTGACGCCTGCCGAACGCGAGGTGGCCCTTTTCCTGATCAAAGGCTTTCCCATCGCGGAGATCGCCCGGCTGCGCGAAACCTCCGAAGGGACCGTCAAGGCGCAAACCAATGCGGTCTATCGCAAGGCGGGGGTCAATGGCGCTTCGCAGCTTTTGAGCCTGTTTCTCGACGATCTGATGGAGGATCGTTTTCTGCCAGAAGCGGCGGAGCAAGTGGCCTGAGTTAGCCGTCAAGCGCGTGCTGTTCGAGTATCGCAAGTGGCACGATGTCGAGCGCGCGCAGATGTGTTGCGCTCAGCGAGACCTTGGGCGCACAGCCTTCATCATGGGCCTGAAGAAACCGGCTGGCGCAGAGGCACCACTGGTCGCCCGGTTTCAGCCCGGCAAAGCCATACTCGGGTCGGGGTGTCGAAAGATCGTTGCCGACATATTTCGAATAGGCGAGGAATTCCGCCGTCATCACCGCGCAGACCGTGTGGCTGCCGTGATCCTCGGCGCAGGTGTTGCAGGCGCCGTCGCGGAAATAGCCGGTGAGCGGGGTGGTGGAACAGGGGCTGAGAACCTCGCCCAAGACATTGAGAGCAGGTGCTTTTTCCATGTCCTTCTCCGTCAGAACCGGGGCGGGGACCAGTCGATCCAACGTCCGTGAAAATCAAACCGCCCAAGATCATGCGTCGTCCCGTCGGGCCAGAGCGTGAGCGTCAGTTTGGCACCGGGGCCTTGCCCGTCGGCTTCCATGGCGAGGCGGGCCAGCGGGGCTTCTGTCGTTGCTCGCGCCCCGGCCTCGGCCAAAATCGCTTCGCCACGGGTTTGAACCTCTGCCGGAAAATATTGCCACGCAACCGTGTGATAAACGAGATGCAAATGCCCGGGATGGGCCTCTGACAGCCGTTCGGCAAGCCAGTCCACCGCATCGGATTTGGCGACTTTGGGCGGTTGGGTTGCGGCGATGTCGAGCGCCGCTTCGATGCGATGAAACCGCGCGGTCTGATCGGGCCAGATGAACGACAAAAGCCGGATGCGTTCCGCGACCGGATCGCGGGGGCTGAGATCGACGCCCTGACGTTCGGTAATGGTGAAACCATGCGGCGCGGGCGCGGGGCTGCGCCAGTCGGGCGTCAGGACCACGGGGCTGTCGGACGGGCCGAAATCCCCCGCAGGCGTGACAAGCCGGAAGCGGTCGAAATTGAGGTTCAGCCCGGCGCTTGCGCCCAGTTCAGAGAGCACAATCGGCAGGTCGGTTTGCGCGGCCAGCGCATCGGCGGCAAGGATCAGGGCGCTGGCGCGGGCCACTTCGTTGGTTTGCGGCGCGTCGTTGAGGCGCTGGTCGATATAGGCCTCGTGACGGGAAATGGCGGCGCAGGCGGCGTTATAGAGTTCCGCAGGTTCGGCCAAGGGATGCGGAGGATAAAACGCCGCTAACTCCGTGTCGCGACCTTCGAGAACCAGCCCATGGAGCGCCCCCGCAAGGCGGAGCGGCACGGAGGCGCCGTTGCTGGAAATGTCGCCGGGCCAATGGGCGATACGCGCGCCGATCAGGCCATCCGGCAGTCCAAATGTGACAAAACTATCGAGCAATTCGGCGGTAAAAGACGATCCGAGGTCGCAGCAGGATTTGGCTTGTGCTGAAAATGCGTTTTTCCAAGTCATTGAAATTTATCTCTTAACTTCTCAAATGGCGTGCGGGTGTCTTCTTTGGGGGCTTCGCCTTGTGGGGCGGGGGGCGCCTTGGGCGGTTTTGTTCCGGTCGAGTTGCGTGGCGGCGCGGTGCGCAGCGCCACGGCGTTGGAAAACTTTGCGGTTTCGCCATCCGCGAGGGCCGCTGCGCCATCGGAACAGCCCCGGATCACATCGTCGAGCCAGTCCAGATCCGCCTTAGCGAAATCGGAGAGCACATAGGGCGCGACCCGGTCTTTGTGACCGGGATGACCGATGCCGAGACGCACGCGGTCATAGTCCGGGCCGATGTGCTGATGGATCGACCGCAGCCCGTTGTGACCCGCATGGCCGCCGCCGGTCTTGGTCCGGACCTTGCTGGGGGCGAGGTCCAGTTCATCATGAAACACAATGACATCGGCAGGGGTGAGCTTGTAAAACCGCATCGCTTCGCCGACCGATTGACCGGAGAGGTTCATGAAGGTTTCGGGCTTCAGCAACACGACCTTGTCGCGGCCGAGACGGCCCTCGGAGGTCAGGCCCTGAAACTTGGCACGCCAAGGCGTAAAGCCGTGATCGGAGGCGATCCGGTCCAGAACCATGAAGCCGATGTTGTGGCGGTTGCCCGCATATTTCGCGCCCGGATTGCCGAGGCCGACGAAGAGACGCATGGCCTCTCTCCCCTCTTGTAACATGTTACCGGCACCATATGGGTGGGGGCGGGGGCATGCAATCTCTTGCCGTCAGAACGGGATTTTCCGCTGTCGGACTTGCGTCGGCTTTGTGTCGGACTTTTGTCGGACCCCGGTGAGGGTCGACCGGTTTGCGCAAAGAAAAACGCGGGCCCCGAAGGACCCGCGTTTCAAATCTGTCCGAAGACGTCTGCGGATTATTCCGCTGCGGCTTCTTCTTCGTCGTCGGCACTGGCGCCGAGACCGGCCGGAGCCGCGATGTTGGCGATCACGAAGTCACGCTCGATGACCGGCTTGACGCCTTCCGGCAGGGTAACGTCGGAGATGTGGTACACATCGCCGATTTTACCGCCGGTGATGTCCAGCGTGATGTGGTCCGGAATGTCGGACGCGGTCACGATCAGCTCAACGTCGGAACGGACGTGGGTCACGACACCGCCGCGTTTGATGCCCGGAGCAGCTTCTTCACCAACAACCACCACGGGGATGAAGAGGTTGATGCGGGAGTTGCGGTGCAGGCGCATGAAATCGACGTGGGTCGGAAGGTCTTTCACGACATCGCGCTGAACGCCACGGCAGATCACACGAACGTCTTCCTGGCCTTCAACTTTGAGGTTGAAGAGCGTGGACAGGAAACGGCCCTGTTTCAGGCGTTTCAGCAGTTCGTTGAACTTGATGTTGATCGGAAGCGGCTCTTTGTCGTCGCCATACACGATCCCCGGAACGTAGCCCTCACGACGAGCTTTGCGAGCGGCGCCCTTGCCCGTCCCCGCGCGTTCCACGGCAATAAGATCAGGAATCTCACCAGCCATTTTAATTCTCCTAGGTTGTGGCGGAACTCCTCCAAGGCTGTAGTCCCGCGTGAAGCCGTGGCCTTACACGGGAATCGGTGAAATGGAAAGGGGTTTTCCGTTTCTGCGCAACTTCCGCGCAACGGCCCTGCGCAAATATCTGTTGCCGGTGAGGGCGTACCTGTTCTAACTGATGTCAAAGCGCTTTGAGGTTTCATTCCATTCTGCCGGGTGCCATCCGCAAAATATGTAAAACACACTTCAGGAGGCGCCATGGCACAGTCTCTCTTTCGCGCCATCGCCGTTTCGCGAGCCCCTTTGGTGGCGCTTGCTGCCACCGGGACAAGTTGGGGCTGTTTTTCCGCCATGGTCCCGGTGATCAAGGCTCAAACCGGCGCGTCGGATGCATTGTTCGGTCTGGCGCTTCTCGGCTCGGCGGCGGGGGGGATGCTGGCGATCTTCGCGGCGCCCCGGCTGTTCGCCCTTCTGGGGCACCGGGTCTTGCCGGTGCTGGGGGTGTTTTCGGTGCTGGCGCTGCAATTGCCGGTGGTGGCGCAGACCTCCGTGATGCTGTTCGCGGTGATGATCGCCATGGGCATGTCCATCGGCAGTTTCGACATCAACGCCAACCTGCGGATTTCCTCGCTTGAGGGGGCATCGGGGCTGCATCTGATGACCCTCAACCACGGGGCGTTTTCGCTGGCTTTCGGGCTGTCGGCCTTTGTGACCGGCACGCTGCGGGCGCATGGCGTGGCGATGGAGGTGATCTTTCCACTCATGGGGCTGGTGGTCGCGGGGCTTTCGGTGCTGACCATAGAACGCGGCTGGGAGGAGGTGCCGGACGATCCGGACGAGGCGCCGGTCACGGGCGGTTTGCCGTGGCGGGCGATCATTTTGATCGCAGTGATGCTTTTTGCCTCTTTCGTGGGGGAGAATGCGGTCGACACATGGTCGTCGATCTTTCTTGAGCGCGATCTCGGTGTGGCGGCGGGGCATGGGGCATTCGGCCCGGCCATGCTGGGGCTCGTGATGGGGATATTCCGGCTTCTGGGCTATGTCACCACGCAGCGCTTTGGCGAGGCGCGGGTGCTCATGTGGTCCGGGTTTCTGGCGATGACCGGGGTGTTCCTTTTGTCCACGGCGCAGGTGCTGAGTGTGGCGCTTCTGGGCATCGGCATCGCGGCGGCGGGGCTTGCGGTGATCGTGCCGACGGCGACCTCGCTTCTGGGCAAGCGGGTGCACCGGCGTCAGCGCAATCTGGCACTGTCGCGAGCCTGGATGGTCGGGTTCACGGGGTTTTTCGTCGGTCCCTCCGCCATGGGATTTCTGGCGGAACATGTCGGGTTGCGCGGAGCGTTTTTGGCGCTTGCGCTGTTGCTGGCTCTGGTCGCCCCTGCGGTGATGCAATTCGAGCGGATGTCCCGCACCGGGCGGTTGGTGTCAAAGGCGCCCTGAGGGCGCCTTTGGAGTCAGGCCCAGCGACCGGCGAAATCTTCCGGCACGCGCAGGATGTCGCGATCCACATCCTCGATATGTTTGCGGCCGCAGAGCGCCATGGAGATGTCCATTTCCTTGTGGATCACTTCGAGCGCCTTGGTCACGCCCTCTTCGCCCATGGCGCCGAGGCCGTGGATGAAAGCGCGGCCGATATAGGTGCCTTTCGCGCCCATCGCCATCGCCTTGAGCACGTCCTGACCGGAGCGAATGCCGCTGTCGAGATGGACCTCGACCCGATCGCCCACCGCGTCGAGGATCGGCGGCAGGGCGCGGATCGAGGAGAGCGCGCCGTCCAATTGCCGTCCGCCGTGGTTCGACACGACGATGGCGTCGCAACCGGTTTTCGCGGCCATCACGGCATCTTCGGGCTCCATCACGCCTTTCAGGATCAGAGGCCCGCCCCACATGTCCTTGATCGCTTCGATCTTGCCCCAGTCGAGACGCGGATCGAATTGCTCGGCGGTCCATTTGAACAGGGAGGAGGGGTCGTCGACGTTCTTGGCATGGCCGATGATATTGCCGAAGCCGCGACGTTTGGTCTGAAGCATCTCAAGCCCCCAGCCCCATTTCGTCGCCAGATCGGCGAGCACGGCGGGGGTCAGTTTCGGCGGGGCGGAGAGGCCGTTTTTCAGGTCTTTGTGGCGCTGGCCGAGGATTTGCAGATCGAGGGTGAGCACGAGAGCGGAGACACCGGCATCCTTGGCGCGCTGGATGATGTTTTTCAGGAAGTCCTGATCGCGCATCACATAGAGTTGAAACCAGAAGGGTTTTGTGGTGTGGGCGGCGACGTCTTCGATGGAACAGATCGACATGGTCGAGAGCGTGAAGGGGACGCCGAATTTCTCCGCCGCCTTCGCGGCTTTGATCTCGCCGTCGGCGCGCTGCATGCCGGTGAGACCGACGGGGGCGAGCGCCACGGGCATGGCGACGTCCTGGCCGATCATTTTGGTGGCGGTGGAGCGGCCCTCCATATCGACGGCGACGCGTTGGCGCAGGCGGATCTTGTCGAAATCGGAGGTGTTCTCGCGAAAGGTCTGCTCGGTCCAGGAGCCGCTTTCGCAATAGTCATAGAACATCTTCGGCGTGCGCCTTTTGTGCAGCCGTTTCAGGTCGTCGATATTGGTGATGACGGGCATGAGTGCTCTCCCGAGGTCATTGTGGAGAATTGGTTTGCTTGTCGAACCAATTCGCACATATTCCGGGCGGAGCCAAGGTGCAATCCGGCGCAAGGGGGCGGGTTTACAGGCTCAGGAACACCTTGAGCGTGTCCTGCAACTCCTGATCGAGATATTCGACGGAAAAGGAGATCTCCGGCAGCAGCATGTCGAGGCTCTCCGCCTCACCGGGCTGTGCCACGCCCTGAAACAGGGATTCGAGCCCGACCCAGATCTGCCAGGTGTCGAAGGCGGCCTGTTCCATCACTTCGGGTTGCGGCGGCGCATCGAGGGCGGCGGGGCGCACGAAGGTCAGATCGAAAATGTTGCGATTGAAGGTCGCCAGCGCCGCGGTGAGGTCTTGCACGGGACCCTCGGCCTGAGCGGGACCTCCGGAGAGATGGATCAGGCAGGCGTCCTTGCCCGCCTGTTGCAGCAGACGGTTCTGGTCGGTTGCGGTGACGATGACGCGGGCGCGGGCGAGGTTTTCGGGCGTGCTGTCGACGGAGGTCATGGTTTCGAGCGACTGGCTGACATTGCGCCAGAGTTTTTCGAGAGAGTCCGCCTTGAAGGTCAGCTTGAGCACCTCTTCGTCGCTCATTTCAGCGCCGTCGAGAAAGGCCGTGGCTTTTTTGTCGAGCGCGCTCCAGACCCTTTCGAGAGAGCCGATCTGGGTGCGGATATTGCTATTCTCGATGGCGGCGATGCCACGGGCGGGATCGCCCTCGAGAAGGGTGTGCAGCGCGGTTTGAATCTCTGCCCGGCTTTCCTCCATCACGCGGAGATTGCGGGCGGTGTCGATCCCGGACTGGGCGAAACAGAGACTGCGTACGAGGCGATGGCCGAGGCTGCTTTGACGTCCGATGAGTTGAATCTGGCGATCATATTCGGCGGTGGTGTCGGCTTTCGCGCCGTCCGTCGCCAGCGACAGGCTCAGAAAGAGAAAAAGGAGGAAGGAATAGAATGCGCGCATGAGGGCCTCTGAGGTCAGACAGAGGCAGGCTGAGCGATTCGCCTTTCCATTCGCTTAAATCCCATGAAAAAGCCCGCGAATTGCGGGCCTTTTCGGGAGTTCGATGTGGGGTCAGGCGTCCCAGGCTTTGTCTTCGCCGCCAAGCCCGCCGATCTGAACGCGGGTCGGCAGACCGATCTTGTCGAGGATGGAGAAGAACGGTTTCGGGTCCAGTTCCTCGACGTTTTTCATGGTTTTGGCATCCCATTCGCCCGAGGCGATCAGCATGGCGGCGGCGACGGGCGGCACGCCTGCGGTGTAGGAAATGCCTTGGGAGCCGACCTCTTCATAGGCCTCTTTGTGATCCGCCACGTTGTAGACGAAAACCTCGAAGGGTTTGCCGTCTTTCACGCCTTTCACGAGATCGCCGATGCAGGTTTTGCCCTCGTAATCGGGGGCGAGAGAGGAGGGGTCGGGCAGCACGGCCTTGACGACTTTGAGGGGGATAACCTCTTGGCCTTCGGCGGTTTTCACCGGCTGTTCGGACAAAAGGCCGAGGTTTTGCAGCACGGTAAAGACGTTGATGTAATGCTCGCCAAAGCCCATCCAGAACCGCACATCGGCCTCAGGGTAGTTGGTCGCGAGCGAATGCACTTCGTCATGGCCGGACTGATAGGCGCGGCAGGTGCCCACGACCGGCAGGTCCCAGTCGCGGCCGGACTCGAACATCTTTTTCTCTTTCCACTGCTGGTCTTCCCAGTAGTAGACCACGCCGGTGAATTCGCGGAAGTTGATCTCCGGATCGAAATTCGTGGCGAAATATTTGCCGTGCGAACCCGCGTTGATATCGACGATGTCGATCGATTTGACCTCGTCCATCATGTCGATGGCAAAGCGCGCATAGGCGTTGACCACGCCCGGATCGAAGCCCGCGCCGAGGATGGCGGTGACGCCTTTTTGAGCGCAGAGATCGCGTTTCTTCCACTCGTAGTTGCCGTACCAGGGCGGGGTTTCGCAGATCTTGGTCGGGTCTTCGTGGATCGCCGTGTCGATATAGGCGGCCCCGGTCTCGATACAGGCGTCCAGAACGGTCATGTTGACGAAAGCCGAACCGACGTTGATCACGATCTGCGCGCCGGTTTTCTCGATCAGGGCGGCGACGGCTTTGCTGTCCATCGCATCGACCTGATGGGCCTCAAGAACGCCCTCCTGTTTCATCGCGGCCTTCTCACGGACCGACTCAAGGATCGCTTCGCATTTCGAAAGCGTCCGGCTGGCGATATGAATTTCGCCAAGCACATCGTTGTTTTGGGCGCATTTATGCGCGACGACCTGAGCGACGCCGCCGGCGCCGATGATGAGTACGTTCTGTTTCAACTGTAGAGACCCCCTTATCGTTTCGGGTGGTGAATGGAGCGGGCTTAGCCAAGCGCCGCGACGAAATCCTCGTAACCGAAGTCACGCACCAGTTTGACGGAGCCGTCGAGTTCGCGAATGGCGATCCCCGGCATTTTCACCCCGTTAAACCAGTTCTTTTTAACCATTGTGTAACCGGCGGCATCGTCGATGGAGATTTGATCTCCGATTTCCAGCGGTTTGTCGAATTTGGCATCGCCGAAGATGTCGCCGGCCAGACAGGTCTTGCCCGCGATTTGGTAGTCATGCGTGCCGGTCTGCGGCAGTTTGGCGGTTTCGCGATAAATCAGCAGGTCGAGCATATGGGCTTCGATGGAGCTGTCGACGATGGCGACTTTTTTGCCCCGATCTTCACTTTTAGTGTCGATGATGTCGAGAACGGAGACCTCCAGCGTGGTGGAGCGGGTGATCGAGGCCTCGCCGGGTTCGAGATAGACCTGCACGCCGAGGGTGTCGGAGAAGGATTTCAGCCGATCCGCCAGCTTGTCGAGCGGATAGCCCTCGCCGGTGAAATGGATGCCGCCGCCCAAAGAGACCCAATCGAGCCGTTTCAGGAAGGTGCCGAAATCGCGTTCGATGCGGGTGAGTTGTTCAGAGAACAGGGCGAAGTCTTTGTTTTCACAGTTGTAATGGATCATCACGCCGTTGATGCGACCTTCGGCCATCTCAAGCCGGGCCATGTCCCATTCGCCCAGCCGCGAAAACGGCCGCGCAGGATCGGCGAGGTCGAAGCCGGAGGTCGAAAACCGCGGGTTGAGGCGCAGGCCGGTGGCGATGCCCTTGGCCTTGTCGCCGAAGCGGTCGAGCTGACCGAGAGAGTTGAAGATGATCTTGTCGGCGAAGCTGACGGCCTCGTCGATCTCATGATCGGCCCAGCCGACGGAATAGGCGTGCGTCTCTTTGCCGAATTTCTCGGCCCCAAGGCGCAGCTCATAGAGCGAGGACGAGGTCGTGCCGTCCATATAATCGCGCATGACATCGAACACGGGCCATGTGGAGAAGCATTTGAGCGCAAGCAAGGCCTTCGCACCGGAGGCCTCGCGCAGCCGGGCGATTTTCTCCATGTTCGGAAGCAGGCGCGCCTTGTCGATCAGGTAGTAAGGCGTCTGGATCATCTCATTCCCCCAACGGGCCCCCAAAGGTCAAAAAGGAACGGCTTTAGGGGGCTGCACTTAGGGCGATTCAGGGCGAGGGGCAAGAAAAAAGCACGGTTGCCCGTGCTTTTTGTATATACAGAACGGGGCCGGAACAGGATCAGGCGCGGTGTGCACCATCCGCCAGAGATTTCACGTAAGCTGCGACCTCTGCGACGGATTTGCCCTGTGCGATCTCGTTTACGATGGCGGAGCCGACGACGGTGCCGTCTGCGACCGCGGCGATCTCTTCGGCTTTTTCCGGGGTGCGCACGCCAAAGCCGACGATCACAGGCAGGTCGGTCTTGGATTTGATCCGGGCCACTTCGGGCGCGACATCGGCGCCGGAGGCGGCGGCGGCGCCGGTGGTGCCGGTCACGGAGACGTAATAGACGAAGCCGGAGGTGTTTTGCAGCACGGTGGGCAGGCGTTTGTCATCGGTCGTGGGGGTTGCCAGACGGATGAAGTTCAGGCCCGCTTTCTGTGCCGGGATGCAAAGCTCGTCGTCTTCCTCGGGCGGCAGGTCCACGACGATCAGCCCGTCGATCCCGGCATTGACCGCATCCACCAGAAACTGATCGACGCCGTGCGAATAGATCGGGTTGTAATAGCCCATCAGCACGATCGGCGTGGTGTCGTCGGTTTTGCGGAAGTCTGCGGCCATGGCGAGGGTTTTGTTGAGCGTCATGCCCTGATCGAGCGCCCGTTGACCGGCCAATTGGATGGTCGGGCCGTCGGCCATCGGGTCGGTGAAGGGCAGGCCCAGTTCGATGATGTCGACCCCGGCACCGGGCAGGGCCTTGACGATTTCGAGCGATTTGGCCTCATCGGGATCGCCCGCCATGACATAGGCCACGAAGGCTTTCTTGCCTGCGGCGTTCAACTCGGCGAATTTGGCGTCGATACGGGTCATGGGACGGCTCCTCGAATGATCCACCGTGGAGTGCCGCAAATTGCCGCCAGAGGCAAGAGGGTTGGGGTTTAGAACTCTTTATAGGGGCCTGTGATCTGCCAGCGGATGTGGAAACGGTCTTTCAATGCGCCGAAACCATCGGTCCAGAATTGCGGGCCGAAGTCCTCAAAGACCTCCGCGCCGTCTTTTAACCCGTCCCAGGCCGCCTGTGCGGCCTCGACCGTGTCAAATTCCACGGTGATGGCGGTGTTGGAGGTTTCGGGGGAGGTGCCTTGAAAATTGTCGGAGGCCATGATGCGCGAGCCATCGGGCAGAAGGAGGATGGCGTTCATCACCATGTCCTTCATCGCCTCGGGGATGTTTTCGCTTTCGGGCGCTTCGCTCATGCGGTTCAGGCCGACGATCTGCCCGCCGAAGACTTGGGCATAGGTGGTCATGGCCTCTTCACATGTGCCGTTGAAATAAAAATAGGGAACGAGCATTGCGGGGCTCCGGTTTGTGCGTTTGTGCCAGCCTAGCATGGAATTCGCTTACCTGTCTCAAATCTCGCAGACTGGGCGCTTGATATAGGCGGCTTTGCCCCGTATTCACGCGGGGACTTTAGACAAAGGAGGCCGCAATGGGCTTCAAGATGGGCATCGTCGGACTGCCGAACGTGGGCAAATCGACGCTTTTCAATGCGCTGACCAAAACCGCCGCGGCGCAGGCGGCGAACTTTCCGTTCTGCACCATTGAGCCCAACGTGGGCGATGTGGCGGTGCCGGACCCGCGTCTCGACAAGCTGGCGGAAATCGCAGGCTCGAAACAGATCATCCCGACGCGCATGTCTTTCGTGGACATTGCGGGTCTTGTGAAGGGCGCGTCCAAGGGTGAGGGCCTTGGCAACCAGTTCCTCGCAAATATTCGCGAATGCGATGCGATCGCCCATGTGGTGCGCTGTTTCGAGGATGGTGACGTGACCCACGTCGAGGGTCGGGTCGATCCGGTCGACGATGCGCAGGTGATCGAGATGGAGCTGATGCTGGCCGATCTCGAAAGCATTGCCAAACGCCGCGCCAACCTTGTGCGCAAGCTCAAGGGCAACGACAAGGAAGCCAAGCTTCAGGACGATCTTTTGGCGCGGGCGCAGGCGGCTTTGGAGGCCGATAAACCGGCGCGCAGTGTCGAGGTGACGGAAGAAGAGCGCAAGCAGTGGAACATGCTGCAACTTCTGACCCAAAAGCCGATCCTCTATGTCTGTAACGTCGAGGAAGAGAACGCCGCCAAGGGCAATGCTTTCTCCGATGCGGTCGCGAAAATGGCCGAGGAACAGGGCGCGGGTACGGTGGTGATCTCCGCCAAGATCGAGGAAGAGATTTCTCAGCTTGATGCGGAAGAGGCGGAGATGTTCCTTGAGGAGTTGGGGCTGCACGAGGCCGGTCTCGACCGTCTCATTCGTGCGGGTTACGATCTTTTGCATCTTGAGACCTATTTCACGGTCGGCCCGAAAGAGGCGCGCGCCTGGACGATCCGCAAAGGCACCGCCGCGCCGCAGGCGGCTGGCGTGATCCATGGCGATTTCGAGCGCGGGTTCATCCGGGCCGAAACCATCGCCTTTGACGATTACGTCGCCTGCAAGGGCGAGACGGGGGCGAAAGACGCGGGCAAGATGCGCGCGGAAGGCAAGAGCTACATCGTGCAGGACGGCGATGTGATGCACTTCCTGTTCAACACCTGATTGCGGTCGGCGGAGGCGGCGCATCATGTTGCGAGCGATGAAGAACACGGAATGGTATCAGGCCTATCGGGTGCGCCGGAGAGCGGCGAGACACCAGCGCATGCTGGTCGCTGCCGGGCAGCAAGCCGAACAGTCGATACGGGGGTATTTTGAGCGGGTCGGGGTCGCGTTTCCCCGTCTCGCTTTTTCCGCCTCTGAAGAGGTGAAAAGCGATTGGGAAATCCACCTTGTTCGCGAGGGGGATGGAATACGCTATCTCTACAATCCTGAGAATGTTTCCAAGTACAGACACCAGATCGGTCACATTTCCCCAGCTTATCTTTACTGGTTCTCACAATCCGATCCATCGGTCTCGCACATGTCCTGCGACCTTTCGGATGGCGAGGCGGTTGGTCAGGCGCGGTTTACCTATTCAAGCTGCTTTCGCGACAAGGTGCTTTTGCCGGATCAGCATTTCTTCCGGGATCGGGGCTATGCGGAGACGGATCGTCTGGCCCAAGAGGCCCCCGATTGGGGCGCGCGCGGTGAGACGATCTACTGGCGCGGGCAGAACAACAGCGTCGGGCTGTTTTCGCTGGACCCCGATCATATGGACAAGCCCTGGGTGATGCAGCGCCTGCGGTTTGCCATGACCGCGCGTGAAATCGAGGGGGTGGATGCCCGCTTCGTGCCGGGGTCGACCCACAAGCAGGAAGCGCAATGCGCAGCGGCGGGTCTCATGGGGCCGCGGCGGAACTGGCAGGACTGGGCCGGGGACAAATACGCGCTCGACGTGGACGGGTTCTCCAATGCCTGGTGCAATTTCATGCAGAGGCTCAAACTTGGCTGTTGCGTGCTCAAGGTCGACAGCCAGTTCGGGTTTCGGCAGTGGTATTACGACGCGCTTGTCCCGTTCGAACATTACGTGCCGGTGCAGGCGGACCTGTCCGATCTTGCCGAGAAGGTCGACTGGGTGCGCAGCCACGACCGTGAGGCGCGTGAAATCGCCGAACACGGTCAGGCCTTTGCCCGTGCGCTCACCTTCGAGAGCGAGACCCGGCGGGCGACGGAGATCATTGAACGGAACCGGGACTGATCCGGGCTTATAACCTTTTGGAAAGATTTTGATATGGCACGCCTTTACGACAGTCGAAAACGCATTTTGGTGACCGGTGGAGCGGGGTTTATCGGCTCGCATCTGATGGACCGACTGTTGGAGCAGGGGCATGATGTGATCTGTGCCGACAACCTGTTCACCGGCACCAAACGCAATATCGACCATCTCCACGGCCATCCGCGTTTCGAATTCATGCGCCATGACGTGACCTTCCCGCTCTATGTCGAGGTGGACGAGATCTACAACCTCGCCTGTCCCGCGTCCCCGGTGCATTACCAACATGACCCGGTGCAGACGACCAAGACCTCGGTGCATGGTGCGATCAACATGTTGGGGCTGGCCAAGCGGCTGAAATGCAAGATCTTTCAGGCGTCGACCAGCGAGGTCTACGGCGATCCGGCGGTGCATCCGCAGCCGGAGGGGTATTGGGGCAATGTCAATCCGATCGGGCCGCGGTCCTGTTACGACGAGGGCAAGCGCTGTGCGGAGACGCTGTTTTTCGACTATCACCGTCAGCACGGGCTTGAGATCAAGGTGGCGCGGATTTTCAACACCTACGGACCGCGGATGCATCATGCCGACGGGCGCGTGGTGTCGAATTTCATCGTGCAGGCGCTGATCGGGGAGCCGATCACGCTCTATGGCGATGGCAGCCAGACCCGGTCTTTCTGTTATGTCGACGATCTGGTCGAGGGGTTCATCCGGCTGATGGACACCGGGCCCGAGGTCAGCGGTCCGATCAACCTGGGCAACCCTGCCGAGTTCACCATTCGCGAACTTGCGGAGAAGGTGGTGGCGATGACCGGATCGGCGTCGGAACTGGTGTTCCGCGATCTGCCGCAGGACGATCCGAAACAGCGTCAGCCGGAGATTTCTCTGGCGCGCGAGACGCTGGGCTGGGCGCCGGAGATCGCGCTCGAGGCGGGGCTGGAGCGTACGGTGGCCTATTTCCGTGCGCTTCTGCCGGAGCTGAGCGCCTGATCAGAGACGGTCGAACACAGACCCCATGCGCGGCGCGAAGAGACGTTCATAGGTCTTGAGCAGCGCCGCGTCCGTCATGCCTGCCACATAGTCGCAGATCACCCGCAGATCGCCGGCGCTTGTCGCATAGAGGTCCTGATGGTCGCGGGGCAAAAGCCGGTCGGGATCGGAACAGAGTGCCTCGAAGACCGAGACCACCATCTGCTGGCCCTTGAATTCGAGCTGCTGCACATTGGGGCTTTTGATCACCACGTCGAACACCAGATCCTTGAGCGCCTTCAACACCGGACGCCGCGCGGCGGGGAGGCTGGCGCGGTAACGCAGAAGGGGCTCGTTGAACTCCGGCAGCTCAGTATATTGCACGGCGGTGATGAAGTAATTCACAAAGCGCGAGATGAAGCGTTTGCGGGTGTTGCGGTCGCCGAACAAGCCATCGAGCATCTGGCCGTAGACGTCATTGCCGAACTGATCCGGGTATTTGCCTTTGAGCATGTCGAGAAAATCGCCGATCTCATCCGCCGACACATGCGCCACGAAATCCTCACGCGTCAAAAGCATGAGCGCAATCGCGTCCTCCAGATCATGCACCCCGTAGGCGATGTCATCGGCCAGATCCATGATGCTGCAATCAAAGGATTTATGCAGCGCCTTGCGGTGTTTTCCCGCCTCCACCGGCCCCATGGCACAAAGCGCTGCGCGGTCTTCGGGGGAGAGCGGTGAAAGCACCCACTCCGCCACGTCCTGCTCGCTGTCGAGGTAACATTTCGGCGGGGTCGAGGCCTCAGTGTCGATGAGTTTAAGCGTTGCGGGACTGTCGCTCAGTTTCGGCCTGAGCGCGGAGTTGCGCGCCTGTGCGTAAGAAACCGGATATTTCAACAGCCCCATAAGGCTGCGCCGGGTGAGGTTTGCACCGCTCTGCGCCGAAAAGCTTTCCAAACGGGACAGGATTCGCAGGCTCTGACCATTGCCCTCGAACCCGCCCGCTTCGCGCATGCAGTAATTCAGCGCCACCTCGCCGCCGTGACCAAAGGGCGGATGGCCCAGATCATGCGAACAACCCACGGCATGGATCATCGAGCGATCCGGCAGATGGGCGGTTGCTGGATGTAGGGGAAAGCTTTGCTCCAACTGCCGCGCCAGACCTCCGGCGATCTGCGCCACTTCCAGCGAATGCGTCAGACGAGTGCGATAGAAATCGCTGTCGCCCAAATTGAGGATCTGCGTCTTGCCCTGAAGCCGCCGAAAGGAGGCCGAATGGATCACGCGGGCATAGTCCACATCGCCCGCACCGCGCGCGTCTTCGGAATGTCCGCTCCATTGCTCTCTGCGTTCAAGCCACATCTGCGCCTCCTCATGGTTCGGGCGCAGCATATGAGGCCAAAAGAGGGAAGGCCAGATGGGGGAACCCCGGAGCGACGGGGAGGCCGCTCCGGGGCGGTAATTATTCTGCCTTCAGGAAGTCCGCGACGTCGAGAAGGATCATCTCGTTGTCGTCGACGCGGCCTTGCTGGCGACCGGTCGAGAAGGGGTAGTTGTTGTCATTCGCGACGACGATGGTGGTCTCGTCCACACGATCCACATCCTCGATGGTGAAATAGGGGAAGGTGTAGACCCCATCCATCGTGCCACGCGGCGCGATGCCGTCGGGGTCCTGAATGTTCATCAGGTCGATGTAGGCGATTTTCTCCAGAACGTTGTTCTCGTCCATCCGTTCCAGATCAATCAGATAGATGCGTTTGAACATCGCCGGTTGCTCCGACCAGCCTTCGCGCGGATCGCCCTGGAAGTTGTCGCGCTCGATGATGAGACCGCGGGTGCCTTCGATCAGGTTAAAATCCCCGATGGCGTGGTTTTCGTCCTCAAGCGGGAAGTAGCGCACCGTGTCACCCCATGCGCCGGTCTCGGTGGACAGTTCGAACATCGACAGAACCGGTTTGCCGCCGACATGTTTCTTACCGCCGGTTTCCGGGTCATAGACCGGCTTTTCCAACAGCGGGTAGAGGGTTTTCATATCCTCGGACAAGGCCATGCCCTCATAGCCGCCGGAGCGGTAGGAGACGACGGTCTCGGGCAGCGCGCCGCCGGGGTTCGGCGTGGCGACAAAGAAGTTGTCGGGGGATTGGATCAGCTCGCCACCCGGCTCAGTCGCCAGAATTTGTTGCACTTCGCCTTCGCCGTTCACTTCGATGATCCACGGGCCGAACTCGTCGCCGATCCAGAAGTTTTCACCAACCGGCTGGATGGATTCCAGATCGAAATCTGCGCCGGTCAGCGTGCGGGCCTCTGTGGCTTCGTTCATGATCGGGAAGGGGACAACGTGGTCCGGGTCGGACAGTTGGACAGTTTTTTCGATGCCAACACGACCGGTCTCCCAATCGACTTTGACGATGTTGAACATCAGGACGATGTCCGACGAATTGGCTTTGGAGCCGAAACCGTTGTCCGTCAGCACGAGGAAACGGTCGTCACCCAAGGAGCGGATGCCGGAAAACCCCTGAAGCGGCTGGCCGGGGAACGGCAGCGCGAGGCCGGTGGCCTCTTGGAAATTGCTGTACAGAACCTCATTGCGTGCGCCATTGGTGAAGCGGCCGGAGGTGTTGTAATAGGGCGATGCGCCTTCGGGGGCGGGGACGAAAGTGTGGCCGGAAAGCTCGGCCTGGGCTTTGAGCGTGGCGGGAAAGGCCTCTTGGGCCTGGGCGGCACCGGCAAGCATAAGCGCAGCAAGCGCTGCACCGTAAACGGGTTTGGTCATGTCTCTGTCCTGTGTGATGCGTTTCTTCGTCGTCCCGGCACGAGGATGTGCGGGAGCGATGCGCGCAAAGAAGCGAAGTAACGCAACGGATTTACGACCGTTTGGTCAAAATCGTACAAAACTTGCGTGACAGGATCACATCAGTTTGCGCATCAGCCCGAGGGCGCGTTTGCGCCAGCCTTTGAAGGGCGGTTCGGCCACGGCCATGCCGTTCCATTTCGCCTGACGCACCACGGGTTTGAGATGGCTGAAAGTCTCGAAGCCTGTGCGACCGTGATAGGCACCCTGACCGGAGGGGCCGACACCGCCGAAGGGCAGCGAGCCAAAGCCGACATGGATCGTCGTGTCGTTTATTGTGACCCCGCCGGAGATCGTGTGGTCGAGCCAATGCGCCTGTTCCGCCTTGTCCTCGGAGAAGAGATAGAGCGCGAGCGGATGGTCGCGGGCGGTGACGAAGGCGAGAGCTTCCTCGGGGCTGTCATAGGGGATAAGCGGCAGGATCGGGCCGAAGATTTCCTCCTGCATCAAGGCGATGTCGGGGGGCGGATCGAGCACCACGGCGGGGGCGAATTTGCGGGCATTGCCGGAGGGGCCTTCGAGGCGGAGGATTTTCGCACCGCGCGCCTCGGCCTCGCCCAGAAGGGCATCGAGCCGGGTAAGGTGGCGGTCGGAGACGACGGCGGCGAGATCCGGGCTTTCCGGGCCTTCAGGGAAGAAATGCATGAAGGCCCCCATGATCGCATCGGCCATGGGCAGCATCTTTTTGCGCGGCACCAGAACGTAATCGGGGGCGACACAGACCTGACCGGCATTCATGGCCTTGCCCCATGCAATCCGCCGCCCCGCGCGGTCGAGATCGGCGCCGGGCAGGACGACGGCGGGGCTCTTGCCGCCCAGCTCCAGAGTGACGGGGGTCAGGTTGCGGGCCGCGGCCTCGGCCACCTTGCGCCCGACATTGGTCGAGCCGGTGAAGAACAGATGGTCGAAGGGCAGGGCGGAAAAGGCGCTGGCCACTTCCGGGCCGCCGGTGACGGTCGCGACCTCCTCGGGGGCGAACGCGCCCGCAAGCATCTCGGCCAGCACATCGGAGGTGCATGGCGTCAATTCGGAGGGTTTGAGCATCACCCGATTGCCCGCCGCCAGCGCCGCGACCATGGGCGCAAGGGCAAGCTGTACCGGGAAATTCCACGGTGAGATGATGCCGACGACGCCCAGCGGTTGGGGCCGGATCTCGGCACGGGCGGGTTTGTAGATCAGCGGCACAGGCGCGCGCCGCACCCGCATCCAGCGTTTCAGATGCCGTTTGGCGTGGCGGATCTCGCCCAGAACCAGATCGATGTCGTAGAGACGGCTCTCCAACGCCGGGCGATGGGAAAAATCGTCGGACATGGCGGCGATCAGCCGGGGTTCTGCGGCCAGAAGTGCGGTGGCGAGCCGGTCGAGCCGATCCAGACGGGTGTCGAGAGAGACCACGGGCGCGGCGCGCTGGGCGGCGCTTGCCCGTGCGAAGGTGGTCTCGAGTTCGGTTGTCATGTCGGCCTCCCGTTTTTGGCATTGAGCCAGAAAACCGGGGCGCGTGGCAAGCCGTGTCGGCCTCAGAGTTTGAGGACGCGACGCAAGGTAGCGCGGACGCCGTTGCGGGAGGGTTCCCACAGACAGGCGAGCACGAAGGCGAAAGGTCGGATCTCGGTCATTTTCAGCTTCCCACAGGACTGATTCCGGGTCGTTGCCCCGGTCATAGGCGGGAATTGTCTCAGAGCGATGACAGATGAGCGGGGACAGGAAGAGATTGTTGACGGGGAAGGCGGCCTGACAGGGGCGCGTCAAAAGCGGACTGGATAGGCGGGGACGTATCCGGTAACACGGGGGGCATAAGAATTTCTATTGAGGGTCCTGAGATGAAAATTGCGGTTGCCGGGATCGGCTATGTGGGCATGTCCAACGCGGTTTTGTTGTCGCAACACCATGAGGTGACGGCGGTCGATATTTCGGAGGAGCGGGTCGCTCTGGTCAATGACCGGCGTTCGCCCATCGTGGATGTCGAGCTTGAGGATTTTCTCGCGCATAAGGATCTGAACCTCAAGGCGACGACGGACGGGCCGTCGGCCTAT
The DNA here is from genome assembly GCF_056498065.1 of Celeribacter sp. SCSIO 80838. Next base: position 1,549,969 of record NZ_JAZKMA010000001.1, read on the forward strand.
CGCGACGCGGATTTCGTCATCGTCGCGACGCCGACCAATTACGACACGCATACCAACTATTTCGACACCTCCTCGGTGGAAGCGGTGATCGCGCAGGTGATCGCGGTGAACAAGAACGCGACCATCGTGGTGAAATCGACCATCCCGGTGGGCTTCGTGAGCCGCGTGCGGGCCGAGATGAACACCGATCAGGTGATTTTCAGCCCCGAATTCCTGCGCGAAGGCCGCGCGCTTTACGACAACCTGCACCCCTCGCGGATCATCGTCGGCGAGCAATCCGAGCGTGCCCGTACCTTTGCCGATCTGCTGCTCGAAGGGGCGATGGACAAGGACACGCCGGTGCTCTTCACCGATGCGGACGAGGCGGAAGCGATCAAGCTTTTCGCCAACACCTATCTCGCGATGCGGGTGGCGTTCTTCAACGAGCTCGACAGCTACGCCATGTCGCGCGGCATGGACACGCGGCAGATCATCGACGGGGTCTCGCTCGACCCGCGGATCGGCAATCACTACAACAACCCGTCCTTCGGCTATGGCGGCTATTGCCTGCCGAAAGACACGAAACAGCTCTTGGCGAACTATTCCGAAGTGCCGCAGAACCTGATCGCGGCCATCGTCGACACCAACCGGACGCGCAAGGATTTCCTTGCCGATCAGATCATTGCCAAACGTCCGAAGATCGTGGGCGTCTACCGCCTTGTGATGAAGGCCGGGTCGGACAATTTCCGCCAGTCCTCCATTCAGGGCATCATGAAGCGGGTGAAGGCGAAGGGGATCGAGGTCATCGTCTATGAGCCGGTGATGCAGGAAGACGATTTCTTCGGCTCCCGTGTGGTGCGCGATCTCGATACCTTCAAGAAAGAGGCGGATGTGATCATCGCCAACCGGATGACCGATGAGGTCTCCGATGTGGCGGACAAGATTTTCACCCGCGACCTGTTCCACGCCGACTGAGGATACCGACATGCCCACAGCTCTCGTCACCGGCGCCGCCGGGTTCATCGGCTCTTTCGTCTGTCGCACGCTTCTGGAGGAAGGCTGGCGGGTCATCGGGCTCGATTGCCTGTCCGACTATTACGATGTGGCGCTCAAGGAACGGCGCGAGGAGACGCTTGCGGCCTATGACGGGTATCGTTCTGTGCATGACAAGGTGGAGACGCCGGGTCTTTTGATGTCGCTGTTCGAGGCGGAAAAACCCGATGTGGTGATCCATCTCGCGGCTCAGGCCGGGGTGCGCTATTCGATCGAGAACCCGCGCTCCTATCTCGAGAGCAATATCATCGGCACGTTTGAGCTTTTGGAGGCCGCACGTGCACATCCGCCGAAGCATATGCTGCTGGCCTCCACTTCCTCGGCTTACGGCGCCAATGAGGAGATGCCGTATCGCGAGACCGACAAGGCCGATCACCAGATGTCCTTCTATGCCGCGACCAAGAAATCGACCGAGAGCATGGCGCACAGCTATGCGCATCTTTTCGATCTGCCGATCACCATGTTCCGGTTCTTCACGGTCTACGGGCCTTGGGGGCGGCCGGATATGGCGCTCTTTAAATTCACCAAGGCGATTTTGAGCGGCAAACCCATCGACGTTTACAATTACGGCGATATGAAGCGCGATTTCACCTATGTCGAAGACCTCGTCCACGCCATCCGCCTGTTGATCGACGCAGTGCCGGTGCGACCCGAGGACGGCGTGGTCGAAGAGGGCGACAGCCTGTCTCCGGTGGCGCCCTTCCGCGTGGTGAACATCGGCAACAATAACGCGGTGCAGCTGACCGATTTTATTGCAGCCATCGAGGATGCGACGGGACGTGAGGCCGAGCGCAACCTGATGCCGATGCAGCCGGGCGACGTGCCGGCGACCTGGGCCGATGCCTCGCTTTTGAAGCGTCTGACGGGCTATGCGCCGAAAACCGCGGTGTCCGAAGGCGTGGCGAATTTCGTGCGCTGGTATCGGCAATATTACAACGCCTGAGCGCGAAGCTGCGGGCGTGTTATTTTGCCTTTATTTTGGCTTGTGTCTCTGTGACGGCTCCATTACACGGGTCGACGGAGACGTGGCCGAGTGGTCGAAGGCGCTCCCCTGCTAAGGGAGTAGGCGGGAAACCGTCTCGAGGGTTCGAATCCCTTCGTCTCCGCCACCTTAATTTCAGGTGTATTTTTATATTGTTTTAAAACAAAGTGTTGAGCTTATACTTGCATCAGATGCGAGCTCGGTCTTCTTGATTTGCTACCCATTCTGCTCCCCATTTTGCTTCACAATGCGATGTTGTGAGGGTGCAGACATGTCAAAACCTGTCTTGCGTGGGATGACTTGGTATCTCAAGCGTCGTTGATCTGCCACTGAACTTTGACCCAGCCGCGACCGGAGCCCGGTTGATGTTTACGCCATCTGGCGCGGGTTGAGCAATTGCCCGACGCGCGGAGCTTTCATCTCGCGCAGCGGGGCGGGCGATTGCGGTGGTCAGGCTCCGCGCGTAGTCAGCCGGGGTCTGGTCGTTCAAGGATGAATGCGGGCGTTCGGTATTGTAGTCTCCCGAGTGACGTCGTCGACCACGTTCAGCAATGAGCCATTGCGGCGCCATCGGTTCGAGCTCAATGGCGAATGAAGCGTTGGCCACCCGCGAACTGGTCGTGGACGAAATCAAGCGATCCCATTGCCCGGCAAGCGATTTGCAATGCAAATCTGCCGAGAGGAGGCGCGCATTGGGCCGCGCCTCGACCAGGATCGGCGCCCGCGTCCCGATAGCCTTGCGCCGGGCCTTTCGCTTGCGCACCGTCAGCCCTTCCTCGCGATAGAGCCGATAGATCCGGTTGATGCCGGAGGGCTCGCCCTCGCGCCGCAGCAGCACGAAGAGCCGCCGATAACCGAACCGTCGGCGTTCGTTGGCCAGTTCCCGCAACCGCCCACGCAGCTCCGTATCTGGAGCACGCCGTGCTTGATAGCGGACCATCTTGCGATCCGCCCCGGCAATCCGGCACGCCCGCCGTTCCGAAAGCCCGAACAAGGACTTCAGATGTGCGACCGCCTCGTGCTTCACGGCAGGCGTCACCACTTTTTTGAAACCAGTTCCTTCATCGCGGCCAGATCGAGCATCTGCTCGGCCAGCAGCTTCTTCAACCGAGCGTTCTCGTCCTCGAGCGTCTTCAGCCGCTTGACCTCCGACATTGTCATGCCACCGAATTTGGCCTTCCAGTTATAGAAGGTGCCTTCCGACATGCCGTGCTTGCGGCACAGGTCTGCGCACTTCGCCCCTGCCTCGTGCTCGGCCAAGATGCCGATGATCTGTTCGTCCGTAAATCTCGTTCGTTTCATTGTCCGTCCTCATGTTGGGCCGGTCTCTAATCGACGATGGAGGAAAAATCCCATGGCAGGTCAGGAGGCACCTCACATTGCCAATTTTTATTGAACCTCGCTGTGGGGCACTCAGCTGAGAATGGACTTAGGCTCCAATTTTTGAAGCGACATAGCGTCAAGGCTTTCTGCAATTTCGCTTCATATAGCCCTCTCTGGCGTCAAAGTTGACGTTTCTCAGAGAATTGTTGCTTGCGGTACGGGTGGTAAATTCGGGCCGCTATTCTTGGAGTGAGGTCTCTAGTGGGGGGTCGGGGTGGGTGCCTCGGCAGGGCGTCAGATCACGAGCAACAACGGCAGTGCTCTGATGTGTTCCGCGACGGGCGGTAAGTTTGACGGGGTAAATATGAAATCAGTGTTCGCGCGCATGCTTTTGGCATGCGGCATTCTGTCTGCGCCGATATCGGCTTCGGCGGAGCTGCAACGAAGCTACATAAACCAGGGCTTCGAGGCCCCAAGCTATGCAGCTGGCTGTACTGTGCTGACCTCCAGTGCGCAGATCCCGGGTTGGGATACAACCCACCCGTTTTCTGCTCCCGGTGGGCCTTGTACATCGGGGCCGACCCCGATTGAAGGACCTACCATCGAGATATGGAGCGGCCCGGCCCTTGGTGTTTCCGCAGCTGAGGGGACGCAGTTTGCAGAGTTGAATGCACATGAAAGTTCACGGATTTATCAGACGGTCTGTCTGACGCAGAATGAACAGTTCGCTTGGCGCTTTTCCCATCGGGGTCGGATCGGGACGGACACTGCCGAATTCAATATCGCATCAACGCCTAGTGGCAGCACAACCGAGATTGCGACGGTCTCGACGGCGAGCACGGCCTGGCAGGACTATTCCGGCGTCTATACCTATACCGGGCCGACCGGGATGCAAACGCTGGGCTTTGAGGCTATTGCTGTCGGGAGTGGAAACCTCGGCGTGGGCAACTTCCTGGACAATATCCAGGTCGAACTGACCCCCTATCTGGAGATTGCCCCCTCCTCGCAAAATTCGGGATATGAAGATGTCGGGGCAATCGCTACGCCCGGCATTCGTGTTTCCGGCCTGATTTCTGCGCCGCTGGATGTGACGGTCACCGTAGTCGGCGGCACCGCCACGCTTGGCAGCGATTATACCACCCCCGGGGGAGGAGCGAGCTTTGTGGTGACGGTCCCGGCGGGGAATTACGATGGAACGCAGATCATTCCGACCGGCATCGAAATCATCGCGGATGACGAGGTCGAAGACGACGAGACCATCGAGCTTGAAGTCGCGGCGAGCCCGCTGGATTATACCATCGCGAGTACCGTGAGTTGCGGCGAGCCCGGTATTACCTCTGCGACCTACACGATTCTGGATTTGCGTCCCGAGATTTCGCTGATCAAAGAGGCGAGCCTCCAGGACGATGGCGACGGCATCGTCAATGTCGGTGATTCCATTGAATACACCTTCACCGTGACGAATGTCGGCAATGCGACCCTTTATGACATCGATCTTGCCGAAGTCAGCTTCTCGGGCGCAGGCACTCTGCCCACTCCCAGTTGGGTTTCCGGGGGTGATTTCCTCGGCGGTGGCAGCGAACGGGATCTTGCGGTCGGTGAAACCATGGTCTTCACGGCCGAATACCTCCTGCAGCAGGCCGATATTGACGCAGGCGAGGTAATCAACCAGGCGGAAGCCACGGGGACCACCCCGGGTGGCGGCGAGGTTTCCGATCTTTCGGGGACCGATGTCGACAATGACACGCCCACAGAAACGGCTCTGGGCAACAATCCGTCGATTGCGCTGGTGAAGACCTCGGCACCCGATTTTCAGGATCCGGCCCGTCCGGGTGACACGATCAATTACAGCTTCACCGTGACCAACACGGGCAACGTGACGCTGAGTGGGATCACCATCGAGGAACAGTTGCTTGGCGCGACAGTCAGCGGTGGCCCGATTACCCTTGCACCGGGTGCCAGGGATACCAGCAACTTCACGGCGAGCTACACGATCACTCAGGCCGATATCGATGCGGGCGAGGTTGTGAACTCGGCGCTTGCGACGGGCACGCCCCCGTCTGGCGACGATGTCACCGACACCTCGGGCACCGATGTCGACAATGACGACGACACTGTGACCCTGATCGATCCACAGCCCGCGCTGACGCTGATCAAGACGGCGAATGATGACGACATCTCTGATCCTGCAGAGGTGGGTCAGCAGATCACCTACAACTTCACCGTCGAGAACACCGGCAACGTGACGTTGACCGATGTAACGTTGACCGACCTGCTGCCGGGTCTGACCTTCGACGCTGTCAGTGGCGGAGTGATCGGCACGATGGCGCCGGGCGACGTGGTGAGCTCGGTGAGTGCGACCTACCTCATCACCCAGGCCGACATCGATGCTCTGGGTGTCGACAACCAGGCGACCGTCACCGGCACTCCACCGGAGGGCGATGATGTCGAAGCTGCTGACGAAGCATCGGTGGCCTTCGACGCTCGTCCAGGAATTGAATTGGTCAAGGAGGTGGACAACTCCGGTATCACTCCGACGGTCGGTCAAGTTGGCGATGAACTTATATACACGTTCACCGTAACCAATACGGGGACGATTACGCTCACAGAGGTGACGATCGATGACCCTTTGCTAACGGTATATCCGTTCACCGAAGTCATCGGGCCACTGGCACCGAATGAAACGGTGATCTTCACCCAGAAGGGACGTTATCCGATCACTCAGGCTGACATCGACGCGGGCAGCGTGACGAACACGGCGACTGCGACTGGCACCTATGGCCCGGATGGGGACGAGACTTCGGATGACGACACGGCTGAAGCGGATGTGGTCTTCATCGAAGCCATTCCCGAGACGCCTTGGGAGTTTGACACCGACGGTGGCATCACGACCTCGATGTTGGCCTCCGACAAGATCGGTCTGGAGCAGGCGACGCTCGACAATGTGACGATCACGGTCGTGGACAGCGATCCGGCACTGACGCTCGATCCCTCCACGGGTCTTATCACCCTGTCCGAAGGCAATCCGGCGGGCACCTATGAGGTGACCTATGAGATCTGCCGCATCGACAATCCTTTGGTGTGCGATCAGGCCACCGAAACGGTGATCCAACGTCCGATCAGCGCGATTGAGGCGGTGAAGACGCAGGCGCTGAGCGACAATGGCGACGGTGTCGATGGGGTTGGCGATCTGATGACCTACACGATCACGGTCGAGAACCTCGGCAACACCACGGTGAACGATGTGGCGCTCGAGGACACTTTCCTGACGCTGACCACCGGCCAGACGCTGGCCCTCGACAGCGGTCCGACCTTTGTGTCGGCGAGCGAAGGCTCTTCGGAAGGCACGTTGGTGATGGGCGAGACCGCCACTTACACCGCGACCTTTGAGCTGACCATCGACGCGGTGGACGCAGGCGGGCTGTCGAACCAGATCCTCGCCACGGCGATGCCGGAGTACCCGGACGAATTCACCGAAGACCCGACCGAGGTGAGAGATCTCTCCGACGATGGCGACGATGGCGACGGCAATACCGTGGACGATCCGACGGAATATCCGCTTGAGCCTCTGCTCTATGACAGCGGTCTGGTGCTGCGCAAAACAACGCCGCGTGGCGTGGTGGAGCGCGGGTCCGTGGTGCCCTATACGATCACGGTGACCAATGAGAACCCGCGCACCAGTGGCACGATGGATCTCATGGACGTGCTGCCCGCCGACTTCGTCTATGTCGAAGGGTCTGCGACCTGGGACGGTGAACCGATCGACGTGGTGGTGCAGGGCAAGGTCGTGACCTGGCCCGGCGTCACCGTGCCGCCGCTCACCACCATCGAGGCGACGCTTTCGGCGCGGGTTCTGACCAGCGCGGATGTGGGCGATCACGTGAACCGGGCGCGTCTGCGCGATTCCGACACGCTTGAGCCTCTGTCCCCCGAGGCGACGGCCACCGTGACGATCTTCCCGGAACCGGTGTTCGATTGTGGCGATGTCTACGGCAAGGTGTTCAACGACCTGAACCGGGACGGCTATCAAAACGGTCCGGTCAGCCGGATCGTCGATGAGGACGCGATCTTCAGCGGCAAATACAGCGGCAAGGGCGATGCGCCCGTGGAGCTGGACCGCGAGATCGTCGAGAACGGCATCCCCGCCGTGCGCCTGACCGGTGTCGATGGCACGGTGATCACCACCGACCAATACGGCCGCTTCCATGTGCCCTGTGCGATGCTGCCGGAAGATCGCGGTTCGAACTTCATCCTGAAGCTCGACACCCGCTCGCTGCCGACCGGCTATCGCCTGACCACGGAGAACCCGCGTGTCGTGCGTCTCACGCCCGGCAAGATGACCGAGCTGAACTTCGGTGCGGCGCTGACCCGTGTGGTGCGTGTGGATGTGAATGCGCAGGGCTTCGCGCAAACCGCCTCCGGTCCGAAGATGACGCCTGCGCTCGAAACGGCGCTTGCAGGTCTGGTGCAGCAAATCGCTGGCGAACCCGTGCATCTGCGCATCGCCTATCACCTGCCGGATGAGGCGGGAGCGGATGAGAAACGTCTGGCGCGGCAATCCATGCGACAGGTCGAAAGAGAGCTGCGGGATCTTTGGAGAGAGCCGGGCCGTGTGAAACTGACCATCGAGAAAACCATCGTGAGGGTTGAGCAATGAGGACGCTTGGTATGAGCAGCAAACAGAAAACCTTCACGCGGATTTTGTGCGGCGGATCGGTGATCGCAATCAGCGCCGTTCTGTTGGCGGGGGAGGCGCGGGCGGAAACGCTCTGTGCCGAGGCGCTGGCGCCGCAGCCCGAAGGCTGTGAACGGTCCAATTCCGACGTGGTCGTGACCATGCCGGTGGGCAAGAACACCGAAATGGTGAAGGAAGTGATGGGATCGGATTTCGAAGCTCAGGGCTTTTCGATCTCCATCGACAAGACGCCGGTGGCGGGGGCCATGCCGCCCCCCGATCCGCGCCGTCCGGCCGACATCCTGGCGGACAATGCCGATGTCGACATTCGTTTCGACGGGCTGACGCCGCGCCGGTTGCTCAATGTCTCGACCGAGGATTTGCGCGCCACGTACCGGGCGGGTGAGGCGGTGCGGTTCCGCGCCTCCACCAACTACCCGGCCTATATTGCCCGCGCCGAAGTGCGGGTGATTGACACCACGGGCCGCACCCCACGCACGGTGGCAACTCTGCCGGTGGCGCCCAATGGCACGGTCAATTGGACCATGCCGGAGGACGGGCCGGAAGAGATGGTCTATGTGGTCCGCGTCTATGACGCTAAGGGGCGCTACGACGAAACCTGGCCGCTGGAGCTGAACCGCAGCGAAGGCCATTTCGACACGCATGAGACCACCGGCGCGCCGCTGACGGCGGCGGGCGAGGGCGAAGATCGCACCCGCCAACGCGCTATTCCCCTCGCGGGCGGCATGGTCACCGTTTCGGGCCGTGCCGATGCCGGTCAGCCGGTGCGCGTCATGGGCGAGACGGTCCCGGTGACGTCCTCCGGCCAATTCCTCGTGAGCCGGATCGTGCCGGCGGGCGAGCGTACGGTGGATGTGGAATTCAGCCGCTACGGGCAGCCGCAACAGATCTCCCGCAGGCTCGAAATTCCGGCGAGCGACTGGCACTATGTGGCCATCGCCGATCTGACCTTCGGGCATCGGATCAAGGACACGGAATCTGAGGCCGACCCGGATTACGAACGCAATTACGCCGAGGGGCGTCTGGCCTATTATGCCTCGGGGATCACCCGCAACGGCTGGTCGGTGACCTCGTCTCTGGACACGGGCGAGGGCGATCTGGAGGACATCTTCCGCCGCCTCGACGAAAAGGACCCGCGCTCGGTGATCGAACGTCTGGACCCGGAGGACCTCTATCCGACCTATGGCGACGACTCGACGAGCTATGACGATACGCCGACCTCGGGCCGGGTGTATCTGCGGCTGGAGAAAGACGACACGCGCCTGACCTGGGGCGACTTCAAGGCCGATGTCTCCGGTGGTGAGTTGTTGTCCAACACACGTTCGCTTTACGGCGCGGAGCTGCGCAGCGCGACGAGCGCACGCACCGAAGACGGCGAGGCGCGGGTACAGGGGGTGCTTTACGGTGCTCAGCCCGACACTCTGCCGCAGCGCGACATTCTGCGCGGTACCGGTGGGTCGGTCTATTTCCTGACCCGTCAGGACCTCAATGGGGGCTCCGAGACGGTTAAAGTCCAGGTGGTGGATCCCGACACCGGGCGCGTGATCTCGACCGAAACACTTCTGTCTGGCGTGGATTACGAGATCGATTATCTGCAAGGCGTGATCACCCTGACCCAACCTCTGGGATCGTCCAGTTCGGACGGCGGTCTCGTGGGCTCCGGCACGGGCGCCTATGACGTCAATCTGGTGGTGCAATACGAATACACCCCGACCGTCGAGGATGTGGAAGGCTTCTCCTACGGCGGACGTATCGAAGCCTGGGCGACCAACGATCTGCGCCTCGGCTTTACCGCGATGAACGAGACCACCGGCGTGGCCGATCAGCGCATGGCGGCGGTGGATGCCTATTACAAATTCGGCAAATCGAGTTTCCTCGAGGTCGAAGTGGCGGGCACCGACGGGCCGGGGTTCAGCCGCAGCCTGTCGTCGGACGGCGGTCTGACCATCACCGAGGACGGTGTTTCCGGTCTCGAAGATGCGATGGCCTACCGCTTCGACAGCCATGTCGATTTTGCCGATCTCGGCCTGTCCACCGGCGGTTATGCCGAGCTTTATTACGAGCGCAAAGAGGCCGGGTTCTCGACCCTCAACGAGGACATCACCGAGGATCAGACCCTGATCGGGTTGCGCAGCGAGATCGAGGTGTCCGACCGGCTCAGCTTTGGCGTGCGGATCGAGGATTTCGACCGAGACGGTGGCGACAGCAAGGCCGAGGGCGAGCTGGGCGTCTCCTATGATCTGACGGACGCCTGGACCATCGAGGCGGCGCTTGGCCATCTCGATCAGACCACGATCGGCGATCCGACGGAAACCGGGGATCGCACCGATCTGGCGACGCGTCTGAGCTATGCGTTCAGCGATGACACCAAAGTCTGGGTCTTGGGGCAGGCGACGGTGGACCGCTCCGGCGGGCTGGAGCGTGACGACCGTCTGGGCTTTGGTGCGGCGACGCGTCTGGGCGAAAAGGTCAAAGTCTCGGGCGAGGCCTCCGACGGCACCGCAGGCTTTGCGGCCAACGCGCGTCTGGCCTATTCGCCGACCGCCGACAATGAGCTCTATCTCGGCTACACGCTGGACCCGACGCGGACCAATGGCGGTTATGAGCTTGTCGGCGAGGATCGCGGCAAGGTGGTGATGGGCGGGCGCTATCGCCATTCCCAAACCTTCTCGAGCTTTGCCGAAACCTCGATGGATTTCTTTGGCGAACGTCATGCCATGACAGACGCTTACGGGATCACCTATACGCCCAATGCGCGCTGGTCTTTCAGTGGCGCGATGGAAAGCGGCACGGTGCGCGACAAGATCAATGGTGACATCGAGCGCGATGCCTATTCCTTCGGGGTGGCCTATACGGCTGAGGATCGCCTGCGTGCGCGTGGTCGGTTGGAATACCGCACTGAAAGCGGCGATGGCGTGTCGCAGGATGCCGACACCTGGGCCTTTGCGGGCGGGTTCGAATACCATGTCAGCGAAAGCGCGCGGTGGCTCGGCAATGTCGATGCTCTGATCTCCGACAATGATGACGACAGTTTCCGTGACGGGGAATATGTCGAGGCCAGCCTCGGCTACGGCTTCCGCCCGATCGACAACGAGCGCCTGAACGTGCTGTTCAAATACACCTATCTCTACGACCTTCCGGGTGCGGATCAGGTGACGGCGAACGGCGATACCGAGGGCGATGCGCAGAAAAGCCACGTCCTGTCGATGGATGTCGATTACGACCTGAACCAGCACTTCACGCTGGGCGGCAAATACGGCTACCGCCGGTCCGAGGTCGCCCCGCGCGGCACGGAGGACTTTAGTGACTCGACGGCGCATCTCGGGATTATGCGTCTCGACTGGCACGTGGTTCACAACTGGGATGCGATGGCCGAAGGGCGCGTGATGTATACCGAAGACAGCGAAACCTATGACACGGGCGCTTTGCTTGGGGTGTATCGCCATGTCGGCAACAACGCGAAAGTCGGTGTCGGCTACGAATGGGGTCAGGTGTCCGAGGACATGACCGATCTCGATTACGAAAGCTCCGGGGTCTTTTTGAACCTGATCGCCAAGTTCTGAGACTGACCTGAGACTGAAAATGCAAAGAGGGGGCCAAGGCCCCCTCTTTTATTCGATGTGCATTCCGGTGCTGAAATGTGTTTTGACAGTGTCATCCAAATTGGGGTCTTCAAGCGACCAGGCGCCAGAATGCGCGCGAAACAATTGAAGGGGATTGCCGGTCACCTTTTGAAAGATCACTTTCGACGGCACGATTTGCCCCGGTCGTGAGAGGCTGGTCGTCAATGTGTGGCCAAACAGATACCTGTCAGACTTGAAGCGCGGCAAGGACAGGAGCAGCAGGCCCAGATCGGTATCCCCGTCATTCAGTTCAGACATGCGAAGAACTTGGAGACATCCGGAGTTCAGGAACACGAGCGCGCCATGCTTGTAGGTTTTGATACCGGTTCTCGGCTGACCGTCCTGACGCAGGGCCATCAGGGATTTTGCATAGGTTTTTCCCACTTCCTGATAGATGCGGATCAGGCTGACATGCACGTGGCTCTCTGACGTCGCAGTGCGGTGATAGAACAGGTAGTCACCACAATGCTGTGCCAAGGCATGCTCTTCGCGCATCGTGCGCACCATTGCCCGATTAAATGTATTGGCCATTGAAACTTCGAGATCGGTGGTCAGCTTGAGTGACGCACCCGCCACGTATTCGCTGTTTCCGACGGGCTTGAATAACATGTCCAGCTCGACGTCGAGCGTCTTGGCGATGCGATTAAGCGTATGTGCGGAAGGGATGCTGCTGCCATTCAGATACTTGTTCAACTGCTGACGGTTGATGCCAATGTGGTGCGCGGCTTCCGTCAGAGTCCGATATCTTTCGAGCAGTATCTTGAGGTTCTGGGCGAGGTTGCGGGATGGCATTGCTTTCTCAAAACAGTTTTTAGTGCATTTTTGTATTCAGGATTGTATGCAAAAAAAAATCACAAAATACAAATATTTATCATGTTTTTGGTGTTTTCTGTCATGCATTTTGGGACAAGTGGCTACATAAATAGGCAAAGGGCTTGGCGCATCGTATAAATTTGGTGCTGTAGAGGTTTTCGGGTGAAGAAAACGGCGTGAAGTGGCGGCCACGGGATTTGCTCAAGATTGTGTGGTGTGCTTGATTGCAAAGCGCCTGGAGCGCGGATTCTTTGTTTGGGGACGAGGGAACATCGTTAAATAAAGAACGGGAGCCCAATAGGCTCCCGTTCATGCCTGCATAGCCTGATATGCAAACTGCTCGATTACTTAAGTGAGTAGACGAGGGACATACCCAACGTGTTGTCAGTGTTTTTGTAACCTGCCAGGGGATCGCTGTGATATTCGGTCAGTAGCGACGTGCGCAGGGCCAGTGGACCAGTCAACGCGACATTGAAGCCGAATTCATTGGTGATGGCAGTATCGGTATCCGAGGTGATGATGTCGGTGTCGTTGGTCAGGAACATGCCGTTGCCGAGCTCATAATAGAACTTGGATGCAAAGCTGCCGGCCACTTCATCGATATCGTCTTCGGTCGAACCGTCTGCCACTTCCGCATAACGCCAGCCCGGACCGGCCTGCAGCGACCAGGTCATATCGGAGGTATTGACCACACGGTAACCCGCGCCGAAGCCGAGGAAGGTGTCGGTTTCGTAAGAGCTGAACTCGTCATAGGCAGTACGGATTTTTCCGTAGCCGTAGAAGTCCTGATTGAACATGTAGGTATAATCATACGCTGCGGCCAGGGAGTTTGCAGTCGTATCATCATCACCTTCACTATATTTGTAACTCAGAGCAAAATCATGACCGATCGTACCATCGCCGTAGCCAAAACGTGCGCCAATGCCGACATCTGCCGTGTCGGAGTTGCCACTGGTGCCGTTGGCCGTCGCAGAAACGCTGCCATACCAACCGATGCGTCCGGCCCCATTGCCGAACCTGCGGGAGTCGCGTGCATCGGCAAATTCGTCGCGGATACCTTCTTCGATATCATCGACGGCATCGGTGACATTATCGATGTTGTTAAAGACTGTGCTTTGTTGTGCAAACGCAGGCGCCGCCAACATGGAGGCCATCAAAGCGGCGAGGGGGAGGGAGGTTTTTTGAAGCCCCATCAAAAGGGTTCCTTTCAATCAAATATACATTGTCAGGTCGTGTTGATCGACCGCAGTAAATATTTTTAACTTCAAAGGCTTGTCGGATTTTAGGTGAATGTCTGGGAAAGATTCTCCGTCGGTTTGAAGGACTGAGCGCAAATGCGCTCAAAAGGTAATATGATACCCTTTTTGATAGGAGGAATTTGGCCGAGGGCGCAGAGGTACACTGAGGACGTTGCGTCGTCCTCCGTGCCGCTCCGGGTTTCCGGGGCGGCGCTTTTCATTCACCGGACCATGGCGGACGTGCGCTTGATCTGCCAGATGCGTCGGAAGAAGGCGGCGAGGAAGGTTGCGGTTTGCACGAGGACGATGGTCGGTGCAGGGGCGCTGTCGAGCCAGAAGCTCGCGTAGACGCCGCCCAGCATGGCGGTCACGTTGATGGCGGTGGCGGTCAGAAGCATCGCCGAGAAGCGCCGCACGAGGAGAAAGGCGATGGCGCCGGGAGCGATCAGGAGCGCGACGGCGAGGATCAGCCCGGTGGCGGTGAGCGTTGCGACGATGGTGAGCGAGATCGCGGTCAAAAGCCCGTAATGCAGCAGCTGAACCGGCAGGCCCGAGGCACGGGCCTGTGCGGGATCGAAGGCGTGGAGCATCAGGTCTTTCCATTTGAGCAGGAGTGCTGCGGAGACCACGAGCGCGATGGAGCCCGCTGTCCAGAGATCCTCAGAGCCGACGCCTAGCATGTTGCCGTAAAGGATGTGATCGAGATGCACGTCGGAAGGCGTGGCGACGAACAACACGATGCCGAGGCCGAACATGCCTGAGAAGACGACGCCCATGACGGTGTCCTGTTTGACGCGGCTGTTCTGGGCCAGATAGCCGGTGGCGAGCGCTGTGACCATGCCTGCGGCGAAGGCGCCGAAAATGAGCGGCAGGCCGAGGATATAGGCCAGAACCACCCCCGGCAGGATCGCATGGCTGATCGCGTCGCCCATCAGCGCCCAGCCCTTGAGCACCAGAAAACAGGACAGAAGCGCGGTCGGAATGGCGACTAGGATCGAGATCAGAAAGGTGTTCTGCATGAAGCCGAACTGGAAGGGCATCAGGAGCGTGTCTATCATTCCGACATCTCCTCTTTGAGCGCGGCGCGGGCCTTGGCCCTTGCGGCCAAAAGCCCGTGTTTCGGGGCAAAGGTGAAGGCCGCAAGGAAGATCAGCGTTTGCAGGCAGACGATGATGCCGCCGGTTGCGCCGTCGAGGAAATAGCTGATGTAGGCACCCGCAAAGCTTGTGAGCATGCCGATCAGAACCGAGGTCACGATGAGGCGCGGGAAGCGGTCGCAGAGCAGGTAAGCCGTGGCCCCCGGAGTGACCACCATGGCAACGACCAGAAACGCGCCGACCGTTTGCATCGCGGCGACGACGGAGGCCGACAGCAGCACGAAGAACACGGCTTTCAACAGGCGCGGGCGCAGCCCGATGGTGCGGGCGTGGGACTCGTCGAAGAACATCACCATGAGGTCTTTCCACTTGGCCAAAAGCACCGCGAGGGAGAGAAAACCGATCAGCGCCAGTTGCAACGTGTCCTCTGGTGTGATGGCGAGGATATTGCCCATGGTGATCGTGTCGACCGAGATGGCCATCGGATTGAGTGAGACCATGAAGAGGCCGAGGCCGAAGAAGGAGGTAAAGATCATCCCGATCACCACGTCGATCTTGAGGCCTGAGCGTTCCGAGAGAAACAACATCGCGGCGGCGGCCAGCCCGCCCGACAAAAATGCGCCCAAGGCGAAGGGGAGGCCCAGCATGTAAGCTCCCGCTACGCCTGGGACGACGGAATGCGACAGCGCATCGCCAATCAGGGACCAGCCCTTGAGCATCAGGTAGGAGGACAGAAAGGCGCAGACACCGCCAACGAGGGCCGAGACCCACATGGCATTGGTCATGTAAGTATATGTGAAAGGCTCAAGCAGGATCATTTTCTGCCTCGTCAGCAGGTTTTGTCTGCACCTTCGTCTGGCTGCCATAGCGCACCAGAGGCCGTTCGTCGTCCGTGAGAATGGTGATATGGCGCGGGTCGTCATCGTCATGCAGATCGGCGCCGCTCAAGGTGAACTGCCGCAGCACGCCGCCAAACGCAAGCTCAAGGTTCTCGCGGGTAAACGTCGTCTCCGTCGGCCCGTAGCCCAGCACCGTGCCCTTGACCAGGACCGTGCGGTCACAGAATTCCGGCACGGAGCCGAGGTTGTGGGTGGAGACCAGCATCACCCGGCCCTCAAGGCGCAACTCCCGCAGAAGCGCGATGATCTGTTCCTCGGTTTTCACATCGACGCCGGTGAACGGCTCGTCCAAGAGGATCACCTGACCCTCCTGTGCCAAAGCGCGGGCGAGGAACACGCGTTTCTTTTGACCGCCGGACAGCTCGCCGATCTGGCGCTGGCGATAATCCAGCATGTTGACCCGCGCGAGCGCCGCCTCCACCGCCGCATGATCCGCCTTCGACGGGCGGCGCAGGAACCCCATGTGGCCATAGCGTCCCATCATCACCACGTCCTCGACCAGCACCGGGAAGGACCAGTCGACCTCCTCGGATTGCGGCACATAGGCGACGAGGTTCCGGCGCAGCGCCTCTTTGACGCTCATGCCCAACAGGCGAATGTCGCCCTGCGCCACGGGGACAAAGCCCATGATCGCTTTGAACAGCGTCGACTTCCCGGCGCCGTTGACGCCCACGAGCGCCGTCACCGTGCCGCGCGGAATCTCAAAGGTGGCATGGCGCAGCGCCGTGTGGCCGTTGCGATAGGTCACCGTGACGTCGCGGGCCGAAATCCCGTCTCCCGCCTCAACACTTTGCGCGGGGTTGCCGTTCTGCATCATCTTGCCTTTCTTATATCCGGCGAAGGGGAGGGGCGCTCAGTTGCGCCCGGCTTCAAGCCCATCCACCACGGTTTCCGCGGTCACGCGCAGCAGGTCGAGGTAGCTCGGCACCGGGCCGTCCGGCTTCGACAGGCTGTCGACGTACAGCTCGCCGCCATAGGTGGCCCCGGTTTCGCGCGCCACCTGTTCGGCGGGGGCAGTGTTTACCGTGCTCTCGCAGAAGACCACGGGGATGTCGTTCTCCTTTACCCCGTCGATCACCGCGCGCACCTGTTGCGGCGTGCCCATCTGATCGGCGTTCATCGGCCAGAGATAGAGTTCCTTCATGCCGAAATCGCGCGCGAGATAGGAAAACGCACCCTCACAGGTCACGAGCCAGCGTCGATCCTCCGGCACCTCGGCCACGCGCGCCCGCAGAGGCTCCAGCGTGGCGCGCAGCTCATCCTTGTAGGCGACCGCATTGGCCGCATAGGTCGCGGCGTTAGAAGGGTCCTGAGCGGTCAGGGCTTTTTCTATATTGTCGATGTAGGTCACGGCATTGTCCAACCCCATCCAGGCATGCGGATTGGGTTTTCCCTGATAGCTGCCAGAGGCGATGGAGATCGGATCGATGCCGTCCGAGAGTGTCGCCGAGGGCACGTCGCCGAGATTGGACAGGAATTGTTCGAACCACTGTTCGAGGTTCATCCCGTTCCACAGGATCAGATCGGCGTCCTGCGCGCGCACGATGTCGCGCGGCGTCGGTTCATAGCCGTGAATCTCTGCGCCGGGCTTGGTGATGGACACCACATCGGCGGCATCCCCGGCGACGTGGCTGGCCATGTCGGCGAGGACCGTGAAGGTGGTGACGACCTTCAGGCGGGCGTCATCGGCAAGCGCCGGCGCGGCCATCAGGGCGCTGAGGCCCACGGCGCCAAAAAGGCGGGGGATGGGTGAGGTCATGGGGCTTCCTGCCATTTATATGAATGATAGTCATTCTCAGAGTCATTGTAAGTGATAATTATTCGCAACTGTCAAGTGTGATGAGAGTGGTTCTCATCTTGTTGTCGAAATACGAAGCTTCGGCTTAAGAGAGGCCACGGACATATCGGAAGGCAGAGCCGTGTGTGCCGAGGTCATAGATTTTGCGCGCGCCCTGAACGTGGCTGGCCTGCGGGGCACACAACAGCGCATGGCCGTGATGTCTGTGCTCATGGAGGTCCGCGCGATCACCCTAATGCCGACGATCTTTTGGCGCGGGCCAGGGCGGAGGATGCGTCGGTTTCCCGGCCGACGGTGTATCGCACGCTTGCCGCGCTCGAAAAGGCGGGCTGATCCGGGCGCGAAAAATCACGTAAGCTTTCAGTCCCCGGAATAGGGGGCGAAACGTGATTGGGCCGGATCGGTCGCCAGCGGGCGCCCGACCATGGGAAAGGCGCGTTGCGGGCAGGCCGGGCGTTCGCAGACCTTGCATCCGGCTCCGATCGGTGTGGCCAGGTCGGGATTGCGCAGATCCAGTCCACGGGCATAGACCAGTCGGTCGGCATGGGCGAGGTCGCAGCCAAGCGCCACGGCAAAGCGTTTTCGCGGTGTGCCATAACCGCCTGCGCCATGTTCGACGGTGCGTGCGACCCAAAGGTAGCTGCGCCCATCGGGCATCTGCGCCACCTGGGTCAGGATTTCGTCGGGTTTCGAGAAGGCTTCATAAACGTTCCACAGCGGGCAGGAGCCGCCGAACCGGGAGAAGTGGAAATCCGTCGCGCTCTGGCGTTTCGAGATGTTCCCGGCCCGGTCCACCCGGATGAAAAAGAACGGCACGCCGCGTGCTTCGGGGCGTTGCAGCGTGGAAAGGCGGCGGCAGGTGGTTTCGAACCCCACGCCAAAACGTCGCCCGAGGAGTTCGATGTCGTAGTGCAACTCCTCCGCCGCTCCAAGAAAGGCGCGATAGGGCAGGATCAGCGCACCGGCGAAATAGTTCGCGAGACCGATGCGCAGCAAGTTGCGCGCTTCGGCGCCTTCCATCCCGGCCTCCTCGACGAGGCGGTTCAACGTGTCGGATTGCTCCAGAAAGGCCAATTGCGTGGCCATCTGAAACGCGCGCTGCCCTGCATTCAGATGGGCTGCGAGATGGAGGATGCGGGCGCTTTCCTCGAAGCGACGAAGGCTCCGTGCCTCCGCATCGAAGGCGATGCGCAACCCGTGCCGACCGGCGAGCCGGTCGGTCAGCCCTTCGGCCATGCGGCCATGCGGCAGCCCGTTGCCGATGTCTTCCGCTGCGCGATCAAGCTCGGGAATGTAATTGCGATGCTCATAGAAATAGTCGCGGACGGCTTCGAAGGCGGTGGGAGTGTTTCCGGTCGGTGTGTCGCCGCTGAGATGTCCGCTCAGAATATCCATGCGCTCCGACATGTCCCGAAGCCGCGTTTGCATGGCGACAATCGTTCGGGCGATGCCGGGCATATTGGCGGCTATTTCGCGCACTTCGGCGAGCGAGGCACCGGCGCCCTGATCGGCCAGAGCAGCGCGAAGATCGGTGATGATGCGGGCCTCTTCGCCGCTGAAGAACATTTGAACATCGAGGCCGAATGCGGCGTTCAGTTTGATCAGCACGGGCACGGTCAACGGGCGCTGATTGTGCTCCATCTGGTTGAGGTAGCTGGGGGAGATGTCGAGCGCACGCGCCAGCGTGGCCTGTGTGATGCCGCGCTCTTCGCGCAGGCGTTTCAGGCGAACCCCCATATAAGTTTTTTTCATCGCAATGCTTTCCTTCGGTTTCGGCAAGGGACATTAACAAACTTCGCAAATTTGCCGTCGCGTGCTGGCAAAACTATGCCTTTTCAGTAGTTTATATCTAACTCTGACCTGTGAAAAGATGGCTTTGCTAATCTTGTAAATATCCCTATCTCAGGCAGACGCACATGGCCCAGCCCGACACAGATCCGCAACGGACCGACCCGAAAACGGTCATGGTCGAAATGATCTTTCCGGATCAGTCCAATCATTACGGCACCCTGTTCGGGGGCAATGGTCTGTCGCTCATGGCCAAGGCTGCTTTCGTCGCGGCAACGCGACGGGCGGGCGGTTCTGTGGTGATGGCGCGTTCGGAGTGGGTGGATTTCACAACGCCGGTTCAGGTCGGGGAGCTTCTGGAACTCACCGCCGAAGTGATCCGCGTCGGGCGATCTTCCATGAGTGTCATGGTTCATGGCGTGGCCGAGGATCTGAGCACGGCCCTGCGCCGTGATGTCTTGTCGGGACAATTCGAGATGGTGGCGGTGGATGACACCGGGCGCCCGCGCCGCATTGGGGCCGCGCGCACGCAATCCGCTGTGGAGGAGACGACTATTCAAGGACAACAGCATGAAACTGCATGAGGTGCGGAGCTATAAATCCGCAGAACACCTGCCGCGCGAAGATCAGCTTGCGTGGAAAATTTCCGAAGTGGCCGCCGATCCGGTTGCAGTGGAGGAGGACGTGGCGGAGATGATCATCAACCGGATGATCGACAACGCCGCGGTCGCCGCCGCCTCGGTGGCCCGCCGACCCGTCGCCTCCGCCCGTGCACAGGCGCTCTGCCATGCCTATGCACAAGGTAAAATCTCGGGGGCGACGGTGTTCGGGATGTCCTTGGAGACGCGTGTCAGCCCGGAATGGGCGGCCTGGGCCAACGGTGTTGCAGTGCGGGAGCTGGATTTCCACGACACGTTTCTGGCTGCGGAATATTCTCATCCGGGGGATAATATTCCGCCGATCCTCGCGGTGGCACAGCATTGCGGGCTGACCGGCCAGGACCTGATCCGCGGGCTTGCGACGGGCTATGAGATTCAGGTCGATCTGGTGAAGGGCATCTGCCTGCATGAGCACAAGATCGACCATATCGCCCATCTCGGACCGTCGGCGGCGGCCGGGATCGGCACGGCGCTGAAGCTGCCGGTGGAGGTCATCTTTCAATCGGTGCAACAGGCGCTGCATACCACGACCACCACGCGCCAGTCACGCAAGGGCGAGATTTCGAGCTGGAAAGCCTATGCGCCCGCCTTTGCCGGGAAAATGGCGATTGAGGCGGTGGACAGATGCATGCGTGGCGAGGGCGCGCCGAGCCCCGCCTGGGAGGGCGAAGACGGGTTCATCGCCTGGCTTCTGGGCGGCCCGCAAGCGGTCTATCATATGCCGCTGCCGGAAAAAAGGCGAGGCGAAACGTGCGATCCTCGACACCTATACCAAGGAGCATTCCGCCGAATATCAATCGCAGGCTCTGATCGATCTGGCCCGCCGGATGCGTGACAAGCTGGGCGATTTGAGCAAGGTGAAATCCATCCTGATCGAGACCTCGCACCATACTCATTACGTGATCGGCACGGGGGCGAACGATCCGCAGAAAATGGACCCGAATGCCTCGCGTGAGACGCTGGATCACTCGATCATGTATATCTTCGCGGTCGCGCTCGAAGATGGCGGTTGGCATCATGTCGCATCTTACACGCCGGAGCGGGCCAAGCGTCCCTCGACCGTGGCGCTCTGGCACAAGATTTCGACCGCAGAGGACCCGGAATGGACGCGGCGCTATCATGCGCATGATCCGAAAGACAAGGCTTTTGGCGGTCGGGTCACGATCACGCTGGAAGACGGATCGAAAATTGTCGACGAGCTGGCGATTGCCGATGCCAACCCGCTGGGCGCACGGCCTTTCACGCGTCCGAATTATGTCAAGAAATTCCTGACCCTGTCCGATGGCGTGATCGCGCCCGACGAACAGCAGCGCTTCCTCGACACGGTAGAAAACCTTGCCGATCTGAAAGCAGACCAACTGCATGGGCTGAATTTCACCGTTGCGCCGGAACAGCTTGGGGGCCCGCGTCCCAAGGGAATTTTCGACTGGAGTTAAACGGCATTTCAGGCCGGTGTGATGGGAGGAGACATCATGAAAGGTTCCGTTCAGAAACCGAAAAAATCCGTGGCGCTTTCGGGCGTCACGGCAGGCAATACCGCGCTGTGCTCTGTCGGGCAAAGCGGCAATGATCTGCATTATCGCGGCTATGACATTCTCGATCTTGCGGAGAGTTGCGAGTTCGAGGAGGTTGCGCATCTTCTGATCCATGGCAGCCTGCCATCTGCCGTAGAGCTTGACGCCTACAAGGCCAAGCTCAAGGCGCTTCGGGGGCTGCCGAAAGCGGTGCGCAAGACGTTGGAAGCGATCCCGGCGGCGGCGCATCCGATGGATGTGCTGCGCTCCGGGGTCTCTGCCATGGGCTGCGCCTTGCCCGAAGCGGTCGATCACAACACCCCCGGCGCGCGCGACATCGTGGACCGGCTGATCGCGGTGCAGGGCTCGATGCTCCTCTACTGGTATCACTACGCCCAGAACGGGCGCCGGATCGAGGTCGAGACCGAAGACGACAGCATCGCCGGGCATTTCCTGCATCTGTTGCATGGTAAGCAGGCCAGCGAGGACGAGGTCCGTGCCATGCATGTCACGCTGAACCTCTATGCCGAGCATGAGTTCAATGCCTCGACCTTCACCGCGCGCTCCATCGCAGGCACCGGGGCGGATGTCTATTCCGCCTTCACGGGGGCGATCGGCGCGCTCAGGGGACCGAAGCATGGCGGCGCCAACGAAGTCGCCTTCGAGATTCAGAAACGCTACGAGACGCCGGAAGAGGCCGAGAGCGACATTCGTGCGCGGGTGGAGAACAAGGAGGTCGTGATCGGGTTTGGCCATCCGGTCTACACGGTCTCCGATCCGCGCAATGTGGTGATCAAACGCATCGCCCGGCACCTGTCCGAAGCGGCGGGGTCGATGAAAATGTATGACATCGCCGAACGGATCGAGGTCGTGATGATGGGGTCCAAACGCATGTTCCCGAATCTCGACTGGTATTCCGCCGTCTCCTATCACCTGCTGGGCGTGCCGACGGCGATGTTTACACCGATTTTCGTCATTGCCCGAACCTCGGGCTGGGGCGCGCATGTGATCGAGCAGCGGATCGACAACAAGATCATCCGTCCCTCGGCCAATTATATCGGCCCCGAAAACCGCCCCTTCCTGTCGCTCGGCCGACGGGGCGTCGACTTTCCCAGAGCGGCGGAGTGATGCCATGACCTATTTGATTGCAGACGATCTGCCCGAAGAAAGTGCCGGTCGGCGGTTTCGCAAGGCGCTGAATGAACCGGGCATCCTGAGGCTTCCGGGCGCGCATAACGGTCAGTCCGCGCTTCAGGCGAAGGCGGCCGGGTTCGAGACGCTTTATCTCTCGGGGGCGGCCATGACCGCTTCCATGGGGCTGCCGGATCTGGGGATCATCACCGTCGACGAGGTGGCGTTCTTCATCCGCCAGATCGCCCGCGCCTCCGGCTTGCCGCTTCTGGTCGATGGCGATACCGGCTATGGCGAGGCGCTCAACGTCATGCATATGGTGCGAACTTTCGAGGAGGCTGGTGCCGGGGCCGTGCATCTGGAAGATCAGCTCTTGCCCAAGAAATGCGGCCATCTGAACGACAAGAAACTCGCCTCCGCGTCGGATATGGCGGCGAAAGTGGCGGCGGCGGCAAAAGCCTCGCGCGATCTCGTCATCATCGCCCGCACCGATGCGGCGGCTGCCGAGGGTATCGAAGGGGCCGTAGCGCGCGCCAAGCTCTATGTCGAAGCGGGCGCCGATGCGATCTTTCCGGAGGCGCTGACTTCGGTCGAGATGTTCAAGGAGGTGCGCGCGGCTTTGCCCGGTGTCAAACTTCTCGCCAATATGACCGAATTCGGACGCACCCCGGCGCTCACCGCCAAGGAGTTCGAAGAGTTGGGCTATGACATGGTGATCTGGCCGGTGTCCTCGCTCAGGGTTGCCAACAAGGCGCAGGCCAAGCTCTACATGGCGCTTGCCCGCGACGGGGCCACGACGGCGATGATCCCGGAGATGCAGACCCGCAAGGAGCTTTACGAGACCATCGGGCTGAACGCATTCGAAGCGCTCGACAGCTCAATCGCGGCTTCGGTTGCGCCGGAGTGGGGGGCTGAAATCGGCTGACTTTGTCACAGGCGTGTCGGGGGCAGGCTCGCAACTTTGGTACAGATCGGCACGTTCTTCGCCAGCCTCGTCCTCGGAGAGGCTGGCGATGGTCTGTGTGTCCGTGATGTGCGCTCGCGTCCTTGTCCGTGCGCCAATTGGGCGGCTCTCTCATCGTATCGGCAGAAAAATTCCGTGGTACAGGTCACGGGTTATAGGTCACGGGTCCTTTGCCAAATCACCGCCCTGGCGACGCTTTGATATGCGCTGCCGACGAGTGTGAGGGCTTTTTCTTCGCTTTGCGCCTGAGCATAGATCCGAAACTCTGGCGCATTGCCGGAGGGGCGCAGGTGGAGCACGTCGCCACTTTCGAAATCGACGCGCAGCCCGTCCGTGAGATCGGTGCTGGCGATATGGCCGAAGGGGGCGAAGAAGGCGGTTCGGGTTACGTCGTCCCGGATCAGGGCGTCGAGAAAGGTTTTGGCCTTTTCGGTGTCGATGTTCTGGATGCGATCTGCGGCGGTGAAACACGGGGGCAGGGAGGCCACCAGTTCCGCAAGGGAAGCCCGGGCCTTTTTCGCCGCGACGAGCGGGGCGAGGATCGGCAGCATGCAATCGCGGGTCGGCAGGGGCGGGAGCGGGGTCTGAAGCCGGGCTTGGAAGCCCAAAAGGAAGCCGCCGTTCGCCTCGAAGCCTACGACCTCGGGATGGGTTGCCCGAGACATTCCCGTGATGACGAAGGGCGAGCCGATCCGGGTCAGGATCACCTCGTCAAATTCCGGGAGACGGCGCACCATGTCATTGGACGACACCGGCGTCACAACAGATTTTGCGCCCAGAAGATGCGCGGTCAGCACGCCGAGAATATCGCCGGGGATGACCTTGCCATGGCTGTCGGTCAGCATGGGGCGATCGGCATCTCCGTCGGTGGAGGCAATGGCATCGAGGGAGTTCTCTCGACACCATGAGCGCAGCCTGTCCCGGGTCACGGGATCGACGGCTTCGGTGTCGACGGGGATGAAAGTGTCGGACTGGGCCAGAGGCACACTTTCTGCGCCGAGGCCGCGCAAGATCGTTTCCATCGTGTCACGGGCGACGGAGGAATGGCGATAGACGCCGACCCTGAGACCTTCGAGTGCGCCCGCGCCGAAGGCGTCGACATAGCGCGCCACATAGAGGGCTTCGGCGTCGTGCGCCACGCGATACTCACCTTTCGCCTTGCCCTTGTACCGCGTCTTGTCCGCATAGGCGGCGGTGATGGAGGCTTCATCTTTTTTGGAAACCTCTCCTTCGGGCAGGTAGAATTTCAAGCCGTTGCGATCGGCGGGGATATGGCTCCCGGTGATCATGATCGCGGGGGCTTTGGCGGCCATGGAGGAGAGCGCCAGTGCGGGCGTGCCAATCGCGCCGCAATCGACGACATCGACCCCAGCCGCCTGTGCCGTGTCACGGATCACTCCGGCGATCCCGGGCGACGATGGGCGCAGATCACGTCCGATATAAAGCGTTTCGGGTCGCACGGTGCTCAAAAACGCATGGACGTATTCCGCGACGAGCTCATCGGTCAACTCGGTCACAAGACCGCGCAAACCGCTGGTGCCGAATTTTGGGGGCATCCCGACTTATCCTTTCGCTCCCTGACCGCGGGCATAGACATCTTCGTAGCGGATGATGTCGTCTTCGCCGACATAGGAGCCGGTTTGTACTTCGATGAGAACCATCGGGACTTTGCCGGGGTTTTCCAGCCGGTGCGCCGCACCGAGCGGGATGTAGACGGACTGGTTCTCGGTGATGATCTGGATTTCGTCATCGACGGTCACGCGTGCAGTGCCCTCGACCACGATCCAGTGTTCGGAACGATGGAAATGGCTTTGCAGGCTCAGCACGCCCCCGGGGTGAACGTGGATGCGTTTGACCTGAAACCGTCCGCTTACAACCAGGCTTTCAAACCAGCCCCAGGGGCGGTGGTCTTTCGGGAAATGCGTGGCCTGCGCAGCCCCTTTTGCCTTCAGCGCGACCACGGCTTTTTTCACGTCCTGCGCGCACGACATGTCGGCCACCAGAACTGCGTCGTTCATGGCGATGGCCATAACGTTCTTCAGGCCGATCCCGACCACCTCGAGATGTGCACTGTCCGAGCGGATCAGGCTGTTTTCACAGTCTATGGCTGTGGCTGCACCCGCGGTGACAACGCCGTTCTCATCGGGGCCGGATGCGCGCCAGACCGCATCCCAAGCGCCCAGATCCGACCAGCCGCCATCAAAGGGGACGACCGCGAGATTGTCGGCTTTTTCCATGACCGCATAGTCGATGGAAATGTTTTCGGCTTTCGCCCATGCTTGCGGGTCGAGACGCAGAAAGCCGAGGTCGGCCTGAGCTGCCCCGACAGCGTCTGTCACCGGAGGGGTCAGATCCGGTGCATGTTGCGCAAAGGCTGCGATGATGTCACAGGCCTTGAAAAGGAAGATTCCGGCATTCCAGAGAAATGTCCCTGCCGCAAGCATCTCGGCGGCATGGGCCGCGTCGGGCTTTTCCACGAAGCGTTTGAGGTCGACAGCCGTCTTGGAGGCGTCGGGCTGAGAGGCCAACTCAAGATAGCCATACGCGGTTTCGGCATGGGTCGGCTTGATCCCGAAGGTGACGAGTTTGCCAGCGTCGATCGCGGCAAGCCCTTTTTCAATCGCGGCATGGAAGGCGTCCACATCGGGCACAACGTGATCCGAGGGAGCCACCAACATGATCGCGTCGGGGTCTTTGGCCGCAAGATGAAGGGCAGCGGCCAGAATGGCGGGCGCTGTGTTGCGTCCTTCGGGTTCGATCAGGATCGCGCCCGGGTCAATGCCGATTTCCTGAAGTTGCTCGGTGACGATAAAGCGAAAACCGGCTCCGGTGAGAATTGTCGGCGCTCCGAACTGCAAAGCTCCATCGGTCCCGCTGAGCCGTTTGGCCGAGGCCTGAAACAGTGTTTCCGTGTTGATCAGTGGCACGAATTGCTTTGGATAGCTTTTGCGTGACAAGGGCCAAAGTCTCGTACCTGAGCCGCCGCATAAAATGACTGGGAATATCAGTGGCATCGTTACTTTTCCAGAAATGAGCAATCTACTGTTTTTATTTATGGTAAATGTGAAGCGGTTATGCCGTCTAGGGGGGAGGGCCGTTTTGGGCCGCAGGGCGCAGGAATGGATTGTTCCCTGATCCCCCGGTGCGTTTTCAGCGTCACTTTCGTCTCGTCTCTGCGCTGGAAAAGAGTCTGACCGCAAGCGGAGGGAAGGCCTTTGTCTTTTCAGCACGGCTCTCTGCCGCCGCTCAGATGCTTTGAGGTCGGCTCCGGGATCATTTTAGCATCTGACGGGCGTCTCGCACGGCGCAGGCCCGCGAGAGACATTCGTTTCGCTCCGACCCGCGGTCTTGGCCTATGTCGACTGACAGGTTTCCCAGATTTGCAGCAACTGGCCCGGCAATTCCATCGGCTCGAAAGGTTTGAGGATAATGTCCTGTGCTCCGATGGCTTTGAGATTCCCGAAATCGGCACGCGATGTCTTTGCCGTGACGAAAATGACCGGCACGTTGGAATATTCCTTGACCTCACGAAGCCTTTTCAGGGTTTCCACGCCATCCATGACAGGCATCATGACGTCCATCAGGATCAGATCGGGGACCTCAGACGGTAAATTGTCCACCGCGTCCTGGCCGCATTTGAACTGGACCACGTCGAAGCCACCAACGAGTTCCAGCGACATGCGGGTAATTTCCCGAATGTCCGGATCATCTTCCACGTGCATGATGCGGTGTAATTTTGTCATGAGCGGAGTATATATGGTGGCAGAGGTCAGACAAGCGAATTCTCCCGGGGCCCATGGATCATTCTGAAATCTCCCCCGGGGATTTCCAGAAAAGACGGCCCGTGGCGGAAATTCTCACTTTTGACATAATTTGACCTAAATTGACGACGAATCTCTTCCTAAAGTTGTTTTCAACGCCGAGGCTGTTGCGCCTTTGAGGATAATTGCAACAAGGTCGACGGTTTCGCTTCGCTGGAGAGACAAATGACACTTTTGGTCGTGGACGATGATCGCAACATCCTGGAGGTGATGAGCGCCATTCTGCCCTCCCTCGGGTATGAGGATTTCATTTGCGCCGAAAGCGGTGAAGAGGCTCTGCGTCTGATTCAGGATCGTCAGCACGAGTTCTCCACTTTCTTCCTCGACATCCAGATGCCCGGTATGGACGGGATCGAACTTTGCGGTCGCATTCGGGCCTCGCTCGAGTACCGCAACACGCCTGTTATCATGCTCACCGCGATGAAGGACAAGGCCCATGTCGACGCGGCCTTCCTGCGTGGGGCAACGGATTATCTCACCAAGCCGATCGATACGACGGAACTGGGGGCGCGGCTGCGCGTGGCACAGCTTTTGCACGCCGAACAGCAGCGCTCTATGGACGCAATGCGGCGTGAACAGATTTTGCGTTTTGGGATGAACAGCGCCGCGGATGCGGATATGCGGTTCAATCTCGCCGATCCGATCGCGATCTACGATGTGCCGCGGGTGATCGGCAGCCTTGAGCTTGAGAACTATCTGCACCGCTTGTCGCGGATCAAACGGTTCATGTTCGGTGCCATCGGTTTTCGGATCGACAAGCCCGAAAGCCTCTTCACGTTGACAACACCGCTGGAATTCCACGGTATCCTGACCGATGTCGCTGAAGCGATCTTTGAGACGCTGCGCAGTTACGACGTCATCATTTCCTATCTCGGAAACGGTCAGTTTGTTGCCTTGCTTCCGCGCACCTTGCAGTTCGACGAGGAGCAGATCGAGGTGGATCTGGCCGTGAAGCTGCGTGAATACGGGTTGGTCGAAGGCGATACCGTTCCGCTCGAGGTGAAGGTCCATGTGGGAAAACCCGCCAAAATGTCGATGTTCAAAACCGATCCCCAGCTCATGATCGCGCGCGCCCTGGCGCAGGTCGACGGCGACAAATCAGCGGGCAGCAAGTCCAAGAACAGTTTTCTCGTCGCTTGATTGTGTTCCATCCCGGAACCGGGCAATACTAAAAAAACTGTAAGAGGCTCGGGGAACGTTCATGCCAAACAAATCTCTTTCGGACTCGGCGATCAGACAAAGATTGGCAGAGGCGATTGGACGTACACGACAGAATTTCATCGACGATCTGATCGTGAAAATCCCGGAAATCGAAGGACTTCAAACCCGGATCAATGCACGATCAAACGATCGGGATGCGTTGGATCAGCTCGGTTTTCTAACGCATCGTATGAGCGGCATCGCCGCGACCGTCGGGTTTCCCGAGATTGGTGAACGTGCCGGTGAAATCCATGACGTCCTCTCCCATTTTGACCAGTCGGACAGGCAGTTGGTCGGGCTCTCGCAACAGCTCGAGACTCTGCTTGATCTCATGGAAGATGCCATCGTCGACGAAATGTGACGCCAGACCTCCCGAAGCACCGACTTTTCCGGCATCGTGACCTCTATGCGCGGTGCGTCGAAGAGTAATATCGCGGGGTGTTTTCGGGGCTGCGATGGATGTGTCGCGGGTTCTCGCCGCAGCAGGGGCAAGGGCACTTTGTCTTTCATGTCACAGTCATTGCCATAAAATCGTTTGTCATCTTGCCTTACGTTGGGTAATGCACGTTAGGCGCGAGTGTCTCTTTCTAAAATGAAAAGGAACGGCCTATAACTGGTCGCAAGAAAATCTAAAACGAGCAGTAAAGTTGCAGACGACAATCGGAATGGCGCAAAATGCCAGATAAGAACCGAGTCAAATACATGAACCTGTTGATCGAGGGTGCGTCTTACGCCGCGATTCTCGGTCTTTGTGTGTTGATCTATCTCGGAGCGATCCGAACCGCCTCGATCGAGGCGACCGAAGAGCAGACCGACATCATGTATCGCGATCAGTCGGTCATCGCGACGGGTATTCAACAGTCGGTCAACAAGAAGCTGCTTTTTGCGCGTGGTCTTGCGGGCGCATTGTCGCTGTCCCCGGACATCACAGCGATTGAGTTTTCGGAACTCTGTTCTTTCATCAAGACCGAGGACGCGTCGGTTGTGAACATGGCGCTGGTGCAGGGAACCACCATCACGCATGTCCATCCCTACACAGAAAACAGCGGTTTCATCGGGCGCGATCTGGCAGATCTTCCGGATCAGTACGAAGTGCTGCAACTGATTGAACGCACAGGTGAAACCTTTGTGGAGGGGCCGACGAGTCTGTTCCAGGGGTATCAGGGCTTCATCATTCGTGAACCGGTTTTCTCCCGTGGAGGACGGCAGGGTGAGAAAAGCATGATCGGCATAGCCTCGATCGTCTTCGCAGCCGATCCTTTTTTGCAGGAAATCGGCCTCTCCCAATACGAATCCCTCTACGATATTGCGATTGAGGTCGAGACGGTGCTTGGCAAGCAGGCGCTCATCTTCGGCGATGAGAAGATGCCGCTAAATGCAAAATCCACCTATGAGATTCCGTTTCCGGGCAGCACCTGGACAGTCTCGATGTCCCCGACACAACGGGCCGGGATTCCCGAGTCCACGCTCCGCATCATTCGTCTGAGCGCGGTGATCGGCGGGACGCTATCGCTGATCTTTGCGCGGTATCTGCACACACTCAGACGGCGCAACTGGCGGATCGCAACCCAGTTGCGTACCGCGCTGAATGCGGCCCCATCCGGCTTTGTCCTGTTCGATAAGGATGACAATCTTGAGTTGTGCAATCGCCGGTATCGTGACCTTCACGGCGCAGCTGCCGATGCCATCGTGAGCGGCGCGTCGTTGGAAAGCATCTTGCGCGCGGGGCTCAAGGTCGGGCTCTACACAGATGGCATCGGCAACGAAGAGGACTGGTTGGCGCGCCAACTTTTGCGAGGCCCTCGTCAGGGGGGCGGCGTTACCTTGGCGCTGAGCGACGGCACCTGGCTGCAGCTTCTCGAACACGAAACCCCCGAGGGCGGACGTGTCGCCATTCTCAACGATATCACCGAAGTTCAGTGCAGCCGCGAGCGCGCCACGCTTGCCGAACAGCGGCTGAACGATGCGATCGATGCGCTGCCTGTCGGGTTCTGGTTGTTCGACAGCGACGACAAGCTGATCATGTTCAATACCGTCGCCGGGGACCGGCTCAACGGGATGAAGCGCAACCTGATGGTCGGGCGGCCTCTGACGGACCTGATCCACCGACGGCTGGAGATTTCCGACGAGGTGCTCCTCAACGGGGTTCGGACCGGGGACGAGACAGAAATTCTCTCGGCTTTGGCCGGAGAGACCTCCGAGCTTGAGGTGCGCTATAACGGAGACCGCTGGTTCAAATACTTTACCCGGCGCACATCCGAGGGCGGGTTGGTCATGTTCCGGGTGGAGATTTCGGATCTGCGCCGCCATCAGCGGGAACTTGAAAGGTCGAACTGTGAATTGCGCGCTGCGTTGCGCAAACGCGACGAGGCCGAGGCCCGGCTTCAGGATGTGGCCGATCTGAGCGCAGAATGGTTCTGGGAACAGGATGCCGATATGCGGATGACCTATGTCTCGGAGGGGTTCGCCCGCATGATCGGGGTCGATCCGGCGGATTACATCGGAAAACCGCGCAGCTATTTCGTCAAATCCGCCGAGGGCAGTGAAGATTCGCTTCAAAAACTCATGGCCAAGATGGCGGCGCATGCGCCCTTCCGGGATGTTGTCTACAGCTATCATTTTCGCCCGGATCGTCTGAGCTGGATCCGCATCAGCGGCAAGCCGCGCTTCGACGAGCAGGGCCTGTTTACGGGCTATATCGGCATTGCCGAGGATGTGACGAAATTCTACGCGGCTCTGCGTGAGGCGGAACAGGCGGATGAGGCCAAGACGCAATTCCTCAATGTGATCAGTCACGAGTTGCGCACGCCCTTGTCGTCGGTTCTCGGTTTTAACAGTTTTGTCGCCAATTTCGAAAAACTGCCGAGCTATGCCGTTCTGCGTACAGCGCTCGCAGAGGGCGAGGACGAAAAGGTCTCGGCGGCGCTCAAGAGTTTTGAGGCGGATATTTCGCGCTTTACTTCACGGATTCAGGCCTCTGGCACGCAACTGAAAGCCCTGATCGACGATATGCTCGACATCGCGCGTATCGAGGCCAACACCATGCGCCTCAATCTGGCCAAGGTGGACAGCAGCAAGGTGGTTGAATCGGTGGTCGATCAGATGCACGCATTGGCCGAGGAAAAAGGTCTTTCGATCACGCTCGATCTGGTCGACGCGGACATCCGTGCCGACGAAATCCGCTTCCGCCAGATTTTGACCAATCTTCTGGGAAATGCGTTCAAGTTCACCGATGAGGGGAATATTACAGTGCGCAGCCGGGTGCGGGACGACATGGCGACTTTCGAGATCAGCGACACCGGCGTCGGGATTGCCGAGGACCGTATCGGCATCATCTTCGATCGCTTTGCCCAGGCCGCCTCTGGCACCAACCGAAAAAACCCGGGCGTCGGTCTCGGTCTTGCCATTTGCAAGGACCTTGCCGCGCTGCAAGACGGCTGGATCAAGGCTGAAAGCGAACTTGGCGTCGGCTCCACGATGACATTCGCTCTGCCGCTGTGGTGCGAAGCG
Organism: Celeribacter sp. SCSIO 80838; assembly: GCF_056498065.1. The sequence continues at coordinate 1,582,057 of NZ_JAZKMA010000001.1, forward strand.
AACTGAGGCAATACACGTCTGGATTGTAATTATTTTTCGCCGAACACACTTTTATCATAAATTAACCATAGCCAAGTTTAATTTCACCCGCAGGATCAGACCTGTGTAAAAGTCATTCTTTGGAAACGGATGGTGAAGGGGGAACCTGAACCAACGTTTTTTTGAACAGTTCGGGTGTAATTGTATGACATGTAAGCTCAAATACGGCGTAACCGGCTATGCATTCGGCGAAGACGCGGCGTGCTTTGTGCAGGCCGGATCTAAGCTCAACGGGGCGCTTTGGGACGGGATGTCCGATGCAGTTCTCGTGTTCGAGCGCACGATGGCCGCGCCACATTACATGAACTCCGCAGCTCGCAATATGCTGGGCGGGGGCTCTGCGGCGCGTGCCGCCGAACATCTTTGCGAAGGCGGTTTTTTTCATGATTTGATGGCCGAGGGTGGTCCCCTTGATCAGGCGGAAACCAGTGGAAGCGCCACTTTCCGCACCCATCCGGCCTTTGGAGACAAACGTCTGAACGGGCGCGTGATGGCGACTGTGGACGAACAGGGCGAACGCTATTTCGTGGCGATGTTTCATTTTGAAACGGAGCAGGAAAGTGCCGACTATCTGCGCAAGGAAGTGAATTCCGTCATCACCCATGAATTGCGCACCCCTCTGACCAGCATCAAAGGGGCTCTGGATCTGATGAAATCCGGTCTGGTCGGGCCGCTGTCGGACAAGGCGCAATCGCTCCTGAACATTGCGGGAGCCAACAGCGACAGGATGCTTGCGCTCATTCAGGAAATCCTCGATCTCAACGAAAGCGCTCAGGCGGGGTCGAAGCCCGCGAGTGAGGATATCGGGGTCGCAAGCCTGCTCGAGAGTCTGGTGGCAACCCATCAGGGCTATGGGTCCTATCACGGGGTCGATGTCAAAATGCGACCGACCGATGCTGCGCTTCTGGTGCGGGCTGTGTCGTCGCAGTTGATCAAGATTCTTTCCAATCTGTTGTCGAACGCGGTCAAGGCTTCTGAACGCGGGCAAGCCGTTGAAATCTGGTCGCAACAAACGGATGCACATGTTGCCATTTTCGTCCGTGATCACGGCGGCGGTATCCCCATGGCTTTGCGTGACACGCTTTTTGAACGCTTCACCAAAGCCAGTTGGGACAACAACAAACGCGCGAGCAGTTCCGGGCTGGGGCTGAACATCGTGCGTACGCTGGTCGAACAGATGAACGGCACGATCTCCTTTGAGACTCAAAGCGGAGAGGGCACGACATTCTGTGTCAGCCTGCCGTCTTCCTGAAGCCGATCGAAAAGAAGGTACATTTCCGGGCAGGAAAGCGCCTGCCTTCAAGGACGGTTATTTCTGTCAATGAGCAGAGTATGGGGCGCATTCACGATTGGCTTTGTCCCTGCCGTTATTTTGGCGCTTCTGGGCCCGCCTCTCAAATGCGCTGGCGTATTTGAGAGGCGGGGGGCATTGCGAAGCTCCGCTCGGTCTGTGATCCCGGTGGAACCAGATGTGTCGTCCTGCGCGAGGAACGACGGCTGGGCGTGAACGATGTGCCCACAGTCACCCTCTGGCCGTCGACATGGGCGGCGGGCCATCCGGGTTTTGTCTGGAGCCGGATTGAGTGTGAGCCGGGGAGCGTTGTGCGTCTTGAGTGGCGCGACGAGGGGTTACGTGTGACGACACGGGACGGTGATTGCACATGGCATCGTCGCGGAGATTTTCAGTTTCCTATCCATATCCTTCGGGACTAAGTTTTCGACCGTTTCCAGGACGCATGGGGGGGCAGGGCTCCGGATCGGTTCACGCTTTGCGAGCGGCCTTTTTGCCCGATGCGGCGATTTCGAGTGCGGGGACGATGTCGATGCGATGCGGTCTGGCATGGGGTTCTAGGGCCATGCAATGTCCTTTCAGGGCGTCCAGATCGCTCTCCATCCCGGTCTCGAGCACCACGTCCACTACTGGGACCAGTCCCAGAAGGCGGTGTTCTTGCACGTGGCAGGCGGCGTCATGCACTGCCGGATGTCGCATCAGCAGGTCCTCGATCTCGAGCGGGTTGACGAGCTTGCCGCCGGTTTTGAACAGCCGGTCATAGCGCCCGAGGAACACCAATTGGCCATCGCGTTCGCAGACCAGATCGGTGGAGCGAAAGAAGCCGTCGGGCTCGACGCCCTCATATTGGTTACCGGGCTGAATATAGCCCAGACAGACGCTCGGCCCGCGCAGAGCAAGGCGCCCGGACCCGTCCGGCAGTCCCTCCTGCGCCACCGGGTCGATGCGCCAGTCGAAATGATCGAACGGACGGCCGACCACGAGGCCCGCGCCGTGATGCTGGACGGTGCGGACATGTGAGATGCGCGGCCCGGCCTCGGTCATGCCATAGACCAGCCGGAAGGCACTTTGGGGAAAGGCTTGCGAGAGCTTGTCGACCAGATCCGCGTTCATGTATTCGCCGCCGGTGGTCACAAGGCGCACGGAGGGGAAGGGCGTGCCATTCCAATAGGCCAGAAACAGGCGCATCAGCGAGGGCGGCCCCTGCAAAACCGTGATGTTCTCGCGCCGGATCGCCGCCTGCACGATGGTCAGCGGCTGACCGGGCTGGAACATGCGCAACGCGGCACCGGACAGAAGAGCGCTCACCGAGGCCCCCATCAGCCCGTACATGTAGGTCAGCGGCGTGGCGACCGCAATGATGTCCCCTTCGGCAAATCCGAGGTCCTCGACGATGGCCCGGGCCGTGGTCTCCACCCCTTCGGCGCAGAGGGCGACGAGTTTGGGCGTCCCGGTGGTTCCGGAGGTGCAAATCACAAGCGCCTCGTCGCGCGGACCGAAAGGGGGACGGGGCTGTCGGCTGTCCGGGAGGCGGGCTTCGGGCGTCTCGTCGGAGAGGATCGCGATAGGGGTGGCGATCTCGCGGATGCGCGCAAGGCTCTCGGGCGTTTGCCCGTCGCGCAGCAGGACGGGGACCAGCCCCTTGCTCCAGCAGGCCAGCACCCGCACCAGAAGGGTGACCGGCTCCGTCGACACGAGCAGCACACGGGCAGGCGCCGCGCCGGTGGGACGGTCCGGCAGTTTGTGCGCTTCGTCCTTTGCCCGGGCGACAAGCTCCGCGTAGCTGAGGGTGCCCTGATCGCCGATCAGGGCGGGGGCCGAGGCATGGCGTGCGGCGGTGTCGAGAAAACGCTGCCAGATCATCGGGTGAACTCCTTGCGAAGCGGCGGGGCGAGGAAGCGGAGATTTTCGGGGGAGCTTGCGATCACGGAAGACAGGCTGCGCCAGTACGCCTCGATCCAGGCCCGATGATGGTCTTCGGGGGCAAGCTCCGCCGGTACCGTGATCGGGGTGCAGCGCGGGGCGATCCGTTCCCCCTCCCAAAGCGCCAGAAACACGAAGCTGTTGGCCTTGATCCTCTGGGCGAGCGCTGGCAGGCCGACGGAGAAATCCCAATGTTGACCGAACCCGTCGACCCGGAGCGTGTCCTGGGTCTGCTTGCCATCGGGGGCCGCAAAAAACACGCCGCCGCGACGCAGTTGCACGGCGCCCCTGAGCAGAATCTGTGCGCGGGCCTGAGGATCGCGCGGGTTGAGAAACAGCCCGTCTTCGACGCGTTGCCAGTCCGGCATGTCCTGTGAGTTGGTCACGATCAGCGGCTTGGCAAAGCGGTCCAGTACCAGATTCATCGCGAATTTGGGCGGGCCGAGATGCGCCGCAGCCAAAATGGCACCGCGCCCGCTCAGGGCGGGATCGAGCGCGGTCAGGTCCGGGGGGAGAACGAGCTCCATTGCCTGGGCACGGGTGGCGCGGTCATAGAGGAAGACCCGGAGCAATTCACCCGCCGCGATCCCCCACCAAGCGCGAGCGCACCAGTCGCGTCGCTCGGACCGGGTTCCCGGACAGAATTGTTTCGCGCGTTTCCAAAGCCTTGGGTGCGGTGGACGATCCTCGGACATATCGCGCAGCTGGGCGAGCTTGTCTGTCAGCGTACCGGGGGCTCGGGCGTGTTCGGTCGGGATGTAGCGCCTCGGGCGGCGGATCAGAGAGAGCGCATATATTGGATCAGCCCCCCCAGCGTTGCCAGAGCGTCGCTTCCCAGATCTTCGCTGCGCAATTGCAGGCCGGTGACCTCCTCGAGTTCCAGCACAAGATCCAGCATGCCGATGGAGTCGAGGCCAAGCCCGCCTGCGCCCAAGGGTGTGCTGTCGCTCAGCGTTTTGGGGTCGACCTGTGCGGCTTTGGCCACGGCGTCGAGAATGGCGTCTCTTGTTTGGGGAGCGTCCATATTGGGTCTCCTGCGTGATCGGAAAACATGATGAAAAGGAACGGGCAGGCTGCGGGGGAATGGCGCACAGAGGTGCTAGATGCCGTAGCACCTTTGCGAAGCCATGCACATCTGTCAAGTTTTGTGTGGCAGCTCGGAACGGTTTACATCCAGTCGATGAGCCGTGCTTCCAGCATCGCCAGAAGGCTGCGGTTGTCGAACTGCGCGACGGCCCGGCTGCGCCCGGCTGTGCCCATGCGGGCGACCATGTCGGGCGCGTTGGCCAACGCGACGATCCCGTCGCGAAAGCCCGCCTCGTCATGCTCCGCAATCAACAGTCCGTTTGTCTCTTCGACCACCGCTTCGGGGATGCCCGCGTGGCGGGTGGAGAGCACGGCCATGCCCGAGGCCATGGCTTCCTGGATCGAGGTCGGCAGGCCCTCGGTGTTGCCATTGCGCGCGGTGACGGAATGTTGCAGCAACACGGCGGTGCGGGCCATCAGGGCGCTGACCTCCGGGTGCGGCAGGGCGCCGGTGAAGGTGACACGGTCCTGCATGCTGCGTGCGGCAACCAGAGACTGGCAAGATTTGAGCAGCGGGCCGTCTCCGACCACGGTCAAATGTGCCTGATGGGAGGAACCCGCGGCATCGAGAAAGGCGCGCAGCACAAGGTCAGGGGCTTTTTTTTCGACCAGACGACCGACGAAGAGAAAGCTGGAGGGGCGCTTTTCCGCGGGCTGAAACAGGTCGGTGTTGACGCCGCTCGGGATCACCGCGCTCTTCGGATGGGTGATGCTGTGGGCTGCGAGATTGTCGAGTAGGAATTGCGACACGGCGAAGATCCCGTTCCAGTGGGGGATGCATTTGCGATAAGCGTGCCGTTTATCGGGATGCCTCAGGAGTTTGGAGGCGTCGTAGCCGCGAAAATAGCTGAAAAGCGGCAGGCCGAGTTTTCGGGCGAGCGGGGTCAGGGCAATCGCCTCGGGACCGAATTCGGCCAGAATGAGATCGGGGCGTTGGTCGCGAAGGAAGGTCTCGACACGGTCTTGCGCCCGGCCGCGCGGCAGCGCGGCGGTGCCGTAGCGAGACAGGTATTGCACCGTCTGGACGAGTTTGCGGGGTGAAAACTCGAGCCTGTCGCGACGTGACATGATTGGCTTGTTCAGCGGGTTGCCGCCTTTGGCGGTGTTGAACAGCACACAGGTGTTGCCGCCGAACAGTTCGTCAATATGACGATTGACGAAGGTCTCCCCGCTCGCGTGATAGGTTCCGGTTGCGATGCAGGCTTTCATGTCCGGTTCTTTCGGCTTTGACCGCATCGGCTGGAAAGATCGCGAGGGACTTCACTCTGGCGTGAAATGCGGGGTGTTCTCTATGGTGCGTGACGCAGCGTCACTCTTGCAGTTAGAATGCCCCCACGGCGTTTTGCAAGTTTGTTCAGAGCATTGCACGCAGAGAAAAGACCGGGTTCGGGTTTCAACTGTACCAGATGTCGAAATCTCGGGCATAAAAGGCCCGGATGCGGGATTTGGCCCGCTCGGTGAGGATCAGGTCGTGCTTGCGGCTCTCATTCAGGCGGGGCACTTCGCCCTCAGGCGGCAGGCCAAGCTCCCCGGTGACCTTGTCGTAGACGCTTTGGAGCCCGTCCTCGAAGCGGAAGACATGCAGGCCCGGCCAGTCCGTGAAGGCGCTTTGCGGCCGGACATGGTTGTCGTCCCAGAACGGGTGTTTGCGAAACTTGGCGAAGGCGCGGTCCTGCCAGACCTCGAAATACCGGCTCATCTGCTCCGCTGTTATCTCATCGAAAGCGCGCCGCCGCAGATAGGGGCCGATCCGTCGGGTGCGCTTGTCCTTGTGGCGATGAAAGAACTCGCTGATCATCCGCTTTTCCGGATGCCGCACGATGGCGAAGGCAAAATCGGGTGTGCCGTGTGGCACGAGCTTCGCAAGCGCCTCGGCATGCAGGTGTTGCGGTACGCAGGGCAGCCAGTCGATCTCTTCTCCGATGGAGCCGAGGATGGGTTTGCCGAGACCGCGCAACCAGGTGTCGACGGAGGTTCCGCCGGTCTTGGGAATATGCATGAACAAGATCAGCTTGCCGTTAATGTGATATAAGGGCATGCCTGTCGCGTGCTTTCCTGAAGGTTACGTGGCGCAGGATACTGTGTGCCCTGAGGCTTGTCACGGCGTTTCCGGAGCCGTTTCCTGCCCGCGTCGTGACCGTCTTGCGGGAAAGCTTTTGGAAATCTGTGCATTTTGCGAAAATCTGTTTCCTCATATCGGGCATATGTGTTTTCTGGTGCAGGCTTCCCGCAAGCCTTCCGTTCCGACGCTACGCCAGATGGACCGCCACATGAACCAGCAAAACCACAGCAATCTCGCCGATACATTTCATGCCCTCGGGGCACGATATGGGGCGCGGCCCGCCCTCGTCTCCGGTGCGCGCAGCGTCTCCTTCGCCGGTCTTGTGGCCACTTCCGCACAATGGGCGCGGCAGTTTCAAGCCGAGGGGCTGAAGGCGGGGGATCAGGTCGGGCTGGTGCTGCGGGACAGTGTGGATACGGTGCTCGCGATGGTGGCGATCTGGATGCTCGATGCGGTGGCCGTACCGATAGATTTCCGCAACCGCGCCGATGAACGAACGCGCCTGAGCGAAGAATTCGATCTGGCGGCCATTCTCGAAGACCGGGATTTGTCCAATGGAGCGTATCGTTCTATTCCCTGCGATGCAGGGTGGAAAGACACGTCCGCCCGCCAATCGGATGCACCGATCGAGCGCAACGGGACCGAAAGCCACCCGGCGCTTATTTCCCTGACTTCGGGAACGACGGGGCGGCCTCTGGGCATCGTCGCAAGTCACCGGACCATCCAGCTACGGTCTTTCGGTTACGGGTTCGAGGCGCATTATCCCTTCGACGGCAAATTCCTCAACGCCTATCCGCTGTCCTTTTCCGCTTCGCGCAACCACACCATCGGGCAGTTGATGCGTGGGGCGACCGTGTGTTTCCATCCGCCGATTTTCGCGGCCGACGAACTGATCGAAAAGGTGAACTCCCAGGGCATCACCTTCCTGTTTGCCGTACCCGCTACGGTCAAGGCTATGCTCGGCCTGTCGAAGGGGACCGGAAAGCCGCTGATGCCCGATCTGGAAATGCTCTATTGCGGCGGCTCCGGTATGGAGGCGCATGACAAGCTTCGGGCCTGGCAGGAGTTGACGCCCGGATTCCTGCATTGCTTTTCCTCCTCCGTGTCCGGCACCTGTTCGGTGCTCGCCGGGGCGGATGTGGCGAGCCATAGCCACACGGACGGGCGGGTCCTCCCGACGGTACGTCTCGAGATCGTCGATGAGGATTTCAACCCGGTGCCCGCAGGCGAGGTGGGGGCGATGCGGGTGCGCAGCCACGGCATGGCCGAGGGGATGTACAAGAACCGTGAACGAGAGACAGGCGACAAGATCCGCGACGGTTGGGCCTATACCGGGGATCTGGCGAAAGTTTCGCCGGACGGTTTCCTGACGGTGGTCGGGCGCAGTTCCGACATGATCATTCGCGGTGGTGCCAATGTTTATCCGGCGGAGATCGAAACGGTCCTTCAGGCGGTGCCGGGGGTCGAGGATGTCGCCGTCACCGGCTTCGCCAGCGCCGAGTTCGGCGAAGAAATTGCCGCTTTCGTCGTGGCCAAATCCGGCGTGACCGAGGGCGATCTCGCTGCAGAGTGCCGGGTGCAGCTTGCGCCCGACAAGCGGCCCCGGAAATTCATCTTCCTCGACAGCCTGCCGCGCAACACCAACGGGAAGGTGCTGCGCCGGGAACTGCGCGCCTCGCTCGAAAGCTGAGGCGGGAGTTTCAGGCCAGCGGTTCCAGCAGAAGCTGTTCCATCCGCGCGGCCACGGCGTCAGCGTTGGCTTGGCCGATGTCGCCATGGGTTTCCGACAGCACCTCGACGGTGCGGTTCGGGATGAAGCGCTGCCAGACCGAGGTTTCGGACGTCAGCGCCTTGGCGCGTTGCTGCGAGGCGATGATCGTGACCTTGCCGGTGTAGGGTTCTGGCCATGCGAAACGATAGGCAACGATCAGGCTGGCACGCGGCAGGATGCGAAACCCGGCGTTCCGGTATTTCCAGAACGCGCCCTGCTTTTTCCGCGAGGCCTTGCGCGCATCGTCCAGAGTGGCGAGCAGGCGCAGGCCACGTTCGATCCGGTCCCGAAGACGGTCGAATGCGTTGGGTGTCCGGGGCGTATAGCGCAGCCGATGCCGCAGCCGGTCGAGCGTATTGGCGTTGCCGGTCTCGATCTTCGACTGAAGCCTGTGCCGGTTGAGCACGCGGCGCGGCGCGCTGGGGTCGAGCAGCACGAGACTGGGCACCTCGCGCCCGGCGGCTTTGAGCTGGGCCATCATCTCGATGGCGATCAGGCCGCCCGCGCAGAAGGCAGAGAGCAGCACCGGCCCGGTTGGGTAGTCACGCATGATCTGCGTGACATAGGCCGCGGCGACGGCGGGAATGTCGCGCGGATAGTCCGTGCGCGTCCTGATGCCGGGAAGCTCGAACATCACGAGCTTCGTGCCCTGCGAAAGACCGGCATAGAATTCGGGACGCGGCGCGGTGTAGCCGCCCTTGCCATGCACGACGAAAATCGGATGTGAGTTCGGAGCGATCTCGGCCTGGCCGTCTTGCAGAAATTCGGAGATGAGGCGGGGCGTGGGGTAGTCGAACAGGGCGGAGACGGCAAAATCCTTGCCGGTCTTTTCCTGAATCATCAGGCTGATCTGTTCTCCCATGAGGGAATCGCCGCCGAGATCGTAGAAATCGTCGTCAAGGCCGACGGGAGCGACCTTCATGACATCGGAGAAAATGCCACAGATCAGACGTTCGCGCTCCGTTTCGGGCGGAGCGAAGTCATAGGCAAGCCGGAGCGCATCGCGCGCGGTCGTATCAAGCATGTCCTGCGCCAAACCGTTTCGCCATTGCGACCCCCCGCCTCTGGCCTGTTCTGATGGTTTCGGAGGCTAACGGATGTCAAATTCGCAGGCAAGTTCGGAACGGGGGATATTGTCGTTGATTTGTTTGCACGGCCTGTTGCATCTTCCCTAACGTCAACAACAGACCTCTCAGGGGGGGTAATTTACATGTTCAGGAAAGTCATCACTGCGCTGATGGCATTGGGGATTTGTGTTCCCATGGCCGCCACCGCAGAGCCCAGCACCATTGCGTCCGCAGGTCAGGGATCGAGCACCTACAACTATGCGCTCGCGATCAGCAAGGCGGCCAATGACGATAGCGACATGGACCTGCGACCGCAGCCCTATGACAGCACCAGTCAGGCGAGCCCGTTCATAAACGCGGGCGAGGTCGATTTCGGTCTCGAGAACGCCATCGCGGTGCGTCAGGCGATGCTCGGCGAAGGCCGGTTCAAGGACCACAAGATGGACAACCTGCGACTTGTGGCGCGTCTTCTGCCGATGCGCATGACGCTCGGTGTGCGCGAGGACAGCGGCATCACCTCGGTCGCCGATCTGAAAGGCAAACGAGTGCCCGCAGGCTTCGTTCAGGCCGTGACCGGCGAGGCGCTGATCACGGCGCTGCTGGCCTCGGGCGGGCTCAGCTATGACGATGTCGAACGGGTGCAGGTCGCGAATTTCACCGCCATGGCGGAGGCGTTCGTGGCGGGAGATACCGATGTTCTGATCCATGTGATCGGCACGCCGCGCGACGAACAGGTGTCGCGTGACGTGGGCGGTCTGCGAGCGTTGCAACTCGGGGGTGTCGAGGATGCCGCCGCGAAGATCAGGGAAATCATGCCGGTGGCGAGTCTTCAGATGCTCGATCCGCAGCCCACGCTGACGACGATCAAGGCACCGACCCAGATCCTCCAGTACGATTATTTCGTCTACACCCATGCCGATGAGGACGACGCGACGGTGACGGCGCTGCTCAAAGGGCTTTACGCGGGCAAGGCCACGATGGTCGAGTCCGTGGCCAGCCTCGACTGGTTCGATCCCGAGGCGATGTATGTCGATATCGGCCTCGATTATCACCCGGCCGCCATGGCCTTTTATGAAGAGCACGGTCAGATCAAGTAAACGAGATGACCACTGATCGCAGGAATGTTGCGGACGGGGGGCTCAGGCTCCTGATCTCCCTGTCCGGTCTCGCTGTTGTGCTGCTGCCATGTCTCTGGGCGATCGATCCGTTCGACTGGCTGCGGTCCAATCTCGTCGTCGACCAGTTCCTTGCGGTCGAGCTTGCGCTTGCGCTCGGGTTCACCCTGTGGCTCCGGGCGCGAAACCTGTCCGCCGCTCTGCCGCGCGTGGGCTTCTTCCTCGCCGGTTGCGCCGCATTCGGCGTCGGGCTCTTCCTGTTTCGTCATTTCGCGGGCGAGGCGGCGCTGTTCATCATGCCGACGCCAAGGCTGCTCACCGTCTCGGTGCTGTTGATCGCAGTCACCCTGCTGGCCTCGTTCCTGGCCAGCGGCCCGATGATGGGGCTCTTGTTGTTCGGCGTGTTCGCTGTCGGCTATCTGGCGCAGTTCTTCCCTGCGCCGTTCGACGCCGCGTCCGTCGATCTGAAACGTTACACGGTCTATCTGGTGTTCGGCGGCAACGGCTTTCTCGGTCGCACGCTCGGTGTGATCGCCGGCACGGTGACCATCTATATTCTCTTCGGTGCGGTGTATGAGATCTCCGGCGGCACGGCGGCGATCGACGCGCTTGCCCGTAAGATGTCGCGGCGCGGCAAGGGCATGGCGATCAAGGCGACCATTGTCTCCTCGGGCCTCTTCGGCATGGTCTCCGGCAGCGCCAGCTCCAACGTGCTGACCTCCGGCGCTTTCACCATTCAGGCTATGCGCCGCTTCGGCCTTCCGGGGACCAAGGCGGGAGGGATCGAGGCGGTGTCCTCGACCATGGGGCAGATCACCCCGCCGGTGATGGGGGCTGCGGCCTTTCTCATGGCCGATCTGACCGGGCTGTCCTATGGCAGCATCGCGCTCGCGGCGACGGTTCCGGCGATCCTTTGTTACACGGTGATGTTCGTACAGGCGAGCTGGATGGCCGCGCGGATCGAGGGCGAGCCTCTGTCCGAGGGGACCGAACCGTCCGCCACGACAGCACAAGACGAGATGCCTGAACTGGCCTGGCGCGATCTCTGGCATCTTCTGCCGGTGATCGCCATCGTGACGGTGATGTTCAAGGGCGACAGGATGACGGAACTCGCGGGCATCGCAGGCATCGTGGCGGCGCTGCTCTCGGGGTGGATCCTGCACGGCCCCGCCGAGCTTTGGCGCCGGATCAGGTCCTCCGCCCAAAGCGCCTATAAGACCACCGCCTCTCTGGTGATCGCGGGTTCGGCCCTTGGCGTGGTGCTCGGTGTGTTGGGCATGACCGGGCTCGATGTGAGCCTGACGCTCGGTATTCGGGAGATCGGCGAAACCAGCCTCCTGCTGTCCCTGATCCTGACGGCATTGTCCGCCATGGTGCTGGGCGCGGGGATGGCGACGACCGGGGTCTATATCATCGTCGGCACACTTCTGGCACCGGGGCTGGTGGCGCTCGGTGTGCCCTTGATGGCGGCACATCTCTTCGTGCTCTATTTCGGCGTGGTCTCGATGATCACCCCGCCGGTGGCTTTTGCGGCGCTTGCGGCCAGCGGCATCTCCGGCGAGTCCTTCACGAAAACGGCTTTTGCCGCGATGCGGTTCGGCTGGATCATCTATGTCCTGCCGTTCCTCTTTGTCTATGCGCCGGGGCTTTTGCTCGTGGGCGATCTCTGGACCGTGGCCGCCAGCCTTATGGGCGCTTTCGTTGCGATTCTGGCGGTGGATGCGCTTCTGGCCTGGGAAAACCGGCTTACTTCGGGTCTGGCTGCCGTCTCTCTGGTTCTGGCTGTCTGCGCCGTGTTCGACCCTATGGCGCGCGCGTCCTTCGCCGTCACGGCTGCCGTTCTCGCGCTTTGCAGCTTGCTGGTCTTGAAAGGTTGGGCGGTGAAATACGGCAAGGCCTGAGATGGTGAAAGCGTCACATTGCCGGGAGAGGGCTTCACCTTGCCCGCCAAATATGGCTTTTGTCGGGATGTCCGAAGTACTGTTCAAGGTGTCTCCATGACCTCCCGTCCCAAGCCGAAACTGGTGCTGCATGTCGGAATGCCGAAGACGGGATCAAGCGCCCTGCAAAACTGGCTTGCGAAATCCCGGCCCTTCCTGCGCACGCAGGGGGTTCTTTATCCGGGACAAGGCAAGTCGCAGTCCTTTCTCTCCCTGCCGCTTGATTTCGAGGCGCATGGCTCGCGGCTTTTGATCGACAAGATCGGGCGGTCGCAGGCCAAGGCCGATCGGCTGTTCGAGACGGAATGGCGCGCGCTGGAGGAGGAGATCCGCACGACCGCGCCCTCAACCGTCGTGCTTTCGACCGAGTATCTGTTCGCGCGCCTCGGCCTCACAGGCCGTGAGACGCTTTTGATGCGCTTGGCGGCGTGTTTCTCCGAGGTGCAGATCGTGGTTTATGTCCGCCAGCCTTCGAAATACTTCGCCTCCCTAGCGCTGCAACGCGTCCGGCATTCGGCCACGCTTTTGCCTGTCGCCCCCTTGCATGTCAGAACCGCACTCGAGACTTGGGACGCGGCGTTTCCCGGCCATGTCGAGGTTCGAACCTATGACAGGGACGCGCTTGTGCAGGGCGATATCGTTGCAGATTTCCTGACCACGCAACTCGGTCTGACCGGGCAGGGGCCGGGGACGCGGGAAAGTGTCAACGAGAGCATGAGCGCAGAGGCCGCGCATCTGATGCAGAGCGTCCAGCGCGAAGAGTTCGCCGGGCAGGACAATGTCGTGCTGCGCGAAAGAAACCGCTATCGCAAACGCCTTCTGGCCGCAGACGAACGCGTGTCCGGGGCGCAGCGGCCGAAGCTTCTGTCGGAGGTCGCGGCCTATCTGGATGAAAGCTCGACCGATCTGCTCTGGCTGCGGGAGCGCTATGGTGTGATCTTCGAGGCGTTGGATTATGAGCGGATCGGGGAGCGCCCGGGCTGGTCCGGGTCGTCGGAGCGGATTGCCGATCTGTTCGAGATCGACGAAAACCGTTTGCAGCGGCTCGAGGCGGCGATGCGGTGGTCGCGTTTGCCGTCCCTGTCATGGTTCATGGGCAAGCGACGTTAAAGCGGGTCATTTCCCGCCGAACACCTTGCGCATCATCAGGGGATTTTCCCGCACCCATTCGGCGGCCCCCTCGGATACAGCGCTATAGACCGCCCGACCGATCGCCTCCCCCAAGGCGGTGTGCAATCCGGCGTAGGCGCCCTGACCTGCGGGGGCGGCAAGCGCGAGGCAATCGGTCCCGGTGCCAGTGACGGGACCTGCCGCGAAGCGCAGGCCTGCCTCCATCACCGCCGCCGTGCGGGCCTCCGCCGCGATGGTCAGCGCTTCGATCTGGGCCACCTCCCGCAACGGCATGTCGGTCTGTACGGCGATGTTGATCGTGCCATAGCTTTCGACCGCCCAATCGCGCGGGGTGCGCGCGCCGATGCGTTCGGCATTGCCAAGCCCCACGGTCGCAAGCGCCGCGACCCGTGCGCCCTCAACCGTCACTTCGGCGCGTTTGAAACGTGTGATGTTGCGCGAGGTCAGAAGGCCGACGGCATCGACATGATCGGTGCGCGCCATCTCGGTTGCGATCCAGTCGTCGACTTCGAGCCCTACCGGCAGATCGGCATTCTTCAGCTCGCGCCAGACGATGTGTCGTGCGGTGACGAAGCCGGGGCGATAGGGCGCAAAGCTCAAGACCCGCATCGGCGCGCCGAGATCGGCGATCAGCCAGGGGCGAGTGAGATGCGGGGTCAGAAAGATGTCAGCCATGTCAGGGCTTTGATATCTGGGCAAGCGGTTGCACCACAAGCCCCTCGGGCGTGTCCGAGAGCAGACAACGGATCGCAAACACCTCGGCCAGAAGCGCTTCGGTCAGCACGTCTCGCGGGGGGCCGTCGGCGACGATCCGGCCTTCGGACATCACGATCAGCCGGGTGCAGTGACGTGCAGCCAGCCCCAGATCGTGCAGCGAAGCGATGACGCCCCGGCCTTCGGAGACGAGCGTGGCAAAGGTGTCCATCGCGCCGATCTGATGTGCCGGATCAAGCCCGGCGATGGGCTCGTCGGCGAGGAGAAGGGGGGTGTCCTGCGCCAGCGCGCGGGCGATCAGCACGCGGGCCTGTTCCCCACCCGACAGTGCGGTCGCGGGACGCTCTGCATAGGTCATGAGGTCCATGCGGGTCAGGGCGGCAATGACTTCGGGGGCGTCCTGGTTTTCGTTTTGCGCCAGTGAGACCAGATGCGCGACGCTCACCGGCCATGCAATCTCGCGCGTTTGCGGCAGCCAGGCGGCGGCCCTGGCACGGGCGGCGGGGGAAAGTTGCGCCAGAGAACTTTCGCCTTCCGCCGGGATCAATCCGAGGGCGGCGCGCATGAGTGTCGATTTGCCCGCTCCGTTGGGGCCGATGAGGCCGACGAATTCGCCGACACTCACCGAGAAGCTGGCCTGATTCAGCGTGAGACGGTCTCCGCGCCGGACGGTGAGGTTTTCAACGGACAAAATGCTCATGGTTGTCCCCGCATGCGCCAGATCAGGTGAAAGAATACGGGGGCACCGACCAGCGCCATCAGGACGCCGAGTTTTAGGTCGCGTCCCGGCAGGATCAGCCGCACGGCGACATCGGCGGCCAGAACGAGCGCCGCGCCGCCGAGAGCGGAGGCGAGCAAAAGCCGTGCGGGCCGTGCGCCGACCAGAGGGCGGAGCACATGCGGCACCACAAGGCCGACAAAGCCTACGGCGCCTGCGACGGCGGTGGCGGCGCCTACGGAGGCGGCCACGCCCGCGACGAGGATGAAGCGCAGGCGCTTGAGGTTGACGCCCATGGAGGCGGCGGCTTCCTCGCCGAGTGTGAGCCGGTCGAGCCCGCGCCCGGTGAGTGACAGCAGCAGCCAGCCCGCAGCCATCACTGGCAGAGCGGTCCAGACATGGAGGAAGGAGCGATCCGCCAGCGAGCCCATCATCCAGAAGACGATCTCATTGGCGGCAAAGGGATTTGGCGAGAGGTTGAGGACGAGGGCCGTAAGGGCGGAGGCGAGGGCCGAGACCGCGATGCCCGCAAGGATCAGCGACAGCGTGCCGCCGCCGCGCCCGGCGAGGAGCAGGATGAGGATGACGCAGGTGGCGGCGCCGGTGAGGGCGGAGAGCGGCAGGGCGAGGGCGAAGAGGGCGGCAAAGCCGCTTTGCAGGGCGATGACGGCGCCCAAGGCGGCGGAGGCGGAAATGCCGATAACCCCCGGTTCTGCAAGTGGATTTCGCAAGTATCCCTGCATCGCGGCACCGGCGAGACCAAGGCTGACACCGACCATCACCCCCAAGAGTGCGCGGGGTAAACGGATCTCGCGCATCACCATGCTCAATGGGCCGTCGCTGTCGTGAAAGAGCGCCACAAGGCTCTCAATCGGGCCGACTTTGGCGACGCCGACGATGAGGGAAAGTGCGAAAAGCACGACGAGCAACAGGGTGAGAAGGGCTATGAGAACAGAGGACTTCATTGGGTTTCCTCCCGCCGCAGACGCTCGTCCCGGAGCTTGTCCACGGCATTGAGAACAGAGGGCAGGCCACAAATCCAGTCGCGGTCCTGCATCGCCATATGACCGCCTGTGAGGCGTTTCAGGGCAGGGTGCGAGAGCACCTCTTCGGCGCGGGCTTCGCCGGGATAATCGGAGCCGGAAATCACCAGATCGGGGTTGGCCATGACCAGAGCTTCAAGCGGGAGGAAGCCGCCATAGGGCAGGCCAAGCTCGGTGGCCAACGTGTGAAACCCTGCGGTTTCGATGATCTGACCGGCCAGAGTTTGCACCCCGGAGCTGTAGCCGTTGGCCGCGTAAGTGGCCGCTGTGGGGCGTCGGACTTGCGTCGGACTTCTGTCGGACAAGCGTCGGGCAAAAGTATCGGCCATGTCGCGGGCCTGATCTGCGCGTCCGAGCGCTTCGCCCATCTTCAGCATATTGGCCGGGACGTCTTCGAGCGACTGTGCGGGGGCGAATTCCTCGACGGCGATGCCGAGCCTGCGGAGCATGGAGACGGTGGCGCGCGAGGTGTACTGACCGGCGAGCACGAGATCGGGTTTCAGCAGGTAAATCTCTTCGGCCTGACCGGTGTTGCTGGGATAGCTCTGGGCCTCGTCCGCCATCACGGAGGCGCGCGGATCGCGGGCCAGTACGGTGATCGAGACAAGCTGACCGGGGGCGGTCAGCATCATGCCAAGCTGATCGGTGCAGAGATTGATCGAGACCACCCGTTTGGGCGCGGGCGGGGTCTCTTGCGATGCCTCTGGAGACAGGTCTTGGGCAAAAGCCGCCGCCCCCGTGATCACGAGGGCGGCGGTGAGCGGTATGAAACCCGGAAAGCGCACTTAGAAGGACGCTTTGAGACCGAGATAGGCGGAGCGGCCGGGCGTGTTGTAGCCTCCGGCGGTCTCGTAATCCTCGTCGGTGAGGTTTTCGACCCGCAGCGACAGCGCGGTCGCATCGTTGAGCTTGTAGGTCATACCGGCGTTGACCAGCGTGTAGTCACCCACTTTGTGATCGGCGGGGGCATAGCTGCTCGGGACGATATCGGCGACATGCTGCACGGTGAACTGGCCGCTCACACGGTCGTTCAGAACGGCGTCGATGCCGACGACCAGATCGTGACGCGGGACGCGTTCGGCGCGGGCCCCGGCGGTTTTCGCATCGGTATAGGTGTAATTGCCGAACAGGGAGAGAGTGTCGGACAGAGTGTAATGGCCGGAAAGTTCGAGGCCCTTGGAGGTCGTGGTGCCGTCGACCTGATTGTAGGTCCAGGTCGCATAGTCGTAGTCGATCCGGTCTTCAATCTCGGTGTAGAACAGCGTTGCCTTGGCGAAGTCGCCGCCACCAAAGCTGCGTTCGATACCGATTTCAGAGCTGCGGCTGGTTTCTTCTTTCAGGTCTTCTTTGCCGTAGGGGCTATAGCGTTCGTAGAGCGAGGGGGCGCGGAAGCCGGTGCCGAGCACCGTTCGAAGGGTCCAATTGGGCGCGAGGGTGATGGCGTTGGCCACGCGCACGGAGAGGTGGTCGCCGAAATCGGAATGGTCATCGTAGCGCAGAGCGACGGAAGTTTCGAAGCCGTCGAGGGACCGGAGCCATTCGGCTTTCACGGCCTTGTTGCGGTCCTTCTCGGTCAGCCCGTCGATGTTGAATTCTTCTTCGGTATACTCGAACCCGAAGGTCAGCGTGGAGAGCGCGGAGAGATCGGTGGAGCCGAGATAGGCCAGTTCGCGGCGCTTGCCGGAGTAATCCTCGGTATAGCCGCCGGGATAGCTGCGCTCGGTGTCGAAGAGCGAGGCACTGATCTCATGGGTGATGGCGTCGCCCTGAATGCGGGCGAAGGTGCGCAGGCCTTTCTGGTCGCGGGTCGACTCGCCGGAGCTGTCGGTGGTGGACATGTCGTATTCGTTGTCCGAGGTCATGTAGAGACCGGAGAGACCCAGCGTCACGCTGTCGGAGACATCCTGTTCGAGACCGAAGGTCAGGGTGGTGGCTTCGTAGCCGTCATCCTCATTGTCGCTGGCGCGGGCGGAGAACCCGTCGGTTTTCACATGCGACAGACCGAAGGACAGCTTGCCAGTATCGCTTTCCATCACCGACGAAATCCCGGCGGAATAGGTGCCATAGCTGCCGCCGCTGAGTTCGATCGTGGTGTTGTAGCCCGGCTCGACAGCGCTGTCGGTGCGGATGTCGATGAGGCCTGCGATGGCTTCGGAGCCGTAAAGCGCGGATTGCGAGCCTTTCAGCACTTCGATCGAGGAAATGCCAAAGCCGGTCAGCCCGCCGAAATCGTATTCGATCTGGCCGCCTGAGGTGTCGGTGACGTCGATGCCATTGATGCGCACGCCGATGTAGCGCGGGTTGAGGCCGCGGATCCGCAGGGAGGAGGAGGCCCCGAGGCCGCCATTGGAGCTAAAGGACACGCCGGGAAGGGTGTCGAGCACCTCAAGGACGGATTGGGTGGCCCCGCCGGTCTCTTCGCCGTCGAGTTTTTCCACCGTCGCGCCGGTCTTGCTGGCGGCGACGGGGGTGAGGCTGCCGGAGACGATGATTTCGTCGAGTTGGTAGGGCGTATCTTCGAAGCTTTGGGCGAGAGCCGAAAGCGGCAGGGTGAGGGCTGCCGTGGTCAATAGCGTGATGCGCAGGCTGTGTTTGGCACGCATATGTCAATCCTCCTGAGCGGGGGCTGCGCCCCGCATGTCGAAAATATCTGTGGAGGGACCTCCGCAGACAGTGAGAGCGTCACCGCTGCGGATATGCCGCTTCCGTGGCGCGCCCCGCGCCCGGAAAAGGGTGATCATCCAAGCAGGTCTCCTGGCTCACGGATCTCGGCGACAGCCAGCCTTCCCGGGGGAGATCCCAGTGGCTCTGGTTGGCCTCGCTCACCGCTTACAGTTGCGGGGGCAGCCACGGCTTTGGACAGGGATGCCCATTCCGTGTTCCCTTTTCATCCGGCTGCGCCGGAACTCGAATGGGGGCAGAAAAGCGAAATGGCCGGAGAAGTCAAGATTCTCCGGCCTGTTTGGGCGTTGTGTCACGTCGCGGAAGGCGGGATCAGCGTTTCTTTTTCATCGCATCCAAAAGCGCCGCGCCAAACGCGCCCTGACTTTCCGACGGGCGGGATTGCGCGGGTTTGGGGCCGCGCGGCTTGCCGGTGTAGTTGGCTTTGGTGTCTTTGTTCCCGCGCTGTTGCTGGGGGCCACGGTCCTCCGCCGCACCGCCATCCTTGCGCATCGAGAGCCCGATGCGTTTGCGGGGGATGTCGACTTCGGTGACACGGACGGAGACGATGTCCCCGGCTTTCACCACCTCATGCGGGTCCTTGACGAAGCGGTCGGCCAGTTGGCTGACGTGCACGAGCCCGTCTTGGTGCACGCCGATGTCCACAAACGCACCGAAGGTCGCGACGTTGGTGACGGTGCCTTCGAGGCGCATGCCGGGTTTCAGGTCTTTGATGTCTTCGACACCATCGGTGAAGGTGGCGGTTTTGAACTCGGGGCGCGGATCGCGGCCGGGTTTTTCCAGCTCGGTGAAAATGTCGCGCACGGTGGGCAGGCCGAAATCCGTGGTGACGAATTGTTCGGCTTTGAGCCCCTTGAGCGCCGTGGGGTTGCCCATGATGTCGCGCATGTCGCGGCCACAGGCTTTGACGATTTCACGGGCGACGCCGTAGGCTTCGGGGTGGACCGAGGAGGCGTCGAGCGGGTCCTCGCCGTCGCGGATGCGCAGGAAGCCCGCGCATTGCTCGAAGGCTTTCGGGCCGAGGCCGGAGACTTTGAGCAGCGATTTGCGCGAGGGGAAGGCGCCGTGACTGTCGCGATGGATGACGATGCTTTGGGCGAGCGAGGGCCCGAGACCCGCGACTTGGGCCAGCAAGGGGGCCGAGGCCATGTTCAGGTCCACGCCGACAGCGTTCACCGCGTCCTCGACCACGGCTTCGAGCGCCTGAGACAGGCGGCGCTGGTCGACGTCGTGTTGATACTGGCCGACGCCGATGCTCTCGGGCGTGATTTTCACCAGTTCCGCGAGCGGGTCCTGAAGGCGGCGGGCGATGGAGACCGCGCCACGAAGCGACACGTCGAGATCGGGGAATTCCGTGGCGGCAAGTTCGGAGGCGGAATAGACCGACGCGCCCGCCTCGGACACCACGACCTTGGTCGGGGCTTTCACAGATGGCGGCAGGAGTTTCAGCGTCTCACCGACGAGTTTTTCGGTTTCCCGGCTGGCGGTGCCATTGCCGATGGCGATCAGGGCGACACCGTGACGGGTGACGAGATCGATGATTTTCGCCTCCGCGCCGCGCACGTCCATTTTCGGCTGGAACGGGTAAAGCGTGGCGGTTTCCAAGAGCTTGCCGGTGGCATCGACCACAGCGGCTTTGACGCCTGTGCGAATGCCCGGATCGAGGCCGAGCGTGGCTTTGGCACCGGCAGGCGCGGCGAGCAAAAGGTCCTTGAGGTTGCGGGAGAACACGGTGATCGCATCCTCATGGGCGCGCTGGCGCAACTCGCCCAACAGGTCGATGTGCAGAGAAATGGCGAATTTCACCCGCCACGCCCAACGCGCCACGGTGCGCAGCCAGAGATCGCCGGGCTGCTCAGACGCCGTGCCAAGATAGGACGCGACCATGGCGATGGCGCGGTCCGCGCCTGCCTCCGGCTCCGGCGCGATCTCCATGGTGACGATCTCTTCCTTGGCGGCGCGCAGGATGGCGAGTGCGCGGTGGGACGCGATGTCGGACCATTTCTCAGCATGGTCGAAATAGTCGGAGAATTTCGCGCCCTCCTGTTCCTTGCCCGCGATCACCTTGGCCGTCACAAGCGCCTCGCGCCGCATGAAATCGCGCAGCTTGCCCAGAAGCTCGGCGCTTTCCGAAAGCTCTTCAGTCGCGATGTCGCGCGCGCCGTTGAGCGCGTCTTTGACGGTTGGGACGGCCTCGGTGATATAACCTTCGGCGAGCTTTTCGGGATCGGCGGAGCGATCCGATTTGATCGCCTCCAGCAGTGGCTCCAAGCCGTTTTCACGCGCGATCATCGCCTTGGTGCGGCGTTTGGGTTTGTAGGGCAGGTAGATGTCTTCGAGGGTCGATTTGCTTTCGGCGCCTGCAATGGCGCGTTTCAGGTCGTCCGTGAGCTTGCCCTGATCCTCGATGGATTTGAGGATGGTCACGCGGCGGGCTTCCAGCTCGCGCAGGTAGGACAGGCGGTCGTTCAGGAGACGCAATTGGGTGTCGTCCAAACCGCCGGTGACCTCTTTGCGGTAGCGCGCGATGAAGGGGACGGTCGCGCCCTCGTCCAGAAGGCCGATCGCTGCCGTGACCTGTGTCTGCGAGGCGGCGATGTCGGTGGCGATGGTGCGGGCAATGCGGGCGGCGGTCTGCGGATCGGTGGGCGTGCTCAAATCTGGTCCTCCTGTCGGGAGGTCTGTCTTAGCCCGCGCGGGCGGGGTCGCCAAGAGGGGAGGTGACCTGTCCACAGTCGATATGATATGCCTATCGAACGGACCTATTTTCATCGGAATATCCCTATGTTGAGCAAGCTCGAAATGTTCATCGCCGTCGCCAAAGAGGGCCATTTCGGGCGTGCGGCGATTTCGCTCGGGATCACCCAGCCCAGCCTTTCGGCGGGGATCAAGCAGTTGGAGGACCAACTGGGCGTGCAACTGATCTTTCGCGGCTCGCGGTTCGGCGGATTGACGCCGGAGGGGCAAAGGGCGCTCGTCTGGGCGCGCAAGATCGTGGCCGACAGCCGCCAGCTTCGCGATGAAATGCGGGCGACGAAACACGGGCTGTCGGGGCAGTTGCGGCTTGCGGCGATTCCGACGGCACTCACTTGGGCGGCGCGGATTTCGACGGTGTTCATGGCGGCGCATCCCAATGTGCGGCTGTCGATCCTGTCGAAACCTTCGACGCAAATCCTGACCATGCTGGACGATTTGGATGCCGATGCGGGGCTGACCTATCTGGACAACGAGCCTCTGGGGCGGGTCAGTGCCGTGCCGCTTTATGAAGAGCGCTATATGGTGGTGAGCGCAGAGGGCGGGGTGTTTTCCGGGCGCAGTTCGGTCGATTGGAGCGATCTCGATGGCGTGCCGATGTGTCTTTTGTCGCCGGAGATGCAGAACCGGCGGATCATCGACCGCAATCTGAACGCCTCCGGTGTGGTGCCGGAGGTGCGGGTCGAATCGAATTCGACGGTGGTGCTGATCGCCCATGTGGAAAGCGGCGGCTGGGTAACCGTGCTGCCCGAAGGCGTGGCGCGGTTTCTGACCGAGGGCAAGGCGCTGGACCTTATTCCGCTCCGTGGCGGGGAGGTCGGGCATCGCGTGGGGCTGATCGCGCCGCATCGCGATCCGAACACGCCGGTTCTTGCGGCCTTGCTGGCCGAGGCACGGCGCTTGTCCGACTTGGTTTGATAGGCGTAGGCTATCGTTTGACGATTTAACGATATTGATTTGGCGATGCTGGGCGTGGTCTTCTGATGGGAAACGCACGGAATTCCAAAGAGGTCAGCCATGACGCCAGCCACCCCCTTGCACGGGGCCGCCGATGACGGGACGATTGCGGAGATCATCTCTGCGCATGTCTCTCTCGAAGGTCCGCTTTTGCCGATGTTGCACGCGTTGCAGGAGACGTTCGGGGTGATCCCGGCGGCGGCCCATGCGCCGATCTGCAAGGCGCTGTCGATCACCTCCGCCGAATTGAAGGGCGTGATCTCGTTTTATCACGATTTCCGGGAGAAACCGGCGGGTAAGCATGTGCTCAAGATCTGTCGGGCGGAGGCGTGTCAGTCGATGGGCGGTGTCGGCTTTGCCGAGGCTTTGCTCGCCAAGCTGGGCCTCGACTGGCACGGCACGACGCCGGACGGCAAGCTGACGGTGGAGCCGGTTTATTGTCTGGGGCTCTGTGCCTGTGCGCCGGCCGCGATGGTCGACGACAAGCTGATCGGGCGGGCCGATGAGGCGCGGGTTGAGGCGGCTTTGGCGGGGGTGATGGCATGAAGATTTACGTTCCGATGGATTCGGCGGCCAAGGCGCTGGGCGCCGATGAGGTGGCTTTGAAACTGACGCAGGAGATCGCCGCGCGGGGGATCGAGGCGGAGATTGTGCGCAACGGTACGCGCGGGATGATCTGGCTTGAGCCTCTCGTGGAGATTGAAAAAGATGGCGTGCGTCTGGCCTATGGGCCGATCTCGGAAGGCGATGTGAGCGCGCTTTTGAATGGTGAGATCGGGACGCTGGGCAAGGTCGAAGACATGCCGTTCTTTGCCCGTCAGACCCGGCTGACCTTTGCGCGCTGCGGGCTGACCGATCCGCTGTCGCTGGCAGATTACGAAGCGCATGGCGGGCTTGAGGGGCTCAAACGCGCGATTGGCATGTCGCAGGACGCGATCATCGACGAGGTGAAGCTTTCGGGCTTGCGCGGGCGTGGGGGGGCAGGGTTCCCGACGGGGATCAAATGGGACACGGTGCGGCTCGCACATGCGCCGCAGAAATATATTGTCTGCAACGCCGACGAGGGCGACAGCGGCACCTTTGCCGACCGGATGATCATGGAGGGCGATCCCTTTACCCTGATCGAGGGGATGGCCATTGCAGGTCTCGGGTGTGGAGCGACGAAGGGCTATGTTTATACCCGCTCGGAATACCCGGATGCGGTCGCCGTGATGCGCCGGGCGGTGGAGATTGCGCGGGGCGCGGGCGTGCTTGGGGCGGATGTTTTGGGCTCCGGGCGCGCGTTTGACATGGAGGTCCGTGTCGGCGCGGGGGCTTATGTCTGTGGCGAGGAAACCTCGCTCCTCAATTCGCTCGAAGGCAAACGTGGCACGGTGCGCGCCAAGCCGCCGCTTCCGGCGTTGGAAGGCTTTCTGGGGCGTCCGACCGTGGTGAACAACGTGATTTCTCTGGCGACGGTGCCGGTGATTTTTGCGAAAGGCGCGGAGCATTACGCCAATTTCGGGCTGGGCCGGTCGAAAGGCACGATGCCGATCCAGATCGCGGGGAATGTGAAATTCGGCGGGCTGTTCGAGACGGCCTTTGGCATGCCGCTCGGCACGCTGGTGAACGAGATTGCGGGCGGCACGGCCACCGGGCGTCCGGTCAAGGCGGTGCAGGTCGGTGGGCCGCTGGGGGCCTATTTGCACCCGGATCAGTTCGATACACCCTTTGGCTATGAAGAGTTCGACGGGCAAAAGGCGCTGATCGGGCATGCGGGGATCGTGGTGTTCGATGACAGTGCGGATATGCTGTCGATGGCGCGGTTTGCGATGGAATTCTGTGCGGTGGAGAGTTGTGGCAAATGTACGCCCTGCCGCATCGGGGCGGTGCGGGGCGTGGAAACGCTCGACCGGATCAAAGAGGGCGACGTGAATGCGATCCCGCTTTTGACCGATCTTTGCGAGGTGATGGTCGACGGTTCGCTTTGCGCGCTGGGCGGGTTTACGCCCTATCCGGTGATGTCGGCGCTGCGCCATTTCCCGGAAGATTTCGCGCCCAAGAACGCCCGTAAGGAGGCCGCAGAATGAAAGATTTCATTATTCCCTGGGAAACCGGCACGGGTGTCTATGACGATGTGGACCGTGGCACGCCCGCCAAGAGCGGCAAGCCGGTGACGCTGACCATCGACGGGATGGAGATCACCGTGCCGGAGGGCACGTCCGTGATGCGCGCGGCCTCTGAACTGGGCATTCAGGTGCCGAAGCTTTGTGCGACGGACAGTCTTGAGGCCTTTGGGTCTTGTCGTCTCTGTGCGGTCGAGATCGAGGGGCGGCGCGGTACGCCCGCCTCTTGTACGACGCCGGTTCATGCCGGGATGAAGGTACACACCCAGACCGACAAGCTGCGCAAACTGCGCAAGGGCGTGATGGAGCTTTATATCTCCGATCACCCGCTCGATTGTCTGACCTGTGCCGCGAATGGCGATTGCGAATTGCAGGATATGGCGGGGGCCGTGGGCCTTCGCGATGTGCGTTATGAAGCGCCGAAATCTGCGCCGCTCGCGAACCATTTTGAGGCGCGGAATACCTCCGGCGAGGCCAATCCCGAATGGCTGCCGAAGGACGACAGCAACCCGTATTTCACCTACGATCCGTCGAAATGCATCGTCTGCAACCGCTGTGTGCGGGCCTGCGAAGAGGTGCAGGGGACGTTTGCGCTGACCATTGAGGGCCGTGGCTTTGACAGCCGCGTGGCCGTGGGGGCGGAGAATTTTCTGGCGTCTGACTGTGTGTCCTGTGGCGCCTGTGTGCAGGCCTGTCCGACCGCGACGCTACAAGAGAAGAGCGTGATCGAAATGGGCACGCCGGATCGCTCGGTGGTGACGACCTGTGCCTATTGCGGCGTCGGCTGTAGCTTTAAGGCGGAGATGCAGGGCGACCAACTGGTGCGTATGGTGCCCTATAAGCACGGCAAGGCGAACCGGGGGCATTCCTGTGTGAAAGGCAGATTTGCCTACGGATATGCCACGCATAAAGACCGTATTTTGAGCCCGATGGTGCGGGAGACGATTGATCAGCCATGGCGCGAAGTGTCGTGGGATGAGGCGATGAGGTTCGCGGCGAAGAAGCTGGTGGGGCTGCAAGCGAAATACGG
Organism: Celeribacter sp. SCSIO 80838; assembly: GCF_056498065.1. Next base: position 1,607,485 of record NZ_JAZKMA010000001.1, read on the forward strand.
TCAAAAGAGCATCGGAGTGATCACGTCGAGCCGTTGCACCAACGAGGAAACCTACCTCGTTCAGAAACTGACCCGCGCTGTGTTTGGCAACAACAACACCGACACCTGTGCGCGCGTGTGCCATTCGCCGACCGGCTACGGGCTTGGTCAGACTTTTGGCACCTCGGCGGGCACACAGGATTTCGACTCGGTCGAAAAGTCCGACGTGGTGATGGTGATCGGCGCGAACCCGACGGACGGGCATCCGGTCTTTGCCTCGCGTCTGCGCAAGCGGTTGCGTCAAGGTGCCAAGCTGATCGTGGTCGACCCGCGCCGGATTGATTTGCTGGAAACGCCGCATATGGGGGAGGCGCATCACCTTGCGCTGAAACCGGGGACGAACGTTGCCGTGGTCTCTGCGCTGGGCCATGTGATCGTGACCGAAGGGCTTTATGATCCGACGTTTATTGCCGAACGCTGTGATGTGGACGCTTGGGAAGATTACAAGGCGTTCATTTCGGACGAGCGCCATGCGCCGGAAGCGACCGAAGCGCTGACCGGCGTGCCCGCCGCCAAACTCCGCGAGGCTGCGCGAGCCTTTGCGCAGGGTGGCAACGGGGCGATCTATTATGGCCTCGGCGTGACCGAACATTCGCAGGGGTCCACGACCGTGATGGCCATCGCCAACCTCGCGATGATGACCGGCAACATCGGGCGCGAAGGCGTCGGGGTGAACCCGCTGCGGGGGCAGAACAACGTGCAGGGGTCCTGCGATATGGGATCTTTCCCGCACGAGTTGCCGGGCTATCGCCATGTGAAACTGCCGGAAGTGCGGAAGATTTTCGAGGACACCTGGGGGGTTGAACTCGATGCCGAACCGGGGCTGCGTATTCCGAACATGCTCGACGCGGCGGTCGATGGCACGTTCAAAGGGCTTTATTGTCAGGGCGAAGACATCCTGCAATCCGACCCGGACACCAAACACGTGGCCGCCGGTCTCGCCGCCATGGAATGCGTCATCGTGCATGATCTCTTCCTGAATGAGACTGCAAATTACGCACATGTTTTCCTGCCCGGATCGTCTTTCCTCGAAAAAGAAGGCACATTCACCAACGCCGAGCGCCGCATCAACCGTGTTCGCAAAGTGATGGCGCCGAAGAACGGCTATGAGGATTGGGAAGTCACCCAACTGCTCGCCAATGCCGTCCTGAAAGAGACCGGCGGCAAGCCTTGGAACTACGCGCACCCGGCGGAAATCATGGCGGAAATCGCCGCGACCACGCCGTCCTTCGCGGGCGTCGATTACACGGTGCTCGAAGAGAAAGGCTCCGTGCAATGGCCCTGTAACGAGGAGCATCCGGACGGCACGCCGCTCATGCATGTCGACGGGTTCGTGCGTGGCAAGGGACGGTTCATCGTCACGGAATATATCGCGACGGCGGAGAAATCCGGGCCGCGCTTCCCGCTTTTGCTCACCACGGGGCGCATCCTCAGCCAGTATAACGTCGGGGCGCAGACGCGGAGGACGGAGAACGTGGTCTGGCACGATCAGGACGTGTTGGAAATCCACCCGCATGATGCGGAAAACCGGGGTCTCAGGGATGGGGACTGGGTGCGGCTGGCGTCGCGTTCGGGGGAAACCTCGCTGCGGGCGAAGATCACCGACCGGGTCAGTCCGGGTGTGGTCTATACCACCTTCCACCACCCGGACACGCAGGCCAATGTCATCACTACGGATTACTCCGACTGGGCGACGAACTGCCCGGAATACAAGGTGACGGCGGTGCAGGTGTCGCCTTCGAACGGACCGTCGGACTGGCAGGAGCGTTATACTGCGCAGGCCGCGCAATCGCGCCGGATCGAGGCGGCGGAATGAAGCTGGTCGACGCCCTCCCGGAAGAAGCCCCCGTCGCGCTCGTGTACAACGGCTCGACGGCGGCTGTCATGATGGCGTCGCCCTTTGATTTACCGCAGTTTTTGACCGGGTTTGCCGTGTCGGAAGGGATCGTCTCGGATGCCTCCGAGGTGACCGAGATCACCGCGATCAAACATCCGCATGGCTATGAGGTCCGAGGGCGCATTCCCGAAAGCCGCGCGTCGGCGATGGATGCGCGGCGTCGGGCCTCTGTCGGGCCGATGGGCTGTGGGCTGTGCGGGATCGAGAGCCTTGATGAGGCGACGGCCTTTCCGGGGACGGTGGCGCCGATGGTGGCGGGGCTTGAGACCTATGCGCGTTCGGCCTTGGATGCGCTGAACGCGGGACAAAAGCGACGCGATCAGGTGGGGGCGATGCATGCCGCCGGGTTCTTTACAAGCGAAGGGCTGATTGCGCTGCGTGAAGATGTCGGGCGGCACAATGCGCTCGATAAGCTGATCGGCGCGCTGGCCGGAACGGATGTGAGCCATGGCGCGGTGATCATCACCTCGCGGCTCTCTGTCGATCTGGTGCAGAAATGCGTGCGCGCGGGGATTTCCGGGCTGTTTGCGCTGTCCTCGCCGACGCGGGCGGCGGTGGAACTGGCGCGGGAGACCGGGTTGACTTTGATGGTGCTGCGCCGGGAGGCGGTGGTGGCCTATACGGATGAAAAGGAAGATTGCGCATGACCGATGCGAAAATGGTGCTGATGGCCAATCAGATTGCGAGCTTTTTCGAGACCCAGCCGGGGAGTGATCAGGCGGCGGGGATTGCGGCGCATCTCAAGGATTTCTGGGAGCCGCGGATGCTGAACCAGCTCAAGACCTATCTGGGACAGGGCGGTGAGGGGCTTAATGCCTTGGTGATCGAGGCCGGTCAGTCACTTTGAAATACTCAAAATGACATTGAAAAACCCCGCCGATTTGGCGGGGTTTTGTTGTTTTGAACCTTAGGAGCGTGGCCGTTCCTTTTTCGGATCGTAATGCGGGAAGGGCGCGACGCGGGCCGAGTAGCGTTTCAGATGCCCGTCGAGCTGGCCGACCTCGACCTGCGTGCCTTCTTCGGCATGGGCGACGTCGATACGGGCGAGCGCGATCCACTGGCCGGTGCGGGGGCTGCGCATGGCGGAGCAAATTTCGCCGACCTGAGCGCGACCGATGCGGATGCAATCGCCATGGGCAACGGCGTTTTGGCCGTCGATCTCAAGGCCTACGAATTTGCGTGACGGGGTTTCCTTGCGACGCAACAGAGCGTCACGCCCCACGAAATCAGCGGTTTTGGATTTCAAGGGCACGGTGAAGCCCACGCCCGCCTCGAAGGGGTCAGTTTGATCGGAGAAATCGTAGCCTGCGAACACCAGCCCAGCCTCGATTCGCACGAGGTCGAGAGCGGCGAGGCCCATGGGTTTCATGCCGACCTTCTGCCCGGCCTCCCAGACCGCTTTGAAAATCTCCGCGCCGTGTTTCGGATGGCAGAAAATCTCATAGCCCAGCTCGCCGGTGTAGCCGGTCCGCGAGATCACCACGGGGATGCCTTCGTGATCGCCAAGACGCGCGGGCGTAAAGCGGAACCAGCCCATTTCCATCAAATCAGGATGGTGCGGCGCGGTCCAGAACAGCTCATTGATCAAATCACGCGACTTGGGGCCTTGGACCGCAAGATTGTGCATCTGGTCGGTGGAAGACCGGATCATGACGTTGAGGCCGAGACGTTTCGCCTCTTCGCGCATCCAGACGCCGCCTTCGTCCGAGCCACCGATCCAGCGGAAATTATGCTCGCCCAGACGGAACAACGTGCCGTCGTCGATCATGCCACCGTGCGGGTAGCACATGGCGGAATAGACCACCTGACCAATGGCGAGTTTTTCGACGTTGCGGGTCAGAACCCAGTTCATCAGCGCCTCGGCATCGGGGCCGGTGACCTCGAATTTTCTGAGCGCGGAGAGGTCCATAACCACCACGCCCTCGCGGCAGGCCCAGTAGCTTTCCACGGGGTCGCACTCCGGGAAGGAGTTCGGCAGCCAGAAGCCGTTGTAGTCGGAAAAGTCGCGGGTCATCGCGGCGAAGGAGTCGTAGAAGGCGCTTTCACGCGTCATGATCGGATCCTCGTCAGGGGTCGGGCGCCATGCGGTGGCGCGGGAAAAGCGTTCTTCGGCGGCATAGGTGCGCACATGAATGTCGGTCAGGTGCCAGCCGTTGGCGGCGGAGGTGTCATCGGGGCAGGAGGAAGAGACGCACACGAGATCGGTCAGGGCGCGCAGCAGCACATAATCGCCGGGGCGGGACCACGGTTCGTCCGCCAACATCACGCCGTGCTCGTCGATTGCGGTGTTGAAGAAGAAGTTTGCGGCCATCCAGCCGGGGCGGGCGGGAATGCCATAAGGGTCCAGAACCGCGTTGAAATTGTCGGAACAGTTGGCGTGGCCGGGGTAGCCGATGTCGTCGTAATATTTCGAATTACAGGCGAGACCGAAAGCGTCGTGACGACCGCAGGTGTCTTGCACGACCTCGACCAAGGGCGTCAGGTCATGGTCGAAATATTTCGAATGGAGGCCCGGCATCGGATAGGCATGGCCCTGGATCGTGCGGGTGGTTGTGACGTCGAGCGGGTGGAAAATGCCCTTGTCGACCTTGCGTGCGTCGAAGCACTGGAAATCGGTACACTGGCGTCCGTCGACATCCATGATCTGAATGAATTCGCCTTTTTTGACGGTATAGGCCTTGGCCGTGGCGGAACGGATGCGGATGTCTTGCAGCATGTCCGCGAGCGGATCGGGCAGGGCGAACGCGCCCGCCTGCCGCGCTTCGGCACGGGCGATCGTGACGGTGAGGGGCGTGGCGGTCGTTTGCGCCTCGAAATCGGGTTCGGGGGCGGGGGCTGTGATCAGCACCCAGCCGGGGGCTTGGGCGGTGAAGCTGACGCCTTCGCCTGCGGCACTGGTGCCGGAGAAGAGGCCGATGGCCTTGGCTCCGGTCAGGTCGATCTGACGCTTGGCAAGACCCAGACGGATGCGGGCCATGCCGGGAAGGGGGCTGTTGACCGTGGCGCGCAAGCTGTCGCCCGAGGCATCGGCGGACCAGCCCAACACGCCCGGATCGACGCGCCCGTCACTGTGCGCGGCGAGGAGTTCGCAACGTTGTCCGCCCTCGGTGTTGGTGAGGGTGATCCGGTCACCGGGCTTCATCTCAAGCAAAGACGCCCCACCGCCCTGGACGGTGTGGCGTTCCTCGTTCGAGGCGAGGGTAAAGGCGGAGGCGCGGCGGGGGATGGACCCCTTGGGTGCGCCTGGGCGGAAGGGAAGGCCGGAAGGATCGAGGATCAACGGGATCTCCAACGGTATAAAAAAATCCGGGGGTGCGAGGATCGCAGGCCCCCGGATCAGGGGAGAGGGAAGGGGGCCCCATTTTTTGGGGGGGCACCCGATTGGTTCTGCCCGATCAGCTTTGGCTGATCAGTTCTGCAAATAGGCTTCCATGCTGTCGTCGAGCGCGTCTTTCCACGGGGTGTGGTGGACGGGGGCCATGGTGCCGGTGATCACGGATTCATAGGAGTTGTCGCGGAAGGTCATGATGTCCTTCGCCTTGTGTTTCTTCCACTCCATGAAGGCCTCGGTCGCGCCATCGACGTTGAAGGACGGATAGTCCGTGTCCTTGATCAGTTCCTTGATGTATTCGGCCTGATAGTTGATGGCGTATTTCACATCGTCGGACGCGTCTTCGCGCTCCACACGGTCTTTCACGTCGGCTTCGAGAACCGCCTTGTCGGCGGGCACCTCGATGCGGTCCATGATGATGTCACGCACATACCACGCCTGGGCGTCGAACATGTTGAAGGTGAACCACTGGTCCTGCATGCCGAGGTAGAACATCTTCGGATTGTGGACGTAGACGACACCTTTGTAGAGATCGGCGGTCGCCAGACGGTTCTTGGTTTTGAGGCGCAGATCGTCGGGCAGGAAGGGGAAATAGTGTTTGTAGCCGGTGCAGAGGATGATCGCATCGACGTCTTTCGTGGTGCCATCGGCGAAGAAGACGGTCTTGCCCTCGACCTTTTGCAGGGCGGGCTTTTCTTCCCAGTTGTCCGGCCATTTGAAGCCCATGGGGGCGGAGCGGTAGCAGGTGGTGATCGAGTTGGCGCCGTATTTCCAGCACTGAGACCCGATGTCTTCGGCGGAGTAGGAGGCGCCGACGAGGAGCACGTCCTTGCCTTCGAATTCGCGGGCGTCGCGGAAATCGTGGGCGTGGACGATACGACCGTTGAACTGTTCGAATCCGGGGTATTCGGGGACGTTCGGCGAGGAGAAGTGACCGGAGGCGACGATCACATTGTCGAAGCGCTCCTTGTAGACGCGGTCCTCGACCATGTCGTGGACGGTGACGACGAAATCGCCTTTGTCTTCGTCATATTCGACGAAGCGGATGACGGAGGAGAAGCGAATCCATTTGCGCACGTCGGCCTTGATCACGCGGCCTTCGATATAGTCGAAGAGCACGGCGCGGGGCGGGTAGGAGGCGATTTGCTTGCCGAAATGTTCCTCGAAGGAATAGTCGGCGAATTCCAGACCTTCTTTCGGGCCGTTCGACCAGAGGTAGCGGTACATGGAGCAATGGACGGGCTCGCCGTTCTCATCGACGCCGGTGCGCCAGGTGTAGTTCCAAAGCCCGCCCCAGTTGGACTGTTTCTCAAAGCAGACGACTTCGGGGATCTCCGCGCCTTGCTGGGCGGCGGATTGGAAAGCGCGCAGTTGAGCGAGACCGGAGGGGCCCGCACCGATGACGGCGACTCGTTTTGTCATGTTCGTAACTCCCGTTGGGTTAGTGTGCTGGTATGGACCAATAATGTGAATTGGTTCTTTTGGATTGAGTCCGGTTTGGTCCAAAAATTTTCTGCTGGTCAATGAATTTTCCTTAGAGGAATATGAGATTCAGAGAATGAATAGGTCATTTGGCCTATTTTTGGGCGTGAGGTGAAAAAATGAGCAGCGCTTCGCTGGCGCAGAGACTGGCCGTCGCGGGATCGCTGCCGCGTCTGAGCGTGCAGGACCGCGCGCCGATCCGGGTGGGGGCGCTGGTGCCGATGTCCGGGGCGGAGGAGCGCTGGGGGCGGCCGGGTATCGAGGGCTGCCGACTCTGGGTCGACTGGATCAACGCCCATGGCGGGATGATGGTCGGCGGGCGGCGGCATCTTGTGGAGCTGATCGTGCAGGACAGCGCGCAGGGCGCGGCGGCGACACTCGAGGCGGCGCGGCAGATGGTGGAGACGCAGCGGGTGCGGCTTGTGCTGACGCTGGGCGGTGGCGATATGGGGCTGGCGCTGGCCTATCTGATGGACCGGCGTGTGCTGACCGCGACGCTTCTGCCGTCGGATCTGTCGCCGGATCACCCCTATCTGATCGCGCCCGCGGAGGTGCACCCGTTTTTCAACGTCACCGGGGTCGACTGGCTCGCGCGCACCCGGCCCGAGGCGCAACGCGTGGCGCTGTGTTCGCAGACCGATCTCATGGGGCTGCCGTCGCTTGCGACCTATCGTGCGGCTTTCGATGTCGCCGGGCGGGAGATCGTCAGCGAAGTGCTTTATGATGCGGAGGCCGGGGACGCGCGCGAGATCGTGGCGGAGATGCTGGCCGAGACGCCGGATGTGCTGTGCTGGTGCTCCTCGGCCCCGCCGATGATCGAAGCGTTGACGGTTGCGGCCTATGAGGCCGGGTTTCAGGGCGAGATCCTCGCCTGTACCTGCGACAATTACCCAAAGCTGATCGCACGCACATCGCCCGGTTTCATGGAGCGTTTCACCTTTCAGTTCCCGGATTTCGACGACCCGGAACTGGCCGATACGGCGTTTTTCTTTCACCGTCCGAAGGCGTTCTTCGACTCCTATAATGAGCGCTTTCCTGAGGAATGGGCGGCTGTGAGCTGGGAATATGCGTCGATCCTCGATCTCTGGCATGAGGCGGTGGAGACGGCGGACAGCCTCGGCAGCGCCACGGTTCTGGCGGCTCTGAAACGCGGACGCCGGATGCCGCATGCGTTTGGACTGGCGAACTGGTGGGGCACGGAGGTCTACGGCATCGACAATGCGCTGGTGGGCGACTGGCCGGTGGTGGCGATCCGCGACGGGCGGGCGCGCATTCAGGAATTCGGGTCGGTGCTGAACTGGCTGGAAACCTATGGCGAAGAACTGATGACCGAACTCGGGGCCGTCGGCCAGCTTTGGCACCAGCGCGGCAAGCCGGATCTGGCGCGCGCGCTGGCGGATGAATGAGCGAGATAGAGAAGAGAGAGCAGATGGGACGACAGGAGTTGGATTTGAAAGCCAAGGACAATGCATTGCAGCAGAACCCGCATGCGGTGAAGGAGCAGCGGGAGAAGAACCTCGAGGTGGCGATCGGGCGGCAAGTGCGCGAGTTGCGCAAGCGGGCGCGGATGACCGGGGCCGATCTTGCGGCGCAGACCGGGTTGTCGGTCGGGATGTTGTCGAAGATCGAGAACGGGGTCATCTCGCCGTCTCTGAATACGATCTCCGCATTGGCCCATGCGCTGCGGGTGCCTTTGGTGCAGCTGTTTTCCGGCTATGAGGAAGAGCGCGGCTGCATGCATGTCAAAGCGGGCGAGGGGGTCGAGATCGAGCGCGCGGGCACGCGGGCCGGGCATCAGTACAACCTTTTGGGTCATATCGGGTCGAACAATTCGGGCGTTGTGGTGGAACCCTATCTGATCACGCTCGACAGCGCGTCGGACCGGTTTCCGGCGTTCCAGCACGAGGGCATCGAGCTTCTCTATATGCTGGAGGGGCGGGTCAACTATCGCCATGGCGATCAGATTTACGATCTGGAGCCGGGGGATACGCTTTTGTTCGATTCGGATGCGCCGCACGGGCCGGAGGAGATCGTCGAACTGCCGGCGAAATACCTGTCGGTCATCACCTATCCGCAAGCGCGGTGAGACGGGGATGCGGAGCTTTTGTTCTCATTTCGCTCAATTGGAGGGCGCTTCTGGCTTTCGGTGAGGGAGTCTGCATAAAAACAGGGCAGTTTTCTTGTGAGTAAGTATTTTTTCCGACGAGGAGAGAAACTTTCTTGAAAAGAAAATAGGTTTCTCGTTAGTGAGGTTATGACGGCGCGTGACGCCGAAGACTCACCCACAATGGAGGAACCTATGTGTGGCATTGTTGGCCTCTTCCTGAAAAAGGATGAACTGCGCCCGCAACTGGGCGATATGCTGACCGATATGCTCATCACCATGACCGAACGCGGCCCGGACAGTGCCGGGATTGCGATCTATGGCGATGAGACGGACGGCATGGTGAAAATCACCGTTCAATCGGACACGCCCGCCGAGGCGTTTGCCGATCTCGACGCCGCCGTGTGTGCGGTGGTCGATGCGCCGGTGACGATCAAAGTGGTCGACACCCATGCGGTTCTGACCCTGCCGGAAGCGAAGGCGAAAGAGGCCATTGCGGTGCTCGAAGACAAGGGTCTTCGCATCATGGGCTCCGGCGCCTCCATGGAAATCTACAAGGAAGTCGGCCTGCCGAAAGACGTCGCGGCGCGGTTCGGTCTGCGCGCGATGGGCGGCTCCCACGGCATCGGCCACACCCGCATGGCGACCGAGTCCGCCGTGACCACGATGGGTGCGCACCCGTTCTCCACCGCCGACGACCAGTGCCTCGTGCACAACGGCTCGCTGTCGAACCACAACCAGATGCGCCGCACGCTTGCCAAAAAAGGCGTGTTTACCCGGTCCGAGAACGACACCGAAGTGGGCGCGGCCTACATCTCGTCGCGCATCGCCGATGGCGCAACGCTGGGTGAAGCGCTCGAAGGCACCATCGAAGATCTCGACGGGTTCTTCACCTTCGTGACCGGCACCAAGAACGGCTTTGGCGTCGTGCGCGATCCGATCGCCTGCAAACCGGCGATCATGGCGGAAACCGACGATTACGTCGCGTTTGCCTCCGAATACCGCGCCTTCGCCGACCTGCCGGGCATCGACAATGCCCGCGTCTGGGAACCGGAACCTGCAACTGTTTACTTCTGGGAGCGCTGATCCAATGACCAACACGCTCGATCTGGCCAAAACGGAACTCCGTGAGGTCAACACCACGCTTCAGGCTGCGGCCAAAGGCAAGGCGAACGAAGCCTATGAGCTGACCAACCCGCGCGGCGCGCATGCCGTGGCCGTGGGTCTCGACGGTCCGATTTCCGTGACCATCAACGGGTCCACCGGCTACTACTGCGCCGGGATGAACAAGGAAGCGACGATCACCGTCAAAGGCTCCACCGGCCCCGGTGTTGCGGAAAACATGATGTCCGGCGTCGTGACCATCGAAGGCGACGCCTCGCAATATGCGGGCGCCACCGGGCACGGCGGTCTTTTGAACATCAAGGGCAATGCGTCCTCGCGCTGCGGTATCTCGATGAAGGGTATCGACATCGTCGTGCACGGCAACATCGGCCACATGTGCGCGTTCATGGCGCAAAAGGGCAACCTCGTTGTTCTGGGCGATGCGGGCGATGCGCTGGGCGACTCGCTTTACGAAGCGCGCCTGTTCGTGCGCGGTTCCGTGAAATCGCTGGGCGCCGACTGCGTCGAGAAGGAACTGCGCCCGGAGCATATCGAGATCCTCAAGGACCTTCTTGAGAAAGCCGGGGCGGATGCCAAACCGGAAGAGTTCAAACGCTACGGTTCGTCGCGCAAACTCTACAACTTCAACATCGACCACGCTGGCGAATACTGAGGAGCGCAAAGATGGAAAAGACACCCCACACCCCGCCGCGCGACAGCTATACGTTCAGCAACGCCGCCAACGCCGAAATCCGCCGCGCGGCGGCCACCGGCATCTACGACATTCGTGGCGGCGGCACCAAACGCCACCTGCCGCATTTCGATGACCTGCTGTTCCTCGGCGCGTCCATGTCGCGTTACCCGCTCGAAGGCTACCGCGAGAAATGCGATACCTCCGTCACACTCGGCACGCGGTTTGCGAAAAAGCCGATCGAGCTGAAAATCCCGGTGACCATCGCAGGCATGTCCTTTGGTGCGCTCTCGGGTCCCGCGAAAGAGGCTCTGGGCCGTGGCGCGACCATGGCGGGCACTTCGACGACCACCGGTGACGGCGGCATGACCGAGGAAGAGCGCGGGCATTCCGAGAAACTCGTCTACCAATACCTGCCGTCGCGCTACGGCATGAACCCGGACGATCTGCGTCGTGCCGACGCCATCGAGATCGTTGTGGGTCAGGGCGCGAAACCGGGCGGCGGCGGCATGCTTCTGGGTCAGAAGATCACCGAACGTGTGGCGGGCATGCGCGACCTTCCGGTCGGCATCGACCAACGCTCCGCCTGTCGGCACCCGGACTGGACCGGCCCGGACGATCTTGAGATCAAAATTCTTGAGCTGCGCGAGATCACCAACTGGGAAAAACCGATCTATATCAAGGTCGGCGGCGCACGCCCCTATTACGACACCGCTCTGGCTGTGAAAGCGGGCGCGGACGTGGTCGTGCTCGACGGGATGCAGGGCGGCACGGCGGCAACGCAGGACGTGTTCATCGAACATGTCGGCCAGCCGATCCTCGCCTGTATCCGCCCCGCCGTTCAGGCGCTTCAGGATCTGGGCATGCACCGCAAGGTTCAGCTCGTGGTCTCCGGCGGCATCCGCAACGGTGCGGATATGGCCAAGGCGCTGGCGCTTGGGGCCGATGCGGTCTCCATCGGTACGGCGGCTCTTATTGCCATCGGTGAGCAGGACCCGAAATGGGGCGCGGAATACGCGGCTCTGGGCACCACGGCCGATGCCTATGACGACTGGCACGAAGGCAAGGACCCTGCGGGTATCACCACGCAGGACCCCGAGCTGATGAAGCGCGTGAACCCGGTGGAAGCGGCGCGGATGCTGCGCAACTACCTCAACGTGATGACGCTGGAATGCCAGACCATCGCACGGGCCTGTGGTCACAACCACGTGCACAACCTCGAACCCGAGGATCTCTGTGCGCTGACCATGGAAGCCGCGGCCATGGCGCAAATTCCGCTCGCAGGGACCAACTGGTACCCGGGCAAGCCGGGCTTCTGAGGCCCAAGAAGAGGGGCCAAGCGCCCCTCTTTCACCGACAGGGAACAGGAAAAGACAAAATGAGCAAACTGACCAAATTCGCCGAGGAAAAAGGCGTTAAATATTTCATGATCTCCTACACCGATCTGTTCGGTGGCCAGCGCGCCAAACTGGTGCCCGCCTCCGCGATCGCGGGGATGGAGAAGAACGGTGCGGGTTTTGCGGGCTTTGCGACATGGCTCGATCTGACGCCGGCGCACCCGGATATGCTTGCCGTGCCGGATGCGGATGCCGTCATTCAACTGCCGTGGAAACCGGAGGTGGCATGGGTTGCCGCCGATTGCATCATGGAAGATGAGCCGGTCGAACAGGCGCCGCGCAACGTGTTGAAGAGGCTGATCAAGGAAGCCGCCGACGAAGGTCTGCGCGTCAAGACCGGGATCGAAGCGGAATTCTTCATCCTGACCCCCGAGGGCGATGCGATTTCCGATCCGTTCGATACGGCGGAGAAGCCGTGTTACGACCAGCAGGCCGTGATGCGCCGCTATGACGTGATCGCCGAGATTTGCGATTACATGCTGGAGCTGGGCTGGGGGCCGTATCAGAACGATCACGAAGACGCCAACGGCCAGTTCGAAATGAACTGGGATTTCGACGACGCGCTGATCACCGCCGACCGTCACAGTTTCTTCAAGTTCATGGTGAAATCCATTGCCGAAAAACACGGTCTGCGCGCCACCTTCATGCCGAAGCCCATTCAGGGCCTGACCGGCAACGGTTGCCACGCGCATATCTCGGTCTGGGATCTCGATGGCAAAACCAACGCCTTCGCGGGCAATGCCGGGGGTCAGGTCGGTGAAGTGGGGCTCTCTGAGCAGGGCGGTTACTTCCTCGGCGGGATCATGAAACATGCCGAAGCCTTGGCGGCGATCACCAACCCGACGGTGAACTCCTACAAACGGATCAACGCGCCGCGCACCAATTCGGGCGCGACCTGGGCGCCGAACACGGTGACCTGGACCGGCAACAACCGCACCCACATGGTGCGCGTGCCGGGGCCGGGCCGGTTTGAGCTTCGCCTGCCGGACGGGGCGGTGAACCCTTACCTGCTTCAAGCGGTGATCATCGCTGCCGGTCTGTCGGGCATCCGCTCCAAAGCCAACCCCGGCCCGCGTTACGACATCGACATGTATGCCGAAGGTCACAAGATCGAAGGCGCGCCGAAACTGCCGCTCAACATGCTGGATGCGATCCGCGCCTATGACGCCGATCCTGAGTTGAAAGCCATGCTCGGCAACGATTTTTCGGCCTCCTACATCAAGATGAAGCACCGCGAGTGGAATTCCTTCGTGTCGCATTTCTCCCGTTGGGAAAAAGACAACACGCTGGACATCTGATCCAACAAACTTCCCTGAGTGGCGGCCCCAGATCCGCCACTGTTCCCCAAGGCCCGGCTTATGCCGGGCCTTCTTTTTTACGGAGGCTTGAGGGGACCGCGCCGTAGAGTTTACGGTAGGCGTCGGAGAAATGCGCCTGCGAGGAGAAGCCGGTCATCTGGGCGATCTCGGTCAGCGGAATGCGGGTGGAGGAAATCAATTCTTTCCCTGTTTCCAGACGGATACGGCGATATTCCTCCATGATCGAGCGACCGGTGGCCTCGCGAAACTGGCGTTGCAATTGGCGGGTCGAGAGGCCCGAAAGCGTAGCGATCTGATCCTGGCCGAGAGGGTCGGCGATATGGCTTTCCATCAGTTCCAAAGCGGCCTCGACCGGCAGGGGGATGACGCCATAGCGCCCGGTGATCGAGGACCGTTGCGGCGCATCCGCTCCGCGCACTTCGGTCTGGATGAACCAGTCGGAAATCCGCTGGGCGAAGGCGGTTCCGTGGTCACGGGCGATGATCGCATGCATCATGTCGAGGGGGGCGGAGCCACCGGCGCAGGTGTAGCGGTCGCGGTCGATCACGAACAATCGCCGCTCCAAAAGCCAGTCGCCGGGGAGTTTGTCGAAGTCGCCATAATGATGCCAGTGGACGGTGAAACGACGGTTCGCCAAAAGCCCCGCTTTCGCCAGAATGACCGCCCCGCCGGAGATGCCGCCGAGCGCCACGCCGGAGCGGTCGGCCTGCCTGAGCCAAGCGAAGAGTGCGGGGTCGTTGACCCGCGCCGGGTCACCACCCGCGACCACGAAGACGATGTCGAAGCGGGGGAAAAGATCGCGAAAAGATCGGGTCTCGAAGGCGCCGCCGACCGACGATTTGACCGTCTCGCCGGAGCTTGAAAGCAGGGTCACCTCATAGCGCAAGGTGGGCGAAAACAGGTTCGCCGCACGCAGCGGTTCGAGCGCGGATGCGGTTGACAAAAGAGCGAATCCATCGACCAGCAGAAAGGCGATTCTCTTCATGTTCAGGGCCTGACGAGAAATATGAAAATACGTCCTGAATTTGAAAATATACGACTTGAATATGGAGGTACAGAGCGAAAATCCCCGCTACAAAAGGATCAGACGAAGGAGCGCACCTGCATGAAATTCTCTGGTTTCAAAGTCGTGAAAGAGGCCCTGACCGGGCACAAGGGGTGGACGCCGCTGTGGCGCAACCCGGAGCCGAAACCCGCCTATGACATCGTGATTGTCGGCGGCGGCGGGCATGGGCTTGCGACGGCCTTTTATCTGGCGAAAACCTTTGGCGAGCTGAAGGTTGCGGTGCTGGAAAAGGGCTGGCTCGGCTCTGGCAATATCGGGCGGAACACGACGATCATCCGGTCGAACTACCTGCTGCCGGGCAACGAGCCGTTCTATGAATTCTCGATGAAGCTCTGGGAAAATCTGGAGCAGGAAACCAATTTCAACTCGATGGTGTCGCAGCGCGGGATCATCAACCTGATCCACACCGACGCTCAGCGCGATGCCTATCGCCGTCGCGGCAATGCGATGATGCTGGTCGGTGCGGGCGCGCGGCTTTTGTCGCGTGACGAGTTGAAACAGATGGTGCCCTTCCTCAATTTCGACAATGCGCGCTTCCCGATCAAGGGTGGCCTGATGCAGGAACGCGCGGGTACGGCGCGCCACGATGGGGTGGTCTGGGGCTATGCCCGCGGTGCCGATATGCGCGGCGTCGACATCATCCAGAATTGCGAAGTCACCGGGTTCAAGATCGAGAATGGCAAGGTTTTGGGCGTTGAAACCTCTCGTGGCTTTATCGGGGCCAAGAAGGTCGGCGTGGCTGTCGCCGGGTCCTCGGGGCGGGTCATGGCCAAGGCTGGAATGCGCCTGCCGATCGAAAGCCATGTGTTGCAGGCCTTCGTCTCCGAAGGGCTCAAACCGACCATTCCGGGCGTCATCACCTTTGGCGCGGGGCATTTCTATGTGAGCCAGTCCGACAAGGGCGGGCTGGTGTTCGGTGGCGACATCGATGGGTACAATTCCTACGCGCAGCGCGGCAACCTGCCGGTGGTCGAAGATGTGCTCGAAGGCGGCATGGCGCTCATGCCGATGATCGGGCGCGCGCGGCTTTTGCGGAGCTGGGGCGGGATCATGGACATGTCCATGGACGGCTCGCCGATCATCGACCAGACCCATATCGACGGGCTCTATCTCAACGCCGGCTGGTGTTACGGGGGGTTCAAGGCGACGCCCGCCTCCGGCTATGCCTTCGCGCATTTGCTTGCGACCGGCCGCCCGCATGAGACCGCCACCGCCTATCGGCTCGACCGGTTCGAGCGCGGTTATGTCATCGACGAAAAGGGCGTTGGCGCCCAACCCAACCTGCATTGAGGTGAAAAGATGCTGATCCCTCATCCCCTTCTCGGCCTGCGCGACAGTCAGGAATTCACCTATCTGGGCGACGCCAATCTGATGCACCGGCCCGATGCGACGGCTGAGAATGCCGAAGCGCAATTCTGCGACTATGTCTTCCAGCGCGACAATCCGGCGGGCGTTCACCGCGAGCTGTGGTTCCACGAACAGGGCGACCGGAGCTGGCTTGTCGTGACGCGCGACACCACCACGCATGACATTCTCGGGGCGGAACTGGCCTCGAACGTGAAACTGGGAGCGGCAGAATGACCCGTCTGACTGGTGGTCTGATCGACCGCAACGCGCCGCTGAATTTTACCTTCAACGGCAAGGCTTACAAAGGCTTCCAAGGCGACACATTGGCCTCCGCCCTTCTGGGCAATGGCGTTCAGCTGATGGGCCGGAGTTTCAAATATCACCGCCCGCGCGGCGTTGTGGCGGCGGGCTCCGAGGAACCCAATGCCATGGTCGAGCTGCGCACGGGAGCGCGCCAGGAGCCGAACACGCGCGCCACGGTCGCGGAGCTGTTCGATGGGCTGACGGCACGCTCGCAAAACCACATGGGGCCGCTGGAGCGTGACTTCTTGGCGGTGAACGATCTTCTGTCGCCCTTCTTCGCGGCGGGGTTCTATTACAAGACCTTCATGTGGCCGAAAGCGTTCTGGGAAAAGCTTTACGAGCCGATGATCCGCAAGGCGGCGGGGCTTGGATCGCTCTCGATGCTGCCCGATCCGGACGATTACGACAAAGGCTTCCTGCATTGCGATCTTCTGATCGTGGGGGCCGGTGCGGCGGGGCTTGCGGCGGCGCTGACCGCCGGGCGTGCGGGTGCGGATGTGATCCTTGCCGATGAAGATTTCGCCCTTGGCGGGCGTCTGATGGCGGAAAGCGATGCGCTGGACGGTGCCGATGCCATGGGCTGGGTCGCAGATGCGAAGGCCGAGCTTGAGAGCCTGCCGAATGTCCGCATCATGACCCGCACCACGGTGTTCGGCGTCTATGATCACGGGATTTTCGGCGCGGTCGAGCGGGTGTCGGATCACTTGGCCGTTCCGGGCGACAAGGTGCGCCAGACGCTGTGGCGGATCACTGCGAAACGCACGGTTCTGGCGGCGGGCGCGACGGAGCGGCATATCCCCTTTGCCGACAACGACCGTCCCGGTGTGATGCTGGCGGGGGCGATGCGGGCCTATGCCAATCGCTGGGCGGTGAGCCCGGTGAAGCGGGACGGGGACGCGATTGCGATTTTCACCAATGGCGACGACGGGCACCGCACGGCGATGGATCTGATCGCCAAGGGCGCGAAGGTTCTGGGCGTGATCGATGCCCGCGAGGCAGCGCCGCGGTTTGGCGACTATGAGGTCTTCGCGGGGGCGACCGTGACCGGGACGAAAGGGCGTCTGGGTCTGACGTCGATTGAGATCACCCGCAACGGGCGGTCCGAATGGCACTCCGTCGGCGCGCTCGGCGTCGCGGGCGGGTGGAACCCGAACGTGCATCTGGCCTCGCATCATCGCGGGCGTCCGGTCTGGAACGACGATCTTTTGGCCTTCGTTCCGAGCCCGGATGGGCCGAAAGGCCTGATCCCAGCCGGGGCTGCGGCGGGCAAGGGCGGTACGGCGGACGCTTTGGAAGACGGTATGAAAGCCGCGATCACGGCGCTGTCCGAGATCGGTGTTGCGGCCTCTGAGATTGCGCTTCCGAAGGCGGAGAATATGCCGTCCGAGCAGGCTGCCTTTTGGCACGTTCCCGGTACGAAGCGCGCCACGAAAAAAAGGGCATGGGTCGATTTCCAGAATGACGTGACCGTCAAGGATATCGCACTGGCGCATAAGGAAAATATGAAGCCGGTGGAGCATCTGAAACGCTGGACCACGCTGGGCATGGCGACCGATCAGGGCAAGACCTCGAACATTTCCGCGCTGGCGGTGATGGCCGAGCTGACCGGCAAAGCGATCCCGGAAACCGGCACCACGATCTTCCGCCCGCCCTATACCGGTGTCTCGCTGGCGGTGCTGGGGGGGGGTGACACCGGGCCGCTGTTCCGTCCGCGCCGCCTGACGCCGACGCATCATTGGGCCGAAGCCCAAGGCGCCGCGTTCGTCGAGGTGGGTCAATGGATGCGGGCGCAATATTTCCCGCGCGCTGGCGAAACCACTTGGCGGCAGACCGTGGACCGCGAGGTTCTGGCTGTGCGCTCCGGTGTTGGGCTTTGCGATGTGACCACGCTTGGTAAGGTCGACGTTCAGGGTGCGGATGCGGGCGAGTTTTTGAACCGCATGTACTCGAACATGATGGGCACGCTGAAGGTCGGCATGGTGCGTTACGGTCTGATGCTGCGCGAAGACGGGCATGCCTATGACGACGGCACCTGCGCGCGGATGGCGGAGGATCACTATGTGGTCACGACGACGACCGCCAACGCGGGGCTGGTCTATCGCCAGATGGAATTCTTCCATCAATGTGTCTGGCCGGAGCTGGATGTGCAGCTGATTTCCACCACCGACGCCTGGGCGCAGATCGCCGTGGCGGGGCCGAAAGCGCGCGAGCTTCTGACGCGGATCGTCGACGGGTTCGACCTTTCGAACGAGGCGTTTCCCTTCATGGCCTGTGCCGATCTGACGATCTGCAACGGGTTGCGGGCGCGGCTGTTCCGGATCTCGTTCTCGGGCGAGCTGGCCTATGAGGTCGCTGTTCCGGCCCGCTATGGTCAGGCGCTGATGGCGCGGCTGATGGAACTGGGCGCGGATCTGGGTGTGACGCCTTACGGGACCGAAGCGCTGGGTGTGCTCCGGATCGAGAAAGGTCACGCGGCGGGGGCCGAGTTGAACGGTCAGACCACGGCGCAGATGCTGGGGCTGGGCAAGATGGTGTCGGCGAAGAAAGACAGCATCGGGGCCGTGATGTCGCGGCGCGAAGGGATGGCTGCGGAAAAACGTCGGCTTGTCGGTTTCAAACCGCTCGAGGCGCAAACGCAGGTCATGGCCGGGTCGCATCTTTTCACCCAAGGTGAGGCGCAGACGATGACCAGCGATCAGGGTTGGATCACCTCGTCCTGTTACTCGCCGCATCTCGAGAGCTATATCGCGCTCGGGTTCCTTGAGAACGGTGCGGAACGGATGGGCGAGGTGCTGATCGCGGCCAACCCGGTGGAAGGCAAGGAATTGAAGGTCGAAGTGGTCTCTGCCCATTTCGTGGACCCCGAAGGAGGACGTCTCCGTGACTGATCTCACAGCTATCACCGCCCTGGGCGGCACGGTGGCGCGGACCGAGGTATTCGGCGCGCTGACCATCACGGAAAACGCCGATCTCGGTCTGGCCTCCCTGAGCCTGCGGGCCGGGCAGGAGGTGCCTCAGCCCTTCGGTCTGATGCTTCCGGGCGTTGGCAAAGCCGTGTCCATGGGCGAATACGCCGCCTTTTGGACCGGGCGCGGGCAATGGATGATTGAGGCGACCGGCAAGGCCGAGGTGGATTTCGCAGCCATGCTGAAATCCGAGGTGCCGGAGTGCTCCGTCACCGAACAGACCGACGGTTTCGCCGCCTTCGAAATTGCTTCGACGCAGGGCGCAGCCCCGATCGAGGCGCTGATGAACAAGCTTGTGAACATCGATGCGAAGGGCTTTGGGCCGGGGCAGGCGACCCGCACCGGGCTTGAACATATGACCGTTTTTCTGATCCGCCGTGCCGAAGACCGGCTCGCGGTGATCGGGATGCGCACTTTGGCGGGATCGCTCTGGCACGCACTGGCCGTGGCCGCCCGCCGCCTTGAGGACTGACGTTTCGGACTAAGGGTTCGGACCGAGGTTTTCGGAGAGATATTGGAGAGAGACATGACTGCACAGATCATCGACGGGAAGGCCTTTGCCGAGACCGTGCGCGAAAAAGTGGCCGCCCATGTGGCGCGTCTGAAAGAGGTTCACAACATCACGCCCGGTCTGGCCGTGGTGCTGGTGGGCGAAGACCCGGCAAGCCAGGTTTATGTGCGCAACAAGGGCAAGCAGACCGTGGAATGCGGGATGAATTCCTATGAGCACAAACTGTCGGCGGACACGTCGGAGGCCGATCTTCTGGCGCTGATCGAACAGCTCAACGCCGATCCGGCGGTGCATGGCATTCTCGTGCAGTTGCCGCTGCCGGACCATCTCGACAGCGATCTGGTGATCAACTCGATTGACCCGGCAAAGGATGTGGACGGGTTCCATATCTCGAACGTGGGTCTTCTGGGCACCGGACAAAAGAGCATGGTGCCTTGCACGCCGCTCGGCTGTCTGATGATGCTGCGCGATCAGCTTGGCAGCCTGTCGGGGCTCAATGCCGTGGTCGTCGGGCGCTCCAATATTGTGGGCAAACCGATGGCGCAACTCTTGCTGCGCGACAGCTGCACCGTGACCATCGCGCATTCGCGCACCAAGGACATCGAAGAGGTCTGCCGTCGTGCCGACATTCTCGTGGCGGCCGTCGGGCGTCCGGAGATGGTCAAGGGCAGCTGGGTGAAACCCGGCGCGACCGTGATCGACGTGGGTATCAACCGGGTCGATGCGCCGGAAAAAGGTCTGCGCGAAGACGGGACCGTCAAGACCAAGCTCGTGGGCGATGTCGAATTTGACACGGCGGTCGAGGTTGCCGGGGCGATCACGCCGGTTCCGGGTGGGGTCGGTCCGATGACCATCGCGTGTCTTTTGGCCAACACCGTGACGGCGGCCTGCCGCGCCAACGATCTTCCTGAGCCCGAAGGGCTCACAGCCTGACTGCGCCCGAAGGGCTTACGGCATAAAAAATCAACGATAAAATCAAACAAAAACAACACACCAACATCGAGGGCGCGCATCAGGGGAGCGCCTTGCATCTGGAGAAAAAGATGACGAAATTCTGTCTCACCGTGACCTGCGCCACGACGCGCGGGATTGTCGCGGCCATCGCCACCTTCCTCGCGGATCACGGCTGCAATATCACCGACAGCTCGCAATTCGACGACACCGAAACCGGCCATTTTTTCATGCGCGTGAGCTTTGCGTCTGAGGAGGGCGCGGATCAGGCGGCGCTTGAAAAGGACTTCGCCAAGATCGCCGAGGAATTCGGCATGACTTTCGCTTTCCACGACGAGAGCGTGAAGATGAAAGTTGTGATCATGGTGTCCCGTTTCGGACACTGTCTGAACGATCTTCTGTACCGTGTGCGCATCGGTGCGCTGCCGGTCGAGATCGTGGCGGTGATCTCGAACCACATGGATTATCAAAAGGTTGTCGTGAACAACGACATTCCGTTCCACTACATCCGTGTGACCAAAGAGAATAAGCCGGACGCCGAGGCCGCGATCATGAAGGTGGTCAAGGATTCGGGCGCCGAGCTGATCGTTCTGGCGCGCTACATGCAGATCCTCTCGGATCAGATGTGCAAGGTGATGTCGGGGCGGATCATCAACATCCACCACTCCTTCCTGCCGTCGTTCAAGGGCGCGAACCCGTACAAACAGGCCTATGCCCGTGGCGTGAAACTGATCGGGGCGACCTCGCATTATGTGACCGCCGATTTGGACGAAGGTCCGATCATCGAGCAGGACGTGGTGCGGATCACGCACGCGCAAAGCCCGGACGATTTTGTGTCTCTGGGGCGCGATGTGGAAAGCCAAGTTCTGGCCCGTGCGATCCATGCCCATGCCAACCACCGGGTGTTCCTGAACGGCAACAAAACCGTGGTGTTCCAGGCGTCGCCGGGTTCGTATTCTTCGGAACGGATGGGGTGAGAACCGGTCCGACTTTGTCGGATTGAAAGGTCCAGTGGACCTTTCAAAGGTTCGAACGCGCCCGCACCCCTGCGGGCGCCGGGGAAAGCGCTGGTCGGCCCAATAGGGCCGATCCATCGCTCCGGTGGAGCGATGGAAGCGCCGAACGCGTCCGCACACCTGCGGGCGCCGGCTAAACGCCCATCAAAGAGCACATCCCCTAAAATTTCCGAAAGAGGCGCGGCACTCCCGCGCCTCTTTCTCATTGTGAGCGACTGAACCAGTGCACGCCCTCTGGACCAGTTGCAAAAAATTGGTCTAATAGTCGGAAACCCGAAAAGGACCGACCGCGTGCCCAATTCCGCCCTGCCTCCCACGACCTCTCTCCCCGGTGCGACGGTCAAATATGTGATCGAGACGCTGTCGACGCGGATCGTGACGCAGGAATACGCGACCGAAGAACGTCTGCCGTCGGAGCGACAACTGGCGCAGGAGTTGGGGGTTGCGCGCAACACGGTGCGCGAGGCGCTCGATCAACTCGAAGCGCGCGGGATGATCCGCAGGCGCGCGGGGTCGGGGTCTTTCGTGACCTACGATCCGGACGGGCAGGGCGAGGCTCTGTCCCCCGTCGCCTCGGAGACCGGGCCGCTGCAATTGCAGGTGATGCGCGGGATCATCGAGCCGGAAATGGTGCGGCTCGCGATTGTCAATATGTCGCCGAAACAGATCGAGGCGCTCTCCGTCGTCTTGTCGAAAATGGAAGCGGTGCAGACCGATGCGGCGGCCTTCGTGCGGCTTGAGGAAGAGTTCCACCGACTGCTCGCGGAGGGCACGGGCAATCCGCTTCTGATCGCCTGTTATAACCTTGTGCTCGACGCCCGGCGGCAATCGTTCCGCACCGCGATGTACCGGCGCCATCTCACGCCGACGCGGATCGCGATTTATCAGCAGGGCTATAACGGGCTGTTCAACGCCCTCGCCGCGCGGGACATCGAAGAGGCGAGCGAGTTCATGAAACTCGCGCTGATCGAAGATCAGCGGCTCTTGCTTCAGGAAGACTGATCCCTTCCTGAAGGGATTGGCCCTACCAATCCAGTGGGGCGTTCGGTGCGGGGATTTCCGCCATTTCTTGACCATTCGATCTGAGAAAAGGTGCGAATCTCTCGCCCGACTATGCCCTGTGGTCCCCACCGGTTCCGGGCTTTGTCAGCGCCCGAGGGGTCTCGGGCTGCGCCAACCTGGCTTGGCGCAATTTTATCTGCGCACAGAAATTCAGCACTCCGCCCCGCAAGGGTGGTCGTTTGACCTAAAAAGCAGCGCAGCCCGCGTCAAAATTAATTCCTCAGAGGAAAAAACTTTGACCCATGGTGATGCCTTCCGCTTTCATGATCTCACTGAGTGAGCCAGTTCGCACAATTGGTCCAAACCAAAACCGGGCCAAGCTGGCTTGATATTCCAATCAAGTTCAACAGGACAGGGAGAACGACTTGGAACAGGATCTTGCATCCTTGGCTGCCGCGGTTGCGGAGCTTCAGGGAAACGCCGCCGCGACAAACGGTACGTTTTCCGAGACCTTCTACTACCTGACGATCCCGCTGATGATTCTCATCCATGCCGGGTTCCTCGCATATGAAATGGGCGCATCGCGGTCGAAAAACGCGCTGGCCTCCGGCATCAAGAACATCCTCGCCTTCGCGATGATCGTGCCGTTCTTCTACGTCATCGGCTGGTGGATCTATTACGCCTTCCCGACCGGGCTGACGCTTTCCGAGGGGCCGATGGGCATTTCCGGTCTGGCTTATGCGAATGAAATCGCTCTGCCGTGGAGCCAATACATGGGGCCGAACCTCGACGACCGCGTCTCTGGCGTGTTCTGGGGGGCTTTCGTGCTCTTTGCGGCCACCACCGCGTCGATCCTTTCGGGTGGCGTGATCGAGCGCATCAAGCTGACGGGGTTTGTCGTTCTGGCCATCGCGCTCGGCTCCTTCGTCTGGATCCTCGCGGGGGCCTGGGGCTGGCATGCTGATGGCTGGCTGGTGACCAAGTTCGGCTATCATGACTTCGGCGCTGCCGGTGTCGTGCACATGATCGCGGGCTTCTTCTCGCTCGGCGTTCTGATCAACCTCGGGCCGCGGATCGGCAAGTTCAACGCCGATGGCTCCGCCAACCACATCCCGGGTCACTCCATGCCGATGACGCTGATCGGGCTCATGCTCATCATCGCAGGCTTCTGGGGCTTCCTCATGGGCTGTGTCATCGTTCCGGGCGAAGCCTGGTCCTGGAGCAGCACGATCGAAACCACGATCTACGGCACGCCGATGACTCTCTCCGGCATGACCTTCAACACGCTGATGGCCTTTGCCGGTGGTATCATCGGAGCCTGGATGGTCACCCGCGATCCGTTCTGGATGATGTCCGGCGCTCTCGGCGGGATCATCTCTGCGGCTGCCGGTCTCGACCTGTGGTACCCGCCGATGGCGTTTGCGATCGGGTTCATCGGCGCCTGCGCCATGCCCTTCGTCGCCTCCTTCATCGAACGTCGTGGCATTGACGATGCCGTGGGTGCCTTCGCTGTGCACGGGTTCCTCGGCATGTGGGGTCTCCTCGCGGTCGGTATCGCGGCCCAGGGTTACCCGGCGCTGTTCGGTGAAGATGTCATCGACACCTCCTTCCTCGGCCAGCTCGTCGGTGCGGTCACCATGGGTCTTCTGGGGTTCGTTCCGGGCTATGTGATCTCCTTCATCCTGAAGGTCACCGGTCAGCTCCGTGTGCCGGACGATGCCGAACTCCTCGGTCTCGACAAGGTCAAAGTGCCTGCCGAAGCCTATCCCGAAGCGCTTCACCCGTCGGTCAGCCCGGCTGAGTGATCTCAAGAAAGGACGAACGAAATGGAAGCACCTTTTGACGCAACCTCCTGGGACGGCATCACCGGCGCGTATTACGCGGGTTACGGCTCCGTCGAAGGCCTCTGGCTCCTTCTCATCCTCGCCATGGTCGTGATCGCGATCGTGTTCGGCTGGCGCCACGAGGAACATGCCTACAAGGGCCTGAAGAAAAAGTAAGACAGTCCGTCTTTCCCCTGAACCGGCGGCGGTTTCCGTCGCCGGTTCCCACAACAGAAAATTAAACGACTACCCTAAGGACAAAAACAATGATCGCATCATGGAGATTTTCCGCACTGGCGGACCGGCACCGCGCCCTCGGCTCCGATCTCGAAGACTGGAGCGGCATGGGCACCGCCTGGCGCTATGACAAAGATCAGACGGAGGAATATCTGGCGATCCGCACGAAAGCGGGCGTCATGGATGTCTCGGGGCTGAAAAAAGTTTATGTCGTCGGCCCGCACGCGCAATACGTGATCGACAAGGCCACGACCCGCAACATCGAGAAGCTGAAACCCGGTCGCTCGACCTATGCCACCATGCTCAATGACGGCGGCAAGTTCGTGGACGACTGCGTGATTTACCGTCTCGGGCCGCAGAACTTCATGGTGGTGCATGGCTCCGGTGCCGGGCACGAACAACTGACGAAATACGCCGCCGGGCGCAATGTCGCGGTGATCTTCGACGACGAGCTGCACGACATTTCGCTGCAAGGCCCGATGGCCGTCGATTACCTCGAAAAACACGTGCCGGGCATCCGCGACGTGGTCTATTTCAGCCACATGCAGACGACGCTGTTCGGCAAACCGGTGATGATTTCCCGCACCGGTTACACCGGCGAGCGCGGCTATGAGATCTTCTGCCGTCGCCAGGATGCCGTGGAAATCTGGGACACCATCGTTGCGGAAGGCGAGGCGATGGGGATCATCCCGACGCGCTTCACCACGCTCGATTGGCTTCGCGCCGAGAGCTATCTTTTGTTCTTCCCCTATGACAACTCGGAAATGTACCCGTTCGAAGACGAGGCCAATGGCGATACGCTTTGGGAGCTGGGTCTCGAATTCACCGTGTCTCCGGGCAAAACCGGCTTCCGCGGTGCCGAAGAGCATTACCGTCTGAAGGGCAAAGAGCGCTTCAAGATTTACGGTGTGAAGCTCGAAGGCACGGAGCCCGCTCCGGAAGGTTCGCCTTTGCTGAAAGACGGCAAACAGGTCGGGGTTGTCACCATCGGCATGTACTCGCCCCTCAATGAGCACAACGTGGGCATTGCCCGCATGCCGGTCGATTGCGCCGTCGAAGGCACGGCCCTGACGGTTCAGTTCCCGGACAAAGAGGTGAGCGCCATCGCCCATCCGATGCCCTTCTACGACGTCGACAAGAAACGTCGGACCGCCAAGGGCTGATCTAAAAAATAAATCGCACAAAGACTTACGAGGCGGGGGCAATGACGTGCCCGCCTCCTGAGACCAACAGGACCTGCAAAGGCAATCACATGCCCAATACTGAATTTTCCCCCTCGATCGACAGCCGTCCGACCTATGGCGGGCTGGTGTCGCAAGGTGCGGCCCCTGCGATCATGGTCGCGGATGAGGCTGGCGCTGGCGCGCTGGTCGATCTTGCCGCAACGGACGCCTCCGTCATGGACCGCGCCCATATCGTGCTGGTTTCCAAATCCACCGGCGTGGCCGAACAGCTCAAAAACCTCTCCCCCGTGGCCGTCCATACGGCCCCCGATTTCGATGCCGCCACGCCGCTTGTCGACAAGCTTTTGGGCGAGGCGCGCATGGGCACGCAGCTTTATCTGGCGGGCTCCGAAGGGCTGATCGGGCATGTCTCCGCCATGGCCTTTGCCGCCGGTTTGCCGATGGATGAAATTCAGACCGAACATCGCGGCTCCATCGCGCGGCGCATCCAATGCGTGCATTGCAAAGGCATCACCGAGGATGTGACGACCGATCCGTTCACCTGTTCGCATTGCGGGTTGACGCTCTTCGTGCGGGATCATTTCTCCCGCCGTCTGGGCGTGTTTCAGGGCGTCTGCGTCGATGCGGAAACGCCGGGCGTCGTGCCGGAAACCGTGGAGATCCGCGCATGAAACTTGCTCTGAAAGTCACCAAAGTCGAACAGCTCTCGCCCCTCGTCAAACGCTTCCGCTTCGAGGACCCGACGGGCGGGTCGCTTCCGGTGTTTTCCGGTGGGGCGCATATCACGGTCGAGATGCCCGAAGGCGACACGATCCGCCGCAATTCCTATTCTCTGATCTCCGATCCTTACGATGGCACCGGCTATGAGATCGCCGTGCGCCGCGAGGACAAGGGGCGGGGCGGTTCGCTCTATATGCACAGATGCGTGTCGGAAGGCGATGCGATCACTGTTTCTGTGCCCTCGAACCTGTTCCAGCTCGATTTGCGCGCCCGGAAACATGTGCTGATCGGCGGCGGCATCGGTATCACGCCCTTCCTGTCGCAGCTCAAACAGCTCGACATGGAGCAGAAACCCTACGAGTTGCACTATGCCGCGCGGTCGCGCGATGAGGCGGCGGGGGTGAAGCTTTTGCCGCAGGCGGCGCATATCCATGTGCATATTTCGGAAGAGGGATCGCGGATGGACCTTGGCGCCATTCTCGATGGCCAGCCGCTTGGCACGCATATCTATACCTGCGGTCCCGATGGGTTGATTTCGTCCGTGGCCGATCAGGCATCGCGTCTGGGATGGCCGCAAACCTCCGTCCATTCCGAAGCCTTCGCCGCGCCGCCGCCGGGTGAACCATTTGACGTGGTGATCGCCTCCACCGGCCAGACCGTGCATGTGAAAGCCGATCAGAGCCTTTTGGAGGCTTTGGAAGCCGCCAAGGTCGAGATTGATTATTCCTGCCGCGGCGGGGCCTGCGGGCGGTGCCATACCAAGGTGACGGAGTGCGACGGGCGCATTCTGCACAACGATCACTGGCTCTCGGACGACGAGCGCGCCGCGCAAGAAGACATCATGCCCTGCATGTCGCGTTTCAAAGGCACGCGGCTCGAACTGGACCTCTGAGGAGACAGACCCATGACCATGCAATTCAATGACGAAACCTTCCGGGGCGATTATACCTATCACAACTCCGCGGAGGCGATCCGCCGCTTTCCCTTCCCGTTCGACCAAGATACCTACATGTATTCGGTCAACATCGAACAGCATCCTGGTGGGCGCAAAGGCACCCCGTTCGAGTTCAAATTCGATGTGGACGAGCATTACGTTGCCGAGATGAAGGATCGCGAGATCACGCTCGCCGAAGATCCGCTGCGCTGCCAGTCTCTGCCGCATATGGAGCTTGCGGGCTGGGATCTTCTGGAGCTGATCATGGAGGCGAAGGCCAAGGATTACCCCGCTCTCTTCACCCTGCATCGCGACGGCAACGCGTGGCATTGGATCAACAAGCCCTTGGGCATCGAGAAGAAGTTCACCTTCCTCGATCCGACCACGCTCCCGTGCGGGCCGATGGAATATATCACGCGTCAGACCCAAGGCGATTTTGCGCTTTTGCATGAGCGCGACGGCAATCTGTGGATGGACGCGGGCATGGTGACGTCTCAGGCCGACTGGTCTCTGGATTTCGACGTGGGCATGAACTTTTTCGAATGGCATGCCCCGGTGCCGAAAGCCCGCAAGATGGGCGTGTTCGACAAGGCGTTGAAATTCCTGCTCTCCGTCAGCCAAGGCCAGCACTATCGTCGCCTCAACTGGACGATGACGGTGAACCCGCGCCTCGATACCAGCCCGGAGAACTATCACAAATGGGGCCCGGAAAAGCGGACGATCACGCCGGAGAACGTGGGCCAGAAGCAATTCCTGCGCGTCGAGTTGCAGACGTTTTTCCGTCTGCCGCGCTCCAATGCGCTGGCGTTTCCGATCCGTTGCTACCTGATGAACCTCGAAGACATTGCGAGCCAGCCGAAATGGGGCCGTCGTCTGCACCGTGTGCTGCGCGACATCGACCCGGCGCTGGCGGAATACAAGGGCTTTGCGGTCAATCAGAAAATCATCGTGGACTACCTGTCGCAATTCGATGATGGTGCGCCGACGTCTCCGGGGATTTTCGCGGACGAATAAGGGGTATATCGGGAATGGCGTGGATACTTTTGACCATCGCGGGGCTTCTGGAAGTGGTCTGGGCAACCGCGATGAAATCTTCGAACGGGTTCACGGTGTTCTGGCCAAGCGTGGTGACGGTGGTTACCATGCTGGCCTCTTTCGGGCTTTTGTCGATTGCGATGAAAAGCCTGCCCTTGGGCACGTCCTATATGGTCTGGGTCGGCATCGGCGCGGTCGGGGCGTTCATCGCCGGGATCGTGCTGCATGGCGAGGCGCTGAATCTGACGCGGGTCGCCGCAGCGGCCTTGATCGTGGCGGGCATGGGATTGATGAAGCTGTCGGCTTAAGCGGGAAGGCCAACAATGCTGCGCGCCTGCGACAGGATCGCGCTGCGCAGCCCCTCCGGTCGGTCGAACAAGCGGCCACAGGTCGGACCGACCGCCTCCACCAGTGCTGCGATCATCACCGCCTTGTGGCGGATCTCCTGTGACGGGGTTTCGGGAGCGAGGGCGGCGATCATCGCTTCGATCAGGTCGGTGTGAAACCGACAGATCTGCGCCACATGCCGGGCAGGGCCGTCCTGGCGCAGGGCCAGATCCCGGAGGCCGGTGGTGATCGCCTGGGCCTTCGGATCGGCGGCGCGTTCCATGCGGAATTCGAGATAGGCGGTGAACCGCTGCGGCGCCTCGATGAGGCCCAGCGGTCCGCGGGCCTTCAACTCCGACAGGCGCCGGACCAGAACATAGCGGGTGACGGCGGTCAGCAGGTCTTCCTGTGTGGCGAAATAGTATTGCAGGTTGCTCAGCCGCATGTCGCAGCGCCGCGCCAGTGCCCGGAAGGTGAGCCCCGCGACACCTTCCTCGGCCAGTACCGCCTCGGCCTCTTCCAGCACCTTCTCGACGGTCGCCCGGCTTTTGGCGGAGGGGGCGGTGACGCCGTACAGCTCGTTGGGGCTGTCATGGCCGCTCAGCTGCGTCAGCATCTCGTCAAGGGAAAGGGACATGTCAAACGGCTCGGTCCTGTGGCGGTGGAATGGTCCTGCCCCTATCGCCCACCGGGAAGGAGGTCAATCGCTTTGCAGAAGGTTCCCTTGCGCAAGCCGCGTCAGAGACGGTTGGAAATCCAGCGGCACTGATAAGGCGCGAAGGTGATGTTCGGCTTGGTGAGGTCGATCTTTTCGCCGGTCAACAGGTCATACCATGCCTCGCCGTCGATCAGGTTGATCGAGATATGCGGCAGCTCGACCACCCGGTCGGTGACATTATGCAGCGCAAAGATGGATTGCTCGCGGTTTGGCGACTGACGCCAGATGCCGAACAGGTTTTCGCCCAGATGCATGGTGAATTGCGTGGCATTCGGGTGGAACGCCTTTTGCGCAATCCGGATGCCGATCCGGCGTTTCATTTCATTGAGAACCTGCGCGTTCTGACTGTCTGGATCGTCGAGCAGAGCGCGCAGCTCCGGGTAGTCCCAGCGATGGCGGTTGATCGCACGTTTGACGCCGGTTTTCTCGACGCCCGCATGATCGTTGTGGGTGCCGATCAGCGAATGGATGTAGAAAGCTGGAACGCCTTCGAGCGCCATGACGATGGTCTGCGAACAGAGGAAACGCTCCACCTGCTTGCCGTCCTCGCCTTTCTCGATCGTGCCTTTGAGCGCGTCGAAATAGGTGATGTTGAGCTCATAGGGTTTCTCTGAGCCGTCGGGCAGCGAGCGCATCGACACAAGCCCGCCCGAGTCGCGCACGCGCTGGATCACCTGACCAAGCTCCTCGGGGGCCAAAAGCCCCTCGGCACCGCGCACACCGATCCCGTCATGGGAGGCGGAGAAGTTGAGATAGGCACAGCCAAGCTGGGCGGGTGGCATCCGCATCAGCCATTGGTTGAGATAGAGCGAGCTTCCCGACAGGAGCGCATGCAGCAGCAAGGGCGGCAGCGAGAAGTTGTAGATCATATGCGCTTCGTTGCGGTTGCCGAAATAGCTCAGGTTTTCGGCATTGGGCACATTGGTCTCGGTCAAGAGAACCACGCGTTCCTCGGCATAATCGCAGAGAAGGCGCATGAGCCGGACGATGGCATGGGTTTGGGGCAGGTGGATGCAGGAGGTGCCAAGCTCTTTCCAAATGAAGGCCACAGCATCGAGC
Source organism: Celeribacter sp. SCSIO 80838 (assembly GCF_056498065.1). The sequence continues at coordinate 1,638,048 of NZ_JAZKMA010000001.1, forward strand.
CGCACGATCCGCACGCCATTGTCGACATGCAGCCGCATGATCCGCAGGAATTCGAGCAGGACCTCGGGGTTCTTGAAATCCACATCGATCTGGTCGTGCGAGAAGGTGCACCAGACATGTTTCGGACCGTTGATCGTCGACACCTCGCGCAGCAGGGGCGAGGTGCGGGGGCGCGTGACCATGGACAGGTCGTCTTCGGGTGAGGCCTCTGTGAAGAATTTGTCATAGGGCTCGTGGCCCTGCCGATATTCGGTGAACCAGGTCGACATCGAAGAAACGTGGTTCAGGACCAGATCGGACATCAGGCGGAACTCGCCACCGATGCGTTGAATGTCGGCCCAGTCGCCCAGTTGGCTGTTGACCTGACGATAATCGGTGACCGCAAACCCGTCGTCGGAGGTGAAGGGGAAGAAGGGCAGGATATGCACGCCATGCACCGTGCCCTTGAGATAGCGGTTGAGGAAATCGTAGAGCAGATCGAGCGGCTTGTGCTGACCGTCGATCAGCGAGTTGCCATAGGTGATGACCAGCGTGTCGGTTTCGTTCCACAGGCTGTTGCCCGGCGCACGCGCCCGTGCGCGCGGCGTGGTGCCCTCGGGCCAGAAGGCCGCGACGATTTCGTCGGCAAGATGCTTGCTGTTCCGTTCCGGATAAATCTGGCCGATCAGCGCGCGCAGGCGCGTGCTGAATTGTGAAGACGGTTTTGCCATCGGGCGTCCCCTTCTGTTGCTCTTTCATTTCGGTAGATCAAACCGCCTGCACAGGTTCAATGGAGCGCCGGGGGAAATCCGGGCTTTCCTGTGCAAAATCTGTCGGAAGAGGGGGCGTCGTTTCAAAACCGCTCATAAATCAGGCAATCGAAACGGTTTCGGGCAAAATGGAGGGATGTCGGTCGGGAGACTCGGCTCAGACGTGATCGCCAAGGCTGGTGTCGATCAGCCAGCCACCGGGGCCTGCGATACGGTCGGGGAGCGTCACGATCATGACCTCGCGGATCGCGATGGTGGTCATGATGGCCAGAGCGAACTGGTCGAAGGTGATGGTGGACAGGTCCATGGCAACACTCCTGAAGAGACGCGAGTTGAGTGCTGACAGGGAAATTGGGCGAAAATGCGGCAGGCCTGGGGCGGGTTTGGGTTTCTTTGCCAAAATACGAAAGTGACTTATGTCAGCTTTCGAAAGGATCGTCGGGGTAGCCGACGCCCACCAGATATAGTCCTTCCGGCGGACAGACCGGCCCGCAGGCCGCGCGGTCTTTCGCCTCAAGTGCCTCCGTCACATCCTCCGGCGACCATGCTCCGGCGCCGACGCGTTCGAGCGTACCGACAAAGCTGCGCACCTGATTGTGCAGGAAGGACCTTGCCCGGAAATAGAACCGGAACTCTTGCCCGTAGGGGATGTCCATGACCTCGACACGGGCCTCGTCCAGTGTTTTGACGGGGCTGTCCGCCTGACACATGGTCGAGCGGAAGGTGGTGAAATCATGCAGCCCGATCAGTCGCTCGGCCCCCGCCTGTATCGCGTCGCGGTCGAGATCGTGATTGACCCGCCACGCCAGCCCCGCGTCATGCACCAAAGGCGCGCGCCGCGAAATCAGCCGGAACATATAGCGCCGCTCCATCGCGGAGAACCGCGCGTGCCAGTGGTCATCTACGCGCGCCGCCTTAAGGATCGCCACGGGATGGGGCTTGAGGTGATGGTTCAACGCCTCACTGAGGCGAAACGGGTCCCAGTCCTTCGCCATGTCGCAATGCGCCACCTGACCGGTCGCATGCACCCCCGCATCGGTACGCCCTGCGGCCCCGATGCCCGGGCAGTCGGGTTCGAGTTTGCGCAAAGCTTCCTCTACCGCTTGTTGAACGGACGGATGCTCTTTCTGGCGCTGCCAGCCGGCGAAAGGGGCGCCGTTATATTCGATCAAAAGGGCGTATCTGGGCATATGCGGGCCATAGCGCGGCGGGGCGGGCGCGTCCAGTGTTTCTCCCTTACAACCGCAGGCCTGAATGCCTATGTTGAGCGGGGTAACATCGGGAAAGAGGTCACGGATTTGATCCTGAACGACATTGCAGACCGGATTTTGCGCGGCGTCGAGACGGTGCAGGGCGGCGTCCATGAGGCGCTGTTCGAACCGGTGATCCGACTGGGCGTCACCGGGCTGTCGCGCTCCGGCAAGACGGTGTTCATCACCTCGCTCGTGGCCAATCTTCTGGACCGGGGCCGGATGCCGCAATTCGGACCGGCGACGGCGATCACCGCCGCCTATCTGCAACCGCAGCCGGACGACACCGTGCCGCGGTTCGACTATGAAAGCCACCTTTCCGCGCTCACCTCGCCCGAGCCGCATTGGCCGGAGAGCACCCGGGCCGTTTCCGAACTGCGCCTGTCGTTCAAGGTGCGACCTGCGGGGCTTTTGGGTGGTCTGACGGGGCAGAAAACCGTGCATCTCGATATTGTCGATTATCCCGGCGAGTGGCTTTTGGATCTCGGTCTGATGGAGAAATCCTATGCCGAATGGTCCGCCGAGGCCCTCAAAGCCGTGCGGGATCGGGCAGAAGGGGCGGCCTTTACCGCCATGCTCGGGGCGCTCGATCCGAGCCAGAAACACGATGAGCCGACCGCCAAATCTCTGGCGCAAAGCTTTACCGCCTATCTGCAAGAGGCGCGCGCGGCGGGCTATTCCGATTGCACACCGGGCCGGTTTTTGCTGCCCGGCGAGATGGATGGCTCCCCGGTTCTGACCTTCGCTCCTCTCCCAGCGGGCGCGGCCCCGCGCGGGTCTCTGCACCGCGAATTCGAGCGCCGGTTCGAGGCCTATAAGCGCGAGGTGGTCAAACCCTTCTTCCGCGATCATTTCTCGCGCATTGACCGGCAGGTGGTTCTGGTCGATGCGCTTGGCGCGATCCATTCCGGCCCGAAAGCGGTCGAAGACCTGCGCCGCACCATGGCCGATATTCTCGCGGCGTTCCGGCCGGGTCGGGTGGGGCGGATCATGTCGCTCTTGGGGCAGCACAAGGTGGAGAAAATTCTCTTTGCCGCCACCAAGGCCGATCACATCCATCACAACCAACATCCCCGCCTGACCGCGATCATGGAGGCACTGGTCCGCGATGCCCGGGATCGTGCCGATTTCGCAGGGGCTTCGACGCAGGCCATGTCTTTGGCCGCGCTTCGCGCCACCGTCGAGGAAACGATGGAGCATGAGGGCCAGAGCCTCGATGTCGTGCGGGGCATGACGGAGGGCGGCAAACAGGCGGCGTTTTATCCTGGTGAATTGCCCGAAGACCCTGCCCATATCCTGTCGCCTGCGCGCAAGGGGGCGGAGCGTTGGCTCGATGCGCAATACGAAATCATGAAATTCCGCCCCGCGCGGTTGACGCTGCGCCCCGGCGAAGGGCCGCCGCATATCCGGCTCGACCGCGCCGCCGAGTTTTTGATCGGAGATAAGCTATGACTGAGCAAAACCCCGGCGCAAAACGCGGCCCTATTCTGATCGAACTCGACGAGGCGGCGAAAGTGACGCCCTCCACCGCCGATCCCGTGCCCGACCTCGCACCGCTTGCGCGCCCTGCGGCAATGCAGCGCGTGGCGGTTCTGGCGGCGCGCAAACCCTCGGCGCTGGGGCGTTGGTTCTGGCGGCTGTTTGGGGCGCTCTTTGCCTTTACCGTCTCGATTGTGACCTATGACGCCATTATGGGGCTGATCGCGGCGCATCCCGTGCTGGGCTATGTCGCCTTGGGGCTGACCGGGGCGTTTGTCCTTGTTTTGGCGGCGATAGCGCTTCGGGAGTTGTCGGCCTTTGCCCGGCTCAAGCGCATCGACACGCTGCAAAAAGCGGCGGCGGAGGCCATGGCGAACGCCGATCTCAAGGCTGCGAAGAGCGTCGCCGACAAGCTCCTGTCGGTCTATGCGCATCGTGCGGAGTTGAACTGGGGGAAAGACCGGTTTCGCGAACGCGAGGCGGAGGTGTTCGATGCCGACGGGCTCCTGACGCTTGCGGAAGCCGAATTGCTCATCCCGCTCGATGCCGCCGCACGGCGCGAAGTCGAGGCCGCAGCCAGGCAGGTGGCGACCGTGACCGCCCTTGTGCCGTTGGCTCTGGCGGATGTGTTCACTGCTCTGACGGCAAACCTCCGAATGATCCGGCGGATTGCCGAGATTTACGGCGGGCGCTCCGGCACTTTGGGATCGTGGCGCGTGACGCGGTCGGTTCTAACCCATCTCGTGGCCACCGGGGCGGTGGCCGTGGGCGACGATCTCATCGGCACCATGGCCGGGGGCGGCGTGATGGCCAAGGTTTCGCGGCGGTTCGGCGAAGGCGTGGTCAATGGTGCGCTGACGGCCCGCGTCGGCGTGGCGGCGATTGAGGTCTGTCGTCCGCTGCCGTTCATGAAGGCGAAGAGGCCGTCCGTGTCAGGGACCGTGAAGCGGGCGCTGACGGGGTTGTTCGATAAAGGCTCAGAATAAACTTAGAAAAGCTTCGGCGGCGCGTCTTTCGGTTGGTCGCGTTGCGCGATGCCCATGCGAAAGGCGCGGCCGATGCGGTGGGCGATCTCCGACCATTTCGCGGCCGTCTCCGCATCCAGTTCCGCATTCAGTGTCTCGTCGAACAACCCGAGCCACATGGCAAAGTGATGTTCCTTCACCTCGGGCGCCATCAGATGCACGCGCTGCGGGAAGCCGTCGTAATTGCGTTCGTGCAGAATCGCATTGCGCCAGAATCGGCCGATTTTCTCCTCATGGGCGGGCCAGTCTTCGACATGCGCGCCGAACACGGGGGCAAGCTCCGGGTGGTTGCGGACACCGGCGTAAAACCGTTTGAGCACGCGGTCCATGTCGGCGTGGCTGATCTCGAATTTGGGCGGCAGGGCGGAACGGGTGTCGGACATCTGGGGCTCCTTTGAGTAAAGCTATATTCTGAATAAGTTTTTTCGGCCAGCGCCGGAATGTCGCGCATTCCTGACGGTTTCGCTTTCCAATCCTGAGTGTTTTTGTTGTTGAGTAAATATATCAACTATTTGATTTCGTTGAATATTTTTCTTGAAATCCGAAGCGATTGCTCCTATATCAGTCTCAGCAAGGACGAAAAGCCACCCATCGCAGGCAGCCATTCTCCCAGCCACTTCAGCCAGACCGCCAAAGTTTTTATGAGCCCGAATAGGGGAAGAGTGTCATGTCCGAGACCGCCTGCAAAACCTGTGCCTTTTTTGAAATCAAAGCCGCCGAAACCGACGCCAAGGGCGAATGCCGGTTCAACCCGCCGACCTTCCTGACCGAAGCGGAACACAAGGGCATGTGGCCGGTTGTGAAATCCGACGACTGGTGCGGTCAGTTCGAACAAGACGCCGCCTGAGATTTATCAGTTTCGCGATCCAGCCAGACAGCGACGCAGCCAGCTAAGCGCCCGCCCCGCCGCCTTCTCGCCAGAAAGCAAAATGAAAAGGGATGCCCGGAGATGTGGCGTCCCTTTTTCGTATTTTGACCCCGTCAAGACGGGTTTACCGCCCGCAAGCGCCGTCCTATAAGGTGCCGCATGACTTTCGTGGCGATCATTATTCGAATTATCAGCCCGGCGCTCTAACCCACTTGTGGGTGACTGCGAGCCGCCGGGACAAGGCGTATGGAGACCCGCGCCGATTTCGAACCATCCCACACCTCCCAAGGACAATTCAAAATGTGTTCCGAGACGACCACACCCGAGTATAAAGACACGCTCAACCTGCCGAAAACCGATTTCCCGATGCGCGCGGGCCTGCCGAACCGCGAGCCGGGCTGGCTTGAGCGTTGGGAAAAGATCGACGTTTACGAAAAACTGCGCGCCAAGGGCAAAGCGGACGGGCGTCCGTCTTTTGTGCTTCACGATGGCCCTCCCTATGCGAACGGGCATCTGCACATCGGGCATGCGCTGAACAAGACGATCAAGGACATCATCACGCGCTCGCATCAGATGATGGGCTTTGACGCGCGCTATGTGCCGGGCTGGGATTGTCACGGTCTGCCGATCGAATGGAAGATCGAGGAGCAATACCGCAAGAAGGGCAAGAACAAGGACGAGGTTCCTGTGGTGGACTTCCGTCAGGAATGCCGCGCCTTTGCCGATGAATGGGTGAACATCCAGCGCGAGGAATTCAAACGTCTGGGTGTCTACGGCAAGTGGGACGATCCTTATCTCACGATGAATTTCCATGCCGAGGCGGTGATCGCCGAGGAATTCATGAAGTTCCTGATGAACGGCACGCTGTATCAGGGGTCGAAACCCGTGATGTGGTCGCCGGTCGAGAAAACCGCGCTGGCCGAGGCGGAGATCGAGTATCACGATCACAAGTCGCACACGATCTGGGTGCCGTTTAAAATCGTTGAAGCTTATTCGCCGGAATACACAGAGACGCGCGATCTCACACGATCAGTTGAGGATCGCCTTGCGCACCAAGCTGAACAGGATGAGCGGGAGGCGGAGCTCAAATCGGCCCGCATCGTGATTTGGACTACGACTCCTTGGACGATCCCGTCGAACAAGGCTGTCGCATATAATCCGATGATCTCTTACGGTCTTTACAAGGTCGAGGCGACTGAAGAGGAAAGCTGGACCAAGCCGGGCGATCTCTATGTCTTTGCCGATGCGCTGGCCGAGGATGCTCTGGGCAAATCCCGTGTGACCGAGTTTGCCCGTGTGCGGGATGTGACCGCCGAAGAACTCTCCAGCCTGACCCTTGCGCACCCCTTCGCCGGTGTCGAAGGCGCCAATGGCTATTGGGATTACGAGGTCCCGATGATCGACGGGGATCACGTCACCGACGATGCCGGGACCGGGTTCGTGCATACCGCACCCAGCCATGGTGCCGACGACTACGAATGCTTTGTCAAGCGCAACTGGCTCGACCGGATGACCCATAACGTGGGTGAAGAATCCGAATTCCTGCCGCATGTGCCGTTCTTCGCCGGGCTTCAGGTGTTCGATCAGAAGGGCAAAGAGGGCAAGGCGAACGCCGCGGTGATCGACAAGCTCGTCGAAGTGGGCGGCATCATCGCGCGCGGGCGTGTGACGCACTCTTACCCGCATTCGTGGCGCTCGAAAGCGCCGGTGATCTTCCGCAACACGCCGCAATGGTTTGTCGCGGTCGACCGTACACTCGATGACGGCATGGGCACCTATGGCGACACGATCCGGGAGCGCGCGCTGACCTCCATCGACAAGCTCGTCAAATGGACGCCGCAAACCGGGCGCAACCGGCTGTATTCGATGATCGAGAACCGCCCGGACTGGGTGCTCTCGCGTCAACGGGCTTGGGGCGTGCCGCTCACGTGCTTCACCAAGAAAGGTCTGCTGCCGACCGACGAAGGGTTCCTTCTGCGCAATGACGAGCTGAACAAACGCATCTCCGCCGCGTTTGAGGAAAACGGCGCGGATGTTTGGTACGAAGAGGGCTTCAAAGAGAAGGTCTTGGACGGCATCGCCGATCCGGCGGAATACGATCAGGTCTTCGACGTTCTCGACGTGTGGTTCGATTCCGGCTCCACCCACGCTTTCGTGCTGCGTGACCGCGAAGACGGCACGCCCGATGGCATCGCCGACGTCTACCTCGAAGGCACCGACCAACACCGCGGCTGGTTCCATTCGTCCCTGTTGCAGGCCTGTGGCACCAAAGGTCGTGCGCCCTATAAAAACGTTGTAACACATGGGTTTACGCTCGATGAGAAGGGCATGAAAATGTCCAAATCGCTGGGCAACACCATCGTGCCGGAGCAGATCGTTAAGCAATACGGTGCCGACATCCTGCGGCTCTGGGTGGCGCAGACGGATTACACCGCCGATCAGCGGATCGGGCCGGAAATCCTCAAAGGCACCGCCGACAGCTACCGTCGCCTGCGCAATACGATGCGGTTCATCCTCGGGTCGCTCGGCGATTTCAACGAGGCCGACCGGATGCATTGTCGCGATATGCCGGAGCTGGAGCGCTGGGTGCTGCATCGTCTGGCCGAACTCGACACCACGGTGCGCGAGGGCTACGAGACCTTTGACTTCTCGGGCGTCTGGCAGGCGGTGTTCAATTTTGCCACCGTCGATCTGTCGTCCTTCTACTTCGACATCCGCAAGGACGTGCTTTATTGCGACGGCGACACGACCCGTCGCCGTGCAGCCCTCACCGTTCTCGACATCCTGTTCCATCGTCTGACCACATGGCTCTCCCCGATCCTCGTGTTCACCATGGAAGAGGTTTGGCTCGAACGCTTCCCGGGCGACGAGAGCTCCGTGCATCTGGTGGACTTCCCCGAAGCCACGCCGGGCTGGCTTGATGGCGATCTGGCGACGAAATGGGCGGGCATCCGCAAAGCGCGTCGTGTCGTGACCGCAGCCCTCGAAGTGCAGCGCCGCGACAAGGTGATCGGGGCCTCTCTGGAAGCCGCGCCAACCGTACATGTTGAGGACGCATCGCTTTTGGCGGCGTTGAAATCCGTCGATTTCGACGATCTCTGCATCACCTCGTCGATCACGCTCACCGGCGATCCGGCCCCGAACGAGGCCTTCCGTCTGGAAGGCGAGGTCGAAGGCATTGGTGTCGTCTTCGAGAAGGCCGAGGGGCACAAATGTGAGCGCTGCTGGAAAATCCTGCCGGATGTGGGCACGCATAGCCACGCAGGCGTCTGCGGGCGCTGCGACGAAGCGCTTGGCTAAAGCGTCACGCCTTTAAGGCGCGCTGCCAGTATTGAACACACGGAAACGGGGCTTTCGGCCCCGTTTTTTCATCTCTCGCCCTTCGAGGGCGGTGCCTGTCTTTTCAGCCTGCGTCGCGGAACGCGTCCTCCAGCCATTTCCATTCCTCATCGGTCAGAATGCCGTCGCCGTCCTGATCGTAAAGCGCGACGATCTGCGCGAGTTGCGCAAGGAAATCTTCCTGAGTGATGCGTGTGACGGTTGCGACCTCTTGCAATTTCGGTCGCTCACCCTCCGGTCCCGTGCCAGTGTCTGACATGTCATTCCCCGTTTTCCCCTGATCTTCGCTCAGCATAGGCAGAGAGAAGTGAACAAAAGGTGAGGAGGAGTATTGCGTTACGCCTTTTTCGCACGCGGATGGGCGGCGTCGTAGACTTCGAGCAGACGCGCGCCATCGACCGCCGTATAGGCCTGCGTTGTCGAGAGCGAGGCGTGGCCCAAAAGTTCCTGAATGGCCCGCAGATCGCCGCCCGCATTCAAAAGATGCGTGGCAAAGGAGTGGCGCATGGCGTGGGGCGTCACGGAGGAGGGCAGGCCGAGCTGCATGCGCGCGGCTTCCGTCACCTTGGCGATCAGCCGGGGATTGAGTGCGCCGCCGCGTTTGCCGCGAAACAGCGGGGCGTCGGGCGTCATCTCATAGGGGCAAAGCCGGACATAGTCGGCCACCGCACGGCGCGCGGCGGGGAGGACGGGCACGATCCGTTCCTTGTCGCCCTTGCCGACGATGCGAATGACCTCGCCCAAAGGCAGGGCATTCCCGGTCAGCGACAGGGCCTCTGAAATCCGCAACCCGCAGCCATAGAGCAGCGTCACCACGGCGACGTCGCGCGCCGACATCCATGGCTCGTCATGCTGCATCTCGACCGTCGCAAGCATGTCGCGGGCGGCATCCGGAGAGAGCGGGCGGGGCAGTTTTTTCTGAAACTTCGGGGAGTGGGTGGAGAGGATCGCGGTCGGATCGAAACCGTCGCGTTCGGCCAGCCAGCGGGTAAAGGTTTTGACCGCCGAGAGAGAGCGGGCCAGCGACCGCGGCGCCACGCCACGGCCCCGCTCATGCGCCATCCAGGCCCGCATATCGGTGATCTTGAGACGCGCGATCTGGGCCACGCCGAAGGTGCCGCCCTCATGCCCGGCCAGAAACGACAGCCAGCCGGACACATCGCGCGCGTAAGCGGTGATCGTGTGCTCCGAGGCGGATTTCAGCGCGCGTTCGTGATCGAGCCAGCTCGAAAGCCGATCCCGCAACCCGTCTGAAATCGCGAGGCTCATCCGAGGTAACGGCGCATCATCCGCTCGAAGACACCGGCGAAGAAGGTCAGGAGATCGGTGCCTTGCGTCGGGCGGAACATATGCGGGTCCTCGGCGCCGAAGATCAAGAGGCCGGGCAGGCGACCGGGGCCGAGATCGAGGGTCATGAGGGCTTCGGAATGGATGAAGCCGTCACCGTGGATCAGATCGGCCTCGGGCGAGACCTGCCGCAGGGTGACAGGGCGCACGGGGACGTTGCGGCCATAGGTGATATAAGTTTCGATGAAACCGGGCTCGGCGGTCAAGAGCACCTTGCCGAGCTTGCGGATGGCGGGTTCTTCTTCGGTGACCTTGGTTTCCAGAAGCAGTTTGACGCTGTCGAGCCGCAGCGTCTGGGCCACGTCGCCCGAGAGCGCATTGAGGAATTCGGTGAACTGCGTGGGCTGCAAAAGCTGCAACACGGCGCGGTGGATCTGATTGGTGCCAGCGAGATTCTCATAGGCGGCGGCGATCACGCCCCGATGGGTGTCTTCGAGCCGTCCAAGCCGCTCTTCGAGCCGCTCCATCGCCAGCCCGCGCAGATCGACCACATTGGCTCCGGTGCCGCGCTCATTGGCGGCGATCAGGGCGCGCATCACGTCCAGATCTTCGAGCACCATATCCGGGTCGGAGATGATCTTTTCGCGCAATTCATCGGCCAAGGGCGTGATTGCCCGGGGAAGCTGGGTACTCATGGTGCCTCGTCTACTGTCTCGATCCGCCGGTTTTCCGGTCGTTGTTTCGACTATGCCCGAAAACCGGGGGCGTGCGCAATTGTTTGTGGCCGCAGGCGGGGGCGTCCTCGCGTCAGGCATAAAAAATCCCCCGAACCTGTGGCGCGGGGGACTCTTTGATTTTCCTGAGCGGATCGGATCAGACGATCTTGATCAGACGATTTTGATGCCGGCGTCTTCGGCGTCTTTCACGAACTGCGCCAGACCTTTGTCGGTCAGGACATGGTTCGCCATCGCCTTGATCACGGCGGGCGGTGCGGTGATCACGTCTGCGCCGATTTTCGCGCAATCGGAGATGTGGTTCACGGTGCGGATCGAGGCGGCGAGGATTTCGGTCTCGAAGCCGTAATTGTCGTATACCGTGCGGATGTCTTCGATCAGCTCAAGCCCGTCGAGGTTGATGTCGTCGAGACGACCGACGAAGGGAGAGATAAAGGTCGCACCGGCTTTCGCGGCGAGGATCGCCTGATTGACGGAGAAGCAGAGCGTGACGTTGATCTGATGACCTTCGCCGGAGAGCGTTTTGCAGGCCTTGAGCCCGTCGAGCGTCAGCGGCAGTTTGATCACGACGTTGTCGGCGATGGTCGCAAGTTTGCGACCTTCGATGACCATGCTGTCGTAATCGAGTGCGACGACTTCGGCGGACACCGGACCATCGACCAGATCGCAGATTTCCTTGGTGACTTCGAGAATGTCACGGCCGGATTTCTTGATCAGGGAGGGGTTGGTGGTGACGCCATCGACGAAGCCCAGATCGTTGAGCTCGCGGATCGCATCGACATCAGCGGTATCGACAAAGAATTTCATGGGCGCTTCTCCTTTCGCCTGACTGTTAGCGCGTACATAGTCCAATGTGCTCGTCAGAGAAAGGGGGCCATGGAGGGGGAGACTGCAAAAGTGAGGCTGGCTTGCCCCGGGCAAACCTCCTATCTCTGAGCCATGGATGACGATTTCTTCCCCGAAGGCGCGCTTGTCGCCGTGCTGACCACCGAACCGCTCGATCGGACGCTGGATTACAAAGCGCCCGAGGGCGGGGTCGAGCTTGGTGCTTATGTTGAGGTGCCTTTGGGGCCGCGCAAGGTTTTGGGCTGTGTCTGGGGGGCGGGTGCCGGGGGCTTCGATCTCGCGAAGGCACGCTCTGTCTCGACCGTTCTCGATGTTGCGCCCATGCGCGAAGAAATGCGGCTTTTCCTTGAGAAAGTCGCGGCTTATACGCTCACGCCCATGCCCGCCATGCTGCGGCTCGCGACCCGTGCGCCGGGGCTGATGAACCCGCCGTCGATGCGCAAGGTGTACCGGCGGGGCGAGGGCCGCCCGCCGCGCGAGACCGACGCCCGGCGCAAGGTTCTGGAGACGCTGGATGAATATGGCGGGCTGGCCTTTACGCTCAAGGAACTGGCGGATGCGGCGGATGTGACGGCGTCGGTGATCAAGGGGCTTTTGCCCTCGGGCGCGATCCTCGAAGAGGACACGCCGCGCGATTTGCCCTATCGCCGTCTCGATGCGGAAGCCCCCGGCAAGGACCTGACCGAGGCGCAGGAGGCGGCGGCCACCGCCCTGCGTGAGTCGGTCGGTTCCGAGCGCTATTCCACGACGCTTCTCAAAGGCGTCACCGGCTCCGGCAAGACCGAGGTCTATCTCGAAGCTGTCGCCGAATGCCTGCGCCATGGACGGCAGGCCTTGGTGCTTTTGCCGGAGATCGCGCTGACCTCGGCCTTTCTGACCCGGTTCGAGGACCGTTTCGGCGCGCGCCCTGCCGAATGGCATTCGGGCGTGACCATGACCGAACGCCGCCGGGTTTGGAAAATGGTCGGTCAAGGCGGTGCGCAGGTGGTGATCGGGGCGCGCTCGGCGCTTTACCTGCCGTTTCAGAACCTCGGGCTGATCGTGGTCGATGAGGAGCATGACGGCTCCTACAAACAAGAGGACGGGGTGCATTACAACGCGCGCGATATGGCGGTTTTGCGTGCGTCCTTGTGTTCGGCGGCGGTGGTTTTGGCCTCTGCGACGCCCTCGCTGGAAACATGGGCCAATGTCGAGGCCGGGAAGTACAAGCGCCTCGATCTTGAAAGCCGCTATGGCCCCGCCGTGATGCCCGATATGCACGCGATCGACATGCGGGCGGAGAAGCTTCCGGCGACGCGGTTTATCTCAGACGCGCTGGTCGGGTCGGTGCGCAAGCGGATGGAGAGGGGCGAGCAGTCGCTCCTGTTTCTCAACCGTCGCGGTTATGCGCCGGTGACGATTTGTCGGGCCTGTGGCTATCAGATTCAATGCGACCATTGCGATGCGCGGATGGTCGAGCACCGGTTCCTCAAACGCCTCGTGTGCCACCAATGCGGCGAAACAAAACCGATGCCGGAGGCCTGCCCGTCCTGTGGCGTCGAAGGGCGTCTTGCGCCGGTCGGACCGGGGGTGGAACGGCTGGCCGAAGAGGTGGTGGAGCGGTTTCCGGAGGCGAAATGCGCGGTGCTGTCCTCGGATCTCTTTGCCTCGGCGCGGGCTTTGAAGGAACAAATCCGGCTGATTGCCGAGGGCGACACGGATATCATCATCGGCACGCAATTGGTCGCCAAAGGGCACAATTTTCCGAACCTCACGCTTGTGGGCGTGATCGACGCCGATCTGGGACTGCAAGGCTCCGATCTGCGCGCCGCCGAGCGGACGTTTCAGCTGATGCGACAGGTGGCGGGGCGCGCGGGGCGGTCGGAGAAAAAGGGCGTGGCTTTGCTCCAGACCTATCAGCCTGAGCATCCGGTGATCCGGGCTATTCTGGTCGGCGATGAGGAAGGGTTTTGGCGCGCCGAGGCCGCCGAGCGCAAGATGGCAGGCGTGCCGCCCTATGGCCGGATGGCGGGGATTATCCTGTCGGGGCCGGATTTGGCCGTGGTCTCCGATGTCGCCAATCATCTGGCGCGGATTGCCGGGCCTTTGCAGCGCGTTGGCGCACAAGTGTTTGGTCCCGCGCCTGCGCCGATTGCGCGGGTGCGGGGTCGGCATCGTATCCGTCTTCTGGTCAAGGCGGAGAAAACCGCACCGATTCAGGTCGCGATTGCGGAATGGGTCGGACAGGTGAAATTGCCCGCCAATGTGCGTTTGCAGATCGACATTGATCCGCAATCGTTTTGGTGAGGGGGAGGGGCGCTGCCCCTCTTGCGCCATTGGCGCAATTCACCCCGGGATATTTTCTGGACAAAAGAAGGGTTAACAGGCGAGTGCCGGGTCGGCCTGTTTGTCGATCAGAAGTGTTGTGGCAATCGCGCCGATCCACATGCAGAACAGGGCGAGCCAAGCGGTGGCGGCGAAGACCGAGCTGCCGGTGACGCCATTGCCGATGGCGCAGCCGCCCGCCAGCATCGCGCCGAAGCCCATGAGCACCGCGCCGATCATCGAGCGGCGCATGACGGGGACCGAGTCGAAGCTCTGCCAGCGGAATTCCCCCGCGATCGTCGAGGCGGCAAAGGCCCCGATCACCACGCCCGGAACGAGGCCGACGTCGAATTCCAGAACGGCGTTGCGGTCGAGAAAGAACATCAGCGTGTTGGCCGAGGGGCCGGAGAAGCTGACGGAAGAGACCGGCACGGGATCGAAGGCGACCTGCGCCAATTGCCATGTCAGATACCAGCCGACCGCGACTGCAAAGCCTACGCCTGAGGCGAAAATCCAGGTTTTCGGCCCGATCTGGTTTTTGACGGCGAGGAACAGCGCCAGCGCGGCAAACGCGAGCCCGAGGGCGAGGCCGGACCCGTTTGGCAGGTGAAGCGCGTTCAGGAGATTGATGTTTTCGCTGCCGGTGATCGACAGGGATGCAAGCCGGTCACGATAAGGCGAGAGGATGCCATGGAGGCTCATCTGGGCGGTGACGGCGAAGATCAGGCCCGAGACGACGGAGCGCAGATTGCCGGTGGAGGCGAGCACGAGCAACCGCCCGGAACAGCCCCGCGACATCACCATGCCCGCGCCGAACATCAGCCCGCCGATGATGGCGCCGGACCAAGACCCGGGCACCGCCATGACGCGAGCGTCGGCCTCGCGGAACAGGCCCATAAGCTGTGCTCCCTGCACCCAGACGATGGCGGTCGACAGCGTCAGGAACCAGACGGCCACCTTGGGGCCGAGCCGCCCGCGGGCGAATTCGACCGTGGCGGCGCGCAGACAGAATTGCGACCGCTGCGCAGAGACGCCGAAAATCAACCCGGTGATCAGGCCGAAGAGTGCCGCGGTCGGGCTTTCCCCGATCCTCTCGACAAGGCTCAGAATATCCATAGGCGGTCCTCCTCCCGCGAAGTGTGGACCATGATCGCGGTGAGCGCCCCCATGCGTCAAGCCATCTGCAGAGGGGGGTGTGCAGGAATTTCAGCTATTCAGAGGGGGATTTCCTCTCTAAAGGCGGATCATGAGCAAAGCACCTGTTTCCCTTCATGACGTCTCCCACCTGCCGCGCTGGCGACGGCCGGAGTCCCTGTTGTTCCTGATGGCCTTCGCCATGCCCGTGGCCTTTGCCACATGGAACGCGCTTTTGAACAATTTCGTCATCGAGGTGGCGGGGTTCACAGGCGTTCAGATCGGCTGGCTTCATACCGTGCGGGAAATTCCGGGCTTTCTGGCCATCGGGGTGATCGCGCTGATCATGATCGTGCGCGAACAGGTGCTGGGCGTGGTGTCTCTTTTGCTCCTGGGGGTGGCGACGGCGGTGACCGCATGGTTCCCGTCTCTGGGCGGCATTTTGACCATCACCATGCTGTCCTCCATCGGCTTTCACTATTTCGAGACGGTGAACCAATCGCTTCAGCTTCAATGGTTGCCGAAAGAGCGGGCGCCGATTGTGCTCGGGCGTCTGTTGGCGGCGGGTTCGGCGGCCTCTCTGGTGGCCTATGGGCTTTTGGTTCTGACGTGGAAGACCTTCGATCTGTCTTACAATCTGGTCTATCTGGTCTCGGGCGGGTTTACCGCGCTCGTGGCGCTCTTCGCGCTTTATGCTTATCCGCAGTTCGAAGCGCCTAATCCGCAGGCCAAGAAGCTCATTCTGAAACGCCGCTATGGGCTCTATTATGCGCTTCAGTTCATGGCAGGCGCGCGGCGGCAGATTTTCGTGGTCTTCGCGGCCTTCATGATGGTCGAGAAATTCGGGCTTGGCGTCGAAGAGATCACCGGCCTGTTCCTGATCAACTATCTCGCCAATATGATCATCGCGCCGATGATGGGGAAAATCGTCTTCATCAAGGGGGAACGTTTTGTCCTTATGCTCGAATATATCGGGCTGACGCTGGTGTTCCTGGCCTATGGCGGGATCTACTGGCTCGGGTGGGGCGTGCTCGTGGCGGCAGCGCTTTACGTCATCGACCACATGCTGTTCGGTCTGGCTTTCGCGCTCAAAACCTATTTCCAGAAAATCTCCGACCCCGAGGACATCGCGCCGACGGCGGCTGTGGCTTTCACGATCAACCACATCGCGGCGGTCTTCCTTCCTGCGCTTCTGGGCTATCTCTGGGTGGTGTCTCCGGGGGCGGTGTTTGGCCTTGCGGCGGCGCTGGCGATGGGGTCTGTCGGCCTCTCCGCCCTGATCCCGCGTCACCCGGAGAAAGGCAACGAATGGCGGCTCTTCCCGCGCGTTCGCAGCGCGGCCCCGGCCGAGTGAGTGGCATCTGCGATTGGCGCAAACCCAATTGCAGACTATATTGAGCGGAAACCGCACATACGGAGACCTGCCATGTTTGCCGCTCTGACCAAGAAACTGACCATGCCCACGCCCGATGAGGCGCTGTCGGGCCGTCCCGATGCGATCCCCACGGCGGAAGAGCATTTTGTGCTTCATGTGCCGCTCAAGGCGTCGGTGCCCGAGGGCTGCGCGGAGGCGATCTTTGGCATGGGCTGTTTCTGGGGCGTCGAGCGCATCTTCTGGCAGGTGCCGGGCGTGGTGAACACGGCGGCGGGCTATACGGCGGGCTATACGCCGAACCCGACCTATGAGGAAGTTTGCTCCGGCAAGACCGGCCACAACGAGGTGGTGCGCGTGGTCTACGATCCCACAAAGGTGAGTTACGCGACGCTTTTGAAAACCTTCTGGGAAAACCACGATCCGACCCAGGGCATGCGTCAGGGCAACGACCGGGGCACGCAGTACCGCTCCGGGATCTACGTCACGACGGACGCGCAGCGCAAAGAGGCCGAGGCCAGCCTTGCGGGCTATAACGTGTTGTTGCAGGACAAGGGCTTTGGCGCGATCACGACCGAGGTTTTGCCTGCGGGTGCGTTCTACTTTGCGGAGGACTATCATCAGCAATATCTCGCGAAGAACCCGAACGGCTATTGCGGTATTGGAGGTACCGGGGTGAGCTGTCCGGTCGGACTGTCGATGGAGCGTTCCGTGCAGTGGAACGAAGAGATGGAGCGGCCCGACAGTCCCGCGTAATTCGGCCAGAACCGGCGGCGGGTTGTGAAAATCCCGCCGGGCAGCTAAGGCAGGGGAAACCACCCAGGGAAAACCTCCTAGGGGAAACCCAAGTCCGGAGTGCCGCCATGCCGACCTTTACCGCTTTCACCAAGACCAAGGGCAAAGCCCCCGCCGAAGCCATCGGCGACGCGCTCGAATTTCTCGATCCGGAACCGACCGGCGTAGGCGTCTTCGAGATCGAGGACGGATCGGGGCTCTGGGAGGTCGGCGCCTATTTCACCGAAGCCCCCGACGAGATTGCTCTGGCGCTTCTGGCCAAGGCCAACGGTGCACCGGATTTCGTCATCTCCGAACTGCCGGAAACCGATTGGGTCGCCAAGGTGCGCCGCGATCTGGCCCCTGTGGAGGCCGGTCGCTTCTATGTCTATGGCTCGCACGATGCCGACACGCTGCCCGCCGACAAGATCGGCCTTCTGATCGAAGCCGCTATGGCCTTCGGCACCGGGCATCATGGCACCACGCTTGGATGTTTGAAGGCGCTCGATCACCTGATGGCGGAAGGCAAGACATTCGACAATGTGGCCGACATCGGCTGCGGCACCGCTGTGCTCGCGATGGCGGCGGCGAAAATCTCTGACAAGACGGTCTATGCCTCGGACATTGACGAGGTGGCCGTTGAGGTGGCCGAAAGCAACGTGCGCGCCAATGATCTTGCCGGGCGGGTGATCTGTCTCGAAGCTGCCGGGTTCAATCACCCGGTTCTGTCCGAGAAAGCCCCCTTCGATCTGGTCTTCGCCAATATCCTCAAGGGACCTCTGGTGGCGCTCGCTCCCGACATGGCGGCGAACGTGCGACCGGGCGGGCATGTGATTCTCTCCGGGATTCTCAATCCGCAGGCCGATGAGGTCGTCGAGGTTTATACACGCTCCGGATTTAATCTTGTGGAGCGCCAGGAGATTGTTGACTGGACGACGCTAACGATGGTGCGAACTGCCTAAAATCAAAGGCAAAAACCTCCTTCTCGCCCCGTTTGCCCCAATTCTGCCACAGTTCGTCGCAAGAATGTCTCAGTCGGTGGGGGCCGATGTTCACGAGGAGGCTGCTATGGCTTACGCCGGTTCGCAGCAATTGGAAAAACGGCTCACCCGCATTGAGGCGCGCAGGCGTGCGCTCAAGCGTGGCGTGGTTTATTCGGTTAACCAGGATGGTCTCATCATTGCCCGCCCGCGTCGCCGCGGGGTGCGGCGGCCGCTCTATCTGGTGTTTTTCGCCCTTGCCGGTGTGATCGCCTTCAAGGCGGCGCTTTATGCGAGCCTCGGTGCCGCGTCCTATGCGATGCGGGTTGAGGAGCTGGCGCAGGGGACGGCGATTGAGCGTGTCGCGGCCTGGGTCATGCATGCCGATCAGATCACCGTCTGGCTGGCGCTTCAGGGCAAGATGCTTCTGAGTTGAGAAATATTCACCGGGGGTCGGATGGCTGTTTCCCTCCATGTCGTCCGATCCCTGCCACGTCAAAACCCGCACCGCCCTCCGGTGCGGGTTTTCACTTTTCTGCCCTCAGACGGAAGGTTCTTCAGTCGCGTAAATCGCCCCTCTGGTGGCGCATCAGCGCTTCTGTCGAAACGAGGGGCCGCAGAAACCGGCCTTGGCAAATGTTCTCGTTTCGTGCTAACTCATTCTTAATGAATAAAACGAGCAGGTGAGATCATGCGTGTGATGGGCATCGACCCCGGGTTGCGCAATATGGGGTGGGGCATCATTGATGTCGCGGGCCCCCGTATCAGCCATGTTGCCAACGGCATTTGCCGCTCGGCCTCTTCCGACGATCTCGCCACGCGACTTTTGTCGCTGTTCGATCAACTCACGGCCATCGTCGAAACCTACCGCCCCGACAGCGCCGCCGTCGAGCAGACCTTTGTCAACAAAGACGCCGTTGCGACGCTGAAACTCGGGCAGGCGCGCTCGGTGGCTTTGCTGGTCCCGGCGCGGGCGGGGATTCCCATCGGCGAATATGCCCCGAATGCGGTGAAAAAAACCGTCGTGGGCGTTGGTCACGCCGCCAAGCAACAGGTCGAACATATGATCAAGCTGCAACTTCCCGGCGCGAAACTCGAAGGTCCGGACGCGGTCGATGCCTTGGCCATCGCGATCACACATTCCTATCACGCGCAATCCTCTTCGCGGCTGCAAGACGCGCTTAGAAAGGCCGCTTCATGATCGGTAAACTCACCGGCGTCATCGACTACATTGGCACGGATCACGTCCTGATCGACGTGCGCGGTGTCGGCTATATCGTCTATCTGTCTGAGCGCACGCGTATGTCTTTGCCGGGGCAGGGCGCGCCGGTGTCGCTCTATACCGACATGCTGGTGCGCGAGGATTTGTTGCAGCTTTTTGGTTTTACCTCGCTGCTGGAAAAAGAATGGTATCGCCTTTTGATTTCGGTGCAGGGCATCGGGTCGAAAGCCGCGATGGCGATTTTGGGCACTTTGGGGCCGGAGGCCACGGGCCGCGCGATTGCTTTGGGCGACTGGACGGCGATCAAGGCTGCACCGGGGGTCGGGCCGAAGATCGCGCAGCGGGTGGTCAATGAGTTGAAGGACAAGGCGCCTGTGGTGATGTCGATGGGCGGGAAACTGTCCGAGGCTTTGGCCGCGCCGGATGTGGGTGAGGTGATCGAAGGGGCCGCGCCCTCTGCAAAACCTGTGCAGAAGAAAGTTGCTCCGAAGGCAAACGCAAGTGCCGAGGCCGAAGCGCTTTCGGCGCTGCAAAACCTCGGCTATTCTCCCTCTGATGCCGCTGGGGCCGTGGCGCAGGCGGCGCAGGACGCGCCCGAGGCGGACACGTCCGGCCTGATCAGAGCGGCGCTGCGGCTGCTGGCGCCGAAAGGGTAAGAGATGGACCACCCGGATCCCACATTGCGCCCCGAGCGCCAGCCGCAGGATGCCGACCGCGCCCTGCGTCCGCAGGCGCTTGAGGAATTCATCGGCCAACAGGAAGCCCGCGCCAACCTGCGCGTGTTTATCGAGAGCGCCCGGATGCGCGAAGAGGCGATGGATCATGTGCTGTTCCACGGTCCGCCGGGGCTGGGCAAAACCACACTGGCGCAGATTATGGCGCGCGAGCTGGGCGTGAATTTCAAAATGACCTCCGGGCCGGTTCTGGCGAAAGCGGGCGATCTGGCGGCGATCCTGACGAACCTTGAGGCCCGCGATGTGTTGTTCATCGACGAGATTCACCGGATGAACCCGGTGGTCGAAGAGGTGCTTTACCCGGCGATGGAGGATTTCGAGCTCGATCTGGTGATCGGCGAAGGCCCGGCCGCGCGCACCGTGCGGATCGAGTTGCAGCCCTTTACACTGGTGGGCGCGACCACGCGGCTTGGGCTGTTGACCACACCTCTCAGGGATCGTTTCGGCATCCCGACCCGGCTTCAGTTTTACACCACCGAAGAGCTGCACGAGATCGTCACCCGTGGCGCGCGCCTTTTGGGCGTGCCTGCGGATGCGGATGGGGCGCATGAGATCGCCAAACGGGCGCGCGGCACGCCCCGGATCGCCGGGCGGCTTTTGCGCCGGGTGGTGGATTTCGCCGTGGTCGAGGGCGACGGGCGGATTACGAAATCTCTGGCCGACGGGGCGCTCACGCGGCTGGGGGTTGACCTGATCGGCCTCGATGGTGCGGACCGGCGGTATCTCGGGATGATCGCCGAGAATTACGGCGGCGGGCCCGTGGGTGTCGAGACCTTGGCGGCGGCGCTTTCCGAGAGCCGCGATGCCATTGAGGATGTGATCGAGCCCTATCTTTTGCAGCAGGGCCTCATTCAGCGCACACCGCGCGGACGGATGTTGACGCAGAAATCGTGGAAACATCTGGGACTTGAGGCCCCGAAAGCGCCGGACCAGTCCGACCTGTTTGGAAAGTGAGTATTTGCGGCAGCAAAGGAAACGGATGGGCTTGACCTGTCCGGGGCGTTTGCGTGCAAATGGGTCAAATTCCTTTGAGGTGAGGGGCCATGCGTCTTTTCGTTCTGTCGTTCGTTCTGAGCGCTTTGCCCTATGCAACTGTGGCGGCGGATCGGGTGGAAACCGTGGCGGGCTTGGCGGAAATTCTCCCGCTGGGGCCGTTCGAGGCGGATATGCTTTATATCGCGGATGCGCCGGTCGATCTGCCGGTCACGGTGGATTATCTCGACATCGCGGCGCAGGACGGGAATCTGTTGCTGATCCTGTTGGCCTCCGGAGGGACGGGCTGTCCGAAGCAATGGGTCTATGTCGATGCCGGGAGCGAGCCGGTTTGGGTTTCTGACATGTTCGGGACCTGTCACGACGACGGCAAGGCTTTGGTGACGGAGCGCGGGATCGAGGTGATCTCTCCGGCGACGGAGCCGGGTCAGAGTGGGGATGTGCGCTATTGGCTCGTGGGGCATGAGCTTCATGAAGAGCTCGGGCCGCCGAAATCGCTGGGCTTTACGCAGGTCGCCGAGTGGCAGGGGCAGCATCCGAAGCTTTTGGTCGACGATCCGGCCTGGGAGGGGCGGTTTTTGGCGACCGTAGGGCCGGTGGGGCTGCTTGATCTTCGGGCGCTGTTTGAGCAGGCGAGCTTTCTGGAATGGCAGGGCGATTGGCTTGTGGCGAGCGGATGCAAGACCGATGCCTGCGGCTATCTCGAAGGCGCCTTGGCGATGAGCCGGGATGGGCATGCCGTGGTGGCTGTGATCGACCGCTCGGAGTTTGAGCCGCCTGCGGGTGTGCGGTTTTATGGCGATGCTCAGAACCAGCCGCTGCCGCAGGCGATCGTTCAGGTGTTTGTCGATCACACCGAGTGAGGTTTAGCCCAGAAGGTGTCCCATCTGCGCCACGGCCAGACGGTAGCCATTGATCCCGAACCCCGCCATGACCGCATCGGCGCGCATCGAGACATAGGAGTGATGGCGGAAGGCCTCGCGTTTGTGGACCTGGCTGATATGGACCTCAATCACCGGGCCGTCGAACGTATTGAGCGCATCGAGAATGGCGACCGAAGTATGCGTGTAGGCCGCCGGGTTGATCACGATGCCGACGGCTTTTTCGCGGGCTTCATGGATCAGTTCGAGGATCTCGCCCTCATGGTTCGACTGGGCGAAAACCACGTCGAGGTCATGCGTTGCGGCCTCGGCGGCACAAAGCGCCTCGACGTCTTCCAGCGTGTCATGGCCGTAAATCTCCGGTTGGCGTTTGCCCAGAAGGTTCAGGTTGGGACCGTTCAGGATGTAGATCGTCTTGCTCATGATGTGCCTCGTCTTGTCTGTGTCGGAGGTTACGCGGGGCAGGGGTTGCCGCGCAAGTCGCGCTGTAGCAAAAGGACGGCAAGAGACGCGAGAGGGCCACATGACCGAGATCACACCGGAACGCATCGAAGCGTTTTTCACCCGTTCGAACGGCGACTATGTCTTTGCGCGCTGGGGGCGGCCGATTTCACCCGTTGTCTTCGGGGTTGAGGACGAGACGCTGGTGACGGTGAAATCCGCCATCGAAGCCTGTGTCGCCATTGCGGGCCACCGGATCGAGGAAATGGACCCGGAGTTGGGCACGAACCTCATGGTGTTCTTCCTGTCCGATTGGGCGGAGCTGTTGGATGTGCCGCATATGGGCGATCTGATCCCCGATTTGGAGGTACGGGTGGCGACACTCCAAGAGCGCGGCGCACATCAATACCGGGCCTTCCGGTTTGACGACCAAGGCACGATCAAGGCCTGTTTCACCTTCGTGCGCATGGGCGGCGCGATGGATGAGGTGCCCGCAGAGGTGATCGCGCTCAGCCAAGCGGTGCAGGCGATGCTTCTCTGGTCCGACGTGGAATTCACTCAGGACAGCCCGCTTGCCGTTGCCCCCGAAGGCACGGTGGTGCGCCCGGATGTGGCCAATGTGCTGCGTGCGGCCTACGATCCGATGCTGCCCTCTGCGGCGCGGGATGCCTCGCATGCGCTCAGGCTCTATGCGCGGGTCGTGGCGGGATGACAGGCCGGTGAGAGCCTTTGTCGGCATTGCTCTGCCGGACGATCTGAGCGACCGGCTTGAAGAGCTGGCGGCAGGACCGCGCTTTGGGCGGGCGATTCCGGCGGAGAATATGCATGTCACGCTGGCCTTCTTGGATGAGCAGCCGGAAGAGGTTCTGGCCGATCTGCACGAAGAGCTCGCCGGGCTGCATCTCAGATCGCCGGAGATCGCCATCGAAGGGCTCGATCTGTTTGGCGGGGACAAGCCGCGCTTGCTCTTTGCCGCTGTGACGCCCAATGAGGCGCTCGCAGAATTGCACAAAAAGGTTCGGCAGGCGGCGCGGGCCGCTGGCATCGTCCTGTCGCACGAGAGGTTCCGCCCGCATGTCACCCTGCGCCGGTTTCAACGCCTCGGCTTTGGCGAGCGCGATGCGTTGGAGCGGTTTCTCGCGCTGAGCGGCGCGTTTCATGTACCCGCATTTCGCCCCGCAAGCTTCGAGATGGTCCAGTCCCACCTGAGCCACGAGGGCGCGACCTATGAGACCCTTGCGAGCTATCCGCTCGGGCAATAGGGTCGGGCGCAAAAGGAAAGGCGACAGATGACCCACACATTCCCCGTCCATGTCTATTACGAGGACACCGATCTCGCGGGCATCGTCTATTACGCCAATTATCTCAAGTTCATCGAACGTGCCCGCACCGAATGGGTTCGCGATCTGGGGATCGATCAGGTCAAGCTGAAGGACGAAGAGGGCATTGTCTTTGCCGTGCGCCGGGTCGAGGCGGATTACCTCGCGCCTGCAAAATTCGACGATGATCTCATCGTGGAAACCGCTTTGGAGACCATGACGGGGGCGCGGATCGTGATGACCCAGGTGGTCAAACGTGGCGAGGATGTGCTGTTTTCGGCACAGGTGACCATCGTGGCGTTGACCGCAACCGGCCATCCGGCGCGACTTCCGGCAAATCTCCGCCGAAATCTGCACTAAACCGTCGAAAATTCGCAAATTTCCGCTGCGCCTCACATGTTCGTGTTGGCGCTTCCCCTGACGATGCGATAGAATCAAGAGTAATGATGAGAGCCGTGCAAATGCGGCCCACAAAGGCGATTAAAGAGCAGGTTCATGGACCAACAAACCCTTGCGATGGCGCAGGAGATCGACTTCTCCTTGCTCGCGCTTTTCATGCGCGCCACCTTCACCGTGAAAATCGTGATGCTGATGCTGATCGTGGCCTCTTTCTGGTCATGGTCGATCATCATCCAGAAATTCATTTCCTATAAAAAAGCCCGCGCCGAGGCGGCGGCTTTCGATCAGTCATTCTGGTCGGGCGAGCCTCTTGATGAGCTGTATGACCAGATCTCCGGCGGGCCGATGTCTGCGCCGGAGCGGGTGTTTTCTGCCGGCATGACCGAATGGCGTCGCTCGCATCGTGCCGATGGCGGTCTGATCGCAGGGGCGCAGTCGCGGATCGACCGCTCGATGGATGTGGCGATCGCCAAAGAGAGCGAAGAGATGACCAAAGGTCTGTCCTTCCTCGCGACCGTCGGCTCCACCGGGCCGTTCGTCGGTCTCTTCGGCACCGTCTGGGGGATCAAAACCGCGTTTGAGGACATCGCCATGGCGCAGTCGACGAACCTCGCCGTTGTGGCACCGGGCATCGCGGAGGCCCTTTTGGCGACCGCGCTCGGTCTTCTGGCCGCTATCCCGGCCGTGATCTTTTACAACAAGCTGAACGCCGACAGCGAGCGTATCCTTGGCGGCTACGAGGCCTTCGCCGACGAATTCGCCACCATCCTGTCGCGCGAGCTGGACAGTTAAGATGGGGGCGGGTGTCATTCAGAAATCGGGCGGAGGCGGTCGTCGAGGGCGCCGTCGTCGTCCCGCCGCGATGAGCGAGATCAACGTCACGCCCTTTGTCGACGTCATGCTTGTGTTGCTGATCATCTTCATGGTGGCTGCCCCGATGATGACCGTCGGCGTGCCCATCGAGTTGCCGGAAACGGCGGCAACGGCCCTGCCGCAGGAAGAACAGGAGCCGCTGACCATCACGCTCACGGCCGATGGGCAGGTTCTCTTGATGGCGAACGAGACCCCCGAAGAGGATCTTGTGACCAAGCTCAAAGCCATCGCCGCCGAGCGTCAGGACGATAAAATATTCCTGCGCGCCGATGGATCGGTGCCCTACGCACGTGTGGCTCAGGTGATGGGCGCATTGAACGCGGGCGGGTTTCGCTCCATCGGTCTTGTGACCGAGCAGGGCGGGCCGCGTCTCGACGGGTCCGGAAACTAAGGGGCAAAACGCGTGAACGCGGGCCAATATATCTCCGGCGCGGGCCATATCGGCCTGATTGCCTATGTGCTGTTCGGGGGGCTGTTCCTGCATCCCGAGGAGCCCACGGACGTGTCCGTACAGGAGGTGGCGCTGATCTCCGAGAGCGAATACGCCGCCCTCGTGGCGCAGAGCACGGCGCCCGACACCTATGAGGTGGCCCCGGAGATGCGCGCGCCGGAAACGGAAAGCGCGCCGGAAGTGAGCCAGCCCGCAGAGACGAAGCCCTCGCCGAGTACACCGGAGACACCGCCGCCCACCGCGCCCGAGCCGAAGCCCGTCACGCCGGAGGCTGTGACGCCGCCGGTCGAGGTGCAGCCGACGCCGCCGAGTCCGCAGGCCGAACCGGAGATTTCGCTCGAGGATCCGGGTGCGGGCCTGCCCGACATTCCGGATCGCAAACCGACGCCACGCCCGGTGCCGCGCATCGCCGATCAGGTGGTGACCGCGCCCGAACCGCAGCCGGAAATTTCCGACGCGCCGGTCGAAGCCGCCAACGAGGAAAGCGAGAGTCCTGAGGTGGTTGAGGAGAAGGTCGAGGAAGCCGCGCCACAGGAGACAACGACAGAGATCGTGACCGAGGCGGAGAAACCGTCGGGCATGTCGACCTCGCCGCGTCCGAAATCGCGCCCGGCCAATCTGGCGGCGCAGGCGGCAGCGGCGGAGAAAGCGCAGGAGACGCCGAAACCCGCCGTGCCCGCAGCCGAACCGAAGGCCGAGCCGAAGCAAGACAGTTCGGATGCCGTTGCCGAAGCCGCCGCTGCCGCCGCTGCGGCCCTGGCTGCCGAGAGCGTCGGAAGCCCTGCCGCTCCCGAACGCCCGGTCGGTCCGCCGCTGACCGCAGGCGAGCGCGAGGGCATGCGGGTGGCCGTGTCGCAATGCTGGAACGTCGGTGCGATGTCGACCGATGCGATGCGCACCGTGATCACGGTGGGTGTCGCGATGAATGAAGATGGCACGCCGCAAGCCGGTTCCATCAAACTCCTGTCCCACACGGGAGGCACGGAGGCGGGCGCGACAGCCGCTTTCGAGGTGGCCCGACGCGCGATTATCCGCTGTGGGGCGAAAGGATTCCCCTTGCCGGTGGAAAAATATGCCCATTGGCGCAATATCGAAATGACGTTCGATCCCGAACAGATGAGGTTTAAATGAAACGCCTGACCGCTTTTGCCTGTGCTGCCGTTGCCGCGCTGTCCCTGGGGAGCACTGCGCCTGCGTTGGCGCAGGATCCGGGGCCGCTGAAACTCGACATCACGCGCGGGGTGATCGAACCCCTTCCGCTCGCCCTGCCGGATTTTGTGGCCGAGACGCCGCAGGCCGCCGACTACGCCCGGCAGATTTCCGAAGTGATCGCCGCCGATCTCGTGGGCACCGGGTTGTTCCGGGAAATCCCGTCCTCGGCCTATATCTCGCAGGTGACGAATTTCGGCGCTGCCGTGCAATATGCCGACTGGAAAGCGATCAACGCGCAGGGGCTGGTGACCGGGGCTGTGAGTATGGACAGCGCGGGCAACCTGTCGGTCAAGTTCCGGGTCTTCGACGTCTATGCTGAAGCGCCGCTGGGTTCCGGGTTGCAACTCGGCGGTTCGACGACGAGTTGGCGTCGCATCGCGCATAAGGTGGCCGATGTGGTCTATTCCCGGATCACCGGCGAGGGCGGGTATTTCGACAGCCGCGTGGTCTTCGTGTCGCAGACCGGGCCGAAGAACGACCGCAAGAAACGCCTGGGCGTGATGGATTACGATGGGGCGGGGCTTCAGTACCTGACCGACGACCATTACATCGTCTTCGCACCGCGTTTTTCCCCCACGGGCGACCGGGTGCTCTACACCTCCTATGAAACCGGCACGCCGCAGATCATGATGCTCGACGTCGGCACGGTGACGCGCACGCGCCTGCCGGTTCCGGCCGAATCCGTGACCTTTGCGCCGCGGTTCTCGCCCGACGGACGCTCCATCGTCTATTCCATGTCCACGGGGTCGAACACCGATCTCTACCGTATGGACATCGCCTCGTCGCAGATCACCCGGCTGACCAACACGCCCGCCATCGAGACCGCGCCGAGTTTTTCGCCCGATGGCACGCAGATCGTGTTCGAATCCGACCGTTCCGGCACGCAGCAACTTTATATCATGCCCGCGGGCGGCGGTGAGGCGCGGCGGATCTCTTCGGGGATCGGGCGCTATGGTACGCCGGTGTGGTCTCCGCGCGGCGATCTCATTGCTTTCACGAAACAAAATCAGGGTCGGTTCCACATCGGCGTGATGCGCACCGACGGCTCTGAAGAGCGCCTGCTGACCGCGTCCTTCCTCGACGAAGGCCCGAGCTGGGCGCCCAATGGCCGGGTGATCATGTTCACCCGGGAAAGTCAGGGCACGGGCGGCGAAAGCGCGCTTTACACCGTCGACATTTCCGGGCGGAATCTGAAACGTGTGCCGACCACGGCGGGCGCTTCCGATCCGGCCTGGTCGCCGCTGTTGAAGTGAGATTTGCCTGTCGGATAAGCGTCGGCCTTGCGTCGGACTTTTGTCGGACCCCGTCTCGGGAGGACATGGAGTGCCGATGTGCTGTCTGTGCCGCCCGGATGCGCAAAACGTTTAAGTGAAATTCTGCACCCTCCCCAAGTCCAGGGGAGGCTGCTATAGTCCAAACCAGAGCAGTTCCGAGCCTCCCAAAGGATCATCCATGTCCCAGTTTCTGACCTCCAAAGCCTCCCGCGCGTTTCTTCTGGTCGCGGCCCTTGGCCTTTCCGCCTGTACCAACCCCGGCCGTTTCGGCAACAACGGCAGCTCTTCCGCCAATGGCGTCGGTGCCAATGGCCTGATGGACGGGTCGGTGTCCGATCCGACCTCGATCGCCTATTTCAACCAGACCGTGGGCGACCGCGTGCTTTTTGCCGTGGACCAATCTACGGTTTCGGATGAGGCGCGCACCATTCTGGCCGGTCAGGCCAACTGGCTGAACAGCAACCCGGGATACACCGCGATCATCGAAGGCCATGCTGACGAACAGGGCACCCGCGAATACAACTTTGCGCTTTCCGCCCGCCGCGCCGCCTCGGTTCAGGAGTACCTGATCAGCCAAGGTGTGACCCCCTCGCGCCTGAAAACCATCCCTTACGGCAAGGAGCGCCCGCTCGCCGTCTGTTCGGATGAAAGCTGCTACAGCCAGAACCGTCGCGCGGTGACCGTGCTCGCCGCTGGCGCAGGCATGTAAGCGAAAAGGGAGAGTTTGCGATGAAAGCGACGATCTTTGGCGCGGCGCTGGCGCTGAGCTGCGTTGGCGGTGCTCTCTGGGCGCAGGATGCGCAGACGCTGGCGGATATTCGTCAGGAGGCGGCTGTGCTGTCCGTCGAGATCAACAAGCTCAAACGCGAGCTCTCCACCACCGGCGCGCCGAACACGCAGTTCGCGGGTGCCGATACGCTTCAACGCGTCGACCTGATGGAGGCGTCTCTGGCCAATCTGACGGCGAAGCTCGAAGCGTTGGAGTTCCGCATCGACCGGGTGGTCAAGGACGGCACCAACCAGTTGGACGACCTGAATTTCCGGCTTTGCGAGCTGGAGAGCGGTTGCGATGTCGGCAATCTGCCGCCGCTGATCCCTTTGGGCGGTGAGACTGCCAGCACCAATGCCACCGATGCGATCATTTCGGGACCGGCCGCAGGGATCGACGATGGCAGCGATCTGGCGATGGCCGAGCAGGGCGATTTCGATGCCGCCAAGGCGCTTTATGACCAAGGCCAGTATCAGGCGTCTGCCGACGCTTTTGCCACCTTTGCCCAGACCTACACCGGCGGTTACCTGACCGCCGAAGCGCATTACATGCGGGGCGAGGCTCTGACGGCGGCGGGCGATACCGCCAATGCGGCGCGGGCCTATCTCGACAGTTTCTCCGGCAACCCGGAAGGCGAGCGCGCACCCGATGCGCTTTTGAAACTGGCGGGCGCTCTGGGCAAGCTGGGCCAGACCGACAAGGCCTGTGTCATGTATAGTGAGGTCGGTGCGCGGTTCCCGGGGTCGACCGCCGCGGCGCAGGCTCCGACGGAGGCGCGCGGCTTCGGCTGCCCGTAAGCACATGACCGGGGTGGAGACGAACCGGGCGATGTTACGCCATTTCGTGGCCACCGCCTTTGCCTTCGAGAAACCCGATCATCTGGCCGTGGCCGTCTCCGGCGGCGGCGACAGCATGGCTTTGCTGCATCTGCTGAGTGAGTGGGCGCGCGAAGAGAAAGTGCGGCTTCAGGCGGTGACGGTGAACCACGGGCTGCGCCCGGAGGCCGCAGAAGAAGCGCGGTTCGTGGCCGAGGTGTCCGAGCGGCTTCGGATCAGGCACACGACATTAAACTGGGCCGGGAAGTCGGCGGACGGCAATCTTCAGGACGCGGCGCGACGTGCGCGGTATCGGTTGATGGCGGACTGGGCCAAGGGGCAGGGGATTTCCACCATCGCGCTGGCGCATACTGCCGACGATCAGGCGGAGACGTTTTTCATGCGCCTCGCCCGCGCGTCGGGGATCGACGGGCTGACGGGGATGCAGCGGCGGCGGGTGTCGGACGGGATCACATGGGTGCGGCCTTTGCTCATGCAGGAACGGTTTGAGCTTCGGCAATATCTGCGGGAGCTGCGCGAGCTTTGGGTGGACGATCCGTCGAATGACGATGAGGCCTATGAGCGGGTGAAGGCGCGGCGCGCGATGGCGGAGCTGACGAAGCTCGGGATCGATGCGCATGTGGTGGGCCGCGTGATGGACCACCTGTCACAGGTGCGTTCCGCTTTGGATTTCGCGACTCACGACCATGCGCTCGAATGTGTGACAGAGGACCGCGGCGATCTGATCCTCGACCGGCGACGGTTTGCCGAGGGCGCACCGGAGGTGAACCGGCGTCTGGTGGAGGCGGCCCTGCGGTGGATTTCCTCGGCGGATTACGGCCCAAGGGGCATGAAATTACAGGAATTTCTCTCCGCGATGATGCGCGGGCGCGATGCGACGCTGCATGGCGTGCGGCTTTTGGGCGGGAAAGAGAGCTTTCGGCTCACGCGCGAACATGCGGCGGTGGCGGGGGTCGTGGCCTTGCCCGGCGCGCTTTGGGATGGGCGCTGGATTGTCGAAAGCGTTGAAAATCAAGATGGTATCGTGCGGGCGCTTGGCGAAGACGGGTTGTTGCAACTGGGCGAGCGGCCCGCGACTGCCCCGCCGCGGGAGAGCCTGATCGCGTCTCCGGCGCTGTTTGTGGGCAATACGCTGATCGCGGCGCCTCTGGCCGGTCACGGTCCGGCGTCGGCGCGCCTCGTTCCCGCGAAGGGCGGTTTCCACACAGCGCTTTTATCGCATTGAACTTGGCCTCATGATGCCTATTTTATAGGGAACCCCGCGCGCGCGTCATGGTTTGGGCGTGCGTGAACGATCATTCAAGGAGATCCCCTTTGGGCAATGCACGCAATCTTGCCTTCTGGCTCGTGCTCTTGATGCTGGTTCTGGCCCTGTTTCAGGTGCTGGGCGGCAATCAGTCGAGCATGTCGTCGGAAGTCGTCCCCTATTCCGAATTCATGACGAAAGTGGATGACGGCACGGTCACCTCTGTCAAAGTCGACGGGGAGAAAGTCTATTTCACCGGCGCGGACAGCCGCCAGAAATATACGATCAACCCGGGCGATCAGAACCTCGTGAGCGAGCTTCTGGCCAAGGATGTGAGTGTCGAAGGCAAGCCGCAGGAAGAAAGCGGCATCATGCCGTTCGTCATTTCCTTCCTGCCGATTTTCCTGATCATCGGCGTGTGGATCTATTTCATGAACCGGATGCAGGGCGGCGGCAAAGGCGGGGCGATGGGCTTTGGCAAATCGCGCGCGAAACTGTTGACCGAAAAGCAAGGCCGGGTGACCTTTGACGATGTCGCGGGCATCGACGAGGCCAAGGAAGAGCTCGAAGAGATCGTCGAATTCCTGCGCAATCCGCAGAAATTCTCGGCTCTGGGCGGCAAGATCCCGAAAGGCGCTTTGCTCGTGGGCCCTCCGGGGACCGGTAAGACGCTTCTGGCGCGGGCCATTGCGGGGGAGGCGGGTGTGCCGTTCTTCACCATCTCCGGTTCTGACTTTGTCGAAATGTTCGTGGGTGTCGGTGCAAGCCGCGTGCGTGACATGTTCGAGCAGGCGAAAAAGAACGCGCCCTGTATCGTTTTCATCGACGAGATCGACGCCGTCGGTCGCCATCGTGGCGCGGGCTACGGCGGCGGCAACGATGAGCGCGAACAGACGCTCAACCAGTTGCTCGTTGAAATGGACGGGTTCGAATCGAACGAAGGCGTGATCATCATCGCCGCGACCAACCGTCGTGACGTGCTCGATCCGGCGCTTCTGCGTCCCGGTCGTTTCGACCGCCAGATCACCGTGCCGAACCCGGACATCAAAGGCCGCGAGAAAATCCTCAACGTCCATGCCCGCAAAGTGCCGCTCGGTCCCGATGTCGATCTGCGCATCCTCGCGCGCGGCACGCCCGGTTTCTCCGGTGCCGATCTTGCGAACCTCGTGAACGAGGCCGCGCTCATGGCCGCGCGTGTCGGTCGTCGTCAGGTGACGATGGAAGATTTCGAACAGGCCAAGGACAAGGTGATGATGGGGGCGGAACGCCGCTCCATGGTTCTGACCGACGAGCAAAAGGAAAAAACCGCCTATCACGAAGCCGGCCACGCCATCGTTGGCCTGAAACTGCCGAAATGCGATCCGGTCTATAAGGCGACGATCATTCCGCGTGGCGGTGCGCTCGGCATGGTGATGAGCCTGCCGGAGATGGACAAGCTCCAACTGTTCAAGGACGAGGCGCGCCAACGCATCGCCATGACCATGGCCGGGAAAGCCGCGGAGATTTTCAAATACGGTGAAGACGAAGTCTCCTCCGGTCCGGTCGGCGATATTCAGCAGGCGTCGCAACTCGCGCGCGCCATGGTGATGCGCTACGGCATGTCCGACAAGGTCGGCAATATCGACTACGCGGAAGCCGCCGAGGGCTATCAGGGCAATACCACGGGTCTGTCCGTGTCGGCCCATACCAAGGAGCTGATCGAGGAAGAGGTGAAACGCTTCATCGATGAGGGCTATGCCGAAGCCTACCGCATCATCACCGAATATGAGGATGAATGGGAACGTCTGGCGCAGGGGCTTCTGGAATACGAAACCCTCACCGGCGAAGAGATCAAACGCGTGATCTCGGGGCTGCCGCCGCAGGCGGACGAGGACGAGGGCGGCTCCGGCGGCTCCGGCGAGGCCTCGGTGACGGCGATCCCGAAGACCAAGAAAAAGCCCAAGGGCGACGGCGGGATGGAACCCGAACCCATGGCCTGAGGCCAGAAAGCCTGTTAGACAGAAACCGCGTCCCTTTCCGGGGCGCGGTTTTTGCTTGAGGAGAGCCGCATGAGCGACTGGAGCCCCACGAAATACGCGCAATATGCCGATCTGCGTTTGCGACCGGCCGGTGAGTTGATGGGGGCTGTCGGAAGCTTGCCCGAAGGGGCGATCATGGATCTGGGCTGTGGCTCGGGCGGCGTCGGGCATCTCCTGACCGAGCGGTTTCCGGGACATACGCTTTATGGGCTGGAAAAGTCCGAAGCCATGCGCGAGGCCGCGCTCGAAACCGGTTACTATGCCGACATTCTGAGCGGCGATCTGGCCTCGCATGAGCTTGCGGGCGATTTCGCGCTGATCTTCACCAATGCCGCGCTGAACTGGGTGCCGGATCACCGCAGCGTTCTGCCGCATCTGATGCAGTTTCTTGCCCCCGGCGGCTGGTTCGCCATGCAGGTGCCGAGCCAGCACGATGCGCCGTCCCATGTGCTGGCTCGCGAAGTGGCCAGCCGCCTCGACCCGGAGGCCTTCCCCGATACGGATGCGAATTCCAATGTGCTGCCGCCGCGCAGCTATGTCAGCATTCTGGAGCCTTTCGGCGAGGTGCGTGTCTGGATGACGGAATATATGCAGGAGATCAAAGCCCCCTTCGGCCATCCTGTGCGGCATTTCACGCAAGCCACCTACCTGCGCCCCTATCTCGATCATTTCGGCGGGCAGGGGCGGCTCGATGCCTATCTCGACGCCTATGACACGGAACTGAACGCCGCCTATCCGATCGACCGCCAAGGCCGGGCGTGGTTCCCGTTCAAACGCCTGTTTGTGGTGATGCAAAAGGGCTGAGCTTTCCCTGCGCGGGCGGGCGTGGTAAAGCGCCGCCAACTTCGGGCCAGAGAGGCATTGCATGACGCTGAAATCACCGAAAGAGATTGCCTCCATGGCCGAGTTGCGGGCGCAGATCGACGATCTCGATTGCGCGCTCGTCGATCTTCTGGCGGTGCGGCAGGCGCATATCGACCGCGCAGCCGAGATCAAGCCGGGCGAGGGGCTTCCGGCGCGGATCGAAGCCCGGGTGCTCGATGTGCTCGACAAGGTGGAGGCCCGCGCCCGGCTGAGCGGGTTCGACCCGGTTCTGGCGCGCCAGATGTGGGCCCTGATGATCGAAGAGATGATTGCCCGTGAAGAGCGTGTGCTCGGGCGTGAGACGAAGGAGTAGGACATGACGGCAACCCTGATCGACGGCAAGGCCTTTGCGGCCAATGTGCGCGCGCGCGTCGCCACCCATGTGGCACGGATCAAGGAAGCGCAGGGCGTGACCCCCGGCCTTGCCGTGGTTCTGGTCGGCGACGATCCGGCGTCGGAGGTCTATGTGCGTTCGAAGGGCAAGCAGACGGTCGAGGTCGGCATGCACTCTTACGAGCATAAACTGCCTGCGGACACGTCGGAGGCCGATCTTCTTGCACTGATCGAACAATTGAACGGCGACAAGGCGGTGCATGGCATCCTTGTGCAACTGCCGCTGCCGAAACATCTGAACGAAAGCCTCGTGATCAACGCGATCGATCCGGCGAAGGATGTGGACGGGTTTCATATCTCCAACGTCGGGCTGCTGGGCACCGGGCAAAAGAGCATGGTGCCTTGCACGCCTCTGGGCTGCCTGATGATGCTGCGCGATCATCTGGGCGAGCTGTCGGGGAAAGATGCGGTGGTGATCGGACGCTCGAACATCGTCGGCAAACCGATGACGCAGCTTTTGCTGGGCGACAGCTGCACCGTGACGATTGCGCATTCGCGCACGAAAGACCTTGCCGAGGTGGTGAAGCGCGCCGACATCGTCGTGGCCGCTGTGGGCCGGGCGAATTTCGTGCAGGGCGATTGGGTCAAACCCGGCGCGACGGTGATCGACGTGGGCATCAACCGCATTCCGGCGCCGGAAAAAGGCGAGGGCAAGACGCGGCTCGTGGGCGACGTGGATTTTGAGGCGGTGAAAGAGGTGGCCGGGGCGATCACGCCGGTGCCGGGCGGCGTCGGGCCGATGACCATCGCCTGCCTTCTGGCCAATACGCTCACCGCCTGTTGCCGCAGCCATGGCCTTGCGGAGCCGGAGGGGCTGACGGCCTGAGCCATATTTTCTTGGCATAAATACTCAAAACGCCTCGCCAAATGGCGAGGCGTTTTGCGTTTTGGAGCCCTTGTTCAGTGCGCGAATTCGCTTTCTTCGACGAACATGTTCGCCCAGGCCCGTTCCATCAGCTCCGGCGTCATCTGATAGGGGATGCCCTCGAAGTCGCAGATCGAAATGATCTGGTCGATCAGGAAGACCGGCTGATAGTTGGCGTAGACATTGTCGATGGTCGGGTATTTTTCCTTGAGCAGGTAGACCAGCGCCTCCTCGTTGAGCGGCATCTTTTTCTTGCGCGCGACCATGGCGAAGATTTTCAGGAAGCCCGCCTGATCCGGCCCGTCGATCTTGATCTTGTAGAAAATCCGGCGCAGGGCGGCGGTGTCGAAGATCTTGTTCGGGTGGAAGTTGGTGGAGAAAATCACCAGCGTGTCGAACGGCACTTCGAATTTTTCACCGGACTGGAGCGCCAGAATGTCCTTGCTCTCTTCGAGCGGCACGATCCAGCGGTTGACGAGCTTTTGTGGCGGTTCTTCCTGACGGCCAAGATCGTCGACGATGAAAATCCCGCCGGTGGATTTGAGCTGCAAAGGCGCCTGATAGGTCCGTGCGGTGGGGTTGTAGACCAGATCGAGCATGTCGAGCGACAGCTCACCGCCGGTCACGACGGACGGGCGCTCACAGCGCACATAGCGCCGGTCGAAGCGATTGGAGGTTTTCCGGAGCGCATTGGGATCGTCCTCCGCATCTTCGCGTTTGACATGCATCAGGGGGTCATAGACCGTGATCACCGACCCGTTGTACTCGATCGCGCGCGGCACATAGATCAGATCGCCGAGCGCGTCGCGAATGCCGTTGGAGATCGAGGATTTGCCGTTGCCCGGCGGTCCGTACATCAGGATCGAACGCCCCGCACCCACCGCAGGCCCGAGCTGATCGAGAAGGTTCGGCGGCAGGATCAGATGGCCCATCGCGCCGAGAAGCGCATCGCGTGTCACCTTCATGTTGCGCACAGACTGGCGTTTCACCTGCTCGGCATAAATCTCGAGCGGGATCGGCATCGCACCGTAATATTCCGACTGCGACAGCGCATCGAGCGCGCGCGCCTTGCCGGTATCGGAGAGGCGAAATCCCATCTCCGAACCTGCGCCCGCATGCATCGTGCCGGTGGCCTCGACAAGCCCCTGTTCGCGGGCGCGGTCCACCAGATCCTGCGTGATCGACACCGGCAGGCACAGCGCCATCGAGAGGCGCGAAACCTGTTCGAGATTGGTGCGGAACATGGTTTTCAACACGATGTCGCGCATCATCACCGGCGACAGCCCGGTCTCATCGGCGCGTTTCGGCGCGACGGGAGCGATCACATTCGGTGTCGAATCCATCATGGTCATTATGGCTGCCCTCTGTTTGCCTGTTCGCAGACTTGTGCTTTTGCCGACAGTCTACGGAGACCGGGACATAAAGCCAAGATTTTCGCGCGGTTTCACCGGCACGGCTTTGCAATGCGGAGTGTTTGGCCATAACCTTTCGCAAAAATGAACGAGGCAGGGCGGATGGGGCGAATTTCTCCGTTAAAATACATCGTATTTCTCGCAGTTCTGATCCTTGTTCTGGGTGGGGCAGGGCTTGCCAAGGGCGGGCTCTATCTCACGCAACACGAGGGCGACGCCACGCATATGGTGGACGTGCTGCTGCGGATGGGGCTGGGGCAGGTGCCGCATCTGGATTTCTCCACCCCCATCGGGATTTTCGCCTTTCTGCCGATCCGCTGGATGATGGATGCGGGGCTGGGCGTCGGGCAGGCCTTTGTCGCTGCGCAGGTTCTGATCGCCGTGCTGTTCGCGCCCTTGGTTGCGCGTGTCGCGCTTTCACGGCTCACGGGGCTTGCGGCCTGGGGTTTTGGCGTGGTGGCGGTGGCGATGATCCTCGCTCTGGTGCATGGCGAGAATGTCACCGCGATTTCCGTGGCGATGTATTACAACCGCTGGGCCTGGGTCGCGTCCTTCATCGCGGTGCTTCTGGCGGTGCTGCCGGAACGGGACGGGGACAAAGCCCCGCTGATTGACGGCGTGATCGCAGGGCTGATGCTGGCGGTTCTGGCGCTGATCAAGCCGACCTATTTCGTGGGGTTCGTGCTGCCCGTGGCGCTTGGCTTTGTGCTGCGCGGGGCCTGGCGCAGCCTTGGGGCCGGGCTTGTGAGCGGTCTCGCCGTGGCCATGGCCGTGACGGCAGTCTATGGCGTGGCGTTCCTGCCGGCCTATTTCTCCGATCTTCTGACGGTGACACGTTCTGCGAACCGTGCGGTGCCCGGTGTGTCCTTCGTCGACGTGCTGAATGCGCCGCGGTTCCTGATCGCGACCTCGACACTGATCCTGTCCGTGATCGTGTTGCGACAGGCGGGGCGGGATCGGGCCGGGTTGCTTTTGCTGCTGCTCGCGCCGGGCTTCGTCTATGTCACCTATCAGAATTTCGGCAACGATCCGCAGTGGCTCATCCTGTTGTGCCTCCTGTTAATGGCGGAGCGGCCGGAGCGTGGGTGGCGGGTCCTGTTCAATGCCGATGCGCGCAACGCGACGGCCGCGCTGGCGCTGGTGGCCTTTGCGCTCATCGCGCCTTCGCTTCAGAACATCGTCACCAGCCCGTTCCATCATCTCGTTGCGAAGACGGAAGGTTATGTGCCGCAATTCCCGGGGCGGGCGGATCTGGACGATCTGTTCGTGTCTGAGCGGAAGGCGTTGAGGGTGTTGGCGCGTGAGAACCTTGCGGAGCGCTATCCGGAGCTTGTGCCCTATGCTGGTGAGGAAAAGGTGTTCGCGCCGCTTGAGTTTCTGGGCGAGACCCTGCCGCATTGCGCCTTGCAGGCGGGGGATTTGGCGGTGCATCGCTATATGGCGGACCGGCTGAAGGAAGCGCCGTTCAATTTTACCGCCGAAAGCCAGTTTTTCGTGACCGATCTTGCCTCGGCGATCTGGATTTTCGGCGATTTCGCCCCGCTGAAAGGCGGTGCGCCGTGGTATTATTCCGGCACGCCGGGGGTGGAGAATGCGGATGCCATCATCGTTCCGACCTGTCCGATCGACCCGAGCGTCGCGCGCCGTGTGCTGGCGGCGATTGAGACGGCGGGGCTGACATTGCGCGCACCGCTGCGCGATCCGATGATGCTGGTCTATCCGGTGGTGAAAGAGTGAGGCGTTGCGGTCTCAGAGGAAGATCGCGAGCGTCAGATAGCTGATCATCGTGCCCGCAAGCGCCAGCCCCATCGGGAATTTGCGATGCTCCCAGGAGACCCAATCCGGTGTGGCGCGCCGCACCGGCGGCAGGGCGCGCAGCAGGCGGTGGGCGAAGAAGGCGCCGATCAGGAAGGCGGCAAAGAGCGTCAGCACCGGGCCGAGATCGGGAAGCGGGATGAACAGCGCCATGGCGGTGGCGAATTTCCCATCGCCCGCGCCGACGCCGAGATAGGCATAGGCGAAAAGCGCGATGGGATACATCACGAGCGCATGGGCAAAGCCCCAGAGGTATTGATCGAAGGGCAGAAGAAACGGCCCCATCGCCACGTAGATCGCGGCCAGCGCGAGCACCATGACATTCGGGAGTTTCATCCGTTTGAGATCGTTGAACGCGGCGATGAAGGACACCAGCGTGACCGGCAGCAGGAACCAGAGCGCGGCCTGAGAGGGCAGGGTCAGCATGCGGGGATCAGCCGTTCGAGACGTTGGTTTCCAATGCGCGCAGAGAGCGCACGGCGGCTTCGAAATGCTGCGGGTGGGTGTCGATGGCTTCTTTGATCAACCCCTTGCCGATGGTGACGTCCCCGGCTTTCACCGCCGCGAGCCCCAGCGTGTAGAGAAGCTGGGCGCGCTCGGTCTGGGTCATCTCCATCACGGGCAGGTCGTATTTGCCCTGCGCGCCACGGGCGAGGATCAGGTTGTTCTTGGCGGTGAACAGCGAGGAGTCGTAGGTGATCGCCTGTGCGAAGAGCTTTTCCGCCTCGCTGTATTCGCCGCGGGTCAGTTTCGAATAGCCCCAGTTGTTCAGCACACCGGCGGGACGGGTGGTCAGGCCGACGGCGGTCTGGTAGAAACTGTCGGCCTTTTTCCATTCCTGATTGCTGTCGGCGATCATCGCCTCGAGCCGGTAGCGCTTGTAGGTTTCATGGGTCGGCGGCACGGCGTCGAGCTGGGCCTCGGCCTCTTTCCACTCGCCGGTGCGGATCAGCGCATCGGCGTAATCCACCCGGTCGTCCACCGTCGCGTCCTTATGGGCGACGACGTTTTTCCAGGCGTTGACGGCGGCCTGACTTTCGCCTGCGCGCACCAGCGATTTGGCGAGGCCGCGTTGCAGATCGATGCGGTCCGGGTTTTCGCCCACGGCACGGGAGAAGTAGGACACGGCTTCGGCCGGGTCGGCGGTGTTGAGCATGATGTCGGAGAGGCCGGTTCCGTCGATCGCGTTCACGGAGGTGTCGGCACGGCGCACGTCACCGCCGAAGGGTTTCTGACAGGCCGTCAGGGCCACGGAGCCCGCCAGCACGAGCGTGATCACATGAAGGTTGCGCATGATGCCTGCCATCCTCTGTCTCGGGTCCGGGCGTTATGCCTCTTGATGACCCGTTTTGCCTCAACTCTGTTTCCGCCTTGTCTCGACCGTCGGCCCGTTTTCGGATCTCAGACAGGTTCAGCGTGCAAGGATTTCGTATTCACTCGTCCCGCGTCGCACCAAGGTGAAATTGCTCTCATTTTCCTCACTATACGTGGGATTTTCGAGTTTTGCGAGCGCCAAGCGCAGGTTTTCACGAATTTCGGCAGATTGGCCACTGTCCAGCGCAAAGGCGGTGTGGAACACCCGCTCGGCCTCGCCGTATTCGCCGCGTTCCATCAATACGACGCCGAGGTTGTTCCAGGCGGGGACGAACGTGTCGTCCAGCTCGATCGCCTTGCGCAGATCGGCCTCGGCCTGACCGAGACGTCCGAGGCGCAGCTTGGCGGAGCCGATGGCCGAGAGCGTGTCGACGGTCATGCCCTGATGTGCCGCAGCGCGGTAATAGGCCTTGAGCGCCAGTTCGAATTCGCCCGCCGCCATCAGCCGGTGTCCGACGATCAGCCCGTCGACCGAGGTCTCGCCGACATCGACGCCGGCGGGGGCATAAGCGCCATTGTCCTTGAGCGGTTTGAGCATGTCTTCGGAGCCGCAAGCGGCCATGAGAGAGAGGAAAAGCGCAGCCCCGATGGCGTATCGGCGGCCGCGCGTGAGATGTCGAGACATGCTGTCCCTTGCCTTCTTGTGCGGTCCTGCGACCGGAGCCGGTGCTCGCGAGCCCGACAGGCGGGCTCAGAAGCTGGCTTCCGACAGCAGGACGTAGATGTCATAGACCGACGGCCCGATCAGGATGATCAGCAGCGGCGGCACGGTCAGCATCATTGTGGCAAGGGTCATCTTGGTAGGCAACTTGTTTGCGGCCTCTTCGGCACGCATCACGCGCTTGTCACGCATTTCACCGGCATAAATCCGAAGCGCGTCGGCGATCGAGGTCCCGAATTGCTGCGACTGGATCAGCACGGTGACGAAGGAGGCCACATCGGGCACGCCGCAGCGCTCCGCCATGTCGCGCAGCACGTTGGTCTTGTCCTTGCCGGCCTTGATTTCGTAGGAGACGATCTCGAACTCGTCGGCCAGCGCGGGGAAGCCGGAGCGGATTTCCTTGGCGACACGGATGATCGCCTGATCGAGCGACTGACCGGCCTCGACACAGACCAGCATGAGATCGAGCGCATCCGGAAAACCGTTGGTGATTTCCTCCTTGCGGGCCTCGACGCGACGCGTGACCCAGTATTTCGGCAGCATGTAGCCGATCACCGCCGGGAACAGCACCATGAACACCAGGGATTTCGGCGTCACCTCCTGTTGCGAGGATTTCAGCAGGGCAAAGAGCAGACCAAGGACCAGCGCGCCGATCCCCATCGCGAATTGCGCGAAGTGGAACATGCGCACGGCGTTCTTGCTGCGATAGCCCGCCTGAATCATCTTGAGCTGGGCGGCGGAATATTCTTCTTCGTTCTGCGGTTCGAGGAAGGCGGAGTATTTTTCGAGCTTCGCGCCTTTCTTGTCCTCATAGCGCAAAGCGGCCTGCTTGTGTGTCGCCTTGCTGGCCTGGGCCTGCTCCTTGAGGCGATCCATCGGGTCGCGTTTGCGGTTCAGAAGCGCGGGCAGGGCGACGAGGATCAGGACGGCCCCCAGCGTGCCGACGAGGATCAGCGGGCCGAAGGGGCCGAGCTGGTCGCCGAGGAGCGTGGTAAAGAGCTCTTGCATGGCGTGTTCTCCTCAGACCTTGATGTTCACGAGCGATTTCATCACGAAAATATTGATCGTGAGAAATCCCGCGACCACGAGACAGGCGGGAATGAAGGCGGATGTGTCCTTCACCCGGTCGTAATAGTCGGGTTTCATGATGTTGATCGCCAGCAGCATCAGCAGCGGGAAACCCGAGAGGAACTTGCCGGACCATTGCGCTTCGGCGGTGATTGCCTTGACCCGGCGGAACAGTTTGAAGCGCGAGCGGATCACCTTGGCCAGACCGTCGAGCACCTCGGCGAGGTTGCCGCCCGATTGCTGCTGGATCGACACGGCGACCGCGAGGAAGCGCAGATCCTGCATGTCGAGCCGTTCGGCCATATCCTTGAGCGCCTCGCCCACGTCGCGCCCATAGGCGCTCTCGTCGGCGATCACGCCCATTTCGGTGCCCAAGGGGTCGGGGACCTCCTTGGAGACGATGGTGAGCGCATTGGAGAACGGGTGGCCGACGCGCAAGCTGCGGACCATGAGCTCGACGGCGTCGGGGAGCTGTTCCTCGATCAGGCTCAGGCGTTTCTTGGCCTTGCCCTGAATCCAGACATAGACCGCGCCGACGCCCATGGCGCCGGAGACGACGATGCGGATTGGCAGGGAGGCCGAGGTGCCGATCGACAGGCCGACGAAGGCGACCATGCCGAGAAGCGCCATGACCATGAGAAGCTGGGTGGGGGAGAAGGCGATATTGGCCTTCTGCGCCTTTTCGGCCAGCACGGAATAGAGCGGAACCTGACGCGACTTGAGGTGCTGGCTCATCTCCTTGCGGAGCTGGTTGAGCACCTCCTCGCGGTCGCCTGTGCCTTTCTCGAGCAATTCGTAGCGACGGTTGACGCGGGAGTTCAGCGAGATCGACTTGCCGAACACGGTCAGATAGATGCCTTCGACCAGAAGCAGCACGGCGATGAAGATGACGCCGTAAATGACCGGTTCCAGGGAAATGATCATGGGGGAGGCTCCTTAACGCGGGTTGGTCGGTTCGAAAATCGCGTGCGGCAGGTCATAGCCCCACATCCGGAAGCGTTCCGAGAAGTGGCTGCGGACCCCGGTCGCCGTGAAATGGCCGATGATCTTGTTGTCGGGGGTGAGGCCGGTGCGCTGGAAGCGGAACACCTCCTGCATGGAAATCACATCGCCCTCCATGCCGGTGATCTCGGTGATCGAAACCATGCGGCGCGAGCCGTCCTGAAGGCGGGAGGCCTGCACGATCAGGTTGACGGCGGAGGCGATCTGCGAGCGCACGGCCTTGAGCGGCATTTCGATCCCGGCCATGGCGATCATGTTTTCGAGACGCGACACACCATCGCGCGCCGAGTTGGCGTGGATCGTGGTCATCGAGCCGTCGTGGCCGGTGTTCATGGCCTGCAACATGTCGATCACCTCTTCACCACGGGTTTCACCCACGATGATGCGGTCGGGACGCATCCGGAGCGCGTTGCGGAGACAATCGCGCTGGGTGACGGCGCCTTTGCCCTCGACGTTGGCGGGGCGGCTTTCCATTCGGCCGACATGGGTCTGCTGGAGCTGAAGCTCCGCCGTATCCTCGATCGTCAGGATGCGTTCGGAGTTGTCGATGAAGCCCGAGAGCGCGTTGAGCGTGGTGGTTTTCCCGGACCCCGTCCCGCCGGAGACGATGACATTGAGACGGGTGGAGACGGCGGCCTGAAGATAGGCGGCCATTTCCTCGGTGAAGGCGCCGAACCGGACGAGATCGTCGATGCCGAGCTTGTCCTTTTTGAATTTCCGGATGGAGACGAGGGAGCCGTCGACGGCGACGGGCGGCACCATGGCGTTGAAACGCGAGCCGTCCTTGAGACGGGCGTCAACGTAGGGGTTGGATTCGTCGACGCGACGCCCCACGGCGGAGACGATCTTGTCGATGATCCTGAGAAGGTGCTTTTCGTCTTTGAAGGTGATGTCCGACAGTTCGAGCTTGCCGGCGCGTTCGATGAAAATCTGATGCGGACCGTTGACGAGAATATCGTTGACCGTCTCGTCTTTCAAAAGCGGTTCGAGCGGCCCGAGGCCGCGCACTTCGTCGTAGAGCTCCTGATTGAGCAGAATGCGTTCGTCGCGGTTCAGCACCAGCCCCTGATCGGCGAGAAATTCCGCGGTGATGTCGGAGATCTCGGATTTCAGGTCCTTTTCCTGCGCGGTTTCGAGGGCGGCGAGGTTCAGGTCTTCGAGCAGACGCTTGTGCATCTCGACCTTGATGTCGCCCAGACGTTCCTTGCGGCGACGTTCTTTGTCCTGCGGTGCAACCTGGGCCGCGCGGGGGGCTTCGCGGCG
Organism: Celeribacter sp. SCSIO 80838; assembly: GCF_056498065.1. The sequence continues at coordinate 1,681,574 of NZ_JAZKMA010000001.1, forward strand.
CTGAACCTTTGCGGCGGGGGCGGGCGCTTGCGCCGGAGCCGGGGCCAGCACGGTGGCTGCGACGGGGGCGGCCGCTTGGGTCTTGACGGGGGCGGCCTTTTGGCCATCGGATTTTTTATATCGCGAAAACATGGTCTTGCTCTCTCACCTCATGGCCGTGGCGGGCTTTATTGTGCCGCTTCGAGTTGCTGGCTCTGCCGCGCATGCAGCGAGGCCGCGAGTTTCTGGATTTCCTTGCGAAGCGGATTTTTTGCGGCCTCGATGCCAAGCGGCATGCCCTGATCGCAGGCATCGCGCACCGGGCGACCGCCATCGGGGAATTGCACGTCGATGTCGATTTCGAGGTTCTCCGCCATGCGTTTGAGACGCGCTTTCGCGGACAGATCCATGGCCTTCGGCGCGCGGTTCAACAGGAAGCGCATCTTGTCGAAGGGCAGTTCCTCCGCCTTGAGCGCATTGCGCAGACGCAGGATGTTCTGGGCCGAGCGCAGATCCAGTTCGACCGGCGCGAAATAGAATTCAGCGGCGTTGAGCACGACTTCGGTCCAGCTCACGAGCGTCATCGGCATGTCGAGAATGACATAGTCGAAATGCTTGCGCCCCATGTCGAGCAGACGCTGCACATCGGTCGCATCGATGAAATCGAGCGGCAGGATGTCCGGCGGCGCGGTCAGCACCGAAAGCTTGTCGTTGAAATTCATCAACGCGCCCTTGAAGGCGTCGTCATCCATCATTTCGGTGGAGGACAGAAGCTCATAGACCGCATTGCGCCGCGGCAGGTCGAGATAGGTCGAGACCGAGCCGTATTGCAGGTTGAAATCGATCAGAAGGACGCGCGGTTGCGGGCCTTTCTTTTCGATATTGGCGAGTTCCCAGGCGAGGTTGACCGCGATGGTTGTGGCACCAGCACCGCCCGAAATGGATTGCACCGGCAGCACGATGCCATGTGCACCGCCGCCATGTGGGGCAGCATGCGCGGGGCGCGTATCCACGAAGTCGATGGCAGGCACCTTGCGCGGCGCATCCAGCCGTTCGATCGCCTCATGCAGGGCGTTTTCCGGTAGCGGGTAGGGGATGAAATCCTCGGCACCAAGTTGCAACAACTGATGCAGGACCATGGGGGAAATTTCGTCGGCGACCAGAATTACCTTGATATTCTGTGCTTTGGCCGACTTGATCAGATCCGCGATCATCGCCAGGAGGCTCTCGTCCTCATGATCGAGCGCCATGGCGACGAATTTCAGCCCGCCGCTTTCCGGCTGACGGAAAAACTGCCGGGCATCTTCAAAGGAGAGGTCGCCCCAGGCTTCGCCCAGTTCAGCCTCCATGTCCTCGATCAGCAGATCGAAGTTCTGTACGTCCCGGCTGACGGTACAGGCCACAAGCGGGGCCGGGTCGTTTTGCAATAGAGCTTCACTCGTCATTGCTCAAAGCGTCCTTTATCTCGAACGCCAGGCTTACCGAGGCTCAGAGTGCCTCAAACGAGAAACCCGGCCCTGATCCCCTGGCGCGTTTGCCCGACTCGGTTGTCGGGCATACTGCTCCCATTGGGGATAAGGTGCCGGGGTATTGGGGCAACAATAGGGCCGAAATCGCGTAATAATTCGCTATTCCGCGACGATCGTTTAGCCGTCGACGCTACCGCTGGCGGAAATGCTGGTGCGAGATTGCGCGCTGCTGAGATAGCCGCGACGGACGATCTCGGCATATTTCCCATCCATGATCAACGGGGAGTTCTCCACGAAACCAGAGACTTCCGTGACCGTCCGGCGGTTCTTGCGCTCCGGGCTCTGGGTGACGATCAGGGGCTGGGTTTCACCAAAAGACACCATGGCCTCGAGACGCGAGCGGGAGATGCCATTGCGCGCCAGTTCGGCAACAACGGCTTTCGCCCGGCGCAGACCCAGCGCTTTGTTATAGGCGTTGGAGCCGACGAGATCGGTGTGACCGTAGACGCGGAAGCGCACTTCCGGGAATTGCGCCATGAAATGCGCCTGTTTTCGGATCGCGTCGCGGGCGGCACCGTCGAGCGTCGCGGAGTTGAATTCGAAATTCACCGTGGTGGGCACGCTGGCGGCAAAGCGCTCGTTCAGGTCGATCACGTAATTCATCTGACCGGTCTGAACGAGGGTGTTGTTCATGGTCGAATTGCCGAAGGTGCCGTTGTCGAGATAGGCCCCGGCTTCCTGATTGAAGTAGTTCAGGGCGTTTTGATCCGAACAGGCGCCCAGAGCGAGCAGGGCGGAGGCGGCGAGCGAGAGTTTCAGAGAGATCCGCATGACGTCTTACTCCATCACGTAGCCATAGGAGCCGGAGAAATCCTGTTTCGCGACTTCTGCGGCGGCACCGGTTTTCGGGGCCGTGGTGCCGCCAAAGGTTTTGCCGAAGAGGAAAAGATCGCTCTCGGTCGGGATTTTCACCCGGTCGGTCGGCAGGCTCAGCGCCATGCCGTTGACCGGCGTCACCAGATGCGGCGTCACGATGATGACGAGCTCGGATTGGCGACGGGTGTAATCGCTTGAGCGGAACAGAGCGCCGAGCACGGGGATGTCGCCAAGCCACGGCACCTGACCGACGAGATCTTCGAAATCGTCCTGAAGCAGACCGGCGATGGCAAAGCTCTGGCCGTCGCGCAGTTCTACGGTCGTGGAGGTCTCGCGGCGTTTGAAGGAGTTGAGGGTGAAGCCGTCGACGGTGTAGTTGACAGAGCTGTCGACACCGGAGACGGCGGCGCGCATTTCAAGGTTGATCTGGTCGCCGTTCACCACGCGGGGGGTGAATTCGAGTTCGACGCCAAAGGGTTTGTAATCGATCGAAACACCATCGTTGTCGCGCACGGGGATCGGATATTCGCCACCGGCGAGGAATTTCGCCTGCTGCCCGGAGAGAGCGGTCAGGTTGGGTTCCGAAAGGGTGCGGACGAGGCCTTTCTCTTCCATGGCTTCCAAAAGCACGGAGAGTTCGGTGTCGCCGATCTTGCCTGCGATCGAGAATTGCCCCTGACCATCTCCGCCAGCGGAGCCGCCGAGTGTTGCGGTGCTGCTGGCGTCATTGCCGCCGTAGGTCACACCCACATTTGCGGTGAAACTTTTTGAAACCGAACGGGACATTTCGGCGAAACGAACTTTCAGCATCACCTGTTGCGTGCCGCCGATGTTCATCATGTTCGAGACGCGGCCCGGCGCATAGCGATCGGCCAGCTCGATGGCCCGGTTCATCATGATGGCCGAGGAAATCGTACCCGACAGCACGATCCCGTCATTTGCGGTGCGCACCTCGATGATTTCGTTCGGCATGATCTGGCGCAGGCGTTCCTTGAACTCGGTCACATCCGGCGTCACCTGAACCTGCACGTTGGTGATCAGGGAGCCGTCGGGGGCCAGAAGGGTCATGGTCGTCATGCCCGGCGCGCGGCCCAGCACATAGATCGAGCGTTCGGAAAGGGTCGAGATGTCGGCGATGGCCGCATTGGCAATCGAGATTTCGGCGAAAGGTTCATCGCTTTCGACAACCACGGCGCGGTTCATCGGCACGTTCAGGACGCCGGAGGGCGATCCCGTCATCACACGGAGTTTTTCTGCGAAAGCCCCGGTCGGGCTAGCGCCGATAACGGCAAGCCCGACGAGGGCCGCCTTGATCAAATTCAACGTTTTCATGTGATCCTGCCTCTGTCGACCACGCCTCAATCCATCGGGTTCTTTGCGACCCATTTGCTCAGACAATGCGTTAATTTAACTTTTTATGCAAGAATCAATCTCTTGGGTGACGTTTATGATGTGGATAAGCCACAAGGGGCGGTGCCGGATTTCAGACTGTATCAGGACAAGTCTTTGATCAAATCGAAAAAAATCCCGGATCGGTCTGTGCCGTCATCCGGGACCTTTTAAGGGCGGCGATATGCCCGTGTGGGTCAGTGTCACTCCGTGCAGGGAATGTTCATCACGATGACTTCGCCAGCTTTGCGGGTCCGCACGGTGCAGACCTTGGCTTTCGGAGCGGCGGTGTAGACTTGTTCTTCGATGCCCAGAAGCGTGTTCTTGTCGACTTCGACGCTGTCGATCACGGTGTCGTCGTTGCGCCCGACGAGGGCAAGCGACAGGCGTCCGGTGCTTTGCGCCGTCGCCAGCGTTGCCACCTGCGTCGGCGTGGCTTCGACGGTCACGGTGCGGGCGATGTTGGTGGTCTGCGGGTCGCTGCTGGAAATCTGGTCGACGGCGACCAGCGGGATCGAGGTCTGGATGAGTTTCGTCACGTCGCGCCCGGAATCGGGCAGACGCCCGGTCCAGTAGACATCGACACGGTCGCCGGGATGCAGGAAGCCCGACACGCCGGAGGCCACGTCGACGCGGATCGCGAAGGCGCGCATGCCCTTGGCGAGACGGGAGGCCACGCCGGCATCTTCGCCGGGGGCGGTGAGCTTGACCGCGAGCAGGGGCTCCATCGGTTCGATGTTGCGCAGCACGCGGCGCGGCACGTCCGGTCCCTCGGGGAAGAGATCCGCTTCGGTCAGGAAGGCGCCTTTCGGCATGGCGTCGTTCGGCCAGCGGACTTTTTTCACCATGCTCGGCAGCAGCGGGTCGCCATAGCTCAGGGCTTTCTTCGCGACATAGATGTCCGTTGTCTGGACGGCATTGGCACGCATGGCCTTTTCACGGTCCAGTTCGGCCTGATAGGTCGACAGGTACCCGCGAGTCATATGAACGGCGAACCCGGCCAGGGCGACACCGATCACAAGGACCAATCCGAAAATAATACGCATAACTTTCCCTCTACTTGCGGACCCATGTCGGGCATGACAACCGCTTCGCGGCCCAGACCCTTGGGAACACTCGTTCAGAGTTTCATCGAAATACGGCAAATTGGTGGTTTCACCGCGGCGCAGTCGTGAATTTTTGCCGATTCCCGAACAAACGGTGCGAATTCCGATGGCTGTTCGTCAAAGGTGCCCGGGATCCTGAGACGGTTTGCCCGAAAGGAAAACCGCGCCCGGGAGGGGCGCGGTTGTGTCATGCAGTCCGATACGTGTCGGAAGATCAGGATTAGCCTCCGACGGGGGTCTCAGAGGTGTCAGGGGTCGTGGTGTCGGGGGTCGTGGTGTCGGAGTCGGAGTAGTCGATCACGGTACGAGCGGAGAGGTCGTCGGAAATTTTTGCGCCGAGGGTTTTGGTGCCACCAGCAACGGTGGTCAGAACGGCGATGCCGAGGCCCACGACGGCGGAGGTCAGCACGACCCAGTCAACGGTCACAGCACCGTCTTCGTCACGGGAGAAGTTTTTGTAGAGTTTGAAGAATTTCATTTGGTATCCCTCCGAGGATGTGTTCAGTTTGGTTTCCACGTCTTGGCGATTTCGAGCTTGGCGTTTCCCTTGCCTCAGCGCTCCGTCTCGCTTTCGATGACCCTATATGGCCCCCCAACTGGGGCGAGAGTTGGGCAGGATTGGTACGTTTTTGGAAACGGCACAGATTGCGTGGAAATTCAATTCAACTCATTGATTTTAAAATATAAAAAATTTTAACTATTTTGTATGAAAATGCTTTTGAGTGGTTTTTCCGGTTACCCTGACATGAGATTGGTGCTGGAATCGCCTAAAATTCTGGTTCTTGGCCGAGATTTTTGCGAAACTGTCGGCAAAAGCGGCCGGTGTTTCGGACCGGACCGCCCCTTGAGAGCAGTATGATCATGTCGTTTTTCCTGAAACGCGCGGGGCTTTGCGCGCTTGCCGTGAGTCTGAGCTGTCTTGCTGGTGGATCTTCGCTGCGCGCCGAAGAGGCGAGCGCGCCGCCGCCCTGGCCGGAGGTGCGTCCGAAACGCATCGGTGTGCCCACGGATGGGGCCGGGCATCTCATCGACGTGCAGATCAGGCCGGGAATGAAAACCGTAAAAGCGCCGCCCGCCGTGCCCGATCCGGTTGCCCCGGTGCCTGCGGAATTGCTGGACTGGTACTGGAGCGCCGTGCCGCACGATCTGGCGGGGGCGGGGCCGGAACGCTTTGGTGCGGCATTGGCCGCGCTTGAGCTCGATCCGGGGAAATCGATTCCCAGCCCGAGCTTTCAGCAGGTCACGGACATCGCCAATCGCTATGGTAGTTCGCTTTTGCTGCATTCCATCGGGACGAAGGTGAGCCCCGCGCTGGCGCTGGCGGTGATGGCGGTCGAATCCTCCGGCAATGCGGAGGCGGTGAGCGGGGCGGGGGCGCAGGGGCTGATGCAGCTTATCCCGGCGACGGCGGAGCGGTTCGGCGTCGATGCCAAGGACCCGGATCAGAACATCAAGGGCGGCATCACCTATCTCGACTGGCTTTTGAACGAGTTCAACGGCGACGTGGCGCTGGCGCTTGCGGGGTATAATGCCGGAGAGAATGCCGTGAAGGCCAACAATGGCCCGCCGCCCTATGCCGAAACCCGCGCCTATGTGCCGAAGGTTCTGGCGGCCTGGCAGGTGGCCAAGGGGCTGTGCCTCAGCCCACCGGAACTGTATTCCGACGGCTGTGTGTTTGCGACCAACGCGGTGCGGGCGCAAAATTGAAAAAAGGGCCCGAAGGCCCTCTCGTCAGATCGAAAGTTTCTTGAAGATCAGTTCCGGGATCAACCGGATGATCAGCATGATGTAGCGCCAGAAGAACGGCGTGTAGATCACGTTCTTTTTCTTGTGCACCGCTTTGAGGATGTCTTTCGCCACCGCGTCGGGGGAGGCGACGAGGAACATGCCCTCGATGCCCCAGGTCATCGCTGTGTCGACGAAGCCGGGTTTGACGGTGACCACATGCCCGCCCGCCCGCGTCAGCCGGTTGCGCAGGCCGGAGAGATAGGTGGCAAAGCCCGCTTTCGCGGAGCCGTAAACGTAATTGCCGATCCGGCCGCGATCTCCCGCCACCGAGGTGACGCCCACCACCGTGCCTTGGCCGCGCTCTTCGAGATGCGGGGCGAGCAGGGAGAGGAAGGTGGCGGGGCCGATATGGCTGTCCTGCACCACGCCGTCGATCAGGGTCGGATCGGCGTCGATGGCGGATTGCTCCGGCATGGACCCGACGAAAACGGCGCAGTTGAGCGTGCCGTCCTCGGCGCGCGCGCGGTCGATGATCGGTGCGAATGTGCTGCTGTCGCGGGCGTCGAAACGTAGGGCTTCGGCTTTGAGCGCGCCACGGGCAAGGCAATCATGGGCGGTGGCGGAGAGGTCGTCCATGTCGCGACCGCAGAGCAGGAGCACCGCGCCGTCTTTGGCGAGACGGCGGGCCGTGGCGCGGGCCATGGAGGAGGTGGCGCCGAGAATGATCCAGGTGTGTTGCATCTCAGGCCCCTTTCCCGCGCAGGTTCAGACGCCGCACCAGATCGGTTTCGAGCGCGCGCGTTGGGTCGGCGGCATTGACGGCCTCGGCCCAGAGGTCCCGATCCGGGTACATGCCTTTGATCTGTGCTGCATCGGCGACACCGTCCTTGGCGAAATAGATCCGCCCGTCCGCGTCCTGCGTCATCTGGGTCAGCTCGGCGATCAACTCTTGCGATCCGTCCCGGTTCGGGACGTCGATGGCCAGCGTATAGCCTTCCATCGGGAAGGACAGATAGCCGCCACGCCCCGGCCCCATCTTCTTGAGCACGGCCAGCGGTGAGCAGAGATGCGAGGCGGCGATCTTTTCGAGCATCGCGCGCAGCACGTCGACCCGATCCGTGGGCAGGACGCATTGGAACTGATGGAACCCACGCTTGCCATAAAGCCGGTTCCAGTCGTGAAACGCATCGAGCGGGAACAGTACCTTGTGGATCGGCTTGACGGAGGTGCGGCCCCCGGTCGGCACTTTGCGGAGATAGGCGGCGTTGAACAGGCGTACGATGGGAGACGACAGCGCCCAACCCGGCGCATTCATCGGCACCGAGATTGCGCCTTCGCCGGAGCGGTCGACACCGGGGACACCGGTCACCAACTCGCTTTCCTCAAGAATGCCGCGGCCAAGCGCATCGCCCGTGGCGGTGCCGTCGATCCAGCCGACCGTGTAGGGCGTCTGGCTGTCGTCGAAGGCGCGCAGGAAGGCGTCGAGGTTCTCGATCCGCCGTTCCGTCAGGCGCATCATCTCGCCGGGACAGGGCATGAGTTGCAGGGTTGCCTTGGCGATCACCCCGGTCTGGCCGAGCCCGCCGAGGGTGGCCAGCCAGATCGCATCGCTGTCCGGGGTGATGGTGCGCGAGGTCTCGCCTTGCAAAAGCGTGATCTCGGTCACGTGTTGTCCGAAGCTGCCCTGTGTGTGGTGGTTCTTGCCATGCACGTCATTGGCGATACAGCCGCCGACGGTGGCAAAGCCGGTGCCGGGCATCACGGCGGGGAGCCAGCCTTTGGGCGCCGTGAGCCGCGCCAGATCGCCGATGGGCATCCCGGCCTCGACGGTGACGAGACCGCTGTCCGTGTCGAATTCCAACACCCGGTCGAGCCGGGTCATGTCATAGGAATTGCCGCCATCGTTCAGCGCCACGTCGCCATAGGAGCGGCGCAGGCCGAAGGCGGGCGCGGGGCTTTGGGCGACAGCGCGGGCGAGGACGGATTGACGTTCGGGGCGGGCGATCTGGCCCGTGGCGGGACGCGCCCGGCCCCAGCCGGTATAGGTGAGGGAGTTCCAGACCGTCGGGGTCACTGATTTGGGGGAGGGCTGCTCTGGGATCATGGTCTTATGACTGTGACTGATTTCTCCGCTGAATAAATAACAATTGGGGCGAGAGTGTGATGCTGTTTCGGATTTCCGAACAATCTTTGCAAAAGAAAACGCGGCCCCGTCCGGGAGCCGCGTTTGGTTTTTTCTCGGTAAAAATATTCAGATCAGTTCACAATCGTTGCCTCGGTCGCGGCGCGCAGGTCTTCTTCGCTGACGCCCTCGGCCAGTTCGATCAGCTTCAACCCGCCTTCGACCACATCGAGCACGCCGAGATTGGTGATCACCCGATCCACAACGCCCTGACCGGTGAGCGGCAGGGTGCATTGGTGCAGAAGTTTGCTTTCGCCGTGCTTGTTGGTGTGATCCATCACCACCACCACACGGCCCACGCCCGCCACGAGATCCATGGCTCCGCCCATGCCCTTGACGAGCTTGCCGGGGATCATCCAGTTCGCCAAATCGCCCTTCTCGTCGACCTCCATCGCGCCCAAAATCGCCATGGCGATCTTGCCGCCCCGGATCATGCCGAAGGAAAACGAGCTGTCGAAATAGGCCGTGTTCGCCAGTTCCGTGATGGTCTGCTTGCCTGCGTTGATCAGGTCCGGGTCCTCGTCGCCCTCATAAGGAAACGGGCCCATGCCCAGCATGCCATTCTCCGATTGCAGCGTGACGGTGACGCCCTCGGGGATGAAATTCGGCACCAGAGTCGGGATGCCGATCCCGAGGTTTACATAGGTGCCGTCCTGTAGTTCCTGCGCGGCGCGTGCCGCCATCTGGTTGCGATCCCAAGCCATTTGTGTCTCCTCCGTTAACTCTCACTCCGCAAGGGCATCCGCACCCTCCGGGACTACTCCAAGTCGGTCCTGTGCGAAGGCACAGAACACCTGCCATCCGTAATCGGCATTCATGTGGCGATGATCGACGGTCTCCATGCCGGGGTCCGTGTCGGGCCGGGCATAGCGATCCTCGGTCATGAATTGACCGGCGCGGGTCTCCTGCGGTTGCAGCATGACATCGAGCCCGATACGCGCCATTTCCTCTTCGATCATCGCCTCGTAGCGTTGCATCCATTTCGCGCCATGCGGGCGTTTGCGCAGCGAGGCGAGGGCGAATTCATGCCCCGGACCTGCGGCCACGGACCGTGCGAGCGGGTAGGGGGCGGGCAGGAAGCAATGGCGCGGATCGGCCCCGAAACGTTCGGCCAGCCGTTCGGCGCGCTGGCGCACCAATCCTCGCAACAGATCGCCGAGCGCGGCTTCTGAGAGGAAGGCGCGGGAGGTGCGTTCCGGTTCCTCGAGAATGTCGTGAAACACCATGAGCCGCATGGCGTGATTGAGCGTATAGCGCTCGCCGACATGCAGAATGCGGGCGAAGGGCGCAAAGTCGATTTCGTTTGTGTCCATCCAGCCCAGCAAATGGCTGGCGTCTTCCGGTGCGCGAAACACGCCGCCCTCGTAAAGGGCCGCGCTATAAATCTGCCCCGGCAGGCCGAAGCAGGTCACATCCAGAGTTGGAAACGCTTTGGCGATCCGGTGCCGTGCGGTGTAGAACGCGCCGGTGTGAGAGGTGCCGATGATGAGGATTTTCTGTCTGTCGCTCATGACCGGCTCGCCTCGATCAAAGCTTCTTCGCAGACCAGATCGGCCTCTTCCAACCCGTCGTCCTCCGGCGTCTTACGGGCGATCTGCGGCGCGTCTTCGGCCTCCGTGCCATGTGCCCGAAAGAACATGCGCATCGCCGAGGCAACGCCCTCTTCGGTGACGGAGCGCAGGTTCTCCTTGTAGAACCGCCCGCCCGCCGCCGGGTTGGTCACCAACTCATAAGACGGGAAGTAATCGACATTGTCGTATTTCGCCGCAACTTCCCCCGCCGCCGCGCGCAGCGTCGCTTTGGAATAGGCGGTCGCGGGCATGACATGGCCGCCCGTCGCGGTGGCCGTCAAAGGCACGGGCGAAATGGTCAAAAGCATCCGAATGTCAGGGCGCAGCGCCATCAGACGGCTGCGCAGGTCTTCGAGATCGTCGCGCACCTCCGGCAGGCTGAAATTGTGAAAGCCGAAGACGTCCGGATCATAGGTGCCCGCGAGCGTGCCGGGCGCGGTCGGGTAGACCGTGCCGCTCTCAAGATGAAACCAGACCTCCGTCAGCCCCAGCGTGAAGACAAAGACATCCGCCCGGCGCACGGCGCGGAGCACGCGGCGCAGGTGGATGGCGCGGGCCTCTGTCACATGCGCGGGTGTCGCCAACCCGCCGGGTTCGACATTCGGGCGTTGCGCGTCGAAATAGCGCCCGTCGCGTTCCCAGATGGGTTCGGCGGGTTTGATCTCCCCCTGCGCCTCGCGCAGAAGCTGCACCATCTGGCGCACGGTGTAGATATTGCCGTAACGCGCCGAGTAGAGCGCATAGCCGTAACGATTGAGCACCTCGCGCGGGAACGGCCCTTTGGGGGTCTCCACGTCGATCACGGCCCAGTCGCGCGCCACGAGATTGCGATGCACATGCTGGGCAAAGCAACTCCCCGCCGTCATGATCCGATCCGTCGGCGAGATGCGGAATTTCGGCACGCACAGCCCCTCGATCGCCGTCGGATCGGCCTCGGCCACGCCGCTCCGCCAAAAGGCGGAGCCGGGCAGATGATCGTAGGGGGAGCCCATCTGCGTTTACGCCGCCGGACGCGGGCGTGTCGCCCCAGAGGGGCGCGGGCGCGTGGTGCGTTGTTCGATGCGCTTTTCGTGCTCGCCCTGGATCAGACGATGCACATAGACGCCGGGCAGGTGGATGCAATCCGGATCGAGCGAGCCGGTGGGGACGATCTCCTCGACCTCCATGATGCAGATCTTGCCGCACATCGCCGCGGGCGGGTTGAAATTGCGCGCGGTCTTGCGGAACACGGCATTGCCGGTCTCGTCGGCTTTCCACGCTTTCACGATGGAAATGTCGGCGAAAATACCCTCTTCGAGGATATAGGTCTCGCCGTTAAAGTCCTTGTGCTCTTTGCCCTCGGCGATCACGGTGCCGACACCCGTCTTGGTGTAGAACCCCGGAATGCCCGCGCCCGCCGCGCGCATGCGTTCGGCCAGCGTGCCCTGAGGGTTGAATTCAAGCTCCAGCTCGCCCGACAGATATTGCCGCATGAACTCGGCGTTCTCGCCCACATAGGACGAGATCATTTTCTTGATCTGGCGGGTTTCCAAGAGCTTCCCGAGACCGAATCCGTCTACGCCCGCGTTGTTCGAGGCCACAGTCAGGTCCTTGACGCCGCTCTCGACCAGCGCTTCGATCAACAGCTCGGGGATGCCGCAGAGGCCAAAACCGCCCGCCGCGATCAACATCCCGTCCGTCAAGAGTCCGTCGAGGGCGTCCGCCGCCGAGCCATATACTTTCTTCATCTTGATCCTCCCGAAAATCCCGAAATCCATTTCGCCGATTAATCGGGTTCTGCCACCGCAAGTCAATCATGTGCTGCGCCACAGCAAGCATTGTCCGTCTGGCGAACGGTTGTGCGGAGCGCCGGGGCATGACGGTTGCGACAAAATAGCTTACGGTTTCAGTCAGGCTTGAAACTCTGCCGGAGTTTATCATATTCCATTTTGAGAATATGAAAAGCAACGCACAGGAGACCTTCATGCAATTTTTCGCCGCTTCCGCAAATCCCGGCAGCCCGGACGTCGCCGCCTTTTACGAAAAGGTGACCGGGTCCTGGCAATATGTCGTGTCCGATCCGAAGACCAAAGCCGCCGCCATCATCGACCCGGTGCTCGATTTCGACGCCGCCGCCGGGGCCACCTGGACCGCCAGCGCAGATGAGATTTTGGCCTATGTCAAGGAGCAAGGGCTGAACGTGGTCTGGGTGCTCGACACCCACCCTCATGCCGACCACTTTTCCTCTGCGCCCTATCTGGCGAAAAAGCTGAACGCGCCGCAGGCCATCGGGCGCAAGGTGCTCGATGTCCAGAACATCTGGGCCGATCTTTATGCCGACGACAGCCTGAAAAACCGCGACGACTATTGGGACCGTCTGTTCGAGCCGGGCGAGATATTCGGCATTGGCAGCCTGACGGCCAAGGTGATTCTCTCCACCGGCCACACGCTGGCGTCGATTTCCTACGTGATCGGCGATGCCGTTTTCGCCCATGACACCTTCATGGTGCCCGACAGCGGCACGTCGCGCGCGGACTTCCCCGGCGGCTCCTCCGAAGAGCTTTGGAACAGTTTGCAGGCGATTCTGGCGATGCCGGGCGATACCCGCGTTTTTGTTGGCCACGACTATCGCAAGGGCGGGCGCGAAGAGGCCTGTATGGCCACGGTGGCGGAGCATAAGGCCGCGAATATCCACGTGAAAGACGGCATCAGCAAGGAAGAGTTCATCGCCGCGCGGGACGCCCGCGATGCCACTTTGCCGCTGCCGAAACAGATGCTCTACGCGTTGCAGATCAACATTCGCGGCGGGCGGCTGCCGGAGCCGGATGACAAGGGGCGCGCGGTGCTGCGCATCCCGCTCAACCGGTTCGAGCCGAAGCACTGATCCTTTGGATCGGCGGAAAGGCGCTCCCTCGGGGGCGCCTTTAATCATTTGTTAAGAAAGTGAGCGAACGTTTAACTCAGGCTTCATACTTTCCAGGGAGGAGAATATTATGTCCCAGCTTTATTCCATGATCGGCGGCAACCACATCTTTTCGAAGAGCGGCACGTTCGAGGGGCTGATTGCGAAAGATGCGGTGATCGAGGAAGGCGTCGAACTGACCCTCAAGGGCATGGTGGGCGGCAATGTCGTGGTGAAACCCGGTGCAGCCCTTTATCTCAAGGCCATGGTCGGGGGCTGTATCCACAATCACGGCGGGCGGCTGCACCCGGTGACCTGAACCGGCCAAGAAAAAGGGCGCTCAGAGGCGCCCTTTCTGTTTCATGGTCCTGAGCCTCAGCCCTCGATGACCGGATCGTCATCGGCATTTGCGATTTTCTTTTTCGTCGCGGATGTTTTCGCCGCCGTCTTTTTCGGGGCTGCTTTCTTCGCGGCCGGTTTCTTGGCCGTCGGCTTTTTCGCGGGGGTCTTTTTGGCGGCGGTTTTCTTGCCGCTCTTCGCGGCTTTCTCCGCGATCAACTCCACCGCCTGTTCCATGCTCAGCTCTTCGGGCTTGATGTCCTTCGGCAGGGTCGCGTTGACCTTCTCCCATTTCACATAGGGACCATAGCGTCCTTCCATGACGCTCACCGGCCCGCCATCCGGATGCTCGCCCAATTCCTTGAGCGGTTTCGCCGCCGCAGAGCGTCCGCGCCCCGGATTGTTGCGCTTCTCGGTGATCATCTCGACCGCGCGGTTCATGCCGATCTCGAACACGTCGTTCGGGTCCTTGAGATTGGCGTAAACCGGTTTGGCCTCATCGGGCAACTGATGCATCAGATAGGGGCCGAAGCGCCCGAAATTGGCGGAGATCATCGCGCCTTCGTACGCGCCGATCTCGCGCGGCAGGTTCAAAAGCGTCAGCGCTTTTTCCAAGTCCATATCGTCCTTCGACCAGCCTTTCGGCAGGGAGGCGCGGGGCGGCTTTTTGTTTTCGGGCGTCGGTTCGCCGCGCTGAACATAGGGGCCGAAACGCCCGGATTTCAGCCAGATCTCGTCGCCATTGTCTTCGCCCAACACGCGCTCGTCGCCCTCGGCCCCTTCGCCCGCGATGGGACGCGTGTAGGTGCAGTCCGGATAGTTCGAACAACCGACAAACCCGCCGGTGCGCGAGGTTTTGAGGTGCAGAGAGCCCTGACCGCATTTCGGACAAATGCGCGGATCGGTGCCGTCCTCTCGCGGTGGGTAAAGCTGCGGAGCCAAGGCTTCGTCAAGTTTATCAAGCACTTCGGAGATGCGCAGCTCGCTGGTTTCCTCGATGGCGGCGTGGAAATCGCGCCAGAACCGGGCCAGCACATCCTTGTAATCCATATCGCCCGCCGAAATTTCGTCGAGCTGTTCTTCGAGGTTCGCGGTGAATTCGTAACCGACGTATTTGCGGAAGAAATTCATCAGGAAGATCGTGACGATCCGGCCCTTGTCCTCGGGGATCAGGCGGTTTTGTTCCTTGCGGACATATTCGCGGTCGACAATCGTGGAAAGCACGGAGGCGTAAGTAGACGGGCGCCCGATGCCCAGTTCTTCCATCCGTTTGACCAAAGTGGCCTCGGTATAGCGCGGCGGCGGGTTGGTGTGGTGCTGCTCAGCCATTATTGCCCCATCGCCCCACAAAATTGCATGCTCGCTCTTCAGCCAGTAGCTCTTAGTACTGTCATCAGGCGGAGTTTTTGTTTCTTCAGTGCCATCACTCAGCTGCACAAAGCGCGGTATGTAATTATCGGCAGAGCAGGTAGTTAGCACTTCATCTTGCATGATCTGCGGCAGACGGCCTTCGTCATCCTCGTCCACATCGTCGCGACCTTCGGTGTAGACCGCCATGAAGCCGTCGAACACCACGACCTGACCGGTGGCGCGCAGCACGACTTCGTGGTCGTCGGAGGCGATGTCGACCGTGGTGCGTTCGAGTTTCGCGCCTTCCATCTGGCAGGCAATCGTGCGTTTCCAGATCAGATCGTACAGCTTGCGCTGATCGGAATCGGTCAGTTTCACGCTGTCGGGCGCGGCAAACATATCCGTCGGGCGGATACATTCGTGGGCTTCCTGCGCGTTTTTTGCCTTGTTCTTGTAGATGCGCGGCGAGGCGGGCACGTATTTGTCGCCATAGCGCGATTTGATCGCATCGCGGGCCTGCGTCACGGCTTCGGGCGCCATGTCGATGCCGTCGGTCCGCATATAGGTGATCAGCCCGGCCTCATAAAGCCGCTGCGCCGCGTTCATCGTCTGGCGCGCGCCCATGCCGAATTTGCGGCTGGCCTCTTGCTGGAGCGTCGAGGTCATGAAGGGCGCAGACGGATTGCGGGAGGCGGGTTTCGCCTCGACCGAGATGACCTTGAGCGCGCGGGACGACACGGCCTGAACGGCCATTTCGGCGCGCATCCGGTCCTTGAGATCGAATTTGTCGAGCTTTTTGCCCGAAAGCTGGGTCAAACGCGCTTCGAATGTCTGCCCGCGGGGCGTCTCAAGCATCGCCTTGACCGACCAGTATTCCTGCGGATTGAACGCCTCGATCTCCATCTCGCGCTCGACGATGAGACGCAGGCACACCGATTGCACACGCCCCGCCGAGCGCGCGCCCGGCAGTTTGCGCCACAAGACCGGCGAGAGGTTGAAGCCCACAAGATAGTCCAACGCCCGGCGCGCCAGATAGGCGTCGACCAGCGGCACGTCGACCTGACGCGGATGTTTCATGGCTTCGAGAATGGCGGGCTTGGTGATCGCATTGAAGGTCACGCGCGACACGGCGGTGGTTTTCTTGATCGCCTTGCGCTTGGTCAGCGCCTCTTGCAAGTGCCACGAAATCGCCTCCCCCTCGCGATCGGGGTCGGTGGCGAGGATCAATGCGTCGTCGTCTTTCAACGCGTCGGCGATGGCCTTGACATGTTTGCGACTGTCCGCGCCGATCTCCCATGTCATGTCGAAATCCTGATCCGGATCGACCGAGCCATCCTTGGCCGGAAGGTCGCGGACGTGACCGTAGGAGGCCAGAACGGTGTAATCCTTGCCGAGATATTTGTTGATCGTTTTGGCCTTTGCGGGGGATTCGACGACAACAACGGGCATGGAACGTCCTTAGGATTCTGAAACGGGGGGTCTTATGGCGGCGGAAAATGGGCTGAGGGAGGCCGGATTGTCAATGCATGGACGGGATTATTGTTTCCCCTCGGGTCCGAATGCGCGAGGATCGGGCAGGTTTATGAGTATGGAGTGGGGCGGATGAGACAGATGAGACGATGGGCCGTAGCGATGGCGACGATGATCCTGCCCTCGCTCGGATTTGCCCAGAACTGGCACGAACCGGCGCGTGGCACGGTGGAACGCGCGCAGTTGATGAATGCGATCCGGCCGGTTGTCGAATGGCAACTGGGACGCCCGGTCGAGTTCGTGGTGCGTCAATTGCGCGCGAGCGGCGATCATGCCTTTGCCATGCTGGCACCAGAGCGTCCGGGCGGCGGTGCGATCCATGTCGCCGAGACCCCCATGGTGCGCTATTTCGGCGAGGATGCGTCTTACTTCGAGGAGGTTGGCGGGCTTGATGTCATCGCCTTTCTGATCCGCGAGGGCGATCAATGGGCTGTGGTCGATCACAGCATCGGCGCGACGGATGTCTGGTTTGCCCGCGACCCCTATTGCAGCGCTTTTCCGGTCGTTTTGCACGGCTACTGTCCCCTGGAGTGACGAGAATGCCATCGGCGCTGGCGGGTGTTCCTGACACGTTTCGCATTAATCTGAAACACGGATTGAGTGTGAAGCGCTTGCAACGCTTTAACCCAGCGCCAGCAGCCCGCCGGGTTTGCGGAAAATCCGGCCTTCCAGTTCGAGATTGAGTATTTCCGAGCTGACCCGGTCGGCGGCGAGGCCGATGTCGCGGATCAGATCGTCTTCGGGCAGGGGCGCGCCCGCGAGCCGGGCGAGGATTTCCCTGTGGAGCGCGGCATGATCGGCGAGGTTGCGGCTCTCCTGCGGGGCCTCCGGGACGGGAATGGCCATGTCCGGCGTTTCCATCGCGGTCTGGGCCAGAGGCGAGGCGACCGCGAGCGCGTCGATCACATCGCGTGCACTGCGAATGAGCGTGGCGCCGTCACGCAGGAGAATATTGCACCCGGCGGAGCGCGCATCGAAAGGATGACCGGGCACCGCCATGACCTCCCGCCCCTGATCGAGGGCGTTGCCCGCCGTGAGAAGCGAGCCGGAGCGTGCGGCAGCCTCCACCACGATGGTGGCGTGGGAAAGACCGGAAACGATGCGGTTGCGCATCGGGAAATGCCGGGCAAAGGGTTTCATACCAAAGGGCTGCTCGGAGATCAGCAGGCCCTGTTCGGCGATGGAATGATAGAGCGCGGTGTTCTCGGCTGGGTAAATCTCGTCGAGACCGCCCGCCAGAACGGCGATGGTCCCGGTGTCCAATGCCGCCTCATGGGCGCTGGCGTCGATGCCGCGGGCAAGGCCGGAGGCGATGGCGAAGCCTTCTGCGCCCAGCTCGCGCGACAGAGTGCGGGCAAAGCGTGTGCCGAGAGAGGAGGCATTGCGCGCGCCGACAATGGCCAGCGCGGGGCGTTCGAACAGCGACAGATCGCCCTTGACCCAAAGTGCGGGCGGCGCGTCTTCGATCAGGGCGAGGAGTGCCGGGTAATCGTCATCCGTGCGCAGGATCAGCCGGGCGCCTGTCTTGCGCGCGGCGCGCAGCTCGGCCTCGATCACGCCTTGGGGGCAAATCTGGTATTCAGCAACACCAGCGTTTCTGGCGATTTGGGGGAGGGTCTCAAGGGCGGCGCGGGCGGAGCCATGTTCCCGCATCAGCCGGTAAAACGTACTGACGCCGACGCGTCTGGAGCGCAAGAGCCGGAGCCAGTCGGCCCGATCTTCCACGGTGTGGGGTGGGGTGAGGGGGTGGTGGGAAGGGATGAAATCCAATGAACCAACTCTCTCCGTCTCTTGCCCCCTTAGAATCCCTTAAAATGGTTAATGAGCGGTTACCAAATTGCGGAAACTTCGCCTTTTAACCCCGTTGAACGATATTTTTTACACCTTGCCCCTGATGGCAAAGCAAAAACGCGCGTTCTGTTCAGCTTTGTTAAGGCTGAACAGCGCGCTCCTCTTTCAAATTTGCAAAAGGTCTCAGGTGCCCGAACCGCCGACTGTCAGCCCGCCGATCAACAGAGTTGGCTGCCCGACCCCCACCGGCACCCATTGCCCGGCCTTGCCGCAATTGCCCACGCCCGGATCGAGCGCCATGTCATTGCCGATGGCGCGCACATGTTTCATCGCGGTTGCGCCGTCGCCGATCAGGGTGGCGCCTTTGACGGGGGCGCCGACACGGCCTTTTTCGACGCGGTAGGCCTCGGTGCAATTGAACACGAATTTGCCGTTGGTGATGTCGACCTGCCCACCGGAGAAGCCGACAGCGTAGATGCCATCATCCATGCCCGAGAGAATCTCATCGGGGGCCATGTCGCCGCCCAGCATGTACGTGTTGGTCATGCGCGGCATCGGCGGGTGCGCGTAGCTTTCGCGCCGCCCGTTGCCGGTGGGTTTCACCCCCATGAGACGCGCGTTCTGGCGGTCCTGCATATAGCCGACGAGAATGCCGTCTTCGATCAGAACCGTCTTGCCCGAGGGCGTCCCTTCGTCGTCGACCGAAATCGAGCCGCGCCGGTCCGGGATCGTGCCGTCATCGAGAATGGTCACGCCTTTGGCAGCCACCTGTTGCCCCATCAGGCCCGCAAAAGCGGAGGTTTTCTTGCGGTTGAAATCGCCTTCGAGCCCATGGCCGACGGCCTCGTGCAGCAAGACCCCCGGCCAGCCCGGCCCAAGTGCGACGTCCATCACGCCGGCGGGTGCAGGCACGGCGTCGAGGTTCACGACCGCGATGCGCAGCGCTTCGCGCGCCACACCTTTCCAGTGATCGGGGGCGATCAGACCTGTGAGGCCAAAGCGCCCGCCGCCGCCTGCATTGCCGCTTTCCCGGCGTCCGGCATGCTCGACGATGACGGAGATCGACAGCCGCGCCATCGGGCGCACATCGGACACCAACCCGCCCTCGGGGCGCAGGATATAGACCTCCTGATGCGAGGCGGCGAGGGAGGCGGTGACCTGAACCACGCGGGGATCGAGATCGCGCAGATAGGCGTCGATCTCCTTGAGCGTGTCGATTTTGACCTCGAAGGCCGCGCCGTCGAGCGGGTTCTCGTCGGTGTAGAGTTTGACATTCGTGGCGCGCGGGGGCTCGGCCAGGGTGCCGCCGCCGTCCCCCACCGCGAGGCGCGCGGTCTCGGAGGCACGGCGAATCGCAGCCTCTGACATTTCGGTGGAATGGGCGTAACCGGCGGTCTCGCCCCGCACGGCACGCAGCCCGAAACCCTCGGACGCGTCGTAGGAGGCGGTGCGGATGCGTCCATCGTCGAGCACGAGACCCTCGGAGGTGCGGCGCTCCAGAAACAGCTCGCCGTCGTCCGCGCCCGCCACGGCTCCGCGCAGAATCGTCAAGGCGGTTTCAAGGTCGAGGCTGGTGTTGAACGGATCGAAACGTCCCGAGGTCACGGATATTCTCCTTGGTTGCATGGGGTTCAAGCGCAAACCGCGCGCGGCATGGCACGGAAATTCTTGTTCCAATGCGACTAATATGGTTTCTGTTAAAGCAGACTCAATGAAAAAGCACCCGGAATACCGGGGCTGCGGAGAAAACGCCGCATGACGTTCCGCATCAGGTTCCATTGCGTCAAAGGGAGGAAAAATGCGCACACACGCCAAATGGCCGGTTTCCGCGGCCACTTTTTTCGCAACCATGCTCAGTGCCATGGTCGCCCCCATTGCAGGGATGGCCCAGGAAGGCGAGCTTCTTGGGGCGCCGGTCAACGGCAAGATGGGCTTTCAGCCGGCCGCGACCGAATTGGCACGCGACCTTCAGGGGTTGGACCATATGATCCTCGTGATCATCACGGCCATTGTCCTTTTTGTCGCAGGGCTGATCCTCTGGGTGATCGTCCGCTACAACAGCCGCGCCAACAAAACGCCTGCCAAGTTTACGCACAACACGCCGATCGAGGTGGCGTGGACGCTGATTCCGATCCTGATCCTCGTGGTGATTGGCGCCTTCTCGCTTCCGGTGCTGTTCAAGCAACAGGAAATCCCGGATGGCGACATCTACATCAAGGTGACGGGCTATCAGTGGTTCTGGGGCTATGATTATGTCGATGAGGGTATCGCCTTCGACAGCTTCCTTCTGCCGCGTGAGGAGCTTGCGGCGAATGGCTACAGTGACGATCTCTATCTTCTGGCGACCGATACACGGGTGGTGGTGCCAGTGGGCAAGACCATCGTCATGGGGGTGACCGGCGCGGATGTGATCCACAGTTGGACCATCCCGGCCTTTGGCGTGAAACAGGACGCCGTGCCGGGGCGGGTGGCCGAGCTGTGGTTCAAACCGGAGAAGACCGGGACGTTCTTTGGCCAGTGTTCGGAGCTGTGCGGCAAGGATCACGCCTTCATGCCAATCACCGTGCAGGTGGTGACGCAGGACGAATATGACGCCTGGCTGGTGGAGGCGAAGGAGCTTTATGCCGCCAATGACACTGCGCCTGCGGCGATCAAGCTGGCCTCTGCCGAGTAATCTTGCGTCAAAATACCGGTGAGGGCGGGTAATCGCCCCATCGAAAGACCCACGCACAATATGCGCCGACAGAGGCAAAACCCGCGGTGCACAGGGAGGAGAACACGCGATGACGGATGTGACGATCAGTCTGGAAAGCGGTCGGGACGACAGCCGGGAAGCCGGTTTTGGCGATTACCTCGCGCTTTTGAAGCCGCGGGTCATGTCGCTTGTCGTCTTTACCGCCTTTGCCGGTCTGATCGTGGCCCCCGGCGGGCTGCATCCGTTTGTCGGCTTTTTCGCGATCCTCTGCATCGCCATTGGCGGCGGCGCCTCCGGCGCGCTCAACATGTGGTATGACAGCGACATCGACCGGGTGATGAAACGCACACAGTCGCGCCCGATCCCGGCGGGCAAGGTGACGCGCGAGGAGGCGTTGGGGCTCGGGTTGACGCTGTCGACTTTTGCGGTGGTCATGCTCTGGCTGGCGACCAACTGGGTGGCGGCGGCGCTTTTGGCCTTTACCATCTTCTTCTACGTCGTCGTCTACACCATGGGGCTGAAACGCCGCACGCCGCAGAACATCGTCATCGGCGGGGCCGCCGGGGCGTTTCCGCCGATGATCGGTTGGGCGGCGGTGACCGGAGACATGACCCTGTCGTCGGTTCTGATGTTCATGCTGATCTTCATGTGGACGCCGCCGCATTTCTGGTCGCTGGCGCTGTTTATGAACGCGGATTACGATAAGGCGCGTGTGCCGATGCTGACCGTCACCCATGGCAAGCGCGCGACCCGCAATCACATCCTCGTCTACACGATCCTGCTCGCCGGGTTCTCGGCGGCGATGTTCGCAACACCTCTGGCGGGCTGGTCGTATCTCGTGGTTGCGGTGGTGATGAACGCGCTCTTCGTCAAAGGCGCCATTGCGCTCTGGCGCCGCGATGAGACGGTGGCGGAGGCCGACGGCTACAGGGCCGAAAAGGCATTCTTCAAACTTTCGCTTGCCTACACCTTCCTGCATTTCATGGCGTTGATGGTGGATAAGGCGCTGTTTTCTTTCGGTTTCGGAGGACCGTTCTGACATGGCGATCACCAAACTTCACGAAATTCACGACCGCCGCCGCTCCCGCAACGTTGGGCTCGGCCTCGTGTTGGGCGCTTTCGTTGTCCTGCTGATGGGGCTGACGGTGGTGAAGGTCACCGTGCTTGATCCGGCGCATTTCGCGCAGGAGGCGTCGCGCTGATGCCACTCAGGGCCCCGCAGAAAACGGTTGTGAAACTGCTCGGTGTCGTCACCGTCATGGGCGCGCTCGCTTGGGCCTCCGTGCCGTTCTACAGCTGGTTCTGCGCGGTCACGGGGTTTGGCGGCACGGTCGATGTGGCCGAAACGGGATCGGACGTGATCCTCGACGAGACCATCAAGATCCGCTTCGATGCCAACACCGACCCGGATATGCCGTGGCATTTCAAGCCCGTGGTCAACACGATGGAGCTGCGCATCGGCGAGACGGGGCTGGCGTTTTACGAGGCCTACAATCCGACCGACCGGGTCGTTGCCGGCACGGCGTCCTATAATGTCGCGCCCTTCGAGGCGGGCGGGTTTTTCACCAAGATCGACTGTTTCTGTTTCACCGAACAGGTGTTGCAACCGGGCGAGCGGGTGCTCATGCCGGTGACCTTCTATGTCGATCCCGAGATCACCACCGACAGGGATGCCAGATTCGTGCATCGCATAACCCTGTCCTACACATTTCACGAAACGGACCTGCCCGAGGACTATGCCGCGCTGGATGTCGGCGGGTCTTCGGACACGAGTCTGAACTAAGCCCGAACGGGCATCCAAGGGAGAGGACGTACTCACATGGCGCATGAAAAGAACCACGATTACCACATCCTTCCGCCGTCGCCCTGGCCGCTGATGGCGGCGGTTGCGGCCTTCATCATGCTCTTCGGGGCGGTGATGTGGATGGCCAACGACATGCCCTGGCTGTTTTTCGTCGGGCTGATCGGCACGCTTTACGTGATGTGGTCCTGGTGGGGCGATACGATCCGCGAGAACGCGGTGGGCGATCACACACCGGTGGTGCGGATCGGGCTGCGCTATGGCTTCATCCTGTTCATCATGTCGGAGGTGATGTTCTTCGCCGCGTGGTTCTGGGCGTTTTTCAAGAACGCGCTCTATCCGATGTATACCTATTCCGGGACGGAGTATGTCAAACCCGAGATCGTGCCGATCGAGGCGTTCCACCTGCCGCTTCTCAATACGCTGATCCTGTTGTGTTCGGGGGCTGCCGTGACCTGGGCGCACCATGCGCTGGTGCATGGCAATATCCGCAAGGACATCGTCGCGGGGCTGGCGCTCGGCATCGGTCTCGGCGCGGCGTTCACCATCTTCCAAGCCTATGAATATTACGAGCTTTTCGTCCATGAGGGCTACACGTTCGGCGGCGATTTCTTCTATGGCTCGTTCTTCATGGCGACCGGGTTCCACGGGTTCCACGTCATCATCGGCACGATTTTCCTGACCGTCTGTCTGGTGCGGGCGATGAAGGGCGATTTCACGCCGGAGAACCATGTCGGGTTCGAAGCCGCCGCGTGGTATTGGCACTTCGTCGACGTGGTGTGGCTTTTCCTCTTCGTCGTGGTCTATATTTGGGGACAGTAAGGCTCCTGAGTATTTGGACCATCGGAAAACCTCATGAGAAGGGCGCGTCGCGCCCTTTTTCACTGGAGAGGCTATGCTCAAACGGATGATCTTTCCCCTGCTGATCGGGGTCTTGGGCTGTGCGATCCTGATTGCGCTCGGCACATGGCAGCTCAAGCGGCTGGAGTGGAAACAGGGCGTTCTGGCGGAGATCGAAGCGAAGATCGACGCCGCGCCGGTTTCTCTGCCCCTGGAGATCGATCCGTCGATGAAATACCTGCCGGTCATGGCCTCGGGAGAGATCGGGACGGACGAACTGCATGTCCTCGTATCGCGCAAACAGGTGGGTGCGGGCTATCTGATCATCGCCCCCTTCACCACGGTAGACGGGCGGCGCGTGCTTCTGGATCGCGGTTTCGTGCCGGAGGGGGGCAAAAACGCGCCGCGTGGCGGCGGTCCCGCAACGGTGATCGGCAATCTGCATTGGCCGGACGATATGAACAGTTCCACACCCGCGCCGGACATGGGGCGCAACATCTGGTTTGGCCGCGACATTCCGGCGATGGCGGATGCACTGGACACGGAACCCGTGCTGATCGTCGCGCGTGAAAGCACGGGGGAGGGGATCGATCCGATGCCTGTGGGGATCGAAGGCATCCCGAACGATCATCTACAATACGCGATCACATGGTTTTCGCTTTGCCTTGTCTGGTTGGGGATGACTCTTTTCCTCCTGTGGCGTATCAGGGCGCGAACAATCTGACGAGCGGAACACATGCGTTACATTTCCACCCGTGGCCAAGCGCCGGTGCTGAACTTTGAAGAGGCCATGCTGACGGGCCTTGCCTCCGACGGCGGGCTTTATGTGCCCGAGACCATTCCGACTCTCACCGAGGCGGAGATCGCCGGGTTTGCGGGGCTGTCTTATGAAGAGGTCGCCTTCCTTGTGATGAAGCCGTTCATCGGCGACACGTTCACGGATGCGGAATTCAAAGAGATCATCGCCAAGGCTTACGCCGGGTTCAAACATGACGCCCGCGCGCCTTTGGTGCAGTTGGGGCCGAACCATTTCCTTTTGGAGCTGTTCCACGGCCCGACGCTGGCGTTCAAGGATTTCGCCATGCAACTGATCGGCCAGCTGTTTCAGGCCGCGCTCTCGCGCTCCGGCAAACATGTGACCATCGTCGGGGCGACCTCCGGCGATACCGGCTCCGCCGCGATTGAGGCGTTCAAAGGCCTGTCCAACGTCGATGTCTTCATTCTTTTCCCGCATGGTCGGGTGTCCGATGTGCAGCGTCGCCAGATGACGACGCCGCCGGAGGCCAATGTTCATGCGCTGGCCGTCGAGGGCGATTTCGACGATTGCCAAGCCGCGCTGAAAGAGATGTTCGCCGATCACGACTTCCGCGAGGGCGTCAAACTCGCGGCCGTCAACTCGATCAACTGGGCGCGGGTGCTGGCGCAGGTGGTGTATTATTTCACCTCCGCCGTCTCGCTCGGCGCGCCGCATCGCAAAGTGTCCTTCACTGTGCCGACCGGCAATTTCGGGGATATTTTCGCGGGCTACATCGCGAAACGCATGGGGCTGCCGATCGACAAGCTGGTGATCGCGACGAACCAGAACGACATTCTGCACCGCACCATGGTGACCGGCGCCTATACGAAAGAGGGGGTGACGCCCTCGATTTCGCCCTCGATGGACATTCAGGTGTCGTCGAATTTCGAACGTGCGCTGTTCGATGTCTATGACCGGGAAGGCGCCGCGATTGCCCAGCTGATGACCGAGCTGAAATCCGGCTCTTTCGCGATTTCCCAAGGCGCGATGGATCGCCTGCGCGAGACTTTTACCTCGGGGCGGGCGTCGGAGAACGAGACCATGGCGACGATCACCGACATGTATGCGCGCACCGGAGAAGTGCTCTGCCCGCATACGGCTGTGGCCGTCAAGGTTGGCGAAGAGAACCTCTCGGACGTGCCGATGATTTCGCTTTCCACCGCACATCCGGCGAAATTCCCCGCCGCCGTAGAAGCCGCCTGTGGCATCCACCCGGCGCTGCCGCCGCATATGGCCGACCTGTTCGAGCGCGACGAGCGCTTTACGGTTGTCCCGAACGATCTCGAAGGGCTGAAAACCCTGATCAAGGAGCGTCTTGCTTGAGCCCGCGCATTCACACCCTGCCCAACGGGTTTCGCATCGTCACCGAGCTTCAGCCCTCGATGCAGTCGGCCTCCATCGGCGTCTGGGTCATGGCGGGCGGGCGGCATGAGCGGCTCGAACAAAACGGCATTGCGCATTTTCTCGAACATATGGCCTTCAAAGGTACGCATCGCCGCACGCCGCTGGAAATCGCCGAAGTGCTTGAAAACGTGGGCGGGTATCTCAACGCTTACACCTCGCGCGAGGTCACGGCCTATTACGCGCGGGTGCTCAAAGACGACGTGTCTCTGGCGCTCGATGTGATCGGGGACATCGTTCTCAATCCGATTTTCGATCCGAAAGAGTTGGAGCTCGAGCGCGGTGTGATCCTGTCGGAAATCGGGCAGGCGCTCGATACGCCGGACGATGTGATTTTCGATTGGTTGCAGGAGGCAACCTTCCCGAAACAGGCGCTGGGCCGGACCATTTTGGGCCCTGCCGAGCGGGTGCGGAGTTTCACGCGCGACGATCTCGCAGGGTTTGTCGAAGAGCATTACAGCCCCGAGCGCATGGTGTTGTCGGCTGCGGGCAATATCGACCACGACCGGATCGTCGCCGAGGCCGAAGAGATTTTCGGCGGGCTCAAACCGCATGGTCGCGATCATGCCGATCCGGCGATTTTCGAAGGCGGCCAATATCGCAAGGTCAAGAAACTCGAACAGGCGCATTTTACGCTCGCGTTCGAAGGTCCAGCCTACCGCGACGAGGACATCTATATCGCCCAGACCGCGACCACCGCGCTGGGCGGCGGCATGTCGTCGCGCCTGTTCCAGGAGCTGCGCGAAAAGCGCGGTCTTTGCTATACGATCTACGCGCAATCCGGGGCCTATTCCGACACCGGCCTGACCACGATTTATGCGGGCACGTCGGGCGATCAGATCAAGGATCTGGCGGAAGTCACAATCGACGAGATGAAACGCGCCGCCGAAGAGATGACACTCGTGGAAGTGGATCGTGCGCGGGCGCAGATCAAGGCCGGATTGCTGATGGGGCTGGAAAGCCCGTCGTCGCGCGCCGAGCGCAATGCGCGGATGATCGGCATCTGGGGACGCATCCCGGCGCTTGAGGAAACCGTCGAGCGGATCAATGCGGTGACGGTGGATAACGTGCGGGAATTCCTTGTGAAAACCGGTATGGGTAAGGCCTCCATGGCGCTTTACGGCCCGGTCAAAGCCGCGCCCGAACTTGAGCATCTGCGCGAAAGGTTCGCGGCCTGATGCTCAAGCGCCGTCTCAAGGTGAAGATCGACACGGAGCGCATGGTCCTACGCCTGCCGCAACATGCCGATTACCGCGCTTGGGCGGCGTTGCGGGCGGAAAGCCGCGACTTTTTGCAGCCCTGGGAGCCGACCTGGGCGGCGGATCATCTGACGCGCAAGGCCTTTACCAATCGCGTCTTCTGGGCGGAGCGGACCTATAAGGCGGACACCGGCTTGCCGGTGTTTCTGTTCCGCCGCGACGACGAGGCTTTGGTGGGGGCGCTGACGCTGGATAACATCCGGCGGGGGCCTGCACAGGCGGGGACCATCGGCTATTGGATCGGCGCGCGTTACGCCCGTCAGGGATATATGAAAGAGGCCATTGCGGCGGTGGTGCATCATGCCTTCACCAGGCTCGATCTGAGCCGGATCGAGGCGGCCTGTCTGCCGGAAAACGCCGCCTCGCGGGGGGCTTTGGAGAAGGCCGGGTTCAAATACGAAGGCGTTGCGCAGGCGTATTTGCAGATCAACGGGCGCTGGCGCAACCATGTGCTTTATTCCTCTCTGCGGCACGACCGGCGCGGGCCGACGGATGTCGGGCTGGCCTGATTGCGGCGCTGAAACCTCTGTCGGCAAAGCGTCGGATTTCTGTCGGACTTTTGTCGGACCCCTTGCGCGGGCGCTGCTTCTTTCCGTGTGAGCCGCTTTGAGCTACATCCGGGGGAAAGGAGTTCCCGATGACCCAACCCGCCACACCCGAATTTCTCGACCGGCTTGATGCGGCCCTGCCGCCCGGCACGCTGCGCGAGCGGCGTCCCGGCGAGTTGGAAGACCCGCGCGGGCGCTATCACGGGCAGGCCGCAGCGATCGCTTGTCCGAAGACGGTCGAAGAGGTCGCCACCGTGGTGCGGCTTTGCCACGAGGCAGGCGTGGGCATCGTGCCATTGGGCGGCGGCACCGGATTGGTCCTTGGTCAGATCGCCCATGAGGGGCCGGCGCCGGTGGTTCTGTCGCTGGAGCGGATGACCCAAATTCGCGCGGTCTATCCGCAGGAGAACATGATCGTCGCGGAAGCCGGGGCGATTTTGGCCGATGTGCAGACCGCGGCGGAAGAGGCGGGGCGGCTCTTTCCGCTCTCCTTGGGCGCGGAGGGGACCTGCCGGATCGGGGGGAATCTCTCGACCAACGCGGGCGGGCTCAATGTGCTGCGCTATGGCAATGCCCGCGAGCTGTGCCTTGGCATTGAGGCCGTGCTGCCGGATGGGCAGATTTTTCACGGGCTGAAACGGCTGCGCAAGGACAACACGGGCTATGACATCCGCAACCTTCTGATCGGGGCGGAGGGGACGCTGGGCGTGATCACCGCTGCGGCGCTGCGGTTGTTCCCAAGGCCGGAGCGCATGGCTGCGGCGATCCTTGTGGTGCCGTCTCCGGCGGCGGCGCTGGAGCTTTTGAACATGGCACAGGGGATTGCCGGGGAGGGAATCTCGGCCTTTGAGCTGATCTCTGGCATGGGGCTGGAGTTCTTGGCCGAAACCGTGCCCGAGATTCGCCAGCCGTTTGAGACGCGGCCCGACTGGTGTGTGTTCATGGATCTGGGCGTCTCGGGCGCATCCGACCCGGACGAGATGCTCGCCACACTGTTTGAGCGCGCCTTCGAGGCGGGGTTGGTGAGTGACGGGGTGATCGCGGGGAGCGAGGCGCAGCGGCAAGAATTCTGGACGCTGCGGGAGACGATCCCCGAGGGCAACAAGCGGATCGGGTCGATCTCGTCGCATGATATTTCCATTCCGCTCTCAAGGATTGCGGCGTTCATCCCGGAGGGGATTGAGCGGCTTTCGACACTGGGCGATGTGCGGGTGAATGCCTTTGGCCATCTGGGGGACGGCAACCTGCATTACAACGTGTTTCCGGCAAAGGGGCGGGACCGGTCGGAATATGAGAACATTCGGGCCGAGGTGAAGCGCGTGGTGCATGATCTGGTCGCGGAATACGACGGGTCGTTTTCGGCCGAGCATGGCGTTGGACGGCTCAAGGCCGAAGATCTGGAGCGCTATGGCGATCCGGCAAAATTGTCAGCGATGCGGGCGATCAAGGCGGCGCTCGATCCGAAGGGGATCATGAATCCGGGCGCGGTTTTGCGGGGCTAAGGGGGCTGAGTATTTCAGCCATCAGAAAGCCCGATGTCCGCTTGGATGACTCTCTGAGGTCGCGTTAAGGTTCATCTGATTAAGGTTGATGTAGGGAAGGGCGCACAGAAAAGCGCACAGAGAAAAGCGCCCTGACCGGGGGGCGATCAGGGCGCGGGATGTGAGTGCTCACATGTGGTGCAGACAGCGTTCCGGCTCCTCGGAACAGGCACAGCTTTATGTTCGATTCCTTACGAAAGCGTTTAAAGCCCTTCGAATTGGCAGAGGGCGTGGATGTCGTAGCCGAGATCTTCCAGACGTTTGCGACCGCCGAGGTCCGGCAGGTCGATGATGAAGGCGCAGCCGACGATTTCGCCGCCCAGACGTTCGACCAGTTTGATCCCGGCCTCTGCGGTGCCGCCGGTGGCGAGAAGATCGTCGACCACGAGGATTTTCTCGCCGGGCTGGATCGCGTCGTCATGGATCTCGACCACGGCCTCGCCATATTCGAGCGTGTACTCTTCGGAGATCACAGCACCCGGCAGTTTGCCCTTTTTACGAATGGGCACGAAGCCGATGGAGAGCTGATGCGCGATGGCGCCGCCGATGATGAAACCGCGGGCTTCGAGGCCGACCACCTTGTCGATGCGCTGGCCGACGTAAGGATCGAGCACCTGGTCGATGGCAAGCCGCATGCCGCGCGGATCGGCAAAGAGCGTGGTGACATCGCGGAACAGGATGCCCTCGTGCGGGAAATCGACGATGGTGCGGATGTAATCCTTGACGGTTTTCATGGTCGTTCTCTTTTTTCAGGCTCTGTCAGGTGGTGCGGCGCAGCGTGGCGGTCAAGGCCCCCATGCCGAGGAGCGCGATACCGCCCGCGCGGGTCATATTGCGCAGGGCACGCGGGCGCTGGATGCGTTGGCGCATACGATTGGCGAGGAGCGCATAGGCCAGCGCATTGAGGGTGGCGAGGGTGACGAAGGTCGCGATCAGCACGGTGAACTGGGGCGCGATGGGCGCGGAGGGCGTGATGAACTGCGGCACGAAGGCGATGAAGAAGCCGATGGATTTCGGGTTCAGCGCGGTGACCGCAGCGGCATGGGTGAACACCTGTTTCGAGCTGACATGGCCCATCTGTTCGACCGTGCCGAGCGTGGCGTGGGGGGCGGATTTCAGCATCTTGAAGCCGAGGTAGAAAAGGTAGATGGCGCCGACCCATTTGAGGGCGGTAAAGGCGGTGGCCGAGGCCATCACCAGCGCGCCCAGCCCCAGAAGCGAGGCGGTCATGGCGACGAAATCGCCAAGTGCGACGCCCAGAGCGGTGGCAACGGCGACGCGTTTGCCCTGGGTGAGGGCGTAGGACAGCACCAGAAGGATCGTCGGGCCGGGGATCATCAAAAGCGCGGTGGAGGCGGCGACAAAGGCCAGCCAAAGGTCGAAGGGCATCGGGTTATCCTTTCAGAACACGACCTGCGACGGTCGCCAGTTTCTCGATCATCGCCGGATCGCGTTTGTCTGGCGCGGTCATGATCGCATAGTCCAGCGCGCGGTCGCAGCCGAAGGGGCAGGGCTCATAAGCGCCGCCCAAAAGCTCGGGGAGTGCCGCGACGAGGGATTTGGCGTGTTCCGTGTTGGCCTTCAGCGTCTTGAGAATGTCGGTGATCTGCACCGCGCCGTGGTCCGGGTGCCAGCTGTCGTAATCGGTGACCATGGCGATGGAGGCGTAGCAAATTTCGGCTTCGCGGGCGAGTTTGGCCTCCGGCATATTGGTCATGCCGATCACGTCGCACCCCCAGTCCCGGTACATCTTGCTTTCGGCCATGGAGGAGAACTGCGGCCCTTCCATGGCGAGATATGTGCCGCCCATATGAACCGTGACGCCCGTGGAGCGCGCGGCCTCGTAGGCGATGCCGGACAGGCGTTCGCAGACCGGGTGGGCGACGGAAACATGCGCGACGCAGCCGGTGCCGAAGAAGCTCTTTTCGCGCGCAAACGTCCGGTCGATGAACTGATCGACGATGACGAAATCGCCGGGGGCCATTTCCTCGCGGAACGATCCGACGGCGGAGACGGAGAAAAGATCGGTGACACCCAGCTGTTTCATCGCATCGATATTGGCGCGGTAATTGACGGTGGAGGGCGAATGGACATGGCCGCGTCCGTGACGGGGCAGGAAGACCATTTTGACGCCCTCAAGCGTGCCGGTCAGAAGCGCGTCGGAGGGATCGCCCCACGGGGTCGAGACGGCCTGCCATGTGGCCTCCTCCAGCCCGTCGATCTCATAGACGCCAGAGCCGCCCATCACGCCGATTACACGCTGTTGCTCCGCCATGCCCGTCTCCTATGCTGTTCGGCCCAACCTTGCGGCGCTGAGGCGGGGCGCGCAAGGGGGATATCTTACAATTGCCAAAAGGGAATACTTCGTAAGCCTCTGGCTTCAATCCGTGCTTGCCGCGCATCGTCGTCGCGGTTTCGTCCGCTGAAGAGCTGCAAGGTTTTCAGTGAGACTGGGAGCTGGCCGTTTTCAATAGTGTCGAGGTTCAGTGCTGTGCGGCCAATGGATATGCCTTCCAATTGCGACAGATGCTCCAAACCCTCCAAGTGCTCAAGTGATTTGCAGTTGTAGATAAGGATTTTCCTGATCGACGTGTTGTCTGGCCCAAACCGTATCTCTCTGAGCCTCGCCTGATCTTCGATCTGGAGCTCTGTCAGACCGGGAAAACGGCTCAAATCTCCCAAATCTGAAACGCCTCGGACACGGATGAGGGACAGTTTTTTCAATTTGGTATGGGAGAGTGCATTGAAGTTGTCGGCGCTTCCCAAGAGGAACTCCAACTCTTCAAGGGCCGGCGCATTGCGGAGCGTGGTGTAGTGTCCGTTTTTGGTGGGCGAGAGACGTAGTTGTTTCAGGTTCGGTATCGCGGAAATCGCCTCAAAGCCGTCCGTGTGTTTCCCAATGGTCAGTTCGGTGAGCCGTTGAAAATTCGCGAGAGGTGCGAGGTCCATCCTCGGCTTCTCGATTTCGCCGATATGAAGCCCAGTCATGCAGGAGCTATCCATCTGCCCCAGCAAGTCCCTTGGGCAGGTTTTGTAAGCTCCGAGCGTGAGTTTTTCGAGCGGGTCTCGCTCAATGAGCGCCTCGAACCCGTCGATGGTCTGAAAACAGTCGAGGCAGATCTTGCGCACTGACGGCGTTTTCCTAAGCAGGTGCGCATCGAAATGCTCTGTCGGATAGTAGCTGTAGAAACGCAGGGTAAAGTCTATAGCGGCTTGGCGTGCAAAACTCTCCACGACTTCAAGCGCATCGGGTGCGGGAGGTTTGGAAAACTGGACCGTGACGTGGTGTGTTTGAGACATTTCCGGGAGGCGTGTCGCGATCTCTTGTGCCGAGGCATCGGTCAACCGGTTGGGAGAGGTAAAAAACTTCATTTGAAACACCATGAGAATATCTAGGTGAAACCTGACACGCTCGGTGCTCGGGGAACAAGATGCTTCTGAACCTTTCGCAAACGCAGCAAAGCCGTTATAGAGCCGATAACCGCACAAATCCTGACATCTGGGGGCCTCCCGTGATCCAATCCGCGCTCGCAAGTTTTGCGAAGAACCTCTCCATTACCTCCTCGCCCTCCTATCCACTGACGCCGAAACAAATCAAAACCGACCTGCTGTCGGGGTTGACCGTCGCTTTGGCGCTGGTGCCGGAGGCGGTGGCCTTTGCCTTTGTCGCGGGGGTGAACCCGCTGGTGGGTCTCTATGCCGCTTTCCTCATGGGGCTGATCACGGCGCTGATCGGTGGGCGGCCGGGGATGATTTCCGGGGCCACGGGGGCGATTGCCGTGGTTTTGGTGAGCCTCGTGGCGCAGCATGGGGTCGAGTACCTGTTCGCGACCGTCGTGCTCATGGGCATCCTGCAAATCCTCGCAGGGATTTTCCGGCTCGGCAAATTCATCCGCCTTGTGCCGCATCCGGTGATGCTGGGCTTCGTCAATGGCCTCGCCATCGTGATTTTCCTGGCTCAGATGACGCAATTCAAAGAGCCGGGGACGGATCATTATATGTCCGGTCTGCCTCTGATGATCATGCTGGCGCTGGTCGGTCTGACCATGGCGGTGGTGCATTTCCTGCCGAAAGTCACCTCGATCATCCCGGCACCGCTGGCGGGTATTCTGGTCACCGCAGGTGTGGTGATTGCCTTTGGCATCGACGTGCCGCGCGTCGGCGATATGGCGACGATCAAGGGCGGGCTGCCGCAGTTCCATATCCCTGCCGTGCCGATGTTCGAGAGCATGGACAGCTTTGTCGCGACGCTCAAGATCATCTTCCCCTATGCGCTGATCGGCGCGGCTGTGGGCCTCATTGAGAGTCTTCTGACCCTCAACCTCGTGGGAGAGATCAAGGGCGAGCGGGGCGGCGTGTCGCAGGAATGCGTGGCGCAGGGCACGGCCAATGTCGTCACCGGCTTTTTCGGCGGCATGGGCGGTTGCGCCATGATCGGCCAGTCGATGATCAACGTGAAATCCGGCGGACGCACGCGGCTTGCGGGCATCACGGCGGCGGTGTTCCTGTTGCTCTTCATCGTGGTCGCCAGCCCGCTGATCGAACAAATTCCGCTCGCGGCCCTCGTGGGTGTGATGTTCATGGTGGTGATCGGCACCTTTGCGTGGAACTCGTTCAACGTCATGCGCAAGGTGCCGCGGGTGGACGCGTTTGTCATCGTGCTCGTGACCGTCGTGACCGTGTTCGAAGACCTCGCGGTCGCCGTGATCGTGGGGGTGATCGTCTCGGCGCTGGCCTACGCGTGGCAGAACGCCTCGCGCATCCATGCCAAAACCTATGAGACGCCGGAAGGGGCGAAGGTCTATCAGATCCAGGGCCCGCTGTTTTTCGGCTCGGTCGAAGGCTTTCTTGAGATGTTTGACCCCGCACATGACCCGGCCATGGTGATCGTCGATTTCGGCGACAGCCGGGTGGCGGATCAATCCGCGCTCAACGCGATCGAAAGCTTGGCCGCGAAATATGAGGCGCAGGGCAAGGAAATCCAACTGCGCCACCTGTCGCGCGACTGTCACCGGTTGTTGAAAAACGCGGGTCATCTGATGATCGACAGCGACGACGACCCGGATTACGAGGTCGCCACCGACTACTCGGTGCGCACCGGGGTGTTGGGCGCCGGGCACTGAGCCCGAATATTCGATAAAGACAAGAAAAGGGGCCCTGGTGGCCCCTTATGCGTTTCCTTTGCTGGAAAAATACTCAGACAAACTCCGTCATTGGGGATTAATCATTCGGGCGCGTCAGTTCGAACACTTCGGTGATCTCGGCGTAATCGCGATAGCCGAGGCGCGACAGCATCCGGGCGTGGACGACATCGAACCGCCCGTCGATGACGCAATCCTCGCGCATGTGGATGCCGACGACCTCGCCGAAAATCGCGAAATTGTCCTTGCCTTCGAGTGGCACGATCTGGGTCACCTTGCATTCCAGAGAGGCCGGTGCGTCCTCGACACGGGAACAGGCGATGTCGCGGCAGGGGGCGCGGAGCGCGCCGGAATGGGCGAATTCGTCCTCCTCGAAACCGAGTGCCTCGGAGGAGGCGTTCATCACCGCGATCTGGTTCGCGCCCACGAGGTTGACGCAGAATTCGCCGGTTTCCCGGAGGTTGCGCAACGAGTCCTTGGCGCCGACGGTGGAGAACATCACCTGCGGCGGGATATAGGCGACGGCGTTGAAGAAGGAATAGGGCGCGAGGTTTTCATGTCCGCTCGCGGAGCGGGTGGAGATCCAGCCGATGGGGCGGGGCGACACGATGGCGTTGAACGGGTTGTGTGGCAGGCCATGGCCGTCTTTGGGGCGGTAGAACATTGTGCGGGACCTCTTCTTCGCGTTGCCCCTCATGTAGCGTCGTGCTAGCAGGATTTCGAGCAAAACCAGCAGGCTGCAAGCCCTGCGGCGAGAAATGAGGCGGATGTGTACAAGCTCGACGTGGAAACGGACGCGGATTGGTGGGAGGTCGAAGCCCTCTATGACACCTGTTTTGCCCCCGGACGCGAGCTTTTGTCGTCTTATCGCCTGCGCGACGGCGTGCCGAAGGTTCAGGATCTCTGTCTCATTGCCCGCGATGAAAACGGCGTTCTGGCCGCCGCGATTCGGTTCTGGCCGATCCGCATCGGGGCGGGGGAGCACCGTGCGCTTCTGCTTGGCCCCGTGGCTGTGCACCCGACGCGGCAGGGCGAGGGGCTTGGCGGCATGTTGATGACCGAGTCGATGGCGGAGGCGGTGCGTCTGGGCTGGGACCGGGTGATGTTGGTGGGCGATGCGCCCTATTACAATCGTTTTGGCTTTGAGAAGCTCGACCATGTCCAGATGCCGCCGCCCACGAACCCCGACCGGGTTTTGGGCGTCGCGTTGCGTCCCGGAGCCTGGGACGGGGTCGAGGGGCTTGTCCACAAGGACGACTGATCCCATCTAAGGGATATGATGAAAGAATTGCCGCCCCTCACCGATGGCTCTCATGCCGTGTTGCAAGCCCCGACGCCGGAGGCGATCCGGGCGCTTGCGCGGCGTCTCAAACGCGCCAATCACCCCGGAATGCAGCTTTTGAACATGGTGGGCGGCACCGCCGACGGGTTGTTCAACAAACTGCCTGCGCCGGTGCGCGGGCAGTTGGAAGGTGCAACGATGTCGGCGCTTGAACTGGCCTTTGACGGGGCCTCGCGCGGGCGGCGCAACGTGAAGGGCAACGCATGGTTGTCGCGGGCGGTGACCTCGGGGCTTGGCGCGCTGGGCGGGGCCGGGGGCTTGCCGACCGCTTTGGCCGAATTGCCGGTGACGACGACGGTGCTTTTGCATGCGATTCAGGTGGTGGCCGAGGAACACGGCTTCGACCCCGACCGCGAGGATGTGCGCAAGGCCTGCATTCAGGTCTTTGCCGCCGCCGGTCCTCTGGAGGCGGACGACGGGGCCGATCTCGGGTTTCTGGCGGCGCGCACGACGCTGACCGGTGCGACGCTCAACGGCATCATCGCCAAGGTTGCGCCGAGGCTGTCGGTGGTGCTGGGGCAGAAGCTTGCGACCCAGACCATTCCCGTTCTGGGCGCGGTGGCAGGGGCGGCGACGAATTACGCCTATACCGCCTATTATCAGGACATGGCGCATGTGAGCTTCGGGCTTCTGCGCATGGCCGAGGACAGCGATCTGGGCTTTGACGCGCTCAAGGAGATGTTGCGCGTGGAGATGAAGCGCTAACGCGTTTCAGGTGACGAAACCGCGCTCCGCGAGGTGATCGGAGAGCGCCTTGCGCACCGATTGTGCGCCGCTCGCCGCGGCCTGATCGATCACCGCCGCCACTTCGTCGAGGTCCAGACGCCGCAGCATCGCCTTCACCGGGCCGATGGAGGCCGGGCGCATCGACAGGGTGCGCACGCCCATGGCGGCGAAGGCCACCGCTTCCAAAGGCCGTCCGGCATCCTCGCCACAGAAGGACACGGGCGTGTCGAACTGATCGCAGCGGGCGACGATCTGGCGGATGAAGCTCAGGAAGGAATAGTTCAGCGTGTCGTAGCGCTTGCGCACGCGTTCGTTTTCGCGGTCGGCGGCGAAGAAGAACTGCTTGAGATCGTTGCCGCCGATGGAGATGAAATCGGTTTCCTCGAAGAACCGGTCGGGGGCGAAGGCCAGCGACGGGGTCTCCAACATCGCGCCGACTTCGAGCGAGGCGGGCAGGACATGGCCCAGTTTGCCTTCGCTTTCCAGCACGGTGGCGAGCATGGCCTTGGCTTCGCGGAATTCGTCGAATTGTGCCACGAAGGGGAACATGATGGTCAGCGGGCGGCCCGCAGCGGCGCGAATGAGGGCCTGCAACTGCATCCGCATGACGCCGCCCCGGTCGAGCCCGACGCGAATCGCACGCCAGCCCATCGCCGGGTTCGGTTCGTCCTGCGGTTTCATATAGGGCAGCACCTTGTCGGAGCCGATGTCGAGGGTGCGGAACACCACGCGCTTGCCCTTGGCGGCATCCATGACGCGGGCATAGAGCGAGGCGAGATCGCCGCGTTTCGGAACCTTGTTGCGGATCAGGAACTGCAATTCGGTGCGAAACAGGCCCACGCCCTCGGCGCCGGAGGTGGCCAGTGACGGCAGATCCGCCATCAGACCGGCGTTCATGTGCAGCGCGATATGTTTGCCGCAGAGCGTCTGGGCCGGGAGCCCCACGAGACCGGCATAGCGTTTCTGCGCTTCGGCCTGCATCGCGATCTTGTCGCGAAAGGCGGTGGCGACGGTTTCTTCGGGACGCAGGTGCACCACGCCCTGATCGCCATCGATGAGGATGGTATTGCCGTTGAGCGCCTCTGTCGTGATGCCTTCGGCATGAATGACCAGCGGGATCGCCCAGGCGCGGGCGACGACGGCGGCATGCGAGCCGACGGAGCCCTGCTCCAACACGATGCCCTTGAGATCCTTGCCGTAGTCCAGAAGCTCGCCGGGGCCGATGTTGCGCGCCACGAGAATGGGGTTTTCGGGCATTTCGGCACCGGTTTCCTTGCCCTGCCCGGTGAGGATGCGCAGAAGCCGGTTCGACAGGTCGTCGAGATCGTGCAGTCGCTCGCGCATATAGGGGTCGGGCACGGTGGCGAGACGGCTGCGCGCGGCGCTTTGTTCTTTTTCGACGGCGGCCTCGGCGGAGAGACCGCGCCCGATGTCCTCTTCCATCCGGCGCATCCAGCCACGGGAATTGGCGAACATGCGATAGGCCTCAAGCACCTCGCGCTGGTCCTTGTCGGAGGGTTCGACACGGGCAAGCATGCTGTCGACGGAGATCCGCAGCTTGTCCACCGCTTCGCGCAGTCGCAGGGATTCGGCCTCCGGGTCGTCGGCCACCGGGTTGGTGATCACGACGCGCGGTTCGTGGAGATAGACATGGCCTTCGGCGACGCCCTCCTGACCGGTCAGGCCGCGAAACAGCACGGGGTGGGTATGGAGCGCGCCCATGCCGCCCTCGTCGCCGACGAAGGCACCGAGTTCTGTCATTTCGGCGAGCACCATGGCGACCACTTCGAGGGCGTAAACCTCATCGTCGGTGAAGGCGCGGGCCTCTTTCGACTGGACGACGAGAACGCCGAGAATTTCGCCAAGACGCTGGATCGGCAGGCCGAAGAAGCTGGAATAAATCTCCTCGCCTGTCTCGGGCATATAGCGGAACCCCGGCTCGGCAGGGGCGTCGGCGGTGTTGACCATGCAGCGGGTGCGGGCGACCCGGCCCACGAGGCCTTCGCCGATGCGCATCCGGGTCTTGTGCACCGCTTCGGGTTTGAGGCCCTCGGTGGCGCAAAGTTCGAGCGTGTCCTTGTCGCGGAACAGGTAGATCGAGCAGACCTCGGTCTGCATGCTGTCGGCGATCAGATGGGTGATGCGATCGAGGCGCGCCTGCCCGGCGCTGTCCTCGGCCAGAGTGTCCCTGAGCCGGCCCAGAAGCTTCCGGCTTTCGCTCTCCATATTGTTTGGCATGTCCCCGCCGGTCCTCTCGCGCGCCTTGCTTTGGGCGTCGTCTTCTTAGAGCACAGATGTGGGGATTGCCCAGAGGAAATCAACCTCTGCGGGCAGGGTGAGCGTGAATTTGCGTGGAAAAAGTGCAGAAAAATCCGGGAGTTGCCTGTGCAAGTGCAGAAAGTTTCGCCGCAGGTGCGATTTATGAGCCGGTTTTGTCGATCCGTCCGAGATGTGTGATCACAAAGGATTGGGGTGATTTCAACCCATAGCCGAGGGCGCGGTCGGCCCCGGCATGTCCGATCCAGAGGAGGCCGAGAGCGGCGAGCACTGGTTGCGCGAAGATCAGGCCGACAAGACCGATGCATGCGCCAAAGCCATAGAGATGCAGGAGATTATAGGCGAAAGCCCCGGCGCGGGGGCCGAAAGCATAGGCGGCAAAGGACAGGTCGGGGGCGAAGAACAGGGCGGCCATGGCCCAGGGCGACAGAGGGAGGCCGAGGTGTCTGAGCGCGAAAAGCGCAGCGACGCAGATCAGGGCACCCTCGGCGCGTTGCCAGAGAATCGTCTCACGCATGGCGGTCTCCTTTGTCTTCATGTGGGGGCGATCGGACAAAAGAAACCCCCCGTGCGAGGCGCGGGGGTTTCATGTGATCGGCAAGGATGGCCCAGATCAGGCCTTGTCGAGCTCGAAGGCGTCGTGCAGGGCCTGCACGGCCAGCTCGGTGTATTTGCGGTCGATCAGCACGGAGATCTTGATCTCGGAGGTGGCGATCACCTTGATGTTGATGCCTTCGTCGCGCAGCACTTTGAACATTTTCGCGGCGACGCCCGACTGCGAGCGCATGCCGATGCCGACGAGGGAGATCTTCGCCACGTTCATGTCGGAGATCAGTTCGCCGAAGTTCAGATCGCCCTTGGCCTTGGCCTCGTCGAGCGCGGCCTCGGCGCGTTTCACCTGATCCATCGGGCAGGAGAAGGTCATGTCGGTGCGACCCTCTTCCGAGATGTTCTGGATGATCATGTCGACATTCACACCGGCCTCGGCCAGCGGGCCGAAAATCGCGGCGGCGATGCCGGGACGGTCGGCGATGGAGACGAGGGTCATCTTGGCTTCTTCGCGCGACGAGGCGATGCCGGAGACAGGTTTGTTTTCCACGATATCCTCCTCGGCACAGATCAGCGTGCCGGCATTGGGGTTATATTCCTCGAAAGACGACAAGACGCGCAGGCGTACGCCGTAGCGCATGGCCAGCTCGACAGAGCGGGTCTGAAGCACTTTCGCGCCGAGGGAGGCCATTTCCAGCATCTCCTCGAAGGCGACTTTTTCCATCTTGCGGGCTTTGGATTCGACCCGCGGGTCGGTGGTATAGACCCCGTCCACATCGGTGTAGATGTCGCAGCGCTCCGCCTCGAAGGCGGCGGCGAAGGCCACGGCGGTGGTGTCGGAGCCGCCACGGCCCAGCGTGGTGATCCGGCCCTCGGGCGAAATCCCCTGGAAGCCGGCCACAACGGCGACCTTCATGCCCTCGGCGAACTTGGCCATGATATTGTCGGTCGGGATTTCTTCGATCCGGGCGGCGGAATGCGCGGAATTGGTCTTGAGGGGCACTTGCCAGCCCTGCCAGCTGCGCGCGGGCACGTCCATTTCCTGCAAAGTCAGCGCCATGAGGCCTGCGGTCACGTTCTCGCCCGAGGACACGACGGCGTCATATTCGCGCGCGTCATACATCGGCGAGGTGTCGTTCACGAAGCCCACGAGCTTGTTGGTTTCGCCCGACATGGCCGAGACCACGACGATCACGTCATAGCCATTGGCGACTTCGCGACCGACGCGCTTGGCGGCGCGTTTGATCTTGTCGAGCGTTGCGACGGACGTGCCGCCGAATTTCATCACGAGAATTGGCATTTTTGCCCGGTTCCCCCGTCTCAAACTGGTCACGGTTCTCTAAGTGGCAAAGGGGCAAAGCGCAAGGGTGACGGTTGTGTGACGCCGTTATTTTTAAGCCGGATCGGCCTCAATAGGCGTGGGCCCGCCCGTCCCATGTCTCGAAACAGCCGGTTGACGCAAGCGAGAGGGCTTCGAAGCGGTCCGAGAGGCCGGTGGCCGCCGCTTCGGGCGTGATCTCCGCGCCAGCGCCGCCCATGTCGGTTTTCACCCAGCCGGGATGGTAGATGCCGACGGCGATGCCTTCGGGGCGCAGATCGGTCGCGAGGTTGCGCCCGAGATTGAGGGCGGCCGCCTTCGAGGACCGGTAGATATAGGAGCCCCCCGGTGCGCGGGTGTGCGAGGCCATTTGCGAGGAAATGATCGCGATCTTGCCCTGTGCGGCACGGAGCGCGGGGAGAAAGGCCTGAATGGTCAGAAAGACGCCGGTGACGTTCACCGCGAATTCCATGGCCCACATCGTGGCAGGGTAGCCGGTCGCAAGGGTTTGGCCGCGGTCGAGATAGAGCCCGGCGTTGCAGACCAGAAGGTCGATGGGGGTGCCGGAGAGCGTTTGCGCCAGTGCGGCGGGGCCTTGCGGGTCGGTGACGTCGAGCGGGTAGAGCCCGTCGCCGCCTTTCGTGGAGGTGCCGATGGTGTCAAAGCCCCGGGCGGTGAGTTCGCGGGTCATGGCGGCACCTATGCCGCGGGAGGCGCCGGTGATCAATGCGGTGGGCATGGTATCTGTCCTGAGGGTTCGTTCCGGTGTGGCAGACACATAGAGCGCCGCGAAGAGGGGGCAACCGGGTCAGTTCATTTTCCGTTTCGGTGTAAACGGCAGGGGCAAAACCGGCACGCCGTCTTCGATCAGCGCCTTGGCTTCGTCGAGTTTCGCCTCGCCATAGATGGCGCGGGCGGGGGCCTCGCCCTCGTGGATCTTGCGGGCCTCGGCGGCGAATTCGACACCGACGTAATCGGAATTGGCCTCGACCTCGGCGCGCAGCTTGGCGACCGCCTGTTCGATCTGCTCAGGGCTGGGAGGCGGAGACATGTCGGGCGCGGGCGTGGCGGGCGGCGTCCCTTGTGCGGGGGCGTCGGCGCGGCTCCGCGAGGTGCTGACCCGGGGCGCCATGATCGCCTTTTCGACATCGGTCGCGCCACAGACCGGACAGCTCACCTGTCCGCTGGCGCGCAGCGTGTCGAAGGCGTCCGCCGAACGGAACCAGCTTTCGAACTGGTGGCCTTCGGCACATTTGAGGCTGTAGCGGATCATGGTCGGGGCGGGGGCTGGGGTGTCTCTGATGCGGGTTTGCAAGTGCCCCAGACTAGCCGCCCTTGGGGGGCTTGGCAATCTGATTGGCGGCCTGATTGGCGGCGGCTCCGTGGTTCAGAGTTTGTAATGTCTGGGATCGAAATGCCGGATGATCTGCGCCAGTTCCGGTTCGGCGACGAGGCTTGCGGCTTTTTTCTGGGACACCCATTTGCGTTTGCGTTCGTGCATTTCCGGGTATTTGTCGAACACCCAGCGGGCCTTGAGCGGAAACACCGCGACGACGCAGGGTTTCGGCAAACCGCCCTCGCGCGGGGTTTTCAGGTAGGAATAGAGGCCGATGCAGATCGGCGCAGGGCGCCCCTTGACGCCGGCTTCTTCCCAGGCCTCGATCGCCGCCGCCTGAACCGGGGTTTCGCCATGCATCGGCCAGCCCTTGGGGATGATCCAGCGCTTGCTGCGCCGGGATTTGACCAGAAGCACCTGCAATTTGTCCTTGCGCTGACGCCAGATCAGCGCGCCGAACTGCGTGCGCACCCCGTCTTTCCCGCCCCGGCCCAGTTTGACCGGAAGTTGTCTGGCTCTGATCAATGACACCTGCTCGAAATCCTCCGACGCCGCTGCATCTGCGGCCTCCCAACCGGCAGATGTGCAACAGACTAGCGCATGAGTAACAAGCTCATGTGACGGCTGAAAAGCAAAAACGTCCGTGGCTTAGGCCAGCGCCTGCAATTTGGGCAGATCGGCCAGCGCGTTCCAGAACGCCTCCTGCCGCATCTGGGCGGCGCGCAGCGGCGTGAGGGCGGTGTGGGCGTTCTGTGCCATTTGGGCGGCGGCCTCGGGATCGGCCATCAGCCGGGCGGCGGCGGCGGCCAGACCGGCGGCATCCGTCACCTCCACAGCGCCGCCGATGTCCGCCAGCGCCTGATAGGCGGCGAGGTGGTTGGAGACATGCGGGCCATACAGCAGGGCGCAATCGAACTGCGCCGGTTCGAAGGGCGTGTGGCCGCCGCGCGGGCCGAGGGAACCGCCGACGAAACAGAGCCCCGCAAGCTGATACCAGAGCGCCATCTCGCCCAGCGTGTCGGCGAGATAGACCGGCGCGGCGGCGGGATCGTCGTTCAGGGAGCGGCGGGCGAAAGCGAGCCCCGCGCGGGTCAGCTCCTGCGCCACCGCATCGCCGCGCCGGGGATGACGGGGGGCGAGGATCAGGCGGGCGTCGGGCTGGCTCTGACGCAGCAGACCATAGGCTTCGAGCAGCACGCGCTCCTCGCCCTCATGGGTGGAGGCGGCCAAAAGCGTTGTGGCATGCGGGAAATGCGGGCGCAGCGCGGCAAGTGCGGCTTCGGGGGCAGCTTGCAGATCGACCGTGGTCTTGAGGTTCATGCGCGGCAACAGGCGGTCGGTGGGCAGACCCAGTTGCAACAGGCGTTGCTCGGAGGCGGTGTCCTGCGCCGCCAGCCGGGTGATCGCGCCGATGGTCGTGCGCATGGTCGGGCCGAAGAGCCATTGCATGTGGGACCAGCGCCGGGCGGTGCGCTCCGACATGCGCGCGCCTGCGACGATCACCGGGATGCCGCGTTTTTTCAGGACCGTGAAGCGATTGGGCCAGATCTCGTT
Organism: Celeribacter sp. SCSIO 80838; assembly: GCF_056498065.1. The sequence continues at coordinate 1,724,889 of NZ_JAZKMA010000001.1, forward strand.
TTCCAGCGAAATGAGGGCGGCGGGGGCGTACATGTCGAGAAAATGCCGCAGCACCGGGCGCAGGTCCATGGGCGCGAGCCGCACCTGCACGCGCGGCAGATGCCATTTGCGCACCATGCGCCGGGCGCTCACGGTGTTGACGGTGACGAGAATCTCGAGCCCGGGCGCGCGGTTCAGCGCCTCTTCGATGAGGCTGCGCGCGGCGGTCAGCTCGCCGTTCGAGGCGCCATGCACCCAGAGCCGGGTGGCGCAGGACTGCGGATGGCGCGGGATGCCTGCGGCAAATCGTTCCGCCAGATCGCGCGGCTTCTCGCGTCCTCGCAGCACTTGCCGCAGCAGGGCCAGCGCGAAGATCGGGCTCAAAAACAACAGAAAGGCACGATACAGCAGCAAAACATCGCCTCGGGTGACAAAAGGTCTCTCCCGCTTACGACGCGGATCGCTTTCTTGGCAAGGGTTGATGGAGGAAGGACGGCGGGTTTGGCGGCTGTGCGCGCGGCGGTCAAACCCGGTTCTGGAATTGGAATTGATCTAAGTCATAGTTTGGAATTGGAAGGATTCTAGGTTCGTTCACAGACGCGCGATCGTCAAACTGCATTCTATTATGCGAGGGAGAGATTAATGAGACTTGCACCGCGTATTGCCCTTTTGACCAGTGCCGCTGTTCTGGGGGGCACGGTCGCATCGGCAAATGAGTTGAGAGACACTGCGCTCGAATTTTTCAAACCGCTTCCCTCCACGGTGCCTGCCGTGGCGGACAACCCGATCACCGATGAGAAAATCGACCTCGGCAAGGCGTTGTTCTTCGATCCGCGCCTGTCGGCCTCCGGTGTGTTTTCCTGCTATTCCTGCCACAACCTGACCACGGGCGGCGATGACAACATGGAAACCTCGGTGGGGCATGGCTGGCAAAAAGGCCCGCGCAACTCGCCGACCGTGCTGAACGCGGTGTTCAACGTGGCGCAGTTCTGGGACGGTCGTGCGGATGACCTGAAGGCACAGGCCAAAGGTCCGGTTCAGGCCGGTGTCGAAATGGCCAACACGCCGGAAAACGTCGTCGCGACCCTGTCGTCCATGGGGCAATATGTCGAATGGTTCGAGGCCTCCTTCCCGGATGAGGCGGAACCTGTCACCTTCGACAATATGGCCAAGGCGATCGAGGCTTTCGAGGCCACGCTGATCACCCCGGCGCCGTTCGACAGCTGGCTCAATGGCGACGATAATGCGCTGACCGAAGAGCAGTTGGCCGGTCTTGAAATGTTCATGGACAAGGGCTGCATCGCTTGCCACTCCGGCGTCAATGTCGGTGGCGAGGATTACTATCCCTTCGGTCTGATCGAAAAACCGGGGTCTGACATTCTGCCCGAGGGCGACCGTGGCCGGTTTGCCGTGACGGATACGGTGGATGACGAATATGTCTTCCGCGCCGGGCCGCTGCGCAACATCGCGATGACCGCGCCCTATTTCCACTCCGGCAAGGTCTGGGATCTCAAGGTGGCGGTGCAGATCATGGCGGAAAGCCAGCTGGGCGAAGAACTGACCGATGAAGAGGCCGACAAAATCGTCGCCTTCCTCGGCTCGCTGACCGGCGAAGTGCCTGAGATCACCACGCCGATCCTGCCGGCCGAAACCGCGACGACCCCGCGGCCGACGGCGGAAGTCATCGTGGAATAACGCTTTTGTGCGGCTCCGGGCGTGTCCGGGGCCGTGCCGTCACAGAGGCTCCCGCCTGCGGGGCAGACCTGGATGCGTCCCTGTCCGGTTCTGTTCCGCAAGCGGGGGCCTTTTGCGTTACGGGGCTTCCTGCGGGTCGGTGGCAGGGGTGTCTGGGCTTCGCGCGAGAAACATCTGCATCAACCGCATCCCGATCCGGTCGATCAGGGCGGACAGTTCGTCCTGACCCTCGTGGTGATACTGCGTGCTCATTTCCAGCAGGCGGTCGATCAGCGCGCTGTCCTGCGCATGCAAGTCCGGCAGGGGCTGCGGGGCGTCGAAACGTGGCGAATGCGTGCGGTTGTCGCTGGGGCCAATCGGGGCGGTCACGAAAGCAAGCCGCAACTGACCCGGAGGGGCGGCGATGACCATGCGACGTGCCTTGGCAGGGGAGGGAAGGCTCATGGGACACTCCTGTACAAACACCTGAGATCCGCCCCGGTGGGGCGCAGACAGGGAACAACGGGGAAAATCAGAGGGAGAGAAGCTCCAGAACATGGGCGCGCAACTGGTGGTCGCGGGCGGAGAGGAAGGCGTAGCTCGACGCTGTGGGCGTGTAGCGCAACAGATCGAGCAATCCCTCTCCGACAGTTCTGATGCCGAGAAGCGCGGTGCCGTCTTCCGGCGGCAGACTCCGGTGCAGCCGGATCGCGTCCTGAACCAGATCGGAACGCTCCGGGTGACATTCCAGTACTGCGAGCCGGAAGGATTCCGCCTCCAGATGGGCCGAGACCTCTTCGGCATCGCGCGCCACACGGGGGTTGAGGTCCCCGGCTGCGCGATGGGCGAGGCTGTCGCCCATTGGCAAGGCGGTGATCAGCAGGATGCCATGCCGTTTCACAGCAGAGCCGTCGCGGCTGTTGCCCCGATCTGCGGTCTTCGCAGACGTCGTCCGAACCGCCCCGCCCTGTGCGTGCGGAACGATTTGCGAATGGGTGTGCGACGTGCTCTGGGCCGGAAACGAGAACTGGTCCTGCATGATCTTTCTCCTTTGCGGCCAGACTGTGCGGCAAAGCGATGCGGTGTTGCAGAAACAAACGGTTTCAGAGTGTTTCACCGGACAGGCGGCGGGGCGAGACGCGGCACCCTCGCAGATGTCCGCCCCGATGTAACATCTTGTAACCTCCGCTGCGGGGCGGTGTTGCGGGGGGCGAATAAAGCGTTCTTCATGCCGTTTTGAGGCGGTTTTGGATGAATTTTCTCTTTTGTCGCTTATGAAACATGTTACTTTCGCCGTCAGTGCGAGGTGATGCGACATGGTCCTTGAGGAGTTCGCCCATGCTGCCGGACGGACCCAAAGGCGGGCAAAAGGCCGCTCTGGTGCAACAAGAGGTAACGGCGCTTCTGGAAAGCCCGTCTTTCGCACGCTCCAAAGCCAACCGGGCTCTGTTGAGTTATCTCGCCGAGGAGTATCTGGCCGGGCGGGGCGAAGAGATCACCGAATACGCCATCGCGCAGGATCTTCTCGGACGGGACGACGATTTCGACCCCTCCACCGACCCGATCGTCCGGGTGCGGATGCGGCGTCTGCGCGAAGCCATCTCATCCTATTACGACGAGCATTACCCGCAGGACGTCAGGCTGGAAATTCCACGGGGCAGTTATGTTCTGGGTCTTGCCGAGATCGCCGCGCCCGTTGCCGTGGAGGAGGTGGCCGCCGAAGACGCGCAGGCCGCGCCACAGGCCCCCAAACCCGCTCATACCGCGACGCGCGGCCGTGTCCCGTCGCGTCGCAGTCGCGGTTTCGGGGGGATACTTCTGGTCGGACTGGTGCTGGCCGCGGCGGCGTTCCTCTATGGCGCGCGCGTGCCGCCGGTCTCGCCCACGGTGGAGACCGGGGCCGAAACCGGGGCCTCGACCGCGCCGGTCCCATCCTACCCGAGGATCGCCATTCTGCCCTTTGGAAATTTCACCGGCGATGCGGGCAAGGAGGACCTCGGCAAGGCGATCCAGCGCCAGATTGCCGGCGATTTCGGTCGCTTCGGTCGGGCGGAGATCCATGTCTTGCCCTCCGCCACGGACAAACGCGCGCTGGCGCAGGTGGATTACGTGTTGAATGGCTCGATCCTTAGTTTCGGGCGGGAGGTCGATCTTGCCGTCGAGCTCTCGGTCGCGACGACCGGGGAGGTGCTGTTGCAGCGGCGTTTCGTGCAAGATGTGGAACATGGCGATGTCTACGCGGGGTTGCGGGAGATTTCGCAGCAGGTGAGCGGGACCTTGGCCGCGCAAGGCGGCGTGATGAGCGAGTTCGACCGCGTCGCCACCGCCGGGCCGTTCCGCTGTGTCGTGCTGACGGATGCGTTTCTCAATGGCCTCTCGCCGGACCGCTTTCGCGAGGCCTATGACTGTTTCCAACCGTTGATGACGCATCTGGAAGAGGACCCGATTGCGGCGTCTTCCTATGGCACGCTCATGTTACATGCGGTGCCGGAGTTTCCCTTTATGGATGTCGCGGCCTTGTCGCCGGAGATGCAGTTCTCCGCCGAGGAGGTGACGCGCTATGCCGAGCGGCTGGCCGACCGTTATCCGAGTTCGGACGTCGTCTACACGCTTCTGGGCGCGGTTCACAATGCGGAGGGGGATACGGATCGGGCGGTGCGCGATCTGCGCCATGCCATCGACATGAACCCGGCCAATCCGACCTCCTATGGCGTTCTGGCCTATGCCTATATGGCCGCCGATCTGCATGAGGAGGCGCGGGAGGCGGCACTGGACGGCATTGGCATCAGTGCGACCCCGCAGCCCTATCTGTATCTGCCGATTCTGATCTCCGGGCTGGTGCATAAGAACGCGCGGCTCGTCGACATGGCGCGGAAAGAATATGCGCTGCAACAGGAGCCCTCGCGCGATGTGGTTCTTTTGGCGGCGGCGGCGATGATCGGCGATGCGGCGGAGGTGGCGCGGCTGAAGGCCGTGCTGGGCGTGTCTGCCGAATCTTTGGCCGATCCTTTGGCCGATCTGCGCGGCTTCGTGCGAGGAGAGATCGGACAGGGAGCTTTGATCCGCTATCTGGAAGAGGCGGGTGTGACGGTGCCGCAGGACCCTTGCCTGTCCTCGGACTCGGGCAACGTCAACCGGGAACTGGTTTGCCCGCGCTGATACTCGCGCTGATACCCACGTTGATGTCTGTGCGGGTGGGCGTTTTTGGATTAGTTTTTCTTATTTCAGATCAAAAATAATACAATTTCTTTTTATCCATTCGGCTTGCTACCTCTGGGCGCAACAGGTGACAGCGTGTCGCACCGACGGCGATTTTGCCGGGGCGCGGGCGGCCACCCGGACGTCAGTCAACGGAGGACCCCAGATGGACGGTAATGATATGAAAACGGCGGGCAAATGCCCGGTCATGCATGGCGGCAACACCGCCATGGGCAGCAATGTGATGGATTGGTGGCCGAATGCGCTCAACCTCGACATTCTGCACCAACACGATACCAAGACCGACCCGATGGGCGAGGGTTTCGACTATCGCGAGGCGGTGAAAGGCCTCGATTTCGACGCGCTGAAGGCCGACATGCATGCGCTGATGACCGAAAGCCAGGAGTGGTGGCCCGCCGACTGGGGCCATTACGGCGGTCTCATGATCCGCATGTCGTGGCACGCCGCCGGATCCTATCGTCTGGCCGACGGGCGTGGCGGTGGCGGCACCGGCAACCAGCGTTTTGCGCCGCTGAACTCCTGGCCCGACAACGTCAGCCTCGACAAGGCGCGTCGCCTGCTGTGGCCGATCAAGAAGAAATACGGCAACAAGGTGAGCTGGGCCGACCTGATCGTTCTGGCGGGCACGATTGCCTATGAGAACATGGGTTTGAAGACCTTCGGCTTCGGCTTTGGCCGCAAAGACATCTGGCACCCGGAGAAAGACACCTATTGGGGTGCCGAGAAGGAATGGCTTGCGCCCTCCGACGAGCGCTACACCGATGTCGACAAGCCCGACACGATGGAAAACCCGCTCGCGGCGGTGCAGATGGGCCTGATCTATGTGAACCCCGAGGGGGTGAACGGCAAACCGGACCCGATGAAAACCGCCGCGCAGGTGCGCGAGACCTTTGCCCGGATGGCGATGAACGACGAGGAAACCGCCGCTCTGACGGCTGGCGGTCACACGGTCGGCAAGACCCACGGCAACGGCGATGCCTCCGTTCTGGGCGCGGACCCGGAAGCCGCCGGTCCCGAAATGCAGGGGCTTGGCTGGTCGAACCCGAACCAGCATGGCAAGGCGGCGAATGCCGTGACCTCCGGTCTTGAGGGCGCATGGACGACCCATCCGACGCAGTTCGACATGGGCTTCTTCGACATGCTCTTCGGCCATGACTGGGAGCTGCGCAAATCGCCCGCAGGGGCGTGGCAATGGGAGCCGGTCGACATCAAGGAAGAGGACAAGCCTCTGGACGCGACCGACCCGTCGAAGCGCCACAACCCGATGATGACCGATGCCGATATGGCGATGAAAGTGGACCCGATCTACAACGCGATCTGCCAGAAGTTCATGGCCGATCCGGACTATTTCGCCGACACGTTTGCCCGCGCCTGGTTCAAGCTGACCCACCGCGATATGGGGCCGAAAGTCCGTTACATCGGGCCGGATGTGCCGTCCGAAGACCTGATCTGGATGGACCCGGTGCCTGCTGGCGCGACCTCTTACGATGTCGACGCGGTCAAGGCGAAGATCGCCGCCTCCGGTCTGTCGATCTCCGAGATGGTGTCGACCGCCTGGGACAGCGCCCGGACCTATCGCGGTTCCGACATGCGGGGCGGGGCCAATGGCGCGCGCATCCGTCTGGCGCCGCAAAAGGACTGGGAAGGCAACGAACCTGCCCGTCTGGCGAAAGTGCTCTCCGTGCTCGAACCCATCGCGGCAGAGGCCGGGGCGTCGGTGGCCGACGTGATCGTGCTGGCCGGGGGCGTGGGCATCGAGCAGGCGGCGAAAGCGGCTGGCTTTGACATCACCGTGCCGTTTGCGCCGGGTCGGGGCGACGCGACCGACGAGATGACCGATGCGGCCTCCTTCGACGTGCTGGAGCCGATTGCCGATGGCTATCGCAACTGGCTCAAGAAGGACTATGTGGTCTCTCCCGAGGAGCTGATGCTCGACCGCACCCAGCTCATGGGGCTGACCGCGCCGGAAATGACGGTTCTGACCGGCGGCATGCGGGTTCTGGGCACCAATTACGGCGGCACGAAACATGGCGTGTTCACGGAGCGCGAAGGGGCGTTGACGCCGGACTTCTTCGTGACCCTGACCGACATGGATTACAAATGGGTGCCGGTCAAAGGCGGGGTCTATGAGATCACCGACCGCAAGACCGGCGCGGTGAAATACACCGCCACGCGCACCGATCTGGTGTTCGGCTCGAACTCCATCCTGCGCGCCTATGCGGAGGTCTATGCTCAGGATGACAACGCGGAGAAATTCGTGGCGGATTTCGTCAAGGCCTGGGTCAAGGTGATGAATGCGGATCGGTTCGATCTGACTGCCTGATTGCCTCGGACATGCAAGAAGGGCGTCCCGTTCGGGGCGCCCTTTTTCATGGAATATTTGGTGGAGGATCAGATCGCTTCGAGAAAGGCGACCAGGGCCGCGCGTTCTTCCGTCGTGAGATCGAGCGGTTTTAGCAGCGGATCGACCTCGGTCGCCGGGAGGAACATCGGGTCGCGGGCGGCGCGTTCCGGTTGTTCGGGCTGATGCGCGCCGCCTGCGTTGTAGAGGTTCACGAGGCCCCGGAGCGTCGGGAACAGACCGTTGTGCATGTAGGGCCCGCTGCGCGAGACATGGCGCAGGCTGGGGGTGAGAAACGCCCCGGCATCCGCCGCCTCACCGGTGATCTCATGGCGCCCCATGTCGTGATAGCTGCGCTCGTAATAGGTCAGGCCGATCTTGTGGAACTCCCCGTCCATCAGCGCAGGCCCCATATGGCAATTCACGCAGCGCGCCTTGGTGCGGAAGAGGTGCAGCCCTTCGATCTGTTCATCACTGAGCATGGCGGTTTCGCCGGACAGAAACCGGTCCAGCCGGGTTGGCGCATCGAGATGGGTCTGGAACGCGGCCAGAGCGCCCGCCACCCGGTCGAGCGTGATCTCCTGATCGCCATAGACCGCGGCGAAATTCTCGGGATAGCCGCCCAGCCATTTCAGGCGATGGGTCACGCCGCTCAGATCGTGATTGGCCATTTCCGCCGGGTCCGACAGCGGGCCCATCATCTGATCTTCGAGACTGTCGGCACGCCCGTCCCAGAAAAACGCCGGACGCGCCCAGGCGGCAAACAGCGCGGGCGCGTTGCGGCGGCCTTCGGCGCGGGCGTGACCGAAGGGACGCGGCAGACCGTCGCCCCAGCCCTCGCGTCGGTTGTGACAGCTCTGGCAGGCGATGTGACCGGACTCGGACAGAACAGGATCGTTGAACAGCCGCTCTCCCAAAGCGACCTGCAAGGCCTCCCGGCTGCCCTCTTCGGGCAGGGCGGGCAGGGGGGCGGAGGCCAGTTCGACATAGGCGACACCGGCGTCGACCCAGGGCGCGGGCCAGTCCGAGGACGGGCCGGAATAGATCTGGCGCAGCCGGTCGGTCTCGGACGGGGTGAGTTCGAGACGGTCATAGACCCCCACGCCCAGAACCACGGTGACAGCGGCCCAGACGGGCATGTGCCAGAGATGACAACGGAGTGCGGAGGTCTGTGTCATGCGCTTACCAGGTAAAAGTGGTTCCGAGATAGACAGAGCGGCCCTGAACCCAGGGGTTGTCATCGGTGGAGGTGACATTGCCGATGTCGTTGAACAGGTTGGAGACTTTGACGTCGAGCGTCGCCGTGCCCTGTTGCAGTTTGGCAATCTGCACCTTGGCGGTCAGGTAGGTGGAGACCACGGTGTCGAATTTATAATCCTCGTAGATGTCGTGCGACTGGCTTCCGTAAGTGTCATGCACGAGCGTCTCATTCGAGTCCGTGTCGATCACGCCGTTATAGCTCGCGGTGATGTCCGCACCGAGACCGAGTTTGACCCGCTCGTCCTTCCAGGTGCTGCGCAGTTCGAGCGTGGCGCGCACGGGAATGTCGAGATTACCGGTCACCTCGCTGAATTCGGCGGTGCTGTAGCTTTTCCCTTTGTAGGAGATGAAGGACAGGCTGCCTTCGTCATCGAGGAAATAGGTGTTCGAGGACACATCACGATCCGCCCAGACGCCGGAGACATAGAGACCGAGACTGTCGAGCGCGCCGCTGTTGATCTCCCAGTTGTTCTCATATTCCAGCGAGACGGAGGTATATTCGCTGCTGCCGTCGTTGGTCAGGGTCTGGTTCAGGGTGGTGCTGTCCTCGGAGGCTGCGAACTGATCCTTGCCGAGACGGTGGATGCCCTTGAGCCGCCAGACGCCATTGGTCCAGTGATCGCGATACATCGCGGTGAGGGAGATCTCGTCGGTATAGGGCGTTTTCAGATCGCCCTGGGTGTAATAGTAGTTGCTGAGCACGCTGTCGGTGTACCACTCGCCGACTTCGCCGGTGGTGCTGTCATGGGTGCGGCGTTGGTTCAGACCGCGCGGCACGGCGTCATGGATCGCATAGGCCAGATAGCTGTCGCTGTAATAACGGTTGGCTCCCATGGACAGGGAGAATGCGGCATTCGGTTTCCATGTGGCGGTCAGGCGCGGGGCGAGATCGAGGTTTTCGAGCACATCGTTGTAATCGGCCCGCAGGCCGGCCCGTAGAGTGAAGTCGCCCCAGGTCTGTTCCAATTCCGCATAGGTTTCGGCGGCGAGGGCCTCGATGTCGACGTCATAGGCTTCCTGATAGATACGAATGTGGAAATACTCGTCTTCGATACAGGCGCTGTCGCCATCTGCGCAGATGAAGGCATCGAACAGGGCGCTGGAGGAGAGGCGTGTGTTGGAGGAATACATGGTAAAGCCGGAGCCGCTCCGGTTGGCCTCGACCTGTTCGATGGCAGCCCCCATGGAAAGGCGACCGTTCCAGATTTCGCTTTCGAACTTGGCCTCAAGCCGGTTGCTCACATCGGAGTAATCCGTGCTGCCCAAGCCCCCCGTGCGGCATTGGACGAGTTTGCTTCCGGTCTCATCGGCATCGCACCACTCATCGAACGCATCGGTATAGAAACCGCCCCCGTACGAGCCGAACCAGTTGTAATATTTGTTCTGGGGGTTGTCGTTGGAAGACGTGCTGTCCTGATGAATGGCACGCAATGTCAGCTTGGCGTTCTTGAGATCAACCCCTGCGATCGACAGCGCGTCCCAGTCCTTTTCATATTTCGCATCGAGCGACAGCGATTGCGTTTTCACATCGAGATGAAAATCGCGGACATAGTTGCTGTCCCAGTCCTGATCGTAATCGGTGTATTGCCCGGACAGGGTCAGCGTGTCGCCATTGAGGAAGTCGTGGCTATAGGCGAGGCTGTAGAAATCGCTGCGGCTCTCGCTGTCGACCGTGTCTTCGAGATATTGCGGTTCCTTGGCCTTGGTGCCTTCGGCAGAGCGGCGCGAATAGCCGAAGCGCAGGGCGGAACGCTCGCTCAGCGGCTGGTTGTAATCATAGGCGTATTCGATCTTGGTCCAGCTCGGCTTGATCATGTCATTCGGGTTTTCACCGTCTTCGGTCGCAAGCGTGTAGTCGGTCAGATCGGAACTGCTGTAATTGACCGTCACGGAGCCTTCGGCTTTTTCCGGGTTCGGTTTTTTCAGCTCGTATTTCACCACGCCGCCCTGAAACCCGCCATATTCGGCGGAAACATCGCTGTCGAGGACTTCGGCCTCTTCCAGAAGCGAGGAGGGCACGAACTGGGTCTGCGAATGCAGGCCGTAGAAGGCGTAGGTGTTGGGTTGGTTGTCTTCGCGGTTGAGATCGGTGCTCGTGCCCGGATGGGTTGTCCCGGTGACCGAGTTGATATCCACGCCGTTGAGCAGGAAGGTGTTTTCGGTCAGGGAGCCGCCGGAGATCGACAGTTCCTTGGGCTGAAGATCGAGCACATCGTCGATGTTCGCGCCCGCATCATCCGTGTCGCCGGGATCGCCCTGCACATGGGGCAAGGTGGTCAGCGCGGTATTGGCATCGCCCGATCCGTCGCCGCGAATGACGATGGCATCGGCATCGAGCGCGGTGGCGCCGACACCCTCGTCCGAGCCTTCGAGCGCGTGAATTTGCCCGTCCTCACCTAGGATCAGGATCGGATCGAGCACGGTGGCGTCCTGAGCGACGGCGGCGGGGGCGGAGAGGAGAAGCGCGCTCGTGCCCATGAGCACGGCGCGGCGGCGAAGGGAGAGAGATGTAAAGCGCATGGGCCCGTCCTGACTATGGGTCCGTGGGCTGGCGCTTGGCTTGCTTCGGAGGATTTTCGGCGTTCTAAAAGGGGGGCGAAAAGCGGGCAAGGACAATTCTTATGGTTTTTGTCACATATATCGCTTGCCGTGGCGTAAGGTGATGAAAAGGCAACAGACCTGCCGAAAAACGGGCTTATTCGAGAGGTTTGCCGCGCTCATTCAAGGCCTTCGATTCGGGCCGCCCCCTGCCGCAGGGCGGTGCCGGAGACCGGAGGCCCCAGACGCCAGGTCAAGGGCGGCGCAAAAGCAGATCTCTGAGGATTGGACGTGTCGCGGTTCGATGCCGCCGCAAGTGCTGGTTTAAAGCGTTTCGGACCACGGTTCATACGAAGCTGCGCGGGTTTTCCCGCCCAATGCCGAGCGCCTTCATTGCGCGCAAAGCCGCCACGGCTGAGGATTACGCCTCAGGGGAACAGGAGGTTTGAGATGGCGCAGAGTGGCGTCCCGGGTCACAGGGAACACGCCTTTCGACGGACAAGAGGCCGTGCTTTGGAAGGAGACCGGCGGCATTGTCATACGCATGTCCCACACCCGCACCCAACTCGAAAGACGCTGTCTGGGTCATCTTGCTTTGAGGAATGGTGCCCGGGGGCGGAATCGAACCACCGACACGAGGATTTTCAATCCAGAACTAAATAAGCTTTCTCAGGAGCTTAACCCAGATAAGTTTGTCAAACTGGCAACCAAGCATCAAAGACTTAGCCGCCATTTGTCAAACCTATCCTCGGGGCTACCCGCGCAAAGAAAAACCGCTGAGGGGGCGGCCACCCACCTCAACGGCAATGCAAAGCTATCTGCCTCTCTTGCTTATCAGGAAAACGACCGAGCCGCAATCGCGGGAGGTGCGCATGCCTAAGCTCAATCGGTTTGAATGGTTGAAGGCCGTTTTGCAATGCGCTGATCTCAACTCGTCAACAAAAGCTGTTGCCTCCGCGCTCTCGGTCCAGTTTGCAAATGACAAGACAGGGCAATTGAACCCCTCCTTGAAGACGCTAGACGAGTTCCTGGCTGGTATGTCTATTGCGACGATCAAGCGTTGTCTGAAGCAGCTTGTTGAGTTCGGTTGGCTGTTTCGCACTGAAGGACGCGGCTCAGGAAATCATACAGAATACGACCTTCGCGCCCCGGCAAAAATTATCACGTTCCGCTCGAAGAAAAAGGATGCACCGATGAGCCTTTCCGAAAAGAGAAAGGGTTCACCCGTGGCAAGAAAAGGGCGCATGGGTGATCTTTCCTATATAAAGAAAGAACAATCCAAAGAACAAAAAAACGCGCTTGAGCCGGATCTGCCGGATGGAGGGCCATCCGGCTCGGCGCGCGAGGGTAGGACGACGGAAGCCATCTTTGTTTCTCGCCAGTCCTTTGGCTGCCGCCAATGGGAGAAATTCACCGAACGCATGTTTGGTGCCTGGATCGACCGAATACTTCCCGAAGTCATCGAAAACGGTGAGCGCGGCTATTTGTTGCCTGCCAAGTTCCCTCCAACCAACAAAAATGATTGGGCCGCTTGGCGCAACTGGCTGATCGCAGACGATTGGACGTTGCTCGCAGCATCAAGACATGAGGAACGCCATGCCTGTTGAGAGAGAGCAAGGTTACGCATGTGTCCACATGCGCCTTGGAAGGGAATGGGCTGCTGCCCTTTCCCCTTCACCCCAAACCCACGCGCAAAGCGCGTCAGGTGGCTGCAATGAGCAAAAATGAACTGGAGCCTCGTGCGGTTCGCGAACTGGTCCTGCGGGTGCGCTGCTCGGACGAAGAACGGGCGACATGGTTGAGGAAAGCTCAGGCTCAGGAGCGGTCGCTCTCCGACTACGTTCGTCATGTCCTCTCAGCGGAACCAATGCAACGGAGGGCGCAACCCCCAGTTGTCGACCCCATGTTGCTGGCGGCGGTCGGACGCGCGGGCAACAATCTTAACCAAATCGCGCGCGCCATGCACACCGACCGCAAGGCTGGGCGGCGCATCGACTTGATCGCCGTCTACACTTTGTTGATGGCGCTGGACCGGCAACTTGCCGAGATTGTCGCGGAGCATTCCCGATGATGGTGCGCTTTTTTGCCCATGGTGATGGCTCGGGGTGCGCGGCGCTCGAATACTTGCTGGCCGAGGAGGTCGCGGCCTATACCGAAGACCGTAAGCGCATCCTGGACCAAACCGTCCGCCGGGATGTGTTGCCTGAGGTTTTGTCAGGTGATCCCGACCTGACCCGCTGGTTAATCGACAGCAACACCCGGAAGTGGCGCTACACTTCGGGCGTCGTGGCCTTTCATGCTGAGGACGATCCCACGGAGGCGCAACAGGAGGCTGTTATGCGTGATTTCGAGCGCGCCGCCTTTGCCGGGCTTGAAAGGGATCAGGCGAATATCCTCTGGATCCGCCACAAGCACATGCACAATGTGGAGCTGCATTTCCTTATCCCGCGCCTGGAGCTTTACCAGAACCTATCATTCAACCCCGCGCCACCGGGATCGGAGGCCTATTTCAACACCTTTCGCGACTATTGGAATGCCCGCGCGGGCTGGATCAGCCCGGAGGAACCCTCCCGCAAGCGCATGGTCAAGCCAGTGTTCGATTTTGGCGACCGGAAGAGCATCAAGGAAACGATCCAAACGCTGATCGTCCAGCGGATTGAGGCCGGTGAGATCAGCAACCATGCCGATATCCGTGCCGCTTTGGCCGAACTGGATGGCCTCGAATTCAAACCGCTGACTGAAAGGCAGCTTGAGAAGCGCCGCAAGGCCGATGCGGAAGAAGCCCGAGGCGGCAAGCTGCGCAAGCGTGACACCCGCATCACCATGCGCGTCGCGGGCACCTCCGACAGCCAGAACACATTCCGCCTTGAAGACAGGATATTCCATGAAGACTGGACCGCAGATGAATACTTTGCTGCAAAGCCTGCAAGCGAAGGTCGAGACGCAAACCCATGCGACCGAAGCCCAGACCCAAGAGATGTTGAACGACTTCGAGCAGCATTTGTCGCAAGCGTTGAACGCCGCGCAGCAAAAAATCATGCAAGATATGCGCGACCTCGAAAAGCTCAGCGAGATGATCCACGACCGGACGGCCAGTCAGGTCGTGGAACAGGCCCGCAAGATTCGGCAGGCGACGTCCGAGCTGGAAGCCAGCCGGAAAGAATGGCGCACGGTGACGTGGAAGACCATGCTGCCGACCTACCTGATCGGGGTCTTGCTGACCTTCTGGGTGCTCTTGATGGCGGTGCAGCTGACCTTTCCCGAGCCGCAAAACGCGACGGTGGAGCCGGGGCTGGCGATGTTCGGCCTCGAAGGGGCGAGGGTGAGCCGTGGCCCTGGCGGCCTTGGCCAGGTGCTGAGCCTTCCGCGCGGCGTCACGCTCGCCGATTGTCCGATCCCCAACCTGAACGGCGGCGAGGTCTGCGTCGAGACCGCAACCACGAGGTAAGCCATGACACACCCGCAATTGACGCCCTTCGAGACCGCATTGCTGCGCGCTCTCGAAGAACTGAACACGACATTCGAGGCTGGTTTGAGGAACGCCAGCGCTTCACCGAGCGAGTTCGAGACTTTGCAGCGCACATTCAATCGCTTCGCGACCGACTTGGAGAAACGCTTGACCGCTTTGGAGCGGCAGCAGGCGGAATTGCGGCGGCTGTTGGAGGCTGGCTGACCCGGCGATCTGCGCACCGGGAAGACACTGAGCAAAACAAACCTAAGCCGCACGGCACGGCCCCCGCGTCGTTGTCAAATGGCCCGAAATTCTGAGTATACGAAAGGACAAAACCATGAACTTTGGCAAAACAATCATCGACCAGATTCAGGACGCCTTGGGCGAAATGGAGGACACAGAATTTCTGGATGAGCTGGCAGAGCTTCCCGAGGCAGCGGAAGCGCTGCAGGCCGAGGAAACAGAAACGCCTGAAAGTGAAGATCGCCAGCGCGACAAGTCGTAAGACGGCTTCGGTCATAGATCGCTACCGGCCCCACCTTCCCCTGCCTTATGGTGGGCGATGTCAGGCGGGGCCGAATGTGCAACGGGAGCCGGAAAATCCACATGAGCGAGACGCCAAGTATCGAGCGATTGTGGGGTTTCCGGCGGGGTGCGGAGATTGCGCGGCCTATTCTCCGCACCAGATGCGGAGAATAGCGGATCACTCCACGCCTTCGGCTGTGCCTGGCTGCTTTTCGAAAACCCGCCCGAGGTTCTTGTAGCCCAAGCTATCGACGGTGATGTTGCCACATTCGCAAGACGCCATGCCCTTCGTCGCCCCTTTCGGTGCTTTGGCCGCGTAGTGCCAGCTTTCCGCAATGGTGCCGCAGAGCGTGCATTTCGCCCGGAACGGTTTGCTGAGGTTTGCTTTCGACATAACGGTCCTGCGTGGCAATAGCTGGAGTTCGAGGAGCGCGCACAGCCGCTCATGGCGCGCCGTTCACGAACTCCTCTGCGGCCTGATTGAGATGTGCCCACTCTCGCACCCGTGCCTTCAGCTCCGCAAGCCGTGCGTCTTCTGCCGGAGTGCGGGGGTGACCGCAAAGGTCAGCCAGTTCCTTGCGGTCGGCTTGGTGCTTCGGGCTGTCGATCCAATGAGTTTCCATGAGAGGGCTTCCTATTCCTTACGGTGCCAAATCACATCCGAGACGTCTACCTTGCGGGCCTTGAGCAGGAAGAAGACGCCCACGCCCACAAAAGGCATCCCCCACCAGTTCATGCCCTTGCCGTCTATGAACGCAAGCGCGAGCCCGATGAATATGACGACAGCCGCCGACCAGTAGACCTTCAGGCGCTTGGCCCATTCGGGCGTCGTGTCTTTGGTGGCCAGACAGTTGGGGCAAACGTCTGCCCGGGCGTCCATCTCGGTGTAGCAGAACGGGCAGGTCTGGGTCTCAGATGCAATGTCGGTCATGGCCTCACAGGTCCATATCGGCGGGCGCGACCGGCCCGTCGTCCGTCAGCGCTTCCATGATCTGACGATCTACTTCTGCCACATGCAGGCGGATCAGGTCGAAATCGGTCAGCGAAAAGCTGACGGTTGAAGTCTGCGCACCGCCGTTGAAGCTGACCGAGAACAGGGCCGTGCATCCTGGCATGATCTGCGTTTCGCGGTGCTGTCGGAAACGGTACTCGGCATCGCCACTGAAGCCGCCTGAACAGGGCCGATACTGTATCGTCTTGCGGGAGCCAAAGCGATCCACAGTCGTGATCTCGTGCAGCGGCTGACCGTCAAGATCGGGAATAAAGCCGTCATCCCCCCAAGCCCAGGTCGCACCATAAGCCGTGCGTTGCGACGGCGGGCCATAGCGCTCCTCCAACTGCGCGATCAACGCGGCAGGTTCGGGCAGGTTCTCGTTCGGCTCACGCATCGTGCGCCGGATTTGCAGCACCCGCCCGCCCATGGCCTCGGTCGCCAGCGTAGCGGTGATCTCGGCATAGGGATCGCGGCCCATTCGGGTGTGCAGTCCCACGCCCTGCGTCACCAGCTTCTGGTCAAAGGTCAGAGCAAAGGCGCGCCCCTCGCCATTCTCGACCCGCAGCGCGACCTGTTCGGGCACGAGGATCAGCATCATCCGCTCGCCGAACATACTGGCCGCGTCCATCGCCTCCGCCCCCGGTTGAATGTCGAGGACAGCGTAGGGGTAAGGGCGCGGTTCAGGGGTGAGCGTTTCGGTCAGGTGATCTTGTGCGTGGACGGCTGTCGCCACACTGGCAATCAGTGATGCAGCGAACAACTGGCCGGAAAATCGTAATAAACTCATCGAAATCTCCTCTTATGTAGAAATGATACGATTAGTCCGTGGACGATTAAACACCTTTTTTGCGCTACAGCGTTATGGAGCGGACGTTTACAGTCGAGGATTTCGGGAAGCGCCTGCGCGAGCTGCGCAAGGCACAGGGCTATTCACAGGAAGGCTTTGCGCTGACCGTGGAGCTTGACCGCACCTATATCGGCGGCATCGAGCGCGGGGAACGTAATCCGGGCCTTAAGACGATCCTGAGGATCGCCGAGGCATTGAACGTGCCTGTGATGGAGCTTTTCAGCCCAAAATAACATGAACGGCCCGGAGCTGCCATTTGCGCGCTTTACTCGTGCTGCGACGCAGCTTCCGCAGACCAGGCATCCAAACGCGCGCGTTGCTTTCCTATCTCAGTTGGCAGTAGCCTCTTGGCAACTTCTACGGGAAAGGAACAGAGCTTATGGCTTTCATTGCGAAGATAGACCCTGTCGAAACGGCAATTGGCCAAAGTATTCGAGTGGACGAGCGCACAATGTACGATGGCAAGTCAATTTCGCCTGGCGATCAAATTTTCATATGGACTTCCGAGACTGCTGGCGGTCGTGGTTTGGTAGCTGTCGGTTCTGTCACCTCCCGTACAGTTAGCCGCAGTCGGGTAGTAGCAGAAGTTCTCGTGGAGGCGGCTGTTCGTGGTAAGCTTGGCCTCAGCGCAATAGCTTCCTACAGAGATGTAGAAGACGGTTCACCCGAATCCGATCTGGCCCGGATCCTTTACCGACAAGCACATAACAAAGTGGCTGCGCTTAACGAGTCTTCAAGAGAGTTCTTGGAGGAACATTTTACTTGATGCATCCTGCCCATTGCCCTCATTCGAAGCTTCTGCAGCAAAGCTCCGCTCTGCCCCTTCGCTGCACTCTATCCCCCAATCGACACATCCCCCGACCCACTCGATACGCTGCCGCCGCAGTCGATAGCGTCGCCGACGCGGCCTGCCGGTTTGCCGTTGATGAAGACAGTGCCAGATCCGCCCGAGAGGCTGCGCCCGTGCGGTGGGTGTTTGGGTTTGGCATGGGGGGCAAAGTTGTCACCTTGTCGGAGCGCAGGTTGGTCATTGATGTACACGTCCCCGCTCCCCGATGTGGCGGGCGTCGGCGGGAAGCCGTCGTGGTCCGACCCAATGTCGCCCTGTCGTCCTGCTGCTGGCATATCTGTCGCTCTCGCTCCTAAGAACCGTTCCGAGACCATACTGCGCGCGACCCGCGTTTGTGAAGTCGCGTCATATCTGAAAAATCTGGCTTCAATTCCCGGATCTTCGTCCTGTAATTTTCCTCGGTCACCATCCAGCGATAGGGATCGTCATATTCGTAACAAAGGCGCAGATCCGGCTCCGCCCGACCGAACTGCAAAAGCACGGTCTTCCACGGATGCGTCTCCTGTTCGGGATGCATCAGGCGCAATGTGGACAGCGGCGTTAAAACAGCTTGCAGCGGGAAGGAAAATCCCGTGGCATAGCCCAGACGGTCGAACACATAAGCCCCGCCGCCGCAGCCTTTGTCCGTCTCCGAAAGCCACAGCCAGGCAGAGACGGAGGCCCAGTCGGGGCGGAAATTTTCGGGGATTTCCGCCTCGATCATTTTGGCGATCTTGCGCGCCTGGACTTCCTCTTCGAAGGTCATTGGTCGAACTTCGGCCGAAGCTCTTCGATATAGCCATTGATATCCGCCGGGCGGACCCGCCAGCGGCTGTCGTCTTTGTCCTCGAACTCTGTTTTGTAACGGCCAGACAGGCGGTCGAATTGCACCAGCATTTTGATCGGGAGCTTGTCGTCGCCGTAGATGTCTTTGAGGTAGGCGGCAACCGGCTCCTCAACAGCCATTAAGTCTGCTGAAATCGGTACGAAATCACCATCGGCTTTATACAGATAACCATTTGAGTTTACGGTATCTCCCTCATCGTCCAATCCGATGACAACTGAAAAACTTTGCCAAGATTCGGAGAATGCTTCTTCATTTTTTATGATCGCACGAATTACGTTAGTGATGTTTTCTGTCATTCTGTTCTCGCATAGCTTTGTTGCATCTCGCGCCATGTTACGCGCGTAAAATTTTGGCCAGGTTGGTTTTTAAACTTTCCAGTTCCCTTGTAGATGAGCTTTCCAGTTTGTGGATCCCGCACGACGTAAGTACTGATAAAACGATCCGGTCGCACGGCCCCCGGCGGATAAACGTCGATCTTGAAGTCGACCTCATAGCCCATCTTTGTCCAGTCGGCCCATTCATTCTCCATTCTTCGCCACGCGCCCATATTGAGGTTCCCGGCCTGAGGCGCAATGCCCTCGTCCGGCGTATCGCCGAAAAATCGATGCGCGCCAAGGTGGCCGCCTTGGTCCCCTGCCGTGTTGCTGAGTTTTCCGACGCCCGTTGCGCCGTCGTTGCGCGGGGTCGATCCGAAGTCCTGCCGGATCGTGCCCTCACTGTTCATCGGACGCCCTGTCGTCTCATCATACTGGATGATTTCTTCGTTGGTGCCGCGCTGGTGGCGGGTACGCCCGTCTCCCAAATCCGTCGTTTTCGGGGTCGACCCGACATCTTCGACAGCTTTGCTTCCAGACGGCTTCTCCACAGCCGGATTATCCACCTCCGCCCGCGCCGTCAGATCGTCGCGGGCGGAGCCTGTTCGAAGGTTGTCCTCATCAAACACTTGATCAATTATCCGGCGGTCGATCTGTACATCCGGCAAATCGATCGCATGAAGGACGTTGCTATCCGGAACAGCGCGACCGGCCACGTTGGCGGCGCGGATGACCACGCGGGAGGCTGTGCGGGAGACGCGGGTCGCGACGATCTTGATCCCAGCTGCGGCGCCTCCTGTCGCGATCCCCAATGCCACGTCGATAGCAAGTTCGGCGGCCAGAAAATCGGCGTCCGCCTTGAGCCGTGCCATGGCGATCAACAGCCCCTCGCCGTCGAAATCAGCCCAGAACTCCTCCCATCGCGCCACACAGGCGTCCCAGATCGACTTTGCGATATCAGTTGTGAGATTCACAAGAATCTTGTCGGGGTCCGTCGTCCTGAGGGTTTGCCCCGTATTCTGCCACATCTGGCCGACGGACTCAGTGGCCTCGGTCGGGATTTGAGATGTCATCCAGCCAAGGCCTTCATAGAAAAGCCCAACAGATGTCATCGCCGTGTCGGTCAAAGAAAGGTAGTCTGACCAATGCGTTCTTTGAGAGCGTGACAGAAGATCCGAGAAATAGCTCCCTGCGGCCTGTTGAATCGCATCGCGATATTCATCGGTCGGACCATCGAGCACACCCGCGATCACCCCGAGAACCTGAAGCTGCGCGGCATAAGCGAGAAGGTTCTGGACCATGGTCTCGTTATAGGCGAGCTGGAAGCGAACGATGGCCGGAAGTTCAGACAGCTCAATATGCGCGGCACCGCCCGCAATCGCGCCAGCACGCGCACCGAGTTCGCCGACCTCACGGCACATTTCTCTCTGGGGCATGAAGGGATTGATCGGACGCATTTAGTCTTTCATGTCTCGTTGAAGATAGTCGCGTGTAAAGAAATCGAGTGCAGTATCGGAATGGAAAAGGTGCGGTGAAAGAATGCTTTTGGCGACACTGCCCATGGCGCCTTTCCCGAGACCACACATCAAAAGTGCTTTTGCCATTTCGGTCATGGCGTCCATATGATCTCTGCCCATCTGATCTCTGCCCATCTCCCCGTCTCGCGTCACTTTCATGAGGCTGACGACTTTCTTGCGTTGCTCAATCGGCGAGAATTGAACGTCGTCCATCCGTGATGCCGGTGTCGTGCCGAGCGCGGCCACGAACTTGTTCCATTCGGTATCGCGTACGGCTTTGCGCATTTGCGCCTTTTTATGCCAAGATCCGTCATCATATTTGACCATCACGGGGTTCCTCAGTTCAGGTCGATCTTGCCGCCTTTGACGGTCACAGCCGAGCCACCTGTGACGGTCGCGGTGTCCTCCGCCTCAAGCGTGATTTTTGTTCCCTTGAGGTGGATCACACCCTCTTCGGTCATCACCAGCTTCGATTTACCAACGGTGACCTCGTAGACCTTGCCGACAATTACCGCCTTGTTCTGTCCGACCTCTTCAAGAGCGCCAATTCCGATAGATTGGTTGTGGATTCCGCCTACAATCATCTGGTAACCGCCACCAACGGTCACCGCCTTACCGGCGCCAACGACCTCCGTGGAACTCACCATCACCGTTTCCGCCTTGTTCTTCGCGACCCCGATGATCAGGTTGCCCTCACCCATGTTGAGCGCATCCGGCAGGCCCAGTCTATTCGCCATATCGCCAATGGCACCGGTGAATTTCTTGAATGCCGAGGTCACCGCCGATTGCAGTTTGTTCGGCCCCACCATCAGCGTCATGTTCCCGCCGATCACCTCGTGGTGGTTGTTGCCGACCTCGATGCTCTTGTTGTTGCCGACGCTCTCGGACTGGTTGCGGTCAACGCGTTTCGAGCGATTGTTCTCGACGTGGATTTCGTGGTCCTTCTCGGCGTGAAGATAGATTTTCTCCTCACCCTTCGCGTCCTCGAACATAAATTCGTTGAAGCCTTCGCCTGTGTGCGTGTCGGAGCGAAACACCGATTTCGTCTTATGCTCCGGCAACTCATACGGCACCGCATTCTTGCCGTTGTAAACGCACCCCGTCACCAGCGGTTTGTCCGGGTCGCCGTCGAGGAATTCGACCACAACCTCCATTCCAATCCGAGGGATCACCATGCCGCCCCAGCCGTTGCCCGCCCAGCTCTGCGACACACGGCAGCGCATCGAATAGGCGGCGTCCAGGTCCCAGTGGAACTGCACCAAAATGCGCCCGTACTCGTCGCAGTCGATCTCGCCGTCGCCCACGACCACCGCCGTCTGAGGCCCCTTTACATCCGCCCGCGCGGTCTTCAGTTCCGGCACCAAGGGCGCGTCCGCAGGCAGCAAAACATAGCGCCCGGTGTAGGCGTAGCCGTCGCCCGCTTCGCCGCCGGAGCCGTAATTGTCCGACGTGTAGCTGTGATGCGCCACGAGGCAGAGGTAGTCCTCCCCCGTGCCCGGCAGAGGCTCGCCGCCAAGCGTCACCCGCAGCCCCGCGCCAAGCGCAGGAATATCGCCCTGCGCCTCAAAGCGCCGGTCCTGGCCGGTCTCGCCTTCTGAGCGCAGCCGCGCGACCACATCGCCACGGCCCTGGTCGAGGTAATCCCCCGGCCAGTCAAAACTCTCGATCTGGCCCTGAGCATAGCTCGAAGAAGATGAAGAATTGGTTTCCATCGCCGCAGTCGGCGTCTTGAAATTGTAATCCGTCAGCCGCACCGCCCCCGTCGTGATCCGCCGCGCCGGTCGCCATTCCCAGAAGTGCTCGATTTCCTCCTGGTGGTGGCCGTCATAGGGCTTGAACGGGCGCTCGCCGATGGTCGCGTGGCTCTCGACAATGTCGGTCAGAACCATCAGGTGAGATCCGCTATCCTGTTCAAAATGATAGGAAATCCCGTGCCTTTCCATGAGGCGCGCGGCGAAATCCATGTCGCTCTCACGGTACTGAACGGTGTATTCGAGCTCGGGATATTCGAGCGTCAACCGGGTCTCCATCTTGCCCGCCGAGGCATAGGCGCCGAGGAGTTCGGTGAGGATGTCGACCACGGTTTTGTTGTGGAAAATCCGCTGGTTGCGACGGAGCGACGCGAGCCAGAACCACGGCTTGAGCGTCAACCGATAGCGATGCCCATTCTCGCCCGCACCCATCCAGCGCGCCTCGGAAATGATGCCGTCGAAAGGCTTGTCCGAACCGTCATGGGTGCGCAGCGTGACAGTGGCGTGAGTGCCCAAAAGCGCATCGAAATCAATATCATCGGCGGAGGCGAGGCAGTCGACGTGGTAGCTAAACACCCCGTTGACCCGCTCTTCCCCCTCGAACCGCATCAGGACCAAAACGTCCTCGCCCAAAGCGGTGGTCAGGCGACCCATGCGGGAGGTTTGGGAGAAGAAGTTCATGTGGAAAACCGGAATATTATAAATGTGTTAGGGCAACCTTAGTTTTGCGCAGGCTGAACTCAAGGGGAAAATGGAGAGAGTGGTGCCATGAGCGAGAGAACGTAAATGGTGTGAACTGGCATATTCACAAACTGGACATTCGTGCGCCGAGCAACGAACTTCCGAATTAGGCCTGTCGTTTCCAAATGGACTTGGCGCCGAATCCGTTCTGGATTCGGCGCCGATCATTGCTGACGCCTAATGCCGAAGAAGCGTGGATTATGCACTTTGAAAGGTTGTCGTGCCCAAGGGTCGATAGAAATCTGAGCCTCGCGCACTGGTCGCCTTTTCGATCTCAGCTATACTCAAGGCAGCGCCCAAGTTGACCAGAATCGACTCAAGCGTTTCTCGTTGGCCTAAAGAGGTGTGCTTTGTCGATGTTGGGATGCTCCTGCCACTTGGCGGTCGCACAACAATTTAGTCATCATTTCAAGCCTAAAATACTATCACTGCGAATGCTTCCATGAAGCCGTTCAAGCAGCAGCGGTTTCATTGATGCTCCGAACTAACGAGACGATTTGAGCTGTTTGTGTCGGATCAAAAAGTCCATTAATGCCCATGTCGTCTAGGTCTGTATATGGGCTCTCATAGAAGCTCTTGGGGTCGACTACACCGTTTTCACAGAGACTGTTGATGATCAGCTCGATAAACTCGGTTTGATTTGCCGAAAGCTGGTTGGTTGCCGCGAAATTGCTGAATACGTCTTTTGCGGCAGATCGGCTTAGACCGGTCAGAGAGCGCAGGAATACTCCCAGACCGCCCTCGTTCTGAAGCCCTTCTAGTATTTCCTGATCGGCAACACCTTCAGAAATCAGCATCCGTTCTAGTTCTTCAAGATCGGCAGGCGTCAGCTGTTCACCCCGCCTGATTTTCTGGATCGCTATGTGGTCTGAGTGGGCCTCTATGAACTTCCGCGTCTTAGCCTTGAAGCGCACCTTGTCCACACCGCTCCCAACTTCGGGCAAGTCGATGGTCGTCGCTTCGCCAATACTGTCCTCGAAATCCGTTATAACATTCTTTCGTTCTTTGGGCTGAATCAATTCAGCAAGGTTGCGCAGACGTCGGCGGATGTCTTCGAGGATTTCAGGCGTGATGTCCTGCCAAAACTCCTCGGTTTGGATCGCCAACACAAGCTCAAGCTCCTGTACGACCGCCGGAACGTTGGAAAGGCCCTCCAGAGCGAAGGCAAATGACACGATCCTCCGCTGAAGGTTGGCAAAGGCGGCGTCGCCGCGAAGCAGAAGCAACTGAGCATTGAGCACTAAAAGATCAAACTGCTTTGCTGAGAGACCGCCATCTTCGAAGGCTGTAGGAAGCCCTGCAACCTCCTCAGTCAGGGCAAGACGTGCATCGAGGTCAAGCACGTCCCATGCGTCAGCCCTTTGAAAGCGCTCGACGGATCGGCGCACTCGACGCACAATGAAGTTCTCAAGGTTCATACCGAGAACTTCTTGGTGCAGACGGTCCTTAATATCGACAGCCAATGAGCTCTCGTTTCCGCTTTCGACCAAGGCGTTTACCAAGTCGACACGCGAGACAAAAAGGCGTTCACCGATTGGTCGCGCTGCGGGGCCATCCGTGATTTGGGGGTTCTCATTGAAAAACTCTAAGTTTTGGCAGAAGTCAAAGATGATGAACTCTTCTTTGTCTTGCCCTGGCCCGAACAGATCCTCGCAAGTTCGGGTGCCTCTACCAACCATTTGCCAGAACTTCGTTTTAGAACGAACAATCTTGAAGAAGACGAGATTCACGACCTCGGGCACATCAATGCCTGTGTCCAACATATCGACAGAGACCGCGATATGGGGGGCTTTCTCCGCTTCTGAGAAATCGTCGATCAACGATTGGGCATAGGTGACACTGTAGTCGATGAGACGTGCAAACTGACCCATGTAATGTGGGTAGTTGGCATCGAAGCGCTCGACAATGAACTTCGCATGATCGCTGTTTTTAGCGAAAATGATGGTCTTCCCAAGCCTGTCGCCTCCGGCGACTTTGATGCCGTTGGTCATTAAATGCTCAAGGACTTTATCCACTGTATCCTTGTTGAACAGCCAGCGGTTCAAGTCAGCCGCCTCCACCCGATCGGGAACCGCGCCCTCATCATCCCACTCGATTGCGTCCCATTCGGCTTTTTCTTCGTCAGAAAGGCTGTCGTAGTCGATACCGTCACGTTGGAACTTCAAAGGGACCGAGATCGACCTAGGCGGCACGAGATATTCATCCGCCACCGCATCCTCTAAGTCATAACTGTCGGTTGGTATTCCGCGTTCCAGCTCAAAGAGCGAGTATGTGTCACGGTCGATCTCTTCGCGCGGCGTCGCCGTGAGGCCGACCAAGAATCCATC
This sequence comes from Celeribacter sp. SCSIO 80838, assembly GCF_056498065.1. The sequence goes on from NZ_JAZKMA010000001.1 coordinate 1,750,043, forward strand.
AAAATAGTCGAAGATGGCACGGTATTTCCGATAGACAGAACGGTGCGCTTCGTCGATCACGATCAAGTCAAAGTGGCCGGGGCCAAACTGTTTTTCACCGCCTTTGACGTCGTCGATCAACCCCATCATCGTGGGATAGGTTGATAGGAAAATACGAGCACCAGAATGATCGTTCCTGGCCGGGTCATGCTTCTTCAGCAGGTTTGCACTTGCCGCCGTCGGCAAATGTGTCTTGAAGGCATTGTGTGCCTGTTTCACCAGAGCCACGCGATCCGCGAGGAAGAGCACACGCCGCACCCAATTTGCGCGCATGAGCTGGTCGATAAGCGCGATGACCGTTCGCGTCTTGCCACTGCCAGTCGCCATTACAATCAGGGCCTTCCGCTGTCGGTCTCGTTCAAAAGCCTCCCCTACCCGGCGAATGGCCCGCTGCTGGTAAAAGCGCCCAGCAATACCCTGGTCTACGGACACCCCATCTAACGATTTTCTGGTACCTCTACGTTGGTGAAGCAGGACGAGCTCATCCCTCTTCAGGAAGCCCGATACACGACGCGGGGGGTACATCTGGTCGTCCCAGAGCCAATGTTCATAGCCGTTCGTCGTGAAAATCACCGGACGGCGCCCATACATCGTTTCAAGACAATCGGCGTAAAGCTTGGCTTGCTGCTGCCCTATCCGGCTGTCCTTCTTGGTTCGTTTCGCTTCGACCAAGGCGAGTGGCTTGGCATCGTTTCCCCAAAGCACATAATCGACAAGGCCTTCACCTTTGTCATTAGGCATACCTGATACCGGAAATTCACGGTCGCGCTCCTGGTCGAGCGGCCACCCAGCCTCGTTCAGCAGCAGATCAATGAAAGCATCGCGCGTCGCGGCCTCATTGTAGTCGTGGTCATCTTGTACCGCAGTGTTGGCCTGGCGAATTTCTTTGATTTCAGCCCGCACTTGCGCGAGTTCAGCCTCGAGCCTCTTTCGACCTTCCTCAGATGCGAGCGCGGCGGCTTCAGCGTCCTTTAGCGCTTTGGCATGGGCGTCGTGCTTCTCTTTCAATGCCTGGATTTGTGCAACTGTGCTGGCACTAATCGTCAGGGTTTTTTCCAACTTTGAGGCATCGAACTGCAACGAAGAGTCTGGCTTCGCATCCTTTGCATAGGTCCGCGCCATCCAATAGCAGACATGGAACAGTTCACGCACAACGGCGGCGGCGTCCTGAGGCTTGATCGGCTTGCCGCTGTCATGCGCCGCCCGGTTGCCATGATCTTTGATAAATCGCGCTTTGGTGACGATAGCCGGGCCAGTGAGTTGGCCGAGCGACGGCTCGGCAATCAACGCCGCGAGAGTGTCCTGGTAGGGCGAGCGCATCGACGGGTCGTTGCGATAAATCCATTTTATCGCTGTTTCCAAGGTCAACCGCGCCCAGAAGCATGCGCCTCGTGGGTCGGATAGTGCCGCACTCTCAGCCTTTTTCGCGTGAGCTAGGAGGTCGGGGAAATCGGCAGTCAAGAAAACGAATTGGGTCATGCTGGTTCATCCGCTCCGAGTTGACGGTCCAGTGCTTGCCGCACCAACCCCAAGACATATGGCAAGTCCTCGTGGCCCGTTAGCTTGACCTCGGTGTTTCCATTGCCCCATCGACCTACATCAGTGACATCGACCGCCATCCCGCGCGGATCGTTCAGTTCATAAGGTTCAATGTTGATAGAAATCCTGAGCGCCTTGGCCTGTGGTACGACATCCGCGAAATTTGTTTCGGCCTTGTAAGCCACGTAAAGCTTCAGGAACTGTTCGCTTACACTCGGGTCCAGCGCCATTACTTCGCGACGAAACTGCTCGAAGAGGTCTCTCATCTTGCCCGATGTAAGGTGGGGATGATCTTCGATGGTGTAACCATTGGCCACTTCAGTCGGGGTACGGTACGTCGCCAGGACCTCGGCGGTCAGAGAAGGTGCCGCCCAAACTTCAGCGGCCTGCTGCGCAAGTTGTTGGGCTCGCAACTTGATCGCAACTTCGTTCCATGTATCCAACACACCCAACCCTTTATTGACTCGCAACGGGCTTTCTTTGAAACCGCCGGCCATGTCGCGCTTCTCAGCGAAACTCTTGTCACTGTATTCGGAATTATACCCGGTAAGCGTCAGGTTCCCCAACGTGTGAAGCCATTTCTCCTGCACGGCAGCCCAGTCAGACCCAAGGGCGGCTTGCCATTCTGTTGATAGCTTTTCGTTCTGCGGCAGGATGTGTTCAATCGTGTAATCGTCGACCTCGACGCGCTCTTTTCTTCCGAAGTTCTCGAACTTCCGAAGCCAGTAAGTGCGGCTGCGGAAGTTGTAGAGGTCGCGATCCTGAATGCGCGCGATGAATTCCTCGTCACGCGGAAACCGGCGATACGACTTCATGTTAAGCATGTGTGCCTTGACGCTTTCCAGGTAGCGATCTTTTTTCAGCTCTCGGCCAAATGTCGCAAAGGTCTTGTTCAGGGAGTTCGTGGGCACGGAACAGATCGCACGACGGAAGACATAGGCCTCGACCAAGCGGACCACTTCAAGGAAATCGTCAGCGCTCAAAGCGCCCGTCTTATAGTCTTTGTAGACCTCCAGAAGGAATGGGTAGGCGACATCAACTTTCAGCTCTCGCAGATCCTTGAAGCCGAGCGCCAAGGCCTTATCTTTCTCTTGCCCCAGTACGAGCGCCCCATAGTACTGCGAGAACTCCCAGACCTCCCGCACAAGGTCTTCCACCTCACGGCCACCGCCAATTTGTTCCTGGGAATACGCCTTGTACGCATCGTAGACATCATCAAGCCTAGGGATCGACCCTGTCACGACCGTCAGATAATTCCGCATGAAGCCATCAAAGTGCGAGGCATAGGCTGCCTGACCAAAACCTTCTTCCATGCGCCGCCAGTATTGCTCATAGAGCCGGGTTTGCAGCTTCGGCTCCAACCCCATCAAGACGAAATTGCGGATCAGATCGGCCTGCGACAACTCCTTGCCAGTCGAGTTCATGCTTTCGAAAATCAGCTGAGGATTGTCATGTTTCCGGCTGAGCGCTACGTCCACAATCATCAGCTTGGCAAGGCCAGAACAAACCTCCGACACAGCCGTGTCGTCCTGGTCGAGCCAACGTGAGAACATCTTGAAGTTCTCGGCAACACGCACCGAATGCGGCTCGGGCAGGTCATCGCCCGACACTACCGCGTTCAGCGTTGTTCGGTCCGTCTTGGACAATAACAGCTTGAAAGCACGTTCGCCGCTTTCATCCGGGTCCACCAGGTATCGGTTGCGGATCTTCTTGAACGAGAAGCCATCGACTGGCTCCTCGTCGCCCACCTTGCGCGACAGAGCTGAAAGGAGCAGCGTGACCGAGGTCAGGCGCTGTTGGCCGTCGATGACAAGTAGTGGCGCGCGGTTGGACGTGTTGGACAGGCTTTCTTCGATGTAAACGACCGAGCCAAGGAAATGCACTGGGATATGCCCATTGCGCCCCGCACGCCGGATGTCCTCCCACAATTGCCGACATTCCCGCTCTGTCCAGGAATAGGTCCGCTGATAGATCGGAATGACGAACTGCGGCGCGCTGTTGATGAAATTCAGGAGGTTGGCATCGGTGGCTTTCATGGGGTCAATAACTCGCTCAAGTAACTAGTCAGAATAGACATGGTTTGAATCAAGAAGGTCAGTAAAGTACGGCGTGAAACCAGCCAGAACGATAGTCATAGAGACCATATCCCGCATGTCGATCTCACGGAGCTGGTGAGCTGGTGTGCCGCCGTGGCGAATTCCGGGATAATCGGAAGCGAACCGATAGATGCGTTGCGCAGACTCTTTGACTGCTTCGTGTGGCCAATTGCCGGTTTCGTTACACATTGCGCCAAACGTATTGCCGTGCGTGTTTGGGTGCTGTCGGAGCAAGGCTTCCAAAAGATTGAATTGCGCCGCAATGCATTGCTTAACTTTCAGCGGTGTCTGCCCGCCCTTCAACTCCCTCACGCACTCCTCAAAATCTTGCATGAGCCCATTTAGTGCGGCGTCTTGAGAGGTGATCTGGCGTAAATCGCGCATCAGGCGGGCGAACACGCCGGGGAGGGTTGGGTGCAGGCTGAAAGGGCGGCGGAGGTCATAGCGGAGGCTGTATTTGTCGAGAAAATCGCGGATCAGCAGGAAATATCTGTTGGTCAGGGCCTCGCTGCCGAAGTCTTCGATGACTGTGTGGGCCCGTTCGAGAAATTCGACGGCGGATAGCTCTCCGATCAACGCGGTTACTTTGGTGTCGCGGAAGGCGATGCGGGCCTCGTCCTTGTCATCCACAATCGCAGCAAGGGATGTAGCTGGGTCCAGCTTCACGACGAAAGACTTGTTGAGTTCGCGGTAGAGTTCGCAAAACAGGTCTTCCGGCGCATCGCGGTGATCGGCCAGCTTGCGCCAGACCTGCCGCCACATCTCGGACCAGACGCCGATGATCTCGCCCCGCATCTCAGAGTTCCCCCCGAAAGGCGCGGTGTTGAAGTGACATGAATAGCTGGTCATCCGTATTTAGGCTTGACCGAGCTTTGCTTGATACTGCTTCGATTTCGTCAACGTGCTCTACAAATTTTTCCTGCTCACTTACGGGCGGAACTAGAATGGGAAAACCTTTAACTAGCCCAGCGTTCAAGTTTGGCTGGTTTCCACCTTGCCCAAGACCTCTGAGACGCAAGTAAGACATTTTCAATTGGTAAAACAGGAACCTAGGTAGCAGTGCTTCGCCACATTGAATTGCCGCACAAGCCTGGTTCGTTGTCGCGGGCAGTCCGAGAATACCTACTTGGCCTCTCGTTTTACCTTGGCCGTACATTGCGACTAGTACGGTATCTTGAGGATAGGTCTTGAGCCGGGCTGCCAATACAGCTCCCTCTGTAACCCTTTCTTCAGTTTCTAGAATGACACTTCCATTAACCTCAGTCGTCTTCACCCAAGGTATATCACCCTCGTAGAATTCTGGTCGCTTTCTACTCGGCGTGGATCCTGAAGACACTCTGCACACATCACCGATGGTTAATTGCCCCGAAGTTTGTGCTGCGTTGAAGTCACTTCCAAACATCTCGTGAAAGATCGCTTGGCCGAGGGTGTTCAGTTTGTCGAGGGCGCGGGTGCGGAGGCGGCGGAGCGCGTCCGCCTGATCCAGTATTCCCGCAATCCGCCTTTGCTCATCCAATGGCGGGAGGGGGATTTTCTTAGCGTAAGCGTCGTTTCGGTTAAGCCCAGGAATAGCAGCCGACTTGTTGAGCTCTTGCAGCCTGAGACTCTGGAGCGTGTAGTAGAGCCAGCGCGGGTCTTGTTCGGTCGCAGTTTCATCAATGAAATAAGTAGTATCGATCGGCCAACATGGGCCATCCGAGAATGCTACTTCGCCAATGGAGCCTTTTCGGCCAACGATGATAGTGGGGCCCTTAGTGATCGCATCCGAGTGTTCATCAACTAGCCCATTGGAACCAAACACACCGAATGGTCCCGGTTCGCGAACCTTCGCAGGAAGACTCTTTCCATATTTGAATTCACAAATATCCCCTAGAAGGACTTGGTTCATCCCAGCATACCCTCCAGTCGATCCAGCCCTTCGGCGATCTCGGCCTCAATCGCGCGCAGTTCGGCGATGATCTCTTTCGGTGGCTGATAGTCGACCTCCTCATGCGCCACTACCTTGTAGCGGTTGAGCGACAAGTCCCATGTGCCCGTGGCCTGAATATCCGCCAGAGGGACCATGAAGCTTTGCGCGGTGCGTGGGCGCTCGGCCTCTGCCGCCAACGCACCCCAGCGGGCCAAAATGTCCGGTAGGTTGTTCTTGGCGTGTTCGTCCTCGGTCAGCACCTCGGCGGGCACCGGCCCCAGCTTCTCAGACGGCAACAGCTCCGTGCGCTTGTCGTCAAGGCTCAGCCCGTCCGCCTCCATGTCATAAAACCAGACGTTATCCGTGCCGCCGCTTTCGGTCTTGGTGAAAATCATGATGGCGGTGGACACCCCGGCATATGGGCGGAACACGCCCGAGGGCAGCTTGATGATTGCGTCGAGCTTTTGCTCTTCGACGATGATCCGGCGGATGTCCTTGTGCGCCTTGGAAGAGCCAAACAGCACCCCGTCCGGCACAACCACCGCCGCGCGCCCACCCGTGCGCATGAGGCGCAGGAATAGGGCCAGAAACAGCAGTTCCGTCTTCTTGGTCTTCACGACCTTCTGGAGGTCTTTGGCGGTCGCATCGTAGTCGAGCGACCCGGCAAAGGGCGGGTTGGCAAGGATCAGGGAGTAAGCGCCCGTGTCGGCCCCATGTTCTTCGGCCAAGCTGTCACGGTAAGCGACATCCGCATTCTCGACCCCGTGCAGGACCATGTTCATCGACCCGATCCGCAGCATGGTCGGGTCAAAATCGAACCCGTGGAACATGTTGTTATGGAAGTGCTGGCGCTGTTCGGGGTTGCGCAGCATTTCAGGATGTGTTTCGCGCAGATACTCCCCTGCCGTGACAAGGAAACCGCAGGTGCCCGCTGCAGGATCACAGATGGTGTCCTTGGGGGTGGGGGCCATCAGGCGCACCATCAGCTCGATGATGTGGCGCGGGGTGCGGAACTGACCGTTTTGCCCGGCACTGGCGATCTTTCCGAGCATGTATTCGTAGACATCGCCCTTGGTGTCGCGGTCATCCATCTGGATGCCATCGAGCATGCGCATGACCTTGTCGAGAAGGGCCGGGCTGGAAAAACCCAGACGCGCGTCTTTCATGTGGGTTGCGAAAGCTGTTCCTTCCTCCGCCATCGTTCGCATGAAGGGAAAGACGTGCTGATCCATCAGCTTCATCTTCTCGCGGTTTTCGAAGTTGATCAGCCGCTGCCAGCGCAGATCGTCGTAAGGACGTTCAATGGTTTCGTCATCTTTCGGATCGTCGCTGACCTTGTAGGTGAAGGTACCCTCGGGGAAGATGCGCCGCTCCATCTCTGAACCTAGCATGTTGGCCTTTGCCTCTTCCCGCGTGTGGATTTCGTCGAGCCGCTTGATAAAGAGCAGGTAGGTGATCTGTTCGATCACAGAGAGCGGATTGGAGACACCGCCCGACCAGAAAGCGTTCCAGATTTGGTCGACTTGAGATTTGATATTGCCAGTAATCACTTGGGAAGCACCAGTTTTTGTATTTTAGAGACCATAGCGCAGACGTTGCAGGCCAAATTGAAGGATAAGCAACGCGACTGAAGCTCCGATAAGCACTGACATAGAGATCAGGCTGGCTATCGCAGATATGCCTTGGAGGACGGTACCGTATTCAGTAAATATTGCTGCAAAATAGGAAGCTGCGCCAAGGACAAGTAGCGCTGTCAGTATCGGCGATACGCGGATCATGACATTTCTTTCCAACACAATGATTTTATCCATTTCTCTTCACACCGTTGTTTCGAGGTAGTCAAAAATTTCGGCTTCAGACATCTCACGACCACTTGCGAATTGCCCGACCAAGAAGCTGATCAGCTTTGCCTTCTTATGAGGTGAGAATTCGATTGCCCTTGTTCTCTGGAAGCCTTCCATAGCCAACAAAATCTTCTCGTACACATCGGATGCCGGAAGTGTAACCGATGGAGACATGCCCAAGAGCAGCCAATTTAGGTCCACGTCAAACTTTCGATGAACATTGATAGCGAGTGCGAGCGGAACGTCACGGACAGCCGCTTCGTAGTTCCGGTACGAGCGAGGAATCACGTCTACACTTTTGGCAAAATCACTCTGCGAAAGCCCCGCGCGTCGCCTGACTATGAGCAGTCGTTCAGCGATGGTTTCATTTTTGTGTTGATTTTGACACGTATGTTCCAATATGGTCGTTCCCGTACCTATACTCACTAATTCTTCCCACATCCGTGGCGAAGTTGGCAAGACCAGAGGCCCAAAATGAGCACTCCAGACCTGTATTCCCCGAAAGAACTCGCTAAAATTAGTGGCTGGCCGGAACGCCGCATCCGAAACCTACTTCGCTCGGGTCATCTGCGTCATGTACGTGTCGGGACAAGTTATCTTTTGCCCAGCAGCGCCATCGCTGAATACGTCGAGCGAAACATGATCGAGCCGTTGGCGACAGGTGGTCGGGAAAACTCTGAATCCTGAGACAACGAACCGAGCCTGCGCACTTCTATAGCCCCGGCAAAGCCCTTTTAGATTTGAAAGACTCTTTAGATGAGCACAACCAGCCTGAATATAAGCGTGATCGAAAAGCGTATGATGAATGCGACTGAAGCCGCTCATTACTGTGGCATTGCCGTTAAGCACTTTAAGACACTTTGTCCTGTGCGACCCGTATTGATGCCACCGAAGTACAAACAATACGACAGAAACGACTTAGATAAGTGGTTGGATGATTTGAAAGCTGATGTTGAAAAAGCTTCACAAAATGCCATCCTGGATCGGCTTTGATGACTTTAGTTCGCGTTAAAGGCTTCAAAATTTTCTCTGACAGGCATGGACAGATGAGGTGTTATCACCGCCAAACCGGTCGGAAAATTGACCTGAAAAAAACTCAGATTGGGTCGGCTGAGTTCTTTTCTGAATGCGCCAGAATTTCGGCAGCGGCAGAAGCCCTCAAACAGCAGGAACCAAAGCCCGGAACTCTCGGAGGGCTCATGTCAGTGTATTTTTCCGAAGAGCATTTTTTGGAGCGCTCACGCGCGACGAAACGTGAATATCGAATGTGTGCCGGAATACTAGAGCCCATCAAAGACACACCAGTTTCATCCATAGATACACCGTTGCTCGCTGCCATCCATGACAAATTGGCGAGGAAATACAGCTGGGACAAGGCGAACCGTGTGCGCAACTTTCTCATCCAAGTGTTCAAATTTTGCATCCCAAAGGGGTTGATATCGAAGAATTTCGCCGAAGACGTTATCAAGAAGCCCCGGCCAAAGGACGCTCCAGAGGCTTATAGGACATGGACATTCGAAGAGGTGCAAATCGTCCTCGATGCAGCTCCGCCTCAGCTAAGAGCCGCTTTGGCTACGATCTTTTGCACCGGGCAGGATCCGACCGATGCCTTGGAGTTTCGCAAGGATCAGGTGGACGATGGCGTGATTTGGAAAGGCCGCAATAAAACCAACGTCGGTGCGGCAATCCCGATCAGCAACGTCCTAATATCTGAACTGGCAAGGGCTCCTGCGCATGATGCGCCGACACTTCTCGCCAGCTCGAAAGGTACGCCTTGGACCTACGACGGTTTCGCGAGCGCCTGGCAGCGACTTCGTACAAAGCTCGAAAAGGATGGAAAGGTCGCCCCCGGCCTGACCCCGAAGGGGCTGCGGCACACGATGGCGACATGGCTTAGGGAGGCAGGGCGGGACGAACGTGAAATCTCCGATCTGCTGGCTCAGGACTCGAAGGTCATGGGATTGCATTATTCCAAGAATGCCGCGCTGGCCCGCAAGAACCGGAAGACGATGCAGGTCTGGGAAGAGGAGTACGAACGACGTTCAAAGGAAGCAGAAGTGTCAAACCAACAGGAAAAACTGTCAAACCTACATGAGGAGAACCCGTCAAATGGCTAAAATTCACATACTTTTCAAAGATTTAAATGGTGCCCGGGGGCGGAATCGAACCACCGACACGAGGATTTTCAATCCACTGCTCTACCCCTGAGCTACCCGGGCATCGGGAGCGATTTCTCGCTGAACGTCTCTGTCGTTCGGGTAGCGGGTTTCTAGTCGGCGGCTCCGGGAGTGTCCAGAGGAAAAACACCACTTCAGTGAGGTTTTTTCGCGCCGTCCTCAAATGCCTCCCGCAGGCTTTCGTTGAGCGCCTCTTCGAGCGCTGCGGCAATCTCTTCCGGGTCCTCTTCGCGCATCGACGGCACCGCATAAGAGCCGTTCAGCCATTTCGCGAGATCGATGTCGGCGCAGCGTTTCGAGCAGAAGGGCCGGTATTTCGGAACGCTCGCATTGCCACAAATCGGGCAGCTCATGCGATCAGCTCCGCGATTGGCACGCGCGCGCGTTTCTTCTGGATCTCGAAATTGCCGAGCGGCGTCCAGCCGGCCAGAACGACATCGCCCCCTTCGGATTTGAACGCGGCCTTGAGGCTCTGTTCGAATTGGCGGCGATCTTTCTTGGCCATTGGCGCAAGCTCGACGGTGATCTGCCCGGCAAGCCCCCGCACGCGCAACTGCCGCGGCAAATCACGGGCGATGGCGATATTGGCCTTGAGCCCCGCCGCCGGCGAGAAATCTCCGCCGGTGTTCACATCCACGGCCACCATCGCATGGGTCGGCTCGATAAAGGCATAGCCCGCGCCCTTGAGCGGCACGCGCACATCGAGTGCGGCGTCGATCAGCTCATGCACACCGTGGTTCTCGAACGCAGCCTCGCTGTCGTCGAACACATCCGCCTCCGGCCAGTCGCGCCACGCCATTTCCCAGGCATCGGCCCCCGCGACCAAAAGCTCCGGCTCACCGGCCTCATCGGCCAGAACCGCCTCGGCCAGCTCGCGCATGGCGGCGATGTCTTCGGCAATCGTGTCCGACGAGACGCCCTCGCAGGCGGAGCGCAGGATCAGACCCATCATCTCATCCGCGCCTTCCATGCCTTCGGACGCGAGGTCGTGCAGCCGCATCATCTCTTCGTCCTCACCGATCTGCCGGGAGATGTTCAGCCCCGGCGCATCGGGCGTGACGATGGCGTATTTCGATTTGAACAGCAGGCGCGTGGTCACCGGGACAGCCTTGCCCTCTTCGGCGATATGGCTGACCTGCACCAACATCGGCGCGCCGGGTTTGAGGCCCTTGTTGCCGCGCAGATAGGCCTTGTCGCCATCTGGCAGATCCAGAAGCGCACCGCCCATGCCTTTGAGACTGCGCCCGCCCTTGGCGCGAAAGATCGAGCCGGGGGCAGGGGGGGCGTCTTCGCCCGCGTCGATCAAAAGGTCTTCCAGACGACCGTCGACAATCCAGGCGGCGGCGCGTTTGCCCTGAACCTCGCCCAGTGCAATGACAGAACCCTTCATGCGCGATCTCCATAAACCGGATAGCCTGCGGCCAGCAAAAGATTGGCGGTCTCCGCAACGGGCAATCCCATGACGGCGGAATAACTGCCTTGAATCCACGGGATAAACGCGCCCGCCGGGCCTTGGATGCCATAGCCGCCCGCCTTGCCGCGCCAGTCGCCGGAGGCCAGATAGCTGTTCAGCTCATCGTCGGAGAGGCGTTTCATTTTCACCGTGGTGACGACATCCGCCTCCCAGACCCGATCGCCATGGGCGACGGCCACAGCCGTAATCACCCGGTGACGACGGCCCGACATGGCCAAAAGGAATTCGGCGCATTCCTTTTCATCGGCAGGTTTGCCCATGATCCGGCGGCCCAAAGCCACCGTGGTATCAGCGCAGAGCACGACCTCATCGTCGGCGCGCGGCACCGCCAGCACCTTTTCACGCGCCATGCGCGCGCAATAGGGGCGCGGCAGCTCGGCCTTCTGCGGGTCCTCATTGATGTCGGGGGACCGGATCTCGTCGGGCACAAGCCCGAGTTGCGCCAGAAGCTCTTTCCGGCGCGGGCTGCCTGAACCGAGGATCAGTTTCATAGGATCGCGGGCGCCGTTCAGCGGAAGCGATAGTTGATCCGACCCTTGGTCAGATCGTAAGGGGTCATTTCGACCTGCACCTTGTCGCCAGCCAGAACGCGGATGCGGTTTTTCCGCATTTTGCCTGCCGTGTGCGCGATGATCGTATGGCCGTTTTCCAGCTCGACCAGGAATGTCGCGTTCGGCAGGAGTTCCTTAACGACACCGGGGAATTCGAGCATTTCTTCCTTGGCCATGGTCACTCCGTGATTGATTTCTCCCGCCAGTTTGCGGGCGCTCTGGTAAATGCGCCTTTAAAGCCGCGTTTTCAAGCTGGTTTTAACGGAAATTGCGCGTCTCGGGCGGGTTTTGCGGCGTTTCACTCTCCGGCCAGTGGGCAAAAACGCTCACATCCGTGCCTTTGCGCGCCTGTGCAAGCGACTCGGACAGGGTGGTCAGAATGGCAAAGCCCGGCGCATTGCGCGGCCCCTGCGCCAAGGTTCCGTCCTCCGGCGAGGTCCCGTCCGGCGGGCAGAAGATCCGCGCCTGACCGAGGTCGACGTCGATCACCTCGCATCCCGGCACCTCGCCCACCAGAGGCGCCATGGCGACGATCATCTGGCCTTCGAGCGCGCGGGCGCGACAGCCGATCTCGACCCGGCTCGCCCCCTGTTCCGTATCGGTGCAGGACGGCACCAAAAGGATTTCCGCCCCGGCTTCGGCAAATCGGCGCGAAATCAGTGGGAATTCGCTGTCATAACAAATGACGGCGGCGATTTTGCCGAACCGCGTGTCGAGGATCGGCATCGCCTCGCCTGGCGCCATATCGAGCGCGCGCTCGTAGGGCGTCGGCATTTGTTTTTCCAACCACGCCTCGCCCTCGGGCGCGCAAAACAGCGCGCGGTTGACGATGTGCTCGCCCTTGCGGGCAAAGCCGGAGCCGCCGAGGATTGTGGCCCCGGTCTCCGAAACAAGCTGGCGAATGCCTTCGCAATAGGCCTCGAAATGATCCGCCCCCCGGTGCATCCATCCCCGCGCATCGAGAGAGGCCGCGCCGTAAAACGCCGCCTCCAAAGCCGCATATTCCGGGAAGACCACCAAAGTGTCGCGATCCGCCGCGATCTCCGTCAAGGCGGCACGATAGCGATCCAGCCAACCCTCAGGCGTCTCATGCCAAACCGGCTGCCAGGTCGCTGCGATCAGTCTCATAGCGCTTTCCCCCAGAATTGCAGACGCTTCTCCGAGCTTTCCGCCTCATCCACATCTTTCCAATGAAACGAGGCAATCACGCCTTCCATCGGCGCATAGCCGCGCCCCCGCCAGAACGCATCGTGACTGCGCGCGCCTTGGGGGCGGAGCGGATGATCTTCCGGGCGGATCACCGAACAAAAGGCCGAATAGCTCAGGCCAAGGCTGCGCGCATGGGCCTCCCGCGCGTCGAAAAACGCATGCCCCGCGCCATGGCCGCGATAGGCGGGCAAAAGCACCGACTCGGCACAGTAGAACACGCTGTCCATCGGCAGATCGACATGGGCAAAGGCCGCGGCGAAATCTTCGGCATGTTCCGCCAGAGGCGACCCGGTGGCCGCACCAACGATCCGATCCCCGTCGCAAGCCGCGACAAGAACGGCGCGCGGATTGCCCACGTAACTCGCCATATAGTCGCGCTCGTAGGCCAGCGAGCCGTCATAGAGATAAGGCCATTCACGGAACACCGCGATGCGCAGTCGCGCCAGATCGTCCAGCGCGGCTTCGACCTCGGCGCCCTTGAGGGTGCGAAAGCTCAGCGTCATGCGTTCCTCCTCAGGAGACCTGTGCCACCCAGTCCTCGGCATTGTAATAGACCGACACGCGGGCGATCTTGCCGTCGCGAATGTCGAAAAACGCCCCTGCGGGCAGGTTGTAATGCTGGCCTTTCGCCTCCGGGTAGCCCTCGGCGGTCTTGAGATATTTCCCCAGGACGCGGAACTCGGCGGCCCCATGTGTGCCCGCGTCATTGGCGAAAAGGACCATATCCGTGAGGGTCTCCTCATAGGCCGTGTCCATCGCCACCATGAACGCCGCAAACGCGTCCTTGCCATGCTCGACCGCTCCCTGATTGATCCGGTGCTCCACATCGTCGGTCAGGCAGGCAAGCATGCCGTCGTGATCATGGGCTGCGAAAGCCTCGTAATAACGGGTCAGGAGGGCCAGCGTTTCCGCGCGGTTCTGGGTCATGGGAGATCCTTGAGGAGAAGGGGAGTTTATGAGGTGGTCGGGCCGAAACGGGCCTGCATTCGGGTGACGATCTGGTCGCGGGCCTGCCGGTAGGCATCGAGTTTCGCTTCGCGCGTCTCGCCGATCCCCGTTGGGTCCATGATCGGCCAATATTCCACATCGAGATGATAATATCGGGTCAGATCGAGCGCCCGGCGTTGCGATGCGGGCGATAGCGCGACGATCAGATCGTAAGAGGAAATATCGTCGCCCCAGTCCTTGAGATCGTCGAAAGAGCGCGCCTGATGGCGGTGCAATTCGATGCCCATTTCCTCGCAGACCGCGACGGCAAACCCGTCGACATCGAGATCGGAATGCACGCCCGCCGACTGAACGTAAACCTGACCGGGGTAGAATTTCTTCATCAATCCCTCGGCCATGGGCGAACGCACCGCGTTGTGGTCGCAGCAGAACAGAACCGAATGGGGAAGATCTGCCGCCACGCCTTACCCCCAGTGCAACACGCAGATCAGGGTAAAGAGCCGCCGCGCCGTGTCGATGTCCACGACCGCCTTGCCTTCAAGGCGTTCCTGCAACACCCGCGCGCCTTCGTTGTGAATGCCGCGCCGGGCCATGTCGATGGCTTCGATCTGGCTGGGCGGCATCTTTTTGACGGCGTCGAAATAGCTTTCGCAGATCTGGAAGTAGTCCTTCACCACCTGTCGGAACGGCCCGAGCGAGAGGTGGAACTCCGCCGCCTTCTCGCCGCCTTCCGTGGTCAGATCGAACACCAGCCGCCGCTCGCGGATCGCCAGCAAAAGCTTGAACGGCCCCTCCGGCATCTGCCGGTCGTCGCGCGCGGGCAGGGTAAAGGAATTATCCTCCAGCAGGTCGAAGATCGCGACCTTGCGTTCCTGTTCGATCTCGGGCGTTGGCGGCGCGAGGCCCTTTTCGTCGATCGTGACGGAAATCAGTTTGCTCATCGCGTGCTCGCTCGTGTTATGCCCGTGTCTCAACCCTGTGCCATGATGGCTCTGGTCTTCGGTTACGTGTCCGTCGAAATCTCGTCCCAGGTTTGCTTGCCATATCCGACCAGCCAATTGAACGCATAATGTCGCTCATAGACAACCCCCGCATCGAGATTCGACGGCGCCGGGCGGTTGTTCATCCGCGCATTGGTGGCGGCCCAGTTGTAGCGATAGGTCAGTTCGGCCGCATCGAGGATCTCGTCCTGCGGTCTCAGACGCGCCTTTTTGATCATCCCTTCGCGCCCGAGACGGCTCATCAGCCCGGTCATGTCCGGCACATGCACGATGTCGGTCGGGTAGGGCAGGGTGTCGAAGAACCCGAGCGCCCACATCAGCACATAGACCCCTTCGTAGCGCCATGCGAATTTGGCACAGGTCTCTTCGGACGGGGCCGTCTCGTCAAGGAACGCGCGTTCCTCGGGGGTGAAACAGTCTTCTGCGCCATATTGCGCAATCACCTGCGCGATCAGGTCGCTGTCGCGGGTTTCGCCCTTCACAGCGGCGATCATCGCCCCCAAGAGACGGGTGACGACCTCCGCCTCGCTGCGCCTGATGTCCTCGCCCACCGCCATATGCGGTGGCAGGAAGGCGTTGGTGGGCAGGGCCTCGTCGGTCAGTTGCGCAATCGCGCGCTCTTTACGCAGCTCTGCCGCATCCTTTTTCGCCCCGAAAACGCGTTCGAAGAGCTTCATCTCATTTGTCCGCGTTCAACCGGTCGAGACGTGCGCGAACCGACAGGCCGTGCGCTTCGAGGCTTTCGGATTTGGCCAGACGTTCCGCCGCAGGCCCGATGGCCTTGAGCGCCTCGGGGGACATTTTCGCCAGCGTCGTGCGTTTCAGGAAGTCCAGCACCGAGAGGCCGGACGAGAACCGCGCCGAGCGCGCCGTCGGCAAAACGTGGTTCGGCCCGCCGACATAATCGCCGATGGCCTCGGGCGTCCATGCGCCAAGGAAAATCGCCCCGGCGTGGTGAATTTTCGCGGAGAGCGCATCCGGGTCCTCGACGCAAAGTTCGAGGTGTTCGGGCGCGAACCGGTCCGACAGCATCGCCGCCTCGCCCAGATCGCGCACGGTGATCACCACGCCGAAGTCTTCCCAGCTCTTGCCCGCAATCTTGCGCCGTTCCAGCGTCTCAAGCCGCTTTTCAACGGCCTTCGCCACCGCCGCACCGAACTCGGCATCGTCGGTGATCAGAATCGACTGGGCGCTTTCGTCATGTTCGGCCTGCGACATCAGATCGACCGCGATCCAGTCCGGGTCGTTGTGCTTGTCGGCGATCACCAGAATCTCCGAGGGCCCGGCGATCATGTCGATGCCGACCTTGCCGAACACCCGACGTTTCGCCGCCGCCACAAAGGCGTTGCCCGGCCCGGTGATCTTGTCCACCGGCGCGATGGTTTCGGTGCCGTAAGCCAGCGCGGCAATCGCCTGCGCCCCGCCGACGCGGTAAATCTCGTCCACACCCGCGATGCGTGCCGCCAAAAGCACCAGCGGGTTCGCCACCCCGTCGGGCGTCGGCACAGTGATTGCCAGACGTTCGACCCCCGCCACCTTGGCCGGGATCGCGTTCATCAACACCGAAGACGGGTAAGACGCCAGCCCACCGGGCACATAAAGCCCTGCCGCTGACACCGGCGTCCAGCGCCAGCCCAGCGTCGCGCCGTCCGGGTCTGTCCACATCTGGTCAAGGGGCATCTGGCGGACGTGATAGGCCCGGATGCGCTGGGCCGCGAGTTCCAATGCCTCGCGTTCCTCGTCGGAGACCTCGGCACAGAGCGCGTCAATCTCTGCGTCGGAGAACCGCAGCTTGTCCGCCGTCAATTCCATCCGGTCGAATTTCGCCGTGAGGTCCAACACCGCCGCATCGCCGCGGGCGCGCACATCGGCGATGATCCCCGCGACCGCCGCGTCGACATCCGGGCTGTCCTCGCGCTTCATGGTCAGAAGGGCTGCAAAACGGGTCTCGAAATCGGTATCCGTGGTGGACAGGAAATGGGGCATGTCGGTCTCCTTGCGTGGCTCCGACATAGCGCGGCTTGGCGCGGGTCTCAAGCGTCTCGAAATCCGCGCCGGTTGCGTTAGCCGCGATAGGTGTCCTTGCGGGACCGCAGCTCGAATTCCACATCGGCGTCTTTGGCCGGTGTCGGCGTGCTCGTGACCTTGCAGTTCACCTGCTGGCCGACGAAATCCAGCTCCTTGCCGCCATTCACGACAGGGGTGAACCAATTCAGATTTGATGTGATCGACTTGCCGTTCATGGTCACGACCGAGTCCCGAAGTGCAATTTTCGACATCTGCATCGTTTTGGAAGGACCGCGCGTGGCATAGCCGCCGCAGACCGTCAGATATCCGTCCGTGTTGTAAATTTCCCAGAAAATATGGGTTTCGCCCATTTTTTCCCAGTTCCAGACGGAATGCGCGTAGTTCTTGTCAATCGTTGCCGTGCCGGAAATACCAGCGGCATCGGCTTGAGTTGCACCACAGAGCAGGCCCAGCGCAAGCAGGGCGTTACGAACAGATTTCATGAAATCCCCCAAGTATCGTCGTCGTTCAAAAGGTTCGTGAACGGATTGGACGCGAAAAGGGGAAGGGGTAAAAGCGTCCGAAGCGGTTCAGTCGTCGTGTTTCGGAATGTGGTGCGACGGGGCCACATAGGGGCGGGTCACGTCCTTCAAGGTCACATCCAGCGCCTCGACGTCGAGTGCGATGGTGCCGTCACCCGCCAGCGTGATCTCGACCGTGCCCATGCCGTCCTCGGAAGGGCTGAAAGTCACGGCCAGAACCGACAGGATCATCTCCTTGTCGCCCGACGGCACACCCGAGGAGCGCGCCGCCATCACATCGTCGAACAAAAGAACCGCCTGCACCCGCTCGACCGGACGTTTCCGGCGTTCGGCGGTCTCGACATCTTCCCAGCGGAACCGGTTGATCAACAAAGCAAACCGGCGATGCGTCGCGTCATAGGAAATCTCGCCCATCGGCACGATGGCGTCCTGCACCAAGGCCGAGATCACCGTCAGGTCATCCGTATCCATCGCCTTGAGCGCCAGAGGCCGCTCATAACCGTCTTCGAACCGGGCGTCTTCCACCATCAGCCTTTGATCCTCTCGATATGCGCCCCGATGCCGGAGAGCTTTTTCTCGATGAATTCATATCCGCGATCCAAATGATAGACCCGCGAGACCACCGTTTCGCCCTCGGCGGCAAGCCCTGCCAGAATGAGCGACACGGACGCCCGCAAATCGGTCGCCATCACCGGCGCGCCCTTGAGTTTCCCGACGCCATGCACCGTGGCATGTCCGCCATGCACTTCGATCTGTGCGCCCATGCGAATGAGTTCCGGGGCGTGCATGAAGCGGTTCTCAAAGATGGTTTCTTCCAGAACCGACGTGCCCTCGGCGGTGCACAAAAGCGCCATCATCTGCGCTTGCAAATCGGTCGGAAAACCGGGGAAGGGTTCGGTCACCACATCGACCGCTTTCACCCGGTCGCCATTGCGTTTGACGGTCAGCCCGCGCTCGGTCTCGGTGACGGAAATCCCCGCCAGTTCGAGCTTTTCGACAAAGCTTTCCACGAGCGACAGCTTGCCACCCAGACAGGTGACTTCCCCGCCGCAAATCGCAGGCGCCAGCATAAATGTGCCCAACTCGATCCGGTCGGTCACCACCGGGTGCGTCGCGCCATGAAGTCGGTCCACGCCCTGAATTTCGATCCGCGAGGTGCCCGCGCCTTCGATCTGCGCGCCCATCTTGTTGAGGCAATCGGCCAGATCCACAATCTCCGGTTCGCGCGCCGCATTCTCCAGAACCGATGTGCCTTTCGCCAGAGAGGCGGCCATCAAAAAGTTCTCGGTCGCGCCCACAGACGGAAAGCGCATCTTGTGCACCGCACCTTTAAGACGCCCGCCCGCCACCTTGGCATGCAGATACCCGTCCTTAAGCTCGATCTCCGCCCCCAAGGCCTCCAAAGCCGTGGTGTGCAAATCCATGGGCCGCGCCCCGATCGCACAGCCGCCCGGAAGCGACACAACCGCATGCCCAAGCCGCGCCAGAAGCGGGCCGAGCACCAAATTCGACGCGCGCATCTTGCGCACGATGTCATAATCGGCGACCGGGTTGATCTCCCCGTGACAGGACATCGCCTGCACCTTGCCGTCCTGCAATGCGGACACCTCCGCACCGAGAGAGGCGAGAAGCGCGGTCATCGTCTTGATGTCCGACAGCCGCGGCGCATTGGTCAGCGTCAGCGGCTCATCCGACAGAAGTGTTGCGGGCATCAGCGCGAGACAGGCGTTCTTCGCCCCCGCAATCTCGATGTCGCCATTCAGAGGCCCGTTGCCCCGCACCAGAATCGAATCCATCCGCTCGTCTCACTCGTCCTTGCCGTCGCTCTCCTCGGAGGCCGTGCGCGCGCGCGCCTGCGCCTTGCGCCGCTGAAGATTGGCCTTCAGCGCAGCTTTCAACCGCTCATCCCGGCTTTTCGGCGCAGGTTTCGCGGGTTTCCGTGAGGGATCGGTCTTGTTGTCCATGCTGTTCCATGTAGCTAATGCCGCATGCCCCGTCCAGTGTTGCTGGGGGAGGGACCGATCACGGTTTGGCACATCGCGGTTTTGCAAAATCATGGCCAGCGGGTGAACTTTCGCTCTGACAGAGTGATCGCAATTTAAGATTTCATAGTCCGGGAAGATTTCGAACATCAGCTTCACGACGGCGTATATGTGTAACCGCCAAAGATTGCGTCAGGCGATCCACACCAAGGAAGATCTCCTTCGCTTCGAGTTTCCGTAAAGTGTTTTGCGATTGTTTCGATGACGGGGCAAAACCCGTAATTCCACCGCTCTTTGGGGTCCGACAAAAGTCCGACGCAAATCCGACGCTTTGCCGACAGGGTTCTTCTCGGAAATCTCGGTAGAATCCGGCCCGTCGGAGAGGAGGGGGCAAGGGGAGAGGGGCGGTTGGAAAAAGAAACTTTGCCCGAGGTGAATTTTTTCGCGAAATTGCGCTTGCACCCTGCGTCGATCACGTCTAATTAGCCGCCCACAGCGACGGTGATACGGTCACTTGACGCACCCCGGCGCTGCTGTAGCTCAGAGGTAGAGCACTCCCTTGGTAAGGGAGAGGTCGAGAGTTCAATTCTCTCCAGCAGCACCATTTCCTCCATGATAAACAGTCACTTGAGGATCGCCCGCCTGCGCGCGTCGGGCGGCAATTCGTCTCGTTTCGGACATTCTCCGCGACAGGCTGGGCGAAACCTGTCACTGAGGTCCTGTGTCAGGAGGGACCATGCCGATCATCGACATGTTGAAAGCGCGCGTGCGCGGCAAGGGAATGCGGATCGTGTTTCCCGAGGGCGGCGACGCCCGGCTCCGGCCTGTGGTGGACACGCTGATCCGTGAAAATCTGGCGCGCCCGGTTTTGCTGTTCAATAGCTTAGAAGTCTTGGAAAATGCTGGGGAATTCCCTGATGGCGTAACCTGTATGACGGTCGACGATCCGGCGCTTGCGCAGCAGTGGGCCGTAGATTTTCGAGAGCAAAACCAGAGGGTTTCCGAGGCCCGCCTGTTGCGCGGTTTCCCGAAGCCCTTGCATGCGGGGGCGATCATGCTGGGCGCGGGCGGGGCCGAGGCGATGGTCGCAGGGCTTGTCGCCCCGACCGAAGAGGTGATCCGCACCGCCTTCACCTATCTCGGGCTGAACGACGGGTTGAAAGCGCCGTCGAGCCTGTTTCTCATGCGCATTCCGGGGTTTGTGGGCAGCGAGGGCGAAGCGGTGATCTTTGCCGATTGCGGTGTGCAGCCCGCCCCCGACAGCGCCGCCTTGGCGCAAATCGCGTTGACGACGGCCCAGACCGCGACCGATCTTTTGGGTTGGGAGCCGCGCGTCGCCTTCCTGTCGTTTTCCACCGATGGCAGCGCCAGGCACGACAAGGTGGATTTGGTCCGCGACGCGGTGCAGATCGCACAAGCCGAAGCGCCATCGTTGAAAATCGACGGTGAATTTCAACTGGATACGGCCATTGTGCCCGAGGTCGCAGCCCGCAAACTGTCGCGCCCCTCCGAGGTCGCCGGGCGGGCCAATATCCTGATTTTCCCCGATCTCGATGCGGGCAATATCGCCTATAAGGCGGTGCAACGCTTTGCCCGCGCCGATGCCTATGGTCCGTTCTTGCAGGGCTTTCGCCACAGCGTCAGCGATCTGTCGCGCGGCTCGACCTCAGAGGACATTCTGGGCGTCGCGCTCATGGCGCTCGCCCGGGCCGAAGGACAGATGCGACGTGCGGCTCAGCCCTGAAACGGGTAGGGGCCGGGGTAATCGCCGGTCGGGATCACGTCGGACACGAGGCACGGAAGCGGTGCATCGAGCCATGTGTAAAGCGTCACCCCACCGGGTTCGAGCGTCAGACGGTTGTCCACTCCGGGGCGCAGGTCGACGTCGACCGCATGGCCGGTCGCGGGGGCGATCTGACAGGTGATGCGGCCGATCTGGGTGGTCATGGCGCGGTGCACATGGCCGGAAATCATCCGCACCGGGCCGGGATGGGCGGCGAGCCGCGCCATAAGCGCCGCCCCGTTGCGGATATTGTCGGCATCCATCGTGGTGATCGCGGAGGGCATCCACGGGTGATGGGTCGCGACGATCACCGGCTGATCGCCGATCTCGCTCAGGACCTGATCGACAAGCGCAAAGCCGTCGTCGCAGAGATCGCCGTGATGCGCGCCCTCAAGCAATGTGTCGAGACCGATGAGCGAGAACGGCCCGAAATCGCGGTGCCACTGGATCGGTCCCTCTTTCGTGAGCCAGTGGGCGCCCGCGAAAGCCGCCCGCATCGGAGCGCGCCGGTCGTGATTGCCCGGAACGGCCAGCCACGGCAGCGCCAGAGGCGCCATCAGCGCGCTGAAATGGGCGTATTCCTCCGGCGTGCCGTGATCCGTGAGATCGCCGGTGACAATCACACAGGAGACATCGCCCAGAACCGGCAGCTTGGCGTTGATCGTCTCAATGGCGCGGGTGAGCGCGGCTGCGGTGTCGGAACGGCCACAGGCCAGCGCGCCGGGAGCGACGATATGCGTGTCGGTGATCTGGAGAAAAGCAGGCATTCAGGCAGGTTCTTTCGGCAGGAGGATGAGGCGTTCGGGGGCGATGGCAAGGCGCACTTCCTCGCCGGGGCGCGGCGCGCTCAGCCCGCTGTGCAGGGCAAAAAGCGGTTCATGCGCGACCCCGTGCAGGGCGATGCGGTAATGCGTTCCGAGGAAGGTGACGCTTTCGACGCGGGCGGTCAACGGGCCTTGCGCGTCAAGTCGAATATCCTCGGCGCGGACGAACACATCGTGCCCGGGCGAGGAGGAAGGCAGGGGGAGGCTGCCGCCCGGAAGGTGCAACTCCGCCCCTTCGAGACGCCCGCCAAGCGCCATGGCATCGCCGACGAAACGGGCGACAAAAGCGGTGGCGGGATTGCGATAGAGCGCCTCGGGCGTGCCGATCTGGGCGATCCGACCATGTGACATGACGGCGACGCGGTCGGCGATGGCCATGGCCTCGTCCTGATCGTGGGTGACGAAAATCGCGGTGATGCCGAAGCGGCGCAACAACACGGCCAGCTCGTCGCGGAGCTGCGTGCGGAGTGCGGCATCGAGCGCGGACAGCGGTTCGTCGAGCAACAGGACACGCGGGCGCGGCGCGACAGCGCGGGCCAGCGCCACGCGTTGCCTCTGGCCGCCCGAAAGCGCGGTGACAGGGCGTTCGGCATAGGGGGAGAGCTGGCAGAGGGCGATCACCTCTTCGACGCGCGCGGCGATCTCTGCGCGGGGCAGGCCCTGCATCTTGAGGCCATAGCCGATATTGCCGCGCACCGACATGTTGGGAAACAGCGCGTAGGATTGAAACACCATGCCGATCTTGCGTTTCTCGACGGGCTGGGTGGTCACATCCTCGCCGTCGAAACGGATTTTCGCACCGGGATCGGCATGCTCAAGTCCCGCGATGATGCGCAGGAGCGTAGTCTTGCCGCAGCCAGAGGGGCCGAGAAGCGACAGGATCTCGCCCTGCTCTACGGTCAGGTCGGTGGGCAAAAGCGCGCGGGTCGCTCCGGAGAAGGTCTTGGCGACCTGAGTGAGGGTCAGGGTCATTTCTGCATCCTTTGGGCGCGGGCGCTGGCCCATTGCATGGCCATCAAAAGTGGCACGATCATCACGAAAAACACCAGCGTATAGGCGGAAGCGATTTCGAGCCGCATCGAGGCGTAGCTGTCGGCGAGGCCTACGGGGAGGGTTTTGGTCAGCGGCGTGTGCAGCATCCAGGTCAGGTTGAACTCGCCGATGGAGAGGGTGACGACGGTCAGTGCACCGGCAAGAATGCCCGGCAGCGCGTTGGGCACGACGATGTCGAGAAAGCGCCGGAGCGGCGAGGCGCCGAGCGTGGCTGCGCCTTCTTCGAGCGTTTTGAGATCCATCGCCGCCAACACGGCCAAGACGGAGCGCACCATGAAGGGCAGGGTATAGAGCACGTGACCGACGAGGATGAAGGCGGGGCTGGCGCGGAAGGCTTTGAAGGGGCCGTAAAGTTGCAGGAGCGCGAGGGCAAGTGCGAGGCCGGGAATGGCCAGTGGCAGGGAGATGAACTCTTCGAGCAGGCGCGACAGTCGACCGGGATGTCGCGCCAAGGCATAGGCCGCAGGAACGCCGATCAGGAGCGTAACGAGGAGGCAGGCCAGCGCCAGACCGATCGAGAGGAAAATACTGTCGGCATAAAGCTCCCAAACCTGCACGATCCATTTGAACGTCAGCCCCGAGGACAGGCCCCGAAAATAATTCGCCGTCACCCCGGCCAGCACGGATTGCAGCGTCGGGACCAAGAGAAAGGCACAGGCCAGAAGGGTGACGAGAAGCTGCGCGAGTTTTGCGGGAGATTTCCACATGTCAGCCTCCTGCCGCCACGGTGGTGCCGGAGAACATTCGGGCGATCAACAGCATCGCCCATGTGACAAGACCGAGCACGACGGAGAGGGCCGAGGCCATGGCGAAATTCGCCGACAGGGTGAATTCGGTGTAGATCACCATGGGCAAGACGTCGATGTCGGTCGCCAGAGTGAAGGCCGTGCCAAAGGCACCCATGGCGGTGGCAAAGGCGATGGCGCCTGCCGCGATCATCGCGGGGGCGAGCGCGGGCAGGATCACGTCGATCACAACCCGATAGGACGGCGCGCCGAGCGTCCGCGCGGCCTCTTCGAGTGCCGGGTCGATCTTTTCCGCCGCCGCCATGACGGTCAAAAGTACCCGCGGGATCGAGAAATAGAGATAGCCGAGGAACAGACCGAAGATCGAATAGGCAAAGACGATATGGCCGGGCAGCAGTTGGTTGAACAGGCCCTGACGTCCGCCAAGAAGAATGATCATGAAACCCACGACGACACCGGGAAAGGCCAGCGGCAGGGTCAGGATCGACACCAGCGTGTCGCGGCCGCGAAACCGGTTGCGCGCCAGAAACAGCCCCGCCGTGGTCGAGATCGCAAGCGCTGCAACGGTGACGGCGAGCGACACGAGAACGGTCTGGAGCAGGGTCGAGAGATACCGCGGGGTTTGCAGGATTTGCAGGTAAATGCCCCAGCCCGCCTCGCTGTCGGCGGAGCCGAGGAGCAGTCGCGCAAGCGGCAGGGCCAGAAAGGCGAGGGTGAAAATCGCCAGCGGCATGAGGCAGGCGAGGGTGAAACTGCGGGCGGTCACGGACATGTCCTTTGGAAAGTGTCGGGCGGGGAAGAGACCCCGCCCAAGGCAGGGCTTATTTCAGTTCGGAGAGGTACCGCTCACCGAACCCCGCTTGCGCCTGTTCCATCGCGGCGTAATCGACGGCAGCGGCGCGGGCATAATCGCTTGCTGGCAGGAATTTCGCGGCGATCTCGGCCGGCAGTTCGACAGGACGCGCGGGTTGCAGATAGGCGTTGGTCCAGATCGCCTGACCCGCGTCCGACAGGATGAAATCGAGCGCTTTTTTCCCGGCCTCGGCGTGCGGCGCGTTTTTCACGAGGCTCATCACATAGGGCACGCGCACCGAACCTTCGCAGGGCAGGACGAATTCGAAATTGCCATCTTCTTCATATTTGGCGCGGTAGGCATTGAAATCGTAGTCGAACAGGATCGGGATTTCACCGGAGACGACGCGCGCAAAGGAGGTCTGCTTCGGCACGATGGGGGCGTTCTCGGCAAGCGCCTTGAAATAGGTGATGGCCGGGTCGAAATCCGTGAGGCTGCCACCGTTGGCAAGGTTCACCGCCACGGCACCGGCATAGCCGACAAAAGCGGAAGAGGGATCGAGATAGCCGACCATGCCCTTGTATTCGGGCTTGGTCAGATCGGCGAAACATTGCGGCACCGGCGCACCGGCCAGAGCATCGACGTTCACGAAAAAGCCGATGGTGCCGTAATGCACGGCGAACCAGTTGCCTTCCGGGTCCTTCAGACCCTCGGGGATGTCGTCGAACCCGGTCGGTTTGTAAGGCTCAACGAGGCCTTCCTTGCCCGCTTTGATGCCGGTGGTGACGCCGTAATAGGCGACATCGGCCACCGGGCTTGCCTGTTCGGCGACGAGCTGGGCATAGGTTTGACCGGAGTTCTTGTTGTCCTGCGGCATCTTCACGCCGGTCTCGGCTTCGATGGCTTCGAGCATGGCGCCCCAGTCGGCCCATTGCGGTGGGCAGTTGTAGCAGACGGCATCCTCGGCGAGGGCGGGTGCGGCGATCGCGGTTGCGAAAAGCACCGAAAGAACAGTATGTTTCATGGGTTCATCCTTGTTTGAGATCGGTCTTGAGCGAGGGAACAGACGGCGGTCGGGCGGCCACCCGATCGTCGTCGAGGTCTTCCGTGCAGGGCGCGGCAAGCGTGGCCCCGGCGCGGAAATCGAAGGGCAGGGGCGGAGGCTGTACAAGCACGCCTCCCTGCATCAAATCCAGAAGTGTGCGCGCCGCCTGACGTCCCATCGCTTCCGGCGCGGTTTCGATGGTCGCCAAGGGCACGTCGAGCAACCGCCCGATCTCAATCCCGTCGAAGCCGACGACAGAGAGGTCGTGCGGCACGCGCCAGCCCAGAAGACGGGCGGCTTTCTGTACGGCGATGGCGAGGAAATCGTTGGAGGCAAAAATCGCGGTGAGATCGGCGTGGGCGTGCAAAAGGGCTGCGAGCCTCTCCGGTTGGCGGGCTTCGGCTTCGGTCAGTTCGATCAGCACCGGATCGGCCATGCCAAGGCTTTGGCACTCAGCACGAAAGCCCGCGTAGCGGTTGCGTGAGCGATCCGAACTTGCGAGTTTGAGCGCCAGAAACCCGGTGTGGCGATGGCCGCGCATTGCGAACTGTCGCGCGACCTCGCGGGCGGCGGCCTCATTGTCGACATAGGAGGTGGTGAAACCGGGGATCGGGTCGTGAAACATCAGCGACAACGGGATGCCACGGGCGCGCGCCAGATCGAGCGCGGGCGTGTCTTTGGGCGCGACCAGCGTTGCGAGCAGCCCGTCGACGCCTTTGGCGATCAGGGTCGCGAGCGCCTCGTCATCCGCCGCCGCGTCGTAATTCGAACTTGCGATCAAAAGCTGATAACCGCTTCCGGCCAAGGCTTCCTGCACCCCTTGCACGGCTTCGGCGAAGACCGGGTTTGCAAGGGAGGGGACGAGGCAGCCGATGGTCATCGTGCGGTTGCTTTGCAGCGCACGCCCCAATGCGCTGAAGGAAAATCCCAGATCGCGGGCGGCCTGTTCGACACGGGCGCGCACATCGCCGCTTGCGGGGCCTGAATTGTTCAACACCCGGCTGGCGGTCGCGACGCCACAGCCCGCGCGGTTGGCAACATCCTTGATGGTGACTTTGGGCTTTGGCGGCATGCGACGGTCTCGGAAGATTCGGCTTTGGAAACGTTTCCACAGGTAGGTTTACAGGTGGTTCCAAACAGAAATGTGACAGTGCGCGGCCCGCAAAAGAAGATCACCGCCCGGAGGCGGTGATCGTGACGTCGAATTTTTCGGTGGTTTCGGAAGGTCTCAGGCCGGTTTTGCCGCCAGTTCCGACAGCGTGAGGCACAGTTCGGTCGCCACGGCCATGTCCTGAACCGAAATCCATTCGAGCGGGCCGTGGATGTTCTGCATCCCGGTAAACAGGTTCGGCATAGGCACCCCCATCTCGGTCAGGCGCGAGCCGTCGGTGCCGCCACGGATCGGCACGGAGACCGGGGCGAGGCCGATCTTGCGGCAGGCCTCATTGGCCAGATCGACCGGCGTCATGTCCTTCTCAAGCCAGTAGCGCATGTTGCGATATTGCGGGCGAATCTCGCAGGTGATCGTGGCGCGCGGCTCGGTTGCGGCCACCGCATCGCAAACCTGCTGCAACAGCGCCCCCTTCGCCGCCAACCCCTCGCGTTCGAAATCGCGCAGGATGAAACGGAGTTTCATCTCGGACGAACCGCCCACCATATCGGTGGCATGGATGAACCCGTCCACCCCGTCGGTGGTCTCCGGCGTCATGGTGACATGGGGCAGGGTCTGGATGATCTTTGCGGCCAGATGGATGGCGTTCACCATCTTGTCCTTGGCAAAACCGGGATGGATCGAGACGCCGGTGACGGTGACTTCGGCGGCGTCGGCGGAAAAGGTTTCGAACTCGATCTCGCCGACCTTACCCCCGTCGAACGTATAGGCAAAATCCGCGCCGAGGTCTTTCGGGAGCCGGGGCGATACGCCGCGCCCAATCTCTTCGTCGGGGGTAAAGGCGATGCGGATCGGACCGTGCGGAATTTCGGGATGGGCCAGAAGGTGCTCGGCGGCGGTCATGATGATCGCGACACCGGCCTTGTCATCCGCCCCCAAGAGTGTGGTGCCGGAGGCGGTGACGATGTCATGGCCTTGTTTCGTGGCGAGATAGGGGAAATCGGTGGGAGACAGCACCAGATCGGGGTTGTCCGGGAAGGTGATCTCGCCGCCATTATAGCCGCGCACAACACGCGGTTTCACGCCGGTGGCGTTGAACTGCGGTGCGGTGTCGACATGGGCGAGAAAGCCGACGGTGGGGCCTTCGGCGGTACCGGGAATGGTCGCCAGAACCACGCCGTAGTCGGTCAGTTCCACATTGGACGCGCCCATCTCGGTCAGCTCGGTTTCGAGCAGGCGCAGGAGATCGAGCTGAATCGCGGTACTCGGCGCGCCGGGGGCGTCTTCATCGCTTTGGGTGTCGATGGCGGCATATCGGACCAGGCGGTCCTCGAGGTCCTTGTCGAACGCGTGAGTCATGGGATGTCCTTCTCTGTTGCCTCAGAGAAGGGAACCTGCGGGCCGAAGAGTCAAGGGCACGGTCCGCAGCGGATCAGGCCGCTCCCGTAATCTTGTTCACATGGCCCATCTTGCGGCCCGGTTTCACATCCGCCTTGCCATAAAGATGGATCGCCACGGAACCGTCTTTCGCAAACTCCGGGATGCGATCCACATCGTCGCCGATGAGGTTCAGCATCTCGACGTTGGAATGCCGTTTGCCATCCCCCAGAGGCCAACCGACCACGGCGCGGATGTGTTGTTCGAACTGGTCGATGACGCAACCGTTTTGCGTCCAATGGCCGGAATTGTGCACGCGGGGCGCGATCTCGTTGACCACGAGGCCGCTGGGGGTGACGAAAAGCTCGACCCCCATGACACCAACATAATCCAGCGCGTTCAGGATTTTGGCCGCGAGCAAGACGGCATCTGTCCGCTGCGAGGGTGTCAGTCGTGCGGGCACGGTGGTGGTGTGCAGAATGCCGGATTTGTGCACGTTTTCGCCCGGATCGAAACAGGAGATATCCCCCGCCTGACCACGCGCGGCAATCACCGAGACCTCATGGGTAAAGCTTATGAACCCTTCGAGGATCGCGGGCGCTCCGGCCATATCGGCAAGCGCCTGATCCGCCTCGGACAGGTCCATGATCCGGGCCTGCCCCTTGCCGTCATAACCAAAACGGCGGGTCTTGAGGATCGCGGGGGCTCCGATTGCCAAGAGCGCTTCGGCGAGATCGACATCGTTATCCACCGCAGCGAATGGGGCGACTTGGAGACCGAGATCGGAGAGGAAAGTCTTCTCGACCAGACGATCCTGCGACACGGCCAAAGCCTTGCGGTTCGGGCGGATCGGCACGATCGACTCGATCAGATCGAGTGCCGAGGTCGGCACGTTCTCGAACTCATAGGTCACCACATCGACGTTTTCGGCAAAGGCACGGAGCGCCGCCTCGTCTTCATAGGGCGCGGTGGTGACGGTGTCGGCTACATGTCCGGCGGGCGGGTTGGCGCCCGGCTCATAGATATGGGTTTTGAATCCGAGGCGGGAGGCGGCAACGGAAAGCATCCGACCCAACTGCCCGCCGCCCAGAATGCCGATGGTCGCGTTCGGGCCGAGAGTTTGCCCATTCGTCATCACGTCAGTCATCGGAAGGCTCATCGGGGATGGAAGCAGACAGGGCGTCGCGCCAGGCGTCGAGGCGTTCGGCCAGCGCCGGGTCCGCAGTGGCGAGAATGCCCGCCGCCATCAGACCCGCATTGGCCGCACCGGCCTCGCCGATGGCCATGGTGGCAACCGGGAAGCCCTTGGGCATTTGCACGATGGAATAGAGGCTGTCGACGCCCGACAGTGCCCGGGTCTGAACCGGGACGCCAATGACAGGCACGCGGGTTTTGGAAGCCATCATGCCCGGCAAATGCGCGGCGCCGCCAGCGCCCGCGATGATCACCTTGAGACCGCGCCCGGCGGCTTCCTTGCCATAGCTCCAGAGCCGGTCCGGTGTGCGGTGGGCGGAGACGATCTTTGCCTCATAGGGCACGCCCAATTCATCCAGAATGTCCGCTGCGCGTTTCATGGTGGGCCAGTCCGACTGGCTGCCCATGATGATGCCGACTTCGACGCTCATATGGCTGATCTCCCGGAAAAGTGTCGCTTTCCCGCCTTATAGCCCATGCGCACGAAGACGCAATCTTTAGGCGGTGCGCTTACGCAATGATGTCAGGGGTGATCTGGTCTGCCAGAAGCGCGATCCGGTCCTTGAGCGCGAGTTTCTGCTTTTTCATCCGTTGCAGGCGCAGGGCGTCGAGATGGCCGGTCTCCTGCATGGCCTCAATTGCGGCGTCGAGGTCGCGGTGCTCGCGTTTCAACATCTCAAGTTTGACCTTGAGCACCTCCAGATGATCCATACGGTTGGACACGTTCATCGCGTTGTCTCTATGTGTTGTTTCGGCGTTCGCTTTTCCAAGTCTAGCGGGAAATCTTCAAAACTCAAAGCGTTCTGAGAGGGCCTTGAAGCCCGTGGCGTCTGGCCCCATATTTTCAGGGAAGGGTTGCCGCATCCGGGACCCGTGTAACGGACACAGTCGCTTCTGAGAAAGGACGTGGTGATGACGAAAGTAAGCTTTGGCGCCCATCCGTTTCTGCTGGGTTTTGACCAGTTGGAGCGTTTGGTGGAGCGCACGGCGAAATCCGACGCCGGAGGCTATCCGCCCTATAACATTGAACAATCTTCCGAGAATACCTACCGGATCACGCTCGCGGTGGCGGGCTTTGCCGAGGAGGATCTCGCCATTACGCTCGAAGATCGCCAGCTTGTCGTGCGCGGTCGTCAGCCCGAGGCGGACGAGGCCCGCGTCTTCCTGCACCGGGGTATCGCCGGGCGTCAGTTTCAACGCTCTTTCGTGCTGGCCGACGGGGTCGATGTCACCGGAGCCTCGATGGAAAACGGGCTTTTGCACATCGACCTGACCCGGGCCGTGCCCGACACCATCGTACAGACCATTCAGATCAGGAAGGGGTAAGCCATGAATACGCGCTATCCGCATCTGCCCTCTGAGGGGGGCGAGGAGAAAATTGTCTATGTCCGTTCAGTTGCCGTGGCCGATCTGCCCGAAGAGGTGCAGGCGCAGGCCGGGGGGCTTGACCATATCTATTCGGTGAACGGCGCAGATGGTACGCGTCTGGCGCTGGTCGCCAATCGCCATCTGGCTTTCATGCTCGCGCGAGAGCACGATTTCGCGCCGGTGAACGTGCACTGAGGACGCGGCCCGGCCCTCCCTCTTGCAAAGCCGGGGGGCCTGACCTACCGAAGGGCAAGGAAAGTTTTGCTCTCGGGAAAGACCGCCATGAAAGATTTCGTTGTTTCGCTGACCGCGATCCCGCCTCGGTTCAACGATCTCATGCCGACTCTGCTGTCCCTGCGTGCGCAGAAACACGTCAATATCCGCGAGATTCGTCTCGATCTGCCGAAGAGCTATCGTCGTTTCCCGTTCGATCCGGCGACGGATCTGCCCGACCTGCCGAACTGGGTGACGCTTCACCTGCACGAGCAGGACTATGGACCGGCGACAAAAATCCTGCCCGCAGCACAGGAGTATGCCGGACGGGACGTGTTGCTGTTCTTTTGCGATGACGATCAACGCTATGAGCCGGAGCTGCTTTTCAAGCTCGGGATGGCGGCCGAGGCGCATCCCAATGATGTGATCGCCAACATGGGCTATAACCTCAACGAAAGGCTGGCCAATCCCTGTTACACTTTTCCGCGCAGTTTTCAGCCGCGGGCGATGCGGCAACGCAAGGACTGGCATTACCGGTTGTGGCGGTTGCGGACAGGATTGCGCCAGAAACGCGCCTTCATCGGGACGCCTGGCTACATCGACATTGCCGAAGGCTATGGCGGGGTTCTGGTCCGGCCGTCGTTCTTCACGCCGGACATGTATGACATTCCCGAAATCCTCTGGACGGTGGACGACCCTTGGCTGTCCGGACATTTCACCAAGAACGGCCATGGTATCTGGCGCCCGACGAACACGTTGCGGTTCGGTCATAACCGGGGGGCGGAGGCTCTGGCGGATTTTGTTTACCAAGGGCATGGGCGGGCTGAGGCGGATACGCTTTGCATCGAATATTTCCGGCGCGAATACGGGCTTTGGGGGGGCGATGACCCTGAGACCCGTTTCAATCGAGACTTGACGGAGCCACGCCACTGGCAGGGGTGAGCGCAGTTTGCGCCCCACGCGGCTAAACCCAGGTTATAAGCCGGCATATTTCACGCGAAAGGCATTTGCCGGGGCCTGAAACGGGGCCTAGCTTCGGAGTATCGACCGGGAGACGAACCCCGGGAGGCGAGCCAGAAAGCGAGCAATATGAAAGTTTCCCAATCTTACAGCGGGCTGCAAAAGATCCTGCACTGGGCGGTGGTGCTGACCTTCGCCTTCAACTACGTGGTCTCGGACGGTATGGGGCGGGCGTTGCGCACGTTCACCGAGACCGGAGTGAACGACAACACCACTGCGAAGCTGCATGTGATCGTCGGCGTGACGACGCTGGTTCTGATGATCATCCGGCTCGTGGTGCGGCTGATTCAGGGGGCGCCCGCCTTGCCGCCCGCACCGCACCCGCTGATGGAGAAAGCTGCGCACGGGGTGCATTTCCTGCTTTATGCCGCGATGATCGCGACGCCCGCTGCCGGTGGGGCCGCCTGGTTCCTTGGCATTCATGCCGCAGGCGACGCCCATGAGGTTCTGGTGAACCTGACGCTTCTGCTGATCATCGCCCATGTCGCGGCGGCGCTCTATCACCAGTTCATCCTCAAGGACAATCTGCTGAAACGTATGGCCCCCCACTGAAAGCCGGATGCCATGTGTGAAAAGCCCCGACCGTTTGGCCGGGGCTTTTTTGATGGCCGCAGGCATGCGCCTCAGAGCGCGAGGCGATGTGACGCCCGGATCACCTTGGGCTCGAAGAGCACGCAATGGGTGAGGTCTGGCCGGGAGCGAGAGGAATAGAGCATGGCCTCCGCCCCCTCTGCGCGGGCTTTGTCCGAGAACTGCCATGTCGGGGATGCGGCGCCTGTTTGGCGGAGGTCCTGCCAGACGACGGAGAGGGCTGGGTCGCCGCTGTGATCGCTCAGATGCGAGACGGCGATCTCAAGCGTCCAGAGATCGCGTTCGACCCCGTCACCGGCATAGCGCGCAATGGCGACGCGGGTGCCTTCCGGGGTCAGGGAGGTGTAGATCGCTGGCTGGCCGTCGTGGTGAAAACGGCCCTCTGGAGAGGAAACGGGCCGTTCCGGGTTTTGCCCCGGAACGACCAGACGGTAGACGGTGAGCAGAGTGGTGCTCACTCTTGTGCGGCGAGCCAGTGCTCGGCGTCGAGCGCCGCCATACAGCCCATACCTGCCGAGGTCACGGCCTGACGGTATTTGTGGTCGGTCAGATCGCCTGCGGCGAAAATGCCGGGGATGGAGGTTTCCGTCGAGCCCGGTTTCACCGAAACATAGCCGCCATTGTGCAGCTCCAACTTGTCTTTCACCAGCTCATTGGCGGGCGCATGGCCGATGGCGACGAACACGCCTTTCGCCGGAATGTCGGTGATCTCGCCGGTCTTGACGTTGCGGGCCTTGACGCCGTTCACGCCCTTCATCGGGGCCTCGTCGCCATAAACTTCGACCAGCTCATTGTCCCAGAGCGGCACGATCTTTTCGTTCTTCATCAGACGGTCGATCAGGATTTTTTCGGCACGCAGGCTGTCGCGACGGTGGATCAGCGTCACTTTCGAAGCGAAGTTTGTCAGGAACAGCGCCTCTTCCACAGCGGTGTTGCCACCGCCGATCACAACGATCTCCATGTTGCGATAGAAGAACCCGTCACAGGTGGCGCAGGCGGAAACGCCATAGCCCTTGAACTGTTCTTCGGTCGGCAGGTTCAGCCATTTGGCGCGCGCACCCGTCGCGAGGATCACCGCGTCCGCCGTGTAGATCGTGCCGCTGTCGCCCTTGGCCACGAACGGACGGCTCTCGGTGTCGAGTTCAACGATCAGATCGGAGATGATCTCCGTTCCCATCGCGCGGGCATGCTCTTCCATTTTCACCATCAGTTCCGGACCCTGCACTTCGGTGTAGCCGGGGAAGTTTTCAACCTCGGTGGTGGTGGTGAGCTGGCCGCCCGGCTCCATCCCTTGCACGAGGATCGGCGAGAGCATCGCGCGCGCGGCATAAACGCCAGCGGTATAGCCCGCAGGACCGGAGCCGATAATCAGAACTTTGGTGTGTTTCGTGTCCGCCATGTCGGGACCCCATTTTTGCGTGTTGTCTTTGCTGTTGGCTTCGATATAGACACCGCCGGGCGGCGACGCAAACCCTGTGCGACGCACAGCCGCGGTGAAAAAATGGGCAGTCGATGGGGGAGTGCCCGTTTGCCGCACATTGCTCACGCGAAATCCTCTTGAAACTTTCTTGCTATAATGAGAAAGAATATTGCGCGCAAATGCCGATTTGCGCACATCTATGGAATTAAGGGCCTTATCAGGCCAAGGCGGAAGACAGATGCCCTCACATAAACTCGACGAAATCGACCGGAAAATTCTTGCGGAATTGCAAGCCGACGGGCGGATGACCAACGTCGAACTGGCGCGCCGGGTGGGGATTTCCGCACCGCCCTGTCTGCGTCGGGTGCGCACGCTTGAGGAAAGCGGCTTCATCAAGGGCTATCACGCCGTGGTGGACACCCGTGCGCTGAACTTCGAGGTGCAGGTGTTCGCCATGGTGGGTTTGCAAAGCCAGGCGGAAGTGGATCTGTCCAAGTTCGAGGCGAAATGCCGGGAATGGTCGCTGGTGCGTGAGTGCCATATGCTGAACGGAGAGGTGGATTTCATCCTGAAATGCGTCGCCCCCGATCTCTCGACCTTCCAGAGCTTTCTGACCGGTGAACTCCTGTCGACGGAAAACGTCGCGTCGGTTAAGACCTCGCTGGTGATCCGCTGCGCCAAGGACGAACCGGGTGTGCCCTTCGATGTGCTCGAAGCGCGGCTGGCTCAGAACGCCTGATCTTTTGGCATCTACATGAAAAAACGGCCCGCCTTCTGGCTGGCCGTTTTTCGTGGAAGACCGGTCGGAGGGAAGACCGGTCGTGGAAAGATTTAGCGGAACATCAGCTCCAGAAGATCGCCGGGCGTGAGGCGCGGATATGCCAGCGCACCGAAATCGCCGAGGGTTCCGAGATGCGGGAACAATGCCATGAAGCGCGCGCGCAGATCGCCCTGCAATTGCCCGGTGGCGCTGGTCCCGGGGTGGTAACTTTCAAGCTCGACCCCGTTGACCCGGATCAGGCTGTGCCGTTCGAGCACAAGGTGATAGCTGCGCACGGTGGAGATTGGCGTGATCTCGATCACGGACACCCCGTCGACCATGCCGGTGATCGGGGCCAGCGCCTGCGCGGTGCCAAGCCAGGATTTCAGGGCATCCGCCTGCAACAGGTAGCGGGCACCACCGCACAGCATCAGGTCGGGCGACGGACGACCGAGGCCGAATGTGTCGGCGGTGATGCGATAGAGCCGTTCGGCACGGGCTTCGGGCGCACGCGTGCCGTGGGTGTCGAGCATTTTGGAGCCGATCCATTCGACCCGTTGTACGCCATTGTCGATCGTCACCACCTTGTCGCCGGGCAGCAAGTCCTCGATCGCCACAGGTCCCGCGACGGTCGGGATCAGCGCGCCGCGTGCAAAAGCGTTGAAGGCGGCTTCGAACACGGGGAGTGCGGGGGCGTTTTGCGGCGTTTCGCAAATGTCACCATTCGGTGCGCGCCAGAGAATGTCGTAGCGGCGCAGCGCCTGCACATGGCGCTCTACCGGGCGGGCGCGGCGCACTGTCCAAGCGGCTTTCGGCTGCACTGTGGCGAGGCCGGAGCCGGACATATGGTCCAGAGCATGGGGCAGCGGTTGCGGAAGAGCACGGCGCTCGGCGCTCAAGTGCGATCCGGCCAAAGAGCCAGACAGGGGCTGCGACATCGGAAACCTCTTACTGTGTCGGCCCCCACCGATAACAGTTCCGATACGATCTCAGATTTACGGCAGGATTGTCAAAAATTTTAGCTAATTACAGTTAACGGCGGAACCAGTCGCCCGGTCCGCCGTCGCTTTGTTTCTTTGTGTCGGGTCAATGCTGCGCCTGTCGAGCTTCGGGGAAGCTTCAGGACGCGAATCGCCTTGCCGGACGGGCTCAGGCCGAGCGGCGCAGCGTCGGTTTGTCGGCTTTCTTCACGATGAAAGCGGTGCGGCGGGCACCACGGGCCCAAGGCATTTCGACCTCAGTCTTTTTGGCCTCGGCGATCATCGATTTCATCCAGCGACGGTTTTTCATATCTGCCTCTCTCGTGACCTGAGCCGCAGGAATGACAGGTGTCCTCACTGGTGCGGCGTCTGTTTCGGTGTTGAGAACAATATGCCGGGGCGCTTCGGCGAAAATGGGGCGGGCCGGGTAGAAAGTGTCAGGGCATGCCACGCAACTGCGCGCGTCGGCCTTTTTCAGGGTGAGTGCCCATTAACCTTAAGAAAATTAAGGTTAATCCATGTATTTTGGGAGCAATGGAAAAGATGGGATGGCATTGTTTTGGGCGAAAATGGGGCAGTTTTCAGCCCCATTCCTGCCTCAAAGGATAGAGGCAGGTTTCAAAGACGGATGAGTGAGATGAGTCGCCCGTAATCGGCTTCTTTGCGATGCACCGAGCGGCGGTAGGAATAGAAACGCTCCGGATCGGAATAGGTGCAATGCCGGGTCCATTCCGCGTGACCGACCCCGGCCTGACGCAGACGGTGCAACCCATAGGCCGGAAGGTCGAAGAGATAGCGATCCGCTTCGCCGTTGGTGAAAAAACGGGCATTTTCGGGAGCTTCCGCGAGGAAATCTTCGAAAAACTCAGGGCCGACCTCATAGGCGCGTTGCGAAATCGTCGGCCCGATGACGGCGGAAATATTGCCGCGTGTGGCGCCAAGCGCCTCCATCGCGTCGAGTGTCTCTTCGAGCACACCCGCAATCGCGCCCTTCCAACCGGCATGTGCCGCGCCGATCACACCGGCCTCGCGATCGGCAAACAACACCGGCTGACAATCGGCGGTGAGAATCACCAGAGCCAGCCCCGGCCGGTCGGTGACCAGCGCGTCCACCTTCGGTGCGGGGCCGTCCTGTGGTGCGTCGATGCGGGCGACATCGGCAGAATGCACCTGATTGGCTGCGCAGAGCGCCTCAAGCCCGAGATCCAGTGCCTGCGCCGCGCGGCTGCGGTTGATCTTGACGATATCGGCCTGATCGGTGGACCCGAGGCCGCAGTTGAGCCCTTCGAACACGCCGGATGAGGCGCCGCCCTTGCGGGTGAAGAACCCGTGCCGGATGCCGGAGAGCGCGTCGGAGGTGATGATGTCGAGTGTCATGCGTCGAATCCCGGGGGCAGCAAAGCGGGGGCGGGTGCAAGCGCCAGCGCTTTGAAAAGGGTTCCCATTTCTGTGGGCGAGGTCAACCGCTCAAATGCACTCTTGTGGGTTTCGAGGGCAGCACCGCTCAGATTTCGCGCAAGCGCCTCCGCGCGGGTCGCAATGCCGAGGCGGGCCAGAAGCGCGCTCTGGGGGATCATCCGGGAGGCGACGACACCGGACGCGTGGGCGGCAAGGCTCAGGGCTTCGAAATCCACATGGGCGGTCAGGTCGGCCTGACCGGGACGAGCGAGCGGATCGACACTCTCATGGGCTTCAAGCGCCTGAAACGTATCGCCGAGGCTGCGCCAGTCGCCATAATCGATAAAGATCGCCGCGCCGCCTCGGGCGATACGCGTGGCGATCTCCGCGACGATGGGCGCGGCGGCGGGGCAAAGCTCGACCACATCGCCGTCTTTTGTGTCACTGAGACGCTGCGCGAGATCGGCGAAGGGCGCGGGCGTGGCGAGACCGAGGGTCAGCGCACCGTCCTTCAAACCGACCTGCGTTTCTGCCCATCCGGCCCCCTTGCGGGTGAATTGCCGGATCGGTAGCGCGTCGAAAAACTCATTGGCGATGAGCCAGAGCGGCGCGTCTGGCAGATCGGACACCTGATCGCACCATGTGACCTCATAGTCTGGCAGACGGTCCTTTTGAGCGGCGCGCAGGGTGGGGGAGGCCTCGACCAGATGCACCTGCGCGGCCGTATGGAACCCCGGCACCGCACGGGTGGCGCGCAGAATATCGGCCATCAGCGTGCCGCGTCCGGGACCAATTTCGGCCAGCGTAAAGCGTAGGGGCGCGCCCTGATCGAGCCAGCTTTGCGCAAGACAAAGCCCCAGAAGCTCGCCGAACATCTGGCTGATTTCCGGCGCGGTGGTGAAATCGCCCGTCGCTCCCAGAGGGTCGCGCGTGGTGTAATAGCCATGCTCGGGATGGAGCAGGCACTCGGCCATATACTCGGCCAGCGAGATCGGTCCGGTTTGGCGGATACGGCGGGTCAGGATGTCCGTGAGTGCGATCATGAACGTTTGGCGCGGAGCATGAAATAGAGCCCGATCAGGATCATCGGCAGGGACAGGAGTTGACCCATCTGCATGCCGAGAAAGACCGTGCCATTGGGATTGGCGGCGGTGACGAATTGCGCATCGGGCTGGCGGAAAATTTCGACGATGAACCGTGACGCGCCATAGCCCGCGAAGAACAGTCCCATGATCAGCCCCGGCCGTTTGAAGGCCTTGGCACCCCAGACGAGAGACAGCAGCAACAGGCCGAGGATCAACCCTTCCATCCCGGCTTCGTAAAGCTGCGAGGGGTGACGGGCACAGAGCGGCCCGACATTGGCACAGGCCTGCGCCGCCTCGCCGGGGAAAATCACCGCCCAAGGGCCATCCCAAGGTTTGCCCCAAAGCTCGGCATTGACGAAATTCGCGATCCGGCCAAGCAACAGCCCCGGCGGCGTCGCCATGGCGAGAAGATCGCCCAGCGACAAAAGCGGCTTCTTGTGCCGCAGCCCCCAAAGGAGTGCTGCGATGATGACGCCGATAAATCCGCCGTGAAACGCCATGCCGCCCTGCCAGACCATCGGGATTTCGAGCGGGTGGGAGAGGTAATAGCCGGGTTTGTAGAACAGCACATAGCCCAGACGCCCGCCCAGGATCACGCCGAGGATCAGCCATGTCAGCAGGTCTTCGAACTCGGGCTTGGTCAAGGGCGGCGTGTCGGCGGT
Organism: Celeribacter sp. SCSIO 80838; assembly: GCF_056498065.1. The sequence goes on from NZ_JAZKMA010000001.1 coordinate 1,788,784, forward strand.
CCAGAGGCGCGTGGCCTTGAGCGCGCGCAGGATGAGAAACCAGCCGATCAGGAAGCCGCCGATATAGGCGAGCGCATACCAGTGCAGCGCGAAATGCACCGGGCCGAGATTGATCTCGAACAGGATCGGGGACAGATCGGGGAAATTCAAAACGGCAGGCAGGCGTGTCAACATGGGCGCAACTGTCGCCACGGCGGGGCGGAAGTCAACCTTGTGATTTGCGCCCCATCGCCCCATATAGGTCACAAGACATCACGAATGTGCCGGACGGAGCCAGACATGCAGACCCGCAACAAGATTCTCGACGATTTTTCCCAACTCATGACCAATGCCATGGGCGTGGCGCAGGGCGCGAAGGACGAGGCGGAAACCGCGCTCAAAAGCGTCATGGACCGTTGGCTGGCGGATCGCGATTTCGTCACCCGCGAGGAATTCGACGCCGTGCGCGCCATGGCGCAGAAGGCCCGCGAGGAAAACGAAGAGCTGAAAAAGCGCCTCGACGCGCTTGAGAGCAAGTAAAAAGCCTGATCCGGCAAAGGCCGTTTCAGACCGGATTATGCGCTTGGAAAGCCTCCCCTTGGGGAGGCTTTTTCTGTCCACAGGGGGCTTTAGAGGGCTGGGGAAAAATTAAGCAACTTGTGGATGACCCCGGAATGCTGGGGATAACACAAATATTTCGCTTTACAGATTCGTCGCTTTCATCACACCATATCTGGTAAGGGGAGGTGAAATCCCACCGATCCTTAGAGCAGGCACCAAGTCTTAGTGGCCGCCGCTGTGATGTCGCGTAGGGGGGATGTCGCACAGCCACGGGACGCAGACCAGAAGAGGCCCGTGAATGTCGCTTATTGAGCAGAGCTTTTCCACCGAAATTCACCCGATCGACCTGTGCGAGCACCTGTGCGAGTACAATGACTGGGAATTCGACCGCGTCGCCGAAGATCAGATTGCCATGGCGGTCGAGGGTCAGTGGCGCACCTATTCGATCACGCTGGCGTGGTCGGAATATGACGAAACGCTGCGCCTTATCTGTACTTTCGAGATGGAGCCGCCCGAAGAAAAGCTGCCGCAAATCTTCGACGTGCTGAACCGCGCCAACGATCAGATCTGGACCGGGGCTTTTACCTATTGGCACGAACAGCGCCTGATGGTCTATCGCTACGGTCTCGTGCTCTCGGGCGGCCAGATCGCCAGCCCCGAACAGGTCGACCGCCTGATCGGCGCGGCTGTGGGCGCCGCCGAACGCTTCTACCCGGCCTTCCAGCTTGTGGCCTGGTCGGATCGCTCGCCCGAGGACGCCATGGATGTGGCGATCCGCGAGGCCTACGGGCGCGCATAAGCGGCATAAGCACCCGCGCGAAATCGCACCGCTTGCCCGCGTTGCGCTCAGGCTTACGATTGATAGAGTGCCCCCTGATGCCCTCAGGGGGCTTTCTTATGACAGACGGAGTGGATCATGGAAAATGTGAAAGCGCGTGGATTGGTGCTTTTGGGCTGCGGCAAGATGGGCTCGGCCATGCTCAAAGGCTGGTTGGCCGGAGGTTTGCCGCCGAGTTCCGTGACCGTGCTCGATCCGCATCCTTCCGATTGGCTGCGCTCGACCGGCGTGCATCTCAACACCGATCTGCCGAAAGACCCGGCCATCGTTCTGGTTGCGGTCAAGCCGCAGATGATGGGCGACGCGCTTCCGAAACTTCAGGCATTGGGCAATGGCACGACGCTGTTCCTGTCGGTGGCGGCGGGAATCACGCTTGCGACCTATGAAACCGTGCTGGGGGCCGACACGCCTGTCGTGCGCGCCATGCCAAACACGCCGGCGGCGGTTGGACGCGGCATCACCGCGATCATCGGCAACGCCAAGGCCGGGGCCGGGGATCTCGATCTCGCCGAAACGCTCTTGAGCGCGGTGGGGCAGGTGGTTCGGCTTGAGGACGAGGTCCAGATGGATGCGGTGACCGCCGTCTCCGGGTCCGGTCCGGCCTATGTGTTTCACTTGATCGAAACGCTCGCCGCGGCGGGTGTCGAACAGGGGCTGTCGCCGGAGCTGGCAATGCAGCTGGCCAAGGCCACAGTCGGCGGTTCGGGGCAACTGGCCGAGGAGTCGGATGAAGACCCGGCGCAGCTTCGGGTCAATGTGACCTCGCCGGGCGGTACGACGGCGGCAGCTCTGGCGGTTTTGATGGATGAGAAGACGGGCTTTCCGGCGCTGCTTTCGAAAGCAGTCAAAGCGGCGGCTGATCGGTCGAAGGAACTTGCAGGATGAGCGATCTCATAGACTTCGACGACTTCATGAAGGTCGATCTGCGGGTGGGGACGATCGTGCGGGCGGAGCCTTACCCGGAGGCCCGCAAGCCCGCGATCAAGCTCTGGATCGATTTCGGGCCGGAGATCGGCGAGAAAAAATCCTCGGCCCAGATCACCGTACACTACGCGCCCGAAGCGCTTGTCGGGCAACAGGTCATGGCGGTCGTGAATTTTCCGCCGCGCCAGATCGGGCGATTTATCTCCGAGGTTCTGGTGCTTGGATTTCCGGACGAAAACGGCGCGGTGGTTTTGGCGCGTCCGGATTTGGCCGTGCCGAATGGCGGGCGTTTGCATTGATCCTGAAGATGGGGGCGGAGTATTCCGCCCCTTTTCGTTCGATTGATGGTTTGATCCGTGATCCGATGATCCTTAACGCGTCGTCACAAACAGAGGCGCAAAGCTTAACGCGCTGTCACACTCCGTCTCGGACCCTGTCATAGTCTTTTAAAAACGGTAAACGCGGCCTCAGACATCGCCCATTGCTTCGCGCCAATGTTTGCGGCAGAGCGACACGTAGCGTTCATTGCCCCCGATCTCGACCTGCGCGCCTTCGGTCAAAACCATCCCGCTTTCCGACATGCGCACCACCATCGTGGCCTTTTTCCCGCAATGGCAGATCGTGCGCACTTCGCGCATCTCATCGGCCAAGGCCAGTAACGCGGCGGAGCCGGGGAAGAGATTGCCCTGAAAATCGACGCGCAGCCCGTAACACATGATCGGCACGCGCAGATCGTCCACCACGCGGGCCAGTTGCCAGACCTGATCTTTCGAGAGGAATTGCGCTTCGTCGATGAAGATGCAGGCCACGGGGCCCTCGGCCAGACGGCGTTCGATCTTGGAGAAAAGGTCTTCGCCCTCCTCGAATGTGTCGGCCTCGGAGCCGATGCCGATGCGACTGCCGATCCGGCCTTCGCCCGCGCGTTTGTCGAATTTCGCGGTGATGAGATAAGTGTCCATCCCGCGTTCGCGATAGTTGTAGGAGGCCTGAAGCAGGAGCGTGGATTTCCCTGCGTTCATCGTGGAATATTGAAAATAGAGCTTTGCCATGGCGATGATGTGCCAGATCGGGGGGAGGGGGATCAAGCGGTCTTGCGACGCTGCGCGAGAAAACCTGCGGCGAGGCTTAGGGTTGCGATCTCAGTTCGCAAAAATGTGCACGGGTGGAAGCCGGAAAAAAGTGAATACTCATGACCAGAAACCGGCAGATGCCCGTAAGGGCTAGGGGATGAGGGAGCCGGAAACGTGCACCTGAGACCCAGACTTCCTTCCCTGAAACGACCTCCACCCGGCCCGATGCCGAGGCACCGGATACTCGTTCATCTCCTGCGACGGCAGGTACGGTCTTGTATGTCATGCAAAAATCGGGAATTTAATGGGAAATGGTAAAGCGAATTCCCCATCCGAGGGATCGTTGAGGGTTAGGGGCACAGGGTATGGATGCAGCCGGAACGTATTTGAAGAAACACACCGAGGCTTTGGTCAAGGATGTGGGTTTGGAAGCGGCGTGTGCGCTGACTGGCAAGTCGAAAGCCACACTTGGACGGTATTATTCGACCGCCGATGAGCATTCTGACCGTTACATGCCTGTCGACGCCGTGGCGCAGCTTGAGACAGCGGCGAGCTATCCGCATGTGACCTCGGCTTTGGCCGAGCTCAAGGGGATTGCACTGTCCTATGATGCGACCCGTAATGAGAGCCCGAAACACGGCGGGGTTAATGCCGATGTGGTCGCCTTGTCGCAGCGATTTGCCATGTTGATGGCGGAATATACCGATGCGATCGAGGATGGGATCATTACGATCAACGAAGCCAAACGCCTTCTGCGCGAGACGCTTGAACTGCAACAGGTGTTGATCAGCATGAAGCTGCATCTGGAACAGGAAGCGACCTGATTTCAAAGGTCTAGAATAGAGAAAGGCGGCTCCGGGAGCCGCCTTTTTTCTTATCCGCGAGACCGTCTGCGTTGCGGACGCCCGCCGCCGGGGCGGCCCGCCGCTTTCGGGGTGCCGGGTTTGCCACCACCCGGTTTCGCACCACCCGGTTTCGCACCACGCGGGCCGCCACCGCCACCACGCCGCCCTTGCGGCTTGGGTTTCGGCGCGGCTTTCTGATCGTCGGCGGCCCAGGAGGCCTTGGTCGCCACGGGAATGCGAATCTTCATCACCTTCTCGATGGCGCGGAATTCGTCGAGCTCGGTCGGCGAACAGAAGGCCACCGCCTTGCCATCCCGACCTGCACGCGCGGTGCGCCCGATCCGGTGAACGAAATTCTCCGGCACGTTCGGCAGTTCGAAGTTGTAAACATGGCGCACCGCCGGAATGTCGATGCCGCGCGCGGCCACATCGGTCGCGACCAGAACCTTGATCTGGCCGCTTTTTGCCGCCGCCAGCGTGCGTTCGCGCTGACCTTGGGATTTGTTGCCGTGGATAGACCCGGCCTCGAACCCGTCGCGGGCGAGGTTTTTCGCCAGACGTTCGGCCCCGTGTTTGGTGCGGGCAAAAACCAGCGCCAGTTCGTCGGAGTGATCGCAGAGCAGTTCCTTGAGCAGCTCGAATTTCTCCGGCTGCGGGATGAAATGCACCTCCTGCTCGATCTTGTCGGCGGCCTTGCCCGGAGGCGAAACCTCGATGCGGACGGGCGAGGTGAGATAGCTCTGGGCGATCTCGTTCATCTCTTTCGACATGGTGGCGGAGAACAGCATGGTCTGCCGCTCTTTCGCCAGCATCGGCACGAGTTTGCGCAGCGCATGGATGAAGCCCATGTCGAGCATCTGGTCGGCCTCGTCGAGGACAAGGAAAGTGGTTTCATCGAGACGCACGGCCTTGCGGTCGATCAGGTCCATCAAGCGGCCCGGCGTGGCGACAAGGATGTCGGTGCCACGATCCAGACGGTTGATCTGGGCGTTGATCGACACGCCGCCGACGACGCGGTTGAGCTTGAGATGGCTGCCCTTGATGAAGGGGAAAAGCCCGTCGGCGATCTGGTTCACCAGCTCGCGGGTCGGCGCGAGAATGAGCGCGCGCACGGTCTGAGGCGACGGTTTCGAGCCGTCGGAAAAGGCCATGTGCAGAAGCGGCAGGCCGAAGGCGAGCGTTTTGCCCGTGCCGGTTTGGGCAAGGCCCATGACGTCGCGGCCGTTCATCACTTCGGGAATGGCGCGGGCCTGAATGGGGGTCGGGGTCTCGATGCCGATCTCTTTGAGCACATCGAGCAGCTTCGGCTTGAGGCCGAGCATGGAAAAATCAGTCATATACGTCCTTTGGTGGGCGGACCCACACGCGAGAACGCCGCCCCATGGGGGTCGGCGCGGTTTGGTCGCGGAAAAGGTCACCGGAGAGGGCCACATGCCCAACCCGTCTTTCCGCCGGACCCCTGCGTGATATGGGAACCTTTGGGTGTCATGGGAGACGCCCGGCATCCGTCACCTGCGGCGCCTGCCTGAAACGGCTTGTGCGCGGCTGCTCACGCGGCAGCATGGGGTGCGGATCGGTGTCAAATGGGGGAGAGTGGCGCGGAAGTCAAGGGATTTGCTGCATCCGCAAAAGAAACAGGCCCCGCGAGGGCGGGGCCTGTTTCAATTCAGGAGAGGTAAAAGCCTTAGACGTCCTGAAGGCTCAGCACCTCGATCTCGCCTTCCAAACGTGCCTTGATTGCCATGGCGGCAGCATGCGACGCGGCGGCGGTGGTGAAATACGGGATCTTGTCGTAGAGCGCGACCGAGCGGATCTCGCGGCTGTCATCCAGCGCCTGCTGGCCTTCTGTGGTGTTCAGAACGAGGGCGATCTCGCCGTCTTTCATCATATCGACGATGTTCGGGCGGCCCTCATAGACCTTGTTCACGACCTTGCTCGCCACACCGTTTTCCTTGAGGAACTTGGCGGTGCCACGGGTCGCGATGATCTCGAAGCCCAGATCAGACAGCGTTTTCATCGCCTCGACCATTTTCGGTTTCTTGTCGTAGTTCTTCACCGAGACAAAGACTTTGCCGGAGCTCGGCAGGTTGGTTCCTGCGCCCATCTGCGACTTGAGGAAGGCGCGGGCAAAGCTCTTGTCGGCGCCCATGACCTCGCCCGTCGAGCGCATTTCCGGCCCGAGGATCGTGTCGACGCCCGGGAAACGGGCGAAGGGCAGCACGGCCTCTTTCACCGCAAAGCGCCCGGTGCTCGCGGGATCGACCAGATCGAACGTGTCGAGCTTTTCGCCCGCCATCAACCGTGCCGCGATGGAGGCGATCGGGCTGTTCACCGCTTTGGCGACAAAGGGCACGGTGCGGGAAGCACGCGGGTTGACCTCGATGAGGTAGATCACATCGTCTTTGACCGCATATTGCACGTTCATCAGACCGACCACGTTGAGCGCCAGCGCCAGAGCTTCGGTCTGACGTTTCAACTCCTCGATGATCTCGGCCTTGAGCGAGTAGGGCGGCAGCGAACAGGCAGAGTCACCAGAGTGAACGCCCGCTTCTTCGATGTGCTGCATGATGCCTGCAACGTGGACTTTCTCGCCGTCGCAAAGCGCGTCGACGTCGATTTCGGTTGCCCCAGACAGGTAGCTATCCAAAAGCACCGGGCTGTCGCCCGACACCACCACAGCGTCGCGGATGTAGCGTTTCAGGCCTTCCATATCGCGCACGATCTCCATCGCGCGGCCCCCCAGAACGTAGGATGGGCGGATCACCAGCGGGAAGCCGATGTCGGCTGCAATCTCAATCGCTTCGTCGTCGGAATGCGCGATGCCGTTGTGCGGCTGCTTGAGATCGAGACGGTTCACGAGATCCTGGAACCGTTCGCGGTCTTCGGCGAGGTCGATGGCGTCCGGCGTGGTGCCGAGGATCGGAATGCCTTCGGCTTCGAGCGCATTGGCGAGTTTCAGCGGCGTCTGGCCGCCGAACTGAACGATCACGCCATGCAGCGTACCGTTGTCCTGCTCGACACGGAGGATTTCCATGACGTGCTCAAAGGTCAGCGGCTCGAAATAGAGGCGATCGGAGGTGTCGTAATCGGTCGAAACCGTCTCCGGGTTGCAGTTCACCATGATTGTCTCGTAGCCCTGTTCGGTCAGCGAGAAACAGGCGTGACAGCAGCAATAATCGAACTCGATGCCTTGGCCGATCCGGTTCGGACCGCCGCCCAGGATGACGACTTTTTTGCGCTCGGAGGGTCGCGCCTCGCATTCCACCTCGCCCATCATGGGCATTTCATAGGTGGAGTACATGTAGGGCGTCTGCGCCTCGAACTCGGCGGCGCAAGTGTCGATGCGCTTGAACACGGCGGTGACGCCGAGGTTGTGGCGCGCACGGCGCACATTGGCCTCGTCGCGACCCGTCAGTTTCGCCAGACGCGCATCGGTGAAACCGAGCATCTTGAGCTTGCGCAGCCCTTCTTCGGTGACCGGCAGGCCGTCTTTTTTGATCTCGCATTCGGCGGCCATGATCTCGCGGATACGCGCGAGGAACCATGGATCGAAAGAGTTGATCTCGTTGATTTCTTCGTCGGTGAAGCCAAAGCGCATGGCCTGCGCGATCACACGGAGGCGATCCGGGGTGGCCTTCGCCAGCTCGCGGGTCACGGTCTTGTCGATCATCTGCTGGGCCGCGGCATCGGCACCGAGAAGAATGCGCGGCAGGGTGTCTTCGGCACCATCGGCCTCAACGATCTGCGCCGGTTTCGGCATATCGGGCAGGTCGATCTCGTCGAACCCGGTGAGACCCGATTCCATCGAGGCCAGAGCCTTTTGCATCGACTCGTGGAAGGTCCGGCCAATCGCCATCGCTTCGCCCACGGATTTCATCGCGGTGGTCAGCTCCGGTTTTGCGCCGGGGAATTTCTCGAAGGCGAATTTCGGGATTTTCGTCACGACATAGTCGATGGTCGGCTCAAAGGAAGCCGGCGTCACCTTGGTGATGTCGTTGTCCAGCTCGTCGAGCGTATAGCCTACGGCCAGTTTCGCGGCGATCTTGGCGATCGGGAAACCGGTGGCTTTCGACGCCAGAGCCGAAGAACGCGACACGCGCGGGTTCATTTCGATCACGACCATCCGGCCATCGGCGGGGTTCACCGCCCATTGCACGTTGGAGCCACCGGTCTCCACGCCGATCTCACGCAGTACGTTGATCGAGTGGGTCCGCATGATCTGGTATTCTTTGTCGGTCAGCGTCAGGGCCGGGGCGACGGTCACCGAGTCGCCGGTGTGCACGCCCATCGGGTCGACGTTCTCGATGGAACAGACGATGATCGCGTTGTCCGCCTTGTCTCGCACCACCTCCATCTCGAACTCTTTCCAGCCGAGAAGGCTCTCGTCGACGAGGATCTGCGCGACCGGCGAGGCTTCGAGACCGGAGCGGCAGATTTTCTCGTAATCGTCGCGGTTATAGGCAATGCCGCCGCCTGTGCCGCCGAGGGTAAAGGCAGGGCGGATGATCGCCGGAAGACCGATGTGTTCGAGCGCCTCCATCGCGATTTTCATGCCTGCGGCGATGTCATAGCCGCCGTTTTCGCGTTTCGGGGCGGCGACGATGTCGGCTTTCGGGTTCTCGATGCCGAGACGGTCCATCGCTTCGCGGAACAGTTTGCGGTCTTCGGCCATCTCGATGGCTTCGCGTTTCGCACCGATCAGCTCGACGTTGAATTTCTCCAGTACACCCATGTCCGCGAGCGCCAGAGAGGTGTTCAGCCCGGTCTGCCCGCCCATGGTGGGCAGGAGCGCGTCCGGGCGTTCTTTCTCGATGATCTTGGCCACGACCTCGGGGGTGATCGGCTCGATATAGGTCGCATCCGCCATGTCCGGGTCGGTCATGATCGTCGCGGGGTTGGAGTTCACGAGGATGACCCGGTAGCCCTCTTCGCGCAGCGCCTTACAGGCTTGGGCGCCGGAGTAGTCAAACTCGCAGGCCTGCCCGATGATGATCGGCCCCGCACCAATTATCATGATGGAGGAAATATCGGTTCTCTTCGGCATGGCGGACCCCGGCAATATGTTGAGCAGCACTTCGCGCGCACCTCATAGCAGGGCACGCGCAAATTGTCGTGGGTTATAGTCATGGAGCGATTGGGCGCAAGGGTGGAAAGCTGGCTTTTGGGCATGTTGCCACAAAAAAACGGTACGCCCGGATGGGGCGTTTTGAGAAGCGGGCGGTGGCCGTTTCTGTCTTTGAATTGTCCACGATGGGTCCGGGTGGGGTCATATTCATCCAATAAATTGGGGGGAATTAAGAGACGGAAAATGTGTATTCAAAATATTTTGTTAGGTGTTTTGTACGTCGATAAAAGATTTGCCGCAGGACGTAGTTGCCGGACCGTTTTTCAAATCCATCTGGCGCAGGGCGAACGCCCCGAACGCCGTTTTGGGGGCGGGGACCTTCATCTGGCGATCGGTCGCCTGTTTCTGATCTATGCGGGGACGAATCCTCTCATGGTCCTGACGGCGGTTACGCAGGCGTTCGGTTTCGCAGCGCATCTTACGGCGCATATTCTGCCGGTTTGGCTGCTCGTTGCGAGTTGTGCTCTCGGTGTATCTCGGCTGGCATTATGCCGTGGATGGATACGCCTCTGTTCTGATCATGGTCGGGCTCTCCTTCGTCATGGTGACGGCGAGAGTTCCGCCCCCTGGCAAATGGCCTGCATCGGACTGTGTTGTCATTGGGGCTCCGATGCGCTGAGTTTTGCGCGCTTCGGGGCAGTTCGGACCGCGTGGAAGGCCACGAACCCTTGACTTTCCCCGCTTGTACGAGTGTATCAGCCCAAGCGCCTTTTAAAGGCATGGCACGTTTTCTAAAGGGACCTGATACATGCACGTCTATCGCAGCCACACCTGCGCCGAACTGAACCAATCCAATGTGGGCGACGCCGTGCGCCTCTCCGGCTGGGTGCACCGCATCCGGGACCACGGCGGCATTCTCTTCGTCGATCTGCGTGACCATTACGGTATGACCCAGGTGCTCTGCGATCCGGACAGCCCGGTGTTCTCCGCGCTGGAGAAAGTGCGTTCCGAATGGTGCATCCGCATCGACGGCACGGTGAAGGCGCGTGACCCGGAGCTGGTAAACCCGAAACTCCCCACGGGCGAGATCGAAGTGTTCGTGCGCGATCTCGAGGTGCTTGGCTCCGCCAAGGAACTGCCGTTGATGGTGTTCGGCGATCAGGAATACCCGGAAGAGACCCGTCTGAAATACCGCTATCTCGACCTGCGCCGCGAGAGCATGCAGCAGAACATGATCCTGCGCTCGAACGTGGTGGCCGATCTGCGTCAGCGCATGTGGGCCAAAGGCTTCAACGAATTCCAGACGCCGATCATCACCGCCTCGTCGCCCGAGGGCGCGCGTGACTTCCTGGTGCCATCCCGTCTGCATCCGGGCAAATTCTACGCCCTGCCGCAGGCGCCGCAGCAGTTCAAACAGTTGTTGATGGTGTCGGGTTTCGACAAATATTTCCAGATCGCGCCCTGTTTCCGCGACGAAGACCCGCGCGCCGACCGCTCGCCGACCGATTTCTACCAGCTCGACGTGGAAATGTCCTTCGTCACCCAACAGGACATTTTCGACACGATGGAGCCGGTGATCGCCGATATGTTCGACAAATTCGGCCAGGGCCGTCTGGCGAACCGCGACTGGCCGCAGATCTCGTACCGCGATTCCGCGCTCTGGTACGGCACCGACAAGCCGGACCTGCGCAACCCGATCAAGATGCAGGACGTGTCCGAGCATTTCCGCGGGTCGGGTTTTGCCATCTTCGCCAAGCTCCTCGAACAAGAGGGCAACGAGGTGCGCGCCATCCCGGCGCCGAAAGGCGGCTCGCGCAAGTTCTGCGACCGGATGAACAAATTCGCCCAACAAGAGGGCCTGCCGGGGATGGGGTACATCTTCTGGCGCGACACCGACGGTGAAATGGAAGCGGCGGGCCCGCTTGCGAAAAACATCGGCCCGGAACGCACGGAGGCGATCCGTCAGCAGCTCGGTCTCGAAATCGGCGATGCGGCTTTCTTCTTGGGTGGCAAACCGAAGTCCTTTGAGCGTGTGGCGGGCAAAGCCCGCACCGTGATCTGGGAAGAGACGCCGAAAGCGCCCGAGGACGAAAACTGGCGCGATCAGTTCATGTTCGCCTGGATCGTCGATTTCCCGATCTACGAACAGGACGAAGAAACCGGCAAGATCGATTTCGAACACAACCCGTTCTCCATGCCGCAGGGCGGCATGGACGCGCTTTTGGGCGATCCGCTCAAGGTGCTGGGCAACCAGTATGACCTCGCCTGTAACGGCTACGAGCTTGTGTCCGGCGCGATCCGGAACCACCAGCCGGAGATCATGTTCAAGGCGTTCGAGATTGCCGGTTATGGCAAGGACGAGGTCGAGAAACGCTTTGGCGGCATGGTCAACGCCTTCCAATACGGCGCTCCGCCGCACGGTGGCTGTGCGCTTGGCATCGACCGCGCGGTGATGATCCTCGCCGATCAGGACAACATCCGCGAAGTGATGCTCTTCCCGATGAACCAGCGCGCCGAAGACCTGATGATGGGCGCGCCCTCGGAGCCCACGAACGAACAGCTTCGCGAGCTGAACCTGCGGGTTATTCCGCAAGAGCAGTAATCGGTCTGAAAAGACATGACAAAGGCGCGGAGAGCGGTCTCCGCGCCTTTTGTTTTGGAGGAGCGTTGGTGGATTACACCACCTTGCGCGGTTCGATGCGGGATTGCACAAGGCCCGCGACGCGCGCCACCTCAGAGCCATAGGGCAGGCCCTTTTCGCGGTGATAGGCCAGCGCCTGAGCGGCCACCTCCATCTCCGCATCGCCCGCCGTGCGGGCCACACCGCCGAGAAACTGCGCGATATAGTCCAGAAGATTCTTCCCGCCTTCGGTGGTCAGAAGATCGGCGATATGCACGAAATCGTCCTGAAGGGCGATGGGATCGGGGCTGATCACGTCGGAATTGACGGCGTGCAGCCCCTCGGGGCGCACGCCTTCGGGCAGACAGGAGAGAACGCGCTCCTGAAAGGCCCCGAGCGAGGAAATCGGTTTCTCGATAAAGCCGTCCGCCCCCGCCGTATGGGCCAACGTCTCTGCGCCGCTGTCGCCGGACATGCCGAGCAGCACGTCGACACGGGGGCGGGCATGGGACAGCTCGTCGATCAGTTCGGCGCCCGAGCCATCCGGTAGGCCGAGATCGACGATCACCACATTCGGGCGATAGACCCGCAAATGTTTGCGCGCGGCGGTGAGGCTGTCGGCGCGTCGGATGCGTGCACCGGAGCGCAGGCATAACAGGCGCATCGCCTCGGAGGCGAAACGGCTGTCCTCCACCACGAGAACGGTGAGGCCCAGAAGCGGGCGGTCGGCGGTCGGTATCGGTGCGACCATCAGGCTGTCGAGATTGTCGGTCATTTCATGGCTCCATCCAGTGCGAGTCGGATTAAGCCCGAAACTGGTGAATGAGCGGTTAACCAAGCGCCGCACGCGGACGGATCGGCACTCTGTGAGCGCAAACGCCCCCTTGCGGCCTTGCCTGCGGCGGGCGATAACCGGGCAAAGACCCCATCTGGAGGAGAGAAACATGATCGGTCGTCTCAACCACGTCGCCATTGCCGTGCCGGATCTCGAAGCGGCGTCCGCACAATATGCGAATACGCTTGGCGCCAAGGTGAATCCGCCGCAGGACGAACCGGATCATGGCGTGACCGTGGTGTTCATCGAATTGCCGAACACCAAGATCGAGCTTTTGTATCCGCTGGGCGAAAACTCCCCGATCCAGGGCTTTCTCGACAAGAACCCTTCGGGCGGCATTCACCACATTTGTTATGAGGTCGACGACATCCTCGCCGCCCGCGACAAGCTGAAAGCCGAAGGTGCGCGCGTCCTCGGCACGGGCGAGCCGAAAATCGGCGCCCATGGCAAGCCGGTTCTGTTCCTGCATCCGAAGGATTTCAACGGCTGCCTGATCGAGCTTGAGCAGGTCTGATGGCGATCACTTCGGCCATCGTCCTCTATGCGGTGACATGGTTCATGACCATGCTCGTCGCGCTGCCCATCGGTTTGAAAACACAGGGTGATCTGGGCGAAAAGGTCGAGGGCACCCATGACGGGGCACCAGCGAATTACAACCCGAAGCGCAAGGCGCTTTGGGTCACTCTTGTGGCGACGGCGATTTGGGCCGTACTGGTCGCGGTGATCCTGTCGGGCTGGGTGAGCTGGCACGATTTCGACTGGACCGCGAAACTGCCCTCAGTGGCCGACAGTTGAGCTGCCTTCGAGCCGCATGAACATATGGGTGAAGGTGGCCGCGCCCAGCACCGGGATCAGCAGGTTCACAAGCGGGATCGACAGCGGGATCGCCATCAAGGCCCCCGCCAGCCAGATCTCCGGCATATGGCGTTTGCGGGCGGCTTTTGCGCCCTCTCGCCCGAGGCGGCGCATGGCGACCATCTGGAAATATTCGCGGCCCAGCAGAAAGCCGTTCAAGGCCCAGAAAATTACCGGGGCGGCGATGTTGAGGAGCAGGTAGAGTACCAGCGCGATCAGGTTGGCGACCACGATGACGCCAAGAAAGCCCAAAGAATCCATAAGCATATCGGAGAACGACTGGCGCGGCACTTCCGGCAGGCCGGGGTAGTGCACGTCTTCGACCGCCTCGGAGACCTCTTCGAGAAACAGCCCTGTGAAGGCGGAGGCGACGGGGACCATCAGGAACACCGACAGGCCGATCATCAGGAAGAACGAGCCGATGGAGAGCGCGTTGTCGACCCATGTGATTTCGCCGATGAGCGGCAGGGTGAAGGTGTCGGGCACGAAGATGCCGATGACCCAGACGAAGGCCAGATAGATCGCCACAAGAAGCGCGAGGGTCAGACCGAGGCCTTTGAGCAGAACCGATTGAAAACGCTTGTCTCCGAGCTGGCCGATAGCCTTGGCGAAGTCGCTGAACATCACGCGTCCATCCATGTGACGATGGCGGAAAGATCGGGGCGCGGGCGCTCCGGCGGGGCGACGGTTTCGGTGCCGATGTGAATGAGACCAGCGATGCTCTCGTGAGGGGCGAGACCGAGGCCGTCCTCGCAGAAGTCGCGATCAAAAGAGGCCCAGCCCGACAGCCAGTTGGCGCCCCAGCCGGCGGCCAGAGCGGCGTTCAGAAGCGACAGGCAAACGGCACCGGCGGAGTAAAGCTGTTCGATTTCCGGCACCTTGTCGCTCTCTTTCGGAGAGAAGACAACGGCGACGGCAAGGTCGGCGTCGGCATATTGACGATAGGCTTTCTCGATCTTCTCCTCGGGGATTTTGTTCTTTTCAGCCAAAGGGTTGATCATCCCGGCGAGACGCGTGAGGGCGGCTTTCTCCAACACGATGAAGCGCCAGGGTTCGAGCTTTCCGTGATCCGGCGTGCGTGCCGCCGCGGTCAGGATCGGCATCAGAGCATCGCGATCCGGCACAGGGGCGGAGAGCGTTTTTGCAGGACGGGAGCGGCGGGTCAGGAGGAAGTCGAGAGCGGCGGGATTGGGAGCGGGCATGGGAGGCCTTTCATCTGCGGGTCGCCCAACATGTCGTCATTTTTGGAGGTGTTTTCAACCGCTCAGATGGTATGAGAGGCCATGGATAAAGCGGAATTGAAAGCAGCCCTTGAGGCGGCGGTGACAGACGGGCTTTTGGCGGTGCGCGTGACCCCCAAAGCCTCGCGCAATGCGGTGACGGTCGAGGACGGGCAGGTGCGTGCCTATGTGACCACGGTGCCCGAGGGCGGCAAGGCGACGAAAGACGTGATCAAACTGCTGGCGAAAGCCATGGGGCGGGCGAAAAGCGAGCTGGTTTTGCTGCGCGGAGAGACCTCGCGGGACAAGCTGTTTCGGGTGGAGTGAGGGGCGCGAACCGGGGCGAAACCGCTGTCGGCAAAGCGTCGGACTTTTGTCGGACTTTTGTCGGACCCTTGATCGGCGTTTCCCCCATCATTCCTCGATGCCACGCCTTGCCGGACCAAGAGAGCCGCGTTAGGGTCATCGCAAGGCTCGGCCCGCGCCTCCCTCCCTCCACCGGGGAAGTATCCGACATACGGGGCAGTTGATCATCGACACGTCTGTTCGGGCGCACGCATGAGGAGGGATTGCGTTTGGGACCCGGAACGGAGGTTTCGACATGCGGCTTTCCGCACCTGTTTATCATCTGAAACGCCGCGCCAAGAAGATGGCGCGGGATCATGACATTTCATTGCACGAGGCGCTTGACCGGATTGCCCGGCAAGAGGGCTTTGCGCGTTGGTCGCTTTTGGCTGCGGGGCTCGACAGGGCTGAGGCCGGGGCGCTTCTTCCCCGGTTTGCGCAGGGCGATCTTGTTGTGCTCGGGGCGCGGCCGGGGCATGGCAAGACCATACAAGGGCTGCGCGTGCTGTTTGAGGCGGCTGAGGCGGGGCGCGAGGCGGTGTTCTACACGCTGGAACTGACGGAAACAGAGGTGCATCACCGATTGCAAACGTTAAGTAGGTCGAGCGCAGATGGGGCGCAGATCCGAATCGAGACCTCAGATGACATCAGCGCGGCATTCATCTGTGCGGACCTTGCGACAGCGGCGCGTGGCACGGTTGCGGTTGTCGACTATCTGCAAATCCTCGATCAGGATCGCCACAAGCCGCCCTTGGCGGAACAGTTGCGGTCTTTGCGCAACTTCGCGCAATTACGGGGGCTGATTTTGGTCTTTATCTCACAGATCGACCGATCCTTTGCGCCGGGGTCAACGGCTTTGCCCGGGCTGGCCGATATTCGCCGTCCAAATCCCGTGCCCAATGTGTTCTCGAAGGCATGTTTTCTGCATGACGGGATGCTGCGGATCGAAACGGTTGCCGATCTCTAAAGGTCAAGTGCGGGCGTGAGGCTGCGGCCTCACTCCTCGACTGATGTCAGCCGATAGGCACCTTCGGGCAGATCGAGGGCGGCGCCGAGATCGCGGAGCTGTTGCAGGGAAAAGGTGATCTTGTGCACCCGGTCGGTGCGCGGATCGAGCTGTTCCACGGTCACGCATTCGGCGAAGGCCGAGATGATGACATCTTCCTGAAGAGGGGTTTCGCCCTCATCGACAATGGTGACGACTGTGGCGTCGAAATCGTGTTCGATGGTAAACATGAGGCGATGCTGCACCTGCGGCGGGAGAAAAGCAAGACACACGTTGCCGTGAGGGCGAAAGCTGTGGCTGGAAGGCGGTGCCGTGAGCGGATATTTTGCAGCTGTCGTCGGAGGGGAACCGTCATGCGTCGAACACTTGTCAGCGGACTGATCGGGAGCGCCCTGCTTGCGGGCTGCGTCGAAACCACATCTGCGCCGGTCTCCGTGCCGCCGCGCTCCGAGCCTGTCGGCGTGTCGCAAAGCGCGGGGCGCGCGGGGGCGATGACGGTCGCGGATTTCAGGCAGGTGGTGTCGCGGGTCGAGCCGGTGGCGGAGCGCGAATGCCGGACCCGGACCACGGGGGCGAATTGCGATTTCAAGATCGTGGTGGAGAACGACCCGAGCGCGCCGGCCAATGCCTGGCAGACGCTCGACAGTGCGGGGCGGCCGGTGTTGACCTTTACGGTGGCGCTGATTGCGGAGGTGCAGAATACCGACGAGCTGGCCTTTGTCATGGGGCATGAGGCGGCGCATCACATTTCGGGCCATATCGCGCGCAGTCAGGAGAAGGCGCTCACGGGCGCACTTCTGGGCGGGGTTCTGATCGCGGCGATGGGCGGCGACGCCAATGCGATCAGCAGCGCGCAGGATATTGGCGCGACGGTCGGCGCGCGGAGCTATTCGAAGAACTATGAGCTGGAGGCCGATCAGCTCGGCACGGTGATCGCCTATCGCGCGGGCTATAACCCGGTGCGTGGGGCGGAATATTTCACGCGTATTCCCGATCCGGGCGACCGGTTCCTCGGTTCGCACCCGCCGAACGCGCAGCGGATCGAGACCGTTCGCCGGACCATGGCGACGCTGTAATTCCTAACGTTCTCACGGCGTTGTGTGCGAAATCACCGTCTCGCCGCAGCACCGTCCCGGTTTTGCCCCGATCTGTGCCCAGATCGGAGAACGGACCCTGCGTTAACCATAACGCGGGCGCGGACAGGGCTGAGGCAGAGGGCGCAGATGGCGATCGAGATCACCGGTGACATGATTGGCACCTACACCAGCGCCTCGCTCAACGGCACCAATCCGCCCAATCTCGTGCTCACCGTTTCGGGCGTCACGCCCTTGGGGACCTCCTCGGATATCTATTACCTCGACGTGTATCAGAACGTCTCCGACACGTTCACCAACGGCCAGCTTTGGCGGCTGACCGATTCCGAGGGCAACGTGATTGCCGAGGGGATGATCCCCGACAACAACAATTACCAGAACATGGGGGCGGGCGATGAGCATGTGCTGTTCCAGAACGGGTATATCCTCGATATTTCCGGGCTGGACAGTTCGACCATGGTGTATACGGGCGTCGACGAGACGGCGGACCCGGAGGCGGGCAACAACGACGGAGAGTTGCAGATTTCCGAGGTCGAGGCGGCGGTCTGTTTCGCGGCCGGATCGGTGGTGCGGGGGCGACAGGGACCGGTGGCGATCGAGACGGTGCGGCCCGGTGATCTGATCTGGACGCTGGACCACGGCTATCGCCCGGTGCGCTGGGTCGGGTCTTCGGGGGTCGATTTGAGCCGCGCGCCCGATCTTGCGCCGATTGAAATTCTGCGGGGGGCCTTGGGGCAGGGCGTGCCGAGCCGCCCGGTTCTTGTGTCGCCGCAGCACCGGGTGTTGATCACGGGCCATCTGGTCGAGCTTTATGCCGGACTAGAGGAGGCGCTGGTGCCGGCGCGCTGGCTGGTGAACCGGCGGAGCATCCGGCAGCGCAGCGATCTGACCGAGATCACCTATGTGCATCTGATGTTCGAGGCGCATGAGATCCTCGACAGCGGCGGGCTTATGTCCGAGAGCTTCTATCCCGGAGAGACGGCGCTGAGCCTTCTGGAGCAGGATGCGCGAGCGGAGCTTTTCCGCATTTTTCCGCAGCTGCGCCTCTTTGGCGAGGCGGCGAGCGGGCCTCTGGCGCGGCCTGAGATTCGGGGCAGTGTGGCTGCCTTATTCGGTCATGCGGTGTGACACATTCCGAAAATGCGTAAACAACGCCTTAATTTCCATCATGACGACGGCCTGACGGCGAAGAAATGCCCCGAAATCCGGCAATTGATCAGGATCAAGGATTGCAGCCCCCTTGCATGGTCTTTTCTGCGCGGGATGTGAAACGCAACAGATCGGAGGCTGTCATGACCGGGACCAAGGGCTACGAGACGCATGAACGTCTTATGAACCGTATGGCGCAGACACTTGGCGTCGATTTCGAGGAACTGAAGCAACGCGGGCAATGCGACGAGGGGGCGATGGAAAATCGCGTTCATCGCTGCATGGGCTGCACCGACCCGGAGGCCTGCGAGGTGTTTCTCGCGGATCATGACGGGGGCGCGGCGTTTGCACCGGCCTATTGCCGCAACAAGACCGATCTGGAACGCCTCGCCGCGGGCTGAGAGCGTCTCACAAGACAAACTGGAGGAAAGACCATGACGGATACACTGCTGCGCCCGGGTGAGGCCTGCCTGATGCATGGCATGGCGGACCGGCTGGGGGCCGATGTGGTGCGCGCCGCCGCGTCCGGGGAAATCGCTCCGGAGGACCTGTCCAAGATGGAAACCGGTTGTGGGCAATGCACCCAGCACGATGCCTGCATCCTCTGGCTTCTGGAGCATCAGGGGCATCAGGAGCAAGCGCCGGAGTATTGCCTGAATGCGCAGAGACTTTACTTTGTGCGGGCGCTGCAAAACCAGTTGCTCGCCGCCGAGTAGGCGGGAGACATCCGGGATGAGAAAAGGGGCCACGCGGGCCCCTTTTTGTTGTCGACGCGCTCTTCGTGCTCAGTTGCGGGCCGCACCAGCGCCTTGGCCACCGGTGCCGGAGCCGTCTTCCGCGAGGACGGAAAAGGCCTGCATCTGGGCGCGGGTGTCGGGTCCCGCGAGATCTTCGACGGTGCTCGCAGGGGTTGCGCCGGAATAGCCCGCATCTTCGAGCCGGGTGACGAGAATCTCGCCCGTGGTGTCGAAGATCGGCCCCAGCGTGGTCAGGGTTTCATCGGCGAATTTCGAGAAGGCGGCGAATTGCGGCGGGCCGCCACGGGCCTGTGTCTGATCGGGCACGAGATAGGCCCCGACGGTCAGCACGACGCCCAGAACGATGATGGCGATGGCCAGCGGGCGTTTGAAATAGGTCTTGAAGGCGCGCCAGTTCAGGATGACGTGCAGGGCCACGACGACGACCATGGCGAGGCCGATGATCTCGTGCATCCAGCGCC
The DNA here is from genome assembly GCF_056498065.1 of Celeribacter sp. SCSIO 80838. The sequence continues at coordinate 1,808,409 of NZ_JAZKMA010000001.1, forward strand.
CGGCGGAGGTGATGACATGGAAATACCAGAGCACCCCGGTGACGCCGACGATGGTAAACGTGGCGATGGTCAGGGGGGTAGCGAATTTACGTAACGTGGACATGGCTGCCTCTCTTGCTGTGTCTGCCCTGTTCTACGGGGACGCTTCGCGGTTCCGTCGCTTGCGTCCATAACTTTCCTCGATCATGCTCGCGCGATGGAGGAGGACAGATGAAAGACAAAGCGATCTATACCGCGAGGCGACTGGTCCTGCGCACGGTCTGGAGCATGGAGGGGCTGCGCTATGCGTGGCGCTCGGAGCATTCCTTTCGGACGTGGGTCTGGGCCAATCTCATATCGGCCTGTCTGGCCCTTGTCCTTGATCTGACGGCAGGCGAGCGGGGGCTGGTGATTGCGCTGGGGCTGTTGGTGTTGGCCGCCGAGCTGTTGAACACGGCGATCGAGGATGCGGTGGATTACATTTCGGAGCGCGAGCACCCGCTGGCGAAGACCGCGAAGGATGCGGGGTCTGCGGCGGTGACGGTGACGGCTTTGGCGGCGGGGGTGGCGTGGCTTTTCGTGCTGATCGGGTGAGGCTATAAGGCGCCATGCAGATTTATGACGGCATCATCTCCGACCGCGGCTCGAAATATGCGGTCTCCGGCGGCGCCTGTGGGTCGGAGGCGGAGGCCAAGGCCTTTCTCAAAGAACTTTGCCGCAAAAAGAAATTCGCCAAGGCGACGCATAACACATGGGGCGTTGTGCTCCCCGATGGCATGCCTCTCAAGAATGACGACGGCGAAAGCGGCGCGGGGATGGTGATCCTGCGCATGTTGGAGCGCGAGGGCGTCACCGGCCAGATCGTCGTGGTCACGCGCTGGTATGGCGGTAAACATCTGGGCGGCGACCGGTTTCGCCATGTGCAGGACGCGGTGCGCTATTACCTCGACCGGCTTTAATGTTTTTCGACGGGTTCGACCGGCCCGCCGTGCATCTTCCACGCGGAGAAGCCGCCTGCGACATGGGCGACGTTGGTGAAGCCCATCTCGATGCAGGTTTTCGTGGCAAGTGCCGAGCGCCAGGCGGAGGCGCAGTAGAAGACGAATTTTTTGTCCTCGCCGAACTTGGGTTTGTAATAGGGGCTTTCCGGGTCGATCCAGAATTCGAGCATGCCGCGCGGACAGTGGAACGCGCCGGGAATACGCCCCTCGCGCTCAAGCTCGCGCCGGTCTCTGAGATCGACGAAGACGACACTGTCGTCCTGCGTGAGGAGGATGGCGTCTTGCGTCGGGATCGTTTCGATCACTTTGTGGGCGCTCGCGAGCAGGTCTTTGTAGTTTTTGAGCATGGGGGTCTCCTCTTGGGGGAGAGTTAACCGGTTCGGGGTTTGGAGGGCAATGGTTTGTGCGCGATACCAAGCGATGACATGGTCATCGCTCAGCGCCTGCCCCGCCCCACAGGGCGGGCGCTGACACGCCCACCCTCGGGTCAGGCGCTGGGGTCTTTTTGTGATGTTTGTAGGTCTGTTAATGAGAGATAGCGAAAGCTGTTTAAACTCAGATGACTCTCCACATAGGCGGCTTCAAAGGTTAAGTCTGTGACTGAGAATAAAATATCAATTTTGTTTTTCTGGTCTAATCGAAGGACTTCATTCTTAGGAGTGAGGATTGCGACATCTGCATCGGGCAGGTGTATTTGAGTATTGCTGCTGATCATTTGGGGGCTGATTGATCGCACATGTGGCATATGATGATTTGGGTATATCTCTTTCCATAGATTAAAGGCTGAACAAAAGCGCTCTAAGTTCGTCTCGCTGAATTCAACCCAGAGATCCAAATCTTTCGTCGGTACGTGTTGATGCATTAAGCGTGCTTGGCCACCAATTACAATGAAACGAACCTTGCTTCGATTTAGCTGCTGGAGGAACTCAAGGTGGTAATAATTTAGCATAATATTTTCCGACAACCTTGCTGTTTCTAAAACAAAGGCTGGTACGTCTAAGTATTGCCAACAAAATGGTCTCATGGATCATAAGCAGTACCCGGCGCTTCGCGTCTTCGACGCTCCCGCGCGTTGCCTCCGAGAAATGATCCCCCGGATCATTTCTTTGGGAGGCAACCCCACAAATCATACTCCCCAGCCTCATCAACTTCGACCGTCACCAAATCCCCCACAGACAACCCTTCGGTCCTCTCGTCAATAAACAGGTTCCCGTCGATCTCCGGCGCATCCGCTTTCGTCCGACACGTCGCGATGCCGTCTTCGTCGATGTCGTCCACGATGACCTGCTGAACGGTGCCGACTTTGGTCTGCAACTTGGCTTCGGAAATCGCCTGAGCCTTTTCCATGAACCGCTCCCAGCGGTCCTGTTTGACCTCGGGCGCGATGTGGTCGGGCAGGGCGTTGGAACGTGCGCCGGCGACGTTTTCGTATTGGAAACAGCCGACACGGTCGAGTTGCGCCTCGTCCAGCCAGTCGAGGAGGTATTGGAATTCCGCCTCCGTCTCGCCGGGGTAGCCGACGATGAAGGTCGAGCGCAGCGTGATGTCGGGGCAGACGGAGCGCCATGCGGCAATCTCGTCGAGCACTTTGGCCGAGGCCGCCGGGCGGGCCATGCGTTTCAGGACGTCCGGGTGGCCGTGTTGGAACGGGATGTCGAGATAGGGCAGGACGGCGTTGCCTGCGTCGGCCATGAGCGGGATCAGGTCGCGCACATGGGGGTAGGGGTAGACGTAATGCAGCCGGACCCAAAGCTCGTCGGATGCGCCCAGTTGGCCCAGCTCGCGCGCCAGATCGGTGATGTGGCTGCGCACCTCGCGGTCTTTCCACGGGAAGGATTCGTATTTGCGATCAAGGCCGTAGGCGGAGGTGTCCTGCGAGATCACAAGCAGTTCCCTGACGCCCGCTTCGACGAGTTTCTCGGCCTCGCGCAAGATGGCATGGACCGGGCGCGATTGCAGTTTTCCGCGCATGTCGGGGATGATGCAGAATTTGCAGGCGTGGTTGCAGCCCTCGGAAATCTTGAGATAGCTGAAATGCCGGGGTGTCAGGCTGACGCCGGTGGCGGGCAGCAGGTCGATGAACGGATCGGGCGCGGGCGGCACGGCGGCATGCACCGCATCGAGCACCTGCTCGTATTGATGCGGACCGGTGACGGCCAGAACCTTGGGATGCACGCCGGTGATATATTCGGGATCGGCGCCGAGACAGCCGGTGACCAGAACCTTGCCGTTTTCCTGAAGCGCCTCGCCGATGGCCTCAAGGCTCTCGGCCTTGGCACTGTCGAGAAAGCCGCAGGTGTTGACGATCACCGCATCGGCGCCGGAATAATCGGCGCTGATCTGATAGCCTTCCGCCCGGAGCCGGGTGAGAATGCGCTCACTGTCGACCAGCGCTTTCGGACAGCCCAGAGAGACCATGCCGATGGTCGGCTGGCCGTCACGGCGGTTCGTGTCGAAGACGGGCTTCGGGGCAAGGTCGGGGCGGAGATTTGGCGGGTTCTGGCTCATGGCGGCGATATACTCCGAAAGAAAGGGTCGGGAAAGCCCCCAGAAGAGGCGGGCGTTCGTGTTGGATTTGCCGCGTCGCGGCGGAAAATTTCGTCGCCGGATCGAAAATATTCGCATAGGTTGATGGAGATCACAGACGCGTGATCCCATAATTTTTAGCACAGGCCCGCGGTGTGCGGGTTCGGGCGCGGCCGCAGCGTTTGAGGAGGCGCGGCATCACCCGAAAACCTTGGAAGGATGATAGATGTTCAGGATGGAACACACCCGTGTCGCGGGACCGGTCGTCTTGTGCCTTGCCGCCAGTATTTTGCCGCAGGGGGCCTCGGCCACGGAAGGATATTTTGCATTGGGTTATAGCCCGGCGTCGCGGGGCGTCGCGGGAGCGGGTGTGGCCTATTCGCAGGACGCCATGTCGGGTGCGATCAACCCGGCCTCAGTGGCCAGCGTGGGGCGCGAGCTGAGTTTCGGGTTTCAGGCCTTTGCGCCGTCGCGGGGCTATACCGGCACGGGCACGGGGTTCATCGCCGAGGGCGAGGTCAAGTCCGGCAAGGAGTTCTTCCCGGTGCCGAACGCGGCCTATAACCTGCCGCTCGCCAATGGGGCGGTGGTGAACTTTGCCGCCTATGGCAACGGCGGGATGAATACCTCTTACCCGGATGTGAGCAATGCCAATTGCGGCGGTGGCTCGGGGGTCTATTGCGGTGGCGAGGCGGGTGTCGACCTGACCCAGCTTTTCGTCTCGGTGACCTATGCGCAGAAGATGGGACGGTTCTCTTACGGGATCGCGCCGACGCTGGCGGTGCAGGCCTTCGAGGCCAAAGGGCTTTCGCAATTTTTCAGCATGTCCGTGGATTCCTCGGCGCTCACGAACAATGGCTTGGATTTCTCCTACGGGCTGGGGCTTAGGGTCGGGATGCAATATGAGCTGAGCGATCATCTGACGCTCGGGATCGCGGCGCAGACGAAATTCGACATGTCGGAATTCGACGATTACGCCGGGCTTTTCGAAGGCGGTGGAGATTTCGACATTCCGGCCTCGATCACCGTCGGTCTGGCCTATCAGCCGACGTCCGATCTGGCGCTTTTGCTCGATTATCAGAAGATTTTCTATTCGGACGTACCGGCCGTGGGCAATGCCTCCGACGCGGGCGCGCTGGGCGCCGATGGCGGAGCGGGGTTCGGTTGGGAGGATGTCGAGGTGATCCGTCTGGGGGCCGAATGGAAATCCTCGCCCGACATGACCTGGCGGGTGGGGTATGCCCATGCGTCGAACCCTATCGGATCGGAGGACGTGACCTTCGGCATTCTCGCGCCGGGCGTGGTGGAGGATCACTTCACCTTCGGCGGCTCGCGGCAGATCAATGCCCGCGACCGGATCGATTTCTCGATCTCCTATGTGCCGGAAAACACGGTCACCGGGCCGGTGATGTATGGCGGCACGGCGGAGCTGGAAATGAGTCAGCTTTCGGCGTCGATCGGCTGGACCCGCAGCTTCTGATCGCTGTGGCGCTGAATTTGAGAAAGCCCCTCCGGGGGCTTTCCGCCTGTTCGCACAGAGTCTGTGCGGCGGATTTGGATGTGTGAGGACGGCGTATCGGCTAGGCTGCGGTAAACCGCATGCAACACAGGTCGCCTCATGCTTACCAACACAGCCACCCGTTACGGCGCGCTTGCGCGCTTTTTCCATTGGGCGATTGCCCTTTTGATCCTCACCGACATTGCCCTCGGGCTGATCGGGGAGAACACGCCGCGTACGGCAGAGACCGCCGCCGGGCTCGGGACGCTCTATTCTGCGCATAAAACCATCGGTGTAGCCGTGCTCGGTCTTGCCGTGCTGCGCATCCTCTGGGCGATCACGCAGCCGAAACCCGTGCCGGTGCACCCGGAGCGCAAGGCGGAGACGTTGCTGGCCGAGGTGATCCACTGGATGCTTTATGGCGCGATTGTGATCATGCCGCTGTCGGGCTGGGTGATGCATTCCGCCGAAACCGGCTTTGCCCCGATCCTCTGGCCGTTCGGGCAGGACCTGCCGTTTGTGCCGAAATCCGAAGATGTCGCGCATATGGCGGGGGCGGTGCACGGGCTTTCGGCTTTGGTGATTTATCTGACGGTCGCGCTGCATGTCGCAGGGGCGCTGAAACATGCGGTGATCGAGAAAGACGGCGTGCTGTCCCGGATGTTGCGTGGCACAGATGCGGGTGTCGAGGGGGAGACCCATGCCTCTGCCCTGCCGCCGGTTCTGGCCGCCGTGCTCTGGATTGCCGTTGTGGCCTTTCCCTTCGTGATGCCCGCGCCGGAACGCCCGGATGGGGCCGCCGCGCCGATGGAACAGGCTCAGATGGAACAGGCCGAGCTTGCCTCCGATCTGCCCTCATGGACGGTCGATCAGGGTAATCTGACGATCTCCGTCAAGCAAATGGGCGCGCCGGTCGAGGGCAGTTTCGCGAACTGGAGTGCCGCCATCGCCTATGACGAGGCGACGGGTACGGGCGAGGTGACGGTCACCATCGACACCACGTCGCTCACGCTCGGCTCGGTGACGCAACAGGCTATGGGGCCGGAGTTTTTCAACACAGAAACCTATGCGACCGCCACGTTCGAAGGGGAGATTTCCCGCATCGAGGGCGCATCGCATCAGGCGGTGGGGACGCTGACGCTGGTCGGGCAGGAGGTGCCGGTGACGCTGGCTTTCGACCTGACGATTGACGGCGACACCGCGACGATGAGCGGGACGAGCACGCTCGACCGCCGGGATTTCGGCATGGGCGCGGGCTATGCGGATGAGGGCACCGTGGGATTTGCGGTCGAGGTCGCGACGACGCTGACGGCGGTGCGACAGTAAATTCCGGGTCATTTGGATCAAAAAGAAGGCCGCCGGATCGCTCCGGCGGCCTTTTGAATGCGTGGGCGGGGCGGCTTATTCGGCCAGCATCGCTTCGATGGAAATCTCGATTTCGACCTCGTCGGAGATGTAGGGCGCATACTGACCCATGTCGAAATCGGAGCGCAGCACGGTCAGCTCGCCGTCGAAGCCGAGCCAGGGCTTGTTCATCATCGGGTGCTCGCCCTTCTGGGTCAACTCGGCCTCGATGGTGACGGATTTGGTGATGCCGTTGATGGTCAGATCGCCGGTGATCAGGCCTTCGTTTTCGTCCTCGACGGTGATCGAGGTGGATTTGAAGGAGATGGTCGGGTTTTCTTCAGCGCCGAAGAAATCGCCGGTCAGGAAGTGCGCGGTGCGCTCGGCCCAGCCGGTGTAGAGGCTGTCGGTCGGGAAGGAGACTTCGACGGAAGAGTTCGCCGGATCGGCCTCGTCGAACATGATCGTGCCGTCGAAGCCGGAGAACATGCCGGTGGTGGTGGAGAAGCCGAGGTGTTCATAGGTGAAAACGATCTGGCTGTGCGAAGCGTCGAGGGCGTATTTCACCGGTTCGGCAGAAGCGGCGGTTGCGCCGAGGACGAGCGCGGAAGTCAGAAGCAGGTGTTTCATGTCAAAGCTTTCTTTGGCAGTGTGGTTTGAAGATGGCTGTAAAGCTAGCGTGCTGACCGTGAAGCTCAAATTCCGCAGCGCCAAACAGAGTCTGTGCGCAAAGAAACACGCATATGCAAAAATATGCGAACGCTGTGTGAAAACCGTCCGACTTGGCGCTTGGGAGGTCCGGCGCTCAATAACAGTGTTTGGAGGCATAGCTCCGAACCTCGTCCCTCCAGTCATCGACTTCGGAGACCTTGGATTTTGCATCCTGATAGACGTCCCAGATCGTTTGCATGGCGGAGCTGTTATCGGGATTGCAATCGGCCAGCGCCTCTTCCATCTGGCTTTGGGTGACCCAGAAATCGTCGTTTGCCCCATCGAGCAGACGCAGGGCGGTTTCGATCCGGGAACAGGTCGTGATCATGTCCCCGGCCTCGGCGGCCTGCCGTGTCCGGTTCAGCATGTCGGCAGCCTCGTTCTGTTGATCCACCCCGTCGTTGAAACTGTCGATGCCCCGATTGATCGACCACTGGCAATCGGCGAGGGCGGGGGAGGCAAGGAGAAGGGCGAGGGCGGTGAGGGAGAGAAAACGGGGCATGGAACCTCTTGGAGCAATGTGAGACCAGAGTTTTCTGCCGCAGGGCGTCAGGTCAACAGGAATACTCGGCTCAAGCGCCGGGCATGGCGGTGTTTTTCGTCATTGCCTGAAATTCAGTGAAAACTGGCGATGGAGCAGACGAGAATCGCGAGGATCAGCCAGCGGGCTGTCAGGACGAAACGTTTCGGGGCCATGGTTTTCAGGCGGGTGAAACGCAGGACGTTCCAAAGCACCAGCAGTGCCACGAAAACGAGCTTGAGCGCGAACCATCCGGTGTGGAGATCGATCAGCCCGGTCATGCCGCCGATCCCGGCCATGACCAATCCGCTCAGGACCAGAGCGCCCAGCCCCCAAAGCCCGTATTGGCCGATGGATCTGGCGAGCCCCATCAGGGCGGGCTTTTGTTCGGGAGGGGTCGCGGGCAGGCGGGCGAGCAGGAGCCCCATGATCACATTGGCGCCCGCGCCCACGATAAGCGAGAGAATGTGCAGGAAAAAGAGAGCCTTAAGAAAGAGAATCACAAGGCTCTCCCGATGGGGTGCGGATCAGCGGCGACGGTCGCGGCGCGAGGACATCGGCTGGAACGCGACGCCGACATGCGCCTCGCAATAGGGTTTGCCCGGAACGGAGGGCAGGCCGCAGAACCAGAAATCGTCGGTCGCCGGATCGCCGATGGGCCATTTGCAGGTCTTTTCGGTGAGTTCCATGACGGAGATCCGCTTGGCCTTTTTCTCGACCTCGTTGACCTTGGCCAGAGCTTCGGCGGGGATCTCGTTGGTCGAGGGCTGTGGCGGCAGGGGTTGGCCTGCGGGGATGATCTGGCGACGGGCGGGCACGGCGGGTTTCGGGGAGGCCTCGTTCACCTCGTCCTGCGCTGCGGGTTGGGCCGCGGGTTTCGGCTTGGCCTCGACCTTGGGCTTCACGGCAGGTTTCGCTTTCGGCTGGACGGCGGCGGCGGCGGGTTTGGCGGCAGGCGCGGCACCGGCACCGGCGCGGTTCGACAGGCCGAGACGGTGCACCTTGCCGATCACGGCGTTGCGCGTCACACCGCCAAGTTCCTTGGCGATCTGCGAGGCGGATTGACCCTCGCCCCACATTTTCTTCAACAGTTCGACGCGCTCATCGGTCCAGGACATGGTTCTTCCTTCGGTTGTCATCGGGCCTGTGGTAGTCTTTGGCGCGGCCCCGCACCACTTGGATGATCGCGAATACGATCACGAAAACGATCCTGCACAGGGGTTTTGCAGTGCAGGCGCTTGAGATTTCTGTCTGCCCCCTATTTTAAGCACGGCGCTTGCGGTTACAAGCGGGCGCGCGGGGAATTCCGCAGACAGGGGTCTATAGCAGGGGAGCGCGACAATGGAAATGGCTCAAAATGAACTCCAGATGGGCGTGCGGCGGTTTGGCCGGGTCAACTGGCTTGGACTTTACACGCTCATTGGGCGCGAGATTTCGCGGTTTCTCGCGGTCTGGACCCAGACGCTTCTGGCGCCTCTGGTCACCGCGGGGCTGTTCCTGACGATCTTCACGCTGGCGATCGGCCCGTCGCGCGGCGATGTCATGGGCGTGCCCTTCGTGCATTTTCTCGCCCCCGGCATCCTGACCATGACGGTGATCCAGAACGCCTTTGCCAACACTTCCTCCTCGATCATGATCTCGAAAGTGCAGGGCAATATCGTCGACACGCTGATGCCGCCGCTGGCGCCTTTCGAGCTTGTGGTCGGCTATCTGTCGGGCGGTGTGGCGCGCGGCATGGTCGTGGCCGTCGCGATCTGGACGGTGATGGCGGTGTTCGTCGGGCTGCCGCTGCATCATCCGCTGTTTGCCATTGCTTTTGTGCTCTTGGGGGCGCTGTTCATCGGCGGTCTGGGCGTCTTGGCGGGCATCGTGAGCCAGAAGTTCGACCATATGGCGGCGATCACCAATTTCATCATCACGCCCCTGTCCTTCCTGTCGGGGACCTTCTATTCGGTCGAGACCCTGCCGCAGTGGTTCAAGGTGCTGACCCATCTGAACCCGGTGTTCTACCTGATCGACGGCGTCCGCTATGGCATCATCGGAACCTCGGACAGCTCGCCCTGGATCGGGCTTGCGGTGATGAGCGCGGTGACCTCCGTGGTGGTGTTCATCGACTGGCTGTTTTTCAAACGCGGTACGAAACTGAAATCCTGACGTGAAAATCGCAGAGGAATGCCGGGCGGCCCCATTGTCGCCGGATTTCCACGCTATCGACCCCGGTAAGTCTTAACTTGCCGGGGTTTTCGATGAGTCTCAGCGTGCGTTTCCTGTGTCCTCTTGTCCTGTGTCTCGTGCCGTTTGCGATGCAGGCGGGAGACGGGGCGTCTGAGGCTGCGGATCCGATCGGTTGGGAAGCGGTCGGGCGGCTCGATATGGCCGGGGAAGGCACCTGCACCGGGGCGCTGATTGCGCCCGATCTGGTGCTGACGGCGGCGCATTGCGTGGTGGACAGCGAGAAGATCCCGCTCGGCCCGGAGACAATCACCTTTCGGGCCGGTTTGCGCCATCAGGATTATGTTGCCGCCTCGCGCGGGCTGGCGGTGGCGGTGACGCCGGGGTTCGAGACGGCGGAGCGGGAGACGGGCGATCACCTGCGGCGCGATGTGGCGCTGGTCAAGCTGGCCTCGCCGATCCCGGCGGCACTGGCCACGCCTTACGCGCTGCATGGGCCAACGGGGCCGGAGGGCGATCTGACGGTCGCCTCCTATGGTCAGCCGCAGAATGACGTCATGACCGTTCAGAGGGTCTGTCATCTTCTCGATGCTTCCGACGATCTCTATGCGTTCGATTGCTATATCTCTTACGGTGCCTCCGGGTCGCCGGTTTTTGCCAGAGATCACGGGCGGCTGGCGATTGTCTCTCTCGTTTCGGCGCAGGGGGAGGCAGGCGGGAAGCGGATCGGCTATGGCATGTCGCTTTCGGGGAAAGTCGAGGCGCTCAAACGTCAGCTTACGCAGGGAGGAGCGACGGCAGCGGAACCCGCCGTGGTCCGGCGTATCACGGTCGGCGGCGGAACCTCAACGCGCGCGGTCGGCAATTCGAAATTCCTTTCGGCGGAGTGAGCGGCACCGGGGCTGAGCCGCAAATTTCCTTTGACAGTGCGGGCGGTTTGATCGAAAAGCGCCGTCATGAACATGACCTGCGCATATGCTTCCGGTAGCCGACGTCGACGCTGATGCGTCCCTGACGTCCGTTCATCCGTGCCCGAGGCGTGATCCGCGCGGCACAAATCGCGCCAAAGCGGCGCAATCCCTTAAAAAATACCCCCAAACCACTCCCCAAACCGTTGACAGGCCCGCTGGCTTTCGCCACCCATGAGGCCTCTCTTTTCCAGAGGAACCACACGATGATCTCTTCCGTTCTGCCGACCTACAACCGGGCTCCGCTGTCCTTCGTCAAAGGCGAAGGCTCCTGGCTTATCGAGGCGGACGGACGCCGTTTTCTGGACTTGGGCGCGGGCATTGCGGTGAACACGCTGGGGCATGCCAACCCGGAGCTGGCGCAGGTTCTGAAGGATCAGGCCGACACGCTCTGGCATGTCTCGAACCTCTACAAGATCCCGGCGCAGGAGGCTCTGGCCGACAAGCTGACCGAGCTGACCTTTGCCGACACTTGTTTCTTTACCAACTCCGGCACCGAGGCCGCCGAGCTGGCGATCAAGATGGCGCGCAAATACTGGTATGAGAAAGGCCAGCCGGAGAAGATCGAGATCATCACCTTTGCTGGCTGTTTCCACGGTCGCTCCTCCGCCGCCATCGCCGCGTCGGGTGCGGAGAAGATGGTCAAGGGCTTTGGCCCGATGCTTGAGGGCTTTGTGCATTTGCCGTTTGGCGAATGGGAGGCTGTGGCCGATCACGTCACAGATAAAACGGCGGCGATCCTGATCGAGCCGGTGCAGGGCGAAGGCGGTATCCGTGTCGTCCCCGACGAGGCGCTGAAACTGTTGCGCAAGATTTGCGACGAGAAGGGCGCTTTGTTGATTTTCGACGAGGTGCAATGCGGTGTTGCCCGGACCGGCAAGCTGTTCGCGCATGAATATGCGGGCGTGACGCCCGACATCATGATGATTGCCAAGGGCATCGGCGGCGGCTTCCCGCTGGGCGCGGTTCTGGCGACCGAAGAGGCGGCGTCGGGCATGACGGCGGGCACCCATGGGTCCACTTATGGCGGCAACCCGCTGGGCTGTGCCATCGGGCTCAAGGTGCTGTCGATCGTCTCCGACCCGGCGTTTCTGGCCGAGGTGAACCGCAAGGCGGGGCTGATGCGGCAGAAGCTCGAAGAGCTGGTGGCGGCGCATCCGGACGTGTTCGAAGGCGTGCGCGGCGAGGGCCTGATGCTGGGCCTGAAATGCAAGGTGGCGCCTGCCGATCTGGTGGCGAAGGGCTATGCCGAAGGCGTGCTTGCCGTGCCCGCCGCCGACAACGTGGTGCGGCTTCTGCCCGCGCTGAACATTTCCGACGCAGAGATTGCCGAGGCCGTGTCGCGGATCGATGCCGCCGCCGGGGCGCTCTGAGAGACAAGAGACTGAACAGATGAACCATTTCCTCGACATTCACAAAACCTCCGCCAAAGACCTGCACCGGATCATCGAGACCGCGAAGCTGACCAAGAACGCGCGCCACGACAAGCCGAAGGGGGCTTTGGACGCGGAGCTGCCGCTCAAGGACAAGATGGTGGCGCTGATTTTCGAGAAACCCTCGACCCGGACGCGCGTGTCTTTTGACGTGGGTGTGCGCCAGATGGGGGGGCAGACCATGGTGCTTTCGGGGGCCGATATGCAGCTCGGCCATGGCGAAACCATCGCCGACACCGCCCGCGTTCTGTCGCGCTATGTCGATATGATCATGATCCGTACCTTCGAAGAGCAGACGCTTTTGGAGATGGCGGAATATGCCTCCGTGCCGGTGATCAACGGGCTGACGAACCGCACGCACCCCTGCCAGATCATGGCCGACATCCTGACCTATGAGGAGCATCGCGGTTCGATCAAGGGCAAGAAAGTGGTGTGGCTCGGCGATGGCAACAATGTCTGCGCGTCCTTCATCCATGCGGCGGGGCAGTTCGGGTTCGACCTGACCTTTGCCGGGCCGGAGCCTTTGGACCCGGAGATGGGCTTTGTCGAGGAGGCGCGGGCCAAGGGCTCCTCCGTCGAGATTGTGCGCGACGCGTCCGAGGCGGTGCTCGGTGCCGATCTCATCGTGACGGACACATGGGTGTCGATGCACGATCCGGCTTCGGCGCGCGAACGCCGCCACAATCAGCTTCGGCCCTACCGGGTGGATCGGCGGTTGATGGCGCTTGCGAAACCCGATGCGCTGTTCATGCATTGCCTGCCGGCGCACCGGGGCGATGAGGTGACGAATTCGGTGATGGACGGCCCGCAATCGGTGATTTTCGATGAGGCCGAAAACCGGCTCCACGCCCAGAAGGCGATCATGCGGTGGTGCGTCGAGGGCAAATGACAGAGGCTCCGGGGGAGCCTTTGACCCGAGATGCGAACGGAGCCCCAACGGGGGGCTGGTGTTTCGGGTCTTACACATGGAAAAGGGCGCCCGGTGTGGCGCCCTTTTGTTTTGCGGATCAGCCTGCGAAATGCGCCAGGAACCAGAACACCACGGCGGACATCGTGGCGGCGGCAGGAACGGTGATGATCCAGGCGGCGACGATGGTCATGAAATGGCTGCGGCGCACGAGTTTGCGGCGGTGACGCTCCTCGGCGGCGATGCGGGTGATCTTCTTGGAACGCGCGGTCTCGTCGAGGCGCTTCTCGTGATACCATTCGCGGAAAAAGCCGACGCCGAAGACGCCACCGACCGCGATATGGGTGGAGGAGACCGGCAGGCCGAGCCAGCTTGCGAGGATCACGGTGATGGCGGCGGAGAGCGCGACACAATAGGCGCGCATCGGGTTCAGTTTGGTGATCTGGCTGCCGACCATGCGGATGAGTTTCGGGCCGAAGAGGATGAGGCCGAAGGAAATCCCCAGCGCGCCGATCACCATGACCCAATGGGGGATATTGACGCTTCCGGCAAAGCCGCCCTCGGCATTGGCATGGACGATGGCGGCCAGAGGGCCGACGGCATTGGCGACATCGTTGGCGCCATGGGCAAAGGACAGCAGCGCGGCGGAGATCACCAGCGGCAGGCCGAACAGCGCCTTGAGCGATTTGTTGCGGTTCTCCAGCCCTTGAGACTGCCGCCGGATCAGCGGTGCGGAGCCGACATAGGACAGCGCGCCCACGGCGAGACCGATGAGCACGGCGGTCAACAGGTCGATATGAACAATCTGTTTCAACCCCTTGATCGCCAGATAGGTGGCAAACGTGCCCATCATGATGCCGATCAATACCGGAACCCAGACGCGGGCGGCGGCGATCTTGTCATCCTTGTAGATGATGCGCGCCTTGATGAACCACAGGAAACCGGCGGCGATCACACCGCCCAAAAGCGGCGAGATCACCCAGCTTGCGGCGATCGTGCCCATGGAGGCCCAGTTGACGGTGCCGAAACCCGCCGCCGCGATGCCTGCGCCCATGACGCCGCCGACGACGGCATGGGTGGTGGAAACCGGCGCGCCGATCCATGTGGCGAGGTTGACCCAGAGGGCGGAGGACAAAAGGGCTGCCATCATCGCCCAGATGAAAATCCGGGTGTCGGCCATGGCGGTGGGGTCGATGATGCCCTTGGAGATGGTCGAGACCACGTCGCCGCCCGCAAGGAGCGCGCCTGCGCTTTCGAAGAGTGCGGCGATGACGATGGCCCCGCCCATGGTCAGGGCGTTGGCGCCGACCGCAGGACCCATGTTGTTGGCGACATCGTTGGCGCCGATGTTGATCGCCATATAGGCGCCCAGAGCGGCGGCGGCGATCACCACGGCGGAGCCGGGTTGACCGCCGAACAGGAAGGCGGCGAGAAGCCCCGCGACGATGATGAAGGCCAGCGCCACACCGAGACCGACCATCGGGCGGGCGATGTGAAAGGTGGCGGACTCGAACTGGGTGATCCGGTTCAGGTCCTTGTCCAGCGTCTTCCACTGTTTTCCGTGATCTTCCGTCTCCGACATCGGCGCTCCGCTTTGTCATAAAACCGTTACAATCGGGCGCAGCGCTAACCTGCCCGGCCTTGCATTGCAAGCCTTTCGGAGCGCGTCATGACGAAGATGAAGCGGGAGGCGTTGGCTCAGAAACAGAGCAACAGGTCCTTGAGTTCCGGTTCGTCGACCAGAGAGGCGGCCTGTTTCGGGCTCATCCAGCTGCGTTGACGTTGACCTTTTTCCGGGAAATCGCCCTCGAGATGGTCGACCTCGATCGGATAGACCGTGGCCTCCACCGGCGCGGGCAGGCCGTTGTCGAGCTTCTTGATGTAGTGGTAGAGGCCCACCGGCTGGCGTTTCACCCGTGCAGGTTTGACCCCGGCCTCTTCCCAGGCTTCCTGTGCCGCGGTCCCGGCGCCGTCGAGCCCGTCGATCGGCCAGCCTTTCGGCAGAATCCAGCGCCCGCTGTCGCGCGAGGTGATCAAAAGCACTTCCTTGCCCTTCTTGCCCTTGCGCCAGCACAGGGCGGCGGATTGCACGCGGTCGGGCCGGCGCAGCAGAGGGTCGAAGACGCCTGTCCAGGCGGATTTGAGCAAAGTTGCCATGGGATGATGATGTGCCTGTTATGTCTATATTGCGTATATACATAGGGCAGGATTTCCGAAATTGCAAGTTTTCTTGGGGAAATGCTTGTCGCAAAGCCGGATTGCCTTATCTTTGAGCAGGTATTTCGGCGCGCATCTCTCCCGGTTGCGCGCCGCGTTTCATCTGACAAAAGAAGGAGTTGCCGGACCATGTCTCAGGCTCGGATCGGTCTTGTCGGCCTCGGCGTCATGGGCGCCAATCTTTCGCTCAACATCGCCGAAAAGGGGTTCCCGGTTGCCGTGTTCAACCGCACCGGTTCCGTGACCGATGCTTTTGTCGCTTCGGGGGGCGATCTCGCGGAACGCCTCGTGCCCGCGAAAACCTATGAGGCGCTGATCGCCTCGCTCGCCAAACCCCGCGCGGTGATCATCATGGTCAAGGCGGGCGGGCCGGTCGATGCGGTGATTGAGGCGCTCGTGCCGCTGATGGAGGCGGGCGATATGATCATCGATGCGGGCAATGCCGATTTCCACGACACCCGCCGTCGTGAGGCCGCTCTGCGTGACAAGGGCCTCAATTTCATCGGTATGGGCGTGTCGGGTGGTGAAGAGGGGGCGCGGCACGGGCCCTCGATCATGGTCGGCGGCAACCCGGAGAGCTATGCCGTGATCCGCGACATCGTCGAGGCGATTGCCGCCAAACATGAGGGCGTCCCCTGTGCCGCGCATTTCGGGCCGGACGGGGCGGGGCATTTCGTCAAGACGGTGCACAACGGCATCGAATATGCCGATATGCAGATGATCGCCGAGGTCTATGGCATCCTGCGCGACGGGGCGGGGCGTGCGCCCGGCGAGATCGGGGCGCTGTTTGCGGCATGGAACGAGGGGCCGCTCAACTCTTATCTGGTCGACATTTCGGCCCGTGTGCTCGGCACCGATGATCCGGTGACCGGTCGGCCCATCGTCGATGTGATCGTCGACACGGCGGGGCAGAAAGGCACCGGGCGCTGGGCCGCGATCGAGGCGATCCGGTTGGGGCAGTTGCCCTCCACCATCGAAGCGGCGGTCGCGGCCCGGTCCTGGTCGTCGGAAAAGGAGACGCGGCAGGCGGGGCAGGCGTTGTTCGGCGATTTGGGGGGCGAGGGCTTGCCGATCCCCTCGGATGCCGATCTGGAACAGGCGCTGTTGGCTGCCAAGATGATTGCCTACGATCAGGGCTTTAAAATTCTCGCCGCCGCTTCCGATCAATATGACTGGGGCCTCGATCTCGCCACTGCCGCCGAGGTCTGGCGCGAGGGTTGCATCATCCGCTCCGCCCTTCTCGATGATATGGCCTCTGCGATCCGCGAGGGGCTGCCGCAGGGCCAGTTGATCTTTGCGCCGCGTTTCGCCGGGCTGATCCGCGAGGGCGGCACAGCGTTGCGGCGTACGGTGGCCTATGCCGCCTCCGCGGGATTGCCGGTGCCGGCCTTTGCCAATGCGCTCGCGTATTTCGACACGATGCGACAGGGGCGGGGCACCACCGATCTCATTCAGGCACAGCGCGATTTCTTCGGGGCGCATGGGTTCGAACGGGTCGATGGCGGCGCGGGGCAACACGGGCCATGGGCCGGGAGTGTGGCGCACAGCTGACAAACGCCGCCCTTGCAAGGGGACAGGGTTTTGTGATTTCTCATCCCTATGCCCGACCTCCCGGGTCAGTGAGACGCGCATGAGTTTCGTCATCTTCATCAACGGTCTGGTGATGGTCTTCTTCGCCGTCCTCATGGGGGGGGTCGCCCTGATCTTTCCCGAGACCTCGAAGATCTTCGAGGAGGTCGCGCTCTTGACCGGCTTTGTGGGGGGCATACTTGCGATGGCCTCTTCGCCACGCACCGAAGGTCTGCGCCCGCTGCACACGTTTCTTCTGACCTCCTCGGTCTGGATGGTGGCCGCCCTGTGTGGTGCGCTGCCGCTCTATGCTTATGATCTTTCGCTGACCGATGCCTTGTTCGAGGCGATGTCGGGGATCACCACCACCGGCTCCACCGTCATGACCGGACTCGATGACACGCCGCACGGGATCATCCTCTGGCGTGCGATTCTTCAGGCGGTGGGGGGCGTCGGTTTCATCGTCACAGGGATCGCGCTTTTGCCGATCCTCAAGGTCGGCGGTATGCAGTTGTTCCGGTCGGAAAGTTCGGAAACCGGCGAGCGCGAGCTGCGCAACGCCACTATGTTCGCCTCCGCCACGTTGCAGATCTATTTCGCCCTGATCGTGATCTGCGCCTTGCTTTATTTCGTCGGCGGCATGTCGCCCTTCGACGCCGTCACCCATTCCATGACCACGCTGTCGACGGGCGGATATTCCGGCTACGACGCCTCCTTCGGTCATTTCGACAGCGCGTTCCTGCAATGGACCTGCACGCTGTTCATGCTCTTCGGGGCTTTGCCGTTTTCCTGGTATATCAGGGGGTTGCGGCATGGGCGTTGGAGGTCTGAACAGGTCTCTGCCATGCTGGTCTCGCTGACGGTGAGCATCGGGGGGCTGTCGCTCTGGCTGATGATCACGCGGGGGGAGGGGCTGTTCGATGCGCTGCGGCTGGTGGCGTTCAACGTGATTTCCGTGGTCACGACGACGGGCTATGCGACCACCGATTACACGCTCTGGGGGTCTTTTGCCGTGGTGGCGTTCTTCGTCCTGACGGCGGCGGGTGGGGCCACGGGGTCGACCGCGGGCGGTGCCAAGGCGATGCGCTGGCTTGTGGCGTTTCGGGGGCTCAAGGCGCAGATCCGGCAAAGCTATGCGCCGCACCGGGTGACGTTCGTGAAATACGAAGGCCGCCCCGTGTCCCCGGATGCGCTGTCCGGGGTGATCGCGTTTTTCGTGCTCTACGCCGCCACATTCGGTGTACTCGCTTCGCTTTTGAGTTTCTTTGGTCAGGATATGTCCACAGCCACTTCGGGGGCTCTGACGGCCTTGGCGAATGTCGGTCCCGGTGTGGGCGATATCATCGGACCGGCGGGCAATTTCGCGACGCTGAATACGCCGTCGAAGCTGGTGCTGACCTTCGGCATGTATCTGGGACGGCTGGAGATGGCGACGGTCTATGCGCTGTTTGCACCGCTGTTCTGGCGGGAGCTTGTGTCGGCGCGCTAAGGTTTAACGCTTTGTCATAAACGGCCCGGCAAAGGTTAAAACGCTGTCACATTTCTCCCTCGGGACTGTCACAGTCTTTAACGAAAGCTTTTCAGGTGCCACGCGGTTTGGCGCGCAGCGTCGGATCGGCCTCTGTCGGGTCCTCGGGCCAGGGGTGCCTCGGATAACGCCCGCGCATGTCCTTGCGCACGTCGGCATAAGAGGTCTTCCAGAAATTCGGCAGATCCATCGTCACCTGAACCGGACGATGCGCGGGAGAGGTCAGAACCACTTTCAGCGGTACATGGTTCGGGCCGACGGTCGGGTGCACCCTGGTGCCGAAAAATTCCTGCAATCGCCCGGTGACTTCGGGGTGTTCGCCCGAATAATCAATCGGCAATCTACGCCCCACGGGGCTTTCAAACGCGCCGGGAACCTCCCGGTCGAGTCGTTGCATCTGATCCCAGTCGAGCATGCCCCGCAGCGCCTCGGTGATGTCGAGAGCGCGGAGCTGGGCCTCGGTTTTCGCGCCCTTGAGGTAGGGCAGAAGCCAGTCTTCGAGATGATCCAAGAGAGCGGCCTCGGTCATGTCGGGGTAATCCGCACCCATCAGCGCGACACGGGCGGCAAAGCGGCGCGCGGCATCGGTCCAGGGCAGGCCGATCTGACGCAGGCCAACAAGCGCACCGCGGGCGATGGCCTCCGGGGGCGCGTCTTTCCATTGCCGGTCGTCAAGGATGAGCGCGCCGAACATCTCGTGCCTGCGCGCAATCACGCGTTTTTCGCGCTTGTCCCAATCGCAAACATCGGCCCAGCCGATCTGGTCGCCGTAGAGGCCGCGCAGTTCGCTTTCGCTGATCTGGGCGGCCTGCCGGATTTTGGCATCCCGCGCCGCACCGTCGGTGTCGGTGACGACGATGAGACGCGAGGAAGCCAGATCGTCGCTTTCCGCCATCACCGCGCCCTTGCCGCCGGACAGAAGATAGCGCGGCTGATCGCCGGGACGCCGCAGGCCGATCCGGTCGGGGTAGGCGAGTGCGGCCATTTCGCCAAGGCTCATGAAGGCCGCTTGTGGCAGGCCTTGCGTGAGCCGCCTGGCTTCTTGTTTGACACGCTCGATCACGCCGCGGTCGGCCGTGCCGGGAGACGTGAGCGCCCGCATGCGCAGGGACAGATCCGCGCCTGCCCCCCGCAAAGGATCGCGTTCATTCAAGAGTGCGGCGAGTTCTGCGGCCTGTGCACCCGCAATTTGCAGCATATGTGCAAGTCTTGGGTGCAGCGGTTTCGCCGCCAAAGCCCTGCCATGGGCCGTGATCCGACCTTCGCCGTCGAGCGCGCCAAGGCCGTGAAGCAGGGCGCGCGCCTCTGCCAGAGGGCCGGCGGGGGGCGGCGTGAGGAAGGCGAGATCCGCCTCGGAGGCGCCCCAGAGCGCGAGTTCCAGGGCGAGGCCGGTGAGGTCTGCGGTCTCGATCTCGGCGGGGGCGAAGGCGGACAGGGCGCCTTCTTCGCCTTTGGTCCAGAGCCGGTAACAGACCCCGTCGGAGACGCGGCCCGCGCGGCCCCGGCGCTGTTCGGCTTCGGCGCGGGAGACCCGTTCGGTGACGAGGCGCGACATGCCCGAGGACGGATCGAACCGGGCCCGACGCGCCCGGCCCGCGTCGACCACGATACGCACGTCTTCGATCGTCAAGGAGGTCTCGGCAATCGAGGTCGCCAGTACGATTTTGCGGCCCTCCCGGGCGGGGGCGATTGCGGCGCGCTGGTCGGCGAATTTCATCGCGCCGAACAGCGGGCGAATGGCGCAATCCTTGGGGACCCGGCCTTCGAGCAGCATCTGAACCCGGCGGATTTCGCCCTCTCCGGGCAGGAAAACGAGAGCGGAACCGGGGGCTTCCGAGATCGCGCGGAGCGTCAGATCGGCGACCGCCTGTTCCAGCCGCTGCATCTTGGGAAGGGGCGCATCGAGCCAGCGGGTTTCGACCGGATAAGCGCGCCCCTCCGAGCGCACCACAGGAGCATCGTCGAGCAGGGCCGCCACGGGGGCCGCGTCGAGCGTGGCCGACATGACGATCAGCACGAGATCGTCGCGCAAGGCCTGTCGCACCTCCCAGACGAGAGCGAGTCCGAGATCGGCGTTCAGGCTGCGTTCGTGAAATTCGTCGAAGATCACCGCGCCGACCCCGGTCAGTTCCGGGTCGGATTGCAGCATGCGTGTCAGGATGCCTTCTGTCACCACCTCGATCCGGGTGGTTTTCGACACCTTCGCCTCGCCGCGGATGCGGTAGCCGACGGTCTCGCCCGCGCGTTCGCCCAGCGTCTCCGCCATGCGCTCGGCGGCGGAGCGCGCGGCGAGGCGACGAGGTTCCAACATGACGATCCTGCCTGTCACCTCGGGCAAAAGTGCGAGCGGCACGCGGGTTGTCTTGCCGGCCCCGGGGGGAGCCATGAGCACGGCGCGGCCTGCCGTTTTCACGGCGGAAATCAGCGGGTCGAGCGCGTCGTCGATGGGGAGGCGGGGCGTAAACATGCCCCCCTTATGCGGGAAAGCTGCGCAGCCGAAAAGGGGGCGTGAACGGGCTTTACCGTGGGGTGAGGCGCGCGGTTCCCCAAAGCGTTTCGATCTCTGCGGCGATCAGGCGATAGGTCCCGTCCTGTCGCGCGTAGTGCAAGGTGAAGGGGAAGGTGCGCCGCTCCGCCATCTCTTCGGCGCTGAAGCCTGCGATGCGACTGTAGCGGCCCTGACAGGTGAGGTCCTGCATCTCCGAGAGGGTCACCGCGCTGCGACGCCGTCCGTCGAACAGGTTGAGGTTGGTGGCGCAGGGCTGCGGGCTGTCGCGCAGCAGGGTATAAAGCACGCTCAGAGGATCGAGCGTGCCGTGTTGATCGGCGAGGCGGATCAGAAGCGGTGCCGAGGGCTCATAGGTCACGACCTCCGGGTGGCCGTTGTCATAGGCGAGCCGGACACGGCTCTGTCTGCGTCCGGTGTCGATGTCCTCTTCGTAGCGCAGGGGTCGGAACCGGGTGTCCTGCACCTTGCCCTGAACCGTCGCGGCGAAGCGGATGTTCACCAACGCCGCCATCAGCCCCGCGTCGCGAAACCGGGCGGTGACGGCATAGTCCCGGGCGGTTTCGTCGGCGGCAAGACCGAGTTGGCCGACCTTGAGCGCGCCGAGATGAATGTCATAGCGCATCTGACGGTCTGCGGCAAAAAGCGGCTGGGCGAGGAGAAGAAGCGGGAAGAGAAGGCGCAACGCCATGGCACGAACACTCGCAAATCGGGAGGCGGGGGTAGACAACGCTCCGGGCACAGGAGAAAACAGCGTGAACTTGCGTCCAATTTGCCGGAACAGTGTAATGGAAATAAAACAGCTCGCCGAAGAGATCGTTGCCGGAAACCGTCGCGCTCTGGCCCGTGCGATCACGCTGGTCGAAAGCGCGCGGGAAGATCACCGGGCGAAGGCGATCACGTTGATGGAAGAGATCGGCAAGTGCGGGCGTCAGGCGCTGCGGCTCGGGTTGTCGGGGACGCCGGGGGTGGGCAAGTCCACCTTTATCGAAAGCTTTGGCATGATGCTGATCAAAGAGGGGCTGAAGGTGGCGGTTCTGGCCGTCGATCCGTCGTCCTCGCGCTCTGGCGGCTCGATCCTTGGCGACAAGACGCGGATGGAATTGCTGTCACGGGAAAAGAACGCCTTTATCCGGCCCTCGCCCTCGCAATCCGAACTTGGCGGTGTGGCGCGGCGTACGCGGGAGGCTGTGGCGCTTTGCGAGGCGGCGGGCTACGATTTGATCCTGATCGAGACCGTGGGGGTGGGGCAGTCGGAAACCGTGGTGTCCGAGATGTCCGATCTGTTCCTGTTGCTCTTGGCGCCAGCGGGCGGCGACGAATTGCAGGGCGTCAAGCGCGGCATCATGGAGATGGCCGATCTGATTCTGGTGAACAAAGCCGACGGTGATCTCAAACCCGCGGCGCAACGCACCTGCGCCGATTATGCGGGGGCGCTCCGGCTGATCCGCAAACGTCCGCAGGACCCGATGGATTTTCCCAAGGCGATGACGGTTTCCGCAATCGAAGAGAAGGGCTTGCAAGAGGCCTGGGGCGAGATGAACACGCTCATCGATTGGCGGCGTGAGAACGGGTTCTTCGACAAGCGTCGGTCGGAACAGGCCGAGTACTGGTTTGCGCAGGACATTCGGCACGGGCTTTTGTCGCAGCTCGAGAAAGAGCCTTTGAAGTCGATGATCTCCGGGCTGGCGAGCAAGGTCGCCAGAGGGGAGATCACGCCGGGCCATGCGGCTGCGGATGTCCTGACAGCTTTGCGCGGGCATTGAAGCCGGTTCGGTTCGGGAAGAGGCTTGACGATTCTCCCCGGATCGCCTATGCACCGCAAACTGAATTTTGGGCGCGGCTTGATAGCTGTGTCCTTTTCTGTTGGAAATCGGTCTTTCCCCGTGTTTCACGCCGCTTTTCGGACTTGCGTCCGGGGCGGGGGCGCGTAAAAGAGGGCCGAATAAGACAGAAACGAGTCTTTTAAACTGCGAGAGCTTTTGCTTTCGAAAGTAGAAACGAGGATGAACCCATGTCGCGTCGTTGCGAACTGACCGGTAAAGGCCCGATGACTGGCAACAATGTCAGCCACGCCAAAAACAGAACCCGCCGCCGTTTCCTTCCGAACCTCAACGATGTGACGCTGATTTCGGAAACCCTCGGCCGCTCCTTCAAGCTGCGCATCTCTGCGTCGGCTCTGCGCTCCGTCGACCACCGCGGTGGTCTCGACGCCTTCCTCGCGAAAGCCCGCGACGAAGAGCTGTCCGACAACGCGCTGAAAATCAAGAAAGACATCGCGAAGGCCCAAGCAGCCGCTTAAGCCTTTCTGCGAGATCCTTTCGGATTTTCCCAAAGATTGAACCCCGTGAGCTTTGCCTCGCGGGGTTTTCTTGTTGGCCCGGTTCCGATATTTGCCCCCTTTTCTTTCGGGAACGGATCGCTAAAGTGCCTCCACCATGCGCATCACCCGCACGATAAAGGCCGTTCTGGTCGCGTTCCTGCTCATCGTCACGTCCCAGTCCATGGCCGTGGCGCGGGGCACCATGCGCGATGCGACGGGTGCGGTGGTGCTTTGCACCGGCACGGGACCGATTACCGTGCTCACGGGTGCAGATGGTCAACCGATCGGCCCGAGCCACATCTGTCCCGACTGTGCTCTGAGCGTGATCGCCGGGCTCGCGGATGCATTCGACCTGCAACCGCCTGTGCAGCATATGCTGCGCTTCACGCCCTCGACCTTTGCCGCCCGTGGTCATGACACGGTCCCGCCCCACGCCTGTGCCCGCGCGCCGCCTTTGGTCTGATTTCCCTTCGTTTTCAAATATCAGACCCAAAGGACCGCACATGTTCAAATCCACCCTTCTGGCCGGGCTTGCCGCCTGCGCTTTCGCTCTGCCCGCTGTCGCCGACATCAACATCGTCGATCCCTTCGCCCGCTCTTCGGGCATGATGGCCAAGGCTGGCGCGGCCTTCTTCATCATCGAGAACACCGGTGACGAGGCGGACCGGTTGATCGACGCCAAATCCGATATTTCCAAAGTGACCGAGCTGCACACCCATAAGGATATGGGCGACGGCATCATGAAAATGGTCCATGTGCCCGAAGGGTTCGAGATCCCGGCCCATGGCACCCATGCGCTGGCTCGCGGCGGCGATCACGTCATGTTCATGGGGCTGTTGCAGCCGATGACTCAGGGCGACACCGTGACCGTGACCCTGACCTTCGAGAAGGCTGGAGACATCACCGTCGAGATCCCGGTCGATCTGGAGCGTGGCGAGGCAGCCATGCCGATGGATCACAGCAAGATGGGCAACTGATCCGCCCAAATTGGAGACAGGAGGCACGCGTTCCGGCGCGTGCCTTTTTTCTTGCGCGGATCGAAAAAAGGCTTAGATGACGCCTTGAGCGAGACGGAACATTATAGACCGGCCCGCGCCCTTTCTTGACAGTTGAAGAGACAGATCATGTTGAGCGTCTATGCGTTCCCGGAGGCCTTTTCGCCTGCCGAATGTGATGCGATCGTCACGCTTGCGCGTGAAGAAGAGCTTTCGGATGCGGGGCTGGTGAAGAACCGCTCCGACCATAACCTGCGCCGCGCCGATCTGGCGTGGCTCGACGAGCGTGCCGGGGGGGACTGGATCATGGAGCGCATCATGCGTTTGGTCGCCGAGGCGAACCGCACGCATTTCGATTTCGCGCTGACCGAATTCGGCGAAAGCCCGCAGGTCGCGCGTTACGGCGCCGAGCGGCAGGGGCATTTCACATGGCATTCCGACATCGGCGAGGGCGCTCTGGCGTCCAAGCGCAAGCTGACCATGGTGATCCAGCTTTCCGATCCGGCGGAGTACGCGGGCGGGGCTCTCGAGTTGCAACCGGATGCGAATATCCGCGAAGCGGACCGTGCCAAGGGCTCCGCGGTGCTCTTCCCGTCCTTCGTCTTGCACCGCGTGACGCCCGTGAGTTCGGGTGAACGCTTTTCCCTTTCGACCTGGGTGCATGGCCCGGCGTTTCGGTGAGTATTTTACCAGCAAAGAAAACGCAAAGCCTGGGTCCGTCAACGGGGCGTTAACCTTAATCTGATTAAGGTGACTTTGCGGTACAGGCGGGAGCGCCGATGACCGTCAGCGAAGGAGACGCCCCGGCCCGTGTGGCCGAAACCCCTTCCGGTGACGCGACAGTGCCATGAACCGGCGGCCGGGGCGCATTCGGGTTTCCTTTGCTGTGCAAATACTCAGCTGCGCTCAGTCGGCCAAAATTTCATTCACCCAATCGGGCACCACGGTGCTCGCCGGTCCTTCGCGGACCTCGTCGAACCGCCCGCCGGAGGCCTCGAGGTTCAGCTCCATGGTGCGGATACCAAGGCTGCGCGCCATCTGGCTGAAACCGGCCGCCGGGTAGACGACACCCGACGTGCCGATCGAGACAAAGAGATCGCTGTCCTTGAGCGCGTCCTGAATGGTGTCCATGTGATAGGGGACTTCCCCGAACCAGACGATGTCGGGCCGGGTCGCGAGTGTGCCACAGGCGGGGCAGGGGTCTTCGACATCCATCACCATCGGGGCCGCCCAGCGATGACCGCAGGCGGCGCACAGGGCATCCTTGAGCGCGCCGTGCATATGGATCACGTCTCGCGCCCCGCCGCGTTCCAGCAGATCGTCGACGTTTTGGGTCACGAGATAGACCGGGGCATCGTATTCGGATTGGAGCCGCGCGAGTGCCCGGTGGGCGGGATTCGGTGCGGCCTTGGCCGCCTGCTCCCGGCGCATGTTGTAAAAGCGCTGAACCAGCTTAGGATCACGGGCGAAGGCTTCGGGGGTCGCGACATCCTCGACCCGGTGATCTTCCCAAAGCCCGTCTTCGGCCCGAAACGTCTTCAGCCCGCTTTCCGCCGAAAGCCCCGCGCCGGACAAGATGAAAATGCCGCCTGTCATCACGCTCTCCTTTTGGTCCACCTTGCCTTGCGCTGCGTCACACGACAAGGGTAGCGTGCGGCCAAAGGAGATCCCATGCAGAAAATCCTCTTCGTTTGTCTCGGCAATATCTGTCGTTCACCCTCGGCCGAGGCGGTCTTTGCCAGCAAGGCGCAGGCGGCGCGCTATCCGGTGATCGTGGACAGTGCCGGGACGGGCAACTGGCATGTCGGCGAGCCGCCTTATGGTCCGATGCAGAGGGCGGCGTCCAAGCGAGGGTATGATCTGTCTGCGTTGCGGGCGCGTCAGATCACCGCGTCGGATTTCGACGGGTTCGATCTGATCGTCGCGATGGATGAGGCGAACCTGCGCGATATCGAGCGGCTGCGGCCTTCGGCGTCTGAGACGCCTGTGGCCCTGATGATGTCTTATGCGCCGGAGACCGGGGAGAGAGCTGTGCCCGATCCCTATTACACCCGTGATTTCGATGAGGCGCTCAATCTGATCGAGGCGGCGGCAAATGGGCTTTTGGCCTCTCTCACAAATTGAGCCAGCGAAAGGCTCGTTTCAGCTCCTCTGTGCCGTTCTCGGCATACCATCGCCCGTGGCTCAGGATCACGCGCTCGGGTTGCCATGAGATGACCTCCCGGATCACCTCGCGCGCTTTGCCCTTGTTGCGGAACGTGGCGCGCATATCCAACGGGGCCTTGCCGTCCGGGGCGAGAATACCGGCAAAGCGCATCAGGAAAGCTTTCACTTTTCCAACCTTTTCCGCTTCGAAATTCTCGATCAGATCGGTCAGAATGAGGGTTTTCGAACTTTTGTGGAAAAACACCACCTCGTGCAGAAACTTGTGACCTTTGACCACACGCTGGCAAATGTCGCTCGCGTAGCCTTCGGGGGCCGCGTCGGTGAGCACCTCATGCGGCGGCACCGGGACGTTGAATTTCTTGGCACGTTCTGCCACGCCGGGCGCGGCATAGACCTCCGCTTTCTGGAAGCGTTTCGCCCAAGCGTTCAGAGAGACGTAATGGATCGGATTTGGCGCGATCAGCCAGCCGATGGGGCCGAGAGCGGCCATCTCACCTAAGAGGGCTTCGTCAAGCGCGATCGGAGAATGCGCCCAAAGCTTGCCCGCCACCCGGATGACGGTCATCCGGGTCGGGAAGTTCATGCCGTAAAACGCAACGGGAGGCCCGTCAGCGAGCCAGATTTCCGGGGCGACCGGTTTCAGAGTATTGAGCGGCAGGTAGAGCCCGCGCGCTTTCTTCCTCAAGGTTTCTTATCCGCAATATTGCGCGGCGGCCTGTCCGAAGGCTTTGTAACGCAACCAGAATTCTTCGTGCGAGCGGTTGTCCGACTGACGAATGTCCTGCGCTTTCTGCGGGTCTTTGAAGAACTTTGCCGCCTGCCGCTGGTCGCTGTTCGACAGCGTCATGTCGGCGACCTGTTGAATGCAGCCGCAGAGCGCGCGGTTGTTCGCGGCCCGGTCGGAGGCCATACAGGCCCGCTCGATCGTATCGGCACTGGCCGGGATCGGCGACAAAAGGGCGGTCGCGGTGGTTGCAATGGCGGCGAATGCCAGAAGGGATTTTTTCATGTCTCTGCCTCTCTCAACATACGCGCCCGTCTGGGATCATGGTGTGATCTGGCTTGGATGCCGCAGGCTGCGCTGATGTGAATATGCAGGACAAGATGCCTGAGTCTGTCGCGCGTGGCAATCACGGAGTTTCAGGTACAGCAGAGATGAGCGGGGGCGTGCCGAGGTCTGCTCGGGCCTTACAACAGCCCGCGCCAGATCATGACGCCGAGCACCAGCCCGAGGGTGACGAGGAGGGCGAAGGCGATGCTTGCGATCAGATCGAGAAAGCGGTTCTTGCGTCGGGTTTTCACATCTTGTCTCTCAAGGAAATATCTCAATTCCTTGAAGGCTTTATCGACCTTTTTGTGGTCGACCTGTTGGGCCAGTTTCGGGTGGGCCTCAAGTGCGATCGCTTCGATGATCACGGCGGATTTCCGGCGCGCCCAGCGGGGCAGGCGGCGACCGGCTTGTTTCACCTTGGCCTCGAACCCTTCGCCCAGACGCACGCCGAGACGGTCGCGCATCAGCGTGGCAAGCTCTTCGGATCTGTGCGTCACGGAATGGTCCATGGCGCAGATTTAAGCCCTTTGCCGCGCCGCGCCAAGGCGCTATCTCTGGGTCATGCTCAATACCATCTTCACCGGTCAACCGACCGACCGCGCACCCCTTCTGATCGTCCATGGCCTGTTCGGCTCCGCCCGCAACTGGGGCGTGATCTCGAAACGTCTTTCGGATCAAAGACTTGTCGTATCCGTCGATCAACGTAATCACGGCGAAAGCCCGCGGTTTGCGACCCAGAGTTATGAGGATATGGCCTCCGATCTGGCCGAGGTGCTTGAGCCGATTGTTGCCGAACACGGGCCGCTGCATGTCATGGGGCATTCGATGGGCGGCAAGGCGGTGATGGTGCTGGCACTCATGCGCCCCGAATTGATCAAGTCCTTGATTGTCGCGGATATTTCGCCCGTGGCCTACAGTCACGACAATACGCCGCTGATTGACGCGATGCGCAAGATCGACCTCTCGACGGTAGAGAAACGGTCGGATGCCGACCGGCAGTTGGCGCATGACGTTCTGGACCCGGGCGTGCGGGCGTTTTTGCTGCAAAGCCTTGTGGTGAAAGAAAAAAAATGGCTCCTGAATCTCGATGTTCTGGAGGCCGAGATGACGAAGATCGTCGGATTTCCGGAGGTCAGCGGGACCTATGAGGGGCCGGTGTTTTTCCTCTCGGGCGGCGAAAGCACCTATGTCGAGCGCGGCCATAGGGATCGCTCCAAGACCTTGTTTCCACATGCAAAATTCGCGTCCATCCCCGGCACGGGCCATTGGCTCCATGCCGAGAAACCGCGCGAGTTCGAGGCGGCGTTGCGCGCCTGGATGGAGGCGGTGGACGCGAAGGGCTGAGCGTCAGGCGAATTCTTCCATGATCTTCTTGGCGATGTACCAAGTGATTGGAAGCGCAGCGACAAATCCGATGGCGGCGGAGACCAGAATGGGTTTCAGCGTGTCCTGACCCATGGTCAGGGCGACCACGACAGCGGTCCCCATCAGGGTTGTGGAAATGAGCGAAAACAGGATGCCGGCGAGTCTGTTCATTGGTTGGGTCCTTGATGGCGTTGCATTCATTCGCGCGAATGTGACGATAAGGTGATTCAACAATGTCGCTTTGATCGGCGTCAAATCCACCGTCGGCAAAGCGTCTGACATGTGTCGGACTTTTGTCGGGCACGTCCTGAGCATGGCGGGGGCCGCAGACCGCGCCGGAAACGGTTGAGCCGCCTCCGCTCTGTCGCTACAAAATCCCCGAACATGCGCCTTGGGAGACAAAGATGAAACGTGTGATGTTGATCGGACTGACGCTTTGCGCGCTCGCCGCCTGCGAAACCATCGAAGGCGCGGGCAAGGACATCTCGAAAGCCGGTCAGGCGATCTCGAGCGCCAGCCGCGACGTGCAGTCGAGCATGTGAGCGGGAACTCTCACGGCCCGTGCTGCGTTACTCTCTCGAATGCAATGCAAGGAGAGTGACATGAAACGCGTGATGATTTTGGGTGCCGTGCTGTTGTCTTTGGCCGCCTGTGAGACCATCGAAGGGGCGGGGCAGGATATTTCCAAGGCGGGCTCTGCGATTTCTCAGGAGAGCCGTGAGGTGCAGAGTGAGATGTGAGGTCGCGGCGTCTCTGAAAGGCTCCGGTGGAGCCTTTCAGCCGCAGACGCGCGGGCACATTTGCTCGTGACAGTTTATGGGCGTGGATTTGGACGGCCTGAGCGGGGCGTCTTTTAGGGAAGCCCTGCTATACTGGAAGCCATGGATCGTATGGAACTTATCAGCTATTCGCTTTTTTGACCGTTCTTATACACTCTTGCTCGTCTCTGCGCCTCGAGCATTTTACGATCAAACTCTGATGTAAACTTGGTAGGCCAAATTAAACGGTATATTTGGGCCATTGCAAACGCAGTAGGAAAGCAATGAAGTAGTGAGGAAGCGCGCTCTTCGGTATGTCCCAGCAGCTGAATTTGATATTGCTCGATATCAAAAATAGTTGTGACATCCTGCACACGAGCCAACATGAAAACGTTTGGGTGCGCACCAAAATCAATCATAAAATCAAGGGCAGTGGAGAGCTTCGCTTCTAAATCCGCATTGACGCTTCTCAACTCACTCTTAGCTTTTGCAATTGGCGAGCTTTTGCCTCCCTTACGGAGTTTTTTCTTTTTTAAAACATCACTTTCTCTTTCAAGCCAATCGTCTTCAAAATCTTTGTCTTTACTAGCAAGAAATGAATATAGTGCGCACTCAATTGCATGTCGCAGAATTGCTGGGACCTGAGCAACGGCTCCCGCCATGCTCAGCGCGACAGCAATGCGCCAACTCCCGAAACCAATCTGAAATAACTGCGCCGAAGTTAAATGTTCATTTTGATGGAGTGTGTTTGCACAGGCACTCAATACATCATCTAGTAAACCAATGAACTCTGGCGGCGTATTTTTAACGTTGTGGCTAATTTTATTTAGATATTGATCTAACGTACTTGGGGTCGATGTCATCCGTACATTTCTCCGACCAACTCAACATCACATCTGGCGTCCCAAAAGACACCAGCGCTCTCACACTTATTCCCTGCGGGAAAAGTGTTGTCGCGCCAGTGCCTTGCTGACTTTTGCGGGCAAGCCCGAAAAAGTCAGTTATCCATTTTAAGCGCGTTGATAAACGCTTCCTGCGGGATTTCCACTTTCCCGAACTGGCGCATCTTCTTCTTACCCGCCTTCTGCTTTTCCAGAAGTTTCTTCTTCCGGGTGGCGTCGCCGCCGTAGCATTTCGCGGTCACGTCTTTGCGCAGCGCGGACAGGGTTTCGCGGGCGATCACCTTGCCGCCGATGGCCGCCTGGATCGGGATTTTGAACATATGGCGGGGGATCAGCTCCTTGAGCTTTTCGCACATCGCCCGGCCGCGTTGTTCGGCGCGGTCGCGGTGGACCATCATCGACAGCGCGTCGACCGGTTCGTCGTTCACCAGCACCTGCATTTTCACGAGATTGTCCTCGCGATACTCGGTGAACTGGTAATCGAAGGAGGCGTAACCTTTCGTTACCGATTTCAGCCTATCGTAGAAGTCGAACACAACTTCGTTGAGCGGGAGGTCATACACCACCATCGCGCGCGGACCGGCATAGGTCAGGTCGAGCTGGATGCCGCGGCGGTCCTGACAGAGTTTGAGCACGTCGCCGAGATATTCGTCGGGCACGAGGATCGTCGCTTTGATGCGCGGCTCCTCGATATGGTCGACATAGGTCAGATCGGGCATGTCGGCGGGGTTGTGCAGTTCCTCGACCGAGCCGTCCTTCATGTGGATCTTATAGACCACGGAGGGGGCGGTGGTGATCAAATCGAGGTCGTATTCGCGCTCAAGACGGTCGCGGATCACTTCGAGGTGCAAAAGCCCGAGGAAGCCGCAGCGGAAGCCAAAGCCCAGAGCGGCAGAGGTTTCCATTTCGGAGCTGAACGAGGCGTCGTTCAGTTGCAGTTTCTCGATGGCGTCGCGCAGGGCGTCGAAATCGTTGGCGTCGACCGGGAAGAGGCCGCAGAACACCACCGGGATCGAGGGTTTGAAGCCCGGCAGCGGCGCGGCGCAGGGTTTCTTGTCATGGGTGACGGTATCGCCCACTTTGGTGTCGCGCACCTGTTTGATCGAGGCGGTGAACACGCCGATCTCGCCGGGACCAAGCGCCGCGATGTCGACCATCTGCGGCTTGAGGACCGAGAGCTTGTCGATTTTGTAGGTCGCGCCGGTCTGCATCATCTTGATCTGGTCGCCCTTCTTGATCGTGCCGTCGATGACACGGATCATGACGACGACGCCGAGGTAGCTGTCGTACCAGCTGTCGACCAGCATGGCCTTGAGCGGCGCGGTGACGTCGCCCTTGGGGGCGGGGAGGCGGTGGACGATGGCCTCCAGAACGTCGGGGATGCCGAGGCCGGTTTTGGCGGAAATCTCGACGGCCTCTGAGGCGTCGATGCCGATGACGTCCTCGATCTGTTCCTTGACGCGCTCGGGCTCGGCGGCGGGCAGGTCGATCTTGTTGAGGACCGGGACGATTTCGTGGTTGGCGTCGATGGCCTGATAGACGTTGGCAAGCGTCTGCGCCTCGACGCCCTGGGTGGCGTCGACGACGAGGAGCGAGCCTTCGACGGCCTGCATCGAGCGGCTGACCTCATAGGCGAAGTCGACGTGGCCGGGGGTATCGATCAGGTTGAGAATATAGGTCTCGCCATCCTTGGCCGGATATTCGATCCGCACGGAGTTGGCCTTGATCGTGATGCCGCGCTCGCGCTCGATGTCCATGGAGTCCAACATCTGCGCCTGCATATCGCGCTCGGCCACGGTGCCGGTGAGCTGGATCAGCCGGTCGGCAAGGGTCGATTTCCCGTGGTCGATATGGGCCACGATGGAGAAATTGCGGATGTTTTTCAGCTCGGTCATGAGAGGCCTCAGCGGATGAAGGTTTGGCTGAGTTCTATGCGGGGAAAGGGGGGGAATGTCTAGACCGATTGCAGAAGACAGACCCAAGGACACATATTGCGCGCCTCCCCTGCGCGTCCGACTTGCAATCGCGGCGGAGACGCAGAACAGTAAGCCCCATAGTGGGGATGGATTTGATGCCGCGTGAATTTGAAAGTACGATGGGTTTCCTAGCATGGGCTAAGGCCTGGTGCAAAGAACAGAGCATCGAAATCAACTGCACATTTGCCGCGCGGAATGCTGCGTTCGTTCTTCCAAACATCCATGGAGGACGCCCCCCAAAGTTCACCGGATTTTCGTTTGATCTCATTCTTCTTCGCGCGATTCTTATACCCTTGGTGCGCGGGATATATGTCAGCAAAAAATTGAAGATTTACGCAAACTCCGCCGTTCTTTCCGCCCACTCCGCGCGTATCGCCGCCGCCTCTTTAGCCTCCCGCTCCACCCACTCCGCTCATGCCGCCGCCCTCACAGTTGTAACATCTAACACTGGAGAAACCGCTGCACACCACTCGGCCTCACAAACCATCAGTTTTGACCTTGCCGAAACTCTTGACGCCGTCGGCATCTCCGGCATCTCCGTTCGTCCACTTTGGGGCACTGCTGAAATACCCGATGACATCAAAGCAAACTGGGAAGGCCTCCGCAAAGAATGGGAAGCCGACCCCGCGATGGCATTCTGGATCGACTGGTATGACGGGTTGCTCGAAGGCCGCACACCCGACTGGGAGCTTTGGCGCGAGATTGCGCTGATCGCAGATCAGATCTGGGAAGCTGGTCCCAAGGCGGTGGCCGAAGAAATCGAAAAGATCCAAGCTAATCTCCTCGCCAAACGTGCCCCTCTCGCGGAAGAGATGGTCTTCGACCAAGATCAACGCACTTTCACAACCGTTCCCATAGAGATCGACACCCCCGATCTCTTTCGTGTTTCACTGGAGCGCTCCGAATTCGCCTATTCCCTCGCCATCGGCGGCAATGGGTTGAGCGAGGCTTGTTACGAGGCCAAAATCCTCAGTCACACGTTCAAAACCTGCCGCGACGATCCGCAGACGGTTGAGATGAATTTCATGCAGGTGGCGGGGAGCCTCAAGCGGCATGTGGAATGCCATGAATACCCCGACAGTCCGGAAATCACCGGGTTGGCGGACACGCTGTTCCAAGCGGCACTGGATATTCGCGCGACGCATCCGGCGGTCAAAGAGGCGCGCGAGAAACGGGCGCAGGCTGCGCTTCATGAAGCGACACCGGAGCAGAAAGAAGCGCTTGCCGATGCGCTTCCCATTCTGAAAGCGATCTCTGACGACAAGCTCGCCGAAGAATTCGAGCTGGATTTCGGACAAGTGTTGAATTCGTCGGCGGGGCCGGTGCCAAACACTGCGCCCAAACTGCCCGGAGCCGACGCCACACACAGGATCGGCAATCGCGTGGCGAAAATGAGCTTGCTGACGAAGTCATCGGACGTTGCGAAAGCGCTTGATGGCAGCGGAGGCTATAAAGCGCTCACGATCAGTATGACGCTGCACACGCTGGTCGGGATCATCTTGCGATTGCTGGGCGGCTAGTCTCTCATTCCCCCAACAAAAAAGGGGCCCGAAGGCCCCTCTAAATCTCTCACACTCGCCTAACCCTTACAGGTTCGGGTAGAGCGGGAATTTTTCGCACAGCGCTTCGACCTCGGCTTTCACCTTGGCTTCGACCTCGGCGTTGTGCTCTTCGCCGTTGGCGGCCAGCCCGTCGACCACTTCGACGATCCAGTCGGCGATCTGGCGGAATTCGGCTTCACCGAAGCCGCGGGTGGTGCCGGCGGGCGTGCCGAGGCGGACGCCGGAGGTGACCATCGGCGGTTCCGGGTCGAACGGGATGCCATTTTTGTTGCAGGTGATGTGGGCGCGTTCGAGGGCTTTCTCGGTCGCGTTGCCCTTCACGCCTTTGGGGCGCAGGTCGACGAGCAGGACGTGGGTGTCGGTGCCGCCGGTGACGATGTCGAGCCCGCCTTTCATGAGCTGGTCGGAGAGCGCCTGAGCGTTCTTCACCACCTGTTCGGCGTAGGTCTTGAACTCGGGACGCAGCGCCTCGCCAAAGGCCACGGCTTTCGCGGCGATGACGTGCATCAGCGGGCCGCCCTGAATGCCGGGGAAGATGGCGGAGTTGACCTTTTTGGCGATCTCGACGTCATTCGTCAGGATCATGCCGCCGCGCGGACCGCGGAGCGTCTTGTGGGTCGTGGTGGTCGCCACATCGGCATAGGGGAAGGGCGACGGGTGCGCGCCACCGGCGACGAGACCGGCGAAGTGGGCCATGTCGACCATCAGGAGCGCGCCGACTTCATCGGCGATCTCACGGAATTTCGCAAAGTCGATCTGACGCGGAATGGCGGAGCCCCCGGCGACGATCAGCTTGGGTTTGTGCTCAAGCGCCAGATCGCGGACCTGATCGTAATCGAGGCGCTGATCCTGTTGACGCACACCGTACTGAATGGCGTTGAACCATTTGCCGGACTGGTTGACGGAAGCGCCGTGGGTCAGGTGGCCACCGGAGGCGAGGTTCATCCCGAGGATGGTGTCGCCCGGTTGCAGAAGGGCGTTGTAAACCCCTTGGTTCGCCTGAGAGCCGGAGTTCGGCTGGACGTTGACGTATTTGACGTCGAAGAGTTCCTTGGCGCGGTCACGGGCGAGGTTTTCGGCGATGTCGACGAATTCGCAGCCACCGTAGTAGCGGCGGCCCGGATAGCCTTCGGCGTATTTGTTGGTGAGGACGGAGCCCTGGGCTTCCATCACGGCGGCGGAGACGATGTTTTCGGAAGCGATCAGCTCGATCTCGTGGCGCTGGCGGCCGAGCTCTTTGGTGATGCTGTCGAACAGCTCGGGGTCGCGGGAGGCGAGGGCCTCGGTGAAGAAACCGGAATCGCGGACATTGGCCGTCATGCTATGCTCCTTGGCAGGATGGGAGTGTCGCGCGCTTCTTATCCATTCTGTGACCATTGGAAAACCCTTTGTCGGTGCATAATCATCATGAATTCGGGGGAGATTGTGTGTCCGAGCGGGGCGGATGTTTCCGATCCGCCTCCTTTGGTGCGTCTCGGTGGCGACGGATGTGCGGACAAAGCGCCGGGGGCTTGCGTGCAACACCGCAGGAATTCAGGTGAAATCCCCGGCGGGCTTTGCTACTGAGGGCGCAAACATGTCGTTTCAAGAGGCCCCCGAGATGGTCAAGATCGCCTTTGCCGCCAGTGACGCCCAGCTCGCGCAATCCGCATTGGCGCGTCTGACGGCGCGCTATGCGTCGGTGCCGGTCGAGGAGGCGGATGTGATCGTGGCGCTGGGCGGCGACGGGTTCATGTTGCAGACGCTGCACGGGACGATGCAGCTCGACACGCCGGTCTATGGCATGAATTGCGGCACCATCGGGTTTCTGATGAACGAGTTTCGCGAGGACGATCTTGTCGGGCGGCTGTCCGAGGCGGAGGAAGAGGTGATCAACCCGCTCTCCATGGTCGCGGGCGGCGAGGACGGACAGGTTCAGCGCGCGCTGGCGATCAACGAAGTGTCGCTGTTGCGGGCGGGGCCACAGGCGGCCAAGCTGCGTGTGTCGATCGATGGCAAAATCCGGATGGAGGAGCTGGTCTGCGACGGGGTGCTGGTGTCGACGCCTGCGGGGTCGACGGCCTATAACTATTCCGCGCGTGGGCCGATCCTGCCCATCGGGTCTGACGTTCTGGCGCTGACCGCGATGGCGGCGTTTCGGCCCCGGCGCTGGCGCGGTGCACTTTTGCCGAGCACGGCGATGGTGCGGTTCGACGTGCTGGAGGCCGAAAAGCGCCCGGTGATGGCCGATGCCGACAGCCGCCATGCGGGCAATGTGCTTTGGGTCGAGATCGCCTCCGAACCGAAGATCAAACACCGTATTCTCTTCGACCCCGGTCACGGGCTCGAAGAGCGGTTGCTGCGCGAACAGTTCGTGTGAGAATAACGCGTCTGAGCGGGGTCAGAAGTCGCGTTTGCTGCGCACCGGTTTGCCCCAGCCATCGAGCTTGCGGTAGAGCGTCGAGGGCGAGACCCCGAGTGCGCGCGCCGCGGCAGGAATCGAGCCACCCTCTTTCTGGATCGCGTGCTCGATGGCCCGGCGTTCGATTTCGGCCAGGGTCTGGCCGTCGAACGGATTGAGGCGCGCGGGGGTAAAGGTGGGGGGCGGGCTTTGCGAGCCGTCCTCTGGCGTATGCGGATTGCGCAGATAGGGCGGCAGGTCGGCGATTTCGACCACGGGACCGTCGTGCAGGATTGCGATGTTCCACAACACGTTCATCAGTTCGCGCAGGTTGCCGGGCCAGTTGTGATCGAGGAAGATCGCCTTCACGCCGGTCGAGAGCATGCGGAAGGGGCGGCCTTCACGGGCACAGAGCCGGTCGAGTTCGGTCTCGGCAATCTCCACCACATCCATGCCACGGCCGCGGAGCGGCGGCAGATGCAGATGCACCACGTTCAGCCGGTAGAACAGATCGGCGCGGAAGCGACCGGCGGTCACTTCGGCACGGGGATCGGTGGTGGAGGTGCAGATCAGGCGAAAGTTCACGGGCCGGGCGGTGAGGCCGCCCAGAGGCGTGACCGAGCCGCTTTGCAGGATGCCCAGAAGCCGGGCCTGCATCGGCAGGGAGAGAGCGCAGATCTCGTCGAGCAGGAGCGTGCCGTTCCGGGCCCGCTCGACGGCGCCGGGCTTGTCCTCGCCATCGGTCCGGCCGTCCGGCCTGCCGTCGAGTTGGACGATCTCGCCGATCAGCTCGGCCTCGATCCGGTCGGGAGCGGCGGTGGAACAGTCGAGCTTGATAAAGTTGCCGTTCTGAAAGCCGGAGCGGGCGTGAATGGTTTCGGCGGCGCGGACCTTGCCGGTGCCGCTTTCGCCGGTGATGAACACCGGGGCGGCGGCGCCTGCGACGGCGTTGATCGTGTCGAACACGTCGCGCATCACCTCGGACGAGCCGATATGGCCGTCGAAGGCGGTGCTGTCCCCGCGCAGATCGTGGTCCTGCTGGCCGATGCTGCGCCCGCTTTCGGCATTGGCGATGGTCAGCAGCAATTGCTCTGGATCGAGCGGTTTCACCAGAAAGTCGATTGCGCCGCTGCGCATCGCGGTGACGGCACGGTCGACGGAGGCGAAGGCGGTGACGGCAATCGGTTTGAGCGCGGGCAAATGGGTTTTCAGCTCGGCGATCAGGTCGATGCCGTTGCCATCGGGGAGGACAATGTCGATCAGCGCCAGTTCCGGATGGTGAGCGAGGGCTTTCTCTCGGGCTTCGATCCGGTTGCGGGCCGTGATGACCCGGTAATCCGCCGCTTCGAGCGTGGCGGAAAACAGGGCCAGATGGGTCTCGACATCGTCAACGATCAGAATGGGTTTTCGTGACATGCTCGTGTGTTTCGCTATCTATGATGGAATGAATTGCAGTCTTAATATTCAGGACAGTTTGTCTGAGTTGGCCGAGGACCGCAATAATTTCCGTACGTCCCGCCGTGGTGGCCCGCTCGGAAAGAGCGTGGGCGATTTGCCGGGCGTCTTCGTGACAGGCCGAGGCGAACAACCCTGACAGGGTATGGGTGCAGCGGGACAGCTCGGCGCGGGGGCCTGCGCCGACAGCGGCGCGGGCGGCGGCAAAGGCGGCTTCGAGATACTGATCCAGATCCGCGGCCACCTGACGAAGCAGCTTTTGCCGCGTGTCCTCGGGAAGATGCCGCACCATTTTACGCAGGCAGGCCTCGGTGGTGTCCGGTCTGTCCCCGGCGGCACCCTGTCCGTGCGTGAGCGGCGCGTTCAACGCGTCGCTCTGCGGTTGGTGGCGGGACGCGAACGGGGCGTGCGCGGGATGGTCGCTTTTCAGGTGCAGGGCGTGCAGGAGGCTGTTGACGATGTCCTTGCGCGAGGAAACGGGTTTGCAGAGCACCGCATCGGCGCCGCTGTTGCGGATGGAGAGGATATTGTCGTCGAACACATGCGAGGTGACGGCGATCACCGGCGGCACCGGGATGTCGCGGCTGCGCAGAAGCGAGAGCACCTGACGGCCCGACAGAAGCGGCAGTTCGATGTCGAGGAAGACGATGTCGAAGTCGCTGTTGCGCGTGCTCAGGAGATGCAGGGCGGCGGCGCCGTCCGGGGCCTCGACGACACGGAGGCCGAAGGTTTCGAGAGTGTGTCGCAGATGCAGGCGCAGGGCGGCGCTGTCCTCGACGAGGAGCGCGGTCAGACCGGAGGGCAGCGCCGGGATCAGGTCCCTGCCAGATTCGGTGGGCAGGGCAAGTTCGGCGAGGGGCAGGCTGAGGCAGGCTTCGGCGCCGCCGTCGGGCGGGTTGTGCAGGGTGAGCTGGCCGCCGAGCTGGCGGGTGGCTTCGCAGGCGATCCGAAGCCCGAAACCGGAGCCGGGTTCGCCGGAGCCGATGGGCAGCGGTTTGGGGCCGACGCTGGCGAGCACCTCGGCGGGAAAACCGGGACCGGCGTCGCGAATGCGCACCAGCAATTCTTCGCGCGGGCCCTGACCGGAGCGGGAGATGTCGATGGAGATCGGACCGGGACCGGCATGATGCAGGGCGTTGGAGACCAGATTGGAGAGCGCGCGTTCGAAGGAGAGCATGTCGAAGGCGGCGGTTTCCGGCATATGCGCTTCGCCATGGAGCAAGAGATGCGAGCCGAGCTGTTCGGTGATGCCACGCCAGCGCTGCACCAGACCGGCGAGGCTGCGGCGCGGGGTGCTGATGAGGGTGGGGTAGGGGCGGTCCTGATGGTTGTGGAACAGGGCACCGGACACCTCGTCGAGAAGCCGTCCGAGATGTGCCCCGGCGTGGGACAGGCGGCTCAGTTCCTCGCGGAGGGTGGGGGAGACATGGGCGCTTTCGCCCAAGGTGTTGAGCGCGGTTTGCAGTTCGGAATAGGTGGCGCGGATGTCATGAGCGAGCAGCGAAAGGCGTCCTGCGTCTTCGATGAGAAGAGAGTAGCTTTGCAGATCGCTTTGTTTCAAGTCTGACCCCTTAAAGAATGGTCCCTACATAAGCGACAAAAACGCGGCCGACTGGGCCGCGTTTCATGCCCGGTGCATCGGTTGTTTATAAATTCTTAACCAACCTTGCGCCGAGGAACAGAGCTTTTTGATTAAAACTTACTCTTTTGCATAGCCAAGCCCCTGAAGCGCCACCTTAATCTCGTCCAGAATGGCCGGGTCGTCGATTGTCGCGGGCATTTTGAACGGCTGGCTGTCGGCGATTTTCACCATGGTGCCGCGCAGGATCTTGCCCGAGCGGGTTTTCGGCAGACGGTCGACGACGCAGGCGAGTTTGAAGGCCGCAACCGGGCCGATCTCGTTGCGGACGTCGCGCACGACCTCCTTGACGATGTCCGCATGGTCGCGCGTACAGCCCGCGTTCAGGCACAGGAAGCCGAGCGGCATCTGGCCCTTGAGCTCGTCGGCCACACCGATCACCGCACATTCGGCGACATCGGGATGGTTCGACAGAACCTCTTCCATCGCGCCGGTCGAGAGACGGTGCCCGGCGACGTTGATGACGTCATCGGTGCGGGCCATGATGTAGACATAGCCGTCCTCGTCCTTGATCCCCGCGTCGCCGGTCTCATAGTAGCCCGGGAAGGTGGTGAGATAGCTTTTCTTGTAGCGGTCTTCGGCATTCCACAGGGTTTGCAAGGTGCCCGGGGGCAGCGGCAGCTTGATCGCGATGGCGCCGAGTTCACCGGGGGCAACCGGATGACCGGCCTCGTCGAGAATGTCGATGTCGTAGCCCGGCATGGCGACGGAGGGCGAGCCGATCTTGACCGGAAGCTCCTCGATCCCCAGCGGGTTGGCGGCGATGGCCCAGCCGGTTTCGGTCTGCCACCAGTGGTCGATCACCGGCACGCCGAATTTTTCCTGCGCCCATTTGATCGTGTCCGGGTCGGCACGTTCGCCCGCGAGAAAGATCGCCTGCAAATCGTGCAGCTTGTAGCGCTTGATGAACTCGCCGTTCGGGTCCTCGCGCTTGATCGCGCGGAGCGCGGTCGGGGCGGTGAAGAAGGATTTGACCCGCTGGTTCTGGATGATGCGCCAGAACACACCGGCATGCGGCGTGCCGACGGGTTTGCCCTCGAACACGATGGTCTGCGCGCCCTTGATCAGCGGCGCATAGCAGATGTAGCTGTGGCCCACGACCCAACCCACGTCGGAGGCGGCCCAGAACCGGTCGCCGACGTCGATGTTGTAGATGTTCTTCATCGTCCAGTTCAGCGCCACGAGATGGCCGCCGGTGGAGCGCACCACGCCTTTCGGCGCGCCGGTGGTGCCGGAGGTATAGAGGATATAGGCCGGGTGGTTGCCCTCGACCGGCACGCATTCCGCCGGTTTCACGCCGTACTGGAAGCCGTGCCAGTTGAAATCCCGGCCCTCAATCAGTTTGGCAACCTCTTGTTCACGCTGGAAGATCACGCAAAACTCGGGCTTGTGATCGGCCATGTCGATGGCCTGATCCAGAAGCGGTTTGTAATGCACCACGCGGTTCGGTTCGAGACCGCTCGACGCGGCGATGATCGCCTTGGGCGTGCAGTCGTCGATCCGCACGGCGAGTTCATGGGCGGCAAAGCCCCCGAACACCACGGAGTGGATCGCGCCGATCCGGGCACAGGCCAGCATGGCCTCGAGCGCCTCCGGGATCATCGGCATGTAGATGATGACGCGGTCGCCCTTTTCGACGCCGCGCATCTTGAGCGCACCGGCGAGCGAAGAGACGCGTTTTTGCAGATCCTTGTAGGTGATGCCCTTGGTCGCGTGGGTGATCGGGCTTTCGTGCATGATCGCCAGCTCGTCGCCGCGCCCGGCTTCCACATGGCGGTCCACCGCGTTGTAGCAGGTGTTGGTCAACCCGTCGGAGAACCACTCGTAGATCGGGGCCTTGTCGTCGAAAAGCGCCTTCGAGGGTTTCTTGTACCAGTGAACCTCTTCTGCGGCCTCCATCCAGAATTTCTCCGGATCCGCTTTCCAGGCGTCGTAAACGTCTTTGTATGCCACTCGCTGCGTCCTCCTCGCTGGTCTGGCGTC
Source organism: Celeribacter sp. SCSIO 80838 (assembly GCF_056498065.1). The sequence goes on from NZ_JAZKMA010000001.1 coordinate 1,849,843, forward strand.
AATGGCTTGACCCGTAACACCGCATAGGTTTCGGCAAATTTGCGAATTTACTTATGGGGTGACGCAGGGTCAAACGCGCGGGGGCTGGCCCGCTCGGTAGTCTTGTTATCAGACGCGGTTGTGAATGTTTATATAAATTTCGCAAACAAATTCAAAAATGTAGTTTGCAAACTTTGCTGTTTTATATGGGTGTTGCAAACGGAAAGGCCCCCGCAGTTTCCTGCGAGGGCCATGATTTCAGAGGGTTGGCCACTCAGCCGTAATGCGCCACCGGCGTGCCTGCGATGGCGGACATGTTGAGCAAACCGCGCGAGGTGATCGAGGGGGTCACGATATGCGCCCGGTTGGCCATGCCCATCAGGAGCGGGCCGACTTCGAGCCCGCCGCCCTTGGTCTTGAGAATGTTGCGCACGCCGGAGGCCGCATCCGCGATGGCGAAGACCAGCGCATTGGCCGGACCCTGAAGGCGCGAGTGCGGGAAATTGCGGTCGCGCAGATCGGGGGTGAGCGCGCTGTCGATATGCATCTCGCCCTCATAGGCAAAGTCACGCGGCTCGCTGTCGAGGATCTCCATGGCCTCACGCATATGCCGCCCGGTCATGCAGTTGAGGTTGCCGAATTCGGAATGCGAGCAGAGCGCGATGTTCGGCTCGATGCCGAAGCGGCGCACATGGCGGGCGGTGGCGATTACGGTTTCGGCGATCTGTTTCGGTGTCGGTTCGGTGTGGACATGGGTGTCGGAGATGAACAGCGGCCCGTCTTCGAGGATCATCAGCGACAGCGCGCCGATCGGCTGATGTTCCTTGGTGCCGAGAATCTGGGTCACGTAGTTGAGGTGCCACAGGTACTGACCGAAGGTGCCGCAGATCATGCTGTCGGCGTGATCTTGTTGGACCATGATGGCGCCGATGGCCGTGGTGTTGGTGCGCATGATCGCCTTGGCGAGATCCGGGGTGATCCCTTTGCGCGCCATGATGTTGTAATAGGCCTGCCAGTATTGCTTGTAGCGGCTGTCGTTTTCCGGGTTCACCACCTCGAAATCGATGCCGGGACGGATTTTGACGCCCGCGCGTTCGGCCCGCATGGCGATGACCTCCGGGCGACCGATCAGGATCGGCTTGTCGGTGGTTTCCTCGATCATGCCTTGAGCGGCACGCAGCACGCGTTCGTCTTCGCCCTCGGCAAAGGCAATGCGGCGCTCGGCGTGCGAGGCGGCGGCAAAGACCGGGCGCATGATCAGCGCGGATTTGAACACCGAGCCGTCGAGCGCGTCCTTATAGGCCTTCATGTCGGCGACGGGTTTGGTCGCAACCCCGCTTTCCATCGCGGCCTTGGCCACGGCGGTGGCGACCACGCCCATGAGGCGCGGATCGAAGGGTTTCGGGATCAGGTAATCCGCGCCGAATTCCATGCGCTCGTCCTGATAGGCGGCGGCGGCCTCCGCACTTGTCGTGGCGCGGGCCAGCGCCGCGATCCCTTCGATACAGCCCAACTGCATCGCGTCGTTGATCTCGGTTGCGCCCACGTCGAGCGCGCCGCGGAAAATGAAGGGGAAACAGAGCACGTTGTTGACCTGGTTCGGATAATCCGAGCGACCGGTGGCGATGATCGCATCGGGGGCGACCTTTTTCACCTGATCCGGCATGATCTCCGGCGTCGGGTTGGCGAGCGCGAAGATGATCGGCTGTTTCGCCATCTTCTTGACCATCTCGGGTTTCAGGACGCCCGGACCGGACAGGCCGAGGAACATATCCGCGCCTTCGATCACCTCGTCGAGGGTCCGAAGATCGGTCTTTTGCGCGAAGGCGGCCTTTTGCGGCGTCATCTCTTCTTCGCGGCCCTCATAAACGAGGCCTGCAATGTCGCAGAGCCAGACGTTTTCGCGTTTGAGGCCGAGTTTCAGAAGCATGTTGAGGCAGGCGATGCCAGCTGCGCCGCCGCCGGTGGACACCACCTTGATGTCTTCGAATTTCTTGCCGGAGATTTGCATCGCGTTGGTCGCAGCCGCGCCGACGACGATGGCCGTGCCGTGTTGGTCGTCGTGGAACACGGGGATGTTCATCTTCTCGCGACAGAGTTGTTCAACGATAAAGCAATCCGGCGCTTTGATGTCTTCGAGGTTGATCGCGCCGAAGGTCGGCTCCAGCGAACAGACGATTTCGGCCAGTTTCACCGGGTCGCTTTCGTTCACTTCGATGTCGAAACAATCGATGTTGGCGAATTTCTTGAAGAGCACGGCCTTGCCCTCCATCACCGGTTTCGAGGCGGCGGCCCCGATATTGCCGAGGCCCAGAACGGCGGTGCCGTTGGTGACCACGGCGACGAGGTTGCCGCGCGCGGTAAACCGCGAGGCATTGGCCGGATCGTCCTTGATTTCAAGGCAGGCCTCGGCCACGCCGGGGCTATAGGCGCGGGCCAGATCGCGGCCGTTGGCCATCGGTTTGGTGGCGCGGATCTCAAGCTTCCCGGGCTTCGGGAACTCGTGGTAATCCAATGCGGCCTGCTTCAGGTTGGTCGTGCGGCTTTCCGTCGGCATGGGGCTCTCCCTGTTGCTTGCGGGCGCATCCGGCAGGTAGTTTAGTGCTGAACTAAATCTGCGACCTGACGTCACATCCCGGTTTACCTTGCCTCTACGCCCCGGAAGGGGCGGCGCGCAAGGGGAGAATGGCGGCAATCTTGCAGAGCGAGCCGGTATTCGGGCAAATCTTTGCCGGTTCTGTGCACAAACGCGCCTTGCGCCCGCCGCAAGGGTGCGGATTGTCGAGATCCCGGCGCATCTTGCTTGCATCCGCTTTCGCCCCGGCGCAGTCTTGACCAAACCGTCAAAAATGAGGTGTTCCATGTCTCTTCTCGATGAGGCCGCAAAGGCGCAGCCGAACGCATATGCTCCCTATTCGAAGTTCCGGGTGGGGGCCGCGATCCGGACGGCTTCGGGTGCGATCTATACCGGGGTGAATGTCGAAAACGCGGCCTATCCGGAAGGCACCTGCGCCGAGGCCGGGGCCATCGCGGCCATGGTTCTGGGCGGAGAGACGGAGATTGCCGAAGTGGCGGTGATCGGCGACAGCGACGATCCCGTGCCGCCCTGTGGCGGGTGCCGCCAGAAGATCCGCGAATTTGCGGGGCCGGATGTGAAGGTGACGATGATGTCGCGCACGGGCAAGGAATTGACCATGACGGTGGGGGAGCTGTTGCCGGGCGCTTTCACCCCGGATCACATGGGGTGATATGATGGACGCCCGCCAGATCATCGAGAAATTGCGCGATCATCGCCCGCTCAACGAGGCGGAACTGACGCTGTTCGCGCAAGGGTTGGCCAGCGGTGCCGTGACAGATGCGCAGGCCGGGGCCTTTGCCATGGCGGCGCTTTTGAACGGCATGGCGGATGCGGAGCGCGTTGCCTGGACGCTGGCGATGCGCGACAGCGGCGAGGTGATGCATTGGGACCTGCCTGCGCCCGCCATCGACAAACATTCGACCGGCGGCGTGGGGGATTGCGTGTCGCTTTTGCTCGCTCCCGCCTTGGCCGCGCTGGGCGCCTATGTGCCGATGGTCTCGGGGCGGGGCCTCGGGCACACGGGCGGCACGCTCGACAAGCTCGAAGCCATTCCGGGGCTCAAAACCGAAGTCACCGACGCACGGTTCCACCAGATCGTCGAACAGGTCGGCTGCGCCATCGTCTCGGCCACCGGTTCCATCGCCCCCGCCGACAAGCGGCTCTACGCGATCCGCGACGTCACCGGGACGGTCGAAAGCATCGACCTGATCACCGCCTCGATCCTGTCGAAGAAACTCGCAGCCGGGCTTGAGGCCTTGGTGCTCGATGTCAAATGCGGTTCCGGCGCGTTCATGAAAACGGCGGAAGACGCCCGCGCTCTGGCACAGAGCCTTGTGACAACGGCGAATGGCGCGGGGTGCAAAACCTCAGCGCTGATCACCGATATGAACCAGCCTTTGTGCCCGTCTTTGGGCAATGCGCTTGAGGTCATGGTGGTGATGGAGGCGCTGACCAATGGCGAGGTGGACAACATCCTCTGCGATGCGACCTGTGCGCTGGGCGGGGAGTTGATGGTGCTTTGCGGGCTGTCGGACGACATCGATCAGGCGACATGGGCGGTGCGCGACACGCTGACCGATGGGTCTGCTGCCGAGCGCTTTGGACGGATGATCACGGACCTCGGCGGGCCTGCGGATTTCGTCGATCATTGGCGGGATCGTTTGCCGTCGGCACCGGTTGTGCGCGATGTCGTGGCGGAAGCGCCGGGCTATGCGGCGCAGATGGATGGGCATGCTTTGGGTATGGCGGTGGTGCATCTGGGCGGCGGGCGTCTGAAAGGCGGCGAGAAAATCGACCCGGCGGTGGGGCTTTCCAATGTCTGCATGATCGGGGAATATCTCGATGAAGACAGCCTGATCGCGACGATCCATGCGCGGTCTGTCGAGGATGCGGATCGGGCAGAGGCCACGATCCGGGCGGCGATCCGTCTGGGGCAGGAGACCCCGGTGGAGCCGCCTTTGGTGTATGAGAAGGTGACGGGATAAGCCATGACGCGTGCGTTTCTGATCGTGATGGATTCCGTGGGGCTGGGCGGTGCGCCTGACGCGGACAAGTTTTTCAACGGCGAGCGGCCCGACACCGGTGCCAACACCATCGCGCATATTGCACAGGCCTGTGCCGAGGGGCGCGCCGAAGACGGGCGGTCCGGGCCGTTGCGCCTGCCGAACCTCGACGCTTTGGGGCTGGGTGCAGCTATGGCGCATGCGACCTCCGATCCTGCGCCGGGATTGGAAGCGATGCCGGAGGGGCTTTATGGCGTGGCCGCCGAAATCTCTCCGGGCAAGGATACGCCTTCGGGGCATTGGGAATTGGCCGGAGTGCCGGTGCCGTGGGACTGGCATTATTTTCCCGATGAACAACCGTCTTTTCCGCAGGATGTGATGGATCTGGCGGCAAAGCTCTGTGGGGCAGGGGGGACGCTGGCGAATTGTCACGCGTCGGGCACTGAGGTGATCAAGAAATTCGGTGCGCAGCACATCGAGACCGGTTGGCCGATTTGCTACACCTCTGCGGATTCTGTGTTTCAAATCGCGGCCCATGAGGAGCATTTCGGGCTGGAGCGGCTGTTGAAGCTCTGTCAGGACCTCGCGCCGACGCTGCATGCGATGAAGATCGGGCGCGTGATCGCCCGGCCCTTTATCGGGACGGTTGAAGAGGGCTTTACCCGCACCGGCAACCGTCACGACTATGCCATCGCGCCGCCCGCGCCGACGATTTGCGACTGGGCGAAATCTGCCGGGCGCGCGACCTATGCCGTTGGCAAGATTGGCGATATTTTCTCGATGCAGGGCTTGGACGAAGTCCGCAAGGGCACGGATAAAGTGCTCTTCGATCATCTCTGCGATGTGATGGAGGAGGCACCGGACGGATCCTTCACCTTCGCCAATTTCGTCGAATTCGACAGTCTCTATGGCCACCGTCGCGATGTCTCCGGCTATGCCCGCCATCTCGAATGGTTCGACGCCCAGATGCCGCGGCTGTTTGAGCGCGCGCGCGAGGGCGATCTTTTGATTTTCACCGCCGATCATGGCAACGATCCGACTTGGAGCGGCACGGACCACACCCGCGAACAGGTGCCGGTTCTGGGCTATGGTCTCGGCCTCAAACCCATTGGTCCCGTGGCCTTTTCCGATGTGGCGGCCTCGCTGGCCGAGCACCTCGGGATCGAGGCGCAGGGGCCCGGACGGAGTTTCCTATGACTGTATCTGATATGCCGAAAATCGAGCTGCACATGCATCTCGAAGGTGCCGCGCCGCCCGCGTTCATTCGCGGCTTGGCGGCGGAGCAAAAGGTCGATCTCTCGGGCATTTTCGACGAGAAAGGTGCCTATAAATACAAAGACTTCTGGGATTTCCTCAAAGTCTATGAGGCCGCCACCTCGGTTTTGAAGACGCCTAAGGATTACTACCGCCTGACCCGCGCCGTGTTGGAAGAAAGCGCGGCGTCGAATGTGATCTATACCGAAAGCTTTCTGGCCCCCGATTTCTGCGGGGGCGGCGATGTCGAGGCGTGGAAGGATTACCTTGCTGCGATCAAACAGGCCGCCGACGAGATGGAGCGCGAGGCGGGCATCGTCATGCGCGCGATCCCGACCTGTGTGCGCCATTTCGGGCCGGATCAGGCCAAGAAAACCGCGCTGTGTGCGCAGGAAACGAAGGGCGATTTCGTCACCGGCTTTGGCATGGGCGGCGACGAGGCCATGGGCAAGCAGGGCGATTTCAAATACGCCTTCGACATGGCGCGCGAGGCGGGGCTGCGCCTGACGACGCACGCGGGCGAATGGGGCGGGCCGGAGAGCATCCGCGACGCCATTCGCGACCTCAAAGTCGAGCGGATCGGCCATGGTGTGCGCGCCATCGAGGATCTAGCGCTCGTGGATGAGATCGCCGAGGCGGGGATCGTTCTGGAAGTCTGCCCGGGGTCGAATATCGCGCTTCAGGTCTTCCCGAGATGGTCCGATCACCCGATTGCCGAGCTGCGCAAACGCGGCGTGAAAGTCACCGTGTCGACCGACGATCCGCCGTTCTTCCATTCCACCATGCGCTACGAATTCGACCGCCTTGCCGAGACCTTCGGCTGGGAGGAGGACGATTTCAAAGACTTGAACAAGACCGCGCTCGATGCGGCTTTTTGCGATGAGGCGACCCGCAAGGCGGTCGCAAAGAAACTGGAGCCTGCCGATGCTTGACCATCTGACCGTTGTGAAACACCCGCTTGTCCAGCACAAGCTGACCATCATGCGCGACAAGGAGACCTCGACCGCCGGGTTCCGGCAATTGCTGCGCGAGATTTCCCTGCTGCTGGCCTATGAGGTCACCCGCGAACTGGACATGACCGAAAAGACCATCGAGACGCCGATGCAGACCATGCAGGCGCCGACGCTCGACGGCAAGAAGCTCGCCCTGATCTCGATCCTGCGGGCCGGGAACGGGCTGCTCGACGGCATTCTCGAACTGATCCCCTCGGCGCGCGTCGGCTTTGTCGGGCTCTACCGCGACGAGGAAACGCTTGAGCCGGTCGAATATTATTTCAAAGTGCCCGAGGACCTTGGCGACCGCCTTGTGATTGCCGTCGATCCGATGCTGGCGACCGGGAATTCCTCGGTGGCGGCGATTGACAAGCTGAAAGCGGCCGGGGCGAAAAACATCCGTTTCCTCTGCCTTCTGGCCGCGCCCGAGGGTGTGAAGCGGATGGAAGAGGCCCATCCGGATGTGCCGATCGTCACAGCGGCTGTGGATGAAAAGCTCAATGAGCATGGATATATTGTACCCGGGCTAGGGGATGCGGGTGACCGCATGTTCGGTACAAAATAAGCGATTTCCCCCCTTAACAGCGAATCGGTTCTGGGTTAGGCTCGTACACAATAAGATGTGTGGGGCCACATAATGCAGGCTTTGAGAACGGTATCCGTTGCGGTTCTTCTCGCGACGACGGGGGTGACGGTCATCGGGATTCATCAATCCGATGCCCGGTCGCTGTACAATGCGGAGCAGCCGGCGGAATATCCGCCGCTCTCCTACAAGGGCACGCAATATGTCGACAGCCGCGGCTGCGTCTATGTGCGCGCGGGCGATGGTGCCGCGGTGCATTGGGTGCCGCGCGTGACCCGCAGTCGCGACGTGCTCTGTGGCTTCAAGCCGACCTTTGCCAATGTCGAAGAGCACCTGCCGGTGATCCCCGATCCCGCGCCGACACAGGTCGCCAACGCGCCGGTTCAGGCCGCGCCTGTCAAACCGGTGGCAACCGCGCCGATGGTGCAGGTCGGAGCCGCCACATCGGCCGCGCCTGCGACGACGAAGCCGACCGAAGCACCGATGCCGACCGTGGCCTCGGCCCTGATCGCGCCTGCCGCCCCGGTTCAGAAAATCGTCGCCAAACAACCCACCCTGCCGCCGCTTGAAGCGCTCGCGGGCAAGGCTGTGGGCGAGCGTGGCTGTGTCGCCGCCGAGCAGAACGGTCAGATGCTCTGTTCAACCGGTGATGTGGATTACATCCTGAAACGTCTGCCCGCGGGCGTGACCGTGCGCACCGCCGATGGCGGGCGGATGACCACGACGGAGCCGACGCTGGTGCGTGTGCCGGTGAAACGTGCGCCGGTGACCCCGGTGGCGCCGGTACAACCGCCGGTGATGTTGGCCACCGTACCGGTGACGGTGCCGCAGACGACGACGGTGATGGCCGATGCCTGTGCCGGTCTTCTGGGCAGCGATGCGCAATATATGGTCACAAGTGGCCGTTATACGGTGCGCTGTGGCCCGCAGGCGGTGCATCCCTCCGCCTATATGCAGGAGCGGACGCAAACCCGTCTTTCGACCTATAACACCAACACGACCCAAGTGGCGCGCGCCGCAGGGATGGACGTTTATGCGCTGCCCGTGCCGGTGTCGGCCACCCTGCCGCAGGGCTATGCCCGCGCCTGGACCGACGGGCGGCTCAATCCGAACCGCGGGCCTTTGACGGCGCGGGGCGATTTGCAGATGGCGCAGGTCTGGACCCAGACCGTGCCCGCCTACGATCTCTATGCGCCGCGCAAGAAGACGTTTTGGGAATGGCTTTTCGGCACCCCGGTCAAGAAACGCATGACGGTACAGACGGTTTCAGCGACCGGAACGGCACCGGTGCAGGTGTCGACCAAGTCGGTGATGCCGCAGCGCGTGCCGACGGCGGTTCAGGCCGCCGATGCCCCGTCGCAACACACGGCGCAGGCTCTGCGCTATGTTCAGGTGGGCACCTTCGGGGTGCCCGAGAATGCCGAGCGCTCGATCGCGCGTCTCTCGGCCATGGGCTATCCGGTGTCGTCGCAGGTCCTGCAACGCGGTGGTAAGCCTTTGAAGATTGTTCTGGCCGGTCCTTTCGCCCGGCCCGAACAAACCCTGTCCGCTTTGGCGATGGTCCGGGGGGCCGGCTATGGGGACGCATTCGCACGCAAATAAGCGTTGAGTTAGACGAGGCAGAACAACAAAAAGAAACCCCCGCATCTGGCGGGGGATTTCTTTTGTGGGATCTCTCGTTTCCGGAAATCAGCCGCCGCAGACGCCCTGAAGCGCCACCCAGTCGCCATCCGAGAGGACGGGCCGCGTGGTCTCGACCTGTACCCCGTCGGCCTCGATCAATGGCAGGACGGTTTCGCCGGTGATGTCGAGCGCATAGGCATAGGGCGCGCTGTGGACCTGCGCTTCGGCGAAGGTCGCGATCAGCTTGTTGCGGTCCGGCCCGGTGACCGGCGCGGTCAGCAGGCTTTCGGCATGGGCGTCGAGCACCTCGGGCGGAATATGACCGGTGGTCAGCAACCGCAGAGAGGTCATCAGCCCCGCCTCATGCAGCAGCCGCTCAAGCGGGTCTTCCTCGCGGGCGCGCTCAATCTCGGCCAGCACATAGCCCGCGACCACATCCGGGTCCTCGTGATCCTCGACCACGGCGCGGTTCAGCAGGACGATGCCGCCGGGCAGGTGCTGCGAGAGCGCAACGCCGCTGGTGAGCACGACGATCTGGCCGCCGCCGCCGGGCATGAGCCGTGTTTTCAACTTGTTGAGCGCCCGTGCCCCATGCACCGTGTCGCAAGGCGCCCCGGAGAGGCGGCGGATGCGGTCCAGGAGTTCCTGACCGATCTCGGCGCGGGTCACGGTGGGGACGATGGTCACGGCCTGACGGATCAGCGCACCGGGGAGCCAGAACACGCCGAGCCCGAGAAGGGCTGCGACCGCGGTGCCGATCAGCACACCGCGCAGCCGTCCGGGATGCGGGCGGGCGCGGTCGATGGCGCGGCGGATGCGGGCGATGGCCTCGTTCATCAGCTCGTCTTCGATCTCCAGCTCTTCGGTGCTGTCGGGAGCGGGGCGGTAGCGCACGGGGCTTTCGCCTTCGGGTGTGATACGTTCGATGGCCGGAAGAGACCAATGGGTCAGGGCTTGTCCGTCGGTGCGGGATTCCGAGAGCGTCAGGGTCGCCTCGCCGACGGAGACGATCACGGGGCGGCGCTGGCTTTCCCCGTCGGGAAGCCAGAGACCGGGGGCCTCGAGACGTTCGAATTCGGTGAGCGCGATCATGCGCGGGCTGCTCTTTCTTCTGTTTGGGGATACTGTAGCGGGGATCATCCGGGGCGACAATCACTCAGGACAATCACTCATGACAATCACTCTGGGCGGCGATCGTGGCTTGGGTTAGGGTCGGGGCATGATCATTTCACCCGGACGCCACTATATTTTCGTGCATATCCCCAAGACCGGGGGCACGGCTTTGACGCAGGCGCTCGAGGCGCGGGCGATGGCGGATGACATCCTGATCGGGGATACGCCGAAAGCGGTCAAGCGACGCGGGCGGATCAAGCAGATGGAAGCGGCGGGGCGGCTTTGGAAACATTCGCGGCTCTCCGACATCGAAGGGCTGGTGCCGCGCGAGGCGTTCGGTGACTATTTCATCTTCACGCTGGTGCGCAACCCGTGGGACCGGATCGTGTCCTATTATCACTGGCTGCGGGTGCAGGGCTGGGATCATCCGGCGGTGCGGTTGGCCAAGGCGGAGAGTTTCACCGGTTTTCTGAACGCGCCGGAGACGCTGCGCAGCCTGTCGGCGCCTTACAGCAGCTATATGTGCGATGGCGCGGGCGTGGAACGGGCCAGCCATTATGTGCGGCTCGAGGCGCTGGAGGAGGATCTTGCGCCGCTGTGGGATCATCTGGGGTTCGATCTGTCGCCGATTGGGCGGGTGAACGCGTCGGAGCGCAGTCGCGATGTGCGATCTTTCTACACGGATGCGGATGCCGAGGCGGTGGCGCGGATCGCGGCTTCGGACATTGCCCGATTTGACTATCGCTTCGACTGAGTTGACGGCGGGACTGTGTCGCGATTGCGGCAAATTGGTTAATGAAACCTGTGGGATGGGGCTTGGGCTTTGGCGGGAGGGCTCGAATCGACGCGTGATTCCAGAGGGACATCGGGAGCGGCGTGGCCGCGGGTCCTTGAAAAATTGGTTAATCCGCAGACGCGGGAAAAATTTCTTAAAAGACTATTACCAAATTCGCGAACAATTGAATGAAATCGGTTCAATTGCCGCCTGTGTCGAAATTGTGCCGTATTTCCGTCCCATTCGGGCCGAACTCTGACCGCAGCCGGGCGATTTTCTGAACCTGCAAAGAGGGCGTGTGAGGAAACGACGGGCTGCCACCCGCAAAAACTTCGGTCACAGGTCCTCGTTCATGGGGATGAAGCGATGATGAAACTGGGTCAGATGTTGCGGAAGGAACCGCTCCGGGAGGCCACCGGTCGGACGGGGGCCTGGGATGGCGCTCTGCATGAGATGCAGCCGGTTCTCACCAGCGGTCTCATCGCCGGAACCCTGATCGCCACGGCCAGGGGCTGGCGCGATGTGGCGGAGATCAAGGAAGGCGACAAGGTCCTGACCTTCGACGAAGGTATGCAGGCGGTGGGGACGATTTCCCGCAACTGGACCTATCTCGGTCACGGATCGGTGCCGATACAGCACTGGCCGCTTGTCGTTCCGCCGGGCGCATTGGGCAATCGCGCCGAGATGCTGCTTTTGCCGGAACAGCCGGTGATGGTCGAGAGCGACACGGGCGAGGCGATGTTCGGCGATCCGTTTACCTTGATCCCGGCGCTGGCGCTTGAGGGCTACAAGGGCATCGAGCGCGCCCGTCCGCATCGGGCGGTGCAGGTCATCCTGTTGCATTTCGCGACGGAGCAGGTGGTGTTCGCCAATATCGGCGCGTTGTTCCATTGCCCGGCGGAAGAGGTGATGAGCATCGCCGATCTGATGGAGGACCGGTTTGTGCCGGGTTATGAGGTGCTGTCGCTGACCGAGGCGCGGGTGTTTGTCGACGCGCTTTTGGACGAGGATGCGCAGGACGCCCAGTGGATGCGGATGCAACCGCAGCGCCGCGAAGAGACATCGAGTTACGTCATCTGAGTGCGATCCGGGGGAGGGGGACGGTCCCCCGCATGTGAGGGAATATGCGGGGGTCTTGCTGTGCCCGTGAAAACGGCGGATTGTGTCGATTTGTGCTGAAAGGAAAGGCAGGGGATGGTGAAAATGCAGCAATGCAGCATTTTGGAGCGCCCGATGTGGCGAACCGGGTTAGGCTGAGAGGAGACCCCGTGCGGGAGGACGCGAGGGCCAACATGCCAACGGAGCCTGCCCATGTGTATCTCAGCCGAAGCGCTTGCGCTGTTTCTCAATCTCATCGTTGCCCCCATTACATCCGAACCGGGGCGGGTCATCGTTCATGCCGAAGAAATGGATGCCCATTGGGTGCAGGTCGAAGACCGCTGGTGCACCATGGCGCCGCAAATTCAGGGGCGCGAGATGTTCGCGGAACTGGCGAAAGACGACGCATAAAAAAGCCCTCCCCGAAGTGGGAAGGGCTGAGTGTCATATGAGGCGCGCTCAGGCGGCCTTGCTGTCCACACCCGTGCCAAAGCGGCCATAGAAGGTCTCGCCAGAGGCGGCCATCTCGCGCAGGAGGTTCGGCGTCTCGAAGCGCGGTCCGTGCGTGGCGGTAAGATTGTCGCAAATCTCCACCGCTTTACCGGCCCCAATGATGTCGAGCCAGCTAAACGGCCCGCCGGACCAGGGCGCAAAGCCCCAGCCGAGGATCGCGCCGACGTCGCCTTCGCGGATGTCTTCCAGCACACCCTCTTCGAGCGCGCGGACGGCTTCGAGTACCTGCGCCATCATCAGGCGGTGTTGCACCTCGTCGAGATCGGGCTGGGCGTCGGCCACGGGGAATTCGGCGTTGAAGCCCTCCCAGAGGAAACCGCGCTTGCCCTTCTCGTCGTAGTCGTAAAAGCCCGCGTTGGCTTTTTTGCCCAGACGCCCCTGATCGTACATCCAGAACACCACCTCATCGACGGCCGCGTCCGGATAGGCATCGCCCATCGCGGCTTTCGTCGCCTTGGCGATCTTCACACCCAGATCAATCGAGGTCTCGTCGATGAGCTGAAGCGGACCGAGCGGGAAGCCCAGAAGCTTCGCAGCATTCTCGATGAGCGGCAGGTCCACACCCTCGGCCGCCATGCGCACCCCTTCGTTGATATAGGGGATGATGCAGCGGTTGGCGTAGAAGAAGCGCGCGTCATTGACGACGATCGGCGTCTTGCGGATCTGGCGCACATAGTCGAGCGCTTTCGCCACGGCGACGTCGCCGGTTCCCTTGCCTTTGATGATCTCGACCAGAAGCATCTTGTCCACGGGGGAGAAGAAGTGAATGCCGATGAACTGCTCCGGGCGCACGGAGGCCTTGGCCAGCTCTGTGATCGGCAGGGTCGAGGTGTTGGACGCAAAGATGCAGTCTTCGCCGACGATGGCCTCAACTTTCTCGGTCATCTCCGCCTTGACGCCGATGTCTTCGAACACGGCTTCGACGATCAGATCACAGCCCTTAAGCGCATCGAGATCGGTGGTCGCGGTGATGCGGTTCAAGACCTGTTCTTTCTTCTCGGGCGTCACCTTTTTGCGGCTGATCCCCTTGTCGAGAATGCTTTCGGAATAGGCTTTGCCCTTGTCCGCAGCCTCCTGTTTCATGTCGATCAAAACGACCTCGATGCCCGCATTGGCGGAGACATAGGCAATGCCCGCGCCCATCATGCCCGCGCCCAACACGCCGACTTTCTTGACGGTCTGATCGGCCACCTCAGGACGGTTCGCGCCCTTTTCCAAGGCTTCCTTGTTGATGAACAGGGAGCGGATCATCGCGGAAGACGACGGGTTCATCAGCACATGGGTGAACCAGCGCGCTTCGATCTTGAGCGCCGTGTCAAACGGCACCATCGCGCCTTCGTAGACGGCCGAGAGCAAGGCTTTCGCTGCCGGATAAACGCCCTGGGTGTTGCCGTTGACCATGGCGGAGGCACCGACGAAGGTCATGAAACCCGCCGGGTGATAGGGCGCGCCGCCGGGCATTTTCCAGCCTTTGGCGTCCCAGGGTTTGACGATGTCGGCGTCTTTCGCGCCCAAAACCCACTCTTTCGCTTTCGCCAGCAACTCGCCGGGTTCCACGATCTCGTGAATGATCCCTGCGCCTTTGGCCTGCTTCGGGTCGAGCATCTTGCCTTCGAGAAGGATCGGTGCCGCCGCCATCGCGCCGACCAGACGCGACACCCGCGTGGTGCCGCCCATGCCGGGGAAGATGCCGACCTTGATCTCCGGCAGGCCGATCTTGGCCTTGGGATTGTCGGCGGCGAAAATGCGGTGGCACGACAGCGGAAGCTCCAAGCCGATGCCGAGCGCGGTGCCGGGCAGGGCGGCGGCGACGGGCTTGCCGCCCTTGTTGGTTTTCGGGTCCATACCCGCGCGCTCGAGCTTGCGCAGGATCGCATGCATGCTCATCAGCCCGTCAAAGAGACCCTGCGCCGGGTTGTCCCCGGCGGCGTCCTTCATCTTGGCGATGATATTAAGATCCATGCCGCCCGCAAACGTGTCCTTGCCGGAGGTCACGACGATGCCTTTGACGGCCTCGTCGCCAAGCGCCTTATCGATGCACTGATCCAGTTCGGCGATGCCCTCCATCGAGAGCACGTTCATGGACTTGTTGGGGATGTCCCAAGTGATGATCGCGACGCCGTCCGCGTCGACGGAATAATGAAAATCGGTCATATGCGTTGCCTCCCTTACACGCGCTCGATGATCGTGGCCGCACCCATGCCGGATGCGATGCAGAGCGTGGCAAGGCCGGTGCCTTTGCCGGTGCGCTCAAGCTCGTCCAAGAGCGTGCCGATGATGATCGCGCCGGTCGCGCCCAGCGGGTGACCCATGGCGATGGAGCCGCCATTGACGTTGACCTTGGAGCTGTCGACATCGAAGGCCTGCATGAAGCGCAGCACCACGGCGGCAAAGGCCTCGTTCACCTCGAACAGGTCGATGTCATTGATCGACATGCCGCTGTCTTTGAGGATTTTCTCCGTCACGGGCACGGGGCCGGTGAGCATGATGGTCGGATCGGTGCCGATCTTGGCGGTCGCGCGGATGCGGGCGCGGGGTTTGAGGCCCCATTTCTCGCCGAATTCCTTGTTGCCGATCAGAACGGCGGCGGAGCCATCGACGATGCCCGAGGAGTTCCCGGCATGGTGGATGTGGTTGATCTTCTCAAGATGCGGATATTTCATCAGCGCGATCTTGTCGAAACCCGGCATCACCTCGCCCATGTCCTTGAAGGAGGCCTTGAGCGCGCCGAGCGTCTCGACGGTCGTGCCCGGACGCATGTATTCGTCATGGTCGAGGATGGTCAGCCCGTTGATGTCCTTGACCGGCACAATGGATTTCGCGAAGCGGTTGTCTTTCCACGCGGCTTCGGCGCGGTTTTGGCTCTCGACGGACAGCGCATCGGCCTCTTCGCGGGAGAACCCGTATTCGGTGGCGATGATGTCCGCCGAGATGCCTTGCGGCACGAAATAGGTTTTCATCGCCAAGGACGGGTCCACGGCAATCGCTGCCCCGTCGGAGCCCATGGCCACCCGGCCCATCATCTCGACGCCGCCGGCGATATAGGCCATGCCCGCCCCGCCCTTGACCTGATTGGCGGCGATGTTGACGGCTTCCATGCCCGAGGCGCAGAAACGGTTGATCGCCAGACCCGGAATGCTCTGATCGAGATCGGAAGCGAGAACGGCGGTGCGCGCAAGGCAGCCGCCCTGTTCGCCGACCTGAGTCACGTTGCCCCAGATCACATCCTCGACGGCATGGCCCTCGAGGCCGTTGCGCGCCTTGACGGCGTTCAGCATCTGCGCGGAAAGCGCGGCCGAGGTCACCTCGTGCAGGCTCCCGTCCTTGCGCCCCTTGCCGCGCGGGCTGCGCAGGGCGTCGTAAATATAGGCTTCAGTCATTCAGTCCTCCTCAGGGTCCGGCCCACAGGCCAGTCTCGATCGTCAGCGTTTGCGCCCGGCCAGTTCGGAATTGAACAGGCGCAGGCGGTGCGTCAGCTTTTCTTCATCCGTGACGGAGGAGAAATTCTCGAACAGGAAAGACAAAGCCTCTCCCTCGTCCAAGCCCGCCTCCCTCGCGAACTGCCTGAGGCGACGATACCCGTCTTCGGTCATGGAAACAGGAAAACGCCGCGTCATTCTGAACCGCTTCGGCATGGTTACGCTCCGTCATTTCGTCTTTTCGGACGCTTGAAATGGAAAGGCCCCCGCCGGGATGGGCGAGGGCCTCAGTTTCGGGTTGCGCAGAGTTTAGAACGCCTCGGCAGGGAGAGTCATCACCGGATCGGCGCCGCTCTCGATGCGTTTGAGCAAAGTGCCGGTCATCGGCAGTTGCCGCGCCATGTAGTAGCGCGCGGTGGTGAGCTTGTTCTGGTGGAACTCCGGGTCGTCCGTGCCGTTTTCCAGAGCCGCCAGCGAGACCTTCGCCATCCGCGCCCACATCAGCCCGAGGCAGACATAGCCGAAGAGGTGCATGAAGTCGTAAGAGCCCGAGAGCGCCGCATTCGGGTTTTTCATGCCGTTCTGCATGAAGAACATGCCCGCGCCCTGAAGGTCTTTGGACGCAGCTTTCAGCGGGGTGACGAATTCGGCCATCTCGCCTTCGCCATTCTCTTTGCAGAAGGATTTGACCATTTCGAAGAAGGCCATGACATGTTTGCCACCGTCAGAGGCCAGTTTGCGGCCCACGAGATCGAGCGCCTGTACACCGTTCGCACCTTCGTAGATCATCGCGATCCGGGCGTCGCGGGTGAATTGGGACATGCCCCATTCTTCGATATAGCCATGGCCACCGTAGACCTGCTGCGCGTTCACCGTTGCCTCATAGCCCTTGTCGGTCAGGAAGCCTTTGAGCACCGGGGTCATCAGGGAGATGAGGCCATCGGCGTCCTTGTCCTCGGAGCGATGCGCCTGGTCGATGAGTTGCGCGCCCCAGAGCATGAAGGCGCGGGCACCCTCGATGAAGCTCTTTTGATCCATCAGGTTGCGGCGGATGTCCGGGTGGACGATCAGCGGATCGGCGGGGCCGTCCGGGTTCGCGACGCCGGTGACGGCACGGCCCTGAAGGCGGTCCTTGGCGTAGATCACCGCGTTCTGATAGGCGGCTTCGGCTTGGGCGAGACCCTGCATGCCGACGCCAAGGCGCGCTTCGTTCATCATGGTGAACATGGCGCGCATGCCCTTGTGCATGTCGCCCAGGAGATAGCCGGTCGCCTCGTCATAGTTCATCACACAGGTCGAGTTGCCGTGGATGCCCATTTTCTCTTCGATGGAGCCGACCGATACGCCGTTTTTCGCGCCCGGGTTGCCGTCTTCATCGACCATGAATTTCGGCACGATGAACAGCGACACGCCCTTGATCCCCTCCGGCCCGCCGGTGATTTTGGCCAGCACAAGGTGAATGACGTTCGAGGACATATCGTGATCGCCCGCCGAGATGAAAATCTTCTGGCCGGAGATCTTGTAGCTGCCATCCGCCTGCGGTTCGGCCTTGGTGCGCATGAGGCCCAGATCGGTGCCGCAATGCGGTTCCGTCAGGTTCATCGTCCCGGTCCATTCGCAGGAGGTCATTTTCGGCAGGTAGGTCGCCTTTTGCTGATCCGTGCCATGCACAAGGATCGCCGAGGCCGCGCCATGGGTCAGGCCCTGATACATCGTAAAGGCTTGGTTCGCGGCGGAGAACATCTCGCCCACGGCGGTGCTCATCAGATAGGGAAGCCCCTGACCGCCGAACTCTTCGGGCAGATCAAGCCCGGGCCAGCCGCCCTCTTTCACCTGCTCGAAGGCCTCTTTGAACCCGGTCGGCGTGGTGATCACACCGTTTTCGAAGGTGCACCCTTCCTTGTCGCCCACCACGTTCAGCGGCGCGATCACCTCGGAGGCGAGCTGACCGGCGGCATCGAGAATGGCCTCGGTGAATTCGGGTTCAAGATCGGAATAGCCCGGAATGTCGGAGCCGGAAATGTTCAACACATTGTGCAGAACATATTGAATGTCTTTCGTCGGAGCCGTGTAGCTCGGCATGGCGTCTCTCCCTTGCATGGCGCGCGGGAGCGTTGCCTCACTCCGCGCGTTTCAGTCCTGCGATCTGTCCTTCGACAAACGCAATCTCATCCTCCAGATCGGTCATCACCGCGATCAGCGCCTGTTTTTGCGCCTCCATCTCCGCAAGCTTCTCGTGATACGCCACAAGCGTCTCACGCATCTGCGCTTCGCCTTCGTCCTCTTCCTTGTAGAGATCGAGCAACTGCCGGATCTCCTCAAGGGAAAAGCCGAATTTCTTGCCGCGCAGGATCAGCGTCAAACGCGCCCGGTCCCGCTTGGTGAACAGCCGTTTCTGACCCTCCCGGATCGGAAACAGCAATTCCTTGGCTTCATAAAAGCGCAGGGTGCGGGGCGTCACATCATACGCATCGCACATCTCGCGAATGGTCATCACCTCTTTGGTCGTCACGTCGGCCCACTCCGGTTCTCGTCGCTTAGGTGGCATGACCGGCGGCAAATTCCACCGGGCTGGCTTCCTATTCAGAGGCGCGAAGGTCAGCCTTCGGCCCCACCCTAATCGCATTTGCGATGCCGCTTCATTCGAAACGTGGCGTCATTTCGGGCACCGTCTCAATCGGCGGCCCGCTGTGCGTTACAGTAAAATTACGCATTCGGATTCTGTAATGCAAACGGTTTGGTATGGATTGTGGAATTTTTCCTGTTTTTACTATGAAAATGCCATCTAAAGCGCTTTGGTTTTTTTCTACATTTAAGGGATTTCATCCGGTGGAATGAAACCGAAAGCCCCCTTGTTTGCGGGGGCGTCTTGCGGCGGGCGGTGAAAGAACGCCACGTCGCCTTGCCGCGCGGTCATGGCGTGCGGCCCTCGGACAGGCACTCAGGTGATGCGCACCGTCTCCGCATCTTTTGCGCTCTCGGAGCGCAGCTCCTTCAACTCACCGATGGCCTTGTCCAGCTCGCGTTTTTGCTCTTCGAGTGCGACAAGCTGGCGGTCGGCCAGTTCGACAAAGGCCCGGGCCTGAGCCTGGGTGCCCTTTTCCTCGTAGATCAGCAACCACTGGCGGATCTCTTCAAGGGAGAACCCGTATTTGCGTCCCCGCAAAATCAGCGTCATCCGCGCGACTTCGCGCGGGGTGTAATAGCGAGAGCGACCCTCCTTCTCGGGGGCCAGCAACTCGATATATTCGTAATAGCGTAACGTGCGCGGAGTCACATCGAACTGCGCGCACATTTCCTTGAACGTGAGACGTCGGTCAGACATGGCTTCTCTCTCTCCTCGCGACGCATCTAAACAGATGAGTTCAGTTTCGCAACTCAATTCGGGGCGCTACCTTAGCATAGTAAACCGCATGCCACGGGATCAAGGCCCGTCGAGAGCTGGCAGTCGGGATGCCGGGAGCGCTCGGGGGGCTTGGTCGTGTGCAGACATGCTGTGACGTCACGGGGGAAAACCTCGGGCCGGGTTTCAATTTGCCCTTGCGGCCCTGCGATCATCTCACATTATGGGGCCAACTTGTCCAAAAGGTCACAAATTTCGCTATGGATGACGCCCGCACCCGGATGGCCCGCCAGTTCATCGAGAATCTGCCGCATTGCGCCGCTCTTGGCATGTCGCTCGAACAGATCGGCGACGGGCAGGCGGAGGTTTTCATGCCTTATGCGGAAAAGCTGATCGGCGATCCGGAGACCGGCGTGATCCATGGCGGGGCGATTTCGGCGCTGATGGACACCTGTGCGGGGGCCGCCGTGATGAGTCACCCGGAGGCGGGTATTTCCACCGCGACGCTCGACCTGCGCATCGACTATATGCGCGCCGCGAAACCGGGGGCGACGATCGCCGCCCATGCCATCTGTTACCATGTCACCCGTGCCGTGGCCTTTGTCCGGGTCTCGGCGACCGACGGCGTCAGCGACGTGCCGGTTGCCGCAGCCACCGGGGCGTTTACCGTGGAGAGGGGCAAATCATGATCCGGTCCAAACCCGAACCCGTTCAGATCGTCAAGGAACGGCGCGATGCCGCTCTGGCGGATCTGGTGGCGCGCGTGCCCTATATCTCTTTCATGGGGTTCGAATTCGAACGTCGCGGCGACGAGTTGACCGCGATCATGCCCTATCGGCCCGATCTGATCGGCAATCCGATGCTGCCCGCGCTGCATGGCGGGGCGTTGGCCGCGTTTCTTGAGGTCACCGCGCTGATCTCGTTGAGCTGGTCCATGGTCTGGCCGCGGATCGAAGCGGGAGACACCGGGGAGATCCTGCCGAAATTCCCGAAAACCATCGACCTGACCGTGGATTACCTGCGCTCCGGTCTGCCGCGCGATGCCTATGCCCGTGCCGAGATCACCCGCGCGGGGCGGCGGTATGCCTCTGTCCGGGTCGAGGCTTGGCAGGACAACCGGGCGCGTCCGACGGTGCAGGCGATGGGGCATTTCCTGATGCCCGACGCGCCCGAGTCTGTTCTTGAGCCGGACGCATGAGTGCGCCCGCGCCGGAGTTGAGCCACCGCCGGGTTCTCAAAATCGCCATTCCCATCGTGCTCTCGAACGCCACTGTGCCGATCCTCGGGGCGGTCGACACCGGCGTCGTGGGTCAGATGGGGGAGGCGGCACCAATCGGTGCGGTCGGTCTCGGGGCGATCATTCTGGCCTCGATCTATTGGATTTTCGGCTTTCTGCGCATGGGGACGACGGGGCTTGTGTCTCAGGCGCGGGGTGCTGGTCAACCGGGTGAGGTGGCGGCGCTTCTGACCCGTGCCCTGATGATCGCCTGTGCGGGCGGGCTTGCCCTGATCGTTTTTCAACTGCCGATCCTTTGGCTGTCGTTTCAGCTTTCGCCCGCGACACCGGAGGTCGAAGAGCTTGCCCGCAGTTACATTTCCATCCGCATCTGGTCGGCGCCCTTTGCCATCTCCGTTTACGGCCTGACCGGCTGGCTCATCGCGCAGGAGCGCACGCGCGGTGTTCTGGCGCTGCAACTCTGGATGAACGGGGTGAACATTGCGCTCGATCTCTGGTTCGTTTTGGGGCTGGGCTGGGGCGTGCGCGGTGTGGCCTATGCGACCTTTGTCGCCGAGATCAGCGGTGCGCTGATGGGGCTGTGGCTGTGCCGCGATGCCTTTGGCGTGCCTGCGTGGCGCGACTGGCCACGGGTGTTCGACCGCGCGCGCCTGATCCATATGGCGAAGGTCAATACAGATATTCTGATCCGCTCCGTGTTGCTGTTGACCATCATGGTGAGTTTTACCTTCCTCTCGGCGGGCTTCGAGACGGTGACGCTGGCGAGCAACAACATTCTGATGCAATTCGTCTCGATCACCGCCTATGCGCTCGACGGGTTTGCCTTTGCCGCCGAGGCCATCGTCGGGCAGGCGCTGGGCGCGCGCTCCGCCTATGCGCTGCGACGGGGGGCATTGCTGGCGTCCTTCTGGGGGCTGCTGGCGGCAGTGATGCTCAGTGCGGTGTTTGCGATTTTCGGCGGTATGATCGTCGACGTGATGACCACAGCGCCCGATGTGCGCGCCGAGGCGCGGGTGTACCTGCCGTGGATGGTGGCCGTGCCGGTGGTGGGGCTTGGCTCATGGATGCTCGACGGGATTTTCATCGGGGCGACACGGACGCGGGACATGCGCAACATGGCGGCGCTGTCGCTGGGGATCTACCTTTTGGCCGTGGCCGCGCTGATACCGCTGATGGGCAATCACGGGCTTTGGGCCGCGCTGATGATCAGCTACGTGGCGCGGGGGGCGACGCTGTTCTGGAAATACCCGGCGCTGGAGCGCGCGGCGCTCTAACTCAAAGCCAAGCGTCGCGCCCGGTGCCGACAGCCTCCAGAACGCTGTCGTAGCCGTCTTTCTCCAGCAACGCGTCCAGCCCGCGGGCGATGCGCGGGGCCAGCGACAGGCCGTGATAGACCATCGCGGAATAGACCTGTACCAAAGAGGCCCCCGCGCGGATTTTCGTATAGGCATCGAGCGCCGATCCGACACCGCCCACGCCGATCAAAGGCACGTCCGTGCCCAGATGGCGCGAGAGCTGCGCCAGCACGCGCGTGGACTTTTCGAACAAAGGTTTCCCGGAAAGCCCGCCTGCCTCGCTTTTATGTGCAGATTTCAAACCTTCGCGCGACAGCGTGGTGTTGGTGGCGATGACCCCGTCGAGATCCGCCTTGCGGGCCACTTCGGCGATTTCCATCAGTTCCGAATTGTCGAGATCGGGGGCGATTTTCAACAGGATCGGCACGTTGTGATCGAGCCCCTTGCGGGCATCCATCACCCCCGCCAGCAGCGCTTCGAGCGCCTCGGGGCCTTGCAGATCGCGCAGGCGTTCGGTGTTCGGGCTCGACACGTTGACGGTCGCGAAGTCGATGAAATTGCCGCATTTCGCCAGCACCTTGGCAAAATCGCCAGCGCGATCCTCGCTGTCCTTGTTGGCACCGAGGTTGAGCCCGACCGGGATGTCGGTGCGGTGATGGGAGTGGCGGCAGCGGGCGAGACGGTTGGTGATCTCCTCCATGCCGTCGTTGTTGAAGCCGAAACGGTTGATCACCGCCTGATCTTCGGTGAGGCGGAAGAGCCGCGGTTTCGGATTGCCCGGCTGCGGACGCGGCGTCACCGCACCCAGTTCGATAAAGCCGAAGCCCGCGCGGGACAGCTGCGGGATCGCCTCGGCATTCTTGTCGAAGCCTGCGGCCAGACCGATGGGGTTGGGCATCTCCATACCGGCGAATTTGATCTTGAGACGCGGCGAGGTGACCGGACCGGGCAGGGGCGCAAGCCCCGCGCGCAGGGCCGAGAGCGCGAAGTGATGCGATTTCTCCGGGTCGAGGCTGCGCAGCATGACCATGCCGAGCTGTTCGAAGAGCGACATTCAAAGGTCCTCCGGGAAGAGATGGCTGTCGACCGCGCCTTCGGGCGCCAGCGGCAGCGGTTTGACCCAGAGGACATCCTCAAGGGTCAGGGCGCGATAGAGATGCGGAAAAAGCGCGCCGCCGCGCGAGGGTTCCCATTTGAGATGGGGGGCGAGCGTGTCGCTCTCGACGGCGAGGAGATGCAGGGCGTCCTCCCCCGCGAACCATTTGGCGGCGGTCTCCCTGACCTGCGCGCCGGTGGAGAAATGAACATAGCCATCGGCGAGATCGACAGGGGCGCCGAGGGTTTCGCCGTTGGTTTGCAGAATGGCCCATTCGGGGGCGCGGAAGATTTTGTAAATCAGCATGGCTCTCAGATGCCAGCGCCGCGCGCCCCGGTCAATGAGACTTTGTGTCCGCGCCCGGATTGCACCGGGTTTGCGTAAATCGTGGGCTTACAGCCAGCGGTGGCAATGGCGATGAATGCGCGGAATGATGACGAAAACCATGGAGAGCACGATCATCGGCACCATGACGAGGTTGCGTTGCCAGATCTGCCAATCCGAGGTGAGCGGCGCGAGGCCGTAAATCAGGGCGGTGACCAGCGGGTAGACGCCGAGGAAGACGAAAAAGCTGAACCGGATACGATTCGGGCGTTTCGGGGCGGAGGGCATGGCGGTGGACATGGACATGTGTTATCTCCAAAAGGAACGGTGCGTTTCGTTTAATGTGAACGAAGCGTTTCGATATGTAAAGGAGAAGACCTGTGTCTGATCGCACAGCAGAATGTGCAGAGCCGCAAAGGCGCTCGATCGGGGCGAAACGCAACCCGGCGACGGAGGAGGCGATCCTGACGGCGGCGCAGGAGATTCTGCGCGACAAAGGCGTCAAGGGGCTGAGCATGGAGGCGGTGGCCAGGCGCGCCCGCGCGGGCAAGGCGACGCTGTACAAATGGTGGCCGTCGCGGGGGGCACTTTTGGTGGCGGTTTACGAGCGTGCGAAAGGTGAGCATGCGCATGAGGACAAGGGGGCGCTGATTGCGACGGTCGGGGCCTTTTATCGCTATGTCTTCGACTTCTGGAAAACCCCGGAAGGGCAGGTCTTCGCGCTGATCATCGCGGAGGCGCAATCGGATGCGGATGTGGCCGAGGCGCTGGAGCGCTACCGCAAGGAGCGTCTCGTGGCGCTGGCCGAGGTGGTCGAATGGTCGCGGATGCGCGGCGAGCTGATCGACGGGGCGCAGGCGGGGGCCTTGGCGGAGACGATCATGGCGGTCGCGTGGATGCGGCTGATCACCGGACGGCTCGACAGCGATCCGGAACGGCTTGCGCATGAGGTGCTGGACGGCTGGATTGTCGGAAAACGATGATCTGCCTGTCATTTCATCGTTACAATTCCGTTACGTTGCGGATGTAGCCATTTTCTGGTTTCGGGCTTTGACTCGATGGTCAAGACCGGTCAAGTTGGAAGTCATGACGTTTAACAGGGGGCAAGATATGCTCAAAAAAGTTCTCACCACCACCGCCGCAATGGCTCTGATGGCAGGTGCCGCGCATGCCGATTATACGCTGCACATCCTGCACACCAACGATCTGCACAGCCGGATCGAGCCGATCACGAAATACGACAACACCTGCCCCGAAGAAGACAACGCGGCCGGTGCGTGCTTTGGCGGCTATGCCCGTCTGGCCACGAAAGTCGCCGAGATGCGCGCGGAACTGGACGGTGAGAACGTGCTCCTGCTCGACGCAGGCGATCAGTATCAGGGCTCGCTGATGTACACGACCTACAAGGGCGATGTCGAGGCCGAGATGATGGACAAGATCGGCTATGACGTGATGGCCCTTGGCAACCACGAATTCGACGATGGCCCGGAAGGCACGCTCAAACTGATCGAGCATGCGAATTTCCCGGTGATCTCCGGCAACCTCGATGTGTCCCAGTCCAACCTGCTGAATGGCAAAGTGAAAAACTATGTCGTGCTGGAAGTGGGCGGCGAGAAAGTCGGCATCATCTCCGCGCTGGCCGTGGATACGCCGGAAACCGCCAGCCCCGGCCCGAACGTGATCTTCCAGGACGAAGCCGACAGCCTTGCCGCCGATGTGGCCGAGCTTGAGGCCGAAGGTGTGACCAAGATCATCGCGCTGACCCACGTCGGTGTGAACAAGGATCTGGAGCTTGCCGGTGAGGTCGCGGGCATCGACGCCGTGGTCGGCGGTCACTCCCACACGCTGTTCTCCAACGAGATCGAAGGCGCGATGGCTTACCCGACCATGGTCGGCGAAGTTCCGGTCGTCTCCGCCTATGCCTATTCGAAATACCTCGGTCACCTCGTGCTGACCTTCGACGACGAAGGCACGCTGATCTCCGCCACCGGCGAGCCGATCCTGCTCGACGCGTCCGTGGCCGAAGACGCCGACATCAAGGCGCGCATCACCGAGCTCGCGGGCCCGATCAACGAGCTGAAAGCCAAGGTTGTCGCGGAAGCTGCCGCCGACATCGACGGTTCGCGCGAAACCTGCCGGGCCGTTGAATGCGCCATGGGCAACCTCGTGGCCGACGCCATGCTGGAGCGCGTGAAGGATCAGGGTGTCGAGATCGCCATCCAGAACGGCGGCGGTCTGCGCGCCTCCATTCAGGGCGGTCAGGTGACCATGGGCGACGTGCTCACGGTTCTGCCGTTCCAGA
The DNA here is from genome assembly GCF_056498065.1 of Celeribacter sp. SCSIO 80838. The sequence goes on from NZ_JAZKMA010000001.1 coordinate 1,875,370, forward strand.
ACACGCTCTCCACCTTCCAGGTGACCGGCGCGACCATCGTCGAGGCGCTGGAAAACGGTGTCTCCGAGATGGCCGATGGCGCAGGCCGTTTCCCGCAGGTGGCGGGCATGTCCTACACCGTCGATCCGGCGGCTGAGGTCGGGTCCCGCATTTCCGACGTGATGGTCGGCGGCGCGCCGATCGAGATGGACAAGGTCTATGGCGCGGTGACGAACAACTACGTCCGCAACGGCGGCGACGGCTACAAAATGTTCCTGAGCGCTGAGAATGCCTATGACTTCGGTCCCGATCTCGCCGACGTTCTGGCCGAGTACATGATCGAACATGCGCCCTACACGCCCTATACGGACGGCCGCATCACCGTGAAATAAACGGTTCGCGCTAGACAAACAGAAAAGCCCTCGCAATCATGCGGGGGCTTTTTCATTTGGGCTGGCAGGGGAGGAAACGGGTATGCACGGGCGCTGTACATGCGGAGAGGTCGAATTTGAAATGACGGCCCGGCCGATGATCGTGCATTGCTGTCATTGCACATGGTGTCAGCGCGAAACCGGATCGGCCTTCGCGCTCAACGCCTATGTCGAGACGGCTGAAATCCGGCTCACCAGAGGCGCTCCCGAGATGATTGCCACCCCCTCGAACTCCGGCCATGGCCAGAGCGTGGCGCGCTGCCCATCTTGCAAGGTGGCGCTCTGGTCGCATTACGCGGGGTCGGGGGAGGCCTTCGCCTTCGTGCGGTGCGGCACGCTGGAGGAGCGGGCCGAGATCGTGCCGGATGTGCATATCTTCACCTCGACGAAACTGCCGTGGGTCGTATTGCCCGAGGGCGCGCCTGTATTCGAAGCCTTCTACAAACCGAAAGAGGTCTGGTCGGAGGCCAGCCTTGCCCGGTTCAAGGCGGCAAGAGAGGCGTAGATGGATCATCCTCTGATCGACCTGATCAACCAGAAAATCGCCGAGGCCGAGCGCGACGGCGCTTTCGACAACCTTCCGGGGGCGGGCAAACCTTTGCCGCGTGAGGTCGACCCGGAAAACGCGCTGCTGAACCGGCTGATCAAAGAGAACGGTGGCGTGCCGGAGTTTGTGTCGCTGTCGCGTGAGCTGGAAAAACTCCGCGAAGAGTTGCGTGAGACCTCCGACCGGACGCGGCGCAGCGAGATCATGAAGGAAATGTCGATGATGGACGCGAAGATCGACATCGCCCGCAAGGCGCATCGCTGAGGGAAGAACGGTGCCGCGACATGTTGTACGCGAGGCCCGCATCTGTGCCGCCAAGCCCCTCTCCTGACGCCCTTTACCTTGCATTAAGGTTAATCTGATTAACCTTAATGATGAAGAGGGGGACAGAGTGCCGATGAAGAAACCGGCCATGCAGATGCCGGAGAGGACCGCCTGGTTCCGGCCCTTGGTTTTCTGATGGCGTAAATACTCAAACCCCACCTGCACGATCTGCTCTGGCCCTCGCCGCAGGAGCCGCTAAATTGCCCCCATGTGCGGACGGTTTGCCCTTTCCATGACAAGTGACGCTTTGGCGCAGCTTTTCGAAGCCGCGCCAGCGAATGACTTGCCGCCGCTGCCGAATTACAACATCTGCCCGACAACGCAGATCCATGTGGTCTACCGCGAGAGCGATGAGGCTACGGGGCAGCGCCGCCTCGTGCCGATGCGCTGGGGCTTCATCCCGCGCTGGTACAAATCGCCCTCCGACGGGCCGCTGCTGATCAACGCCCGCGCCGAAACGCTGGCCGAGAAACCCGCCTTTCGCGAGGCCTGCCGCATGCGCCGTTGCCTCATCCCTGCCGATGGGTTTTACGAATGGTTCCGCCCCGAGGGCGGTGAAAAACTGCCGTGGTATATCCAGCCTGCGGGGCAGGGGCCGATGGTCTTCGCGGGCATCTGGCAGGACTGGGAGCAGGACGGTGAGCGTTTGTCCACCTGTGCCATGGTGACGACGGAGGCCACGGGGCGTATGGCCGAAATCCACCACCGCATTCCGGTCATCCTGCAACCGGAGCACTGGGGGAAATGGCTGGGCGAAGAGGGCCACGGGGCGGCGCGTTTGATGAAACCGGCCGACGACGAAACCTTGCGATTCCACCGCGTCGGCAAGGCGGTGAATTCCAACCGGGCCAGTGGCCCAGACCTGATCGAGGAGATCGACGCATGAGCTATGACATGGACAATCCGGCCAGTTGGGAGGCGCTGTCGCTTGCCGCGCAGCACATCGGCATGGAGATGACCCATTGGGGGCCGGATGTGGCGCGGATGGAGATCGAACTGCAAGACATCCACAAGAATCGCCACGGCATTCCCCATGGCGGCTATTACGCCATGATGCTCGATACGGCGATGGGCTATGCCGGGGCGTTCACGGGCGATCCGGAGGACAAGAAAATGACCATGACGCTCAACATGAGCGTCAATTACCTGTCGCGCCCGAAAGGCACGCGGCTGATCGCCAGCGGCAAGCGTATCGGCGGCGGGGCCAAGACGTTTTTCACCGAAGGCATTATCGTTGACGAGACCGGCGAAGTGATCGCCACTGCGCAGGGCACATTTCGTGTGCGTTCGGCTGGTTGATCCATATTCGAAATCTTGAATTTAATCGCACGATTTGCTAGTTCTGTCGCAAATCTGTCATTCCATACGGAGAAACCCCAATGTCCATCGACCGCGCTATGTTCCGCTTTGCCGGCATCATGGTTCTGATCAGCGTTTTGCTGACCCAGTTCGTCAGCCCCTATTTCGTCTGGTTCACCGTCTTCATCGGTGCCAACCTGCTGCAATCCTCCTTCACCGGCTGGTGCCCGGCGGCCAAGATCATGGCCAAACTCGGCCTTCCGGCGGGCTGTGCCTTCGAGAAGTGATCTCGGGTGCATCTATCTCTGAGCGGGGTCCTTCGGGGCCCCGTTTCGTTTTGAGTATTTTTACCATCAGAAAACCGCAGGCTCGCACAGAAACACGCGACATCAGTTCAGGGGCGTTTGAATGTGGGGGAAGATTTGGAGCGGGCGGCGGGAATCGAACCCGCGTCATTAGCTTGGAAGGCTAAGGTCTTACCATTACACAACGCCCGCTGCGTTGAGCCCCGTGTTTAGGCGATGGATTTTCGAGCGTCAAGTGGCCTTCCGCAACCGAAGCGGGCCGTTTCGAGCGTTGCGGGGCTATCACGTTTTCTCGCCTGCTCTTGACATCGGTCAAATTCCCGAGTGAAAAGCTCAGATAAAGGCGGGACGCCGCCATTCGAACAGCCAATCGGAAAGCACTGCGCTCATGATCGCCAGACCTCTCGCCCCCGGATCTCTTGTCCTGACCCTGTTCTGTACCACGCTTCTCATGCCCGTTCCGCTCCAGGCCGAGGAGCTTGCCACGCTCGAAGCGCTGGGCGAGGCGCTGTTCTTCGACGAGAACCTGTCGCAAAACCGCACGCAATCCTGTTCGACCTGTCACGACCCGGAACATGCCTTTGCCGACCCGCGCGGCATGGCCTCGCCGGGCGACGATGGCGTCTCTCTGGGGGATCGCAACGCGCCGACCGCCACCTACGCGCATTTCGCGCCGATGTTCCAAAAGCTCGACGAAGGCGTCTATATGGGCGGCCAGTTTCATGACGGGCGCGCCGCAGGGCTTGCCGATCAGGCGGGCGGGCCGCCGCTCAATCCGATTGAGATGGGCATGCCCGATGCGGCCTCTGTCGTGGCGCGGCTGGAGGAAAACCCGGCCTATGTCGTGGCCTTCAAGGGGCTCTTTGGGGATGAGATTTTCGCCGATAAGGACGAGGCCTATGCGGCGATGACCAAGGCGATTGCCGCCTTCGAGGAGACCGATCTGTTTTCGCCCTTCGACAGCAAATACGACCGGTATCTGCGCGGCGAGGCGGAGCTGACGCGCGAAGAACTGCTGGGCGAGACGCTGTTTTTCTCGCAGCAGTTCACCAATTGCAACCTCTGCCATCAACTCAAGCCGCAAGCCGGGGCGGAGGGCGAGACCTTCACCAATTACGAATATCACAACATCGGCGTGCCGGAGAATGGCGATCTGCGCGATATGAACGGCGTCGGGCGCGGGCATCCCGATCTCGGGTTGGCGCAGAACACGCTGATCGCCGACACGGCGGGTTTGGCAGGCAAGATCAAGGTGCCGACGCTGCGCAACGTCGCCGTCACCGCGCCCTATATGCACAATGGCGTGTTTCAGGACCTGCGCACGGTCGTGCTGTTCTACAACACCTACAACACGAAATCCGAGGCGCGGATGATCAACCCGGAGACCGGCGAGCGCTTTGGTCCGCCGGAGGTGCCGGAAAACATTTCGATGGAAGAGCTGACCACGGGACCGGCGTTTGAAGATCGGGAGATCGACGCGCTGGTTGCCTTCATGAAAACGCTGACGGATGCGCGCTACGAGCATTTGCTTGAGGAATGAGCCTGCCCGGGGCGCGACGGCATCGCCGTCCCCCGGGCAAGCCACTTGCTTTACTGGATACCGTTGGCCCGTTGCATTTCCCGGACATAGGCGACAATCGCTTTCAGATCGCCCTCTGTCAGCCCCTCTTGCGGCGGCATGTCGCCAAAACGCCAGTGATGCGCCTGCACCCCGCGTTGGGCGGCCATGACAAAGGCCATGTCACCGTGGTGCGAAGGTTCGTAAATCACATGGACGAGCGGCGGGCCGGAGCCCTCGACCCCTGCGCCATTTATACCGTGACAGGCGGCGCAGGTGGCATCGAAGGCGCGTTTGCCGATCTGTGCGTTGGCCGAAAGGCTGTCCGGCAAGGTCACCGCGACGAGCGGGGCACCCGCAGCGGGACGCGAGGACGAGGTGGAAGCGGCCGGTTCGGCGGACGGTTTGAACCCGAGATAGGCGCCCGTGGCCAGCACTGCGGCGGTGGCCACAGGCAGGATGATTTTCTTCATGGATGTTTCCGTATCGGTTCTGGGCGCGGCTGCGCCTTGAGGAAAGGGTCAGACGAAAGTGGAACCGGGACGGGGAGGGGGAAGGTCGAGCGCAGGCGCATAGGGCAGGACCCCTGCAATCGTCGGCAATGGAAAGCCTGCGGTATGAATGGTGCGAGAGAGGGAGGGCGGCTCAGTGCCGCTGAGCGCGCACAAAAGGCAGGCGGCATGGGCGCAGAAAAGATGACCCGCACCACCGGGGGTGTGCCTTTCAGGGCAAGGGCAGCAGTCCGTGTGGTCATGCGACATGGCTGAGGCCATCGTCTGTGTCGGGGGCATTGCCTGTTCGGCCTCCGCCGCCGGGACGGAGAGCAAGGTCATGGACCACAGAAGCAAAAGGATCAGAACCCGACGCATGATGTCCCCGATGTCGTGTGGGGCACTCTGGGCAAACGGGCCTTGCCGGTCAATCGGATTTTGCCCGGCCCTGTCTCGGGCCGGGGAAGGACTTAGCGCAGGCTTGCGGGCATGTCCTTGAGCCGCGCGCCATTGCCGAGGTCCATTGCGCCTTGCCAGATGCCTTTCGCCCGCATCAGGGGCAGGGCGCGGGGCGTGGTTTTGCTGCCGTCGATCAGCACCATCTCCCTGTCCCATTGCGCCTCGGTCAGATCGCGAAAGCAGACGTTGAGATGCACTTCGGAATGCTGGAACAGATGCCGGAGCGCCCGCGCCGGAAGCGTTGCCGCCAGATCGAGCGTCGGCAATTCCTCGGGCCGTTCCAGCACCTCGCCTTTGACCAGAGCCTCCAGTGCCAGCGCCTGATAGCGCGCCTCGTAGCTGACGCGCACCACCACATGGGCGCGGGTCAGGCCGGAGATCGCGGCAGGCTCATAGAGCGCCTCGTCGGTAAGCTCCATCAGCTTGCGCGCGAAATAGGCCGTCCCGCGACGCGCGAGCAACAACTCCTCCGTTGGAGCATTGGGGGCGTCGAATCGCGCCCCCTTGCCCAAACGTGCTTTCAAAGCCTCGCGGGCGGCAAGCTCTGTCTCGGTGAGGGACATTACTGCCCCTCGACCATCTGACGCATGAAGCCCAGACGTTCCATGATCGGCGCGTCGGAGAAGCGGAACAGGTCGAACTGCGTCTCGGCCTGCAAGGACCACGGCACCCAGCTCGGCACCACGAACATGTCGCCTTTCTCCAGCTTGTGCGTCACGCCGTTCATCACGACCGTGCCTTTGCCTTCGAACACCTGGAAGACCGTCGAGCCAACCTCGTTGCGCGTCGCGGTTTCGACACCCGCGCGCAGGCGATGGAATTCGCAGCGGATCGTCGGCATCACATCGCCGCCGGTGGTCGGGTTGACGTAGCGGATGGCGGCATGGCCCATCTCGACGGTGGCGGGCTGGCCTTCGTCTTCCAGCAAAAGCTGTTCGGTCAGGGCGCGGTCGGTGAATTCCCAACGGTAGGCGCCGATCGGCGACGACACGGTGTTCTGCAACTGCGACAGCGGGCGCAGGCCCGGATGGCACCAGAGACGCTCGCCACGGGAGAAATCCGGGGTGGCGTTGTCGGTCACACGGTCGGAGCCGAACTCGAAGAATCCGACATCCATCTGTTGCGAGAACGGAATGTCGAGGCCGTCGATCCACGCCATCGGCTCGTTCGCGATGTTATGGTGGCCATGGAAGTTCCAGCCCGGCGTCAGCAGAAGGTCACCACGGGACATGCGCACCGGATCGCCGTTGACGACGGTCCAGACACCTTCGCCTTCGACGACAAAGCGGAAGGCGTTTTGCGAGTGGCGGTGCTCCGGCGCGTTCTCGCCCGGGCAAAGATACTGGATCGCGGCCCAGAGCGTCGGCGAAACATAGGCATTGCCGCCCAGACCGGGGTTGGCAAGACCGATGGCGCGGCGTTCCCCGCCCCGGCCCACAGGCACCAATTCGCCGGATTTTTCCGCCAGCGGCAGAAGATCGGCCCAACGCCAGACATGCGGCACGGCCTTGGATTTGGGCGTCATCGGCATCAGGTCACCGAGTTGCGTCCAGAGCGGCAGAAGGTTGTTCTCTTCGAACCCTTTGTAGAGCTCGCGCAGTTCCGGGGTGTCCTCCGGCTGCATGCCATGTTCGATGGTGTCGTGGCTGCGATCTTCGGTCAGCATCGTGAAATTCCTCCGGGATAGGGGCCGCCTCAGGCGGCGTCGGGTTGGTTGGGCGGCGCGGCTTTCGTGAAGGCCGGGAGCTTGTCGAGTTCCGCGTAGATGCGCGAAATCACCGGCCAGTTTTCCAGCGGCACGCCAAAGCGTTTGTTGTTCCAGACCTGCGCATAGAGGCAGCAATCGGCCATGGTGGGCGTGTCGCCGTGGCAATAGATGCCGGTGTCTTTCGAGGCGGAAAGTTCAGCCTCCAGCGCGTCAAAAGTGATCGTGACCCAATGGGTGAACCACTCTTTTTGGGCTTCCTCGTCCGCACCGAACTGATCGCTGAGACGGAACAGAACGCGCAGGTTGTTGAGCGGGTGGATTTCCAGCGCGATCATGTAAGACAGCGCACGCACACGGGCACGGCCATCCGGGTCAGACGGCAAAAGCGCGGGCTCCGGGTGGGTCTCCTCCAGCCATTCCATGATGGCGAGAGACTGCGTCAGATAGCTGCCGTCCTCGCGCTCAAGGGTGGGGACCAGACCCTGCGGGTTCTTCGCCAGATATTCGGGCGTCCGCGTTTCCCCCGTGCGCAGCACATAGGGAATATAGTCATAGTCTAGCCCCTTGAGGTTCAACGCGGCACGGAGCCGCGTTGAGGTGGAGGACCGGAAGAAGTTGTGCAACTTCAAGGTCATCGGATCAGGCCTCTCAGGCTTCGCGTTTGCCGATCGGGGTCTCGATTTTGCCGAGACCTTCGATTTCGACCACGCAGGTGTCACCCTCTACGAGAGCACCCACGCCCGCGGGCGTGCCGGTCATGATCAGATCGCCCGGTTGAAGCGTCATCGAATGCGACAGGATGGAGATGATCTCCGGCACCGACCAGATGAGTTCGGCCAGATCGGCGTCCTGTTTCACCTCACCATTGACGGTGAGCTTGATGGAGCCCTTGTCCGGGTGGCCGACTTTTTCCACCGGGAACACCGGACCGATGACGGCAGAGCGGTCGAACGCCTTGCCCCAGTCCCACGGACGGCCCTGTTCGCGCGCCTTCAGTTGCAGGTCGCGACGGGTCAGGTCGTTGCCGACGGCATAGCCCCAGACGTGGGACAGGCTGTCTTCTTCGGAGATGTTCTTGCCACCTTTGCCGATCACCGCCACGAGTTCCGCCTCGTAATGGAAGTTTTCGGTCTCCGGCGGGTAGGCGACCACCTCGCCGGTGTCCACCACGGCATCGGCCGGTTTGGTGAAGAAGAAGGGCGGATCGCGATCCGGGTCCTTGCCCATCTCGCGGGCGTGGGCGGCGTAGTTGCGGCCGACGCAGAAGATGCGGCGCACGGGCAGGCGATCATCGGTGCCATCCACGGCCACGGTGGCCGGCTCGGCGGGGGGGAAGACATAAGCCATAGGTTTGTCCTTTGCGTTTCTTGGATTATTCAGCAGCGGTTTTCAGCGCGGCATTGACGGTGCTCTCGTCGAGACCGGTGGAGCCATAGAGCCAGGACAGCTGGTCGTACCATTCGTCCGGCGTCATGTTGGACATGACGTGATTGCGCACAGCGGCTTTGGCGTCGTCCGGGTGGTAGATGTATTCGCCGATGAGGCGCGAGTTCATCTGCACGCGGGCGGTGCGGACCTTGCGCATTTCCTGATAGATTTGCAGCGCGCGTTCGACATTGTCGCCGTAATGCTCGATGCAATGCGACAGCGCGACCGCGTCTTCCATCGCCATACAGGCACCCTGCGCGAAGTACTGGAGCATCGGGTGGGCGGCATCGCCGAGCAAAGCCACGCGGTTGTCGACCCAGTTGGAGATCGGATCGCGGTCACAGAGCACCCAGAGTTTCCAATCAGAACCATGCTCGATGACCTGACGGGCTTTCGGGTGGATGTGCTCGAAGCCAGCTGCGACCTCTTCTTTCGAGACCGGACGCCCGGCAATCGCCTCTTTGACATCGCGGTGATAGGTCACGACGAGGTTGAACACTTTCCAGCCCTTAAGCGGGTAGTGCACGATATGACATTTCGGACCGGCCCAAAGCGTCGCTGCGTTCCAGCGCAGGTCTTCGGGCATTTGCTCGGTCGGGATCACGGAGCGGTAGGTGGTGTGGCCGGAAATGCGCGGCTCGCCGTCGCCGATCATCTGGCCGCGGATCGGGGAGCGCAGACCTTCGGCGCCGATCAGGAAGGAGCCTTTGATCGGATCGCGGTCTTTCACCTTGAGCGTGACGGAGGTGCCGTCCTGCTCATAGCTCTCCACGACGTGAGAGGTGCGAATGTCGACAAGCGGGCTGTCTTCGCAATATTTCAGCAAAACGCCATGCAGATCGGCGCGGTGCACCACGGCGTAGGGGTTTTTGAACCGCTCACGGAACGGCGCGTCCAAGGGAATGGAGGTGATGTCCTCGGCGGTTTGCGCATCCATCAGGCGCAGCTTGTCGATATAGACCGCTTTCTCGCGGGCCTCGTCGCCAATGCTCAGATAGTCGAAGCAATGGAAGGCGTTCGGGCCGATCTGGATGCCGGCGCCGATCTCGCCGAGCGCCGGGGCCTGTTCGACGACGATGGAACGATGGCCCTTGCGCGCCAGACCACAGGCCGCCGCCAGACCGCCGATGCCGCCGCCTGCGATGATGATGGGAAGATCAGACATGAAAGTGTCTCCTTATGTCAGCCGCCAATGAGGCGTGGAATGGTGAGGGTGAGGGCGGGGATGAAGATGATCAGGCCCACACGGATGACCTCGGAGCCGAGGAAGGGCATGACACCGCGGAAGACGGTGGACATGGGCGTGTCCTTGGCGAGCGAGGAGATGATGAAGACGTTGAGGCCCACGGGCGGGGTGATCAGCCCGAGCTCGACGACAATGAGGGCGAGGATGCCGAACCAGATTTTCAGATCCTCGTTGGTCATCCCGAAGGCGGCCATGTCGGCGGTGACATATTCGCCGCCATTCATCGCGATCAGCGTCGGCCAGAAGAACGGCACCACCACGAGGATCATCGCGAGGCTTTCCATGAAACAGCCGAGGATCACGAAGGCCACGAGCATCAGGATCAGCACCAGCATCGGGTCCATGCCCGAGTTCGCCGCCCATTCGGACAGCGCCTGCGGCAGGCCGGAGCGGGTGAAGAAGCCCTTGAGCACTTCCGCGCCGAACAGGATCAGGTAGATCATGCCCGACGTGATCGCGGTGGCGTGGAGCGCGCGCTTCATGCCGTCCCAGTTCAGCCCCTCGCCGGTGCGCGCCCGCAGGATAAACCCGTAGACGGCGATCAGGAACACGCCGATGGAGGCGGCGGGGGTGGGGGTGAAAAGACCGAAGCCGAGGCCGAGGATGATCGCGCCGAAGATGGCGATCACCGGGACGAGGCGTTTGAGCGCGCGGTTGCGCTCTTCGCGTTCCATCGGGCGCGGTTCGGGGGCCAGAGACGGGTTCACCCGCACCAGAATGGCGATCACGCCGATGAAGGACAGCACGGCCAGAAGACCCGGCAGAACAGCGGCCTGGAACATCTTGAGGATCGAACCCTCAACGATGATCGCATAGATCACCAGCGCCACGGACGGCGGGATCAGGATGCCGAGCGTGCCGCCTGCTGCCAGTGCGCCCGCAGAGAGGCGGTCCTTGTAGCCAAGCGCCTTGAGCTCCGGCAGGGCCACTTTGCCCATGGTCGCAGCGGTTGCGAGCGAGGAGCCGCAGACCGCGCCAAATCCGCCGCAGGCCGCAATCGCCGCCATGGCCACGCCGCCTCTGAGACGCGACAGCAGGGCTTCGAGACCTTTGAACAGGTCCGACGAGAGCCGCGCCTCGGCGGCGATGTAGCCCATCAGAACGAAGAGCGGCACGACCGAGAGGTCATAGCTTGCGACGTTCTCCCACAAGAGCGTCTTGAACTGCCGGATATAGGGCACGAACCGGACATAGGGCAGAGCGAGCGACAGCACATAGGTGCCGCCGATGCCGACGATGATCATCGCGATGCCGACGGGCATGCGCAGGATCAGAAGGCCGAAAAGAATGACGAGGCCAACGACCCCGATGGTGATGGGATCAAGCATAGCGTGCGTCTCCGAACATCTGGCTGACGGACACGATGGCCCAAAGGATCATGGCGGCGATGCCGGGGATGTAGAACGGCCAGATCGGCCAGCCCAGCACACCGGCTTCGGCGGCGTCTGCGCGCACTTCGATCATGCCCTGAACCATCCACCAGGCGAGAAACAGTGCGACACCGGTGGTGAGCGTCAGCCACATGCGGTCCAAAAGCCATTTCACCGGCATCGGCGCATTTGCGACGAACAGATCGACGGCCACATGCCCGCGCGAGGCCTGGGTGAAGGGAAAGAACATCAGCGCTGCGCCGGAAATGGCGAGCTGAACGAAATCCTCATAGCCGGGAAGGCCGGAGACATTGAGGCCAAACGGGCCGACGATACGATCGAGAATGAAAGCGCCGGTGTTCGTGGTGGTGACCAGAACGATGACAAAGAGGATGGCGCCTCCAAGCATGGCAAAGAAATCTGCCAGACGCGTGACAACAGCGTACATAGCAAGCCTCCCGGGTGGGTGCGTGTTTCGGGGTGATGGGGGAGAGACGGGCGCGACCCGCCTCTCCGGTCTTGGACGACTCTGTCGGTCGTTATTCGGTATGCGCCGCGGCGATCGCGGCACGCGCGGCGTCGACGAGACCAGCGCCGTCGATGCCTTTGGCGGTGACTTCATCGACCCAACGGGTGACGACCTGTTCGCTGACGTCGTAGAATTTCGCGGCTTCCTCGTCGGAGAAGACGTTGCGGGTCACACCGGCGGCGTCGAGCGCGTCGGTCCCGGCCACTTCGAAATTCTCCCACATCGTGCCGATCTCGGCGGCGACATTCATGCCGGAATTGGCGTCGATCACCGCTTTCAGATCGTCGGGCAGGTCTTCGTAGACGTCCTTGTTCATCGCCACCATGAAGACGGCGGTGCCGAAACGGTCGCCATTCGGCAGTTCGGCGGTGTATTTGTCGAGTTCCTGAAGTTTCAGCGAGGGCACGATCTCATAGGTGGTCATCGCGCCGTCGATCACGCCCTTGGACATGGCCTCGGGCACGGCCGGAACCGGCAGGCTCACCGGCTCTGCGCCGAGCGCCTCGATCAGCCATGCACCGGTGCGCGACGGCGTGCGCAGCTTCATGCCTGCGACATCCTCGAAGGAGGTGACTTCCTTGCCGCCGGAATGGATCAGGTTGCCGTCATTGGCGTGCAGGAACAGGACGTGAATGTCTTTGAAATCCTCGGCCAGAAGATCGAGCGAGGCGTTGAGCGCGATGGTCGTGTCGGTGGCGGAGCCTTTGTGCACGGTCGGCAGTTCGAACACTTCGGTGCGCGGGAAGACGCCCGGCGTATAGCCCAGAAGCGTCCAGACGATGTCGGCGGTGCCATCGCGGACCTGACCGTAAAGCTCGCCCGGTTTGCCACCCATCGACATGGACGGGTAGATCTGGACGTCGATACGGCCGTCGCTGTCGGCTTTGACCTTCTCGGCCCAGGGTTCGAGCATCACCTTATGGGCGTTGGACACCGGCGGAAGGAAATGGTGCAGGATCAGCGTGACGTCCTGTGCGAAAGCGGACGTGGCGGTGACGGTTGCAAGCGTTGCCGCAGTAAGTGTGCCGCGCAATTTAGCCTTGAGATTCATGTGAGCTCCTCCGTTTGTCTCTGGACGCACTCCCGTTGCGCCAAGATAATTGGTATACTTACTATTGATCTGAGTCAATTCCGTAAGCATACTTATTATTGACCTGCATCACTGAGTTAAGGCATTGGGGAGGACAATGCGCCGCAGGGGCGGGAGGAGAGGAGGCACATGGCTCTCGAAATTCACAACATGGCGGGTCATCTGATTCGCCGCCTGAACCAGATTTCCATGTCGGTTTTCACCGAGCGGATGAAGGCACATGGCCAGACCATGACCTCGGTGCAATTCGCCGCTCTGAACGCGATCCGCGCCCATCCCGGGATTGAGCAGGCGCGACTGGCGGAATTGATCGCCTACGATCGCGCCACCATCGGCGGTGTGCTCGACCGGCTTGAGAGCAAGGGGCTGATTCTGCGCTCGGTCTGTGAAAAAGATCGCCGTGCGCGGCTCGTGTCCCTGACCGAAACGGGGCAGGCGCTGCTCGACGATCTGATTCCCGTGGTGCGGCAGTTTCAGGACGAAATCCTCTCCGGTCTCACGCCTGAAGAACGCGGGGACTTCCTGCGCCTCGCCGCGAAAGCCGCAGAGGGCGGCAATCACCTGTCGCGTGCGCCGCTGATTCTCGACAAGAAATCCTGAGCCACGCCGCCGCAGCGCAGCGCCCCGGAGTGTCTGGCCCGTGCCTTTTGGCGCGGGCTTTTTGTTTTCCGGGGAATTCCTGCGTGCCCAATGGTCTGACATGCATGCTGCATCTGCGAGATAGGTCATCCATTTAATTGTTCATTGACAGAACAATTATCCTTCTGCATGGTTCTCTCAAACGGGAGGAACATTCATGAAGATCGAAGGGCTTGTCGCAGCCGTCACCGGCGCGGGCAGCGGCCTCGGTTTCGCGACGGCGAAACGTCTGGCGGAGCAGGGGGCAAAAGTTGCCGTTCTCGACCTGTCGGGCGCATCCGCAGCGCGCGCCGCAGGTGAAATCGGTGGCCAGGGCTATGCCGTAGACGTCAGCGATCCGGCGGCGGTCGAGGCCACATTCGCACAGATCGAACAGGACATGGGCACGCCCCGCATCGTGGTGTCCTGTGCCGGGATCGGCACGGCGGCGCGCATCCTGCCGCGCGACGGCTCGCTCACCATCGACACATTCGCCAAGGCGCTGAACGTCAATCTTCTCGGCACTTACGCGGTGATGAACATCGCAGCAAAGGCCATGGCCAAGGCCGATCCGGTGGACGCGGACGGCGCGCGCGGCGTGATCGTCAACACCTCGTCGGTGGCCTTCGAAGACGGCCAGATCGGGCAGGCGGCCTATTCCGCCTCGAAAGGCGGCGTGGCCTCGATGACCTTGCCCGCCGCGCGCGAGTTGGCGCGGTTTGGCATTCGCGTCATGGCGATTGCGCCGGGCCTGTTCGAAACCGCGATGAGCGCGGGTCTGCCGGACGACATCCGCGCCGAGATTCTCCAGAACGTGCCCTATCCCTCGCGGATGGGCGACCCGGACGAATATGCCCGCCTCGTGCAGGCCATCGTGGAAAACCCGATGCTCAACGGGACCATCATTCGCCTCGACGCCGCTGCGCGTATGCCGATCAAATAAGAGACCAAGACAATGACCAGCGAGATCCTCAAAGTCGAGATCGAAGGGCCGATTGCCACCCTGACCATGAACCGCCCCGGCAAGCGCAACGCCATGTGCGATGAGTTGCTCGACGCCATCGACGGCTTTTTCTCCGCGCCCCCGGAAGGCGTGCGCGTGGTGATCCTGACCGGCACCGAAGGGCATTATTGCTCCGGCCTCGACCTGTCCGAACATGTCGCCCGCAATGCCGAGGGCACCATGCGCCATTCGCGCAACTGGCATTCCGTGATGGAGAAAATCCAGTTCGGTGGCCTGCCGGTGATCTCCGCCATGTTCGGCGCCGTCATCGGTGGCGGGCTTGAAATGGCCGCTGCGACCCATGTGCGGATCGCCGAGCCTTCGACGATTTTCCAACTGCCCGAAGGCATGCGCGGCATCTTTGTCGGAGGCGGCGCGACCGTCCGCGTCGGGCGCATCCTTGGGGCGGACCGGATGTGCGAGATGATGCTCACCGGGCGCAAATACAATTCTGACGAAGGTCTGGCGCTTGGCCTGACCCACTATGCGGTGGGTGAGGGCGAGGCACTGGCGCTGGCGCAAAAGCTTGCCGCCAAGATCGCCAAGAACGCCACCCTGTCGAATTACATGATGATTCAGGCGATCAGCCGGATCGAAGATATGGCCAAGGCCGACGGTCTGTTCATGGAAAGCATGTGCGCCGCCGTGTCGCAAACCAGTGCCGATGCCGAAGAGGGGCTCAAGGCCTTCTTGGAAAAACGCGTCCCGGTCTTCCGTTAACCGGCTTTCCGGTAACGCATGTGCGTGGCGGTGAGGAGGCCGCCCGCACCAACAAAACAAGACCCGTAACACGGGCGCATGTCATGATTTGGGAGGATTACACATGACGACGATGACACGCCGCACGGCACTGGCCACTATGGGCGCGGCTCTCGCGACCCCGGCATTCCTGAAACAAGCCCACGCCGCCGAGGTGACGCTGCGCGTCGCCCACTTCCTGCCGGGCGTTGCGCCCATGCAGACCCGGTTCTTCGATGTCTGGGCCAAGGAAATCTCCGACGCCTCGAATGGTGCGATCGAATTTCAGATGTTCCCCTCGATGCAGCTTGGCGGCAAACCGCCCCAGCTCGCCGATCAAGCGCGCCAAGGCATTGCCGACATCTCCTGGACCCTGCCGGTCTATACGCCCGATCGCTTCCCGGTGGCGGAAACCTTCGCGCTGCCGTTCATGGTGACGAATGCCGAAAAGACCTCCGTCGCGATGGATCAGCTCATGCAGGAGTTCGGCCAGAATGAATACAAGGGTCTGAAACCCTTGGCCTTCCACACCCATGACGGCGGCAAATTCCACACCCGTGGGCAGAAGATCAACACGGTCGAGGACCTCAAGGGCCTCAAACTCCGCGCGCCCAATCAGGCGACCGGCGAGATGCTGACGCTGATGGGCGCGGAAACCGTGTTCTTTCCGGTGACCGAGATGGTTGTGGGGCTTTCGAACGGTGTGATCGACGGCTGCTGCCTGCCCTATGAGGTGGTGCCTGCGTTCAAGTTGCAGGAACTGACGTCTGTGACCAACGAACCCGAAGCGGGCGGGCGCGGCGTCTATTGCAACACCTTCTCCCTCGTCATGAACGAGCGCAAATATGAGGGCCTGTCCGACGATCTGCGCAAGGTGATCGACGATCATTCCGGGCCCGATCTGTCCCGTCGTCTCGGCGCGCAATTCGACGAGTTCGAGGCTTTCGGTCGTTCGGTTGTCGAGAAACAGGGCAACGAGATCCACACCATCCCGGCGGCGGAAATCGAGAAATGGCGCGAGATGGCCCAGCCGATCTACGACACCTGGATCGAAAAGCTGAACAAGGCCGGTCACGACGGTGCGGCCATCGTGGCGCGCGCCAACGAACTTCTCGACGCGCAGGGCTGAGCCATGGCCGAGCGGCTTCATAACGACGACGAGCAGGGGGAGCACACCCCCCTGTTTCTTCTCCTCCGCGCGGTCTGCCTGACCTCTGCGGGGATCGGGGGTGCGGTGATTTTCGCCGCCTCCCTGACCGTCACCCTCTCGGTCGTGATGCGCAACCTCGGGTTTGGCGGCATTCGCGGCGATTTCGAGCTGGTGGAACTGGCCTGCGCCGCCTGTGCCTCGCTGTTCCTGCCGCTCTGCCAATTCAACAAGGGCCATGTCATGGTCGATCTCTTCACCCTCTGGCTGAAACCCATCACCCAACGCCGCTTCGATGGCGTCTGGACCCTGATCTTTGCCGCCTGCTGGGCATTCGTCACATGGCGTCTCACCCTCGGTATGGCGGAGATGCATGACTATGGCGACCGCACGATGCTTTTGCGCGCGCCCGTCTGGATGGTCTACCTGCCCGCGATCTTCGGCATGGGCCTCTCCGCCGTGGTCGCACTCCTGCAATCCCTGCCGATGATGAGCGGCGCGTTTCGCGCGCTGGAGGTGCGCTGATGGAGCCTTTGACGATTGCCATTATCATGGTCGTGGCCCTTCTGGCGCTGATCTTCGCGCGGATGCCGATTGCGCTGGGCATGGGGCTTGTGGGGGCGGTGGGTTATGTCACGCTGGCCTCGCCCTGGGCTTTGATGGCCTATTTCAATACGGCCTGGGTCGACAAATTCATGTCCTATGAACTGGCCATCGTGCCTTTGTTCATCCTCATGGGCCATCTCGCCACCCGCTCCGGCATTTCGGCTGCGATCTTTGCCGCGTCGAACGCCTGGATCGGCCATTTGCGCGGCGGTCTCGCCATGGCTTCCGTGGCGGGCTGTGCGATGTTCGGGTCCATTTCCGGCTCGTCTCTGGCGACCGCTTCCACCATGGCCCGCGTGGCGCTGCCGGAGATGCGCAAGCATGGCTATTCCGGTGCGCTGGCCTCCGGTTCTCTCGCGGCGGGCGGCACGCTCGGCATCCTGATCCCGCCCTCCGTGGTGCTGATCATCTACGCGCTTCTGACCGAGCAGAATATCGTCAAGCTGTTCCTTGCCGCGACCATTCCCGGCATTCTGGCGGTCATCGGCTTCTGCATCGCCATCGCGGTCTATGTCCGGCTCTTCCCGAACGAAGGTCCGACCCACGAACCCGCGAGCTTTGCCCAACGGATCAAGGCACTCAAAGACATCTGGCATGTCGTCGCGATCTTCATCGTCGTGCTGGGTGGCATCTACGGCGGGTTCTTCACCCCCGCAGAGGGCGCCTCCGTCGGTGTGGTTCTGATGCTTGTGACCGGGCTTTTGACCAAGGGGCTCAACGCCCGCGCCATCCTCGATTGCCTGATCGACACGGCCGGATCGACCGCGATGATCTTTGCCATCGTCTTCGGTGCGGACATTTTCAACGTCGCTTTGGCCCTGTCGCAAATGCCCGCCGATGTCGCCGCCTATTTCGGGCAGGCGGATGTGGCCCCGATCGTGATCCTGATGGGCATCATCCTGTTCTATCTGATCATGGGCTGCGTCATGGACAGCCTCTCGATGATCCTTTTGACCGTCCCGGTGTTCTTCCCAACGATCATGGCGCTCGATTTCGGCCTGATGCCGGAACAACAGGCCATGTGGTTCGGCATCATCTCTCTGGTGGTGGTCGAGGTCGGGCTGATCACGCCGCCCGTGGGCATGAACCTCTTCGTCATCTCCTCGATGGCAAAAGACATCCCGACGGCGCAAATCTTTCGCGGCACCACGCCCTTCATCGTGGCGGAGGCCTTCCGGATCGTCATTCTGGTGAGCTTCCCGGCGCTGAGCTATTGGCTGGTGGATCTGGTGGCGAACTGAGGACAGACACATGAGCAAAATCGACAAGGACACGGCCATCACGGATCAGAACCTGCGCCAATTCGTCGGCTACACGATGAAGCGCGCCTTTCTGACCGTGCGCGAAGATCTGGCCACCGTGCTGGAGCCTCTGGGCCTGCGGATGACCTCGTTTTCCGCCTTGGCGATCATTCATGAGAACCCCGACATCTCCCAGAGCCGCCTCGCCGAGGCGCTTTATATCGAACGCTCCGGCGTGGTGGTTCTGGTGGACGAACTGGAAAGCGCCGATCTGATCGAGCGCGGTCGCGTCGAAGGCGACCGGCGGCAATATGCGCTGCGCACCACGGAGACGGGCGAGGCGAAATGGCAAGAGGCGGAGCGCGCCGTGCACGCCCATGAGGACGCATTGTTTCGGGACCTGACAGAGGCGGAGCGCAAGACCCTGCGCGCACTTCTGCGGCGGGTCCGGCGAAGATAACGGCCGCCCGCGCGGAGGAGCGCGGCAGGCCACAGGACAAGGGCCGCAAAGGCCAAGGGAGGAACGCATGAAAGATACGATCACGGGGCTGACGATTGCGTCCCATTCGGTTCGGATGGAGCGGCGCGCGGAGGATTTCATCCTGACGTCCAACATCCCGCTCGATCCGGTGGTCGACCACACGGGCGTGTGGTTAGAGAAATGGGCCGCCGAGCGCCCCGATGCCGTTTTCCTCGCCGAACGCTCCGGCGCGGGCTGGCGCGAGCTGGGCTATGCCGAGGTGCTCGCACAGGTCAAAGCCATCGCGGCGTCTCTCGCTGCGCGCGGCCTCAACGAGTCGACGCCGATCCTGATCATGTCCGGCAACTCCGTCGATCACGCGCTTATGTCCTTCGCCGCGCAATGGGCGGGCGTGCCGACCGTGCCTTTGGCCGAACAATATTCCCTGATCGAAGAAGCGCATTTCCGCCTGCAATACGCGATAGGCAAGACGAAACCCAAAATGGCCTTCGTCGACGATGCCGCACGTTATGCCAAGGCGCTTGCCCTTCCCGATCTCGACGGGATCGAAATCGTGGCCTCTCTCCCGGAGGGCGCGCCACGCCCGGTCACCCCCCTGTCCGAGCTTCTCAAGGGGGATGCGGGCGTGGACCTGTCTGCCGTGCACGCATCGGTCGGCCCGGATACGCTGGCGAAAATCCTTTTCACCTCCGGCTCTTCGTCCGATCCGAAAGGCGTGATGACCACCCAGCGCATGATGTGTGCCAATCAGGCGCAAATGGCCTCCGTCCTGCCCTTCACCAAAGAACGCCCGCCGCGCATCGTCGATTGGCTGCCCTGGAACCACGTGTTCGGCGGCTCGCACAACGTCAACATGATGCTCCTGCATGGCGGCTCCTTCTACATCGACAACGGCAAGCCGACGAAGGCGCTGTTCCAGCACACGATCGACAACATCACCGACAAGCCGGGCAATTTCGCCTTCAACGTGCCGGTGGGGTTCTCGATGCTGGTGCATGAGATGGAACACAACATGGCGCTGCGTGAGGCCT
Source organism: Celeribacter sp. SCSIO 80838 (assembly GCF_056498065.1). The sequence goes on from NZ_JAZKMA010000001.1 coordinate 1,894,999, forward strand.
ATTTCAAAGACCTCGACATGCTGTTCTACGCCGGTGCGTCGCTACCGCAAGACATCTGGACCCGGCTCGAAGAAATGGCGATGGAAGTGCGCGGGCGTCTGCCCCTGATGATCTCGTCTTGGGGCCTCACCGAAACCGCGCCCGCCAATGTCATGGTCCACGAACATATCGGCCGCTCCGGTGTGATCGGCGTGCCGATCCCCGGTGTTCAGGTCAAACTCATCCCCGACGACGACATGCGCTGTGAGATCCGCGTCAAAGGCCCGAATGTCATGCCCGGCTATCTCAACGATGCGGAGAAAACCTCCGAAGCGTTCGATGAAGAGGGCTTCTTCATCACCGGCGATGCGGTGAAATTCCTCGATTCCGATGATCCGGACCGGGGCCTCGTCTTCGACGGCCGCGTGTCGGAGGATTTCAAACTGCTGACCGGCACATGGGTGCAGGCGGGCAAGCTGCGTCTCGATGCTCTGGAGGCCCTGCGCGGTCTCGTGCTCGATGTCGTCGTCTGCGGTCACGACCGGGGCGAGATCGGCCTTTTCGTCTTCCCGCGCCCGGACCATGTCCATGGTGACAATTGTTCCGAAGGGGCGGTGATCGACGAGCATCTTCAGGCCGAGATTCACCACGTCTTGCGCAAAATGGCCCGTGCTGCCTCCGGCTCCGCCAAGCGCATCGCCCGTGCCATCATTCTGGCTGAGCCGCCCTCGGTCAAAGACGGGGAGATCACCGACAAGGGCTCGATCAACACCCGCAAGGTCATCACCCGCCGCGCCGATCTTCTCGAACGTCTCTACGACAACGAAGATCCGGCCCTCATCCGCGTGTAAGGAATTGAAATATGGTAGATTTCTCAAAAGTCAGAGCGATTGATTTTCACACCCATGCCGAAGAGGCCTGTGGCTGTCACCACGATGACGGCTATGACGATCTGCAATCCGCGATGGCGAAATATTTCGGCGCGCCCTGGTCGCACCCGCCGACCATCGACGAAACCGCCGCGCATTACCGCGAAAAGAACATCGCCGCCGTGATCTTCCCGGTCGATGCCGAACGCGAAACCGGCTATCGCCGCTACAACAACTATGAGGTCGCCGAGGCCTGCGCCAAACATTCGGACATCCTCATTCCCTTCGCCTCCATCGACCCGGCCAAGGGCAAATTGGGCGCGCGCGAGGCGCGCGATCTGGTCGAGAACCACGGCATTCAGGGCTTTAAATTCCACCCGACGATGCAGGGGTTCTATCCGAACGACCGCTCGGCCTATGTGCTCTACGAGGCCATCGCGGAATCCGGCAAGCCCGCTCTGTTTCACACCGGCCAGACCGGCGTCGGATCGGGCATGAAGGGCGGCAACGGCATGCGGCTCAAATATTCGAACCCGATGTATATGGACGATCTCGCCGTCGACTTCCCCGACATGCCGATCATCCTCGCCCACCCGTCTTTCCCGTGGCAGGAAGAGGCGCTGTCGGTCGCGACCCACAAGCCCAACGTCTACATCGACCTCTCCGGCTGGTCGCCAAAATACTTCCCGCCGATCCTCGTGCGCTATGCCAACACCATGCTGAAGCATAAGATGCTCTTCGGCTCCGACTGGCCGATGATCGCGCCGGAGAAATGGCTCGATGCTTTCGACAAGGCCGACTTCCGCGACGAAGTCCGCCCGCTGATCCTCAAGGAAAACGCCATGCGGCTTTTGGGGGTCTCCGAATGACCCCGTTCAAGGCGCCGCTCGACGACATTCTCTTCTGCCTGCGCCATGTGGCCGGGGCCGACCGCATTCCCGAGTGGGACGATGAGCTGGCCGAGGGCATCCTTGAGCATTTCGCCTCCTTCGCCGAGGGTGTTCTTGCCCCGATCGACGAGCAGGGCGATGCGCAGGGCTGTTCCCTGAAAGACGGTCGTGTCACCATGCCCGATGGCTTCAAAGACGCCTTCGATCAGCTGGCCGAGGGCGGCTGGCAGGGGCTCACCGCCCCTGAGGATTTCGGAGGCATGGGGCAAAACGCGCTTCTGGCCGCGGGCGTGTCGGAGATGTTCTCCGGTGCGAACCATTCCCTGCAAATGGTCTGCAACCTTGTGCCGGGGGCCGTCTCGACGCTGATGAAATTCGGCTCTGACGATCAAAAACAGTATTGGATTCCGCGTCTTGCGGCGGGTGTTACGCTCTCCACCATGTGCCTGACCGAACCGGGCGCGGGGTCCGATCTCTCTCGTATCCGCACCAAAGCCACGCCTTCGGGCGACAGCTGGCGGATCGAGGGGGAGAAAATTTTCATCTCCGGCGGCGATCAGGATATGTCCGAAGATGTGCTCCATCTCGTGCTCGCCCGCACCGGCGGTGAAGGGGTCAAAGGGCTGTCGCTGTTCCTCTGTCCCTCCGATCTCGATAGCACGCGCAATGCGGTCACGGTCACCCGGATCGAGGAAAAGCTGGGTCTGCATGCCTCGCCGACCTGTCAGCTTGCCTTTGACGGGGCGGCGGCCGAATTGATCGGCGCAGAGGGGGCGGGGTTGATGGCGATGTTCACCATGATGAACCACGCCCGGCTCGACGTGTCGCTGCAAGGTGTCGCCCATGCCACGCGTGCCCATCACATCGCCTCGGTCTACGCCGCCGAGCGCAAACAGGGCCGTAAGCCCGACGGGGCGGAGGCGGTTCTCGCCGATCACCCGGATGTGCAGCGCATGTTGGACGAACAAAAATCCCTCGCACTTGGTGCGCGTGCCATGACCTATCTCACCATGGCCGAACTGACCCTCGGTCAGAATCGCGATCTGGTGGATTTTCTCGTGCCGGTTTGCAAAAGCTTTTGCACCGATGCGGGCATTCGCGCCGCCGATCTCGGCATTCAGGTGTTGGGAGGCTATGGCTATCTCACGGAATATCGCGTGTCCCAGACCTGGCGAGATGCGCGCATCACCTCGATCTACGAGGGCGCGAATGGCATCCATGCCCTGATGACGGCCACGCGCGGTCTGCGTGTGGGCGAGGGCGCGGCGCATTTCGCGAGCCTCATCGAAGCACTGGCCTCCGGGGACGCCGACTGTCTTGCGCTTCTCGCCGATTGGCAGGGTGCGCGCGCAGGCATGTCCGAGGATGCCGTCGAGAAAGCCCATGATTTCATGGGTTTGACCTGCGAGCTTCTGTTCCGCGCCGTGTGGTGCAAACTCGCCGCCACGGGGGATGCGGAGATGATCCGCCTCGCCAAACGCGTGGCGCGCCGCCCTCTGCCGGTGCGCCTGCCGCTTGCGGCTTAAATTTCTCCCGCGACCCGGGCGCGATATTCGGTGGGGGTCTCCCCCATGCGCGCCCGGAAGCGGCGAGAGAAATACGGCGGGTCCGTATACCCCAGCCGATAGCCCACTTCCGCCACCGGCAGACGCGTAAAGGCGAGGTGGCGGCAGGCCTCCGTCATCACCGCAGTTTCCAGATATTGCGTCAGAGTTGCACCGGTGTCCTTGCGCACGATCCGGTTTAAATGACCTGCGGTCATATGGAGCGCATGGGCATAATCCGCAGCACCCCAGCCCGCCGTCAGATGCTCTGAGATCAACGCATCGAGCCGCTGCATTTGCCGGGTCTGGTCCTGGTCCGGCCTGTCCGATTCTGCACTGTCCTCGGCCAATGTGGTCAGGAGCGCATGCGACAGGGCCACAAGCCTCTGTGCGCGAAATGTGCCAGACCTGTCATGAAAAAGTGCAATCTGCGAGAGCAGGGCGGTTGCGAGTTCCGACAGCGTCCCGTGGTGCGCGCCATTGAGCCAGGACGTCAAGGCCTGTGACTTTGGCCCAAGCCTCTGCACCACCGGGGAGGGCAGGGACAGCACGATCCCTTCCGTGCCTTTCTCGAAGGCAAACCCATGCACGATCTTGGGCGGTACATAGAGAAATTCACCATTCTTCAAGGTGCTTTCCGCCCCGTCCAGAGTGACCCGGGCAAAGCCTCGCTCGATATGGAACACCTGCGCCATCTGGTGATGCCGGTGTGGCGAGATTTTCCAGCCGTGTAGCCGCGCGCGGTCGAACACCCGTTCGCAATGGATCACGTCGGGAAAGGCGCTGGTTTCGCCGAACAGGTTGAAAGCGGGGATGGGGCTGATCTCACTCATGCCGGAAAAATACCATTCATTGCCGGGCGGGTCCATTCTGGTTTGTCCGCTCCGGCGCTACTCTTCATGCAAACGGAGGAGATGCACATGTCCACATTGACCACCCAAGTCGCCATCATCGGCGGCGGCCCATCCGGCCTGCTTTTGTCCCAGCTTCTGAACAAATCCGGCATCGAGACCGTGATTCTCGAACGGTCCACCCGCGAGCATGTTCTGGCCCGCATCCGTGCCGGTATTCTGGAATGGGGCACCGTCGAATTGTTGCGTGAGGCAGGCGTTGGCGCCCGGATGGACAAAGAAGGCATCCCGCATGATGGGTGCTATCTGACCGACGAGGAGTTGATGGTGCATATCGACTTCAAGGAACTGACCGGCAAGCAGGTCATGGTTTACGGCCAGACCGAGGTGACGACGGATCTCTACAACGCGCAGGATGCCATGGGCACGACGGTGCTGCATGAGGTGTCCGATGTGGAAATCCACGATCTGGATCAGGCGAAATCCTATGTCGATTTCACTCATGAGGGTGTGCGCAAGCGCCTCGAATGTCTCTATGTCGCAGGTTGCGACGGTTTCCACGGCGTGTCGCGCAAGATCATTCCCGAAGCGAAACGCAAGGAATTCGAGCGCGTCTATCCCTTTGGTTGGCTTGGGATTTTGTCCGAGACCCCGCCGGTGAACGACGAGCTGATCTATTCGAATTCCCGCCACGGTTTCGCGCTGGCCTCGATGCGCAACGAAAATCTCGTGCGCTATTATGTGCAGGTGCCGCTGTCGGACAAGGTCGAGGATTGGTCGGATCAGCGCTTCTGGGACGAGTTCTCCCGCCGCATTCCGTCTGAGGCGGCAAGCCGTCTGATCACCGGGCCGTCCATCGAAAAATCCATCGCGCCGCTCAGGTCCTTCGTGTCCGAACCGCTGCGTTGGGGCAATCTCTTCCTCGTGGGTGACAGCGCCCATATCGTGCCACCGACCGGGGCGAAGGGTTTGAACCTCGCCGCCTCCGACGTGTACTATCTCTACACGGCGCTGATCGACGCGGTGAAGGGCAAGACCACGGGCATCGACGAATATTCCGCCCGTGCGTTGGCGCGGATCTGGAAGGCGATGCGGTTTAGCTGGCAAATGACCACCATGCTGCACCGGTTCGACGGCGAAGACGCCTTTGCCGAGCAGATGCGCAAGGCGACGCTGAATCATTTGGCGACCTCGGAGACCGCGCGTCGCGATCTGGCCGAGAATTACATCGGCCTGCCGTTCTGAGAAAACTGGTCCGGCGGATTACGTCGGATCGCCCAATCTTTGAATGTTTTGAACGAGTTCGATGGCCATGGAGAGCGAGCGCCCCGTGGCCATCAGCATCTGTGGCAGGACCATCCACTCAAGGCTCCATGCCGCCCCCGAACGCTCCTGTTCATGCACCACCGCATGATGCATGGCGCTGACCTGCGTGGCGTTGAACCGGGCGAGAGTGACCAAGAGCTCGGCGGACACCGGATTTTGTTTATGCGGCATGGCGGACGAACCTCCCGCACCAGAAATCGACACAGTTTCAATGCCTTGCTGCGCCATGAGCGCAATATCCTGCCCGATTTTTCCCAAAGATCCGGTCACCAGAGACAGGAAAGAGGCATAGCCCGCAATCCCGTGCCGCATGGTTTGCCATGTTTTGTCGGTGGGGGCGAGGCTAAGTATTTTCGCCACCTCCGCGACGACACAATCCGCCTTGTCTCCTAGTGCTTTGCGGTCGCCTGACGCGCCGCCGATTTGCACTTTTTCAACATCGGTCCGTTTTTGGTCCAGCGTCTTGAGATGATCCGAAATCGGCAAGCGCCACGCCAGAACACGATCTCGAACGGTGATCTCGGTTGCCGCCTGCATCCGGGTGCGCCCCATCAGCGGCGCATCTCCAAACCGGTCTTCGACCGCTTTCAGATGGGTTTCCAGCTCCATCAGCCGCCCGGCAATCAGGAAAGACGCGTCTCGCAGGGAAAGGACCAGTGCCGTATCCACCACATCCTGCGAGGTCGCGCCTTTGTGCAGGGCCTCGGACGGGGCAATCGCCTTCAATTGTTTCACCAGACGCGGGATCGGCACGCCGTCCTGTCCCATCCCGGCGGCAATATCGGCCAGATCAATCTGCGCGGTTTCAATCGCCAGAGCCGCTTCTTCCGCCTTCGCCGCATCGAACAGCCCGGCCTTGCCACAGGCCCGCGACCATGCCGCCTCAAACGCCAGCATATGCGTCATCTGGCGCTCGGGCGATAGGATCGCCGCCATCTCCGGATCGCCGAAAAGACCGGACAGCCAAGGGTGGTCGAAAACGGAAAGGCTCATCGTGTTTGTCCTTGTAAATAGTCAAAGGGGCGGTCATTGCCGCCCCTTATAGTTGATTTTATGCAAGTCTTACAGATCGAGAAACACGGTCTCGTCCTGCCCCTGAAGGCGGATGTCGAAGCGGTATTTGCCGTCTCCGGTCTTCTTCGCGATCAGGGTGTTGACGCGCGGACGCTGTTCGATGCGCTTCAAAAGCGGATCGTCATCGTTGTTCTCGTCCTCGAAATAAATCCGGGTGTTGAGACCGATGTTGATGCCACGGGCCACGACCCAAAGCGAGATATGCGGCGCGCTTTCGACGCCACCACGGCCCTTGTAAGAACCGGGTTTCACGGTGCGCAGCGTAAACTCGCCCGTCACCGCATCGGCGGCAAAGCGGCAATGGCCGGTAAAGGCCGGATCGGCCCCGTCCGCGCCGGGGAACACGCCCGCCGCATCGCATTGCCAGCTCTCGATCAGAGCGTCGCGCAGCGCCCAGCCCGTGCCGTCGAACACCGAGCCGACGATTTCGACGATCTCGCCCTTCGCCTTGCTCTCGTCATGGAAGGGCGTCATGCCGATCTCTTCCTCGTAATAGCCGCCATTGCCCGCATAGGTCGGCATCAAGCCGATATGGACGTAGGGGCCCGCCGTCTGGGACGCGGTTTCTTGCAAAACATCAAGTTTCTGGGTCATCTCACATGCCCTCCAGCTTGTTCTCGAACATGGTCTGGCGGCGACCGCGCAGGACGATGTCGAATTTATAGGCGAGGAAATCGAGCGGGCGCGATTTCGAGAAATCGAGCGGAGCCACCAGACGGTCGAGCGAGCTGCGATCCTTGATCGTCGCGGCGATCGGGCAGTGATTGATCAGCGGATCGCCCTCGAAATACATTTGCGTAATGAGGCGCTGGCCAAAGCTGTGACCATAGACCGAAACGTGGATGTGCATCGGACGCCAGTCGTTCGCGCGGTTCGGCCAGGGGTAGGCACCCGGACGCACGGTCAGGAATTCGTAATAGCCGTTCTCATCGGTGATGGTCCGGCCGCAACCGCCGAAATTCGGGTCGAGCGGCGCGAAATAGGTGTCTTTCTTGTGACGATAGCGCCCGCCCGCGTTGGCCTGCCAAATCTCGATCAGCGTGTTCGGCACCGGGCGATTGTTTTCGTCCAGAACCCGACCGTGCATCAGGATGCGCTCGCCCACGGCGGGGGCCGCGCCCTTGGTCCAGTTCAGAATCAGGTTGTTGTCGAGCGCACCGAGTTTGTTGTGACCGAAGGTCGGGCCGGTCTCCTCGGACGGCGAGCTTTCCATCGACAAAAGCGGCAGGTTCGGCGAACGCGACACGGATGTCTTGTAATTCGGGTCATAGGGCTCCGGGTGGATCGCGCGGTTGCGCGGGATCAGCGGGCCCTGATCGGTGATCAGGCTGGTCATTGGGTCTCCTCCATTTCCGCATAGGTCTGCTTGGCGAGCTTGAGCGCATGGTTCGCGTTCGGCACGCCCGCGTAGACCGCCACATGTTGCAGCGCCTCCGCCACATCGTCTTTCGACGCACCCGTGCGTGCGGTGGCACGGATATGCATCGGAATTTCCTCAAAATTCCCGGTCGCGGCCAAAAGCGCGATGGTCAGCATCGAGCGTTCCCGACGCGAGATCTTGTCCGAGGACCACACAGTCCCCCAAGCCCCTTCGGTGATCAGCGTCTGAAACGGCAGATCGAATTCGGTCTTCGCCGCTTCGGCCCGGTCGACATGGGCGTCGCCCAGAACTTCGCGCCGCGTTTTCATCCCCTGATCGAATGTCTCGCTCATGCTGCGATCCTTTCCACAAATTTCACCAACGCTTCCGTAAAGGCTTCGGGCGCTTCGATGGCGGGCAAATGCCCGGTCTCTTCAAACATCACCAGATCGGCGCGCGGCAGGTTGCGGGCCAGCGCCTCAACCACCTCGGGCGGCGTCGCCAGATCGTGTTTGCCGCCGAAGACCAGCGCAGGCTGGGTGATCTCGCCCAAGCGGTCCGAGATGTCCGTCCCCGCAATCGCGGCGCAGGTGGCGATGTAGCCCTCCTGATCGGTGCGGGCCAAAAGCGTGCGCCACAGGGGCGCGTTCGGGTTGGCCAGCATCTTCGGCCCGAACCACCGCGGCAGAATGCCCTCGGCCATCGCCGCCATGCCATTCGCGCGCACCCCGTCGATCCGCGCGTGCCACCCTTCGGCGGCCCCCAGCATCGAGGCGGTGTTCGACAACACCAGCCCCTGCACCTTTTCCGGCGCCATCAGGGCCACATGCTGCGCGATCAGCCCGCCGATGGAGCAGCCGACGAGAATGGCGCGCGCGATCCCCGCATCGTCCATCGCAGCGATCACATCTTCGGCCAGCTCCGGGATGCCGTAACCAACCGGGGCGGTCTCAGACAGCCCATGCCCGCGCTTGTCCATGCGCAAGGTGATCCAGCTTTTCGGCAGGTGGCCGCAAACCTCGTCCCACATCCGCAAATCGGTGCCGAGCGAGTTGATGAACACCAGAGCCGGACCCGTGCCACCTTTGCGGCTCACATGCATGGTGCCCCAGTCGCGTTTCAATGCGTGCATTTTTGTCTTCCTTTTTTCTCAATTTGCCATAAGTATTTTAACGTGAAAAATACAATCTGATGCAAAAAGCATAACCAAATGAATATACCAAACGGCATGAAGCTCCGTCATCTCGAAGCCTTCCTCTCCGTCGACGAGGCCGGCACGATCACGGCGGCGGCCCGCGCGCGCAACGTGTCGCAACCGGCACTGTCGAAAACCATCTCCGAGCTGGAGGCCCAGCTCGGCACACCGCTCTTTACCCGCACCGGGCGGCAGGCGGTTCTGACCCCTGCGGGCGAGGCGTTTCGCCGTCATGCGCTCTCGTCGCTGCAAAGTCTTGAAAACGGTGTCCGGGCGATCACCGGCGGCGGGCGCACGGATGTGGTCAAGGTGGGCGTCTTGCCAACGGTCGCAAGCGGGCTTTTCCCCGCCGTGGCACTGGAATTTTCCGAGCTGCGCCCCGATGCCCGCATCGCGGTGATCACCGGCCCGAACCGCTATCTCATCGACCGGATGCGCTCCGGCGGGCTCGATCTTGTGGTGGGTCGGATGGCGCCCGCGCGGGAGATGACCGGCCTGTCTTTCGAATATCTCTATGACGAAACCGTCTATCTGGTGGCGCGCAAGGATCATCCGGGGCTGGTGCTCTCGCCCGTTGAGGCGCTGCGCCGTTATCCGGTCATCCTGCCCAACCCCGGCTCGATCATTCGCCAGCAGGTGATGCAATATCTCATCGCTTCGGGCCTTGATCAAACTGTGAATGTACGCTTCGAAACCGTGGCGCGCCCGGTCGGTCTGCCGCTTGTCGAACGTTCCGACATGCTCTGGTTCATCTCGCGTGGTGTGGTCGAACGCGAGCTGTCGGAGGGCCGTCTTGCGACCCTCGATCTGGGCGTGGATTATTTGACGGGGGCGGTGGGGCTGACGCGGAAATTCGATTTCACGCGCGACAGCCCGGCAGACTTTCTGGCAAGCCTGTTGCATCGGCGGGCGAAGGATTTCTCCGCCCGCTGAAAGGTTTAGACGGCTTCGAGCGCAATCGCGATGCCTTGGCCCACGCCAATGCACATGGTCGACAGCGATTTCTCACCCGGTTTCAACTCCAGCATCGCGGTGCCGGTGATCCGCGCGCCGGACATGCCGAGCGGGTGACCGATGGAGATCGCGCCGCCGTTCGGGTTCACACGCGGATCGTCATCCGCAATGCCCAGATCGCGCAGCGTCGCGAGGCCCTGCGAGGCAAAGGCTTCGTTCAACTCGATCACCGCAAAGTCTTCCTGCTTCAGGCCGAGACGCGCCATCAGCTTTTTCGACGCGGGCGCCGGGCCAAAGCCCATGATCCGCGGCGCAACCCCGGCCGCCGCCCCGCCAAGCACCTTGGCGATGGGTGTCAGCCCGTGTTTCTCCGCCGCTTCCTTGGAGGCAAGGATCAGCGCCGCAGCCCCGTCGTTCACACCCGAGGAGTTGCCCGCCGTCACGGTGCCATCGGCTTTGACAAAGGTCTTGAGCTTTTGCAGCGCCTCCAAAGTCGTGGACGGACGCGGGTGCTCGTCCTCGGACACAACAATCGGATCGCCTTTGCGTTGCGGGATCACCACCGGGACGATCTCTTTCGCCAGACGCCCGTTCGCCATCGCCGCGCCCGCTTTTTGTTGCGAGCGCAGCGCAAACAGGTCCTGATCTTCGCGGGAGATGTTGAAATCCTCCGCGACGTTTTCGGCGGTTTCCGGCATGGAATCCACGCCGTATTGCGCTTTCATCAGCTTGTTGACGAAACGCCAGCCGATCGTGGTGTCATAGACCTCATTCGCGCGCGAAAAGGCGGTTTCGGCCTTGGGCATCACGAAGGGGGCGCGGGACATGCTCTCGACGCCGCCCGCAATGATCAGATCGGCTTCACCGGCCTTGATCGCGCGTGCGCCCGCAATGATCGCATCCATGCCGGAGCCGCAAAGGCGGTTCATCGTCGTGCCGGACACGGAGTCAGGATAACCCGCCAGCAAAAGCGCCATGCGCGCCACGTTGCGGTTGTCTTCGCCCGCCTGGTTGGCGCAGCCGAAGATCACATCGTCAATCGCGGACAAGTCCATCGACGGGTTGCGTTCCGCCAGGGCTTTCAACGGGATAGCGCCCAAGTCGTCGGCCCGCACAGAAGACAGCGCGCCGCCGTAACGGCCCACGGGGGTGCGGATATAGTCGCAGATATATACGTCGGTCATCACAGGTCCTCCTTACAAATCTTGCGGGACAATCAGATCGAGAACGTCGCCGTCCGTGTGGAGCGTCGCGCCGGTGACGGCTTGCAGCGCTTCCATCGTGAGGCCCGGCAGCTTCTCCCGCAGGACGAACTTGCCACCTTCGATGTCGATCACGGCGAGCGAGGTATAGATACGGGTCACACAGCCCACACCGGTGAGCGGGAAGGTGCAGGTCTCGACCAGTTTCGGCCCGCCGTCTTTCGTGACGTGATCGGTGACCACGGCCACGCGTTTCGCACCATGCACCAGATCCATCGCACCACCCACGGCCGGCACGCCTTTGGAACCGACGCGCCAGTTCGCCAGATCGCCGTTTTGCGCGACCTGATAGGCGCCCAGCACGGCGAGGTCCAAGTGACCGCCACGGACCATGGAGAAACTGTCCGCATGGTGGAAAAACGACGCGCCCGGATTGAGCGTGATCGCTTTTTTACCGGCGTTGATCAGGTCCCAGTCTTCTTCACCGGGGGCAGGGGCTTTGCCAAAGCCCAGCACGCCGTTTTCGGTGTGATAGGTCACATCGCGGCCCTCGGGCTGGAACTTGGCGATCATCTCCGGAAAGCCGATTCCGAGGTTCACATAGGACCCGTCTTCGATGTCTTGCGCGGCGCGCCATGCGATTTGGGCGTTGGAGAGCTTGTCTTCCATAATGTTGAAATCGGACATCAGTAGACCACTCCTGTGCGCACCAGCACTTCTTCTTGTTGAGGTTGTGCAACTTCTACAATCGCGTCGACGAAGATGCCGGGGGTGATCACCTGTTGCGGATCAATCGACCCCGGTTCCCCCAACTCACTGACCTGCGCGATGGTTTTCGCGGCGGCCATCGCCATCAGCGGGTTAAAGTTCCGGCCCGCCATGCGGTAGGTCATGTTGCCGACCGTGTCGCCTTGCTGGCCTTTGATCAGCGCGAAATCGGCCTTCAGCCAGCGCTCGCGCACATACATCTTGCCGTCGAACTCTTCGGTCGGTTTGCCCTCGGCCAGCTCGGTCCCGAAAGAGGTCGGCGTATAAAACGCCGGGATGCCAGCGCCCGCCGCACGGATGCGTTCGGCCAGCGTGCCCTGCGGCACCAGCTCAAGCTCGATCTCGCCTGCGAGGAATTTCTCGTTGAACGCTTCGGCATTCGACGAACGCGGGAAAGAACAGATCATCTTCTTGACCATGCCCGCCTTGATCATCGCGGCGATGCCGATATAGCCATTGCCCGCGTTGTTGTTGATCACGGTGATGTTCTTCGGGCTGCCGGTGGCGCGAAAACGGTCGATCAGCGCGTGGATCAGCTCGATCGGCGCGCCGGAGCCGCCGAAACCGCCGATCATCACCTGTGCGCCATCGGGAATGTCCGCGACCGCTTCGGCCACGGTAGAGATGGTTTTGTCCATGAGACCCTCCAGTTTATGACGTCGATCTACGCTCGTGCCGCTGTCGCGACGAGTCTTTTTGTGCGCATCTTGACATTTGTTCGGATGTCGGGAAGTGTCGTGCGCATGGCGAACAAACCGACAAACAAATCCTCCGATACCATCTCATCGCTGGCCAAGGGCCTGCGCGTTCTCGAATGTTTCGGGGCGAAAACGCCGAAGCTGTCGATCACAGATGTGTCCAAGGCCACGGGGCTCGACCGGGCCACCTCCCGGCGCTGTCTTCTGACGCTGCATGGCGAAGGCTATGCCGATTACGACGGTAAATTCTTTACGCTCACGCCGCGCACCCTGCGGCTTGGCATGGGGGCAATCTCCGCGCTTCCCTTGCCGCAGATCGTCCAACCCTGGCTCGATCAGCTCACCGAACAGATCGGACAAAGCTGTTCCGTCTCGATCCTCGACGGCACCGAGATCGTCTATCTCGCCCGCGCCGCCCAGAAACGTGTGATGTCGATTGGCCTCATGCCCGGCTCGCGTCTGCCTGCGCATTGCACCTCCATGGGGCGCATCCTTTTGGGGGCCTTGCCCGCCGAGGAGGCGCGCGCCATCGTTGAGGCTTCCGATCTCTCGCCGCGCACGAGGTTCAGCGTCACCGACCCGGACGAGATCATGAAACGCATCGAGGAGGCCCAGAAACAGGGCTATGCGATCATCGATCAGGAGGTGGAAATCGGGCTGCGCTCCATCGCCGTGCCTTTGGTCGATGGCCATGGTCATATCATTGCAGCACTCAACACCGGCATGGCCGCGACTCAGGACAAGGTTCATGCTTTGGTGCCGACCTATCTGCCGAAGCTCCTGAAGGTGCAATCCGGATTGCGGCGGGTGCTCTAAGGCCGTCAGTCGAGCGACCGCGCGGTGATCGCCTCGGCGACCTCATCGGCGGTCTTCAATGTGCGCACCACCAGCGGCACCACAAGCGCCAACATGTTGCGCTCCAGCCCCCGTGCCCGCTGCGCCTCGCGCACCTCGTCGAATTGCGCGCGGATCATTGGAATAAAGCGCCACACCAGCGACATGGCGAGCGCGATCTTGTCCTTGGGCACCCAAGCGGGCGCGCGGGACAAAAGCGCGAGGATGCCCTCGGTAAACTCGCTCGCCCGCGTCGTATAGGTCACGAGTGCGGCGGCCATCAGCAACGCCATGAGCCGCAGCGTGACGTAGATCGCCATTCCGAGGCTTTCGAGCCAGAGCTGGGCGGCGAAGATGATCGCGAGGACGACCAGAGCGGGGCGGATCGCGGTCGACGCATCGCGGGCCGAGAGACCGGCGATCCCATAGCCCAAAGCCACAAGCACAAGCCCGGCCCCAAGCATCACCGGATGCGTGACCACGAAGATCGCCGTGCAATAGGCAAACAGGAGCGCCAGTTTCCAAGCGGGCCGCGCGCGGTGCAGCGCGCTGTCGCCGGGGATATAGAGATCGGTCAGCATCCGCCCAAATCTTCGCAGAGCGCTTTGTAGGCCGGGATCACGTCCTCGGGCCGCCCATCCGCATGAATGCGCCCGTCCGCGATATGCAAAATCCGGTCGAACCCCGCCAAGAGATCGAGATCGTGCGACACCACCACGGCGGGCTGGGGCAGGGTGGCAAGCACCCGCATGAATTGCATCTTGTTGCGCAGGTCCAGAAGCGTTGTCGGTTCGTCGAACACGATCATCTCGGGCTCTGTCACCAGCACGCCCGCCAGCGCCACCATCTGTTTCTCGCCGCCGGAAAGCTGATGCGTCAGGCGGCCTTTCAGATGCGTCAAAGACAGCTCGCTGAGCACCCGCTCGATCCGCGTCTCGATCTCGGATTTCGGCAATTTGCGCGCCTTGAGACCAAAGGCGAGATCTTCCTCGACCATCGGGTAAACGATCTGATTGTCCGGGTTCTGAAACATGAACCCGACATGGCGACGCAGGTCGTCCGTGCTCTCTCCGAACCGGACCGTGCCCGTAGACGGTTTCTCCAGCCCGTTGAAAAGTCGTAGAAACGTACTTTTCCCGGAGCCATTGTTGCCGATCACGCCGATGCGCTGTTCGGTCAGGCTCAGGGTGATCTCCGACAGGATCTCGCGCGTGGCTTTGGTCACGGAGACCCTGTCGAACTGCATGGTCATGCTCAGGCGGCCTGACCGATGATCGGGTAGGATTTCTTCACCGTCACCATGACGGCGGCAGCGATCAGCGCCTTGACGATGTCGCCGGGGATGAAGGTCACGGAGCCCATGAAGGCCTTGGAAATCGGCACGCCCGCCATGAGCGTGATGCCCGGAATGCCCACGGCATACATGACGCCGATGCCGCCGATCACGCAGATCAGCGTGGCGGAGACAAAGGACAGCCCGTCCCAGAACTTTTCCGTCATCCAGCCGATGGCAATGGCGGCCAGAAGCCAGCCGAGAAGGAAGCCGGCGGTCGGGCCGAAGAAAGCCGACAAGCCACCGCGCCCGCCCGAGAGGAGCGGCAGGCCGATGGCCACCAGCACCAGCAGAAGCAGGATCGCAAGCCCGCCGCGTTTCGCGCCCAGGACGCCGCCTGCGAGCATCACGCCCAGCGATTGCGCCGTGATCGGCACCGGCAAAAACGGCAATGTCACCGGCGGGAATACCGCCATCACGGCGGTCAGGGCGGCAAACAGGGCGATCAATGTGATGTCGCGCGTGGTCATGGTCTTTCCTCCAGAGCTGTGCCGGTTTTACGCCGACTTTATATCTTTCGCGGAGATAAGCGTCTGATTGAGCCGTGGTAAACCCCCTTTTTCGGGCATGTGAAGTTTGCTTTGCAAAATTGCGGAGAAGTTTTTCAAAGCCTTGCGCGATTGTGCCTCTCTGCAAAATTATACAGGAAATCTCCCGTATTCTCCGACTGTTCAGTCAGGATTTCGGGTCAGGTTTCAAGCCGTCTTGCTGCCAGCAAACTCAGCCCCGCCATCACGCCTGCGGTCGCCAGACAGAGCGCCAGCCCCCCAGCCTGATAAGACAGCCCCGACAGGAGCGTGCCCAAAAGCCGCCCGGCGGCGTTCGCCATGTAGTAAAACCCGACATCCATCGTCACGCGGTCTTCACCGGAGAAGGCGAGAATGAGATAGGAATGCACCGAGGAATTGACCGCAAAGACAAAGCCAAACAACAAAAGCCCTGCCACCAGCGCAACTGTGAGCCATAGCGTCGGCGCACCCACGATCCACACCAGCCCTGCGAGCACAAAGGGAATGGGCGTCAAAAGCCCGACCCATTTGACCGCCATCCGTGCCCCCGCCGCGTCGTCGCCCGCAGCCCCTTTGAGAAACCGCGGCGCGATGCCCTGGACAAAGCCATAGCCGATGATCCAGAGCGCCATGAAGGCGCCGACGATGAAAAACGCGCGCCGCGCGCCTTCCGGCGTGCCGTCGGAGAAGATCGCTTTGAAATAGATCGGGATGCCGACCACGAACCACACGTCCCGCGCACCAAAGAGGAACATGCGGGCCAGTGAGAGCTGGTTGATCCGGCGGTCCTTCGACCAGATGGCGGAGATTTTCGTGCCTTTTTTGCCGGTCGGCAGGCCCTTGGGCATGAACAGAGCCACGGCCACAAGGATCACCGCAAGCACCAAAGCCATGCCCCAGACCGCCGCCTCGAACCCCGCGAGCGCCAAAAGCGCCGCGCCCAGGAAAAAACCAAAGCCTTTGACGGCGTTCTTTGATCCGGTCAGCACGGCGACCCATTTGAACAGGCTGCCGTCGCCCTTGGGGGCAAGAATTTTGACCGCCGATTTCGACGACATTTTCGCGAGGTCTTTGGCGACGCCAGACGCCCCTTGCACCGCCATGACATAAAGCACAGAGGCCGACACCGACCACGCCGGATCGAGCCCTGCGAGCGCCGCCAGAGCCCCGATCTGGATCACCAATCCCGCGTAAAGCGTTGAGGTCAAACCGAAACGTGCCGCGAGCCATCCGGCGGAGAGGTTCGTCACGATGCCTGCGATTTCGTAGAATAGGAACAGGTACGCCAGTTGGATCGGCGAAAATCCCAGACTGTTGAACTGCAACAGCACCAGCATTCTGAGCGCGCCATCCGACAGCATGAAAGCCCAATAGGCCGCCGTCACCGCCATATAGGCGCGCAGCGGGTTTTCCGCCGTGGCAGTCGCCATCACATCGCACCCGCGACCATGCGGGCGATGTCGGCGAGGCGGCAGGCGTAGCCCCATTCGTTGTCATACCAGGCGTAAATCTTCACCTGCGTGCCGTGGATCACCATCGTCGACCCTGCGTCGACAATCGAACTGCGCGAGTCGTTGATGTAATCCGTCGACACCAAAGGCCGGGTCTCATAGCCGAGAATGCCCGCAAGCGCGCCTTCGGAGGCCGCCTTGAACAGGGCGTTCACCTCATCCGCCGTGGTTTCCCGCTCCACCTCAAACACGCAATCGGTCAGCGAGGCATTTAACAGCGGCACCCGCACCGCATGACCGTTCAACCGCCCCTTCAACTCCGGGTAAATCAGCGTGATCGCCGTCGCCGACCCGGTGGTGGTCGGGATGAGATTGTTCAACGCCGAGCGCGCGCGCCGCATGTCCTTTGCGGGCCGGTCCACTATGGTCTGGGTGTTGGTCACGTCATGGATCGTCGTGATCGAGCCGTGCTTGATGCCGAGATTTTCGTGGATCACCTTCACCACCGGCGCAAGGCAGTTGGTGGTGCAGGACGCCGCCGTCACCAGATCGTGCGCCGCCGGATCGTAAAGCCCATGGTTCACCCCATAGACGAGGTTCAGCGCGCCGCCGTCCTTCACCGGTGCCGAGACGACAACCTTTTTCACCCCGGCCTCATAATAGGGCGCAATGCGTTCGGCGGTTTTGAAATAGCCGGTGCAGTCGATCACCAGATCGACGCCCAGCTCCTTGAGCGGCAGGTTTTCGATCCGCGCCTCCCGCGTCAGCATCATATGTGTGCCGTTCACGGTCAGGCTGTCCGCGTCATAGGAAATTTCCGCGCCCCAGCGCCCGTGCACGGAATCGAATTCCAGCAACAGCGCATGCTGCTCCGCATCCCCGGCGAGATCGTTCAGGAGCACGATGTGTTCGCCAAGCCCCCGGTCGAACAGGTCGCGCAGCGCCAGCTTTCCGATCCGGCCAAGGCCGTTGAGGGCGATTTTGGGGGCAAAGTTGGGGGCGGTTTTAACCATGGTCATCCTCTTTCATCACGGAGAGATCGTCGATTTTCGCCTGAAGCGACATGCGGTCGAGTTTCTCGATGGGCAGCGCCGTGAAAATCTCTATTCGACGGCGCAGCGCGTCATAGGTCCGGGCAAAGGCCAGAGCGCGCTCGGCCTCGGTGCCCTCGATCTTCACCGGATCGGGCAGGCCCCAATGCGCCGAAAGCGGCTGGCCGGGCAGGGGACCGCAATCCTCTTGTGCCGCCCGGTCGCAGACCGTGAAGACGAAATCATAGCCCTCCTCACCGCGCTGCGCCTGGCTGAGCGATTTCGACCAGAGCCCGAGCGTGTCATGCCCTTCGCGTTCCAGAAGTGCGCGGGCCTGCGGGTGAATCTCGCCATTGGGCGCGGTGCCCGCCGAGACCGCCTCGAACCGCCCCGCGCCAAGGTCGCGCAGCAAAGCCTCAGCCATGATTGAGCGCGCCGAATTGCCGGAGCAGAGAAACAGCACGCGGAAGGGGCGATCTCCGCTCAGCGGCAGGCTGTTGAGACAAATCTCGGGCCGCCCCCGGCAGCAATCGTTCACGAGATAGCCGACCAGCGCGTCACAGGTCTGAAGTGCGGCCTTATAATAGAGTGCCCGCCCGTCGCGCTCCACTTCGATCAACCCGGCCTGCTGAAGCTCCGAGAGATAACCCGAGAGCGTGTTGGGCTTCATGCCGAGCGCTTCGGCAAGCTCGGTCGGGCGCACCGGGCGCGGTGCAAAGCGCATGATCATGCGAAAGACGGAAAGCCGTCCGGCATGGCCGAGAGCGGCAAAGGCGCGGGTGGCGGAGGGTGAGTCGATGTTTAATTGTTCCATAATTCGCGAATACTCGAAATACATGCCTTGAGCCTAGTGAAAGTTTTATGACGGCGAGAAGCCGGTCGGAATTCTCTGGGAAACCACCTTGCGGAGCCTATCATAGGTGAGACACCCCGACGCAGGCGGCGTTTGTGAAACGGCATACGATTGCATCCCATGCCGGGACGTGCCAGCAAGACCGCAACGACAAGAGTATATCTGCCGGATCACGCGCGCATGACACGAGAGACGAAAAAGCAGCCCTCCGCCGACAAGCGGATGCTCAAGACGCTTTTGGCCCCGGGAGCCCGGTCGATCCGTCTGGCATCGCGGCTTACGGCGCTCTCCTCGCTTTTGTGGTTGCCGCAGGCGGCGCTGGTGGCGGCGCTGTTTTCCCGACTTCTTCTGGGCGCGGGCGGGGTGACGGTCTTGACCGGCACGCTGGGGTTCCTCGGCTTCGCGGCTCTGCGTCTGATCCTGAATTACCTCGCCGAAGGGCTTCTTTTCCGCGCCGGTCAGGCCATCGTGACCACGACCCGTGCCCGCATCCTCGCCCGTGAGGCGCAGGCGACCTCGCATTCGGTCGCGGGTGGCCCCGGCGCGCTGGCGGCTCTGGCGGGGGAAAAGCTCGACGCGCTTCTGCCCTATCTCACCCGCTATGCGCCGGCGCAGCTCCGGGTGATGACCGTGCCTTTCGCCATTCTCGCGCTCGCGTTCTGGCAAAGCTGGGCCGTGGGCCTCGTGTTCGTCGTGGCCGGGCCGCTCATTCCGCTGTTCATGGCGCTCGTCGGCTATGCCGCGAAGGACGCCTCCGAGCGGCAGATGCAGGAAATCGGTTCTCTGGGCGATCTTCTGGTCGACCGTCTCGCCGCTTTGGCCGACATCCGGCTTCTGGGCGCCGCCCCGCGTCTTATTGCGCGCTTCGATCATGCCGCCGACGATCTGCGCTCGCGCACCATGGCCGTTCTGCGCATCGCGTTTCTCTCCTCCACCGTGCTCGAGCTTTTCGCCGCCCTCGGCGTGGCGATGGTCGCGGTCTGGGTCGGGTTTTCGCTTTTGGGCGAGATTTCATGGGGCGCTTATGGCGCGGGCATCACGCCCTGGGGCGGGATTTTCCTTCTGCTGCTCGCACCCGATTATTTCCAGCCCTTGCGCGATCTCTCCGCCGCCTGGCATGACAAGGCCTCGGCGCTGGCCGTCGCGGGAGAGCTTGCCGTCTGGGAAGAGCAGGAGACCGAAACGCTTCTAGGGCAGGGGGCCAAGGTCGCGCCGCTTCCCGGTCCCGCTTCCGTCTCTCTTTATCATGTCGCTGCGCAACGCGGTGGACGGACGATTTCCTATCCCGATACCGAGATCGCCCCCGGCACCCGTGTCGCGCTTTCCGGTCCCTCGGGGGCGGGCAAAACCACGCTTCTGCGTCTGATCGCGGGGCTTGAAAAGCCGGCCTCCGGCTTGATCACGGTCGCCGGGCAGCTTCTGGCGGAGGACACCGCCGACGCCTGGCGCGCGCGGCTCGGCTGGATGCCGCAAGCGCCGATGTTTCTGGGCCGCTCGCTGCGTCACAACATCGCTTTCGGCGCTGCGCTCACTCCCGAACTGATCTCAGACACGGCGCTCGACGGGGTTCTGGCCGCCCTGCCGAAAGGCGATCTCACCGTGTTGGGCGAAACCGGCGGCGGTCTGTCGGGGGGCGAGGCGCGTCGCGTCATGCTGGCCCGTGCGCTCGCCGCCGCCCCCGATCTGGTGCTCGCCGACGAACCCACCGCCGATCTCGACCGGGAAACCGCCGACCGGGTGACCGAAGCGCTTCTTGCGCTCAAATCCCGCGGCGCCACCCTCATCGTCGCCACCCACGATCCGCATCTGATCGCCAAGATGGATCGGGTGATCGAGATCGTCCCTGCCAAAGAGGAGACCGCCGATGCGTAACCTCTGGCATATCTTCCGCGTCATGATGACCGGCGAAGCGGTGGCGCTGCGCCGTGGCCTCTTGCTGGCCGCGCTCGTCTTGATCATGGGCGGGGCGCTGCTCGGCCTGTCGGGCTGGTTCATCGTCGCCGCTTCTGCCGCCGGTCTTGCCGGGACGGGTGCGGTCTTCGACGTGTTCCGCCCCTCCGCCATGGTCCGTTTCCTCGCCATCACCCGCACCGCCACGCGCTATGGCGAACGCGTCCTGACCCATGACGCCACGCTGCGCGCGCTCGCCCGGCTGCGGGTTGCACTACTCTCCGCCTTGTCCCTGCGCTCTCATGAACGGCTGATCCGGCTCCGGGGTGCACAGGCGCTCAACCGCATCCTGGCCGATGTCGACGCGCTCGACGGTGTGCCTTTGCGGCTCTTCATTCCGCTGATCGCGGGCGGGGTGACGCAGATTCTGGCGCTGATCGTCCTGTCATGGCTGGTCGCCCCCGCCGTCGCCCTCGCGATTTTCGCGATCTATGTGCTGGGCGGCTTGGCCGTTTTGATCTGGGGCATGTCCCGCGCCCGGACGCCCTCACGCCGCGCCGAAGCGGCGGCACAGGCCTTCCGCACCCGCTTCATAGACCTCGTCACCACCCGCGAAGATCTTGCCGTCTACGGCCAGCTCCCGGCCCAGATTGAGGCCGCGCAAACCGCCGATGCCCGGCGTCAGGACGCCGCCACAGTCACCGACACCCGCGAACGTCAGGCCGGGGCCGCGCTGATGGTCGTCTCCGCTCTGGCGGGGGCTGCCGCGCTCTGGATCGGGGGCGGGCTGGCCGAGGCGGGGGAGATCACGCCCGCGCGTGCCGCCATCGGGTTTTTCACCGCTCTGGCGCTGATGGAAACCGTCGCGCCGCTGCGCCGCGCCGTGGCGGAGATCGGGCGCATGATCGGAGCGGCGCGCCGTGTGACCGAGCAGATGCAGGCCCCCTCCGAGCCGGTTCCCCACCATGTCCCCGACGCGCCCCTGACCCTGTCTTTCAAGGACGTCAGTTTTGCCCGCGGAGCAGCGCGCCCGGTGATTTCCGGCTTCGATCTTGCGCTCTCCCCCGGCGACTGGGTGGCGCTGCAAGGCCCCTCCGGGGTCGGCAAAAGCACGGTGCTGCTCTTGGCCGCCGGGGCGCTCCGGCCCTTGTCGGGGCAAGTTCTCGTGGCCGATCAGCCGGTTACAAATTGTTTACCAGGTCTGGTTACGCTCGTCGGGCAAAGATCGGCGCTCATTCAGGGGACGGTTGCGGAGAATCTCCGCCTCGCCGCGCCCGAGGCCGATGACGCCGCGCTTTGGGCGGCATTGACGGCGGTGGCGCTCGATGGGGTCATTCGCGCAAAAGGCGGGCTGGAGGCCCGGCTGGGGCCGCGTGGCTCTGGTCTTTCGGGCGGCGAATCGCGTCGGCTGGTGTTGGCGCGGGCTGTGCTGCGTCGTCCGCAGGTCTTGCTTTTGGATGAGCCCACCGAAGGGCTCGACCATGCGACGGCGGAACGGGTTTTGCGCGGAATTCGCGCCGCTCTGCCGCATGCGGCGGTGCTGATGGCAGCCCATCGCAGTGAGGAACAGGGGGCCGCAGATCGCGTTCTGCAGCTGCCGGAGGTGCAAAAACCGCTCTCCGCAGCGGGGATTACAAGCACATTCACGAGCAAGTGATCTGGGAACAGGGGGGGCGCGCCCCGATGTCGCGGTCACTTTAAGATACATCTGTAATATGGCATTCTTGATTTGGGTCAAAGTACCCCAGCGTGTGACGTTCTAATCCGGCGTTACAAAAGTGTATCTGCAAAACATGTTTTTGCAGGAAAGGAGCAAGGGAAAATGGAGTTCGGACTCGTTGAGCTGTCGCGTCTGCAATTTGCGATGACAGCCATGTACCATTTCCTCTTCGTGCCGCTCACGCTTGGTCTGTCGATCATCGTGGCGATCATGGAGACGGTCTACGTCATGACCGGCCGGCCTATCTGGCGGCAAATGACGAAATTCTGGGCAACTCTGTTCGGGATCAACTTCGTGCTCGGTGTGGCCACCGGGATCACGATGGAATTCCAGTTCGGCATGAACTGGTCCTACTACAGCCACTATGTCGGCGACATCTTCGGCGCACCGCTCGCCATCGAAGGGCTCATGGCCTTCTTCATGGAAGCGACCTTCGTCGGTCTGATGTTCTTCGGCTGGGACAAGATGTCCAAAGTCGCCCATATGATCGTCACCTGGCTGGTGGCCATCGGCTCGAACTTCTCCGCGCTCTGGATTCTCATCGCCAACGGCTGGATGCAAAACCCGGTCGGCGCCGAGTTCAACCCGGACTCGATGCGCATGGAGATGACCAACTTCTTCGACGTGGTGTTCAACGAAGTGGCTCAGGCCAAATTCGTGCACACCGTCTCCGCTGGCTACGTGACCGCCTCGGTCTTCGTGCTGGGCGTGTCGTCCTGGTATCTGCTCAAAGGGCGTCACACGGAACTGGCCCGTCGCTCCATCGCGATCGCTGCCGCTTTCGGTCTGGCGTCGGCCTTCTCCGTGGTCATTCTGGGCGACGAGTCGGGCTATAACGCCACGCACACCCAGAAGATGAAACTCGCGGCCATCGAAGGCATGTGGGAAACTCAGGAAGCGCCTGCCTCCTTCACCCTCATCGGCATCCCGGATCGGGAAGCGCGTGAAACCCATTACGCCATCCACATCCCCTATGCGATGGGCCTGATCGGCACCCGCTCTCTCACCAATGAGATCCCGGGCGTGGATCAGCTTGTGGCCGAGGCCAACGAGAAAATCCGCTCCGGTATCATCGCTTACGATGCGCTGATGACCATCCGCGAACAACGTGACGCGACCCCGGCTGAGGTGCGTGCGACGTTCGAGGAACATTCCGCCGATCTCGGTTTCGCCATGCTGCTCAAACGCTATGTGGACGATCCGCGTCAGGCCACCGACGAGCAGATCGCCATGGCCGCCGACGACACCGTGCCGGGCGTCGGGCCGCTGTTCTGGGCCTTCCGTCTGATGGTGGCTCTGGGCTTCAGCTTCATCGCCGTGATGCTCTACTTCTTCTACCGGGCATCTTTCCGGGGCATGAAATTCCCGCGTTGGGCGCTGCGTCTTGGCGTGATCATCATCCCGACCCCGTGGATTGCCGCGGAGCTCGGCTGGTTCGTGGCGGAATTCGGGCGTCAGCCCTGGACCGTGGACGGCGTGCTGCCGACGGCCCTGTCTGCCTCGCACCTGTCGATCACCGATCTGCTGATCACTCTGGCTGGCTTCGTGATTTTCTACACGGTGCTGTTCATCATCGAGATGGGCCTGATGATCAAATACATCAAAAAAGGACCGTATATCGACGTTGCCGAAACGGATGAATGGATGAAACGCCATGAAGCCCGCCTCAGCGCCGATGATGCGACCCTCAAGCCTGCGGAGTAACGAACGATGATCCTGCATGAATTCATGACTTTCGAAGTCCTTCGCGTGATCTGGTGGCTGCTCCTGGGCGTCCTGCTGATCGGTTTCGCGCTGACCGACGGGTTCGACATGGGCGTCGGTGCCCTCTTGCCCTTCGTCGGCAAGACCGACATCGAACGGCGCATCGTGATCAACACCATCGGCCCGGTCTGGGAAGGCAACCAGGTGTGGTTCATCCTCGGCGGTGGCGCGATCTTCGCGGCATGGCCGCCGCTCTACGCGGTGTCCTTCTCCGGCTTCTACCTCGCGATGTTCCTGATCCTCGCGGCCCTCATCCTGCGTCCGGTCGGTTTCAAATACCGCTCGAAACGCGAAGGGGCCAAATGGCGCCGGAACTGGGACTGGGCGCTCTTCGTGGGCGGTGCCGTACCGGCTCTGGTCTTCGGTGTCGCGGTCGGCAACGTGCTGCAAGGCGTGCCGTTCCACATCACCCCCGATCTGCTGATGCCCCGCTATGACGGCAACGCCATCATGAAGCTGCTGCGTCTGCTCAACCCCTACGCGCTTCTCGCCGGTGTGGTCTCCCTCTCCATGCTCCTGATGCATGGTGCGGCCTGGCTCGGCCTGAAAACCGAAGGGGCGGTCCAGCAACGGGCCCAGAAAATCGGCACCGTCGCCGGCATCGTCGCCGCCGTGGCCTATGCTTTGGCCGGTGTCTGGCTCGCCTTTGGCATCAAAGGTTACCAGATCGTCGGTGAGGTGGTGAAAGACGGTCCGTCGAACCCGCTTCTTTCCGAGGTCACCCATGGTGGGTCCTGGATGCAGGCCTATTCGGACCGCCCGTGGATCGCCATCGCGCCGGTGCTGGCTTTCATCGGCATCGCCATGGCCGTGATGGGCCTGCGCAAGGGCAAGGAAGTCTCCACGCTCCTGTGGTCGAAACTCGGCATCTTCGGCATCATCTCTTCGGTGGGCCTCACGATGTTCCCGTTCATCCTGCCCTCCACCGTCGATCCGAACAGCTCGCTCACCGTCTGGGACAGCTCCAGCTCGCACCTGACCCTGTTCGTGATGCTGATCTGTGCCATCATCTTCGTGCCGATCATCCTCGCCTATACCGCATGGGTCTACAAAGTGCTCTGGGGTAAAGTCACCGAGGAAGAGCTCGAAACCAACGCTCAAAGCTACTGAGAAAGGAGCGACCTATGTGGTATTTCGCCTGGATCCTTGGGCTTCCGCTCGCCGCCCTGTTCGCCGTTCTGAACGCGATGTGGCTTGAGATGCGCGAAGACGCGCGCCTCGCAGACGAGCACGACGACACCGCCTGATCACGTCCCTTCTTCAGGTGGCATTGCCCCGGGGATGTCGTTCCACCATCCCCGGGGCGCCTAAATACCTGTTCCGCCCGCTGCCCGGTGGGCGGAATTTTCCGCACCAAAAAATATGCATACATATGCATGCGAATATATGGAGAGAGACATGCACTCACCCAATTCCCCCGCGGTGAACCGCCGGGGCTTCCTGGGCCTTGCCGCTGGCGCGACCGCGCTCGCCGCGACCTCCGGTGAAGCCCGCGCGGCCTCCGTCAAGACCAGTGCCAAGATCGTCATCATCGGCGCAGGCGCCGGTGGCACCGCGCTGGCCAACCGTCTTGTCGAACGCCTCGACGGTGCCGACATCACCCTGATCGATCCGCGTAAAGCTCACCTCTATCAGCCGGGCCTCACGCTCGTCGCCGCCGGTCTCAAACCCGCCGATTACGTGCTCTCCGAGACCACCGACTGGTTGCCCAAAGGCGTGACCCTCATTCAGGAAAAAGCCGCCGCCATCGACCCCGTCGCGAAAACCGTATCGACCGAGGGCGGTCAGACGCTCTCCTACGATTTCCTCGTCGTGGCCCCCGGTCTGATCCTCGATCACGACGCCATCGAAGGCTTCTCGCTCGACATGGTCGGCCAGAACGGCATCGGTGCGCTCTATGCGGGCCCGGAATATGCCGCCAAGACCTGGCAGGCCGCGTCGAAATTCATCGAAGAGGGCGGTCACGGCATCTTCACCCGTCCCGGCACCGAGATGAAATGCGCCGGTGCGCCCTTGAAACACACTTTCCTGATCGACGACCGCCTGCGTCGTGCGGGCAATCGCGGCAAGGCCGAGATCACCTATGGCGCCCATGACGGCGCGCTCTTCGGTGTGCCGATCGTGTCCGAGAAAGTGCGCATGCTCTTCCTCGACCGCGAGATCGCGCCGGTGTACCAGCACACGGTGAAATCCATCGACGCGGGCGCCAAGCGCGTGACCTTCAACACCGCCGAGGGCACAGAGGAGATGGACTATGACTATATCCACCTCATCCCGCCGCAACGCGCCCCCGAGGTGATCCGTCAGTCCGGCCTGTCCTGGGCCGACAAATGGACCGATCAGGGCTGGGTCGAATGCGACATGGCCACGCTGCAACACCTGCGCTATCCGGACATCTGGGCGCTTGGCGACGTCGCCGGTGTGCCGAAAGGCAAAACCGCAGCCTCCGTCAAATGGCAGGTGCCGGTGGTCGAGGATCAGATCGTTTCCGCCATCGCAGGCACCACGCCGACCGAGACCTATGGCGGCTACACCTCCTGCCCGATGATCACCAAGATCGGCCGCGCCATGCTGGTGGAATTCGATTACAACAACAACCTCGTGCCCTCCTTCCCGGGGATCATCCCGCCGCTTGAAGAGCTGTGGATTTCCTGGCTGATGAAAGAGGTTGCGCTGAAAGCCACCTACAACGCCATGCTGCGCGGCAAGGCCTGAGGAGAGAGCGACATGAAAGATCTTACGTTTCAGACCCTGATTGCCGTCTTCGAGGAAATCTTCGGGCGTGGCCTGTTCTGGGCCATGGTCGTCGTCGCCGCCGTGGTGACGCTGGCCTATCTCTATGTGCTGATCCGCGACCGTGCGGTGAGCTGGCGCAAATTCCTCTGGGCGCAGCTTTCCATGCCGGTCGGTGCGGTTCTGGCCGTGTGGTTCGTCATGGCGATGACCCATTCCGCGCCCTCCGACATCGGTGGCGGGATCGACCTTATCGTCTTCCTCGGCGTCGCCGTTTTGGGTGCAATCGGCATGGCTATTCTGGTCTACACCATCCAGTCCCTCGTCAAGCCGCCGAAGGCTGTGACCGAATCCTGAGGGTCGGTTCGTTCCGTTCGACCCGATGGGCGGGCGTCCCCGGTGTGCGGACCGGGGGCGCCTGTTTTTTGCCTGTCTGGTTTTTTGCCTGTCTGGTCTTTTGTCTGTCTGGTTTTTCGTGCGCAGGGCCATGGTTGCAAGGTCCGCCCGGGTTGCGGGCCGTGTCGCTTGAGACTAGTCTGCGCACCAGACGAGAGGCAAAGCGCCCTCGATCATGGAGATTGGATGTTAGAGCTTGTGTGATAAGGCTCTCTGACCCTCAGAGAGCCGTGTGAACCCAAAGCCACCGGGGTGCATCTGCATCCGGGCGTTTTTTCACATCTCAACGCATGAGACATCCATGAATATCTCAAAACACGAACAGCGTGCGCTGCACGTTCTGGCTCTTGGGGGCCATCTTCGCCATGAACGAGCGGAGGGCACGAGGATCACCTCTGTCACCTGCGTGACGCGTGAGGGGCTGGTCCTGTCCGGCTTCGACCTTACCCTCTTTCACAAACCGCGTCGCAAGCGCCTGATCGAAAGCCGGTCGGGGCATCCCTGCCGCATCCCGATACGCGGACGCCTGCCCGTGCGGGCACAGCTCGGCCACACAGGGCAGGACAACACAGGACACGAAAACACAGGGAGCATGACATGCTGATCCGCACCGAAACCGAAATCGACATCCCGGCCATTCGGGAGATCGTGACCGAGGCCATGCGCCTCTTGCCGCAATCCACCGGCACGGAGGCGGAGATCGTCGACCGGCTGCGGGCGGCGGATGCGCTCGCCCTGTCGCTCGTCACCGAAGAGGCGGGCAGGCCGCAGGGCTATCTCGCGGTCTCCGAGGGGCAGATCGGGGCGGAGCGGGGCTGGGCCGTGATCGGTCCGCTGGCCGTCCTGCCGTCGCGCCACGGCGAAGGCATCGGCAGTGCGCTGATGGCGGAGGCGCTCCGACGTCTGTGCCGTCGCTATAAGGGCGCGGTTCTGGTCGGTGAGCCGGGCTATTATGGGCGTTTCGGTTTTCGGGCCGTGCCGGGGCTGACGGTTGGGGAGTGTCCGCCGCGCTACATTCAGGCCCTGCCGTTCGGCGACGCCATGCCCCGCGGCGAGGTGATCCATCACGCGGCCTTCGGGCTGGAGCAGCCGCTCTGACATCTCACCGGGCCGCGCGATCTGTGCGGCCCGGGTCGAACTGCGCGCCGGGGACCGCGGGGGTGCCGGGGTCCGACAAAAGTCCGACATAAATCCGACGCTTTGCCGACAGGCATTTTTAGCCGTTTGGCGTCCGTCATGTCGCGCGTACTTCTGCTGTGGCGTGTGACGGAAGGGGCGTTTCACTTTACATCGAGAGGCGGCTCCGGTAATCGCGAAGGCGACTTGGGTTAGGGCCGTAAACGTATGTGTGACACCTCCATCATCATCCCGTGCCGCAACGAGGCGGAGAACATCGGGGCGCTTCTCGATGAGATCGTGGGCGCCTGCACGGAGATCGGGCCGTATGAGATCCTCGTGATCGACGATGCCTCCGACGACGGCATGGCGGATATTCTGGCCCAGCGGATGCGGACGATGCCGCAGCTTCGGGTGATCCGGCACGACCGTTCCGGCGGGCAATCGGCCGGGGTCCATTCCGGTGTGCGGGCGGCGCGGGGCACGGTGTGTTGCACGCTCGATGGCGACGGGCAGAATCCCGGCACCGAGATCCCGAACATGATCGCGCCGTTTTCCGGGCCGAATGGCGCGCGTATTGGCGTCGTTGCCGGTCAGCGCGTCGGGAGACAAGACACGTTTTCAAAGCGTTACGCCTCGAAATTCGCCAATGCGCTGCGCGCGAAGATTTTGAAGGACGGCACGCGCGACACCGGGTGCGGGCTCAAGGCGTTTCGCCGCGACGATTTTCTGGCGCTGCCCTATTTCGATCACATGCACCGCTATCTGCCGGCGCTGTTCGCCCGCGATGGCTGGGAGGTTGCGCATGTCGACGTGTCGCACCGGGCACGCGGTGGCGGGCGGTCGCATTATTCGAACCTGCAACGCGGGCTGGTGGGGATTGTCGACCTGATGGGCGTGGCCTGGCTTTTGAAACGCCGCAAGAAGTCGCGCCCGACCGAGGTGGTCGTGGACCGCGCGGAGGGCTGAGCCGATGCAATGGTTGATGACGATCCTGCATGTGGACACGACGGCGGAGCTTTGGTGGGTGCTCTTCGGGCTGTCGGCGCAGCTCATGTTCACCGCACGTTTCCTGTTGCAGTGGATCGCCTCCGAGCGGGCGAAGAATTCGGTGATCCCGATTGCGTTCTGGTATTTTTCTCTCGTCGGCGGACTGATGCTGTTTGCCTATGCGCTATATCGCAAGGACCCGGTCTTCGTGCTGGGCCAGTCGCTTGGCGTGATCATCTATTCCCGCAATCTCTGGCTGATCTATGCAAACCGACGCGCGACAAAAGACGCCGATTAAGGGCTGGTTGCCGCAGGCATTGGTCTTTGTCACCGTGGCGGTTGGGCTGCGGCTTATGGCACTGGCTTTCGACGGGACGGACCTGTTCGTCGATGAGGTGCAATATTGGTTCTGGGGCCAGAACCTCGATTTCGGCTATTATTCTAAACCGCCGCTGATCGGTTGGGTGATCCGTCTGGTCACCGATCTGGCGGGCTCCGATGCGGCCTTCTGGGTGCGGATGCCCGGAGCGGTGCTGCACGGCATCACGGCGCTTTTGCTTGGGGCGCTCGCGGCGCGCGTTCAGGGGCGCGCTGCTGCGCTTTGGACCGTGGCGATTTACCTGAGCCTGCCGTTCGTGGCGCTTGGCTCGGTGATGATCTCCACCGACACCGTCATGGCACCGTTCTATGCCGCCGCTCTGCTGTTCTTCTTTCGCACCGCTGAGACGCGCCGGGCAGGGGATGCGCTCGCGGTCGGTCTCTTCGCCGGGTTTGCCTTTATGGCGAAATATGCGGGGATTTATTTTCTTGTGGGCTCGGCGCTCGTGATGCTGAGCCAGCCTGCGCTGCGCCCCGGTTGGCGCAATCTCGGGCTGATGATCCTGGCTTTCGCGGTCGTGATCTCGCCGAATGTGCTCTGGAACCTGTCGCATGACCTGACCACCGTGGCGCATACGATGGACAATGCCGGTTGGGTGCGCGATGGCGCGGCGTTCGATCTCGGTTCTCTGGCGACCTTCCTCGCCAGCCAGTTCGGGGTGTTCGGCCCGGTGACCATGGGTGCACTGATCCTCGCCTATTTGCGCCCGCGCGGCGGGCTGCGTCCGGCACTGGTGCTGTTCTCTCTTCCGGCGCTTGTGGTGGTGAGCGTGCAGGCGCTGCTGGATCAGGCCTATGCCAACTGGGCAATCGCGACCTATTTCGCGGGCACGATCCTTGCGGTTACCGTCATGACACGGTTCTGGCGGATCGTGGCGCTGTCGCTCAATTTGGTGCTGTCGCTGAGCCTGCCGGTGCTGATCGTGCTCGCGCCCTGGCCGGAGATCGGCGGCAAGCCGGTTCTGGAGCGCTATCTCGGTCGCCATGCCCTCTCGGAGAGCATTCTCGATCTGGCGGAGGAGCTTCCGGTCGTGACCGGCAATCGCGATATTCTTGCCGATCTGTTCTACACCGGGCGGGAGCGTGAGGTTGCGCTTTATGCCATGCCGGAGACCGGGCGCGCGTCGAGCTATTATGCGCAGAACCAAGCGCTGCCGGACAGTATCACCGGTGAGGTCTTGGTGGTCGTGACAGGGACATTGCCCTGTGATGCCGCGCCCCTCGAAGGGCTCGATCTGAGCGGAATTTATGCCGGTCGTCGGGTAAAGATCGGGCGAGTCGCAGCGGAGTGCTTGCGCGAAACCCCGTAAATATGCGCTCAGCGCGCCTATCCTCGGGGGCTCTGGTGAGTTTTGGGACTGATCTCCGCGATGGATCGCAGAGTGTCAGTGGCCGGTGGATTTAAGGACGACGGTGATCGTGCGCAGGATCAGGGCCATATCGGCCAGAAAGCTGAGCTTGCGATCATAGAGATTGTCGTAACGCACACGGGCGACAAAGCTGCTTTCGCCACGACCGGACACCTGCCAGACGCCGGTTAGGCCGGGACGGAGCCGGAAATAGGCCTCCCCCTTGGCGGCTTCGTACATCATTTGCTGCGCGGGCAGAAAGGGACGGGGGCCGACAAAGCTCATATCGCCTTTGAAAATGTTCAGAAGTTGCGGCAGTTCGTCGAGTGAGGTTTTGCGGATGAAATGGCCGATTTTCGTGATCCGGGGGTCGTGGCGCAGTTTCTGGTAGGTCTGCCATTCCTCCGCGATCGCGGGGTTTTCCCGACACAGTTTGACCAGCAGTTCGTCGGCATTGATATGCATGGAGCGCAGTTTGTAGAACTGGAATACCTTGCCGTTCCGACCGACCCGGCTCTGGGCATAAAAGGCGGGGCCGCCATCGAGTTTGACGAAAGCGGCCAGGATGAGGATCACCGGCAGCACCATGGGCGTGACCAACAGCAAAAACAGAATGTCGAACGTGCGTTTTCCCAGGCTGCGGTAAAAGGAGAAGGTCACCGGCGTGGCGGAGGAGACATTTGTCGTTGATGCGAAGTCTTGATTGGACTTGGAAACATATGTCATTTTTCAGCCTTTAAATCGTTATGCGATCAATCGTTCAGTTGCAGGATCGTCCCGCCTTTCCGTCCTCTGGAGGCGCAGGTTACGAGCAGCCATGCTGCACTGCGTAATCTACCTTAGCGTGTTTTTGTCACGATCATATGAGAACAACGTTTGAGCGGAGGATAATTAACGTCAGGCGATACATTTTTTATCGTTTCGGCAATTTTATGCCGAAAATCAATGGGAAAATGAGTGGTTTGTGACCAGATCATGGTTAACGACCGTGCCGTAAAGATGATCCGAAGCAGGTGTGCGATTCGGTGCGGCGGAGAAGATGTCGCGTGGGCGCGCTGGGAGTGCTGCGTTGCGGCGTTTGCGCGCGCGGACTTCCGGCATGAGAGAGGGGCCAGAGAGATGACCGCAATCCGGGCGAATGTCCTGTCATATTTTCCGATCAACAGTATACTTGCGTATGGTAAGGAATTTGCTACATATGCAATAAATTGAATGTCAGGTCCGCGCCTGAGGGGGCAAAGACCGTTTCTCAGAACAGAGGTCCAAATGCGCCGCGCCTTTATGCTTACGATGACGCTTCTGCCGGGAATGGTCCTGGCCGGAAGTCCCGCCCTGTCGGAAACCCTCACGCTGTCGCCACAAACAGTGACGGAGTGGAAGCCGGTGTATGCCGAAGTCGAGACCCGGGATCAGGTTCCGGCGCGTGCGCGGATCGGGGGAACGATCACCACGCTGGACGTGACCGAAGGCGATCTCGTGACGGCGGGTCAGCGCGTCGCGTTGATCGAAGACACCAAGTTGCAGTTTCAGATCGAGGGCATCGACGCGCAGCTCACCTCCTATGCCTCCCAGCTTGAAAAAGCGCAGGACGATCTGACCCGCGGTCAGTCCCTGTCCGAGCGCGGGGTGATTTCGACTTCGAGCCTTCAGGCGCTTCAGACCAATGTGAATGTGCTGGAGGGGGAAATCACCGCGCTGAAAGCCGACCGTCAGGTCGTTTCGCGCCAAATCGAGGAGGGCGAGGTGCTTGCCCCCAAGGACGGGGTGGTGATCGACGTGCCGGTGTCGCGCGGGGCGGTGATCATGTCGGGCGAGGAGGTGGCGACCATCGCCGCAGGCAACGCCTATCTGCGTCTCGGGGTGTCGGAGCGCTATGCCGACAACCTCAAGGAAGGCGATGCGATCGAGATTTACGAGACCGGCGGAACCCGTGAGGGCAAACTGGCCAAGATTTATCCGCTGATCGAAAGCGGCCGGGTCGAGGCGGATGTCGAGGTCGAGGGGCTGGACGCCAGCTTCATCGGTCGCCGGGTTCAGGTGCGCTTGCCCGTCGGCAGTCATGAGGCGCTTCTGGTGCCGCTGGCGGCGCTGTCGCAGGAAGGCGGGCTCGATTTCGTCACGGTCGAGACCCATGGCCATGCTTCTGAGCGCGTGGTCGTGCCGGGCAATACGGTGCATCTCGAAGATGGCGACTATGTGGAAATCCTGAGCGGGCTGTCTGTCGGCGATGTGGTGGTGACGTCCCATGAGTAATCCGCACGGACCGACGGGCTCGCTCGGCATTGCCGGGCGGTTGACCCGTTCTTTCATTCTCTCCCCATTGACCCCGCTGTTCCTCTTGGCCGCTCTGGCCGTGGGGATGATCGCGCTGATCTCTCTGCCGCGCGAAGAGGAGCCGCAAATCTCTGTGCCCCTCGTGGACATTCACGTCAGCACGCCGGGCCTCAAGGCACAGGACGGGCTGAAGCTTGTGACCGAGCCTTTGGAGACCATCGTCAAGGGCATCGATGAGGTCGAACACGTCTATTCCCAGAGCAATGACGACACGGTCATGGTCACCGCCCGCTTCGAAGTGGGTGTTCCGTCCGAGACCGCCATCGTGCGGGTGCGCGACCGGATCATGGCGAATTACGACCGGCTGCCGGTCGGGATCGAGGAGCCTCTGGTGGTCGGGCGCGGCATCAACGATGTCGCCATCGTGGCGCTGACCTTCTCGCCCAACGACAACAACCCGGACATGAATGCGGCCGATCTCACCCGTGTGGTGAAAGAGGTCGAAACCCGTCTCGCGCAGATCGAGAACGTCGGGCTGACCTATGTCATCGGCGGCACGGACGAGGCGCTGCGCGTCGCCCCCGATCCTGAGAAACTTGCGCTTTACGGCATCACCGTGCAGCAGCTCGTCTCCAAGGTGCAGGGCGCGAACTCCGCCGCCCCGACCGACACGATCCGCGATGGCGGCGAACAGATCGGCCTGATCGTCGGCAAGACGCTGACCACGCCCGAGGAGATCGGCAATCTCGAACTGACCGCTCGTGACGGGCGCACGGTCTATGTGCGCGACGTCGCCGATGTCGCCTTCGTCTCCGATCTCGACGAGCAATATGTTGCGACCCTGACGCGCGAAGGCGCGGAAGAGGCGGGGGAGGGCGAACACGCGACCGTCGATCTCGACGCGCCGATTGTCCGCCGTCCGGCTGTGACGCTGGCGATTGCCAAACGGGCAGGCGCCAACGCCGTGATCGTGGCCGATGAAATTCTGCACCGGGTCGAGGCGATGAAGGGCGAAATCATTCCCGACAGCGTCTCTGTCGAGGTGACCCGCGACTATGGCGAAACCGCCAATGAAAAGGCCAACGAACTGCTGTTCCACCTGGGGCTTGCGACGCTCTCCATCGTCGGCCTTGTGCTGATCGCCATCGGCTGGCGCGAAGCCATCGTGGTCGCCATCGTGATCCCGGTGACCATCCTTCTGACGCTCTTTGCCTCTTATATCATGGGCTATACGCTCAACCGCGTGTCGCTTTTCGCGCTGATTTTCGCCATCGGGATTCTTGTCGACGACGCCATCGTGGTGATCGAAAACATCGCGCGGCACTGGGGGCTGAAGCGTCCGGGGCAGAACCGGTTCGGGGCCGCCGTGGCCGCCGTGGCCGAGGTCGGCAACCCGACCATCGTCGCGACGCTCACCGTGGTGGTGGCGCTTTTGCCGATGCTGTTCGTGTCGGGCATGATGGGCCCCTACATGTCACCGATCCCGGCGAACGCTTCGGCCGCGATGATCTTTTCCTTCTTCGTGGCGGTGATGATCACGCCCTGGCTCATGCTGAAAATCGCGGGCCGGGCGGAGCTGCATCATGACGGCGAACATGCGGAAGGCGAGGTGCCCGGTGGCAAGCTCGGCAAGTTCTACGCCCGTATTGCGCGCCCGATCCTGCACACAAAAGGCCATGCCTGGATCTTCCTGATCGTCGTGATCGTGCTGTCCTTCGGCTCGCTCGGCGCGCTTTATACCAAGCATGTCACGGTGAAACTCCTGCCGTTCGACAACAAATCCGAGCTGTCCGTGATGATCGACCTGCCCGAGGGCTCCTCGGTCGAGGCGACCGATGCGGTGGCGCAGGAGGCGGGACGTCTCGCCATGACCCTGCCGGAGGTGATCTCGGCCCAGACCCATGCGGGCACGCCGGGGGCGTTCAACTTCAACGGCCTCGTGCGGCACTACTATTTGCGGGAATATCCGCAGATGGGCGAAGTGCAGATCAAGCTCCTGCCGAAAGGCGAGCGGGACCGGACCTCGCATGACATCGCGCTTGAACTGCGCCAGATGCTGCTCGAGGGCATCACTGTGCCGCCGGGTACGGCGATGAAAGTGGTTGAACCGCCGCCGGGGCCGCCGGTGATCTCGACACTTCTCGCCGAGGTCTACGGACCCGATCCGCAGACCCGTCGCGACGTGGCCGACAAGGTGCGCGAAGCTTTCGAGAGCGTCGACTTCATCGTCGACACCGACGACAGCTATGGCGAACAGGCGCGCCGTGTGCGGGCCGAGATGAAGCCGTCGGACCTCAATTTCTATCAGGTGGCCGAATCCGATGCCGCGGACACGATGCAATATCTCAACAGCTATACGACGGTGGGCTATTCGCATCGCGGCGAAGGGCGTCGTCCGATCCCGATCGTGGTCGGGCGGGACAAATCCGATCGCGTGATGGATGCGGCGGCGCTGTCGACGCCGGTTCCGGCCGATGCGCTGCCCGGCGGGCGTGGCGTGGTCGAGCTCGGTGATGTGATGGAACTGACGGAGGAGAAAACTTCCTACCCGATTTTCCGGCACAACGGTTATGACGCGGAAATGGTTCAGGCCGAACTGGCCGGGGCCTATGAGGCGCCGCTTTACGGCATGCTGGCCGTGGCCGACAAGCTCGACGAGATGGACTGGCCCGAGGGGATGAAACCGGAGATTTCGTTGCACGGTCAGCCGACCGATACGTCGAAGCCGGTGCTTTTGTGGGATGGCGAGTGGGAGGTGACTTGGGTCACGTTCCGCGACATGGGGGCGGCCTTCGGTGTGGCGCTTCTGGGGATTTACATCCTCGTGGTGGCGCAGTTCGGCTCCTTCCGCCTGCCGCTGGTGATCCTGACGCCGGTGCCGCTGACCTTCCTCGGCATCATCATCGGGCACTGGCTGTTTGGCGCGCCATTCTCCGCGCCGTCGATGATCGGTTTCATCGCTTTGGCGGGGATCATCGTGCGGAACTCGATCCTGTTGGTCGATTTCATTCGCAATGCCGATGATCAGGGTAAGGTGACGGAGGAGATACTGATCGAGGCCGGTGCGACGCGGTTCAAGCCGATCCTTCTGACCGCAGTGGCGGCGATGATCGGTGCGGCGGTGATCCTTGCCGATCCGATCTTCCAGGGGCTCGCGATCTCGCTGTTCTTCGGGCTTCTGACCTCGACCGCTTTGACGGTTCTGGTGATCCCGGCGATCTATCGCATCTTCAAGATGTAAGAGCGGCAGAGCTGACAAGATGGAGGGGAGCGCAAGGCGCTCCCCTTTTTCACGCGCGTTTTGAGGAGAGGTCTCAGGCGCTGCGGGCAAAGGAGGGGGGCGACTGGAGGGAGGAGGGCACGTCTGAAACGACAGAGAAGAAGGACAGGTCTTCTTCCATCGTGCCGACATTGTTGCGCAGGTTGACCGTCGCGGCGTTGGTTTCCTCGGACATGGCGGCGTTCTGCTGGGTCGTCTGGTCGAGCTGGTTGATCGCCGAGCTGAGCTCGCCCAAGCCGGTGGCCTGTTCCGTGGTCGAGGTCGCCACCTGTGCGATGCCTTCATGGATTTTTTCGGCCACCTCCCGGATACGACCCAGCGCGGCCCCGGCCTCTCGGACCAGTTCGACGCCGCCGGAGACCTGTGCGGTGGCGGTGGAGATCAGGGTGGCAATCTCGCGCGCGGCCTCCGAGGAGCGTTGCGCCAGCGCGCGGACTTCGGAGGCGACGACGGCAAAACCGCGACCGGCCTCACCGGCGCGTGCCGCTTCGACACCCGCGTTGAGCGCCAGAAGGTTGGTCTGAAAGGCGATGTCGTCGATCACGGAGGTGATCGAGGCCACCTGTTTCGAGGAGGTTTCGATCTCGTCCATGGCGGTGATGGCGCGGTCGACCACGTCACCGGCCTGCACCGTGTGGTTGCGGGCCTCGCCGGAGCGGCTCTGGACCTGACTTGCGGTTTCGGCGACGCCTTTGACCGAGGCGACGAGTTGATCTAGGGCGGCGGCGCTTTCCTCGAGGGTCGCCGCCTGATGTTCGGTGCGGCGCGCCAGATCGTCGGTGGCCTGACCGATGGAATCGGCTTCCGATTTGACCAGTTGCGCGCCGTCGGCAATGCCGCCGACAATCTCGCGCAGCCGCGAGATCGTGGCGTTGAAATTGACGCGGATGTCGTCGAATTCGCCCAGGTGCTGGTCGAGCCGGACGGACAGATCGCCCTTGGAGAGATGATCGAGCCCGGCCATGAGCGTGTCGGCGGTCAGACGGTAAATAGTGGTGTCGACGGCGAATTTCACGACTTTCACAACCTCTCCCGCAGCATTGCAGATCGGGTTGTAACTGGCGCGGATGGTGACCCTTTTGCCGCCCTTGCCAAGGCGCACATATTCGTCGCTGAGCGCTTCGCCCCGGCGCAGCTTGTCCCAGAAGGTCTTGTAATCGGCGGAGGCGGCGTAGGCAGGTTCGACGAAGAGGGAGTGATGTTTGCCGACGAGTTCCGGTTCGGAATAGCCCATGACGTCGCAGAAAATCTTGTTGACGCGCGTGATCGTCCCATCGGGCGTGAATTCGATGACGGCCTGCACCTTCTGGATCGCGTCGATCTGGCCACGGGCGTCGGCCTCCATGTTCTTGGCGTTGGTGATGTCGAAGGCGTATTTCACCACTTTGAAAGGCCGCCCTTCCGGGTCGATCAGGGTTTCGTAGGTGGATTCGAGCCAGAGAATATTGCCGCTCTTGCCGATGCGTTTGACCTGACCTTTCTCGGATGACCCCTTCGCGAGACGCTCCCAGAAATCGCGATAGGCCTGAGTGCCCGCTTCGCCCTTCGGCATGAACATCCGGTGCTGTTGGCCGCGAATCTCCTCGAGCGTGTAGCCGGTCGCGTCGAGAAACAGATTGTTGGCCCAGATGATATTGCCGGTGAGATCGAACTCGATATAGGCCATCGAGCGCTTGATCGCGTCCTCTTTCGAGCGGTTGTCCCGGCGTTTGAGATGCATTTCGGAAATCTCGCGCCCGATGACATAGATCGCGTCGATCTTGCCGTCCTTGTCCCGATGCGGGCTATAGGTGGCGGAGAACCAGATCTCTTCGCCCGCCTTGTTCAGACGGGGTGCGATGCCCTTGTGGATCTTGCCGGCGCGGACGCTGGCCCAAAGCTCGGAGGCGGTCTGTTTGTCCTTGGTGCGCACGAAGAAGCTGTAATCCTTGCCGATCGCTTCTTCGGCCGTGTAGCCGGTGGTCTCGCAAAACAGATCGTTCACTGAGAGAATGGTGCCATCGGGGGCGCAGGTCACGACCACATGGGTCTCCTCAAGCACTTCCTCAAGCGGGGAGAGCGATTTGGGTTTGGCGTCACGTGACCTGTTGAAAATGGCGAGCATACCGGCAGTCCTGGTTCTGGGATTTGCCAGAGACTTTACGCAATCCATCTTACCGAATGGTTTAAACGCGCAGGGACCCGGGAGCGCCACGAAAAAGGGCGCCGTGAAGGGCGCCCTTTTCCTGTGATTTCAAGCGACTGATCAGCCGATGATCGCATTGAGCGTGGCCGAGGGGCGCATGATCGCGGCCACTTTGGCCGGGTCGGCGTGGTAGTAACCGCCCATATCGGCGGGTTTGCCTTCCTCTGCTTTCAGTTCGCCGAGGATGACCGATTCCTTGTCGGCCAGCTCTTTCGCGATGGGGGCGAAATGCGCGGCCAGCTCGGCGTCGTCGCCTTGAGCGGCCAGAGCTTCGGCCCAGTAGCGGGCGAACCAGTAATGCGAGGAGCGGTTGTCGTTCTGACCGACTTTACGCTCCGGCGATTTGTTCTCGAGGAGCAGCTTCTGGGTCGCGACCTCGACAGCAGCACCCAGCACGGCGGCTTTCGGCATGGATTTCGAGGAGGCGAGGAAGTTGTAGCTTTCACCCAGGGCGCAGAACTCGCCAAGGCTGTCCCAACGCAGGTGGTTTTCTTCCTGAACCTGCTGAACGTGCTTCGGCGCGGAACCACCGGCACCGGTTTCGAAGAGGCCGCCACCGTTCATCAGTTTCACGATGGAAAGCATCTTGGCGGAAGTGCCAAGCTCCAAGATCGGGAACAGGTCGGTGAGGTAATCGCGCAGCACGTTGCCGGTGATGGTCACGACGTTCTTGCCCTTGCGCATCTCTTCCCAGGTGAACCGGGTCGCCGCACGCGGGTCCATGATCGGGATGTCTTTGCCCGCTTCCTTGAGCGCCGGTTCGACATATTTGATCAGCTCGGCGTCATGCGCACGGTTCTTGTCGAGCCAGAAGGCGCCGGTGCCTTCGACGTCGAACCGTTCGATGCCGGTTTTGATCCAGTCGAGGATCGGGGCTTTCTTCGCGGTGCAGGAGCGCCAGATGTCGCCCGCTTCGACCTCGTTGGAGAGCAGAACTTCGCCGCTGTCCAAAACGATGGAAACGGTGCCGTCGGCCACCATCTCGAAGGTGGTCGGGTGGGAGCCGTATTCCTCGGCTTTCTGCGCCATCAGGCCGACGTTGGAGACCGCACCACAGGTGGTGACGTCCAGCGTACCGGTTTCTTTGAAATACTCCACCGTCTCGTCATAGACGCAGGCGTAGGAGTTGTCCGGGATGCAGCATTTGGTGTCGGCGGCTTTGCCATCCGGGCCCCAGCCGATGCCACCGGCTTTGATCACGGCGGGCATGGAGGCGTCGATGATCACATCCGACGGCACGTGCAGGTTGGTGATGCCTTTGTCACTGTCGACCATGTACATCGCCGGTTTGGCCGCCAATGCGGCTTTCAGATCGGCTTCCATCTCGGCATTGCCCGCGATGAGTTTCTCGAGCGCGCCGATGCCGGAGTTCGGGTTGAAGTCGAGCTTGTCACCGTGTTTCGCAAGGAAGTCTTCGAGATAGACAGACACGAAATGGCCGAAGATGATCGGGTCGGAGACCTTCATCATCGTCGCTTTCAGGTGCACGGAGAACAGGACACCCGGCTCCATGGTCGCGACTTCTTTGCGGATATAGGCGGTGAGCGCCTTGGCGGACATGAAGGTCGCGTCGACGATCTCGCCTTCGAGATATTTGAGACCGGATTTCAGAACCGTCTCGGAGCCATCCTTGGCGGTGAAGACGATTTTCGCGCCACCGGCCTGAGCGGCGGTGATGGTCGCGGCTTTCTCATTGGCAAAGAAATCCCCGCCCGGCATTGCGGCGACGGTGGTTTTCGAGGTGGATTTCCACTCGCCCATGCGGTGCGGGTTGGCCTTGGCGTATTCTTTCACGGCCTTGGCGGAGCGGCGGTCGGAGTTGCCCTCGCGCAGCACCGGGTTCACGGCGGAGCCTTTGACGGTGTCGTATTTGGCGCGGACGGCTTTTTCCTCATCCGTCTGCGGATCGGCCGGGTAGGCCGGGATCGGGTAGCCTTGCGATTGCAGTTCCTTGATCGCGGCTTCGAGCTGCGGCACGGAGGCCGAGATGTTCGGCAGTTTGATGACGTTGGCGTCCGGGGTTTTCACCAGCTCGCCAAGTTCCGCGAGATCGTCGGAGACGCGCTGTTCGTCGGACAGGAGCTCCGGGAAGAGGGCGAGGATACGACCGGCCAGGGAGATGTCCTTGGTCGCCACGTTCACACCCGCGGCCTCGGAGAAAGACTGGATGATCGGCAGGAGCGAGCCACGGGCAAGCTCGGGGGCTTCGTCCACGATGGTGTAGATAATGTCGGGGGTCTTGTCGGCCATTTGGTCCTCCACGGTCACGAATATGCAGCGGGGCAAATGGACCCGTCTGCGCTTGGCAATCCGGGTAGCGAGTTCGGGGCCTCAAGTCAATGTGTGCGAATGTATACCGATGGGCTCTGCGACGCTGAGTCTCCCGCTCTAGCGCTTTGACAGGGCCGCTCCGGGGTGTGACGAGGCGCGGGGGCGGGCGGGAAAATGCCGGAGAACGGGGTTTGATCAAAAAACAGGCGAATGCGCATTTGATCACCGCTATCGTTTTGGAGAATGCGCGAATCCGATTGTGGAGCTCTCTGGGGAGGTTCTAAATTCAAGCTATGAGCGAGGACCAAATCTTTGATGAGATGTGGGGGCGCGACGATACGCTGCGCACACCCTACACGGAATTTCAGGGCTGGTTTCAGGACGAAGACCTGAAACGGCTCCGTGCAAAACAACGCGAGGCGGAAGAGGTTTTCCGCCTTACGGGCATCACTTTCAACGTTTACGGCCGGGCCGAGGCCGAGGAACGTCTTATTCCCTTCGACATCATCCCCCGGATCATTTCCGGGCGTGAATGGCAAAAGCTGTGCAAGGGGATCGAGCAGCGGGTGCGGGCGATCAACGCCTTTCTTTACGACATTTACAACCGGCAGGAGATCATCAAGGCCGGGCGTCTGCCGCAGGAGATGATCTCGCGCAACGAGGCGTTTTTGCCGCAGATGATCGGGATGATGCCGCCGGGCGGGATCTATACCCATATCGTCGGCATCGATCTGGTGCGCACCGGGCCGGATCAGTTCTATGTGCTCGAAGACAATGCGCGCACGCCCTCGGGTGTCTCTTACATGCTGGAGAACCGCGAGACGATGCTCCAGATGTTCCCGGAGCTGTTCTCCCGCAACCGGGTGCAGCCCGTGCAGAACTACCCGGCCAACCTGCGCCGCTCGCTGGCCGCCTGTGCGCCGAACCGCTGCGAAGGCACGCCGACCGTCGCCGTTCTGACGCCGGGGATTTATAACTCGGCCTATTTCGAACACGCCTTCCTCGCCGATCAGATGGGCGTCGAGCTGGTCGAGGGGCATGATCTTCGGGTGGTCGATGGCCGCGTCGCGATGCGCACCACCGAGGGCTACCGGGCAATTGACGTGCTTTACCGCCGGGTCGATGACGATTTCCTCGATCCGCTCAATTTCAACCCGGAAAGCGCGCTGGGCATTCCCGGCATCATGGATGTCTACCGCTCCGGCGGCATCACCATCGCCAACGCGCCCGGCACCGGCATCGCGGACGACAAGGCGATCTACAGCTATATGCCCGACATCGTCGAATTCTACACCGGCGAGAAGGCGATCCTCGAGAACGTGCCGACATGGCGCTGTTCGGACCCCGACAGCCTGGCCTATGTGCTCGACAACCTTTCCGAGCTTGTCGTCAAGGAGGTGCATGGCTCCGGTGGCTATGGCATGCTGATCGGGCCGACCTCGTCGAAAAAGGAAATCGCCGAGTTCCGCAAGAAACTGATGAACAAGCCGGGCAATTACATCGCCCAGCCGACGCTTTCGCTCTCCACCGTGCCGATCTTCACCAAGGCGGGGCTTGCGCCGCGTCACGTCGATCTTCGGCCCTTTGTTCTCTGTAGCCCCGAAGGGATCAACATCACGCCGGGTGGTCTCACCCGCGTGGCGCTGAAAAAGGGCTCGCTCGTGGTGAACTCGTCGCAAGGCGGCGGCACCAAGGACACTTGGGTACTGGAGGACTGACGCGATGGCGATGCTGGGCAAAACCGCAAACGGCCTCTACTGGATGTTCCGCTATCTGGAGCGGGCCGAAAACACCTCGCGCCTCGTCGAGACCGGTCAGCGCATCGGTCTGACCCGGCTTGGGGACGACGATGACGAATGGGTTTCCGTGATGCAATCGGCCTCCGTGCTCGATGCGTTCAACGAAGGCCATGACGAGGTGACCAAAGAGGCGGCGGTCGATTGGATGCTGCGCTCGAAAGACAACCCGTCTTCCGTGCTGTCGACCATCTCGGAGGCGCGCCAGAACGCCCGGATGGTGCGCACCGCGCTCACCGGCGAGGTCTGGGAGGCGATGAACGGCTGTTACATGGCGGCCCGCGAAATCCTTGCGCGCAAGGTTTCGGAACGCGACCTGCCCAAGGTGTTGGGCCTGATCCGGCAACGCACCGCTCTGGTGCGGGGTGCGACCCATGGCACGATGCTCAGAAACGACATCTACGATTTCGCCCGCATCGGCACGTTTCTGGAACGTGGCGACAACACGGCGCGCATCCTCGATGTGAAATACTATGTGCTGCTGCCCTCCGCGCTGTCGGTCGGTTCGTCTCTGGACAATGTGCATTGGGAAACCATTCTGCGCTCGGTATCCGCGCGCGGCGGGTTCCGCATGGCCTACGGGTCTCAGGTCAACGCCCGCGACATCGCGCAATTCCTGATCCTCGACCGCCGCATGCCGCGTTCGTTGAATTTCTGCGCCTCGAAAATCCATGACAACCTGCGCTATCTGGTGTCGGATTACGGTGCGGAGACGCCGTCCTATCACATGGCGCAGGCGTTGGTGGATCGTTTCGTGCATCACGACATCGATGCCGTGTTCGAGAGCGGTCTGCATGAATATATCCAGTCGGTTCTGATCGCCTTTGGCCAGCTTGGCGGCCAGATCGAAAAAGACTACCGTTTCTACGAGTGAGCCCGATGCGCCTGATCATTCGCCACACCACCCGCTATTCCTTTGAAAACCCGGTGACTTACGGGTTGCAACAGCTTCGCAAGACGCCGAAATCCAGCCATGGGCAGGAGGTCATCCATTGGGAGACCTCTGTTCAGGGCGGCAAAAAGGAGCTGAGCTACCACGATCATATGAACAACCTCGTGGAGCTTCTGTCCTTTGAGCGCGACACGCGCGAGCTGATCGTGGCCTGCGAGGGCGAGGTGGAGATTGCCGAGAACCATGGCGTTGTGGGGCCGCACACCGGCCCGTCGCCGCTCTGGCTGTTCGAAACTGTCACGCCCTTGACCAAAGCCGGGCCGGGCGTGCGCGCTCTTGTGAAAAAAGTCGAGGGCGAGAGCGAGCTTGAGCGTCTGCACGCGCTCTCGCGTCTTGTGGGCGAGGCGATTACCTACGAAATTGGGGCCTCGCATCCCGAATGGAGCGCCGAGGAGGCGCTGGCCGAAGGCAAGGGCGTGTGTCAGGACCACGCCCATGTGTTCATCGCCTGTGCCCGCGAAATGGGTTTCCCGGCGCGCTATGTGTCGGGCTATCTGATGATGGACGACCGCACGCTTCAGGACGCCACCCACGCCTGGGCCGAGGCCCATGTGCCGGGGCTCGGCTGGGTCGGTTTCGACGTTTCTAATGAAATTTGCCCCGATCAACGCTATGTGCGTGTTGCGACAGGGCTGGACTACCGGCAGGCTGCTCCTGTAACAGGCACACGATACGGCGGGGCCGGGGAAACTCTTTCCGTCGAGATCGAAGTGGCGCAACGCCAAGAGCAACAATAAAGGCGGACCGGTCCGATGACCTATTGTGTGGGGATGATGCTCGACAAGGGCCTCGTGATGATGTCTGACACCCGGACCAATGCCGGTGTCGATAATATTTCCACCTTCAAGAAGATGTTCACATGGGAAGTCCCCGGTGAGCGGATCCTGACCGTGATGACGGCGGGGAATCTGGCGACGACGCAGGCGCTGGTCTCGATCCTCGACGAACGCACCAAGGCGCCTGCGGAACGCGAGCCCGATGTGCTCACCGCGCCGTCGATGTTTCAGGTCGCCCGCCTTGTGGCCGGAACGCTCAAGGACGTGATCACCGCCAATGCCAACGAGGGCCAGCGCGCCGACAGC
The DNA here is from genome assembly GCF_056498065.1 of Celeribacter sp. SCSIO 80838. Next base: position 1,939,896 of record NZ_JAZKMA010000001.1, read on the forward strand.
GCTTTCAATGCCACGGTGCTTTTGGGCGGTCAGATCAAGGGCTCGCCGCCGCGACTGTTTCTGATCTATCCAGAGGGCAATTTCATTGAAGCCGGCAAGGAAACCCCGTTTTTCCAGATCGGCGAGACGAAATACGGCAAGCCGATCCTGATCCGGGCCTATGATCCGCAGATGTCTTTCGAGGATGCCGTCAAGCTGATGCTCGTGTCCTTCGACAGCACGGTGAAGGCGAACCTGTCCGTGGGCATGCCGTTCGATTTGCAGGTGATCGAAAAAGACACTTATCAGATCGCCCATCAGCGCCGCATCAGCGCCGACGATCCCTATTACCACGAAATTTCCGCGGGATGGGGCGAGGCGCTCAAATCCGCGATGGACAGCCTGCCGAGCTTCACGTTTTAAGGCGGTTACGGTGTCTCAAGGCTGAGATTGGGCTTGGGCATCAACTCCGGCTGAAGCCCGCGCTCGACGTAATCCCAAGTTGCCATGGCGATCATCGCCGCATTGTCCGTCGCCCATTTCATCGGCGGCAGGCAAAGCTGGGCGCCATGTTTTTCGGCCATTTTTCCCATCGCCTCGCGGATCTGCGGCGAGGCGGCGACCCCGCCAACGATGACCAGAGAGCGCGGCTTGCACTCCGCCAAAGCCCGGTCGGCCTTGGCCGTCAGCACATCGACACAGGCCGCGACAAAAGAGGCGGACATATCCTCGATGGACACCTCCGGGTGCTGCTCGATATGGCGCGCGACCGAGGATTTCAGCCCGGAAAACGAGAACTCGTAGCCCTCGTTCTTCATCGGGCGGGGCAGGCGCAGCACCGGCGTGCCGAGCTTGGCCGCCCGGTCGATGGCCGGACCGCCCGGCATGCCGAGATCGAGCATCCGCGCCACCTTGTCATAGCTTTCGCCCACCGAGTCGTCGCGCGTCGTGCCCAGAAGGCGATAGGACCACGCGTCCTTCAGCTCCGCGATCAACGTATGCCCGCCGGAGACCAGCATGATCACCGCGGGAAATTCCGTCCGTCCGCTCTCAAGCTCGACCGAGCGAATATGCCCGCGCAGGTGGTTTACCCCATAAGCGGGCACGCCCCAGCCCATCGACAACGCTTCCGCACTCGCCAGCCCAACCAGCAGCGACCCGATCAGACCGGGCCCTCGGGTGACGCCGATGGCGGTCAGATCCTTCGGCGTGACCGAAGCCTCCGCCATCACCGCCTCAATCGTCGGCAGGATGGCCTCCAAATGGGCGCGGGAGGCCAGTTCCGGGTAAACCCCGCCAAAGGCTTCGTGAATCTCGAATTGCGACACGGTCTTGATCGCCGCAACATGGCCCGAACGGTCCACCAGCGCGACCGAGGTGTCGTCGCAAGAGGTCTCGATGCCGAGGATCAGCCCGCTCATGCCAGCACCTCTGCGATCTGCGCAGCGGAGACGACGCCATGGCGTTCGATCTCGACCGGGGTAACGGTGCAATTGACGATGGTCGAGGGGGCAGGGGCCGCCCCCTTGCCCGGCACGGTCAGATCGGGCGCGCCATGGAGTTGCGCGAGTGCATCGTCGGTGGTCGCGGGCGTCTCCGCGCCGGAGCGGTTGGCGGACGTCACCATCAGCGGCCCAGCCAGACGCAGCGTGTTCAAAAGCAACTCATTGTCCGGAATGCGCACAGCGATCTCGCTGCGCCCGTCGAGCCATGCGGGCGCGCGCAGGGTATCGACCGGCAGCACCAGCGTCAGCGCGCCGGGGACATAGGGACTGGCCAGAAGCTTCGCCGCCTCAAAGGACACATCCGCCCCCAGTTCGAAAATCTGATCGGCATCGGCCACCATGATCGGCAGGTTCTTCTGTCGCGGGCGTTGTTTGAGCGCGTAAATCTTGTCGACGGCTTCGGGGAAGGCGGGGGAGGCGGCGAGGCCAAGCACGGTGTCGGTGGGCAAAAGCACCACGCCGCCCTGTCCCAGAACCTCGGCAATCTGTTCGGCAGACGGGATCATTCCAACACTTCCACAATCGGCCAGGCCCGTGCATCCAGCTCCGGTCGTGGCGCGGCCAGAGCCAGCCGCAGCATGCATGTCATCGTCGCTTTGTTGGTCACGGGCGCAGCATGGCCCGCCACCTCGATATTCCCGGCGAGATCGTAATCCTCCAAGTCGGAGAGCTGATCCAGCGCGGACTGCTCCGTACAATGTTCGTAAAGTGCAAGTTTATGACCGGCGTAAACCCCGAAATGCACATGCGGACGGGCCGCACGACGCAGGATCGCGACCGGTTTGTCCCGCGCGACCTCGGTGCCGAGCAATTCGAACGCAGGCAGCGCCAGAACCGGAATGCGACGGGCAAAGCCAAGCGCATTGGCAAAAGCGGCGGCGGTGCGGGTGACACCCAATCCGCCGGGGCCGATGTCGCAAGCGATGAGCGTGATCTCGTCCAGCGTCGCAGAGATCGACCCCAGCCCGGTTTCCAACATCAGCCGGTAATCGCGCGAGCCGGACAGCGCCTCGACCTCGGCGCTGTCGAAGACAATCGCATCTCCGCGCCCGAGCGCCAGAGAGGGCACGCCGTTCGAAGCCTGAATCAAAAGCGTCAGCATCATGACAGTGCCTCCAGTACCGGGGGCCAGCGCGGGCTGTCCGAGGTGAACGTGAGCAGGCGCGCGCTCTCCGTGTCGCCAAAGCCGATATGAATCGCCAGCGGCGCATCAAAGAAATCGCCAATCCGTTCGCCCCATTCGATCACCGAGATGCCCGTTTCGAAATACTCTTCGAGGCCGAGGTGATAGAACTCCTGCGCGCCTTTGAGCCGGTAGGCATCGACATGCAACACTGGCCCGCGCGGGGTCTCGTAGATGTTGGCGATGGTGTAGGTCGGGCTGGTCACCGCCTCGTCGGAGCCGAGCGCACGCACCAGAGCGCGGGTGAAAAACGTCTTGCCCGCCGCCAGAGCGCCATCGAGCAGGATCACGTCGCCCGCGCGCAGGTGACCGGCCAGCGCGGTTGCGATCCGCGTGGTGTCCGCTTCGTCGGCGATGGGGATGCGTTTCTCAGTCACTTTGACCTCTCACATGTTGGGAGCGCTTTAGGACAAAGCGGGCCAAAGGTCCATGGGGGCATGACGGCAGAGGCGGTTACGTCTCCGTGTCGAGCCAGATCGTCACCGGTCCGTCATTGATCAGCGAGACCTTCATGTCCGCGCCGAAAATCCCGGTCTCCGAGGGGACGCCTTCGGCAATCAGACGCTCCGTGAAGCTCTCGTACAGCGCTTTGCCGATCTCGGGGGCGGCGGCGGTGGAAAAACCGGGGCGGTTGCCCTTGGTGTCGGCGGCGAGCGTGAACTGGCTGATCACCAGCGCCGTACCGCCGATGTCGCGCACCGAGAGGTTCATCTTGCCCGCCTCGTCCTGAAAAATCCTGAGCTTGGCGATTTTGGCGGCGAGTTTCGCGGCCTGTGTCTCTGTGTCCTCGCGCATGGCGCAGACGAGGACCAAAAGTCCGGGACCGCTCTGGCCGACCACCGCGCCGTCGACGCGCACGGCGGCTTCGGAAATACGTTGCACGAGGGCTCTCATTGGGCCTCCAATTCATGGGACCAAGGCGGGTTCGCCCCCGCCCGGCTGACCGTCACGGCGGCGGCCTGCGTCCCAAGCGTCAGCGCTGCACGCAGGCTGTTGTCATCGAGATCGGCCACCGCCGTTTTCGTCAGCTTGCCCATGCGTTGCAACCCGGCGAGAAACCCGCCGTTGAACGTGTCGCCCGCGCCGACCGTATCCACCACATCGACCTTTTCGGAGGGCACGGAAGTGGTGCCATGCTTTGTTACGCCCTTGACGCCCTCGGCGCCCATGGTGAGGCAGACGATCTTGACGTCCTTGTCGAGAAGCGTCGCGATATGGCTGTCGATCTCGCCTTCGCCCATGAGCCACATGAGGTCCTCGTCGGACAGTTTCACAATATCGGCATGCGCCAGCATATGTTCGATTCGTGCACGATAACGTGCCTCATCGCGGATAAATCCGGGCCGAATGTTCGGATCGATCATGGTGACACAGTGCTCCGAGGCCGTCACAAACAGCGTTTCATAGGCCGCGCCACAGGGCTCGACGGGCAGGGAGATGCCACCGCAGAACACCGCTTCCACGTTGTCGGGCAATGTGGGCAGATCGGTCTCGGTCAGCATACGCCCGGCGGTGTTTTCGTCGTAGAACGCATAGGTTGCGTGGCCGTCGACGAGCTTGACGAAAGCCACGGTGCAGGGACGATCAGATGTTATGGCGAGCCGGGTCTCCACATGACTTTCCGCCAGCTTTTCCTTCAGAAGATCGCCGAAGAAATCCGCCGAGAACCCGGAGAAAAACCCGACATCTGCGCCCAACCGGCCAAGCGCGATGGCGGTGTTGAACACCGCCCCGCCCGCATAGGGCGCGTAGGCGTCCTCGCCCAGCGTGGACTGGCGCGGCAACATGTCGATCAGGGCTTCGCCTGCACAGAGGATCATCGCGGTCTCCTTGGCCCGGCGTCAGTAGCCGCCATAGCCCTGTTGATTCATCGCGTAGAAATAGCCGACGATCCCGGCGGCGATCAACGCGAGGATCACGGCAAAGGCAATTTTCCACGCCGAATAGGGTCGTTCGCCCTGCACCTGACCGGTGCGCCCGTTTATCACGAAACGATAGGTCTTGCCCCGGAATTTATAGGCGGCGAACCACACGGGCAGCAGGATGTGTTTGTAGGTCACGTCCGAATAGCGTGTGTCGACGTTGTGAATGCGCTGGCGGTCGCCTCCAATGTCGAATTTGATGTCGCGCGTGATGATCTGCGCCATCTGGGTTTGCGCGTCCTTGAAACCCTCTTCCAGAGTAAAAGTATAGGCCTCCGACGTATAGCCCGCGAGATAATCCGGCAGGTAGGGTTCAAGCCCCGACAGGTCCCAGGGCGCAAGCCCGCGGACATACTGGATCGGAAGCGCGGTGGAGGCCACCACCAGCACATCGTCGAAGAACCGCTTCACCTGACCGGTGACATGACGCCAGCGGGTGCGGCGGCGGGTCTGGCGCTGGCCGTTGACCATGACGCTTTCGTGGTAATCCGTGCCGCGTTCGCCGGAATAGCTGCTCTGGGTCCGCGCGTCGAAGGTCCAGTAGGGCATGTAGACGCCATTGAGGCGCCGCCCCTTGCGGGCGTATTTCTTGAGCGCGTTGGGCGCGAACCAAAGCGAGCCGAGCCAGTGTTTCAGCGCCGCCTGCGCCGCCTCCTCGGGCACGGCAAAGGGCAGGACGCCTTGCGGTTTGATCTGGCGGCGGCGGCCGGTGTCGGTGACCACGGGGGTCGCGCAATAGGGACATTCGGTGGCATGGACCGTGTCGTCGAACTGGAGAACCGCGCCGCAATTCGGGCAGGTCGACGTGCGAATCTCCTCGGTCTGGTCCGCCTCGAGCAGATCGCCATGCGACGACAACCCGCCAGAGACCGCCATATGAAAATCGAGTTCGCGCGGGCGCGGCGCATGGCCGCTTTCGATCTCCTCGCGCGCGCCGCAATGGTCGCAGACCAGCATGCGGCTGTCCGGATCGAATCGCAGATCGGCCCCGCAGGTGTGGCAGGGGAAACGATGCTCTTCGGTGGCTGTGGCGCTCTGATTTTCCATACTTTTCAGACTTTACTGGGCATTAAAGGTCTCATGCCATTGTGAGCGCGAACGCGCAGGGAAATTGTGATGGCGATGGAGCTAAGATGATGACGGTGACGGAGACGGGAAATGGCAATACGCAGATTCGCGATGCGATCTGTGCCCATGCGGATTGGAAGCGGCGGCTGTCGGAGTGCATCGACAAGGGCGCGCTCGAGAAAACCGCCGACGAGATTTCGCGCAACGATCAATGCGCCTTCGGGCACTGGCTTGCTGGCCTGTCTGCCGATCCCAACGATCCGGCGATGGAGAAATTCGAGATGATCAAGGGGCTTCACACGCGGTTTCATCGCGAGGCCGGGAAAATTGCGGTCAATGTCGAGGGCGGAGACCGCTCGGCGGCGCGGGAGCTTTACGAGTCTGCCTCGTTCCGGCGGCTGACCAATTCGCTGATCCTCAACCTGAACGATTGGCGCGAGGACTTCCGGGCAATCCTGAAGCGGTGAAGCGCGGTGCAGTGTCATGCGATCTCGACCTGTTCGAAGCTGACCACCTGCGCGATCCGGGCCTGTGAGGGATCGGTGAAGCGCAGCACATGACAGAACAAGGCGGGCGGCTGGCCATCCCGGCTGAGCCGCCCGGACACCGTGGCGGTTTTGCCCTGAGCGACGATTTGGGTGACACAGAGGCTTACGGGCGGCCTTAAATCGCGGTGCTGGCGCAGAATTTCCGTGCGGCCGACAAGGGTCGGCGCACCGGTCCGGTCCCAGCTTGCGGTTTCGGCAAGCCGCTCTGGCGGCAAGGCTCCCACGCCGAGAAAACTCAGTGCCAGCATCGTGAGCGCGCGCTCGTCCGCCTGCGGGGCACACTCCGTGGCATAACGCACCTGTGTGGGCCGGGACGCGGGCGCTGAACACGTCTCACGTGCCGCCCACAAAGGCAGCTCCGTCTCCTCCCCCCCGGCGCGCGTCCCCTCTGCGCGCGTTTCTGCCCGCAGCTTCTGCATGGGCTCACACGCCCGGCGGCGGGGGCGGCGGTGCGATGGTGAAAAGCTGGGCCAGTTCGGTGACCTCTTCGGCCTTGAGCCAGCCATCCTGACCGGGGGTCCAGACATAGGTTTCGCGTTTCAAAGCGCCCTTGGCGGCCATCTGGCCCATTTCGGCCTTGGAATAGGGGCCGTTGGTCTCGCCGTTTTCGGCGATGTGCCAGACATGCTCGACCCGCGGCGCGGGCGGCGGGGTCTGGGCCGTGGTGGTGGCCGCTGCGGGACGTGCGCCCCAGGGACCGGCCTGGGTCTGCGTCGCCATCGCCATGCCCATCCCGGCGCCCATGCCCGCGCCCATCGAAGCCGCCATGGCAGAGTTCTCCGCGCCCATGGCTTCGGCGGCGTTGAACTTCATGTAGCTGTCGAGATTGCCGACGATGCCCATCGAGGTGCGCTTGTCCATCGCGGCCTCGACCGCTTCGGGCAAGCTGATGTTTTCAATGTAGAATTCGGGGATGGTCAGGCCGTATTCCGCGACCACTTTGGAAATTTCCGTGGCAACGAGTTTGCCCAGATCGGCGGTGTTGGCCGCCATATCCAGAACCGGAATGCCCGAGCCGGCGACGATCCTTGAGAACGCCTGCACGATGATGTTGCGGATCTGATAAGAAATCTCGTCCATGGTAAACTCGCCATCCGTGCCGACGATCTCCGTCAGGAACAGCGCCGGATCGGCCACCTTCACCGTATAGGTGCCATAGGCCCGCAGGCGCACCGGACCGAATTCCGGATCGCGACACATGATCGGGTTTTTCGTGCCCCATTTCAGATCGCCGAAGCGCGTGGTGTTGACGAAATACACCTCGGATTTGAACGGCGATTTGAAGCCGTGATCCCAATGCTGAAGCGTGGTCAGGATCGGCATGTTGTTGGTCTCAAGCATGTAGAGACCCGGCGTGAACACGTCGGCCAATTGCCCCTCATGGACAAAAACGGCGGCCTGCCCCTCGCGCACGGTCAGTTTCGCACCGTATTTGATCTCGTGCCCTTCGCGTTCGAACCGCCACACCATAGTGTCGCGCGTGTCGTCCGTCCAATGGATGACGTCGATGAATTCGCCGGAGAGAAAATCGAAAATACCCATGAAGTGTCCTTTCGGTCCGTTGTAGGGACTCACTCGGGGAAGAGCGTGTCGATGAATTTCAGGTCGCTTTCGCGCCCAGCAATGTCGATGAGAATGCCAGAGACATCGCCATTTGTGTCATAAAGCCAGACAGCTTCAAATCCGCCATCAGTGCCGGTGGAAATCAGATAGATCACATGATCCGTGTTGGGGATCGTCACTTTTGTTGTGAACAAATAGGGCTGCGCGAGCAGAATTGGGCTTATGAAGGCATCGAAGCTGTCGCCAACGCCCTCATCCTGGAGCTCCTCGCCATGCGCCACAAGAGCCTCACCACCCGCAAAATCGCCTAGTCCGATCGTTGCTGCATCTGCGCCAAAACTGATCTTCTCGCCTTTGCGAACTGGCGTTTCGCCTGAAACTTCAAGCCAGACCATTCCATTTTGGGTGCCGGTATTGCCGGAGGCCTCCCAGATGAAATTGTAGCTGTAGGTGAAAAGCCGCACTGTTGCGGCAGGGGCGGGACGCGGATCTCGGATATGATAATCATTGCCATATGTGGGATCGCCCACATAAATCTGCCCGGAGGGAAAGTCGATCTCTCCGTGGTCAAGCCACCCCCCTTCGCGCTCGGTCATCTTGGCAAGTGCGGTGCGCGCGGGCGATTGGCTTTCGAGCATTGTCTTTGAGGTTATATCGCGCGAGCCCGAGAACAGACGTTTCAAGAAAGAAGACATCGGGTCACAAATCCTCGCCCATCAGCTCATACGCGATCCGTGTCGCGATCGGGCGGGCGGTTTCGGGGCGCATGCCGGGGGCAAGGCGCGGGTCGTAGAGGATGCGCAGCAACAGCTCGTCATGCCGGGTCAGGAGCGCGAATTCCTCGTCGTCGTTGAAAATCGAGGGCCGGGCATAGGGGCTGTCATTGGCGAGTCCCAATCCTTGGGTGATTTCCTCGTGGAAGCAGGATTTGCGCAACAAATCAGGATGTTCTGAGCGGATCACCGCCACGGCGGAGCGATAGGCGCCATCGTTCGCCGGGTCCGAGGCCAAGACGAGGCAGTAAGACGAGCGCGGCATGTTGACGACCGAGCGGATCGCATCCTGCCCGATGCCGGGGATCATTTCCGCCAAACGCGGACCGATCTGGCGGCGTTCGTCTTCGTTGAGCACGAGCACATGAAAATTCGCCCGCGACGAGGTCATGGCGACCGAATGGCCTGAGGCGGTTGCCAGGCGCGACACCAGGTTCGCGACCGTGGCGCGGTCGGTGGCGCGGACGCTCTCCGACACGCTCGGGCCGAATTCAAGCCCGATCCGCACCGGCACCTGCCAGCGATGCAGGTTCGAGGGCGTCATCTGCGCCACATATTGCCCGTTGAGCGAAGTATATTCGTCATTCAGTGCGATGGCCTCGAAATTCGCCGCCAGTTGCCTTGCGTTGAACGGCGTGTCGGGCCCGCCCAGATCGGTGCGCAACAGATCGTTGGCCAGAAGATCGGCCTGCATCCGGGCGTAGTATTTCTCCAGCGCGAAACTGATCTCGCTGCGTTGGGGCGGGGTCATGACGGTGGGCTGCACCGGCGAATAGGGCCGGGGCTGCGGTTTGATGTCCGGGACGGGCGTACAGGCCGAGAGCGCGAGGAAAATCCCCGCGCTCCAGCCTGCGATCTGTCGTCCCGAACCCGTGCTCAATTGGGCACCGCCGGACCGGAGGCGTTGCCGGTCGCCTTGGCGGCCGCGAGCGTGTCGCGCAGTTTGCTTTCCATCGCCTTGAGCTCGACCTCGGCCTCGGCGCGTTTGCGCTTGCCCTCGTCGGCGATCTGGAGGCTTTCCTCGATGGTCGCGACCAGTTCCTCGTTGGCGGCCTTGACCGCTTCGATGTCGAACACGCCGCGTTCCATTTCCTGCCGCACGACCTTGTTGGCCTCGCGCAGGTTCTTGGCATTGGCGGTCAAAAGCTCGTTCGTGAGATCGGTCGCGGCCTTGATGTCCTTGGCGGCATCGGCGGAGCGCTGGATCGTCACGGCCTGCGCCAGCTGGGTTTCCCAAAGCGGCACGGTGTTGACGAGCGTCGAGTTGATTTTCGTGACCAAGGACTTGTCGTTTTCCTGCACCAGACGGATCGAGGGCAGGGATTGCATCGTCACCTGACGCGTCAGTTTCAGGTCGTGCACCCGGCGTTCGAGATCGTCGCGCGCGGCCCGCAGATCGCGCAGCTCCTGTGCCTTGATCACCTGATCGGCCTCGGGGGCGGCGTCCACTTCGGCGGCCAGCGCCGGGATCTCCGTCTCGTCCAGTTCCTTGAGTTTCAGCTCACCGGCGGCAATGTAGATCGCCAGCTCGTCGTAGAAGGTGAGTGTTTTGTCATAGAGGTGATCGAGCGATTTGATGTCCTTCATCAGCTTGTGCTCATGCTCAAGCAGATTGTCGGTGATCTTGTCGATCTGGCTCTGCACATCCTCATAGCGCGCCACGAATTTCGCCATCGGGGCGGCGCGGCCCAGAAGTTTCTCCCACCAGCTGCGCTCGCGGCGCACATCGAGCTCGGAGACGGAAAACCCGCGGATCGTGGTCACGATGTTGCGCAGGCTGTCACCCGCCGGACCCACGTCCTTGTTCTTCACATCCTGCAACATCGCTTGCGAAATGACCTGCAATTCGGCCTGAGCTGCCGAGCCGAAGCGCACGATGGAGTTGGTGTCGCCCATGTCGATCTCGGCCTTGGCCTTGGCGATCTCGGCGGATTGCGGCGCTTCTGCCACGGCAGACGGGTCGATCAACTCGCCCTTCGGCTCGGCCAGCACCACGGAGGTGATTTCTTCAACGTCTTTCAAGGCGGCTTCGGCCTTTTGGCGCACGGTATCGGACATGGAACTTCCCCTGATCTTTAATTTTTCAAGTCACTTGCAACGCCCTCGCGCGCCAGACGGTCGCGGAGCACTTCGATCTCGATGTCGAGATCGGTCTTATCATCCAAAAGCAACGCTTTGTGACGGGCGTCGAAATTCGCCTCCAGATCGTCCAGAAGCGAAAACCAGTCGGCACGCGCCTCCGCGTTGCGGGTTTTGATCCAGAGGTCGGCAAATTTCGTGGTCGCGTCGCGCGCACCCAGCAAATAGACGCCCAGATATTTGCGCGCCGCCGTCAGGTCACGAGGATCGTCTTCGACCGTGCGGAACATGGCGCGGGCGGTCGCAATGAATTTCTCAAGCCGGTCTTCGGCCTGCCGGTCGCCGGTTTTGTCCAGCGCCTCGCGCATCGACTTGAGATGCGCCTCCGCCTCGTCCACCGCCTTGGCGACGCGGTCCTGTTGAAACAGGTCGATTTCGTCGAAACCTTTGTTTTTCAAAGGATCAATTCCGAAGGCGAGGCTATGAAGCACGACGCCCAGCACGGCAAAAATCACCGTTTCCAGCGGGCCCCAGCCGAACCAGCCGACAATCCCAAGACCGATCCCCGTGAGCACCGAGCCAAAGATCTTGCGCGGAATGGCCGGGCGGCGGGCCATCTTGCGGGACTCATAGGCCTCTTCGGCCTTCAACCCTTCGCGGGTCAGAAACGCTGCGGCCACGAGCGCGCCCAAGGCCACGAGATAGGCTGCCATGGTGACGGGGTCTGCGCCAAAGGCCTTCCACGCCAGCGGCAGGGCTGCGAAGAACAGAAGGTTCGAGCGCGCGCCGACACGGGACGGTGTCTTGCCATCGAAGGGACGGGGAGAGGGGGCGGAGCCTGCGCTTTGCGAGGCGCTGCCTTTGGGCGAATAGGTGGAACCGTAGCGTTTCGACATCACAGGCCCTGCGCCTTGATCGTGACGTAGAAGGTCAGCGCCACCAGAAGGTAATAGGCGAGTTTCGAAAACCCACTGTTGCTCATGATCACCCTTTCGACCCAAAGCGCTTGTCCGCTTTCAGATATAGAAAGGAATCGCGCCGCGTGAAAGGCTTAAGGGGAAGAGCTTGTGTGCTTTCCCCCTCCGCTCCGGATCAGGACCGAGATTTGGGCGGTTTGCCGCCACCCGGGCGGGCGCCCGAAGGTTTTCCGCCAGACGGTTTTCCGCCAGACGGTTTTCCGCCAGACGGTTTCCCACTGTGCGATTTGAACCCGGCCGAGCGCGGTTTGCCGCCCGCGCCGCCGCCATGGGATTTGAACCCGTGGGATTTGAAGCTGCCGGGCTTGCCACCACGTTCCCCACCGCGCGCGCCGTCGCGTTGGTCCCCGCCTTGGCCGCCCCGGTCGTCACGTTTGCCAAACGGTTTGCCGCCCGGCTTGCCGTCACGGGGTTTGCCCTTGAAGCCCTCACCGCGCGGTTTGAAATCGCCATCACGCGGTCCGGAGCGATCTCCGTCACGTTTGCCTTTGAAGCCCTCACCGCGCGGCTTGAAGCCCTCGCTGCGGGGTTTGAACCCTTCGCCCCGCGGCTTGAAGCCGCCTTCGCCACGCGCGGGGCGACCGCCCTCGTCGTCATGGCGTTTGAAGCCGCCGGATTTGCCTTTGAATGCCGGTTTGTCGCCTGGTTTCCCACCCGGCTTTCCGCCTTTGACGGGTCGGTTCGGGCGCGCATCGCGGCCCAGCGTTTCCTTGCGCGGACCGCCCGGTTTGCCGCCGCGCGACACTTCGCGCCGCCCTTGGGTCGCGCCAAAGCCGTCGGTGCCGGTCTCAAGCCCAAGCTGGTCGCGCAGCACACGGCCCCGCACCTCTTCGACCTCGCCCGGTTGCAGCGTGTTCAAACGGAACGGCCCGTAAGAAATGCGAATGAGCCGGTTCACCGTCAGGCCGATGTGCTCCATGGCGCGGCGGATCTCGCGGTTCTTGCCTTCGCGAAGGCCCACGGTGAGCCAGGCGTTCGCGCCCTGCTGGCGGTCGAACATGACCTCCATCGGCTGAAAATCCTCGCCATCGATCGTCACGCCCTTGCGCAGCGGCTCAAGCATGGCTTCGGTCGCCGTGCCTTTCACCCGCACGCGGTATTTGCGCATCCAACCGGTGTCCGGAAGCTCCAGACGGCGTTTGATCTCGCCATCGTTGGTGAGCAGAAGCAGACCTTCGGAATTGAGATCGAGACGCCCGACGGACATCACGCGTGGCAGCTCTTTCGGGAGTTGGTCGAACACCGTGTCACGGCCTTTTTCGTCCTTGGCCGTGGTCACCAGACCGGCAGGCTTGTGATAAAGCCAAAGCCGCGGCGGTTCCGGTTCGCCGACCTCTTTGCCATCGACCGTGATCCGGTCCTTCGGCAGCACGTTGAGCGCAGGCGAGGCGACGACGCGCCCGTTGACCGTGACACGGCCCGCCTCGATCAGTTCCTCGGCCTCGCGGCGCGAGGAAATGCCAGCCCGCGACAGCACCTTGGCGATGCGCTCGCCCGGAGGGGTCTTTTTCGCGGTGGGGGTCGGGGTCTTGGGCGTGTCGGTCATGGGAAAGGCCTTTCGTTGGCGCGCTCATACTCTGAGACAGGTCACATGAAAAGGGCAAAGAAAATCGGCCCGCATCGCTGCGGACCGATATTTCAGGCCGGGACCGGTGTGAACCGTCTCAGAACGACATCACGTAGGAGACGCCGAACACCCAGGGGTCGATCTCGGCCTTGCCGGATTTCACGCCGTCGATTTTCACGTTGCTGTCGATGTCGATCCAGCGCACATCGGTCCGCAACGCGGCGCGGTCGCTGATCTTGTAGTCGAGACCCGCGTGCAGTGCGAGCCCCCAGGAATCGCTCAGATCGAGATCTCTCCCGGCAATGGCGCCTTTCGAGGTTTCATCGAAGAAGGCGGTATAGTTGATCCCGGCGCCCACGAACGGGGTCAGGGTCGCGCCTGTATCGAAGTGGTATTGCAGCGAGATCACCGGCGGCAGGTGTTGCGTGGTGCCGACTTTGCCAAGGCCATCCGCTTTGATGTCGTGTTTGAAGGGCCATGCGCCGAGCACTTCGATGCCGAGATTGTCGCGGATGAAATATTCGAAGGTGATGGTCGGGCGCACGTTGTCGCCGACATCGAGGTCGGGACCGCCGTAGAGGCCACCGTTGTCGGACTTCGGCATGACACTGCCAAGGCCGAGGCCGAGAGTCATCGTGCCCGCATCCTGCGCCGAGGCAAGGCTCGGCAGAGCGAGGGCAAGGGCCACTGTTGCGGCGAGAACGGAAGTCTTTTTCATAGTCTAGGTCCCATGGTTATCTTGGCGCGAGGTGAGTCCGCGCGTGATGGCACAGTTGCCGGGAGCCGGAGACGGAGACTTTGATTTGCGTCAAATCGTGGCGGGCTGCGACACTCTGTCGTCAGACCGTCATAAAATTGTCACGCGAACGGTCCGTGTCCGGCTAGAGACCCGCTTGCCTTTGCCCGGCAAATCGCGGCAGGAAAGGGGATGTCGTTTCGCTCTTATATGGAAATCGCGCTCGAAGAGGCGCGTGCCGCCGCCGCGCGCGGTGAGGTGCCGGTCGGTGCCGTCGTCGTGTCGCCCGAGGGCGAAATCGTCGGGCGGGGCGGCAATCGCACCCGCGAGGACCGCGACCCCACGGCCCATGCCGAGATCGTCGCGCTCAGGGCGGCCTGTGCCGCTCTCGGGCTGGAACGCCTGCCGGGATACGATCTTTACGTGACCCTGGAACCGTGCCCGATGTGCGCAGCCGCCATGTCGAGCGCCCGTATCCGCAGGCTGTATTACGGCGCAGGGGACCCGAAATCCGGCGGCGTGGCCCATGGCGCAAAGGTTTTCAGCCATGCGCAATGTCATCACGCGCCGGAGGTCTATGACGGCATCGCGGCGGATGAGGCAGAGGCGCTTTTGAAGAATTTCTTCGCCGCCCGGCGCTGAGGCGCGCCGAAAAACCAAAAGAACCATCGAAAAAATGTCAGGCCCCGCGTAGGGCCCGCCTTTGCGCCCCGTAATCTTGGGTAATCGACGACGCAAAGGAGACACCACATGCGCATCCGATCCCTCACCGCGCTCGCCGCGCTTGGCCTGACCTGCGGGCTGACCACCCCGGCCTTCGCCGCCACGAATGTTCTGAGCTATGACAGCAATGGCGACGGACAGATTTCCCGTGAAGAATTCCAGAACCTGCAAAAAGCCACGTTCAAATCGCTCGACAGCGACGGCAACGGGTCCGTCACTCTGGCCGAAATTCAGGCCCTGCCTGCCGCTCAGGGCCGCAATGTCGATGGCACGCGCCTGATGGCCCGCGACAGCAATGGCGACGGCATGGTGACCGAAGCGGAATACCTGTCCAAGGCCGACGGCTTCGACCGTGCCGACCGCAACAATGACGGCGTGCTGGCGGGCAACGAAATTTCCCGCGTCAACAAGTTCCTGTCGAAGGCCAGCTTTTAAGGCCTGAGACCACTTTGCCCCCGATCCCCCTGAAAGCCGGATCGCTTCTCTGACCCTGACCCTTTGAAATAAGGACCGTAACGATGAAACATGTCACCAAAACCGCCAAAACCCTCGCCCTTCTCTTGCCGCTGGCCTTCGCCACGCCGGTCTTCGCGCAAAATGTGACGATCACCAATGGCAATGGCGGCACCGTCGAGAAAAACCGCGATTGCGTGCGCGAAAACAGACAGGTGGTCTGTGGAACCTCCACCACCGCGACCACGGCCAATGGCCAGACCGTCTCGAAAGACCGTCAGCGCACCACCACCAGCGAGGGGACGACCTCGACCATGACCTGCGTCGGGCCGACCGGAGAACCCGGACCCTGTTCGCGCACGGTTCAGATCACCCGCTAAAGCGGGGGAAGGCCCGGGTCGTTCTCCATCCCCCCCCCCTGACGGGCCGGGCCACTTTTCAGATGTGTCAAAAGTGTATTTGGTAAACCCGGGCCATGCCGGCCCGTTCGCGCAAGTTGAGAGATCGGGTATGGACCCACGTCAGGCAGAGGCCGCCGCCGCGATGGCGGCGATGGTTCAGGGCGAGCGCGCCGCGCTGGCCCGCCTGATTGCGCTTTATGGCCCGGGCATCCGGCGCTATGCGGCGCAGATTCTGGTCAATGCCGGGGAGGCCGAGGACGTGGCACAGGAGGTGTTCCTCCGGGCCTGGTCCCGCGCCACGAGTTACGATCCCGCGAAAGGCGCGGTGTCGAGCTGGCTCTACCGGATCGCGGTCAATCTCTGTATCGACCACAATCGCAGGGGGCGGTTTCGGCGGTTCGTCGGCATCGACAGTGTCGCGGAGCCCGAGGACGATACACCGGGGGCGGAGGCCGAGCTGGCCGCACGTCAGAGGCTTGCCCTGACCCATGCGGCAATCCGGACATTGCCGGAGCGTCAGCGTCAGGCGATTTTGCTGAAGGCAGCCGGAGAGCTGTCGGGTGCGGAAATCGCGGCGGCGCTGAAGACGAGTGAAGGGGCGGTGGAACAATTGCTGGTGCGGGCGCGAGCGGCGCTCCGGGCCCGGCTGGAAAAGGAGGACTGATCATGCCGGATCAGAAAACGAACCCCAAGCTGTCTGCGGCGCGGTCCGCGGATGACGCCTTTGACCGCGACCTCGCGGCGCTTTTGAAAATGCCCGGCGACGAGGATGTCGCCCTGATGTCCCGAACGGTTCTGAGCCAGCTCGCCGATGCGCCAGCCAGCCGCGACCACCCCATGGCAGAGGTGCTTTCCGAGCCCCTGCCATGGGCCATGGGCTTTGCCGGGCTGATGGGGCTGGGCGTGCTGTTGGGCTATCTCCTGTCGTCGGGCGTGATCGGCGACAGTTTCCTCGCCTTTCTCGCACTGGGCGATTTCTTTGGCCTTCTGGGAGGGTTCTGATGTCTGAGCATGTGGCAAAACACCGTCCGTCCTGGGGTCGTATGGCGCTGATCGCCGTGCTGGGCCTGTCGCTTCTGGGCAATGCCATGACCTTCGGCGTGGTCTGGCGGTTTCAGCAGGTGCGCGGCAGCGTCATGGGCGACGCAGGACCCGAGACCGTCAAGGTGCCGACCTTCCCGCGGGAGATCCGCAAGGCGCTGCGCGCGGGCTTCGTCGCGGACGAAGCGCTTCAGCAAAGCCTGCGCGAGGCCATCGAAGCCCGCCGCGCCGTCGTCGCCGTGAGCACCGAAGAGCCCTTTGACAAGGCTGCGACCGAGGCCGCGATGGCCGAGTTCCGCGCCCGGTTCATCGCAAGCGTCGACGAGCTTCAGGATCTGGTGCTGGAGGTGATCAAGGCCGAGGCCGCGAAGGACTGATCAGATCTCGATCGGCACCAGAACCTCGGGCACCTGCACCACACCGTCTTCGAGCGCATAGACCAGCTCGTCGCAGCTCTGCGCCAGAAGCGGGAAAGTGCCCCAGTGGCACGGGATCACCGTCTTGAAATCGAAGAATTTCTGACAGACGTAAGCGGCCCGCGTCATATCCATCGTGTAATGCCCCCCGGCGCAGAGGAGACCGATGTCGGGTCGGTGCAGATCGGCGAACCATTCCATGTCGGCCATGATGTCCGTGTCGCCGGAGACATAGATCGTATGGCCTTCGCCCGAGATCATAAAGCCCGCAGGCTGCCCCGCGTAGATCGGCGCACCGTCCTTGAAGTCGATGGAGGAGCTGTG
This sequence comes from Celeribacter sp. SCSIO 80838, assembly GCF_056498065.1. The sequence continues at coordinate 1,957,154 of NZ_JAZKMA010000001.1, forward strand.
CACGGCGTTGACCATGGTCACCTTGACCGCGTCCTCGCCTTCGCCCAGCGTGATCGTGCCGCCCTTGCCGAACCCCGTGACCTGCGCCCCCTCGGCGCCCAGAATGATCGACAGTTCGTGGATGCAATAGATCATCGCATCGGTGCCGCGGGCGACGGGCAGGGTGGTCGAGGCATGGTCGCCATGACCATGGGTGAGAAAGATCGCCGTCGCGCCCGCGGTCGCCTCGTCTGCGCGCTCTTCGGGGAAGGCGGGGTTGCCTTCGATCCACGGGTCGATCAGCAAAACCTGATCCGCGATCTCGATGCGAAAGCCGGAATGGCCGAGCCAGGTGATTTTCATGACAAAACTCCCTATGTTTCGGGGTAACCTAACACGGGATTGTCACACGTCCATGTTGAGCGAACAAATCGACGCCTATTGCGAGCGCACGGATTTCAGCTTCTGGTCGGAGCCGGTCAATGCGTTGACCAATGCCGCTTTTCTGATCATTGCCGTGATCGTCTGGCCCCGGACGCGCGGCAATCCTATGGCGCGGGCGCTCACCGTCATTCTCTTCGTCATCGGTCTCGGTTCCTTCGCCTTTCACACCACGGCGACGCGCTGGGGCGCGATGGTGGACACGCTGCCGATCCTCGGTTTCGTGCTGCTCTATCTCTCTGCCGCCTCTCGCGATTTCCTCGGGATGCGCGCGGGCAGGGCGCTTCTGATCTGCCTTGCTTTCTTCCCCTTCGCCTTTGCCTGTACCTTGGTGTTTTCCCATCTCGGCCTCGGTTCCAGCGCCGCCTATAGTGCCGTGCCTCTGCTGATTTTCCTTTATGCGCTCCTGCTCAGATCCCGCGCCCCGAAAACCGCCCGAGGCCTCGCCCTCGGCGCCACACTCCTCTGCCTCTCGATCTTCATGCGCTGGCTCGACGATCCGATCTGCACCGCCCTGCCGCTTGGCACGCATTTCCTCTGGCACATCCTCAACGCCACCATGTTGGGCTGGATGATCCATGTTTATCTCACGCATATGCTTGAAGGCCGGGCGCAGGGGCGCTAAAGCCTCATGTGACCAAGAATTAGGGAGCATTGCCCCATGTCGATCGACATTGATACCGCCCGCCGGGTGGCCAAGCTGGCCCGCATCCGCGTCGAGGAAGATGCGCTTCCGGCGCTGGCCTCCGAATTCAACGCTGTGCTCGGTTTCATCGAGCAGCTTTCCGAAGTGGATGTCGAGGGCGTCGAGCCGATGACCTCGGTGACGCCGCAGCGTCTCAAGCGCCGCAAGGACGGGGTTACGGACGGTGAAATGCAGGACAAGATCCTTGCGAACGCGCCCGATGCGCGCGAGGGCTTCTTTGCGGTTCCGAAGGTGGTGGAATAATGTCTGACCTGAACAAACTCACGCTCTCCGCCGCCCGCGACGGGCTGCGCAACGGCGATTACACCTCCGCCGAGTTGACCGAGGCCTGCCTGTCCGCCATCGAAGGCGCGGGTGCTCTGAACGCTTTTGTCCACAACACGCCGGAGATCGCCCGCGAACAGGCCAAAGCCGCCGATGCGCGCATTGCCGCCGGTGACGCGCCCGCCATGTGCGGCCTGCCGATCGGGATCAAGGACCTCTTCGCGACGAAACACGTCCCGACGCAGGCCGCCTCCGCGATCCTCGAAGGGTTCAAGCCGGAATACGAGTCGACAGTGACCTCGAAATTGTTCGATGCGGGCTCCGTCATGTTGGGCAAGCTCAACATGGACGAGTTTGCCATGGGCTCCTCGAACGAGACCTCGACCTACGGCGATGTGATCAGCCCCTGGCGTCGCGGCAACGAAGACACCCCGCTCACGCCGGGCGGGTCTTCGGGCGGTTCCGCTGCTGCCGTCTCCGCCGATCTCTGCCTTGCCGCGACCGGCACGGACACCGGCGGCTCGATCCGCCAGCCCGCCGCCTTCACCGGCATCGTCGGCATCAAACCGACCTATGGCCGTTGCTCGCGCTGGGGCATCGTGGCCTTTGCGTCCTCCCTTGATCAGGCCGGTCCGATGACCAAATCCGTGCGCGATGCGGCGATCATGTTGGAGACCATGTGCGGTCACGACATGAAGGACAGCACCTCCGCCGATCTGCCTGTGCCGAATTTCGAGGCCATGCTGACCGGCGATATTCGCGGCAAGAAAATCGGTATCCCGAAGGAATACCGTCTCGACGGCACGCCGGAAGAGATCGTCAAACTTTGGGACGATGGTGCCGCCATGCTCAAGGACGCCGGTGCCGAGATCGTCGACATCACCCTGCCGCACACCAAATACGCGCTGCCGACCTATTACGTCATCGCTCCCGCCGAGGCCTCTTCGAACCTCGCGCGCTATGACGGCGTGCGTTACGGCCACCGCGCCACACTGGCGGCGGGCGAGGGCATCAACGACATGTACGAGAAAACCCGCGCCGAAGGCTTCGGCAAAGAGGTTCAGCGGCGTGTCATGGTCGGCACCTATGTGCTCTCCGCCGGGTTCTACGACGCCTATTACAACAAGGCGCGCAAGGTCCGCACCCTGATCAAAAAGGACTTCGAGGACGCTTTCGCCGCCGGTGTCGACGCCATCCTGACGCCGGCAACGCCGTCCCCGGCCTTTGGCCTCGGCGAGGTGTCGGACAGCGATCCGATCCAGATGTATCTGAACGACGTCTTCACCGTCACCGTGAACCTCGCGGGCCTGCCGGGCATCTCCGTGCCCACGGGCCTGTCTGCCTCGGGACTGCCGCTCGGGCTTCAACTCATCGGCAAACCGTGGGAAGAGGGCGATCTGCTGAATATCGCGCATTCACTCGAAGGTGCAGCGGGCTTTGTTTCCAAGCCTGAAAAATGGTGGTAAGGGACGGTCTTGACTGACCCTTACGGAGCTTCGCGATGCGTCGTGCCTCACCCCGTGTCTTTGTGACATTCTCTGCCCTGGCCGCTCTGGCCGCCTGTCAAACCGCCGTGCCCGACAGTGGTTCGGGGGTGGGGTTCGGCTCCTATGCCGACTATCAGGCCCAGAGAGAGGCCGATCTCATCGCCAATGGCGATGGGGCGGGCGGCGGTTCGGTGAGCGTGTCCTCGGCGGCAGCGGCGCTCGACACCCAAGCGATCTCCAACGAGGCGCTCGAAGGCATCGAGGCGGCGGAAAACGGCACGACCACGTCGGTCGCCGCGGCCTCCACGCCGACGGCCACCCCGTCTGCGGTCTCCAACGCCATGGGCATTTCTTCCGAAAACAATTTCGATGCCGTCTCCTCCGAGCGTTCGATCGAGGAAGACAAAGCCTTCGTCGAGGCCAACAAGGAAGCCTATGTCACGATCCAGCCGACGGCTCTGCCGTCGCGCCCGACCTCGGACGCGGGCACCATCGTGGAATTTGCGCTCTCGACCACCAACACGGTCGGTCAGGCGCTCTATTCGCGGCTCATTCCGGGGGCCGATTCCCGTGCGGCGCGCAACTGCGCGAAATACCCGTCGCCCGATCTGGCGCAGGAATATTTCCTGAAAAACGGCGGCCCGGAGAAGAACCCGCAGGGGCTCGACCCGGATGGCGACGGCTTCGCCTGTAGCTGGGACCCCGCGCCCTTCCGTCTGGCCGCCAACCGCTGATATGCCCTTACAGCCCGTGATCCATGACCGCCGCTCGCCGAATTTCGGCGAGCGGCGTGATGGTGCGCGTCCAGATCTCGTGGTGATCCATTACACCGCGATGCAGACAGCCGAGGCGGCGCTGGAGCGGCTTTGCTCGCCGGACTTCGAGGTCTCTGCGCATTACCTGATTTGTGAGCAAGGGCAGGTGTTTCGCCTTGTGGACGAAGAGATGCGCGCCTGGCATGCCGGGGCCGGGCAGTGGGGCGAGGTGACGGATGTCAATTCGCGCTCCATCGGCATCGAACTGGCCAATCCCGGCACAGCACCTTTTGCCGCCGCGCAGATGGGGGCGCTGGAAAGTCTTCTCGTGGATATTCTGGATCGCCACGCGATCCCGCCTGAGCGCGTGATCGGCCATTCCGACATGGCCCCGCTGCGCAAGATCGACCCGGGTCCCCGTTTCGACTGGAAACGGCTGGCTTTGCAGGGATTGTCCGTGTTTCCCTGCTCTCAGGGTGAGATCGAGCCCCATGAGGTTCGATTTGTGCAAGACTTGCAGCGCTTCGGCTACCCCGAAGCCCCGGTCGAAGCGCTGGTCTCTGCCTTCCGGGATCGCTTTCGCCCCCGTCATCACGGCCCGCTCGACGGTTGCGACATGGCGCTGGCCCGCGATCTTGCCACCCGCTTTCCCGCCCGCTTTCCCATTGACCGCCGCTCGCCTCTCGCCTAAGTCGCTTCCCGACGCGGATGGCCGGATAACCGCCGCTTCTCTTTGATGAGGAGGGGAGGAAAGTCCGGACTCCCTTGAGCAACGGTGCCGGGTAACGCCCGGCGGGGGCAACCCCAGGGACAGCGCCACAGAGAACAGACCGCTCCGCAAGACGGAGTAAGGGTGAAACGGTGGGGTAAGAGCCCACCGCGGGACGGGCAACCGGACCGGCACGGCAAGCCCCACCGGGAGCAATGCCAAATAGGGGTTTCGCGCGGGGTTCGTGTGCGGCAACGCAGACCGCCCGCAGGGTCGCTCAAGCCCGAGAAACCCGGGTTGGCAGCTTGAGCCGTCTGGTAACAGCCGGCCTAGAGGAATGGTTATCGAAGGGGCGCAAACCCCGGAACAGAATCCGGCTTACAGGCCGTCCGCGTTTTTTCATTGATTTTTCAATAGCTCTAGTGCGACTTTGGGGGCGGATCGTTAACGTCACAAGGGAATTTCCATGCTGCTGTCCTCTCTTTTGCCCGGCAAACGCGAAGCCGTATTTGTCGCTCTGATAGGATGTCTCTCGGGACCGGCTTGGGCCGAATATTCCTCTGATGCCTGTTCGATTTCCCGAGATTTCGGCGATCTGACACTGACTGTGGATCACTATGTTTATGTGGATGAGAGCGGTTGGGATACGCCGACCTATGAGATCGAGATTCGTGATCACACCGGTGCCTTCGTTGTCCTGTTGCGCAGCGAGGAAGACGAAGGTAACAGCGGATGGCTCTTTGCAGAACTTTCCGGTCTGATGCGATCAGAGACCTTTCGGTCGAACATGCTCTATGCGGCGGGCAATGCGTTTGGTGCCTCGGATGCTGGCGTTGATATGCGGATCGTGTTGCAGAGCGATGGGGGGGGCTTCGAATGGCGGCGCGATGCGCGCCTGCCGATCGGCCCCGATGGCATGCCCAAAGAAGACTATGTCGATTTTGCCACGGGTTTCAGTGAGATTTCCGAGCTGCTTGATACCGTTGCACAGGAAGGGTCGCAAACGGTAGAGATCGCCTACTACCTGGTTCGCGACGGACGATATGAACCGGTTTGGGACAAAACCATCGACTTCCAAACCTATATGAGCCTGGCTGAGGCGATTAATCCGATGACCCGCGCCTTGTTTGAAAAGGTCGATGGGGTTGATTGTACGGAATACTGATCAGTTCATTTTGCCCTGTTGGCAGACTGGGGGTTTCGTCGCACTATGCGGGGAAAGATTTGTCAGCAAAGGGAGTTGCCCCAATGAGTTTCGTGAAAACCCTGACCACGCTCGCCATCGGTTTCGCCGCGGCGAAAGGGGTTGAAAAAGTCAAGAAAATGGGCGGCATGGACGGCGTGCGCGAAGCGATGCGCCAATCTGGGGCGCCGGGCGGCATGGCCGACCAGATGGGGCAGATGGCGGAGAAATTCGGCTTCCCCGGCGGCGCGGATGCGGTGCGCGACATGATGGGCAAGTTCGGCAATCAGGCCGCCGATATGTCGGAAGCGACCGAAGCTGGGCTCGGCTCGCTGTTCTCGGCCATGTCCGGGGCGGCGGCGACCGGCATGACCTCGATGTCCGACATGTTCGCTTCTGTGACCCAAGGCACGGCGGTGGGGGCGGCCTCGGAGGAGAACGCCAAGCTGATGATCCGGGCGATGATCATGGCGGCCAAGGCCGACGGCCAGATCGACCCCGAGGAGCGCACCAAGATTCTCGACGCGCTTGGGGATGCCTCCGAGGAGGAGATCACCTTTGTGCAGGCGGAGCTTGACGCGCCGGTCGATCCGATGGCTTTGGCGAAAGACGCGGGCACTTCGGCCGCGGCACAGGTCTATGCGGCGGCTCTGATGGCGATTTCGGTCGACACCGAGGCCGAGAAAACCTTCCTCAAAGGTCTGGCGCAATCGCTGATGCTCGACGAGGCGAAACAGGCGGAGATCCATCAGTCGATGGGCAAGCCGGTGATCTGAACTTCGGATTTTCCGAGGAGAGAAGGGCGGCCAGATGAGCCGCCCTTTGTCGTTTGAGACGGGTCTTTACGCAGGCTGTTCCGCGCGCCGTTCCCGGTGCAGCAGATAGAAGGACGCCGCCAGAATCAGCGCCGCCCCGAGCCACATCGAGCCGGGCGGCACAAAGCCGAAGGCAACGACCCCGAAACCCACGTTGAGCGGCAGTTTTAGGTGATCAAAGGGCTGGAGATAGGCGGCATCCGCCACCGTATAGGCCTTGGCAATGGCATATTGCGCCAGAGCGGTCAGAAGCCCCGCCGCAATCAGAATGAGCGCCGTCAGCCCGCCGCTGAACGCCACGCCCTCGCCCAGAGCCAGCGCAAAGTTCACCGGGCTCAGGAGCAGCAGCAGATAGACGGTGAGGCTCTCCGGGCTCTCGCTTTGGGTGAGGCGCTTGGTCAAAAGCGAGGTGATCCCCCAGAACAGCGCGGCTGCCACCGGATAGAGCGCATAGATCGAAAACGCATCCGACCAGGGCGCAAGGATGATCATGCCGCCGACGAACCCCGCCGTGACGGCAAGCCAGCGCGCCGCGCCGGTCTCTTCGCCCAAGAAAAGCCCCGCGCCGAAGGTCACGAAGAAGGGCGAGAGCATGATGAGCGCAATGGCCTGCCAGATCGGCACATGGGCAAGCCCCGCGACCCAGAGCTGAACTCCGATCACGGCGGCGACGACGCGCATCAGATGCAGCGCAACATGGCCGGTTTTCATGGCGGACAGACCGTGGCGCACCACCCATGGCAGCGAAAACAGCAGCGCGATGGCATATTGCCAGAACGCCATGCGCGCGGAGGGCACATGCAGCAGCATCGTGGCATATTGGGTCAGAAGGTTGATGACGGCAAACAGCACACCGGCCGCGATCATCAGAAGGGCGCCGGAGCGGGCCGGGCCGAGATTGGTAAAGCGAGTCATGTGTCGTCCTTTCTTCACACATAACCCAAGGCACGAGGGCAGGGTGCGCGCGCCCCGAGACGGTAAAGCGGCGCCCTGTCATCTCTCTTTCATCCGGACTGTAACCGTCGGTTCCGGGGTCGCACCGAATCTGCTGACCAAGCGTGTCGTGAACCGACGCGCAAGCGCTCGCGGACTGATCGGGTGGCCTCACATGAGATCTCCGAAACACCGCCGGTGGGGAATTGCACCCCGCCCTGAGAGGTTTGCGGCCCATTTGGCCGCGCGACCTATTTAGGGGCGAAGACGGGCCTCTGCAATCGCACAGTAACGCAGGGCCTTTGTGCAGCGTTTTTAACTGGCACTCGCGGAGGTTTTCTGAGAAAAGCCCATTGACTCGGAGACCCAAAGGCTTAAAAGGCGGGCTTCAAGGATTCCACGGGTTGGCCCGACCGCCCGTTGCACGAGATAACTGGAGTAACGAAAATGGCGAAGCCGACGACGATCAAAATCCGTCTCAACTCGACCGCGGACACGGGCCACTTCTACGTGACCAAAAAGAACGCCCGCACTATGACCGAAAAGATGGTCGTAAAGAAATACGACCCGGTCGCGCGCAAGCACGTCGAGTACAAAGAAGGCAAAATCAAGTAAGCCCTTCTGAGATACCAAGATGCAAAAGCCGCGTGACCCGAGAGGGAAGCGCGGTTTTTCTTTGACCGGCCCCTCTCCCCCCGCGGATCAGGTTTTGAAACCATCCAACGTAAGGAGAGAACGATGTTCGGATGTTATGACGACGACTTCAGAGAGCGGGAGCGGCCAGACAGCTCCTGTTCGTTGCCTTCCAGCCTGAGCGAAGCTCTGGCGGTGCGCACGCAGGAGATTCGCAAGAGCGTGCCCTTCACCGTGCGAGCCGCCATGCCGGCCGATACCGCGGAGATCGACGCGCTCTTTCGTGCCTCCTACGGTCAGCTCCTGAAACAGCACTACCCGGCCGCCATTCTCGACGCCGCATTGCCTGCGCTCTTGCATACGGCACCGCGCCTGCTGAACTCCGGCACGTTCTTCGTCGCCGAGACCGGGGGTGGGGAGATCATCGCGGCGGGCGGCTGGACCCAGGCCACGCCCTTCGGCGGCGTCGGTCCGCGTGAGATCGGCCATATGCGGCGGGTCGCCGTGCATCCCGATCACGTCCGGCAAGGGATCGGCTCGGTTCTTGTGGAGCATATTCTCGACAACGCCCGGCTGACGGGGGTGGAGCGGATGTGCTGTCTTTCGACGCTCACGGCGCGGGAATTCTATGAGGCGCATGGCTTCACGGCCTCGGGCGACGTCGATCTGGCGCTGAAACCCGGTGTCTACCTGCCCGCGATCCAGATGGCCCGTGATTTGATCTGAGCACTCAGGCGATCGCCATCACAACGGCGCCGGTCGAAATCAGGCCGACGCCGACCCACCCCAGCGGGCTCAGTTCCTCGCCCAGCACGAGCGCTGCGAGGATCGCGACGAAGACCACGGAGAGCTTGTCGACCGGTGCCACCTGCGACGCCTTGCCGATCTGCAACGCGCGGAAATAACAGAGCCAGGATGCCCCGGTCATCAGCCCCGAGATCGCCAGAAACCCCGCGCCTTTCGCGCTGAGGTTCGACAGCGGTTCGATGTCGCCCAGCGACCATGCAAACAGCCCCGAGGCGAGGAACACCACGCCGGTGCGCAGGAAGGTCGCGAAGTTCGAATTGATCTCCGTCACCCCGATCTTGGCGGTGATCGCCGTGAGAGCTGCGAAGAGGGCAGAGAGCAGGGCCCAGAATTGCCAGTTGTCGGTCATGCGCCTCTCCCGGAAAGCCATAAAAAAGGGCCGGTCGAAACCGGCCCTTGTCTTCTGAGTATGCCCCGATCACTCGCGGTTGCCAAGGAACCGCAGCAGGAACATGAACAGGTTGATGAAGTCGAGGTAGAGGCTCAGCGCGCCCATCACGGCGGACTTGCCCAGCCACTCTTCGTCCATCGCATGCGCATGGGCGAGGTAGTCGGTCTTGATCTTCTGGGTGTCCCAGGCGGTCAGACCGGCAAAGATCAGCACACCGAACACGTTGATCGCGAAGTAGAGCATGCCGGAGTGCAGGAACAGGTTCACGATCGAGGCCACGATGATACCGATCAGACCCATGGTCAGGAACGCGCCCATGCCGGAGAGGTCTTTCTTCGTGGTGTAACCCACGAGAGACAGACCGGCAAAGGAGATCGCGGTCACGAGGAAGGTCTGCGCGATCGACACGCCGGTGAAGGCGGCGAAGATGTAGCTGATCGACAGGCCGAAGAGCGCTGCGAAAGCGTAGAAGAACAACTGTGCGCCCGCGGCGGACAGGCGGTTGATCGCGGCGCCGAAGGCAAACACCATGCCGAGCGGCGCGAACATCGCGATCCAGCCGAGAATGGTCGGGCGCAGCGTGATCGGATCGTTGAAGATCGACAAAAGCGCGTCATTGGAGCCCACGGCCCAAGCCACGAGCGCCGTCAGCAACACGCCAATCGACATGGTGCCGTAGACCTTGTTCATATGGGCGCGAAGGCCGGCGTCGATCTCCGCCGAGCGTGCGCCGACACCAGCGTTGATCGTTCTGTAGTCAGCCATTGGGTGGTATCTCCTGTGCGTCAAAATCCCTGTGCCCCCGCGACATGCGGAGGTGTCCCTTCCGATATTGGCAGGCAGGGGGCGGATTTCAACCCGTGGAAAACGGAAAACGGACTGTTTTTGTCAGCCGCGTCTGTTTTGTGGGCGGTTGGCCGTCAGGCGACTTGCTTTATGAAAAACAAAGAAAAACCGCGATGCAGGGGAAGCATCGCGGTCAGGCTCGCAGGGGCAGGCGAGCAGGGGTCGGGGTTCGGTCGGGACAAGCTGTCGCGGTCATCCGGGGTTATTTCGTCCAGTGGCGCGGCGCGTCCCAGACCGGGCGCTGGCTTTCGGCATGAGCCTCTTCGCGGGTCAGGCCGATGTCATCGAGCAGCGCATCGTCGAGCGCGGCCAGTGCACGGCGCTGACGCGCGATGTCGCGGGCTTTCATGAAACGGGAGAACAAGGAGGGGGCGCGACGCGCGCCTTCGAGGCGGGACAGGGTCAGGAGGGGCATCGTGTCGTTCCCTAACGAAAGGTGAATGTTTATCGGAGATGAATCATTTCCCTTGATATGTATCGCCCACCGTGTTCAATAAGTGAAATGAATGATTGTTGATAATTGCATCACAGGACATGATATGCCGCGCAATCTCGATCTGACCGCCCTGCGTTCCTTCGTCACCGTCGCCGATTGCGGCGGGGTGACCCGCGCCGCGGGCGCGCTCAACCTGACGCAATCCGCCGTCTCGATGCAGCTCAAGCGGCTGGAAGAGAGCCTCGACGTGCGCCTCCTCGACCGCAGCGCCCGCAAGATCGCCCTGACCGCGCCGGGGGAACAGCTTCTGTCCTATGCGCGCCGGATGCTCGAACTCAACGACGAGGTCTTCAGCCGGTTGACCGCCACGGAATTCGAGGGCGAGATCGTCTTGGGCGTGCCGCATGACATCGTCTACCCCTCGATTCCGCTGGTGCTACAACATTTCCATGCCGATTACCCGCGCATGCGCGTCAATCTCGAATCCTCCTTCACCACCCGGCTCAAGGAAAAATTCGCCCGCGGCGAGTGCGACATGATCCTGACGACCGAGGACGATCTGGACGCGGGCGGCGAGACTCTGGTGGAACTGCCTCTGGTGTGGATCGGGGCGCCCAATGGTGTGGCCTGGCGGCAACGTCCGCTGCGGTTGGCCTTTGAACACCGCTGCATCTTCCGCAAGAGCGTGCAGGAGGCATTGGACAATGCGGGCATCCCGTGGGAAGTCTCCATCGAAAGCGACCAGAGCCGCACTATCGAGGCCTCCGTCTCGGCCGATCTCGCGGTGCATGTGATGCTGGAAAACACCGCGCCGCCCTACTCGGAGCCGATCCAGCACGGTGGTGCTTTGCCAGAACTCGCCTCGAAAAAGATCAATCTCTACATATCGGAGCAGATGAAGGGCGAAGCGGCGGACCGTCTACACGACCTGATTCGGCAAGCCTACCGCAACCACGGGAGTGCAAGGTTGGCGGCGCAGTAGGGGGGGGCGGTGAATGGCGGGAATGAGTCCACTATACCGGATGCTGCGAATTGCATGGATGTCGGCTATTGAGCAGAAGCCAACTGTCAGGTGGTGCTTGGGGGCCCAAAAACCTCTAAAATTTGTCGGCGAGAGCAACTGGTGGAGGTTCTGATTTGCAGGAAGCCAGCGCCGTTGATACAATGGCTTTCTAATGATCTACCAAGGCGTTCAATTCAATCTGACCTTCGTTGAAGGTAACGGTGACGTGGCGAACATGCCAACACACGGCGGTATTTACGCCGAGATCCATTGGCCGACCCGATCCATTCGCATTGGCGAAACAGGAAATTCGATGCCGGGACGCAACCGTTCTCATATGAGATGGGCCGACAAACACCGCAATGGTGCGCACAATGAGAAAGAGGCAGCTCGGCAAGGAAACATCGTCGATCTTGTGAAGGAATGGGGCTCCGAGGGACTCGAATATTATGTTATCACGGATGACCCGAGAGTGCGCGAAGACCGAGAGCTACGTGTAGATTGTGAAAAGCACCTCCACGAGTGGGCACGGAAGCAAACAGAGTTTCGAAACATAAACACTCAACGTGGTTACCGAACCCGAAACTAGTGCTAGTGCGCTGAGCGCCGATGACGCTAAGCGGACATTTAGTAGCGACTGCTTCGTCCGCAAAGCAGTCCTTCGCATCTCTGACGCTAACTTTCTCCACTCTCTCCGAAACCTCAATCGTCTGGTGCGTGGCCTTCTCGCGCCCCTTCGCATGCCCGACAAAAGTCCGACGCAAATCCGACGCTTTGCCGACCATCATTTTCGGCCTGTTTCACGGCTCCAGAACGACCTTCCCTGTCGCCTGCCGCGTGCGGATCAGGTCGAGTGCCTCGGCGAAATTCGTCAGTGGCAGGCGATGGGAGATATGTGGTTTGATCCGTCCTTCCGCCGCCCAGTCGAACAGTGTGGCAAGCGAGGCGCGCAGCGGTGCCGGGCTGAAATTCAGGTAAGCGCCCCAGTAAAAGCCGATGGCGGTGATGTTTTTCACCAGCATATGGTTCGGTTTCATCTTCGGCAGATCGCCACCCGCAAACCCGATCAAAAGGATGCGCCCGTCGGGGTTGGTGGCGCGAAAGCACGCTTCGTACAAAGGCTCTCCGACCGCGTCGTAGACCACATCCGCGCCGCCAAGTGATTTGATTTGTTCACGAATATCCGGACTGTCGGCGTCGACGAGATGATCGGCCCCGGCGGCTTTGGCGATGGCCAGCTTGTCCGCGCCGCGCGCGATGGCGATGACCTCCGCGCCCATCAGCTTGCCGATTTCCACCGCTGTCAGCCCCACGCCGCCCGCCGCTCCGGTGACGACAAGGCGTTCGCCGGGTTGCAGTCGCGCTTTGTAATCGAGCGCCATGTGCGAGGTGCCGTAAGCGATCTGAAGCGCCGCCGCCTCGGCATAGCCCAGCCCCTCGGGGATGGGGATGCAACGGTCGGCAGGGAAATTCCCGGCCTCGGCCAGCCCGCCCTGACCGGCATAGATCGCCACGCGTTGACCGGTTTGAAGTCCCGTAACCCCTTCACCGATCTCAATAATTTCTCCGGAGAGTTCAAGCCCGAGTGTAAAGGGCAGCTCCGGCGTGTCCTGATAGCGCCCTTGGCACATCAGCGTGTCGGCAAAGTTCAGGGCTCCCGCCCGGATGGCCACGCTCACCTCGCCCGGCCCGGGGGGGGCGAGCTCGATTTGTACCAGAGATGGCGGTTCATCGAAGGCGGTGACGCGACAGGCGCGGATGGTCTTGATTTGTGTCATGGCGTATTTTGTGACTGCTGTGCGCAGGGCTGTCTATGCGAAAAGGCACCTGAAACGAGTCGATTTTCACCGGGTCTGTGCGTTTCGTAAAAGGCCGGATGCGGGGCGGTATGTTGCAAAACGCAAAAAATGATCAAAAAACACGCGCAGGTTTAGTGGGATCCGGCTCGTGCCAGATCGTCGCAGGGGGGAATTTCTGTCGTTTCTTGTCCATAAAATTTCATTTTTACAAGCATTTGGGGGGATTTGGTCAAATCCTGCCCAAAAAGACAGGTTGAGCCATCGGGCCGGTCCTAAGAAATGTTCTATACACGCATAGGTTAAGGGCGCGCAGCGCGATACAAGGAGCGGTCAGTATGAAACATCCCGTGGATGTCCATGTGGGAAAGCGGATTCGCCATCGTCGGTGGATGGTCGGCATGACGCAGCAGCAGCTTGCGGAAAAGGTCGGCATCAAGTTCCAGCAAATCCAGAAGTATGAAACCGGCATGAACCGCGTGTCCGCCTCCCGGCTCTGGGACATTGCCGAGGCGCTCTCCGTTCCCGTGGCCTTCTTCTTCGAAGGGATGGATATGAACGTCGAGGCACAGTCCGCCGCGCATCCCGAGGACGCCTCCGTTCCGGCCGATATCCTTGCCGACAAGGAAGCGCTCGAACTGGTGCGCTCCTATTACGCGATCCCGGAAAACCAGCGCCGTCGCCTGTTCGAACTCGCTCGCGTGCTCTCCGACGTTGCCTGAATTCGGCCTCCGGGTCTGACCCGATCCGATCCGCCGGACCCGGCCCCCGCGTTGTCGACGCCGGGGCCGTTTCTTTTGCGCTGTTGGTTTTTTGTGCAGGCGCACAGGCGCTGGCGTACAGAACCGTCGCTTCGCTTGACCTGCCGGGACGGAGGGTCTACCGCGGAAGGACCGCGCCAAGGCGCTCAGGATCGGAGCAGGAGGGATCATGAAAATCTCAGAGTTGAGTGCAGAGATGCGCGCAGAGATCATTGCAACCGCGGATGCTGCGGCAGAGGCGGCGCGCGAGATCACGCTCAAATATTTCCGCGGCGCGGCCCTTGGCACGGAATCCAAGAAGACGGCGGGGTTCGATCCGGTGACCGTCGCGGATCGCGGTTCAGAACAAGCGATGCGCGCCGTGATCGAGGCGCGTCGTCCCGACGATGGCATCATCGGTGAGGAATTCGGTCCCAAAGCGGGCACGTCCGGTCTCACCTGGGTGCTCGATCCGATCGACGGCACCCGTGGTTTCATCTCCGGCACCCCGACCTGGGGCGTGTTGATTGCACTGCGTAATGCCGACAGCGTGGTCTATGGCGTGATCGACCAGCCCTATATCGGTGAGCGCTTCGTCGGTGGGCTCGGCCTGTCGGAACTGACCGGTCCGCTGGGCAAAAGCGCTCTGGCGGTGCGTACTGGCGTCGCGCTCGAGGAGGCGGTGATCTACACGACCTTCCCCGAGGTGGGCAGTGAGGTGGAGGGTAAGGCGTTCCACGATCTCGCCGCGCGCTGCAAGCTGACGCGCTATGGCATGGATTGTTATGCCTATGCGCTTTTGGCCGCCGGGCAGGTCGATCTTGTGGTTGAGGCCGGGTTGCAGAGCTACGACATTCTCGGTCCCATCGGGGTGATCGAGGCGGCGGGCGGCATTGTCACCGATTGGCAGGGCGGTCCCGTTCTGGAAGGCGGCCGCGTGCTGGCGGCGGCGAGCAAAGAGTTGCATGAGGCGGCATTGGCGGTACTCTCAACCTATTGACGCCGCCGGGAGGAGCCGGCGGCCTTTCAGGGAGGCCCCGATGCACCACTGTTTCCTGATCCGCAATGCCGATGTCGTCCTGACCATGGACGACGACAGGCGTGAAATCAAAGGCGGCGACATTCTCATCCGCGACGGGGTGATCGAAGCGGTCGGGCAGGGGCTTTACGATGACGATGCGCAGATCCTCGATGGGCGCGGGTGCCTCGTCACCCCCGGCCTCGTCAACACCCACCACCATCTGTATCAGACCCTGACCCGCGCGGTGCCGGGCGCACAGGATGCGCTCCTGTTCGGCTGGCTCAAGACGCTTTACCCGATCTGGGCCAAATTCGGCCCGGAGCATATGCGGATCTCGGCCCTGGTGGGGCTTGCGGAACTGGCGATGTCGGGCTGCTCGACCACATCGGATCACCTTTATCTCTATCCCAACGGCGCTCGGCTGGACGATACCATCGAGGCGGCCCGTGCCATCGGGCTCAGGCTTCATGCCACGCGCGGGTCGATGTCGATCGGCGAAAGCGCGGGCGGGCTGCCACCTGACAGTTTGGTCGAGCGCGAAGAAGACATTCTCAACGATTGCATCCGGGTGATCGACGCCTTTCACGATCCGAACCCCGGCGCAATGATCCGCGTCGGCGTTGCGCCCTGTTCGCCGTTTTCCGTCTCCCGCGAGCTGATGCGCGACTCGGCGCTGCTTGCGCGTGACAAGGGCGTGATGATGCACACTCATCTGGCCGAGAATGACGAGGACATCGCCTATTCTCTGGAGAAATTCGGCATGCGCCCCGGACAATATGCCGAGGAGCTGGGCTGGACCGGGCCTGATGTCTGGCATGCCCATTGCGTGATGCTCGACCGCGAAGAAATCTCGCTTTTTGCGCGCACCAAGACCGGCGTGGCGCATTGCCCCTGTTCGAATTGTCGTCTGGGTTCGGGCATCGCGCCGGTGCGCCCGATGCGGGACGCGGGCGTCAGGGTGGGCTTGGGCGTCGATGGATCGGCTTCGAACGACACGGGCAATCTGATCATGGAGGCGCGCACCGGCATGTTGTTGCAACGGGTGTACTATGGTGCCGACAAGATGAGCCCGCGCGAGATGTTGGAGATCGCCACGCGCGGCGGGGCCGAAGTTCTGGGGCGCGATGACATTGGCATTCTGGCGCCGGGCAAACGCGCGGATATCGCGGTCTGGGATATGTCGGATGTGGAAGCGGCCGGAAGCTGGGACCCGGCGGCCTTGTTGCTGGCCGGGCCGATGATCGTGAAGGACCTGTTCGTCGAGGGGCGCCACGTGGTCGCTGACAGTTGGGTGACGACCATCGACATGGACACGACACTGGCGCGGCAAAAGGCGCTGGCGCTGGGGCTGAGAGACTAGAGGACGCCAGAATGAACCATGGAAAACGACGTGCCGGGGTGGTGTTGTGTGCTGCATTCGCTCTGGTGGCCTGCGGGCCGGAGACCGGGACGGGGTTCAGCCAGATCACCCCTGTGACCACAGCGGCGACCGCTGCGCCGGGCGCGATGCAGGAAGAGGCGCAGATCATGGCCCTGATCAATGCGGAGCGTGCGAAACGGGGGCTTGGCGCGCTACAGTATAACGGTGCGCTTGCTACAGCAGCACAGCGGCACGCCAATGACATGGCGGCGAAAGGGTATTTCTCTCATACCGGCCAGAATGGCTCTTCGGTGGGCGACCGGGTGCGGGCGGCGGGGTATGGCTATTGCTATGTTTCCGAGAACCTTTCGGGCGGTTATCCGACGGCGCAGCAGGCGGTCATCGGCTGGATGCAGTCGACAGGCCACCGCGCCAATATCCTGAGTTCAAAAGCGCAGGACATCGGCGTTGGTATCGCGCCGGGTGGTCTGCGTGTGGCGGTGTTCGCCAAGCCCTGCCGCTGATCAGACCGCCGCGCGCTCGCCCATGACATAGGAGGCGATGATCGCCCGGTCGTCGCCCATCATGATGGTCGGGAAGACCTCTTCCCAGATCGTGTTGGCGGTGATGGCGCGCTGGGCGATGGCGGGGGTGGAGGCCAGATCGATCACCGCGAAATCCGCCTCCATACCCGGCGCGATGCTGCCGATCTTATCCTGCATATGAAGCGCCTCGGCGGAGCCATAGGTCGCGAGCCACAAAAGCTGGGCCGGATGGATTGCGGTGTGTCTGAGCTGGCCGATTTCATAGGCCGCCGCCATGGTGCGCAGCATGGAGAAAGACGATCCGCCGCCGGTGTCAGTGGCGAGACCCACGCGCAGACCTTCGCCCTTGCGCGCGCCCATGTCGAAGAGGCCCGATCCGATGAAGGTGTTCGATGTCGGGCAATGGATCAGCGAACAATCCATCGCTTTGAGATGCGCGATCTCGCGCGGCTCCAGATGGATTGCATGACCGAACAGCGCGCCCTCGCGCACCAGCCCGAATTGCTCATAGGTGTCGAGGTAATCGCGCGCCTCCGGATAGAGCCCCTTGACCCATTCGATCTCGTCGAGCTGTTCGGAAAGATGTGTTTGCATCAGGCAGGAAGGGTATTCGTCCCAGAGCTTGCCCAGAGCGTCGAGCTGCGCGGGCGTCGAGGTGGGGGAAAAGCGCGGCGTGATCGCATAGGTGGCGCGGCCTTTGCCATGCCATGCCTCGATCATCGCCTTGCTCTCGTCATAGGCCGCTTGCGCCGTGTCGCGCAGGAATTCGGGCGCGGTGTCGCGATCCATGCAGGTCTTGCCTGCCACGATCCGCATCCCCCGCGCTTCGGCGGCCTGAAACAGCGCCTCGACGGAGCCGGGATGGATCGTGCAGAACGAGGTCACGGTGGTGGTGCCATTGGCCAGAAGCAGGTCGAGATAGCGCCCGGCGATGTCCGAGGCATAGGCAGGATCGGCGAATTTCGCCTCCTCGGGGAAGGTGTAGGTGTTGAGCCAGTCGATCAGACGCTTGCCCCAGCTCGCGATCATGGCGGTCTGCGGATAATGCGCATGGGCGTCGATGAACCCCGGCACGATCAGCGCCGGGCCATGATCGTAAAACGCGGCCTCGTGATGCTTGGCGCGCATGTGATCGCGCCCGCCAATGGAGACAACATGCCCGTCCCGGATCAGGATCGCGGCGTCCGTGAGCACCTGAACGGCCTCCTCGGCAGGGATCTCGAAAGGGTTGCCGTGATAGGTGACGACCTGTCCTGCAATCAGCTTGTCCATCGGGGGCCTTTTTGATTAACCGCTTTTAACCTCTGGGGCAGATTAGGCGCTGGAAGAGGCAAGGTAAATCAATCTTGCCCCTGTTTCTCGCAAGGAAGCTGTCATAAGGTCCGGGGTGACGAGCAAACGGGCAGGGTATGGTCGAAGAAGACACGGATATCAAAGACGAGGCCGATCTCGAAGAAGACGGCTATTCGTTGAGCGCCAAGGTGCTCAGCGCCATTTTGTTTGCGCTGGACACCGGGGACCGGGAGAAGCTGATCGCGCTGATGGAGCCGCTGCATGCGGCCGACATCGCCGACATCCTCGAACAGGTGAACGCCTATGACCGGCGGCGGCTGATTCTGCTCTATGGCGAGGAATTCGACGGGGAGATCCTGTCGGAACTCGACGAGGGCATCCGCGACGAGGTGATCCATGTCCTCAAGCCTGAGGTTCTGGCCGAAGCGGTCCGGGACATGGAGTCGGACGACGTCGTCGACCTCGTGGAGGATCTCGACGAAGAGGCTCAGGAAGCGGTTCTCGCGAGCCTTGAGGATGTCGACCGGCTCGCGGTCGAAAAATCGCTGTCCTATCCGGAGTTCTCCGCCGGTCGTCTGATGCAGCGCGAGGTCGTGATGGGGCCGGAGCACTGGACCGTCGGGCAGGCGATCGATTTCATGCGCGAGGCTGAGGAACTTCCGGAAGATTTCTACCACATGGTGCTGATCGATCCGAAAATGCATCCGGTCGGGCATGTGACGCTCGGCAAGATCCTCGGCGCGCCGCGCAGTCAGCCGCTGATCGAATTGCTGGAGCCGGGGTTTCGCACCTTCCGCGTCGATGAGAGCGAAACCGACGTGGCCTATGCGTTCAACCAGTACCACATGATCTCCGCCCCGGTTCTCGACGAGAACGACAGGGTGGTTGGCGTGATCACCATCGACGATGCGATGAACGTTTTGGATGAGGAACACGAAGAAGACATCATGCGCCTCGCCGGTGTCGGCGAGGGCTCTCTCGCCGACCGTGTGAGCGATACGGTCAAACAACGTCTGCCGTGGCTCGCGGTCAACCTCGTGACGGCGATCCTCGCCTCCATGGTGATTGCGCAGTTCGAAGACACGATTGCAAAGTTCGTGGCGCTGGCGGTTCTGATGCCCATCGTCGCCTCGATGGGCGGCAATGCGGGGACACAGGCGCTGACCGTCGCCGTGCGCGCCATCGCCACGCGCGACCTTACGGGGGCGAACGTCTGGCGGGTGATCCGACGCGAGGTGCTTGTGGGGCTCGCGAACGGGTTGGTGTTTGCCGTGATCATGGGGATCGTCGGGGTTGTCTGGTTTGGCTCTCCGGCGCTGGGCGCTGTGATCGGGTTGGCCATGGTGATCAATCTGGTGATCGCGGGGCTCGCGGGCATCGGGGTGCCGGTGTTGCTGGAACGCGCGGGGGTCGATCCGGCCCTGGCGTCGGGGGCGTTCGTGACGACGGTGACCGATGTTGTGGGGTTCTTTGCCTTTCTCGGGCTGGCGGGTGTGGTGCTGCTGTGAACGATGATATTCAGGATGTGAAGGCGAGGTTGCGCCGACAGGCGAAAGAGGCGCGCGATCTCGCGCATGCGCAGGATCTGGGGGCTGCCGATCAGGCCACAAAGATGCTCTTGGGCTTTCTGACGCCGCACAAAGGCAAGGTGACGGCGGGTTATATGCCTTTGGGCAGTGAGATCGACCCGCGCCCGGCAATGAGCGTGTTACATGACCGAGGTCCCGTTGCCGTGCCGGTCGTTGAGGCGAAAGCGCAGCCTTTGCGTTTCGACCGCTGGACGCCGGAGGGCGCAATGGTCGAAGGTGCGTTCGGCGCGCTGATCCCTGCGGCCTCGGAGCCTGTGATCCCGGAAGTGGTGATCGTGCCGATGCTGGCGTTCAACCGGGCGGGGCACCGGCTGGGCTATGGCGGCGGCTTTTACGACCGGACGCTGGCGAAGCTGCGGGCCATGGGGTCGGTTTTTGCTGTCGGGCTGGTCTATGCGGCGCAGGAACTGCCCGATATTCCCGTCGAGTCGACCGATGCGCCGCTCGATGCGATTGTGACCGAGCGGGAGGTGCTTACGTTTTAGAGGCGCAGTCCGCTCCGATATTTTGAGAAAAGGAAAATCTCATGGAACTCCCGGTGAACCGTTTCAAGAAAACCCTCAAAGAGGGGAAACAGCAATATGGGGCCTGGCACACCATGGGCGGAGGGCTTCAGGCCGAGATTTTGGCGGCTGCGGGCTATGACTGGATTTTGATCGACAGCGAACATGGCGTCATGGAGGTGGCCGACATCGTCCCGGCACTTCAGGCCCTGACCGGTTTCCCTGACTGTGCGCCGGTGGTGCGGGTTGCCGAAAACGATGCGGCGCTGATCAAGCGCCACCTGGACCAGGGTGCCCAGACTATCATGGTGCCGATGATCAATTCCGCCGAGGAGGCGCGTGCGGCGGTGGCGGCGATGCGTTTCGCCCCGCAAGGCGTGCGCGGCATGAACGGTGTCACGCGCGCCAGCCGGTTCGGCGCGATCAAGGATTATGTGGCGCGGGCGCATGAAGAGCTTTGTCTGATCGTACAGATCGAATCCGTTGCGGGCATGGATGCGCTCGAAGAGATTGCCGCAGTGCCGGGGGTCGATGCGATTTTTATCGGCCCGGCCGATCTGGCGGCCGATATGGGCTTTCCGGGCAATACAGCGGCGCCGGAGGTCGAGGCCGCCGTGCTCGACTGTTTTGTCCGACTGGACAAGGTGGGGATGCCTGCCGGCATTCTGACGCTCAATGACGAAATCCTGAAACGGTATATCGAGGCAGGCTCGCGCTTTACCGCCCTGGGCATCGACGGGGTCTGGCTTTTGAAGATCGCGCGCGAGGTTCTGGGGCGGTTTCGGGCGCTGTAAACTGTAGAGAAAGAGAGGATGGTGCGGTGACGCTTGCACTTGCGCGCCGCGCATCCTAAGGCTGTGGACTATGAAAATCCTGTTTCTCGGAGATATCGTCGGCAGCACCGGGCGCAAGGCCGTTATGGAGCGCGTGCCGCAGTTGCGCAAGGACTGGGGCCTCGATTTCGTCGTGGTCAACGG
Organism: Celeribacter sp. SCSIO 80838; assembly: GCF_056498065.1. The sequence goes on from NZ_JAZKMA010000001.1 coordinate 1,978,366, forward strand.
CGAGAACGCGACCAATGGCATGGGGCTCTCGGGCGATCATGCGGAAGAGTTGCTGGAAGCGGAGGTCGATTGCCTGACGCTGGGCGATCATGCGTTCGATCAGAAGGACATGATGCAGTTTTGCGAACGCGAAACCCGCATCGTGCGTCCGATCAATTTCGCCAAGACGGCACCGGGGCGCGGTGTGCGCATTTTCGAAGACCGGCGCGGACGGCGTATTTTGGTGGCGCAGATCCTTGGTCAGGTGTTCATGAAACGCGCCTTCGACGATCCGTTTTCGGCGATGGATCAGGTGTTCATGAACCACAAGCTTGGTGGCGCGGTGCAGGCGATTCTGGTCGATGTGCATTGTGAGGCGACGTCGGAGAAAATGGCCATGGGGCATTTCTGCGATGGCAAGGCTTCGGTCGTGGTCGGCACGCATACCCATGTTTGTACCGGGGATGCGCAGATCCTTCCGGGGGGCACGGCCTATCTGACCGATGCGGGCATGTGCGGCGACTACAATTCGGTGATCGGCATGGACAAGGCCGAACCGCTGCGCCGCTTCGTGACGGGCATGGGTAAGGGACGCTTCGAACCCGCCAAGGGCGAGGCGACACTGTCGGGTGTCTATGTCGAGACCGATGATCGCACCGGCAAGGCCACACGCGTGAAACAGATACGTGTCGGCGGGCGGCTGGAGCAAAGCGCGCCGTGATCCTGCGGTGAATTCCGAAAATCTGCCGTGATTTTGATCATTTGGCTGGAATTTCATTCCCTGGCCGAGGCGTTTTGACGCTTGTGTCCCGGTGGCGTGGGCGGGCATATTGGTGTCAAAGACCACAGCGCACGGGGCATCATGGAACTGTTTCATTTCAGCCAGACGACCGAGGCGATCCTCTCTCTCGTGGTCGTCGGCATCATGTTCGCCATGTTTGTGCGCGAGGTTTACCCGACGGAGGTCGTCGCTATTTCGGGCGCGGCCCTGATGATCGTCCTCGGCATCCTGCCCTATGACGCGGGGCTCAAGGTTCTGTCGAACCCGGCGCCCTGGACCATCGCTGCGATGTTCATCGTGATGGGGGCGCTGGTGCGCACCGGCGGGCTCGAATGGTTCACCCGACAGGCGGGCAATTACGCGGAAACCCACCCATCCGTTGCCATTGCCATGCTTTTGGGGGTGGTGGTGGTGCTGTCCGCCTTTGTGGCCAATACGCCGGTCGTTGTCGTGATGATTCCGGTTTTCGTGCAGCTTTCTGGAAAGCTCGGCATAGCACCCTCCAAGCTTTTGATTCCGTTGAGTTACTCGGCTATTTTGGGTGGTACGATCACGCTTTTGGGGACTTCGACCAACCTGCTCGTCGATGGTGTGGCGCGGGCGCAGGGTATGGAGCCTTTCTCGATTTTCGAAATCGCGCCCATCGGTTTGGTGGTGACGGCTTGGGGCATGCTCTATCTGGCGCTGTTCGGACGGCATCTTTTGCCCAATCGCGACAGCCTTGCGGCGATGCTGTCATCGAACCGCGCAAAGATGAAATTCTTCACCGAGGCGGTGATCCCGCCCGAATCCAACCTCGTCGGACGCGAAGTCCTTGGCGTTCAGCTTTTCAAACGCGACGGGGTGCGGCTGATCGACGTCATCCGGGGCGACAAATCCTTTCGTCACGAACTGGACGGGCTGTCGCTTGAGGTCGGAGATCGGATCGTGCTGCGTTCCAAGATCACCGAACTTCTGTCCTTGCAGCGTGACAAGTCTCTCAAGCGAGTGGATCAGGTGTCGACGGTTGAAACGACCACGATGGAAGTGCTGATCACGCCGGGCTGCAAGATGGTCGGGCGAGCGCTCTCCTCGATGCGACTGCGCCGCCGCTACGGCGTCTACGTGCTGGCGGTCCATCGGCGCAACCAGAACCTCGGTCAGCAAATTCAGGACCTTGTGGTGCGTGTCGGCGATACGCTTTTGCTTGAGGGCGCGCCCGCGGACATTCAGCGCCTCGCGACCGATATGGATATGGGCGACGTGTCGAAGCCGACCGAGCGCGCCTATCACCGCAGCCACGCGCCCATCGCGCTGGCGGCGATGTTCTCCATCGTGTTGCTGGCCGCGCTTGGTGTGGCGCCGATCCTGATGCTCTCGGTGATTGCCGTTGCGGTGGTGTTGGTCACGCGCTGCATCGATGCTGATGAGGCATTTTCCTTTGTCGAGGGGCGATTGCTCGCCCTGATTTTCGCCATGCTGGCGGTTGGGGCGGCGCTCGATGCCTCGGGCGCTGTCGAGATGATCGTGAATGTGATCGCGCCGCTGCTCGATGGGTTGCCAGTGTTCTTCGTGGTCTGGGCCATCTTCCTGATGACCTCTTTCCTGACCGAGCTGGTGTCGAACAATGCGGTTGCCGTCGTGGTGACGCCGATTGCCATCGGGTTGGCGAATTCGATGGGGCTCGATCCGCGCGGGCTTGTTGTGGCGGTGATGGTCGCGGCTTCGGCCTCTTTCGCCACGCCCATCGGCTATCAGACCAACACGATGGTTTACGGCCCCGGCGGGTACAAATTTACTGATTACATGAAGGTCGGCATTCCGCTGAACCTCTCCATCGGGCTGATTTCTTCCGCCGTCATTCCGCTGATCTGGCCACTTTGAGGTCATTTCGAGCGGTTTTTGAGTATTTTCCCTGCAATGAAGCGGGGGCGCGATCTTGCGGCCCCTAAGGCGGATCGCCTATAGAGGCGCGAAAGCTCACACACTCGACATTTTCGGAGGCGCCACATGGCAGGCCATTCTAAATGGGCAAACATCCAGCACCGTAAAGGACGTCAGGACGCGGCCCGTTCCAAGCTCTTTTCCAAGCTCGCCAAGGAGATCACCGTGGCGGCGAAGATGGGCGATCCGGACCCGGAGAAAAACCCGCGTCTGCGTCTGGCGGTGAAGACGGCGAAAACGGCGTCTTGTCCGAAAGACGTGATCGATCGTGCGATCAAGAAAGCCATGGGGGGCGATGCGGAGAGCTATGACGAGATCCGCTACGAAGGCTATGGGCCGGAAGGTATTGCGTTCATCGTCGAGACGATGACCGACAACGTGAATCGGACTGCCTCGAACGTGCGGTCTTATTTTGCGAAAGCGGGCGGCAATCTCGGCACCTCGGGGTCCGTGTCCTTCATGTTCGACCGCGTGGGCGAGATCGTCTACGGGCCGGAAGCGGGCGATGCGGATGCTGTCATGATGGCGGCGATCGAAGCCGGGGCGGAGGACGTTGAGAGCGACGAAGACGGGCACTGGATCTATACGGTCGATGGCGATCTGGCGGCGGTGTCGGATGCGCTTGAGGCGGAGCTGGGCGAGTCGAAAGAAGCCAAGCTGATCTGGAAGCCGCAGAACCGCACCGAGGTCAATCTTGAGACGGCGCAAAAGTTGATGCGTCTGGTCGAGACGCTGGAAGACGACGACGATGTGCAATCCGTGACGGCGAATTTCGACGTGCCGGACGACGTGGCCGCGCAGCTCTGAGCAGGCCGCAGAGAAGATAAGAAAGCCCCGCCTCGCGCGGGGTTTTTTATGGCACAAGCTGCGCTGCGGCGGCGCGTTTGACGGCGGCGGTGAGCGGGGCAAGAACGGGTGCTGCAAGCCGCGAGACGTGCCAGTAAAGCGCGATGTCGACCGGGGTGGGCGTAAGCGCGACAAGGGCGCCGGAGGCCAGATGCGGGCGCAGCAAAACTTCCGGGTTCAGCCCCCAGCCGATCCCGGCGAGGGCCGCATCGACAAAGCCCTGCGTGGAAGGGATGCGATGGGCAGGCAGGGCGATGCGCCGTCCAATCTGCGCAGCCACCCAATTGTCCTGAAGCCGGTCTTTTTCATTGAACACAAGCGAGGGGGCTTTGCTCAGCGCCTCTGGCGTGAGGCCTTCAGGGAAGTGCCGGGCGGCGAACGCGGGCGTGGTGACGGCGAGATAGCGCAGCGCGCCGAGCGGATGCAGATCGCAGCCGGGAACGGGCGTATTGCGCGCAGAGATGGCGGCCATCACCTCGCCGCGCTTGAGCCAGTCGGCGGAATGGTCCTGATCGTCGAGCGTCAGTTGAAAGAGCATGTCGGTGAGGCCCGCCATCGCCGGGGTAAACCATGTGGCGAGGCTGTCGGCATTGATCGCGAGAGGGACCGGCAGGGCAGGGCCGCCGCTTTGCCCGAGATCGCGGGCGAGTTGCGCCTCCAAAAGCCCGACCTCTTCCATATGGCGCGCCAGACGCCGCCCTGTGTCGGTCGGGCGCGCGGGCGTGCCGCGCAGCACGAGCGGCGTGCCCATACGCTCTTCGAGCGCCTTGATCCGCTGCGAGACCGCCGAAGGGGTGACACAGAGCGCCTGCGCCGCCGCGTCGAAAGAGCCGTGGCGCAGAACAGCGGCGAGGGCCGCGAGGGAGGGGTAATCGAGAGAATTAAGCATGGCTAATTTATCCATAGAAAGATTAATTTGTCTAATTCTTCCGACCGGGCTACCCCCGCCGGGAAAGGATACCTCATGTTCCAAGCCGCCCTCACCGGGTTTCTGACCGGTCTCAGCCTCATCGTCGCCATCGGAGCACAGAATGCCTTTGTCCTGCGGCAGGGGCTTCGGCGTTCGCATGTGCTGCCCGTGGTGCTGGTCTGTGCGCTCTCCGATGCGCTGCTGATCTCTCTGGGCGTCTTCGCCTCGGCGCAGGTCTCGGAGGCTTTCCCGCCGCTTTTGGCGATGCTGCGCTGGGGGGGCGCGGGGTTCCTGCTCTTCTATGGCTTCAAGGCCGCGCGGGCCGCTTATCGCGGCGGCGGGCATCTGGAAGCGGCGACGCAGGGGGCGCAAAGCCTTCGTGCCGTAGTGCTGACGGCGCTGGCGCTCACATGGCTCAACCCGCATGTCTATCTCGACACGGTTGTGCTTTTGGGGGCGATCTCCGCGCGGTTTGCCGAGGCGCGGGCGGAGTTTGCCATGGGGGCGATCTCGGGGTCTTTCGCCTTTTTCTTTTCGCTTGGTTATGGCGCGCGCCTACTTGCGCCAGTGTTCGCCCGCGAAACCGCTTGGCGTGTGCTCGACGGCGGCATCGCGCTTGTAATGTGGTCGATCGCGGCAGGATTGATCCGTGGCGGTTAAGCGGTTTTCTTGCGGGCTTCCCGCCATGTGATGAAGGAAATCGCCGCGATGATCATGGCGCCGCCCAGAAGCACAAACGGATCGACCGCCTCGCCAAAGAGGATATAGCCGAAACTCACCGACCAGATCAGCTGAACGAAGACCACCGGTTGCACCACGGATTGCGGTGCACAGGCAAAGGCGCGGGTCATGGCGTAATGGCCGAGCGTTGCGAAGGCGGCGGTGAAAAACAGCAGGATCAGCTCATGAAGCGTCGGCGTCTCCCAATGCAGAAACGCAAAGGGTGCAATGACGATGGGGACGGTCACCGACATGAGAAACACCACCACGGCGGCGGGGAGCTCTTTGACCAGACGACCGGCGATCAGATAGGACCCGGCAAAGGCCATGGCCGAGAGCATCATTGACAGGTGGCCGGGGTCGATGTCGCGAAATCCGGGGCGCAGGATGACGATGCCGCCGATGAAGGCCACCACGAGCGCCATGATGCGGGGCAGGGCGATCCGTTCGCCGAACAACAGCACAGCGCCGAGGGTGATATAGATCGGGTTCATGAAGTTGAGCGCCGTGACCTCGCCCATCGGGATGCGGGTCATGGCATAGAACCAGCAGGTCATCGCCAGTGCATGGAACAGGGCGCGTCCGAAGGTGAGTTTCCAGATGCGCGGAGTGAAGCGAACTTTGCGCACCGCACCGAGCGCCGGGATGAGGAAGACGAGGCCCAACAGAAAACGCAGGAAAGCGCTTTCGAGCACGGGCAAGCCGTTGCCGACATATTTTACGAGGACGTTCACCATGACGAAACACAGCGTCATGAAGAGCATCCAGAGGATGCCGGTCACGGATTTCGAGGGGGAGGTCAGGGAGGGTGCGGTCATGCGGGGACAGTGAAGCCTCCCCCCGGCGATGGCAATTCGTCCAAAGCGCACGTGCCGGGCCGCATATTTGCACTTGGACCGGCGGGCGGGCCAAAAGCCATATGGTTCTTGATCAGGGTCAAGGCGGGCGGCGGTCCTCTGCGCTCAGACTGAGGCAAAGGCCATCAGACTGAGGAGACGCGCATGTCCAATACACCGCACCAACTCGCCGCCGATTTTCCGGATCTGGCCGGGAAAATCACCGAACTCAAGTCGAGCGACGCGCATTTCGCGACTCTTGTCGGGGCATATGAGGCGTTGAATGACGAGGTCCATCTCGCCGAAACCGACGTGCACCCGATGGAGGATCTGGCACTCGCCGAGTTGCGTAAGAAACGGATGCATCTCAAGGACGAGATTTACCGGCTTTTGACCGTTTCCGCGTAAGCTTTCCCTGCTTTGCGAAAACCGAGGGCGCGTTAACCGGCAGGTTGCGCGCCCTCTTGCATTGGGAGAACAAATCACGCACAAATAGCGCGTGAGGTTGGGTGTAATACCATATGTTGCGGCTCTTTGGGCTGTGATGGGTCTTGTGGTGACCCTGTTCCCGATTGAAACGGCCGAGGCCGTGAGCGATCGGGACTCAGTTTTGGTATTTGCGCCGAACTCTCATCAGCTTGATTTGAATGCTGCCGAAAAACGCGCTGATGTTGCGATTCTGATTGCTCCGGACAACGGTGCACTGCGGGTGATCGACGGCGATACGCTGGCGATTGGCGAGACCCGCATCCGGCTCTACGGCATCGATGCGCCGGAACTGTCGCAGAGCTGTTCCGACATGCGGGGGCAGGATTGGGCCTGTGGGCAATGGGCGAAAGCGGTGCTCGTGAAACTTACCGGAGGAGCGGTGCGCTGTGTCGCCCGTGACACCGACCGCTATGGTCGCACGGTTGCCGTTTGTGCCACAGAGGCGGGGGATATCAACGCCGCCATGGTCGCCTCTGGGGCGGCCTATGCCTATATGCAATACGCCCGCGATTATGTCGTTCTCGAAGAGCGCGCGCGGACCGAGGGGCAGGGGCTCTGGCGGGCGGGGGTACAGTTGCCTGCGGATTACCGCGCCGAGAAACGTGCAGAAATCAGTGACGCGCAGCCGGAGCAAACCCCGCCCGGCAACTGTGCGATCAAGGGCAATATCTCCGGCTCCGGCAAGCTCTACCATCTGCCCGGCGGGCGCTGGTACGGCGGCACGCGGATCAACGAGGCGCAGGGCGAGCGCTGGTTCTGTTCGGAAGACGAGGCGCGCGCGGCGGGCTGGCGCAAGGCGCAAGGATAATCCCGCAGACCCTCTTGCAAGGCGCGGCGTTTTCCCTTAGACGACGGCCCACCGGGTCGTTAGCTCAGTTGGTAGAGCGCTTCGTTTACACCGAAGATGTCGGGAGTTCGAGCCTCTCACGACCCACCATTTTCTCTTCGCCTTTCCTATAAATCCTCCGCGCTGAAAAGACCGTGAAGTTTTTTCTCCTGCCCCGACACTTTTTCGCGATTCCCGGCTTGACGGGACCACGCACTCCCCATAGAACGCCCCTCACGCTTCGGGGTGCAAGTCCCGGAACGGCAGCAGCGAGCGGTTGTAGCTCAGTTGGTTAGAGTACCGGCCTGTCACGCCGGGGGTCGCGGGTTCGAGCCCCGTCAACCGCGCCATCGCTGTCTGACATAGCCCTTCGGGGTACGCTTTGAAAAGCACTGCGCGGTTGTAGCTCAGTTGGTTAGAGTACCGGCCTGTCACGCCGGGGGTCGCGGGTTCGAGCCCCGTCAACCGCGCCACTTTTCAGGAAAAGCAAACAAAAACGCGTCCGGTTTCGGGCGCGTTTTGTCTTTTGATCATCTCGCTTCCGGCTGGTTTTCCGATGGCCAAATACTCAGCCGTACCGAAAGATTCACTCGATCCGATAGGGCAATGTGCCCCGGTTGTTCGGATCGATGGTCAGGCGCCGCTCCAGAGGCGGTACGGAGCGTTGATGACAATCGCGCCGTTCGCAGATCCGGCAGGAGATGCCGATCGGTTGGAACGCTGCCGGTTTGGTGACATCGAGATCGTCGGCATAGACCAGTTCCGAGGCGTGTGTGACCTCGCAGCCGAGGCTGATCGCATAGCGCCGCACCGGCGCATGGAAGGCACCGCCGGGTTTCGAGACGTCGCGGGCAATCGAGAGGTAGCGCACCCCGTCCGGCGTCTCCGCCAGTTGCCGCAGGAAATGGCCGGGGCGCTCAAAGGCCTGGTGCACGTTCCAGAGCGGACAGGCGCCACCATAGCGCGCGAATTGGAGCCGCGTGGCGGAGTGGCGTTTGGTGATCGTTCCGGCCTGATCGACGCGCACGAAGTAAAACGGAATGCCTTTGGCGCCGGGGCGTTGCAGGGTGGAAAGCCGGTGTGCGACCTGTTCGATCGAAGCCCCAAAACGTTCAGCGAGCATTTCGAGATCGTGGCGGGTCTCCTGCGCCGCTTCCAGAAAGGCGGTGTAGGGCAAAAGCGCGGCTCCCGCGAAATAGTTCGCAAGCCCGATCCGGGCAATCTCCCGCGCCTCTTCGGAATGGAACCGCGCCAGATCGAGCGTGGCGTCGAGCAGCTTGCCCTGAGTGACAAGGGCGAGTTGGTGCAGGATCTGGAAGCGCCGGGTGGCGCTTGAGGCGCGCGACGAGATCGTCAGTTCGCGCAGTTCGGGATCGAAATGCCGCAAGTCGCGCTCGCCGCTGCGCACGGTGATGCCGTGCTGTTCGAGCATGTCGAGCGCGGTTTTCATCACATCGCGACCGCGAGTTTGATTGCGACCGATGTTCTCGGCGGCGCGGTCGACGGCGTCGAGATAGTTGTCGCAATAATGGAAGAAATCGCGGACCTCTTCCCAAGGGCTCGGGCGGGCGGGCATGTCTTCGCGTCCCAGAGCCTCGTCCATCGACGCGAGCCGTTCGGTGGTCTGGCGATAGGCGCGGTGCAATTCGAGGAAGGCGCGGGCGAGCGCGGGGGCGTTCGAGGCGGCAAGCCGCAGGTCCGCAAGCGGCGGTGCGCCGTCGGAGAACACCGGATCGGCCAGCGCCTCGCGCATGTCGGTGACCATGCGTTCGGCATCGCCCGACGAGAGTTCGGTGACATCGAAGCCGAACTCCTGCGCCAGCGCCAGAACCACGCCGGTCGAAACCGGGCGGTTGTTGTTTTCCATCTGGTTGAGATAGGGCAGGGAGACGCCGAGCTTTTCTGCAAAAGAACGCTGGGTCAGCCCGAGCCGGGTCCGCGTTTCGCGCAGCTTCGCGCCTGCATAGAGTTTTTGCTGGGCCATGTCCCCTGTCCTCGCTTTTGCAAAACGAGGTTTGCCAGTGCAAACCCGTTCTGACAAGAGGGGAAAGTGCGCTCAGCCCTCGCGGATCAGCTTGCGTTCGCGCAGCACCACCCAAAGGGCTGCGGCTATGGAGGAGAGCGAGGCGCAGAGCATGATGACGAGAAGCGGTGTGCCGCCGCTTTCCGGGCTGAGGACGGAGCCTGCGAAGGCCGAAAGCACCGCTCCGCCACCGATATACATGAAGCCGCCGAGCCCCGCCGCCGTGCCCGCCAGATGTGGCCGCACGGAGAGCGAACCCGCGATGGAATTGGGCAGTTGCAGCCCGTTGCCAACGCCCAGAAGCGAGATCATGGCAAAGAAATTCATCGGGGTTGCACGGCCTGCGAGGAAGGTCAGGAGGGACACGAAAACGCCGAGGGTACAAATCCCTGCGCCGATCAGGATCATCGTGTTCATGCCGAAACGGGCGGAGTATTTTCCAGCGATGAAATTGCCGAAGAAATAGCCGATCGCCGGGGCGGCCATATAGAGGCCGAGCTTGTCTTCGGTCAGATTGAACACGGTGGTGCCAAGAAAGGGTGCGCCGCCGAGAAAGGCGAAATAAGCGCCCGAGGCCGTGGCGGCGGAGAGTGCATAACCGAGAAAACGCTGCGATGTCAGAAGTTCGGGAAAGCCGCGCAGCATGGCCTTGGTCGAGCCATCGGTTTTCGGCGCGGTCTCGCCCGCATCGAAGGTGACGAGGAGCAAAAGCACGACACCGACCCCGAACAGCAGCCAGAAGGCGCTTTGCCAGCCGTAGATATGGGTCAGAAAGCCGCCGACCGTGGGGGCTGCCATCGGCACCAGAGACATGCCCATAGTGACATAGGCGATCATCTGGGCGGCCTCTTCGCCAGGCACCATGTCGCGCACGATGGCGCGAGACAGCACCATGGCGCTGACGATCCCGGCCTGAGCGGCGCGCATCAGGAGGAAAATCTGCGCGGAAGGGGCGTAGATCGCACCGAGCGTGGCGGCGAGAAAGATCAGAATGCCGCCGATCAGCACAGGGCGACGTCCGAAGCGGTCCGACAACGGTCCGATCATCAGTTGCAGCCCTGCATTTACCGCGAGGAAGATCGCGATAGAGAGCTGCATGACGCTGTAATCCGTGCCGAAATAGCTGGTCATCTCCGGCAAGGCCGGGAGGAAGACGTTCATCGTCATGGCCGAGACCCCGGCCATCAGCACGAGGGTCAGGATATGCGGCGGGGTGCGGCGGTCGAGGAGGTGGACCTGCGGTTTGCGGTCCGAGGGGGAATTGCGATTTTGCGACATTGCGCCACCATGGGGAGGGCGCTGCGATCTGTCTACGGGGAATCTGCCGCAAGCTGCTGTTGTTTTTGCACAGCTCAGAGGACGTCTCGTGCGTTTCAGGCGGTTTCGGATTGCACGAAAGTTGCAGGTTTGCATTTTTCAGCACATCGATTTTGCATGTTTTGCAAATCTGCCAGAACTTGCTTTGAAAGAATATTTCGCTGGCATATGGTGCCCGCGAAATGACGAGGAGGCTTACCCGTGAAAGACATCATTAAAGAACTTCACGATCGCCGCGACAACGCCCGCCTGGGAGGGGGACAACGTCGCATTGACAGTCAGCATGCCAAGGGCAAGCTGACGGCGCGTGAACGGATCGAACTTCTGCTCGACGAGGGCAGTTTTGAAGAATTCGACATGTTCAAAACCCATCGCTGCACCGAATTCGGCATGCAGGACAGCAAGTTCCCCGGCGATGGTGTGATCACCGGCTGGGGGACGATCAACGGTCGTATGGTCTATGTCTTCTCGCAGGACTTCACCGTGTTCGGCGGCTCTCTGTCCGAAACGCACGCCCAGAAGATCTGCAAGATCATGGATATGGCGGTGCAGAACGGCGCGCCGGTGATCGGTCTGAACGACTCGGGTGGCGCACGGATTCAGGAAGGCGTCGACTCGCTTGCGGGCTATGCCGAAGTGTTCCAGCGCAACATCATGGCCTCGGGCGTGGTGCCGCAGATCTCCGTGATAATGGGGCCGTGTGCGGGCGGTGCCGTGTATTCGCCGGCGATGACCGACTTCATCTTCATGGTGCGCGACACGTCCTATATGTTCGTGACCGGTCCCGACGTGGTGAAAACCGTGACGAACGAGGTGGTGACCGCCGAGGAACTGGGCGGGGCCTCCACCCACACCAAGAAATCCTCCGTCGCCGATGGCGCGTTTGACAATGACATCGAGGCGCTCTCCGAAGTGCGTCGCTTGGTCGATTTCCTGCCGCTCAACAACCGCGAAAAGCCGCCGGTGCGTCCGTTCTTCGATGCGCCCGACCGGATCGACGATGCGCTCGACACGATCATCCCGGACAATGCAAATACGCCCTACGACATGAAGGAAGTGATCCACACGATCGCGGACGAGGGCGATTTCTACGAAATTCAGGAAGATTACGCCAAGAACATCATCACCGGTTTCATCCGCCTCGAAGGCCAGACGGTCGGCGTGGTGGCGAACCAGCCGATGGTGCTGGCGGGCTGTCTCGACATCGACAGTTCCCGCAAGGCGGCGCGGTTCGTGCGGTTTTGCGATGCGTTTGAAATTCCGGTCCTGACGCTGGTCGACGTGCCGGGCTTCCTGCCGGGCACCTCGCAGGAATACGGCGGCGTCATCAAACACGGCGCGAAGCTGCTCTTTGCCTATGGCGAAGCGACCGTGCCGAAAGTGACCGTGATCACCCGCAAGGCTTACGGCGGTGCGTATGACGTGATGTCGTCGAAACACCTGCGGGGCGACATGAACTACGCCTGGCCGACCGCCGAGATCGCCGTGATGGGCGCGAAGGGCGCGACCGAGATTCTCTATCGCTCCGAACTGGGCAATGCGGAGAAAATCGCGGCCCGCACCAAGGACTATGAAGACCGCTTCGCCAACCCGTTTGTGGCGGCCGAACGTGGCTTTATCGACGAGGTTATCCAGCCGCGCTCGACCCGCAAACGGGTGGCCCGTGCCTTTGCGTCCCTGCGCAACAAAAAGCTCGAGAACCCGTGGAAAAAGCACGACAACATTCCGCTCTGAGCGGGATTGTGTGACCCGCGAGTGATCCCCGAGAGACCCCATGGCCCGCCATGACTGGCATATCCTGAAAGAGGAGGGCGCGCTGACCTTGGCGCGCCGTCTGCCCGCACGTTTCGATGTTGCCGTCACGGCGGTGATCGAAGGGGGCGCGGGGCTGCGCAAATCGCGCATCGCCGCACAGGTGCGACAGGATATGTGGCGCAGCCTGCAAAACCTGCGGGGCTTTGCCCCGGTGGTGCGGGTGGCGGAAATGGGGGCGGACCTTGAGATCACCGCTGGCGGTACGATCAATGGGCGGTTCCCGAAATCAGATACCGAGGCGCGTCTGCGCGCGCTGCTCGACAATCAAAACCACCGCGCCCGTTGGGTCCGGTTCGCCAGGGAGGCCACAAGATGATTGCACGTCTGTCCGTATGCGCCGCGCTGGCTGTCGGAATGGGCTTTGCCGCGTTTGCAGAGCTTGCGCCGCTTGAGGCGCAGGACCTGAGCGTGCCCTCGGGCCAGCCGGTGGAATTCTATGAGACGGTGATGGACCAGCCCGCCATGGGGCTGACTGCGCGGTTTCGCTTCGTGGCGCCCGAACTTGCGCGCTATATCGACCGGTTGAGCTATGAAGAGCTCGAAGAGGATCTTTCCGCGCTCTGCGTGAGCTATGCCCTGCCGCGCATGGGCACGCCCGCGCCCGCAATGATCGTGATCTCGCTCTCTGCGGCCCCAACGGAATTCGGGGCGCCCGACCCGGATGTGGTGCAGATTTTCGAAGCCTATCACCCGGTGGGCGAGACCTGTGAATGGGAGGCGTTTTAAGATGGCCCCGAAATTCCATATGTTTTCCAACGGCCCGCGGCCAGTTGCGCCGTTTTCCCACGCAGTCGAAGACGGCGGCTGGGTGATCCTAACGGGTCAGATGCCAACCGACCCGAATGCCCCCGATGCGCCCCTGCCAGACGGCATTGCGGCGCAGACCCGGCGGGTGATGGACAATCTCCTGCTGATCCTCGGCGAATTGGGGCTTGGCGCGGAGCATATCGTGCAATGCCGGTGTTTTCTCACCGAGTTCGAACGCGATTACGCCCTGTTCAACGAGACCTACAAAAGCTACTTCCCGGCCGACAGGCTTCCGGCACGCACCACAGTGGGCGTGACCGCGCTGGCCGTTGGCGCTCTGGTCGAGATCGACCTGATCGCCCGCAGACCTGACGAGGGAGACAGCTGATGGCACGCGACTACATGTTGAAACACAAAGGATTTCCGGGGCGGCTTCCGGGCTCGGATTACCAGTTTACGATCCGCCGGGCGAACCCCAAAGGGGTGACGCCGCTCAAGGGGCTTGAGCGCTACAAGGATCGCAAATCCGCCGATAAACGCGCCGATGCGGCCTTTATGGCGGCCCTTTGGGCGCATTTCGGCGAAGAGGAATTCGAGCGCGGCAATCTCGATGCCGGGCGGTTGTCCTGGCTTTTCGGTCGCGAAGTTGTGCCCGCCGATCCCGAAACCTTCGATCCGGCGTCCTATGAAGCGCTATTGAAGATCAACGTCAAACGGGCCATGGCGGCTTTCCCCGAAGTGTTCGCCGAAGGCGGGGACGAAGACGAAGAGATGCCGGACTGGGACGCCATGTGGAGTGGCGACGACGGCGATTACGATGAGGATATGGACGACTGATGCGCGGGATTTCGCTTGGCATTCCGGGGTTTGCGCGAACTGCTGCCGAAAATGGCGGGCAGGGCGGGCGTGCCCTTGTGAGCATGGCCGGGCGGGTCCATCTTACTCACAGGCCGCACGGGACCAGCAACCCGTCGACCTGTTCTGAAAACCGTTACCCTTCCCCTCTGGCGAGGTCCGTGCTTCCCCCGCACGGCCCTCGCCTTTCTTTCCCTGACCTTGGGCGTTCTTCCGCCGAGGGGCTTGACGGGGCATTTCACGGCTTTGCGACGGCGCGCGATTGCGTTAGAATCCGCTCAGTATCAACCAAATCACGAGCAGAAAAATGCGCAAATCCATTCTCGTTTCCGCCCTTGTCTCCGTCGCGGCGCTCGCCGGCTGCATGCAGACCGACGGTGAACGTGCCCTCGCCGGTGCGGCTGCCGGTGCCGTCGTGGCCGATGCGACCGACAACAATGTGCTCACCGGTGCGGCTCTCGGCGCGCTCGCGGGCACCTATTGCGACGACGCGGGCGTCTGCAACTAATTCCATTTGTCTGACCGGCGCACTCACGCGTCGTGACGCTATGAAATCGAAAAGCTCTCCGGACCTTTGCGTTCGGGGGGCTTTTTTCGTGACTGTAACCCAAGAGACAAGTTCCGGCCCGGCGCGTGGCGCGCCTGGCCGGGGCGGACCGATTTGAGAAAGGGAGAGGGCAGGACATGTTCGACAAGATCCTGATTGCGAACCGCGGCGAGATCGCTTGCCGGGTGATGAAAACCGCCAAAAAGATGGGGATCAAGACGGTCGCCATTTATTCGGACGCGGACAAGAACGCGTTGCATGTGGCGATGGCCGACGAGGCGGTGCATATCGGCCCGCCGCCGGCGAACCAGTCTTATATCGTCATCGACAAGGTGATGGACGCGATCAAGCAGACCGGCGCACAGGCGGTGCACCCGGGTTATGGCTTCCTGTCCGAGAACTCGAAATTCGCCGAGGCGCTGGCGGACGCGGGCGTGGCCTTCGTCGGGCCCCCGGTCAAGGCGATCGAAGCCATGGGCGACAAGATCACCTCGAAAAAGATCGCTCAGGAAGCCGGTGTAAGCACCGTTCCGGGGTACATGGGGCTCATCGCCGATGCTGACGAAGCGGTGAAAATCTCCAACGAGATCGGCTATCCCGTGATGATCAAGGCCTCCGCTGGCGGCGGCGGCAAGGGCATGCGGATCGCCTGGAACGACGAGGAGGCGCGGGAGGGCTTCCAGTCGTCCAAGAACGAGGCGGCCAGCTCCTTTGGTGACGACCGGATTTTCATCGAGAAATTCGTGACTCAGCCGCGCCACATCGAAATTCAGGTGCTCTGCGATGCGCATGGCAATGGCATTTACCTCAACGAGCGTGAATGTTCGATCCAGCGCCGCAACCAGAAGGTCATCGAAGAGGCGCCGTCGCCCTTCCTCGACGAAGCCACCCGCAAGGCCATGGGCGATCAATCCGTCGCTCTGGCGAAGGCCGTGGGCTACACCTCTGCGGGGACCGTGGAATTCATCGTCGATGGCGACAAGAACTTCTACTTCCTCGAAATGAACACCCGTCTTCAGGTGGAACACCCGGTCACCGAGCTGATCACCGGCATCGACCTTGTCGAGCAGATGATCCGCATCGCCAATGGCGAGCCGCTTTCGATCACTCAGGACGACGTGAAAATCAACGGTTGGGCGATGGAAAGCCGTCTCTATGCCGAGGACCCGTATCGCAACTTCCTGCCGTCCATCGGGCGTCTGGCGAAATACCGTCCGCCGGAAGAGATTGTCACCAAGACCAATATCGTGCGCAACGACACCGGCGTCTATGAGGGCGGTGAGATCTCGATGTATTACGATCCGATGATCGCTAAGCTCTGCACTTGGGGCCCGAACCGTCTGACCGCGATCGAGAACATGCGCAATGCGCTCGACGGTTTCGAAGTTGAGGGCATCGGGCACAACCTGCCGTTCCTCTCGGCGGTGATGGATCACCCGAAATTCGTCTCGGGCGACATGACCACGGCCTTCATCGCCGAGGAATATCCCGAAGGTTTCCAAGGGGTTGAACTTCCCTATGAGGAACTTGAGCGGATTGCTGCGGCGACGGCGGCGATGTATCGCGTGGCGGAAGTGCGCCGGGCGCGAATCTCTGGCCGGATGGACAACCACGAACGCCATGTCGGTGGCGATTGGGTGGTGCAGATCGGCGATCATGACTTCCCGGTGCAGGTCGAGGCGGACAAGCGCGGTTCCACCGTTCTGGTGAACAACACGCGTCACCGCATCGAAAGCTCCTGGACGCCGGGGCAGACGCTGGCCCTGATCGACATGGAGCACGGCACGCTGACGCTCAAAGTGGGCGACATTCCGGGCGGTTTCCGCATCCGCAACCGCGGCGCGGACCTCAAGGTCTATGTGCGGACGCCGCGGGCGGCCGAGCTGTCGAAGCACATGCTCGAAAAACTGCCGCCGGACACGTCGAAACTCCTGCTCTGCCCGATGCCGGGCCTTCTGGTGAAGGTCAATGTCGAGGTCGGTGACGAGGTTCAGGACGGTCAGGCGCTTTGCACCGTCGAGGCAATGAAAATGGAAAACATCCTGCGCGCCGAGCGCAAAGGGATTGTCTCCAAGATCAACGCCAAGCCGGGCGACAGCCTTGCCGTCGATGAAGTGATCATGGAGTTCGAATAATCCATGGTGGCCGGGCGGGCATATCCGGGGCGGCGAGACGCAGAGACTGGACAAATGTTCTTATTTTGTTCTAGTCTGATTGCGTCTGCCCCCTCCCGTCTGCCCGGTCATGTCCCAGCTTTCGCATCTGCGCGTTTCGACGCTTTTCTTCGATATGAACAGCTACTACGCCTCCGTGGCGCAGGCCGAGGAGCCTGCGCTGATGGGGCGGCCTGTCGGCGTCCTGACGACGGACGCGCCGAATGCGGCCTGTATCGCGGCGAGTGTCGAGGCCAAGCGGTGTGGCGTGCGCATGGGGACACGTCAGGACGAGGCGCGCAGGCTCTGTCCGGGGATCGTTTTTCGTCCCGTCAAACACGACATCTGCGTCGACTATCATCATGCGATTTTGCGGGCGGTGGAAACGGTTATTCCCGTGCATCGGGTCTGGTCGATCGACGAATGTTCCTGTCTTTTGATGGGATCGGAGCGGGACCTGTCCCGGGCTTTGGAAATCGGGCGGGCGTTGCAAGAGGCGGTGCTGGGGATCAGTCCGGCCTTGCGCTGTTCCGTGGGGCTTGGGCCGACGCGGCTTCTGGCGAAGATCGCCGCCGAGCTGGAAAAGCCGATGGGGCTCAACTGGCTCACGCCGGAGGTTTTGCCGGAGAAGATCGCGCATTTGGCGCTGGACGATTTGCCGGGCGTGTCTTGGCGAATGAAAGCACGGCTGGAGGCGGCGGGCATTGCGGATGTGGGGACGCTCTACCACATCGCGCCGAAACGTGCCCGCGCGATCTGGGGCAATGTGGCGGGGGAGCGGTTTCTCCGCGAGCTGCGCGGCGAGACAGTGGTTTGGCCGGAGACCAAACGCGGAATGATCGGGCACGGGCAGGTGCTGACGGGGCCGAACGCAACGCCCGAGGGCGCGCGGCTTGTGACCCGGCGACTGCTTGTGAAAGCGGCGGCACGTCTGCGCCGCGAGGGGTTCTTTGCCCGCAGCCTGTCGATCAGCGTCAAAGGCGCGGACAAAAGGCGGCAGTATCGCGACAGCACATTGCGCGCGACGCAGGACACGTTCTTTCTTTTGGAAATTCTGGCGGGGCTTTGGGACGAACTGACACCTGGCCCTCGCCCGAAAGCCGTCTCCGTGACGCTGGGTGGGCTGATCCGGCAGGCACGGGTGATGGACGATCTCTTCGCACCGCCTCTGGACCGCGCGCCACTGTGTCTGGCCATCGACCGGCTCAACCAGCGGTTCGGTCAGGATACGGTGCGCTACGGTCTTCTGCCGCCGCATCACGTGCCCTATACAGGGGCGAAAATCGCCTTCGGGCGCATTCCGCTGGCCGAGGATTTTCGCGAGTAGCTCAGCGCCCGCTTTCCATTTCCTGCTGCCGGAGCGGGGTCTTGTCGATGGCGCGGGTAATCTCGCGCACATCCCAGGGGTCGGGTTTGCGGAGCATCACGCGCCCGTCCTTGTCGACGATCACCAATGCGAAGCCGCGCGGGCGCAATGCGGTGCGGAGCGGCGAGCGGGCCTCCGGATCGGTGTCGGTAAGCACCACCACGTCACGCTCCAGAAGGGCGTCGGGGCGGGATTCGAGAAGTGAGATCTGTTCATTGTACGACGGGTCCAGCGTGCTGTCGGCGAAGACGGCGATGATGCGGGACTGCCATTTGAAGCTGGAAAGCTCGGTGTCTCCGGCGCTCTGGATCAGCGGAGTTGCCTTCGCCTCCACGGCTGTGTCCTCCTGCGCCAGAAGTGGGGCGGGGATCAGAAAAAGCGCTGTGATGGCGGCGAGATAGATTTGTTTCATCGGTCCTCCCGGGGTGCCTTCTATATAGGGCGACGGGACGGCCAAACCAAGGTTGAACGTGCCCTCACGGGGGTATGAGAGGAAAACGGGAAGGAGCCTGACGATGACGGACAGGAAAAAATGGGAAGAGCTTGCCGAGAAGGAGCTTCGTGGCAAGCCGCTTGAGAGCCTTGAGTGGGACACGCTCGAAGGGATCAAGGTCAAGCCGCTCTATGCCGAGGACGATCTCGAAGGCATGGCGCATCTGGGCAATACGCCGGGGTTGGAGCCGTTTACGCGCGGCGTGAAGGCGACGATGTATGCGGGCCGCCCCTGGACCATCCGCCAGTACGCGGGCTTCTCGACCGCCGAGGAATCGAACGCGTTTTACCGCAAGGCGCTGGCCGCCGGTCAGCAGGGCGTCTCGGTCGCTTTCGACCTCGCCACGCACCGGGGCTACGATTCCGATCACCCGCGCGTGGTCGGCGATGTCGGCAAGGCCGGTGTGGCGATCGACTCTGTTGAGGACATGAAAATCCTGTTCGACGGCATTCCTTTGGACAAGGTTTCCGTGTCGATGACGATGAACGGGGCGGTCATTCCGATCCTCGCGAGCTTCATCGTGACGGGTGAAGAGCAGGGGCATGATCGTGCGCTTCTGGCCGGGACCATTCAGAACGACATTCTGAAAGAGTTCATGGTGCGCAACACCTATATCTACCCGCCCGAACCCTCGATGAAGATCATCGCGGACATCATCGAATTCACCGCGAACGAGATGCCGAAATTCAACTCGATCTCGATCTCCGGCTATCACATGCAGGAAGCGGGCGCGAACCTCGTGCAGGAACTGGCGTTTACGTTGGCTGACGGGCGCGAATATGTGCGCACCGCGATCAAGGCCGGCATGGATGTCGATAAATTCGCGGGCCGCCTGTCGTTCTTCTTCGCGATCGGCATGAACTTCTTCATGGAGGCCGCCAAACTGCGCGCTGCGCGCTATCTCTGGACCCGCGTGATGGACGAGTTCGAGCCGAAGCTCTCCAAGTCCAAAATGCTGCGTACCCACTGCCAGACTTCGGGCGTGTCGCTGCAAGAGCAGGACCCCTATAACAACGTGATCCGCACCGCCTATGAGGCGATGTCGGCGGCGTTGGGCGGCACGCAATCGCTGCACACCAACGCTTTGGACGAGGCCATCGCGCTTCCGACCGAGTTCTCGGCGCGTATCGCCCGGAACACCCAGCTCATCTTGCAGGAAGAGACCGGGATCACCAATGTGGTCGATCCGCTGGCCGGGTCTTACTATGTCGAAAGCCTCACCAAGGAACTGGCCGACAAGGCCTGGGCCCTGATGGAGGAAATCGAGGAAATGGGCGGCATGACCAAGGCCGTCAACTCCGGGATGCCGAAACTCCGCATCGAGGAAACCGCCGCGAAACGTCAGGCGATGATCGACCGCGGCGAAGAGGTGATCGTCGGCGTCAACAAATACCGCAAGGACAAGGAAGACCCGATCGACATTCTCGACGTGGACAACGTGGCCGTGCGCAACAGCCAGATCGCCCGCCTCGACAAGATCAAAGCCACCCGCGATACGGCCAAGGTCGAAGCGACGCTTGGCGCGCTGGAGCTTGCTGCGCAATCCGGCGAGGGCAACCTCCTTGCGCTGGCGGTCGAGGCCGCCCGTGCGCGCGCAACCGTTGGGGAGATTTCGATGGCCATGGAAAAAGCATTCGGACGTCACCGCGCCGAGGTGAAAACGCTCGCGGGCGTCTACGGCGCCGCCTACGAGGGCGACGAGGGCTTTGCCCAGATCCAGAAAGACGTCGAGACCTTTGCCGAGAAAGCCGGGCGTCGTCCGCGCATGCTCGTCGTCAAAATGGGTCAGGACGGCCACGACCGCGGCGCGAAAGTGATCGCCACCGCCTTTGCCGACATCGGCTTTGACGTGGACGTTGGCCCGCTGTTCCAGACCCCCGAAGAGGCGGCTCAGGACGCCATCGACAACGACGTGCATATCGTGGGGATTTCCTCGCAGGCGGCGGGACACAAGACGCTGGCGCCGAAACTGATCGAAGCGCTGAAAGAGCAGGGCGCCGAGGACATCCTCGTGATCTGCGGCGGGGTGATCCCGCAGCAGGATTACCAGTTCCTCTATGATGCGGGGGTTAAGGCGATCTTCGGGCCGGGGACGAATATCCCGGCAGCGGCGCGCCAGATCCTCGATCTGATCGCGGTCGAATGAGACCGAGTATTTAAACTGCAATGAAAAAGGGCCGGGGGATTGCTCCTCCGGCCCTTTTCTTTTGGGATGGTTGACGCGTTAGTGTGCGGCGTTCTGAACCTCGGGAGCTGTGACTTCGGCCTCTTTCAGCGCCGGTTTGTCCGTTGCCGTCGGGGCGAGTTTCAGCACGGTAAAGCCGATGATTGCGGAGATCACGGAGCCCGACAGCACACCGATGCGCACTTCGTTCATGTGGAATGCATCCTCGAAGGACAGCCCGCCGATGAACAAGGACATGGTAAAGCCGATACCCGCGAGTGCCGCGACGCCATAGATATGGAGCCAGGTCGCGCCGAAGGGTTTCTTGGCGACGCCGAATTTTACCAGCAGCCATGTCATGCCAAACACGCCGATTTGTTTGCCGAGGATGAGGCCCAAAGC
This sequence comes from Celeribacter sp. SCSIO 80838, assembly GCF_056498065.1. The sequence continues at coordinate 1,999,558 of NZ_JAZKMA010000001.1, forward strand.
GATGCCCAGCGGCAGCGGGGAGAACACATCGGCCAGCGTTACGCCCGTGAGCACCACACCTGCGTTCGCGAAAGCAAAGATCGGCACGATCAGGAAGAACACATAGGGTGAGAGCGCGTTTTCAAGCGCATGCAGCGGCGACTTGCCCCATTTGTCCTTCATCGGAATGAAGAAGGCGGTGATCACACCCGCGAGCGTCGCATGCACGCCGGATTTCAGCACCAGAACCCAAAGCACGGTGCCCAGAAGGATGATCGGCGCAATGCGGTGAATGCCCGCGCGGTTCAGGTAGAACATGATCGCCAGCGGAATGACCGCAAGGAACAGGTAATCCAGATGCAGCTCGGCCGTGTAGAAGAACGCGATGATCAGGATCGCGCCGAGGTCGTCGAGGATCGCCAGCGTCAGCAGGAAAACCTTGAGCGAGGAGGGCACGCGGTCGCCGACCAGAGCCAGAATGCCAAGGGCAAAGGCGATGTCGGTCGCCGCCGGAATAGCCCAGCCGGAATGGGTTTCGGGCGAAGAGATGTTGAGGGCGAAATAGACCACGGCGGGCATGATCATGCCGCCGACGGCGGCCATGCCGGGCAGAACCACGTCGCGCGGGTTCTTGAGTTTGCCTTCCATCAGCTCATGTTTGAGCTCAAGGCCCACAAGCAGGAAGAACACTGCCATCAGACCGTCGTTGATCCAGAGGATCAGCGGTTTGGACAGGCCTGTGTCGCCGAGCTGCACGGTGAAATACGACGACAATGCGCCATCGTAATAGGGATAAAGCGAGGAATTGGCCACGAACATGGCAGCGACGGCGGCCACCATGAGCACGATACCGCCTGAGATCTCACTGTCGAAGAACTGTTCCAATTTGCGCAGGAGCATTGTCTTTTTCTGGTCTTTCCTGAAAGTTGATTTAAGGGTGCGTTATAGGGAGATGGGGACTCGTCTCCAAGGTTTCAATAAGGGCAATAACAATGACCTACCGGATTGATCATCTGGTGATTTCCGCCTCCGATCTGGAGCAGGGCAAGGATGCGATGGAGGCTTTGCTCGATGTCGAATTCGGCCCGCGCGGGGTGCACAAGGATATGGGCACGGAAAACGTGCTTGTGGCCATGGCGCGCCCGGATGGCAGTGACGCCTATCTCGAGGTGATTGCGCCCGATCCGGCGGCGAGACGCCCCGATTTTCCGCGTTGGTTCGATCTGGACAACTTCGGAGGCCCGCCTCGGCTGACGAACTGGGTTGTGTCCTGTCCCGATCTGGAAGAAGCTTGGGAGCTGGCTCCCGCCGATGTCGGGCGGATCATGTCGTTTCAGCGCGGGGACTATGCCTGGCGGATGATTGTGCCGGAGAGCGGTGTTCTGCCATTTGATAATTGCTTTCCGGCGTTGATCGAATGGCATTCGCCGCGGCCCGTTCCGGGGCTGCCCGATCCGGGCTTGACCCTGCGTCGGTTGAAGATCACGCACCCGGAAGCTGAAGAGTTGCGCGAGGCGCTCGCGCCGTTCGTGTCGGCTATGGAAAATGTTCGAATTGTGCAGGCCGATACGCCGGGAATGACCGCAGAGATTGGCACGCCGTCAGGGGAGATCTGGATCGCATGACCGAGAAACCGTTTTTGCGCGTGGCGCTGGCCGAGGATGCAAGCGCTCTCAAAGCCATTATGGCGCCTGTGATTGCCGAGTCGACCGCCTCGTTTTCCTCTGAGGAGCGCGACGAGGCCGAATGGGCCGCGATGGTCGAAGATCGTCTGGCGCGGGGCCGGGCATTTTACGTCGCCGAGATCCAAGGCGAGGTGGTGGGCTATGCCACCTATGACAATTTTCGCCCAAAGAATAACGGCTATCGTTTCACCATGGAGCATTCCGTTTACCTCAACGACGCGGCGCAGGGGCTTGGGCTTGGCCGGACGCTGATGCTCATGGTCGAACAGCATGCACGCGAGGCCGGTCATCATTCGATGATTGCCGCGATCGATGCCGACAACACCGGCTCCATCGCCTTTCACAAGACGCTGGGCTATGCCGAAGCCGGGCGCATTCCGCAGGCCGGTTTCAAGTTCGACCGCTGGCTCGATGTGCTCTTCCTACAAAAATTCCTTTGAACTCACGGATTTGTCGCGGGACTTGACCGGGCTTCGCGGATAAACTGCGGCTATGTCGATCTGGACCCGCATTCTCGAAGCGCTCAAGGCGCTTGGCGCAGGTGAAAGCCTCGCCTCGGTGTTCGAGCAGTTCCGCTCGGAGCCGGAGCGGCGCATGGGCTTTACCATCGCGGTGATCGGGCTTGGCGCGAAGATGGCCAAGGCCGACGGGCTTGTCACCCGCGACGAGGTGACGGCATTTCGCGAAGTGTTTCAGATCGCGAAAGAGGACGAGGCCGCCGCCGCACGTGTGTTCAACCTCGCCCGCCAAGACGTGGCGGGATTCGAGGATTACGCCAAAAGCGTCAAGAAAATGTATGGCGATGAATGCCGTCCGTTGATGGATTTGATGGACGGGCTGTTCCATATCGCCATGGCGGATGGCGAGTATCACCCCGGCGAGGATGCCTTCCTGACACGGGTGGCGGAGATTTTCGACATCGAGGACCGGGCGTTCCGAATGCTGAAGGCGCGCTATGTGCCGGAGGCGGCGCGCGATCCCTACGATGTGTTGGGGGTCGATCCTTCGGCCTCGCTCGAGGAGATCAAGAAGGCTTACCGCGCGCTCGTGCGCGAGACACACCCTGACCGGATGATCGCCCGCGGCGTGCCGGAAGAGGCGGTCAGGCTGGCCTCCGACCGGCTGGTCGAGATCAACGCCGCCTGGGAGGAGATCGAGGCGGAGCGGGCGGCATGACGATCCGGGTCGCCACCTACAATGTCGAATGGTTCGACAACCTGTTCGACAATGAGGGGCGGCCTCTGGCGGACGATGCTTGGTCGGCGCGGCATAATGTGACCCGCGAGATGCAGCTTGAGGCCCTTGGCAAGGTGTTCACCGCGATGGATGCCGATGCGATCATGGTCATCGAGGCGCCGGACACCAACCGCCGCCGCGACACCCGCCGTGCGCTTGAGCAATTCGCCGATTGGGCGGGGCTTCGAGCCATGGCCGTCGAGATCGGCTATGTCAACGAAACCCAACAGGAAATCGCCCTGATGTACGACCCGCTGGTGCTACGCGCCCGGCACGATCCGATGGGCGCGCCTGCGGGACTGGGGGACAATTTCGAACCGCCCGCGTTCAACTCGATCTACAGGCTCGATCTCGACACCGATAGGGACCGGGAGGAAGTACGATTTTCCAAACCGCCGCTGGAATTGGCGATGGAGGTGCGTGAAAGCGGGTTTGCCTTTCGCATGATCGGTGTGCATGTGAAATCCAAGGCACCGCATGGCGCGCGCAACCGTGCCGACGTGATCCGCATCTCGATCGAAAACCGGCGCAAGCAACTGGCGCAATGTATTTGGTTGCGCGAGCGGGTGGAGGGGCATCTGGAGGCGGGAGAACCCTTGATCGTGCTGGGCGACTTCAACGACGGGCCGGGGCTCGATGAGTATGAAAAGCTCTTTGGGCGGTCCGGCGTCGAGATTGTCATGGGGCGCGAGGACCCGGATGTGCCGCCCGAGATGCGGCTTTGCGATCCGCATGCGACGGAGGCGCTGGCCCGGCGCGGCAATCAGGGGCCGACCTCGGCGCGGTTCTATATCGACGAGGAAGAGCGCTATCTCTCGGCTTTGCTCGATTACGTCATGGTCTCGCAGGATTTGAAAGACGGCGCGACATGGCGCATCTGGCATCCGTTCGACGATCCGCTCTGTTTTGGCACGCCGGAATTGCAGCAGGCGCTTCTGACCGCTTCGGATCATTTCCCGGTCACGGTCGATCTCGATCTTTAAGACATGAGGCAGGGGTGAAAACGTCATGAAAAGCCCTTATATGAAGGCCATGAAACGGATTGCTCTGATCATGATGCTGGTGGCGGGGCCTCTGGCCGCCGAGGATGCCGGACCGTCCGAGGGATCGGAAGGCTGGACTATGTTGCGCGAAGGGTCCCGGCTTTTGTTGCAGCAGTTGTTCGAAGAAATGGGACCTGCGCTTGAGGATCTCGAGGGCTTCGTCGACGATCTGGGTGCTTATGAAGCGCCGGAAATTCTGCCCAATGGCGACATTCTCATCCGGCGCAAACCGGAACGAGGTGTGCCGGAGCCGGACGCTCCAGAGGAGACCCCGGACGACGAGGGCATGATCGAGCTCTGAGGATTACGCCTTGGCGTGGCGCACATGCGGCGTCGCACCTAGGCTGCTGGCGAGCGACTGAAAGCGTGCGTTTGTGACCTCACCAAAGAGGTCTTCCGCTTCGGGGCTGAGCGTCAGGATCAACTCCTTGCGCTTCGGGAAATAGTCGAGTTTCGCCACATCGGTCGGCGTATCGACGGCAAACATCGCGCCAAAGCGCATGGCCTTGCCGAGCACCTCCGCGTCGCGGATTTCCTTGTCCGACAGCATCTCGATTAACTCGGCGAAGGGGGTGTTCTCTCGCGAATTCTTGTAGCGATGCAAAAGTGCCAGCCCGAGAAAAATCCGCTCGTTATGGGTCAGCCCGCCGAGATTGGCGCGCGTGGCATTGTCGAAACACACCTCTGCGCGATAATCCGGATGCGCGCGCCAGGTCACGTCATGGAGCAGGCAGGCGGCGCGGATCAGCCGCATCTTTTCATACTGACGGGCGCGGAACACCGGTTCGATGAAGGTATGCAGACGCTTGCCGAAGCCCGGCATGCGCGCGTCCTTCTGTTCGGAAAACCGGCAAGCCTCGATCAGCGGGTCGCGGGCGCGCACGCTTTCGGGCATCTGTTCGTAGAGTAACCCCTCGCGAATGCCGTAGGACGAGATGCAGATCTCTTTCGGATGGAAGGTGCGCACGAGTTGGCGCAGCACCTCGGCGGCAATCGGTACAAGCGACATGCGCGCCGTCGAGGTGCCGGTTTTCGCACGCAAATCGGTCATGTCGCTTTTGCGGATGAACTTGATCGTATCGGTTACCGAGCGGCTCGACATCCGGTATTCATGCAGCACATGCAGCGGGTAATTGCGCCGCTCCATGTCGATGCGGGCGATGGCGCGCCAGGAGCCGCCGACGAGATAGATCCGCTTGTGATCCGTGCCCATGGCGGTGGCCAGATCCTTCATGATCGGCGCGATATGGTCCTTGAGACCAGTGCGTCCGCCAGTGAGGCCGAGAAGTTTCAGCGGTCCGAGTGGCGAGGTGATACGTTTGCCGACAATGCCTTTCGAGACGATCGCCAGTTCCATCGACGAGCCGCCGATGTCGCAGACCAGCCCGTCCGCCTCAGGCCAACCCAGAAGCACGCCCTGCGCCGAAAGCCGTGCCTCTTCCTCGCCGTCGATGACCCAAAGGCTGAGGCCGGTCTCCCGCTCGATCTCCTCCCGAAAAGCGGGACCGTCCTCAGCCTCCCGTACCGCAGCGGTCGCAACCGCCGTCAGTGGTGGGATTCCCATGCCTTCCGCCAGTTTCTGAAACCGGCGTATCGCGGACATGGCGCGGATCTTGCCTTCCGGGTTGAGATGCCCGGTTTCCCGAAGCCCCGCGCCCAGACCGCACATGATCTTTTCATTGTAAAAATAGGCCGGGCTGCGCGCTGCGCCATCGAAGACCACGAGACGTACGGAGTTCGAGCCGACGTCGACAACGCCGACACGCGACAGGGCGCGGGCTTCCTGATCGAGGAACAGCGGTCGTCCGAAGATGCCCCAATCCTGTTGCCCAGGCTCGGTGCGCGGAAGATCGGTCATATCAGTCACGGTGTGTCCTCTGGATCATGTCGGGCATTTTCGGTCCGGCAGGGCGACAGTGCCAAATGCCCCGGCCTTCGTCAATCGCATGATTATTGAGCGAAAACAAAACTTTCCCGCAGGATCAGTCGTCTCTCGGGAAAAACTGGGCGGCGAGGTTTCGTGAGATCGGTTTGCCAGAACGCAGCGCCGCCTCGTCGAGCGTTTCCACCATCCGCCGTGCAGCCTCCGCCGAGCGTTCCATGCGCTTGACCAGCCAGAGGATCAGCGTGCCGGGGACGGCGATCTGCCGGTCGTCGAACTGTTTGACCAGCATGGCGGTGAGCAGCTTGTCATCGGGCGCTTCGATCCGCGCCACGGTCGTCCCCTGCATGCGCGAGGCGAGATCGGGCAGGCTGAGCGTCCAGTGATTGGGCGCACTCTGGGCGGTGAGCAACAGCCGCCCGCCTTCGGCCAGCGTCAGGTTGTGCAGATGAAACAGCGCCTCTTCCGAGCGTCTGGCATCGGGCAGGGTGGGCAGGCGGTCGGCGTCTTCGACGACGACGAAACGACGGGCTGCAAGAGCGGGGATGTCGGCTTCAGTCAGCGCATCGGCCGGGACGATCACGGCATCATGGTCGCTGGCCCAGACATGCGCCATATGAGTTTTGCCCGCACCCTCGGGGCCGATCAGCACGAGCTTGCCCGAGGGCCAGTTGTTGACGGCGTCGAGCGTGGCCATTGCGACGGCATTGGAGGGCGAGACAAAAAACGCATCGCGCCCCAGCGCCTGACGCACCGGCAGATCGAGGATGAGCTGTTCGGCCATGGTCAGATGTCGTCGTCCGAAAGAGGCTGATTGGATTCGAGGCCGCGGTAGAGGCGGCTGTCGTGATATTGTTCGATGGCGAAGCGGGCGATCACGCCGAGGGCGGCGGCCACCGGAACGGCAACCAGCATGCCGACGAAACCGAAGAGCGTGCCGAAGGCGGACAGGGCGAAGATCAGCCAGACCGGGTGCAGCCCGACAGAGGAGCCGACGAGGTTTGGCGTCAGGATATTGCCTTCGATGAACTGGCCCACGGCGAAGATCGCGGCGACGGCGATGATCCATTGCCATTCGCCCCAGAACTGAAAGAGCGCAAGCCCGATGGACAACAGCCCGCCGACAATCGCGCCGACATAGGGGATGAAGGTCAGGGCACCGGCCACAGCCCCCGCCACAAGGCCGAATTTGAGGCCGACGAGCATGAGGCCCGCAGCGTAGAATGTGCCGAGGATCAGGCAGACCGTGCCTTGCCCGCGAATGAAGGAAGCGAGTGTGCGGTCAATGTCGGCGGCGAGACGGCGGATCACAGGAGCGTGGTCGCGGGGCAGGAGTTTGTCGACCTCCGCCACCATGCGGTCCCAGTCCATCAGCAGATAAAAGGTGATGACGGGGACGAGCACCAGCAACATCACCACGTTGAACAGGCTCATGGCGGAGGCGAGCGCCCCGGAGAGCAATGCGCCGCCCTTCGACTGGATGGTTTCGCCGATCTGCATCAGCGTCTGGCGCAGCTGGCTGTTTTCGTCGAGCAGGACGGGGAATTTTTCGGTCAGAAATGTTTGCAGATTGTTGATCAGATCCGGCGCGCTGTTCACAAGATCCGTGGCCTGTTTCACCAGTGTCGGAATGACGAGCAGCGCCATGAGGACAAAGAGAATCGCGGCCACCAGCGTGATCACGATGGTCGCGGCGATCCGGCTCAATCCCCAGGATTCGAGGCGATCCGCCACCGGATCGAGCATATAGGCGACCGCCATGCTGAGCACGAAGGGCAGGATGACATCCCCCATGAGCCACAAAAGCGCCAGAAACACCACCGCAGCGGTGCCCCAGTATTTCATCTGATCACGGACCGGTAACGCCATACTCGCCTTTCCATCTTTCCCTTCATATCGCCCGCGCAGAGACGGGTTTCAAGGGGAAGAGGCCGTGGGGATCAACTTGCCTGTAGTAAACGCGTCCCGAGAGAGGGAAGAAGATGGAATGAGAGGCACAGAGTGCTCTTTGCAGGATCGGCGACGAAGGTTTGGACCAGTTCACAGGATGTGTTCACGGGAGGCGTTCGCGGGGTGAGGGGACGAGCCATGTGGGGACTGTAACCGTTGTCATCACCCCAAGCCTTATCCCATGTCGCTTTCTGAAAGTCTAAGATGCATGGGCTTTGCGCAAGTTTCCCGCGCCCTGCGGCTTGTCTGGCCGAAAGCGATGGCATAGACCGTTGCAAACACTGATCACTCGAGGGCTTCCCGCATGCGTCTGTCGCGCTATTTCCTGCCGGTTTTGAAAGAAACTCCTGCCGAGGCGTCGATCGCGTCGCACCGTCTGATGCTGCGCGCGGGGATGATCCGTCAGCAATCGGCGGGGATCTATTCCTGGCTGCCGCTGGGCTACAAGGTGCTCCAGAAGGTCGAAAAGATCGTTCATGAAGAGCAACAGCGCGCGGGTCACATCCCGCTTCTGATGCCGACGCTGCAATCGGCCGATTTGTGGCGCGAAAGCGGGCGCTATGACGACTATGGCGAAGAGATGCTGCGCATCACTGATCGTCAGGGGCGTGAGATGCTCTATGGCCCGACGAACGAAGAGATGATCACCGACATCTTCCGCTCTTATGTCAAATCTTACAAAGACTTGCCTCTGACGCTCTATCACATCCAGTGGAAATTCCGCGACGAGATGCGGCCCCGGTTCGGTGTCATGCGCGGGCGCGAATTCCTGATGAAAGACGGCTATAACTTCGACCTGACCGTTGAGGATGCGCTGCACTCTTATAACCGTCACCTCGTCAGCTACATCCGCACCTATGAGCGCATGGGCCTTCAGGCCATTCCGATGCGCGCCGATTCCGGCCCGATCGGGGGCGACGACACGCACGAGTTCCTCGTTCTGGCCGAAACCGGCGAGTCCGAAGTGTTCTACGACAGCGCCGTGACCGACATCAAACTCGGCCAGCGCGAGATTGATTACGACAATGTCGATCAATGTCGCGCCGTGATGGAGGAATTCACCTCGCTTTACGCGCGCACCGACGAGACCCATGACGAAGCCCTGTTCAATCAAGTGCCCGAAGAGCGCCGCCGTGCTGCGCGCGGGATCGAGGTTGGGCAGATTTTCTTCTTTGGCACGAAATATTCCGAAGCCATGGGCGCGACCGTGCAGGGGCCGGATGGCAAGCCTGTGCCGGTGCAGATGGGCTCGCACGGGATCGGCGTGTCCCGTCTTCTGGGCGCGCTGATCGAGGCGAACCATGACGACAAAGGCATCATCTGGCCGGAGGGCGTGACGCCGTTCCATGTCGGCATTGTCAACCTGAAACAGGGCGACGACGAGGCGGATGCGGCCTGTGAAGCGCTCTATAAGAGCTTCGCGGCGCTGGGGCTTGAGGCGCTTTATGACGACCGTTCCGAGCGCGCCGGTGCGAAATTCGCCACGATGGACCTGATCGGTCTGCCTTGGCGCATCACGGTCGGCCCGCGCGGGCTCGCCAATGGTGTGGTCGAAGTGACCTCGCGCCGCACGGGCGAGAGCGAAGAGATGACGCCGGAACTGGCCATCGAGAAGATCGCGAAAATCTACGCCGGGCTTTGAGAGCGCAGTACAAGATATAAGCGTTGCACGCGCCTCTCCTTTATCTGATGTCTCAGGTTAAAGGCATGACGCTTTATCGGCGAGATTTCGCACGTTTTGAAATCGGGGGCGGGGACAGGTTTGTCTCGCGCCCCCGAATCCTTTTAGCCTCTCCCCATTCAACTCCGCAAAAGACGGAAGAGAGGCAGCCATGTTGAGAGCACTCGCCCTTGCGGGCGGCCTGTTGGGGGCCGCCGTTGTGTCCCAGTTTCCCGAGTTCACCCAGCAATATACTCAGCGTCTCGCCGGTCAGGTCGAGGCTTTAGGCATCGTGATCGCCGATTTCGATGCCTCCGCCCGCAAGGCGGAGATGACCCGGGAGGAAGCGCTTGCCTCCATGGGCGGATCGGTGTTTCTGGAAAACCGCCGTCGGGACATGCGCCAGACCATCGACCGGCATGACCGTCTCTCCGACGACCTAACCGCCTTGCGCACCGCCACGCCGCTGGAGCGTCTGACCATGCCACAGCGTGTCGCCGACACCAAGCTTGCCCGCGCCACCTTTGACGACTTTCGTCCGGCTTTGCCGCTGACGCTTGAGGGCGGGATTTCCGCGCTTGCGGGCTATGCTGCGGGGTGGGCCGCGCTCTCGGCGCTGCTGGCACTTTTGCTCTGGCCGTTTCGGCGCGGCAAGGCGCGTGCCGGTCTCACGTTCTGATCCCGGCTGTTCACGTAGGCTTCACCCGACCCGTGCTTGACCTTTGGTCCGGCAAAGGGTTTGGTCTGGCAAACTTGTGAGGAGCCCACCCGTGGACGCGGCCAGAACGACCAAGCCCTTTTCCCGCTTCGAGTGGAAAATCGCCTTTGCCTATCTGCGCGCCCGTCGCGAAGAGGGGGGCGTGTCGGTGATGACGTGGATTTCGCTCATCGGCATCACGCTTGCCGTGGCGGCCTTGATCATCACGCTGGCCGTGCGGACCGGGTTTCGCGACGAATTCGTCGACACGATTTTAGGTTCCAACGCCCATGTGACGGTCTATTCCTCGATCTACGTGACGCCCGAGGGCACCACCTCGCGCGCGATTGAGGACTATGACGACTGGGCCGCCAAGCTGCGCGAGGTGCCGGGCGTGACCCGCGCCGCGCCCTTGGTGCGCGGGCAGGTCATGGTCTCGTCTAACGGTCGCAATGCGGGGATCGAGGTCTATGGGATTTCGCCCGAGAACCTGATGACCATTCCACGCGTGGCGATCGAACCGGACGAGCATTGGGGCGATGTGTCTCGCTTTCCCGAAGGCATTGCCATCGGCTCTGGCGTGGCGCGCGACCTGGGCGTGACGGTGGGCGACAAGATCAAGCTGATCTCGCCGGACGGGGCCAAAACCGCCTTTGGCACAAGCCCGCGCGTGTCGTCTTTCGAAGTGGTCTATGTCTTCTCCGCCGGGCGCTATGACATTGATAAAACACGCGCTTACCTGCCTTTCACGGAGGCGCAAAAGTTCTTCAACCGGCAAGGCGCGGCGGATGAGATCGAAGTCATGGTCGAGCATCCGGATCAGGTCGACGATATGGCCATTCCGCTGCTGCAAGCCGTCGGCGAACGCGGCATGGTCTGGACCTGGCGCGATGCCTCGGGGGCCTTCCTGCGCGCGCTCGACATCGAGGACAATGTGATGTTCGTCATCCTCTCGGTGCTGGTGCTCATCGCGTCGATGAATATCGTCTCCGGCCTCATCATGTTGGTGAAAAACAAGGGGCGCGACATTGGCATCCTGCGCACCGTGGGGCTGACCGAAGGGTCCGTGCTACGGGTGTTTTTCATCTGCGGGGCGATCACCGGCGTCTTGGGGACGATTTTCGGCGTGATCCTTGGGTCGTTGTTTGCGATTTATATCGACCAGGTGTTGAGTTTCGTGAACTGGATGAGCGGCGGCGGGGCTTGGGACCCGTCGATCCGGGGCATTTACGAACTGCCCGCCGAGCTGCGTGCCGTCGACATTTTCAAAGCGGTCGGCCTCTCGCTTGGCCTGTCGTTCCTCGTCACCATTCTGCCCGCGCGCCGTGCCGCACGGATGAACCCTGTGGAGGCGCTGCGCTATGAGTGACATGCTGTCCCTGAACCAGATCCGAAAGACCTACAACGCCGGAAAACCCAACGAAGTCGATGTGTTGCGCGGTGTGGACCTCACCGTCGCACGCGGCGAGATCGTCGGATTGATCGCGCCTTCGGGAGCCGGGAAGTCGACGCTTCTGCACATTGCGGGGCTTCTGGACCTGCCCGACACGGGCACGGTTCGGATCAATGGACAGGACATGACCGGGCAGGGCGACAAGACCCGCACCGCCATGCGCCGCGCGGGGGTGGGGTTCATTTACCAGTTCCACCATCTGCTGCCCGAGTTCACGGCGCTCGACAACGTTATTCTGCCGCAACTCGCCAATGCCGTTCCGGAGCGTGAGGCGCGGGACAGGGCGATGAATTTGCTCGAAAAAGTCGGCGTGGGCAAACGTGCCTCGCACCGTCCCTCGGCGCTTTCGGGCGGCGAACAGCAACGGGTCGCCTTTTGCCGTGCGCTGGCCAACAAGCCGGGGCTTTTGCTTGCGGACGAACCGACCGGGAACCTCGATCCGACGACCTCGGCTTTGGTGTTCGATGTGCTGATGGGGATTGTGCGCGACGAGGGGCTGTCGGCCCTGATCGCCACGCATAACCTTGAATTGGCTGCGAAAATGGACCGGGTGGTGCGGCTTGAAGACGGCCAGATCGTGCCGGTTTAAGGGGTTTCCCCGAGAAACCGGGCGCGCTCATGGGCGTAGCCGAGACCGCCCCCGGCATGGAGCTTGCGCGCCAGCGCCAGACCGCTGAAAATCGGGAAGGCGCGGGCGGCTTCCACCTCCGGGAGAAGCGACAAAAGCGGAGCTGTGATCTCCGGCGTCAGGCCAGATTCACTATGTTCTGCAAGGCCTTGCGCGAAACAGGCGATGTCTTCGATGAGCGCGTTCGACCGCCGTCCGGAGAGGTCGATGGCGGTGATGCCTGCGGGGCCTACGATCAGGTTTCCGGGCCAGAAATCGCCATGACCGCCACAGATCGTCAGGGTCTCGGGGGCGTTTTGCAACAAATCACGGGTGCGCAGGACCACGTCACGGGCAGGGCCGTCGGCGCAGTCGTCGAGGATGCGCCGGGCGCGGGCCATGGGGAAAATCCCCGGTTTCCGATCACTCCGCGTGGCTTCGAAAAGCCAGAGACGCGCGGCCTGAATCAGTTCAGGGATCGCGGCAGCCCCTTGGTCCCGGAGCAACTCATGACCGCTTTTGCCCGCGATGAGCGAGATCACGAAAAAACCGGCTTTCGGAGCAATATGAAGCACTTGCGGCACATGGGCGGGGCGGCCTTCGAGGGTTTTCGCCATCTGTTTGAGGGCAGAGGTCTGGCCGTTGACGGCACGGGTTTTCTCGCTGTGCCAGATCAGCTTGGCAATCGCCGGACGGCCATCCCAGATCAGGCGAAACACCGCGCGCTGGCCGTAGGTCTGGAACGCCTCGACCTCTTGCGCGCGGGCCGTGAGCCGGGGGCGTTCGATGAACAGGTCTTCGAGCCGCCGATGGGCGGACACCAGATCGAATGTGTCGAAAGACCGTGCCATGGCGCGACTATGCGGCGCGCAAGCGGGGCGGTCAAAGGCTTTGCGAGAACTGTCGGCAAAGCGTCGGATTTGTGTCGGACTTCTGTCGGGCACGATGGCCCGACAGGAGATCAGACGCTTTAGTCGAGCACAGAGGCCAGAACGCCAATGGCGGCCAGCGCGGTCAGCACATTGCCCAGATCGCTGTTGCTCTGTTTTTCCACCCGGACGGGATGCGGTGCGGGCTGTTGGCGGAGATGTGTCTGGGGCTGTTGGTGCTGCATCTGCTGCTGTTGCGGGTAAAGCATGATTTGCCCCTGCGGGCCGGATTGCGGACCACCTTGAGGGCCACCCTGCGGGCCATTGGCGAGGGCCGGGGTGGCCAACAGCAGGATGCTGGCGGCGAGGGCGGGTCGGGTCAGTCTGGTGCGGCGCATGTCGGCCTCCGTCGATTGGAACTGAGACCGTAAACGCGCCGCGCCCGGGCTTCCGTCGCGGGATCGCGCGGCTGTGATATTTCGGCTGTGATCTTGAGATCAGTTGCCGAGCAAAGCAGAGATCAGGCCGACGGTCGCAATCACTTGCATCGTGTCGCTGTCGATTTTGACGATCTTGCCGTCATGTTTGGCATATTTGAAACCGTTCGGGGCCGGCAGGTTGTATTGCGCGTAATCGTCAATGATCACATAGCCGGAAGGCAGTTGTTTTTCTGATGACCCGGCGGCACTTCGCCCACACCGAAACCCTGACCATTGTTTCCAGTCGGCGCGGCAAGGGCCGGGGTGGCGGTCAGGGCAAGCAGAAGGGCGATCATGGGCTTGGTGAGCGGTTTGTTGAGTTTCATCACAAATCTCCTTTGTTTTCAAAGGGAAAACGTGCAGCGTGCGGGGTCGGTTGCGTCACGGTTGTGTGACATTGGAGTGTGTGAAACGCAAAAAGCCCGCAGGGGGATCTGCGGGCTTTGCGGGGAAACATCGGAGGGGGTCAGTTGCCGGTGATGTTGTTGTAAATCCCCATGGCGGTGATCACGATCGCGGCGTCGCGGGCGATCTTGTAGATCGTGTCGCCGGAAATCACATAGCGGTCGCCTTTCGGGTCGGGCAGGCCGTAGCGGTCGTAATCGCGGATCACCCGGTAGCCGTCGGGCAGACGGTCGCCGCGCTCGTAGCGGTGATGAGAGGCCTGTTTGCCGTAGCATTGCTGATCGAGGCCGGGCGGCAGGGTGCTGCGCTTGCCCTCGCGCATCTGCTTCTCGATCCCCGGCGGCAGGTGACAGCCTTTGGGGACGTGGTAGACATAGACCTCTTGCGGGGCGTTTCTGGGTTTCTTGTCCTTGTGCCCGTCGGCGAGCGCCGGGGCGGCGGCGAGGGCCGCAGCGGCAAGGAGAAGGGGTTTGGTGAAAGAGATCATGCTCTGTCCTCCGAATGTCGTTTTCGGAGATATAACCCGGCCGGGCGCGGAAGGGTTCCCCTCAGTGAGGGGATGGGCGGAAGGGTGCCGAGGCGGGGGGATTGTTGCCGGTGGGGGTGCCGATTTTTGATCTTGTCCGACTTCCGGTCTTTGTGATTCAGTCAGGGAAAAGGAGATCAGAGGGATTATGGGCCTCAGATACCATCCCGCTCAGGGAACCATTGTTTGCGTCGATTTCGATAAAGGATTTGTGCCACCGGAGATGATCAAGCCGAGGCTTGCGGTGGTTGTGTCCAAGGCGATCAAAAATCGTCACGGGCTTTGTACCGTTGTGCCGTTGAGCACGACTGTACCGGAACCGGCGATGCCCTATCATTGTACGCTGGATATTCCATTTGCCTTGCCGCCGAGGTGGGGCAAGATCACGCGCTGGGTGAAGGGGGATATGGTGTGTTCAGTAAGCTGGCAACGGACGGATTTGTTGCGGCTTGGGAAGGATCGCAACGGGCGGCGGGTTTACCAGATGGAAACGCTTCCTGAGGCAGAGTTGGCGCGTGTGATGTCTTGTGTGCTGCATGGGCTGGGCCTGTCGGTTTTGACAAAGCATCTGTGAAGGATTATATTTCGCTTGTGGCGGCCCTGCTTCGGCATCCGCATTAAGACCCTACCAAGGGCCGCTGGTCAGACCGGAGACAGCAATCCGATGGCCAGTGCTGTAAGGCCCCGCTTCGGCGGGGTCTTTGCTTTTTTGGGGGGCAACACTGAACAATAAGGTCGCCCTTCTGTTCATTAATCGTTAGCACGCGCAAGTAAGTTTATGTTTGCTGCGGTCAAATTGATGCAGAAATCAACCATAGCATTCGGAATATTCTTCTTGATGGCTCCTTGGCCATGGCCAGATGTCTTATTGCGAACAGTTGGTAAACCGGATTCCAAAATTGATCTTAGAGAATTGAATTCATTTGTAAGATATTTAGGAATAAGCTCTGCTTGGAAGATGCGCTCAATCAATTTGCTAGCAGTTAGATTCTCGACATCTCGCTCCCTGTTCTCCGTGAGTACGATTTTCATGACGCTCTCAAAACACTTTAGGCAATCAGCAATTGCCTCTTGGTTTTTCTGATTTTTTTGGTGTTCAATCGCCGACCTGAATTCTTCGTTTGCGTTGGAAAATCTTTTCTCGTTTAGGATTTTGAGGGCGGGAAGAATGTTGTGTTGATGAAGATGAAGGGAGTCGATCCTCATTATTTGTTCATTCTCAAATTGATACCCAGTGCCATCTTCTCTAAATCGAACGTTCAGTTCTTTGATGGCTGTGTATCCAATATCTGCCCAATTGTATCTACCGCTTTCGGCGCGCATAGAGATGAGCTTAAAAGACAACTCTACTACATCTAAAACTTTTTCGGTTTCCGTTTCTTGAAGGAAAAAGTTTATAAGCTCATGAAACTCATCTTTTGCATTATGGTGCTCTTTAACAAGGCAAAAGACGCCATACTCTCTCCTTAGGGCATTAACTAAGGAAGTGTACGCTTCATGCGCATCTGTGTGCCCGTAACCGTCAAAATTGGCATATGTGCCGAGGGCATCATACCATATGTGAACGATTTGTGTTCGAAGCTTTTGACTGATTTTTTCGTACTGAAAGACATCGTCAACAGGACTTTTAGTGCGCTTTGCACGTTTAGAAAAAAGGTCACAAACTACCACTAATCCCTCCTACACATCCAATTCCTCAACAAACCGCGCGTTCTCCTGAATATACTGGAAGCGCAATTCCGGCTTTTTCCCCATCAGACGCTCCACCAGATCGGCGGTTTCGCCCGGTTCGTCTTCGTCGATCGTCACCCGGATGAGCTTGCGCGTCGCCGGGTCCATCGTGGTTTCTTTCAAATCCTTGGCGTCCATTTCGCCCAAGCCCTTGAACCGCGAGACGTCGATTTTGCCTTTGCCGCCAAGGCCTTTTTCCAGCCACAGGTCGCGCTCTGCCTCATCGAGGCAGTAGACGCGTTTCGCGCCCTGGGTCAGGCGGTAGAGCGGCGGGCAGGCGAGGAAGAGATGGCCTTGGTCGATCAGCGGGCGCATCTGGGTGTAGAAAAACGTCATCAACAGCGAGGCGATGTGGGCGCCGTCGACGTCGGCGTCTGTCATGATGATGACGCGTTCATAGCGCAGGTCATCGACGTTGAACCGTGTGCCCATGCCAACGCCAAGCGCTTCGCAGAGGTCCGAGATTTCCTGGTTCGAGGTGAGCTTGTTCGAGGCCGCGCCCAGCACGTTGAGGATTTTACCCTTGAGCGGCAACAAAGCCTGCGTTTCGCGTTTGCGGGCACCTTTGGCGGAGCCGCCGGCAGAGTCGCCCTCGACGATGAACAGCTCGGTGTTGGCGCGGTCTTTCGAGGAACAGTCGGTGAGCTTGCCGGGCAGACGGAGTTTCTTGGTGGCGGATTTGCGCTGGGTCTCTTTTTCCTGACGGCGGCGCATGCGTTCTTCGGCGCGGAGCACAAGGAAATCGAGGATCGCACCGGCGGATTTGGTGTCGGCGGCCAGCCAGTTGTCGAAATGGTCGCGGACGGAGTTTTCGACGAGGCGCGCGGCCTCGGTGGTGGCGAGGCGGTCCTTGGTCTGGCCGACGAATTCCGGATCGGCGATGAAACAGGAGACAAGGGCACAGCCGCCGGTCAGGAGATCGTCGCGGGTGATCTCCTTGGCCTTCTTGTTGCCGACCAGTTCGCCGTAAGCGCGCACGCCCTTGAGCACGGCGGCCCAGAATCCGGCTTCGTGGGTGCCGCCCTCGGGCGTTGGCACGGTGTTACAGTAGGACTGAATGAAGCCGTCGCGCGACGGGGTCCAGTTGATCGCCCATTCAACCTTGCCGGGGACCCCGAAGCGGGGGCCGAATTCGACCACACCGGCGAAGGGACGGTCGGAATAGGTGGTGACGGCCCCCAAGGTTTCGGAGAGATAATCGGCGAGGCCGCCGGGGAAGTGGAAGGTGGCCTCGGTTGGTGTCTCATTATCGTCGATCTCGGACTTCCAGCGAATTTCGACGCCGGAGAAGAGATAGGCCTTGGAGCGGGCGAGGGTGAAGAGGCGTTTGGGTTTGAAACGATGGTGGCCGAAGATCTGTTCGTCGGCATGGAATTTCACCGAGGTGCCGCGACGGTTCGGGGCAGCACCGATTTTCTCGACCGGGCCTTGGGGAATGCCGCGGGAGAAGCGCTGTTCGAACAGTTCCTTGTTTTTCGCCACCTGCACGATCAGCAGATCGGAGAGGGCGTTGACGACCGAGGAGCCGACGCCGTGCAGACCGCCGGAGGTCTGATAGGCCTTGCCAGAAAATTTGCCACCGGCGTGGAGCGTGCAGAGAATGACTTCGAGCGCGGATTTGCCGGGGAATTTCGGGTGCGGATCGACGGGAATGCCGCGGCCGTTGTCCACGATGGTCACCGAGTAATCGGCGTGCAGCGTGATCTCGATGCGGTTGGCGTGACCGGCGACGGCCTCGTCCATCGAGTTGTCGAGAATTTCGGCCACGAGGTGATGCAGCGCACGCTCATCGGTGCCGCCGATATACATGCCCGGGCGTTTGCGGACGGGTTCCAGCCCTTCGAGCACCTCGATGGAGGAAGCGTCATAGGCGGGCTCGGCCCCTGCGAGGAGATCGTCGGACATGGTGGTTGCTCGATTCTTATGATGGCGAATTTGATCAAGGATTAGACCATCGGGGCGCAAAAGGCGCAAGCGCTTGCGGGGAAAAGGCCGGAAAGCTTGCCTCAGATCAAGGAAAAGCAAAGGGTTTTCGTGTAACAGGGAGATGACAAGCGCACAGTTTGCCGAAGAATGGAGATATGCCCGCATGACGACGCCCATGACGCCCGCCGCCGAAACCTCTGCGCCCGCGAAGAGCCTGACCGAGACGGCTGCCGCGCCGGAGGCCGGGGGGGACGATGCGGTCGTGCATGGCGGGCCGAAACAATTCCCGACGGTGACGCCGGACAAGATCCGTGCCGCCTTCGAGACCGGCAAATACCCGTATCGCAAGAGGATGTCGCGGCTGGAATACGAGCGCACCAAGGTGGCGCTTCAGGCGGAATTGCTCAAGGTGCAGCTCTGGGCGCAGCAGACCGGCGAGAAATATGTGTTGTTGTTCGAGGGGCGCGACGCGGCGGGCAAGGGCGGCACGATCAAGCGGTTCATGGAGCATATGAACCCGCGCCACGCCCGCGTTGTGGCGCTGAACAAACCGACGGAAACCGAAAAGGGCCAGTGGTTTTTTCAGCGCTATGTCGAACACCTGCCGACCTCGGGCGAATTCGTGCTCTATGACCGCTCGTGGTACAACCGCGCGGGGGTCGAGCGGGTGATGGGGTTCTGTACGCCGAACGAATATCTCGAATTCATGCGCCAGACGCCGGAGTTCGAGCGGATGCTGACGCGTTCGGGGATCAAGCTTTACAAATACTGGTTCTCGGTGACACAGGCGGAACAACAGCGCCGGTTCAAGGCGCGGGAAACCGATCCGCTCAAACAGTGGAAACTCTCGCCGATCGACAAGGCCTCTCTGGACAAATGGGACGACTACACCGAGGCGAAAGAGGCGATGTTCTTTTACACGGACACGGCGGATGCGCCCTGGATCATCGTGAAGTCGAACGACAAGAAACGCGCCCGGATCGAATGCATGAAACATTTCCTGATGAACCTCGATTACCCGGACAAGGACGAGGCGCTGATCGGCGAGCCGGACCCGATGATCGTCGGGCAGGCCGGACATGTGGTGCATAAAAGCGAGCATATCCTTGCCTCCGCGCTCCACCCGGATGCGCGGCGCGGCAAGAACGGGAAAGTGTAAACGGAGCCGCCCCTCTTACGTTTCCTCGGCTTAGGCCTGCCCAGCTTACGTTTCCCAGAGATCGTCTCCGCAGCCCTCCCAATTCGGGAAGCGGCTGCGGAGGCTTTCGATCTCGCGTTCCAGTGCGTCAATCCTGCGGTCTTTTTCGGCCAGCGCGGCGGCCACATCCTCGGCTTCGAAGCGCTGGGGGATATGCTGCGGGCAATTCACGTCCCAGGCTTCGACCTCGATCAGCAAGGCCCTCTCGGCCCGGCCTCGCATGTCGTCAGGCATCAGGCGGGCGACCAGATCGGGGTCGTCCTCGACCATGCGCGCACGGCCCCAGATCTTGACCCGGCGCCTGTGGGCATAGTCAATCAGGAACAGCTCCACCCTGTCGTTTTCGGACAGGTTGCCGAGGGAAATATACTGACCGTTGCCGCGCAGATCGGCCATGCCGATGCTGCGCGAATCCAGCACTTTCAGAAAGCCCGGCGGACCGCCGCGATGCTGGACATAGGGCTGGCCTTCGGCGCTGGCCGTTGCGAGGAAGATGCTACGCTGGGCGGAGATGAACGCTTCGAGGTCCGGGGAGATGTCGATGGGCCATTGGGCCCGTGCATATTGTGGACGGGAGCCAAGCCTGTCTTGTGCCGCCTGAACGGCGAGGGAAAAGGCGAGGCCGTCGGGGGAGCGGTCGAAATCGGACATGTGTATTCCTCGGATTTTGCGCGGCGCGCGGAGCGGCTGACACATGTATCGGATTTCGGTATATCATCGGCAATAATGCACTATTTATATACTCAGTATCAAAGAGGATACCATGGAGGACCGGAACACCGGCGCGCCGGGACGGGCGCAGCGTTTCACCAGCTACAGCCATTCGAAGAATTGTGCGGTCGAAAGCGCGCTCGAGGTGATCGGCGGCAAGTGGAAGGGCGTCATCCTGTTCCATCTGCTGAGCGGAGAGATGCGGTTCAGCGAAATCAGGCGCGCGGTGGGCGCGATTACGCAACGCACGTTGACGAAGCAACTGCGGGAGTTGGAGGCGGACGGTGTGTTGACGCGCACCGTCTATCCGGTTGTGCCACCCAAGGTGGAATACCGGTTGACGGAGAAGGGCGAGGCGCTAACACCGATCCTGACGGGGCTGCGCGCTTGGGGGCTTCGGTATACGCTGTCGGAAACGGATGCGACGGGGGAGGAGGCGTAAGCCTCTTTGTCTTAGCCGTTGGCGGCGGCGAATTTGCTCATCAGATAGGGGCCTGAGGTGACCGCCTCGGAGGCGGGGCCGGAGAGCGGTTTGACCTCGGCGTGCCAGTTCGGCTGATGGAAATAGGCAATCGACATGCGCGTCTTGGTGGCCCAGTCCGGCGGCGTGACGACGCGGTGCAGCGTCGAGGTCCAGCGGCCCCCTGTCCAGAGCGCCATGAGATCGCCGATGTTGATCACGAAGGCGCCGTCGACGGGGGGGATGCCTTTCCAGTTCCCTTCCGGCGTCAGGATTTCCAGACCGCGCGAGCCCGGTTCGGGCAAAAGGATCGTCAGCGAGCCATAATCGGTATGAGCGCCCGCGCGGAGCTGGTTTTCTTCGGGGGTCTTGTCTTGTGCCGGGTAGTTCAGCGCCCGCATGCCGGAGATCGGCGTGGTGATATAGGGTGCGAAATGATCGGCGGGCAGCTTCAGCGCGACGGCGAAGACCTCCATGATCCGGGCCGCCAAGGCCTCCATTTCCGCATAATAGCCGCGCCATGCGTCTTTGAAGCCCGGCAGATCCGGAAAGGGTGTCGGGGCGTAGCAAAAGGCGAGCGCATCGGGGTCGGTCTCGCCGGGCGGAATGGCGGCGGGGCCGCCGTTGAAACTTTCCTTCAGGTCCGGGGGCGTGTCCTCGCCGCAGGATTTCGCCAGAGCCTCGGTGCCGGGAGCGAGGTAGCCATAGGGACCGCCGGGCGTGGGGGCGACCTTGTGTTTTGCCTCAGGGGTTTGTCCGAAAAAGGCGCGGGCGTGGGACCAGAGCGCCGCGATCACATCCGTGGGCACACCGTGGCCGGTAACGGCGAGAAAGCCGGTTTCGCGGCAGATGCGATCCACCTCGGCGGCGATGGCGGCGCGGCCCTCGGGATCGGCGGCTTGGAAGGCGGCGAGGTCGAGCATCGGGAAATCGGGGGAGTTTGCAGTCATGGTGCGGGCTTTCTGTTGTGCTGTGCCGATAGAACGGGCGTGCGGGGCTTCTGTCAATTTCTGCCGTGACGCGCGGCGGTGCACAGGGCCGTTGCAGGGCCATTGCAGCGCGGGCAGGCTCTATCTTTGAGCCGATCTGGCCCCATGACAGGGCGCGCGCGATGTGGATGAGTGGTGCGATGAGTGAAACGATGCCCCCGATGCTGCGCCCGGCCGTGCCCGAAGATGTGGCGGCGATCACCGATCTGGTGGTGATGGCTTTTGCACAATATACGCCGCTGATCGGCAAGCCGCCTGCGCCCGCGCTTTATGATTATGCGGAGATCGTGGCGCGGGGGCGGGTGACGGTTGCGGTCCGGGGCGCGGCGGTTTTGGGAGTGGTCTTCATCTATCCCGAGGAAGATGGGGCGATGATGCTCGATGTTCTGGCGGTGTCGGAGGCGGTGCGGGGGCAGGGGTTTGCGCGGCGTTTGATCGAGGCGGCGGAGGCGCAGGCGCGCGATGAGGGCGCGGCCCTTATGCGGGTCTATACCAATGCGGTGATGACCGGACCGCAGGTTCTTTATCCGAAGCTTGGGTATCAGGAGACCCATCGCGGCGAGAGCGACGGGTATGACCGCATTCACTATGAGAAGGTGCTTTAGGCTCAGGATTGATGGGTCCTGAGCCTAGGAGTCGTCCCCGCCGAAGCCATGCATGCGCTTGGCCCATTGAAAGGCGACGATCATGCCCTTGAGACGCGGCAGGAGATAGAGCGAGAGCGCGACCGTGCCGGTGGCGAAGATTGCGACCAGCACCAGCGGATCGGGGCGGAAGGCGACAAAGACCCAGCCGAGCAGCGGGGCCATCAGATGGCCGACGATCAGGATGGTGAGATAGGCCGGTCCGTCATCGGCGCGATGATGCGACAGGTCCTCGCCACAGACCGGGCATTCGTCGCGCACGGTCAGATAGCCCTTCATCATCGGCCCACCGCCACAACAGGGGCAGCGGCGCTTCCAGCCGCGCATCAACGCGGGGCGCAACTCGCGTTCGCCATCGGTGGGTGAGGTCTGTGCGGCCATGTAGCCGTGAGAAAGATCGGTCATGTGGGGCGCGCCTTCATGTGCGGTTCGGGCGAAGTCTAGAGGACAGCACAATCGAACGTGCCGCGCGGATTGTCCTTGCGGCGCGATGTCGCGCGCGGGGTCCGGCGCGCTCTCCTCCTCGGGCAAGCTGACATGTTTTCGACGACAAAGCTACCGTTCACGGCGCTGTGATGCGGGTTTGATCGGAGATTTCGCCGGAGAGCGCGACGGAAAGAGCGGGGCGGCGCGTTTGTGTCTTTGAAAGCGCGGCTTGAAGGGGAGTTCAAAAGGCCGCGCGAGGGTAGCCTTAAAAGAGGATGAAAGACATGACACGTAAGAGCATTGTTTCCACCGTCGCGCTGATCGCCGTTCTGGGCGGATCGTCCGTGGCGCTGGCCGCAGGTGGTCAACAGGACCGGATGATGCGTCCGGGCGGCGCCCAGGGTCAGATGGGCCAGATGGGTGGCCAGATGAATGGCCAACGGGGCTTTGGCCCCTTCGGTCCGGATTTCGATTTCGCGGCGGTCGATGCCGATGAAGACGGCAAGATCAGTCAGGAAGAAATCGACGCCTTCCGCGCGGCGCAATTCGCCAAGGTCGACACCAATGGCGACGGCACCGTGGACGCAGACGAGCTTTATGCCCGTCAGGAGGCCCAGCGGGTCGAACGGATGAAAGCCCGTGCCACGGCGATGATCGAAGCGCGCGACACCGACGATGACGGTGTGCTGAGCGCCGAGGAAATGCAGGGTCCGGGTGCCGGGACGATTTTCGACCGGCTCGACCGTGACGATGACGGCGCGCTGAGCGAAGACGAGCTTGCCGCGATGACCCGTGGGATGCAGGGCCGCCAAGGCGGTCAGATGCAGGGTAAACATGGCCGCCAAGGTGGCCAGATGGGTGGCCAGATGCAGCAAGGTCACATGGGCATGATGGGTGGCATGATGGGCCATCCGGGCATGGGTTACGGTCCGATGAACGGCCAGATGAACGGGCAAGGTTACGGCCCGCAGGGCGGTCAGATGGGCTATGGTCCGATGAACGGCCAAGGCTACGGCGCGATGCAAGGTCAGCCGGGCATGGGGTATGGCCCGATGAACGGACAGGGTTATGGTCCGCAGGGTGGCCAGATGGGTTACGGCCCGCAAGGCGGCCAGGGTTACGGTCCGATGAACGGCCAAGGCTATGGCGCGATGCAAGGCCAACCGGGCATGGGCTATGGTCCGATGAACGGTCAGGGCTATGGCCCGATGTACGGCCAGCAAGCCCCGATGATGCAACAAGCCCCGGCGCAGGACGCGCCTGAGGCGGACGGCAACTGAGGCCGATGAGACAGGATCGGGGGCGTTCGCGCCCCCGGTCAAGGACGTGATGGACCGATATGGACCTCTCGACGCGATTGCGTTACGCAGAACCGGTGATGACCATGCCCTTCGACGCCCTCAATGATGTTTCCGACGAAGCCCTGCTCGTTGCCTTCGGCAATGGCGACAGGGCGGCGGCGCGCGCGTTGACCCTTCGGCTGACGCCACGGGTCGTGGGCTATGCCGCCCGGCTTCTGAAGGATCGCGAAGAGGCCGAAGATGTGGCGCAGGACGCCATGTTGCGGCTCTGGAAGATCGCGCCCGAGTGGCGGCAGGGCGAGGCGCAGGTGACGACATGGCTCTACCGTGTGGTGACCAACCTGTGCACCGACCGGCTGCGCAAGCGGCGCAGCAAGGGGCTCGACGAGATCGCCGAGCCGGAAGACGGGCGGCCCTCGCAGGATGCTGTGCTGATGCAGCGTCAGAGGGTCGATGCGTTGCAGTCCGCGCTGGATCAGTTGCCAGACCGGCAACGCGAGGCGGTGGTGTTGCGACATATCGAGGGGTTGGGCAATCCGGAGATTGCCGAGGTTCTGGAGATCAGTGTCGAGGCGGTCGAGAGTTTGACCGCGCGCGGCAAGAGGGCGCTGGCGGCGGCTTTGGCCTCTCAGCGCGAGATATTGGGGTTCGAAAATGACGAATCGTGACGACAAACGGACGGTTGAGTTTCCGGAACGGGAGCTGGAGGCGCTTTTCAAAGAGGCGCGCCGTGAGACGATGTTGCCGTCTGGCGGGTTGATGGAACGCATCCTCGCCGATGCCGAAGGCATGATCGACACCCGAGAGGCGGCCGAGGCCGCGCGGCTTGTGGCTCTGCGTGCCCCCGCGAAACAGCGTCATCCTCTGGTTGCCGCGATGGTGGCGGCACTGGGCGGCTGGCGCGCGGTGGCGGGGCTTGCGACGGCGGGCGTCGCGGGGCTTGCGATCGGACTTGGCGCCCCGTCTGCGGTGACCGCACTTGCGACCGGGTCTTATGTGTCCGGGACGGAGAGCTATGATACGGCGACGAGCGATTACGGGATCGATGCGCTGCTCCCGAGCTTTTACGAACTGGCGGTGGAAGGATAATCAATGACGGATGAGCAAACTCCTACCCCCGTGGAGACCGGCGTGGAGACCGGGAAGGGCGTGCACTGGAGCCGGATCGCTTTGGTGGTGTCGCTGGCGCTGAATATCGCGATCTTGGGTATCGTTGGCGGGGCTGTGCTGCGCTGGAATGCCGGGATGGATCGGGAACGGTCGTTGCAGGCGCGCGATTTCGGCTTCGGGCCTTTTGTCGGCGCGCTTGAGACCGAGGACCGTCGGGCGCTGGGGCGTGAGTTTGCGCGCAGCGCCGGGGATGCGAAGGCGGCACGGCAAAAGGCCGGTGCGATGTTCGAGGCGATGATCGTGGCGCTCAAGGCGGACGATTTCGATGCGGCGGGGTTCGAGACCCTGCTGTCCGAACAGCAACAGGAGTTTGCCCGAGGTCAACAGATCGGGTCCCGGCTCGTGGCTGCGCATATCGCGGAGATGAGTGTGGACGAGCGCAAGGCCTATGCCGAACGGCTTGAGGACATGTTGCGCAACCCGCCGCGCCCGCCGCATGAGCAGGGCGAACGGGGGCCGGGCAATGGTCCGGGCAACGGGCCGAACCACTGAACGTGACACAAAGCGCCCCTCGGGGCGCTTTTGCGTTTCAGTCGCGGGGCGGGGGCAGCATCCAGTCGGTACAGCGCACTTCGCTGACCGATTGGAGGGTCGTCTCCTCGCCCTCGGAGATGGCGGTGTTGACATTGCGCGGGCCGAAAATCTTCAGATACCAATCGGACAGAGCCGCGGCGCTCTCTGAGGAGCCGAGGGACAGGGTCTGCCCCGGAGAGGTGCCGGGGCCGCGATAATAAAACTCGGGAGAGCTGGCCTGAAGGGAGGGGGAGTCTTCGTAGACGCAAAGGCTCTCGAAGGGCATTCCGGCGAGGGTGAGGCCCCCCACGATCTTCCAGCAACTCAGACTGTCATATCCGAGGTTGTCGCCGGGGGTGATTTGTCCGTTGTCCGACAGGTTGCGCAGGATGGCGAGAGAGTTTGGTGCGCGCTCACAGGTCAACTCCTCAAGGACCATGCGCTCCAGCGGCGACAAGGCGAAGCTGGCCGCCGGGCAGAGCGTGAGAAGGAGAAGGCCGGTCAGGCGTTGCATCATATCGGCTCCAGACGTGACAAGAGGGCTTTGCGAGCATGTGCAGATCATGCTGGCAGAGCGGACGTGTCATGGCAAGATCGGGTGGATGTGCGCCGTCGTCAGGCGGCGTAAGAACCCAGCGTGACCTGGTTGCGGCCTTCGGCCTTGGCGGCGTAAAGCGCGCGGTCGGCGATGGCCAGAAGCGTGTCGATATCGGGTGTCGCGGCGCCTTGGTCGCCCCCCATGGCGAGGCCGATGGAGACGGAAACGCTGATCGGGGTCGTATCGGGGGCGATTGCGGCCGGACGGGCACAGACCCCGGCCCGCAGCCGTTCGGCGACGGCGCGGGCCTCCATCAGAGAGGTCATCGGCATGCAGATCAGGAATTCCTCACCGCCGAAGCGCGACACCAGATCCATGCCGCGGAGATTGTCCGCGAGCCGTCTGGCCACTTCGATCAGAACCGCGTCGCCCGTGGCATGGCCCCAGGTGTCGTTGACGGATTTGAACCGGTCGATGTCGATCAGCATAAGCGCGAAATGCTGAGCCGTCGCGCGGGCCTCGCGGGCGATCTTGTCGAGATGGGGCAGGGCATAATGCCGGTTGTAAAGCCCGGTGAGCTTGTCGCGGGTGGCGAGGCGGAGCCCCTCGTCGAGGGTGAGTTTGAGCAGGTCGGTTTCCTTCTTGCGCCGCATCTGGCTGCGCAGGCGCAGGGCCATTTCTTCGGGGTCGGCACCGCGGGCGATCAGATCGTTGGCCCCGAGATCGAGCGCCATCAGCGCCTCGCGCCGGTCCTGCGGGCTATGGACGACGACGATGCCCGCGCCACGGGTGGCCTCACGGGCGCGCAGATCGGAAATCAGTCGCAGCCCGTCGCCACCGGCGCGGGTGGAGATCACGTAGAGATCGGCGATCTCGCCATGATAAATGGTTTCGAGCAGATGATCGGCGCGCGCGATGGCGATCTCGTCATGCACCATGCCCTTGAGCCCGGCGCGCCAGCTCATCGCCTCCTCGGTGGTCGTCCCGATCAGGGCGATCTTGCCGGGGGTCTCGTATTGCCCCTGCGCCTCGGAAAACCCCAGCGCGCGGGCGGTCTCGTTGCGGCGGCGCAGTTCTTCGGAGGTGGCGGAGGCGCGCATCAGGGCGCGAACCCGCGCGGTGAGGGTCAATTCGTCGAGCGGTTTCGACAGCACCTCGTCGGCCCCGGCCTTGAGCGCAGCGATCTTGGCTTCGGGGTTTTGCGCGGGGGTGAGGATGGCGACGGGAATATGCGCGGTCAGCGGGTCGGCTTTGAGCCGGGCGCAGGTCTCGAAGCCCGACATGTCGCCGAGATCGACATCGAGGAGAATGAGGTTGGGCCGCTCTGCGCGCGCCTGTGCGAGCGTCGCCGTGCCGGTTGTGGCCTGGGAGACGTCGTAGAAGGCGGACGCGAGCTTGACCTTGAGGATGATCCTGTTGGTCGGCACGTTGTCAGCGATCAGAATTCTGCCCGCCATCGGGGTTCCTTTTTGGCTGCGGCTTTGGGGGAGAGCGCCATGCCGCATTTGATTTTTGTTGTGGTTCTGGTGTTGCGTCTGGTTAATAATTTCGGTCACAAAGGTTAAGAAAGTGTTTCCAACCCTTTGGAGTTATCCCCAGATGCAGCAGGAATCCGCCGAGGTCATCGGCCTGAAAGTTCTGGCCTGGCTGGCCTCAGAAGAGGAGATTTTCCCGGTTTTTCTGGGTTCTAGCGGTATTTCTGCGGGCGAATTGATGGCCCGGGCGGGAGAGGTCGAGATTCTCACGGCGGTTCTCGATTTCGTGACCATGGACGATGCTTGGGTCAATGCCTGTGCGGTGGCCACGGGACTCGATCCGTATGATCCGATGCGCGCGCGTCAGGCCCTTCCGGGCGGGGCGCAGATCAACTGGACCTGAGGCCGGGGTATGCGCGAAATCGGGGGTGAGATCGGGGCGGTGCTGTTCGACAAGGACGGCACGCTGATGGATTTTCAGGCGAGCTGGGGACCCTGGGCGGACTCGGTGATCGCCCGGATCTGCGGTGCGGATGCGGGGCTGAGCGCCGCCGTGGCGCAGGCTTTGGGCTTTGACCGAAGCGCGCAGAGGTTTCACCCGGACAGCGCCGTGATCGCGGGCACGCCGCAGGAGGTGCTGGACCTGCTCAGCCCGTTTTTCCCCGAAGCCGCGCCGGATCGGCTCCTGTCCTGGCTGGAGCCGGACCCGGCGGCCTTCGTCCCGGCCCCGGTGGCGGGGCTGGCCACGACCTGTGCGGCATTGCAGGCGCGGGGGCTGGCGCTGGGCGTCGTGACCAACGATTTCGAGGCGGCGGGGCACGATCATCTGAGCAAGATGGGCGTGGCGGAGTTTTTTGGTACGGTGGTGGGCTATGACAGCGGGTTCGGCGGCAAACCGGAGCCGGGCCCGTGCCTCGGGGCGGCGGCGCGGCTGGGTGTGAGCGCCGGGGCCTGTCTCATGGTGGGCGACAGTCTGCACGATCTGGAGGCGGCGGCGCGAGCGGGGATGATCCCGGTGGCGGTGCTGACCGGCGTGGCGGGGGCGGAGGTGCTCGCGCCTTATGCAGAGGTGGTTCTGGGCAGTGTCGCGGAGCTGCCGGAGTGGTTGTCCGGACGGTAAGACTTTCGCGCAAAGTACGGGAAATCAGATTAATTTTAGGAAGATGCCGGACACTGTTTCGGCGGCATTGGTGATTTCTTAAGGGACAGGTCGTAACACTCCCACAAGTGGTACTGGGAGACATGGCCGTCATGCATGGGATGATCAATCGCGCGATTCAGTGTTTCATGCGCGATACATACGGGGGGGCGACCTGGCAGGCGGTGGCGGAAAGCGCAGATCTCGGATTTGACAATTTCGAGGCCATGTTGAGCTATCCCGACCGGTTGACGATCGACGTTCTGGGCCGCGCGGCGCGCCAGTTGCACAAGCCTGTCGAAACCTTTCTCGAGGATCTCGGAACCTATCTCGTGTCGCATCCGAATGTCGAGGCGATCCGCCGACTGTTGCGCTTCGGCGGTGAGAATTTTACGGAATTTCTGTTTTCGCTCAACGATCTGGAAGGGCGGGCGAAACTGGCCCTGCCGGATCTCGAGATGCCGACCTTGCGCGTTGAGGACAATGGCGACGGCACGTTCCGGCTCAGTTGCCTGAGCTCAATGCCGGGGTTCGGCTATGCGATGGTGGGGGTGATGCGGGCGATGGCGGACGATTATGGCGCTCTGGTGTTTCTCGAACATCAGGGCTGGATGGATTCCGGCGAAGAAATCATCACGATCAACCTGCTCGAAGCGGCCTATGCCGAGGGCCGGGCCTTTGAGCTGTCGGAGCGGATCGGGGGGGAGCTATGAGTGCGATGAGATTCGACCCCGCCCCGCTGATCGCCTTCATGCCGATGAGCCTGATGTATGACGATGCGGGGGTGATCCGTTATGTCGCGCCGACACTGGCGAAGCTGCGCGACCCTGACACCCTGATCGGAGCGCAGATCGCCGATGTGTTTTCCGTGCGTGACAACGGGCGAGGTGGCGGCGAAGGGCCTATTCCTTTGGGGACGAAGCTCTATCTCAATTTTCTCACGGGGATTTCGACGCCGCTCAAGGGCATGGCGGCGGCGATCCCCGGGACGGGGCTGAACCTTTTGAACCTGTCTTTCGGGATTTCGATTGTCGATGCGGTGGCGGATTACCGGCTGACCTCCGGAGATTTCGCCCATACCGATCTTGCGATCGAGATGCTCTATCTGGTGGAAGCGAAATCGGCGGTGCTCGAAGAGACGAAGCAACTGAACGCGCGTTTGCAGGGTGCCAAGGTTGCCGCTGAGGAGCAGGCCTATACCGATACGCTCACCGGGTTGAAGAACCGCCGGGCGATGGATCATGTGATGGAGCGGATGCTGCGCTCGAGTGTGCCGTTTGCGATCATGCATCTCGATCTCGATTACTTCAAATCGGTCAATGACACGCTGGGCCATGCGGCGGGGGACACGGTGTTGCAGCGGGTGGCGAAGATCCTGCTCGAAGAGACCCGGGGCGACGATATGGTCGCGCGCGTGGGCGGGGATGAATTCATCCTGATCTTCAACAAGTTCATGGAGCACGACGGGCTTATGCGGACGGCGGAACGGATCATTGCGCGGCTCGAGGAGCCGATTCCCTATCAGGACGAAATGTGCCGGATCTCCGGTTCGGTGGGCATCACCACGACGGAGTTCTATGAGGCACCCAATGCCGATGTGATGATTCACGATGCGGATCTTGCGCTCTACAGCTCGAAATACGAGGGGCGTGCGCAGGCAACCATGTTCGATCCGAAGGTGCATCATGGCCATGTGAGCGATCATGTGGAGCACCGTGTCCGGGGCTGATTGCTCAGCCTGCGCGTGGTTTTCATGGTCGCACAGGTGCTGTGCCTGCTATTATGCCCGCGCCGCTGGCAGAAGGTTTGCGCGGCGCCTGGCGGCAGGCGGATCAGGAAATGCAGGTTTCGCACATTTTCCTCTTGCGCCCCTCGCGCGCATCTCCTAAACACCCGCTCACGCCAAGCGCGGTCCGTTCGTCTATCGGTTAGGACGCCAGGTTTTCAACCTGGAAAGAGGGGTTCGATTCCCCTACGGACTGCCACTTTTCCCCCTGAAATCTCTGTGTTTCTAGTCGCACAAGCCGGATTCGGCCTTTGCGTCACCCGTTCTATTCATGTGTGAACTGGGCACTGGAAACGACATAGAGAAATGATGGGGACGGCGCGCCAAAACCGCTCGGACAAGA
Source organism: Celeribacter sp. SCSIO 80838 (assembly GCF_056498065.1). Next base: position 2,030,378 of record NZ_JAZKMA010000001.1, read on the forward strand.
CGTATGACCTTCTACGATAGAATGTGCTGAGAACTTCGAAGGCTGCGGGACAATCGATCAGTCCTGCGACAAAGCATATGCCGCTCCGACGAGCCTGTATTTCGCCCCCCCTCATGACACATGGTTTACACCCCGACCCTAGACGCATGGGCATGGATTTTCGCCGAACCATTATGAATCAAAGCACATCGAAGGCGTTTCAGTGGGCTGAATACACAGAGATGTCAGGGGAAAAGTGGCAGTCCGTAGGGGAATCGAACCCCTCTTTCCAGGTTGAAAACCTGGCGTCCTAACCGATAGACGAACGGACCGCGCTTGGCGTGAGCGGGTATTTAGGAGATGCGCGCGAGGGGCGCAAGAGGGATTCTCACAGAATTTTGCAGTTTTTTTGACAGGTGTGTTTTTGTCCGTCGACTCAGGCCTCGGCGGCGTCTTCGAGGCGCAGTTGCACGGATTGCCGCCCGCCCCAAGTGTTGAGTTCGAGCTTGCCCGCGAGATGAAACCGCGCGCCACCGTGGCGTTCGAGGGCCGGGCCGAGCGGGCCGTCGAAGGCGCCGAAACAGATGGCGTCGAGACGCGGTCCCTGGCCTTCGGAGAAGGTCACTTTCAGATGGTTCGCGCCGACCCTTTTGGCGAAATGGATGGCGCAGGCGGGAAAGGCGAAGCGTGGGGCGGGGGCGGAGGCGCCATAGGGCCCGGCGGCTTCGAGCTGGGCAATCAGCTCGGGCGTGGCGGCGCCGGGCATCAGAAGGCCGTCGAGTTTTAGATCGGACGGCCCCATCGCCCCCGCGCCCTGTTTGGCGAGAAGTTCGGAGAGGCGCTCCATCGCGGGTTCAAGCCGATCGCGCATCACGGTGAGACCGGCGGCCATCTTGTGCCCGCCGCCTTTGACAAGCAATCCTTCGGCGGCGAGGCGTTGAATGGAGGCGCCGAGATCGACGCCGGAGACGGAACGACCGGAGCCTTTGCCGATGCCGTCTTCGTCGAAGCCGATGACCACGGCGGGGCGGTTGGTGGCTTCCTTGAGACGCGAGGCGACGATGCCGACCACGCCGGGGTGCCAGCCATCGCCTGCGGCCCAGACGAGGGGGGCGTCGAGACCGCGCTGTTCAGCCTGCAACAGCGCGTCGTCGCGCACGGCGCTTTCGATCTCGCGGCGCTCCGTGTTGAGCGCATCGAGCCGCTCGGCCAAGGCCTGTGCTTCGTGGGGGTCTTCGGTCGAGAGAAGGCGTGCGCCGAGATCGGCGGCGCCGATGCGTCCGCCGGCGTTGATCCGGGGGCCCAAGAGAAAACCGAGGGAATAGGATGTGGGGGCGGTGTCCATGCGAGACACGTCCGCGAGCGCGCGCAGGCCGATGCGGTCGCGTCGGGCCATGACCTTGAGGCCCTGACGGACGAGGGCACGGTTGACGCCGATCAGGGGGGCGACATCGGCGACGGTGGCCAGTGCGACGAGGTCGAGCATGGCCATGAGATCGGGGCCTTTCTGCCCCTCGTCGCGCATTTGTCGTCCGACCTCGACCAGCATGAGAAAGACGACGGAGGCGGCGCAGAGATGCGCCAGATCGCCGCTTTCATCCTGACGGTTCGGGTTGACCACGGCGACGCAATCGGGGAGCGTTTCGCCGCCCAGGTGGTGGTCGAGCACGACGACATCCGCCCCCTTGGCGGCGGCGATGGCGTCATGGGAGAGCGTGCCACAGTCGACACAGACGATGAGGTCGTGGTTCCTCGCAAGCTCCGCCATGGCCGGTTCGTTGGGGCCATAGCCCTCGTCGATGCGGTCAGGGATGTAGAGTGTGGCGGGGCGGCCCATCTGGCGCAGCCATGTGATCAGGAGCGCTGCCGAGGTACCGCCGTCCACGTCGTAATCGGCGAAAACGGCGATGTTTTCGCCGCGTTTTGTTGCGTCGAGAAAGCGGGTGGCGGCCACGCCCATGTCCTTGAGGGTCAGCGGATCGGGCAAGAGGTCCTTGAGTTTGGGATCGAGGAACTGCGCCGCCGCCTCGGGCGCCACTCCGCGCCGGGCGAGGGTCTGGCAGAGGGCCAGAGGCAGGCCGGTCTGTTGCAGCAGAAGCTCCGCCTGCCGGTCGAGATCGGCGGTGGGGCCGATCCAGCGGCGGCCGGTGAGCGAGGCGGAGACATTGAGGAAATCGGTCATAGGCCCAGTATATCGCCGACGGAGCGGGCGGATGCAAATTCGCCGTGCAGATGGCTGACCGCACTGATGTGACTGTCTTCGGCGGACATCGGTGGCAGACCGGCCCAGGAGGTGTCGGCATTGGCGGCAAAGGCGGCGCAGGCGTCATGGGCGAGGGTGACGACAAAGCCGAGATTGGCGGCCATGCGGGTGGTCGTCGAGACACAATGGGGTGTCGTGAGGCCGCAGATCACCAGATCGGTTTCGCCCGCTGTGCGCAGCCGCGCTTCGAGATCGGTGCCGATGAAGGCGGAGTTGACGGATTTCTCAAAGATGGGCTCATGGGGCAGGGGGGTGACCTCGGGTTTGAAGGCAAGACCTGCGCCGGAGAGGGGCGATCCGGGTGTTTTCGAGATATGGCGGATGTGGATCACCGACCAGCCTTGATCTCGGGCATGGGCCAGAAGCCGCCCGGCGTTGGCCTCGGCCTCGGGGTTGTTGCGCGGCCCCCAGACGGGATCGTCAAAGCCAGTCTGAATGTCGATAAGGATGAGTGTGGTCATAAAAAACTCCCGCCAGTGTCGGACTGGAGAGTCGGACTGGCGGGAGCGATTTTGGCGGGGATTGCCGGGAAGGGCAACGCCCCCGGTCGCGTTCCGATCAGTCTTTCTTCGGCGTGGTCGGGTTGCGGTAGGTCATGCGACGGATCGAGCCGGTTTTCGAGCGCATCAGGATGGTTTCCGTGGTGAGGAAGCCCGGTTCGCGTTTGATGCCGTGCACGATGGAACCGTTGGTCACACCGGTTGCGGCGAAGATCACGTCGGAGGTGACGAGTTCGTCACGGCAGTAGATCTTGTCGAGATCGGTGATGCCCGCCTTGGCGGCGCGGCCACGTTCGTCGTCGTTGCGGAACAGAAGTTTGCCCCACATCTGGCCGCCCATGCATTTCAGCGCGGAGGCTGCGAGCACACCTTCGGGCGCACCGCCGGAGCCCATGTACATGTCGATGCCAGTCGTGGGCTCGGCACAATGGATGACACCGGCAACGTCGCCGTCGGTGATCATGCGGATCGCGGCGCCGGTGGCGCGCAGCTCGGCCAGCATCTCTTCGTGGCGCGGGCGCTCGAGGACGCAGAGCGTGATGTCTTTCGGGGCGACGCCCTTGGCCTTGGCCAGCGCTTCGACGCGCTCGGTCGGGGTCATGTCGAGGGAAACGACGTCTTTCGGGTAGCCCGGCCCGATGGCCAGCTTTTCCATGTAGACGTCGGGGGCGTGCAGCAGCGTGCCGCGCGGCGCCATGGCGATCACGGTCAGAGCGTTGGGCATGTCTTTCGCGGTGAGCGTGGTGCCTTCGAGCGGATCGAGGGCGATGTCCACGGCGGGGCCGTTGCCGTTGCCGACGTTCTCGCCGATGTAGAGCATGGGGGCTTCGTCGCGTTCGCCTTCGCCGATCACCACGACGCCCTGAATGTCGAGCTTGTTGAGCTGATCGCGCATGGCGTTGACGGCGGCCTGATCGGCGGCCTTCTCATCGCCGTGGCCGACGTAATCGGCGGAGGCGATGGCAGCCTGTTCGGCCACGCGGGCGAGGCCAAGGGAAAGCATACGGTCGAAGAAATTGGGGGCTTGCGACATTTGTCTTACGGGTCCTTTTCGGGCGGACGGAAAATTCTGCCCCTCTTCATGACCACATGTTCCGGGGCGGGGCAAGGCGGGTGCGGAGCTGTGCGCGCTAACAGATGGGTTGTTTGCGCTAACGTCTTGTCGCGGCGTAACAATTTCACGTCAACTGCATGACGTTTTTCCGCCGATACTCCCCTGAGACGCAAAAACGGGCCCGTTTGGGCGGGCCCGTGAAACGTGGCCGGGGCGGGCGGGATCAGACGTTCTCGATGCGGATCGCGACCGGTTCAGAAGCCAGAACGGAGGTCGCCTTCATGCCTTCGAGGGCTGCGTCGAGCGAGGCGCGCGAGGTGGCATCGGTGACGATCAGCACGGGGGCCACCTCGGGGTTGGCGTCCTGACCGTATTGCCGCATGCGGTCGATGGAAACACCCGCATCGCCCAGAGCCGCGGCGATTTTCGCCAGCGCGCCGGGTTTGTCCAGAAGCGACATGCGCAGGTAGAAGGGCGCGGGGGTGGCGGCGACGGCAGGGATGGCCTTTTCGAGTGCGGCGGCGGGCACGCCGAAGGTCGGCACGCGGATGCCGCGGGCAATGTCGAGCACGTCGGACATCACGGCGGAGGCGGTGGGGCCTTCGCCCGCGCCCGCACCACGGAGCACGATCTGGCCCACTTCGTCGCCTTCGAGCACGACCATGTTGGTGGCATTCTCAAGCTGGCCCAAGGGCGAGAGCGCGGGAACGAGGCAGGGCGTCATGCGCTGTTCAAGCCCGCGACCGGTCATCTGGGCGACGCCCAGAAGCTTGATGCGATAGCCCATGTCGGCGGCGTGGCGAATGTCTTCGATGGTGATGCGCTCGATGCCTTCGAGGACCATATTGTCGAAATCGACCTGCGTGCCAAAGCCGATAGCGGCCAGAAGCGCAAGTTTATGCCCGGCGTCGATGCCGCCCACATCGAGAGTCGGATCGGCTTCGAGATAGCCAAGCGCCTTGGCGGCGGCGAAGACCTCGTCATAGGTGAGGCCCTCGTTCTCCATCCGGGTCAGGATGTAGTTGCAGGTGCCGTTCATGACACCGGCGATCCGCTCGATCCGGTTGCCCGCAAGGCCTTCGGTCAGGGCCTTGATCACAGGAATGCCGCCCGCGACGGCGGCCTCGAAGCGCAGCACGGCGCCTTTGGCTTCGGCTTTCTCAGAGAGCATCTGGCCGTGATGGGCGAGCATGGCCTTGTTGGCGGTGACGACATCCTTGCCAGCGGCGAGCGCGGCCTCGGTCGCGGCCTTGGCGGGGCCGTCGGAGCCGCCCATCAGCTCGACGAAGACATCGACGTCGTCCCGCAACGCAAGCGCGACCGGATCGTCTTCCCAGGCGTAAGCGGAAATATCGACGCCGCGATCCTTGTCTTTCGAACGGGCGGAGACGGCGGTGATCACAACCGGGCGACCGCTGCGCTCGGCGATCAGATTGGCCTTGCGCTGGATGATCTTGATCACGCCTACGCCGACGGTGCCAAGACCTGCAATGCCGAGGCGCAGGGGGGCTTGGGAAGACGTGGATTTCGGCATGTGGGGCTCCGCTCGAGGATGTGTTGAAAAACCTGTCCGTCGTGATAGCGGCGAATGCGGGGGCGTGCAACTGCCCGCCGTTGTCGGGCTCAGTTTCCGGTCACAAGCGGGGGCAGGGGCTCGGTCTGGTCGTCCGTGGTGAACACGGGATCGTTCGCAAGCGCCTCTGCCCGGGCCCGGAGCGCTTCGGCGCGGGCCAGTGTTGCACGGGTCTCCTGCGCAAGTTCATCGGCGCTTGCGGCACCCTCAAAGACGGTTTCTGACGGCGAGGCGATCAACGAGGGCCAGGGCAGCGAGGTGTCGACGGGCGTTAGCCGGTCGGAGAGGTCCGGGGTCTGAGCGCAGCCGATCAGCGCGGCCAGAGACAGGGCGGCCAGAGGCAGGGCAAGAAGGGAGCGGCGAAGGGAGAGCTGCGTCATGAGAGGGTCCGGCTGCGGTTGCCGGGCGAGCTTAGCCTTTGGCGGAGGCGAGGACAATGCGGCTTTCCCTTCGGGCGAGGGCGGGCTAAAGCGGAGGGGTCTTTTAGGAGTGTGCCATGACGAGCGGAACCGATCTGAGCCTGACACCTTCGCCCGCGCGGCGGATGAGCGCGGTGGCGCTTCTGGGCGTGTTGGGGGCCTTGTTGCTGCGGGTGGCCTTCGGGGCCGAAGAGATGACGGCGGGCTGGATGGCCCTGCTGGTTGTGATGGCGGCGGCGGTGCTCTGGGTCGCGTGGCGGCTCTGGGTGGCGACGGGCGTGCGGCTTGTTTTGAGCGAAGAGGATCTGCGCGAAGAGGGCGGGCGGGTGCTCTGCCGTCTCGATGAGATCGAGAAGGTCGAACGCGGCACCTTTGCGTTCAAGCCGTCGAACGGATTTCTGATCCGGTTGAAAACCCCGGGCAGCCGGGTCTGGGCGCCGGGGTTGTGGTGGCGGTTCGGGCGCAGGCTGGGCGTCGGCGGTGTGACACCGGCGGGTCAGGGCAAAGCGATGGCGGATGTGATTGCGGCCCGTATCGGCGGCATGGGGCGTCTCGACTGATTGCCTGAATGCGGCTTGAATTGGGGCGGTCAGCGGCGGGAGCCGCCACCACCGTGTCGGTCGCTGCCTCCGCCGGAGGTGTTGGTGCCGGTCGTGGTGCCGCCGGTGTCGACATCGCTGTCGTCGGAATCCTCATGGGTGGCGTCGTTAATCACTTCGGTGCCATCGTCATAGATCACCTGAGAGGCGAAACGCGGTTTGGTGGTGACGATGTCCTCGAAGTCCAGCTCGGTCAGGATGGCGTTGAAGGGTGCGACCCAGCCGCGCTGGGTTTCGACGACGATCACCTCTTCGCCATCGGCCATGAGCGGCAGACGTCCCTCGACTTCGGTGAGGGTGATGTCGGTGAGTTTCACGTAATCGCCGGTGGCATAGGACCAGACCAGTTCGTAGCTTTCGTTTTCGTCGTCATCAATCACGAACTGGACGGCGGAGACACGCATGTCGATCTCGCCGTCGTTGTTGAGGAAGCGATAGAGATCCGCGAGCCCTCCCATGAAGGTGTCGTCGATCGTGTCGGTTTGACGCGAGATGTAATCGGAGATGGTGTAATTCGCCTTGTTCGCGCGGGCTTTGGCCTCGAAGGCGGCGAAGAAGGTGTAGAAGGCCATCAGGGAAAAGATCAGTGCCGGGGCGACGATCAGGGCCTCGATGGCGACCGAGCCGCCGTCGTCGCGCGAGAAGCGGCGCAGGAGGCGTCGCATCGCGGTTTTCGGGGAGGTCTGGCGGATAGAGAACATCGTCATCTCCCTTAGCTGTTGGGTTCGTTCACGAAGCCGCCGGTGGCGACGATGGCGTAGCCGGAGCCTTCGGTGGGTTGCATGGCCGCGCCGATCCAGGTGGTCGGAAAGATCGGGTCGACAATGACGCAGGCGCGCACCAGCATCAGCTCGTTTTCCGCACCGTCCTCGAAGGTGGTGGCCGGTGTCACATTGGCGCTGCGGTCGAGACATTCGGCGATATAGGTCGGGCGGGTGAAATTCCACGCATCGACGGGTTCGAGAGCGATGTGGATGTTTTCCTCGCAGTTGCGGACGTAACGGGCGTATTCGCAGGTGGCCGATTTCAGGCTCGCGAGCGTGACGGAGGGCATGTTGCCGAGACGCACGTCGCGCACCGCGCTGTCGAGGCCGCGCTCCAGCATGGCGGAGGAGACGGTGTAATAACCGATCTCGTAGCTGCCCATGATGAGGAACATGAACATCGGGAAGATCAGGGCGAATTCGATGGTCGCATTGCCGTCGTCGTTCCGGGCGTGGCGTTGACGCAACCGATTCAGTTTGCGCAAAAGTGTCATTCGACCAACCTCAACTCGGTGATCTTGGTCGCGATGGCGGAGAAGGCCTCGGCGATCTCGATCCCTTCCACATCGTAGTAATGCGCATCGGAAGAGGCGCAGGAGCGCAGCACGTTCTGACCGGCAGTCGGGGCCTCGAAGCCGATGGCGAAGATGATGACCCCGGCATTCTTGGCGGCGGTACAAATCTGGTCCAGCCGCGCGTCCTTGGTCGCGGTGTCGTAGCTGGTGCGTGTCGCATTGCGCCAGGTGTAGTAATCGTAGTCATTGCCGGTGGCGTAGGAACGGGCCTTGGCGTGGTTGTAGACGGTCATCAAGGACCAGACCTCGGACCATGTGATTTCCCAGACATTGCCGGAGGCGAGCGTGTAGGGCAGTGAGGTCAGAACGCTGCGGTTGTCGATCCGGGTGTAGCGCATCTCGGTCGAGCAATTGTAGGGGGTTCCGTAGTAGTAGGAGCAGGTGGTGCGTTCGCCGCTGACGTAGATGCGACCGTCCTTGTCGGCATAGACGCCGGTCGACTGATCGTCATCGCGGTAGGGGTCGGGCATCAGATACTGGTTGGTGTGCGAGCCGTCGGTCATCACCACCATGAATTTCTGGGCATCCGCATTGGAGGCGGGGTGGGCGCTGGCGTCGGTGCCTGCGGTCAGCACTTGCGCGCTTTCGTCGAGCAGGGCTGCGCCCCATTTCACGCCAAGATCGATTGAGGTATTGCCATAGGCGGTGAGTGCCTCGATGTAATCGTCGATTTCAGTCTGGTTGTTCGAGAACGGCAGGATTTCGCGGCTCGCGGCCGGAGCACAGGTGTGGTCCGACAGCGCCATGTCGAGGTCATAAAAATTGCTGTTGAACGCATCGAAATCCATGGTCTGATCGTAATAGCGACCGGTCAATGCGCCGGTGGGGAATTCGAGCCCGACCATCGAGAAATCGTCTTCCTCGAAATTGATGCAGTAGGATTTGTCATGCGCATTCAGGCGATGGAGCGCGTCCAGAATATCTTTTCCCGCATTCACCTGTGTGGCGTAGGGGATGACGGAGATCGCGATCTCGTCGCTTGCGGCATTCTCGAAGACGGTTTGGGTGAAATCCTGAGCGGCGGATTTCAGGTTGGTCAGACGGCTGTAGCTGTTCATCGAGCCGGAGACGTCGAGGACGAGAGCGATTTCGAGCCCGGCGAGGCCCTGTTGCGCCATGGTTTCGCCGGACAGTGAGAGGCTGTCGATGGCGGCGAATTTCATGAAATAGGTCGGCACCTCCGCTTCGACCGAAGCATAGACCTGCCGCCCGTCGCCGAGCGGAACGATGTCGATCTCGTCTTCCTTGAGATATTCGCTCAGGCCCGCCTTCGCGAAATAGTCGATGATCACGTCTTTCGGATCGTTGGTGTTCTCGAGGTTGGTTGCGGCGAGCACGGCGCGGTCGAGGGTGTTCTGCAACTCGGTGCGCAGGGTCTCGTGGCGGATGATGTCGATGCCCATTCCGGCGAGCAGCAGCAGAATGACGAAGGTAAACAAGCCGAAGAGCGCGAGCGAGCCCTGCTCGTCGCGCATGTGCTGCCGCGCATCGAGTTTGCGCAGCTGTGTTGCCGCGGCGCGGGCGATGCCCGAAGCCGGTTTTTGAACGCAGGCGTGCGGCCCGTTCTGACGCGCAGCGCAACCGGCGGCATGGCCCCGGCCCGTGTGAAAAAGCCCCGCTTCGCGGCGCGTGATCTTACCCAACATGACACCGTCTCTCAATCGGAGTGGTGCCCCCATATTTCCCAGTGTGCATGGTGTCCGGCCGGGGTTTTCCCCGTGCATAACAGACGCCACACGACCTTATTTTGACCCTGTGGAAACCATGGGTAAAGTCCGCAGAGGCTTTGCCCCGAAATGGTCATATTGGGTGGCGAGGGGGCGGGAAAAGTCGGGAAAGGTGCGGCGGGATTGGACGGTGCCCGGGGGCGCATCACGAATTTGCCGCATTTTGTCACGGTTTTGCCGGATTTGTACCGGGTTTTCGCCACAAAGCGATTCGCGACCGGTTTGTGGCCGCTTCGGCGCCGGAGCGTTGCGGGGCCTCTGGACGTTGCGCGGGCGAGGGGCGATACTCGCGCCCATGTCACTGCCCCCGGGATTCTTGGATGAGCTGCGATCGCGCCTGTCGCTGACCGATGTGGTCGGTCGAAAAGTCATGTGGGATACGCGCAAATCGAACCCCGGCAAGGGCGACATGTGGGCGCCATGCCCGTTCCATCACGAGAAATCCGCCTCCTTCCACGTCAATGACAAGGACGGCTATTATTATTGCTTCGGCTGTCACGCCAAGGGCGATGCGATCACCTTCGTGCGCGAGACCGAGAATGTCGGCTTCATGGAGGCGATCGAGATTCTTGCCCAAGAGGCCGGGATGCCGGTGCCGAAGAGTGATCCGAAGGCGCAGGAGAAATCCGACAAGCGCGCCGAGCTTGCCGAGGTGAACGAGGCGGCGAACCGGTTTTTCCGGCTCTGCCTGTCGCAACAGGGCGGCACGGCGGCGCGCGCCTATCTCGACAAGCGGGGCATGAAGCCCGCGACGCGGGAGCGCTTTGAGATCGGTTTTGCGCCCTCGGGCAATGCGCTTTTGCGGGCGCTGAAGGATCAGGGCATCTCCGCCGAAATGGCGGTCGAGGCCGGGGTGGCGGCAAAGCCCGACGACGGGCGAGAGCCCTATGATTTCTTCCGCGACCGGATCGTGTTTCCGATCCGCGATGCGCGCGGGCGGCTGATTTCCTTTGGCGGGCGGTCGATGGACCCGAACGCGCGGGCGAAATACCTCAACGGCCCCGAGCGGCTTTTGTTCGACAAGGGCAATGCGCTTTACAACCATCAGGAGGCCCGTGTGGCTTGCGGGCGGGGGCAGACCTTGGTCGTCGCCGAGGGCTACATGGATGTGATCGCGCTGGCGGAGGCCGGGTTCGAGGCCACGGTTGCGCCCTTGGGGACGGCGATCACCGACCGGCAGTTGCAACTCATGTGGCGGATGTCGAGCGAGCCGGTGATTGCGCTCGATGGCGACAAGGCGGGGCTTCGGGCGGCCTACCGGGTGATCGATCTGGCGATGCCGCTTCTTGAGGCGGGCAAGGGGCTGCGCTTTGCCATTCTGCCGGAGGGGCAGGACCCGGACGAGCTGATCAAGGCCAAGGGGCCGGAGGCGATGCAGGAGGTGCTCGACGGCGCTTTGCCGATGGTGGCGCTGCTGTGGCGGCGCGAAACTGAGGGCAAGGTGTTCGACAGCCCGGAACGCCGCGCGGCCCTGGACAAGAGCCTGCGCGAAACGATCCGCCCGATCACGGATGCCTCGATCAAACGCCATTACGGTGAGATCCTGAACGACATGCGCCGGGAGCTTTTCCGGGGCAAACGCGAGGAGCGCGAGGCAGGCGGCGGTCCGCGCAAGGCGTGGACGCCGGGCGGCGGGCGCGGAGGTCAGGGGCGCGGGCGGTTCGGCAAACAGGCCGCGGTGCCGACCGAGGGGCTGAAGGCGTCGCTGATCGTCTCCGGTGACGAGGGGCAGGCCGATCTGATGCGCGAGGCAGTGGTTTTGGCGGTGCTGATCGCCAATCCGGGGCTGGCGTTGGAGTTCCTGTCCCAACTTGAGGCGCTGACACCGCGCTCGGAGGATCACGCGGCCTTGCTCCATGCGGTGCTGACCCATGCCGAGGAAGAGGATGCGGGGGCGCTCAGGGAAAATGTGATTGCGATGGCGGGGCAGGGAGCCCTTGATCGGCTGATGTCGCATCCCCATGTTCAGATCGCGCCCCCTGTGCGCCGGCCCGACCGCGAGGTGGCGCAGATGTGCCTCACTGAGGAGCTGGCCAAACTCAAGGCGCGGCGGGGCTATCAGGCCGAGCTGGCCGAGGGGCTGGAAGATATGTTGGCCGCCGATGACGAACAGGTGACATGGCGGCTCCGGCAGGCGGCGGAGGCGCGCAACCGGGCCACCAAAGCGGAGGCGGAAGACAGAACGGAATTCGATATTGCGGAGAACGGGCTTGAGCTGTCGCGGGACGAGCGCAATGCGTTTCGGGCGCTTTTGAACCGAATCGCCCCTGAACGTGGCAAGTGAGCCGCAAAAGGGGGCGGGCGTTGCACGGAGAGGCCCTGTGCCACTGGTGCAGGGATGGTTAAGGAAATATGGGTATTCGGGTGGCGAATCATTGATTCGCATGACATGATTCGGGTTTGAGCAGGCGCTGTTGTGGGCGAATGGGGTGGGTCCCCCGCACGGACATGCCGACCAAAGGGCCAGTGAGTGGTCCGTGACAGGTCCGGCGACAGGGCCATCGGGACCGCATCGGAACCCGCCAGAGTTTAGGGGAGAGCCGCATGGCAGCCAAAGACAATGACGACGCCAAGAGTGACGATCAGGACCAGGACGTGATGCTCGACGTGAGCCAGACCGCGGTCAAGAAGATGATCGCCGAGGCGCGTGAGAAAGGCTACATCACCTACGATCAGCTCAACAAGGTCCTGCCACCGGAGCAGGTGAGTTCCGAGCAGATCGAGGACGTGATGTCGATGCTCTCCGAAATGGGGATCAACGTCATCGAGGACGAAGAAGTCGAGGACGACGACAGCGCGGACGGCGACGCCAAGGGTGGCGAGCTGGTCGCGACTTCCGGCTCGCGCGAAGTCGCGATGGCCAATTCGGAGACCGAGAAACTCGACCGCACGGACGATCCGGTGCGGATGTATCTGCGCGAGATGGGCTCGGTCGAGCTTTTGTCGCGCGAGGGCGAGATCGCGATTGCGAAACGCATCGAGGCCGGGCGCAACACGATGATCGCCGGGCTTTGCGAAAGCCCGCTGACCTTTCAGGCGATCACGATCTGGCACGACGAACTTTTGTCCGAGGACATCCTCCTGCGCGACGTTATCGACCTTGAGGCCACATTTGGTGGCGGTGTCGATGAGGACGAGGATGAGGAAAATGTCGTCGAGGGGCTGAATGCCGAGGCGACCGCGGGCGAGTCCAAAGAGCGCGAGCAGGAATACGACGCCGACGGCAACCCGATTTCTTCCGATGAGGATGACGAGGATGACGAGCAGGCGAACATGTCGCTTGCGGCGATGGAATCGGCGCTGAAACCGCAGGTTCTCGAAACGCTTGCGCGGATTTCCGAGGATTTCGCCCATCTCTCCGAGATGCAGGATTTGCGGATGTCCGCCACGCTCAACGAGGACGGGTCGTTCTCGGAAGGGGCCGAGGCCGAGTATCAGAAGCTGCGCTCCGAGATCGTGATTCTGGTGAACTCTCTGCACCTGCACAACAACCGGATCGAAGCGCTGATAGACCAGCTCTATGGCATCAACAAACGCGTCATGTCGATCGACAGCTCCATGGTGAAGCTCGCCGATCAGGCGCGGATCAACCGGCGCGAGTTCATCGAGGATTATCGCGGCTCGGAACTGGACCCGACCTGGCTCGACCGCATGGCGGACAAGCCGGGCCGTGGCTGGCAGATGTTTGTCGAACGCTTCTCCGACAAGGTCGAGGAGCTGCGCTCCGAAATGGCCATGGTCGGTCAGTACGTGGGCGTCGACATCTCCGAATTCCGCCGCATCGTGGCCCAGGTTCAGAAAGGCGAAAAAGAGGCCCGTCAGGCCAAGAAGGAAATGGTCGAGGCCAACCTTCGTCTCGTGATCTCGATTGCCAAGAAATACACCAACCGCGGCCTGCAATTCCTTGATCTCATTCAGGAAGGCAACATCGGTCTGATGAAGGCGGTCGATAAATTCGAATACCGTCGCGGCTATAAATTCTCGACCTACGCGACGTGGTGGATTCGTCAGGCGATCACGCGCTCCATCGCGGATCAGGCCCGGACGATCCGTATTCCGGTGCACATGATCGAGACGATCAACAAGCTGGTGCGCACCGGTCGTCAGATGCTGCACGAGATCGGCCGCGAACCGACGCCGGAAGAATTGGCCGAAAAGCTGCAAATGCCGCTCGAAAAGGTCCGCAAGGTGATGAAAATCGCCAAGGAACCGATCTCTCTCGAAACGCCGATCGGCGACGAGGAAGACAGCCAGTTGGGCGATTTCATCGAGGACAAGAACGCGGTTCTGCCCTTGGATGCGGCCATTCAGGAAAACCTCAAAGAGACCACCACCCGCGTGCTGGCCTCGCTCACGCCGCGTGAAGAGCGCGTGCTGCGGATGCGCTTCGGGATCGGCATGAACACCGACCACACGCTTGAAGAGGTGGGGCAACAGTTCTCCGTGACGCGGGAACGTATTCGTCAGATCGAGGCGAAGGCTTTGCGGAAGCTGAAGCACCCCTCGCGGAGCCGGAAGCTGCGGTCGTTCCTGGATCAGTAAAGGTAGAGGCGCCTCCCGAAAGGGGGGCGTTTTTGTTTTAGAGTTCTTCTAGAATTCTCGGCCGTTATGTTTTCCGACAACGACTTCGAACAAATCCTCTCGCGCGTCATCTAAATTTGCAAGGTCGCCGCAAGGATCAAAATTCGGCTTAACCATCGCAAAGCTGGTCCCTGTTGCTCCCGTTGCAAGCAGTCGAATTAGGTATTGCCCTTCGTATTCGCCACCATACTGATACAGTATATCAGCGTCAGCAAACACAAATGTCGCCTGTGGGTTGCGAAGCATCGCGTAGTTGTCCGCCGTTCTAACCGCGTTGTTTACTAAAAACTGCCATTCGATTGATTTGAGGTCAGGCTCTTTTTCACATGGCGCGGCCATAGCCAGTGATGCCGTAGTCGCAATAGCCAAAGTTGCTAGCAAGAGCTTGGTAAAATCATACATTTTATATCCGATTAATTAGTTAATGTTACTTTCTAAGTATGCCAATATGTTTGCCCGGAACAAGACCGGAGGCCGCCGCGCATCGGTCATGCTGAAAGCATGCCTCCGGCATGACCCGGCCCCGCGGTCTGGCGATTTTGTGAGCGCTAGGCTTCGTTCATATGTCCGACGGGTTTGGCCAACATAAAGCGCGCCGTTCAACCGTTTCATCGCCATACCCCGGTCAGGCGATGCGCGGCTTGCACTTCGGGGGCAGAGGCCGCAAAATGCTGCCCAAACTGGAGGCACGAATGTCCATTTTCGGAAAACTTTTCGGTGGCAAATCGCAACCCGAGGCTGCGCCGCAAACCACGTCGAAGCCCGAACTTTACGGCAAGGATTACCGCATCTTTCCGGAACCGATGAAGGCCGAGAGCGGTTACCGTATCGCAGCAAAGATCGAGAAGGATTTCGACGGCGAGACCCGCGCGCATATGATGATCCGGGCGGATACGATGAGCGATCTGGATGATGCGCGGCAAGAAAGCCTGCGCAAGGCGCAGATTTTCATCGACCAGATGGGCGACAGTATTTTCGACGATCCCCGGATGTAAGTCCCGGCATTTCAAAGGCCAGATGTGAAAAGCCCCGCTTGAGCGGGGCTTTTGTGCTTAGAGCGCGGCTTTGACCGTCGCAGAGATCGGCTCGGTCGGGTGGCCGATCAGTTTGGACAGCGTCCTGCTATCATCGAACAACGCGCCTTTCGCGGCTTTCGCATCCGAATCTGCTAGGATGGCGGCGAACCCGGCGGGCAGGCCTGCGCCGACCAGCGCTTCGGTGAAGGCGGCTTCCGGCATGTCGGTGTAAACGACCGGTTTGCCGGAGGTTTCGGCGACGATGGCGGCGTAGTCGGCGAGCGAATAGGCCTCGTCGCCCGCAAGTTCCAGAACCTCACCGTCATGACCGCCCGCCAGAACGATGGCGGCGGCCTCGGCGTAATCCTTGCGCGGGGCGGTGGCGAGTTTGCCGTCGGCGGCGGCACCGAAATGTTGACCAAGCTCAAGGTCTTGGCCCAGCGTCATGGTGATATTTTCGGAATACCAGCCATTGCGCAGAAGCGTGTAGGGGAGGCCGCTGTCTTTCAGCATGGCTTCGGTCGCGAGGTGCTCTTCGGCCAGCGCCATATTGCCGGTATCGGCCTTGAGGATCGAGGTATAGGCGATGAATTTGACGCCTGCGGATTTGGCGGCCTCGATGACATTGCCGTGCTGGGCGGCGCGTTGACCGACTTCGGACGAGGAGATCAGCAGGAGGCGATCCACGCCGTCGAAAGCGGCAGTGAGGGTGGCGACATCGGTGTAATCGGCGCGGCGGGTGGCGATGCCTTTGGCGGCAAAGCCTTCGGCGGCCTTCTCAGAGCGCACGAGGGCGAGGATGTCCTCTTTCGCGACGAGGGTGGCGAGATGGTCGACGACAAGCTGGCCAAGCTGACCGGAGGCGCCAGTGACGAGGTAGGTGGTCATGTCTATTCCCTTTTGGGTTCGTTTCGAATATAAGTCTCAATTAGAGACCTTTTCCACTCCTGAAAAGGAGGCACTTTTTCGGGACAAGGTTACATCGAGGGAACCGCCCTGAAGGATAAGAGCGATGCGCGACATTCCGATGAGCCGTCTGGAAGAATGGAAAGCCATGGGGTTTGAGCCGCAAAACTGCCCGGTGCGGCAGGTGCTCGATCATGTGGCAGCGAAATGGACCACGCTCATTCTGCTGGAGTTGGAAAACGGGCCGCAGCGGTTCAATGTACTGGCGCGGGCGCTGCCGGATATTTCGAAACGCATGCTGACGCAGTCGCTGCGCGATCTTGAGCGGGACGGGCTTGTGGAACGCACGGTGTTCGATACCAAACCGCCTTCGGTGTCTTATGACTTGACCGATCTCGGGCGCTCGTTTCTTGGGCCATTGCACGGGTTGATCGGCTGGGCTGGGGCGAAAATGCCTGAGATTGAGGCGGCGCGGAGCATTTTCGACGGGGGCTGACGGGTTATCCACAGAAAACCCGGGGATGTTGAAACTTGATTAAGCCTTTCTGCGTTGGTCTTGGACAACTGTATGGGAGAGCTGTCATGACGCGCATTGCCAAGGCCCTCATTGCCTTCACCTTCGCCATTGCTGCCGTGGGGCTGCTCGCGCCTCTTGGGGCGCTGGGCGAGGCGGTACAGGATCTTGCGGTGGCGGACGGGCCGTATGAAGCGGACAGCGGCGATGTCATCGTGATCAAAGTCCCGGCCGAGGATTTGCAACGGTGCATCGCGACGCTGGATGCGGTGTTCATGGCACCGGTGCGGGATGCGCAGGTCCAGACGGCGTCTTTGACCCCCGAAGAGAGCGGCCAGACCGTGCGCTGTGAGGTGGAGGGCTGACGGGGGCGTTTCAAAAATTCCGCCGATGAGGTAAACCCTTTCGACATGTGTTGAGAGGTTTTTTTTGATGACGTTGAAGCGGAATCGAATGGTGCGCCTGATGGCGACCTGTGCGTTCATGGGGCTGACCGTCGTGCCTGCATACGCGGAAGAGACCGTTTTGCTGGCATGCGGGTTTGCCAATGGCAAGAGCCTGTCTCTGGCGGCGCATGCAGAGGGGGTGACCTATCGTTTCGGGCGTCCCGGTCAGGTGCCTGAGCTTGAGTTGAACCGACCTTATGCAGAGGTCGATGTGACGCCTTGGTCCGGGGTTGGTGGGTCGATCTGGGAGGAGATGAGCCTGACGAATGGCGACGTGAGCTATCTGCTCTGGGGGGACTTCGACCGGATGACCGATGACCATGACATGAGCGGTGGGATCATCGTTTTGCGTGGGGACGAGGACGTGGCGCATTTCGATTGCCTGCCGGAGACGGTCAGCTACACGGTTTTTGGATTTGCCGATGCCTATGAGGCGGCGGGCTATTGCTGGGATTCTTATGCGCTGATCTGGAAAGAGGACTGCGAATGAGCCATCGCCTGTTTGAAATCGCGACCTCCGGTCCGGGCCTATATGAATTCACCGCCGATCTGGCTCGGTGGGTGGCGGGCGAGGGGGCGATGGAGGCGCTCCTGACGCTCATGGTGCAACATACCTCCGCCTCTCTGGTCATTCAGGAAAATGCCGACCCGGAGGTGCAGACCGACCTTCAGGCTTATTTCCATCGCCTTGTGCCGCCGACCAGCGATCCCGCGATGGCTTATCTGACCCATACCTATGAGGGCCCGGACGATATGCCGGCGCATATCAAGGCGGCGCTTTTGCCGACGACATGTACAATTCCTGTCCTGAATGGACGCATGGCGCTTGGAACATGGCAAGGAGTTTACCTTTTCGAACATCGCGACCGACCGCATGTCCGGCGGGTGATGGCGCTGCTGCGCTGAGCTGACGCGCTCTACAACATTTAGCGGTGAAAATTTGATCTACCCAAATTCTGGGAGAGCCCCTATAGTGCCTGTGGATAACTGGGGCAAAGACCCCAGACGAGGCAGTGAAGAAAAGATAAAGGGGACGCCAGGATGCGTTGTCCATTTTGCGGAAATATCGATACCCAGGTGAAAGACAGCCGCCCGGCAGAGGATCATGTTGCGATCCGGCGGCGGCGCTTTTGTTCGGCCTGCGGCGGGCGGTTCACCACTTATGAGCGCGTTCAGCTGCGCGATCTCGTGGTGGTAAAATCCAACGGGCGGCGCGAAGATTTCGACCGCGACAAGCTGGAGCGTTCGATCCGGATCGCGGCCCAGAAACGACCGATCGAACCGGAGCGTCTGGATCAGATGATCTCCGGGATCGTACGGCGTCTGGAGAGCATGGGCGAGACGGATATTCCGTCGAAAACCATCGGCGAAATCGTCATGGAAAGCCTCGCGCGGATCGATACGGTGGCCTATGTGCGCTTTGCCTCGGTCTACAAGAACTTCCAGGCGGCTGACGATTTTGACAAGTTTGTCAGTGAGTTGCGCCCCGACGCCAAATCCGACGAATGAGCGAATTGGAAGATTTGCGCCACATGCGCCACGCGCTGTCATTGGCAGCGCGCGGGCTTGGCCGGACTTGGCCGAACCCGGCTGTGGGCTGTGTCATCGTGCGGGATGGGCGCATCGTCGGACGCGGCTGGACCCAGCCGGGTGGGCGCCCGCATGCGGAGGTCATGGCGCTGCGTCAGGCGGGCGAGGCGGCGCGTGGCGCGACGGTTTACGTGACCTTAGAGCCCTGTTCGCATTACGGCAAAACGCCGCCCTGTTCCGAAGCGCTGATCGCCGCTGGGGTGCGACGTGTCGTGGTGGCGCTGGGCGATCCGGACCCGCGGGTGAACGGGCGGGGTTTTGCAATGCTGCAAGACGCCGGACTTGAGGTGATGACGGGCCTGTGCGAGGACGCAGCCCGTGCGCAGCAGCAGGGCTTCCTGTCGAAAGTCACTCTGGGTCGACCGATGGTGACGCTGAAACTGGCGATGTCCTGGGACGGGCGCATCGCGACGGCGACCGGGGAGAGCCAATGGATCACCGGCCCGATGGCGCGCCGTCGCGTGCATGCGATGCGGGCAAATCACGATGCGGTTCTGGTCGGTGGCGGTACGGCGCGGGCGGACGATCCGACGCTGACGATCCGGGGGCTGGGTGTCGATCATCAGCCGGTGCGGCTGGTGATGTCGCGCAGGCTCGATCTGCCGCTCGACAGCCATCTGGCGCGCACGGCGGGCGAGGTGCCGGTCTGGCTCCTGCACGGGCCGGAAGCCGCGCCGGAACTGATTTCGACTTGGCAAGGGCTTGGTGCGGAACTAATCGAAATACCCGTTGCGCAAGGGCAGTTGGATGTCGCGGCCGCTTTGCAAGCGCTGGGCGCGCGCGGGCTGACGCGGGTGTTCTGCGAAGGGGGCGGGGCGCTGGCGGCGTCTCTGCTGTCGGCGGGGTTGGCCGATCATGTGGCGCTGTTCACCGCCGGGCTTGGCATCGGTGCGGAGGGGCGTCCGGGGCTGGGGGCGCTGGGGCTCGACCGGCTGGCGGAAGCCCCGCGTTACCATCTTGAGAAACTTGAACAGATCGGACCGGATGCGCTGAGCCTTTGGGCGCGGATCACCTGATCCCGAGGGTTGCGGCGCGCAACTGCCGGAGTCTGGCCAACAGGGCTTGCGCGAAACGGCTGCGGCCTTTCGGAGCTTGCGACAGCAATTCCAAGGCTTCTTCCGGTGCTAGGGGGGCGCCGGATTTCGGGTCGAAATAGCGTGGATAATCAAGCAGAACCGCATGGGCGAGGCTCATGAGGTCGGGGCGTGCCGCGCGGCGCGCAGGCACCGGGCCGAGATCGGTGGTCAACCCCCATCCGGCATAAAATGGCGCGCCGGTGCAGGTCACCGGTGTGCCGCGCAACAGGGCTTCGAAGCCGATCAGCGAGGTCATGGTCCAGACCGTGTCGCAGGCTTCGATCAGGGCGAGCGGATCGGCCTCGGAGGCGATGACATCGGCGATGTCGTTGGCCGCCGGGAGCTTGCCGCGCCGAAGCCCGGCTTCGACATCGGGGTGGGGTTTGTAGACCAGAATGGCCTCGGGATGCGCGGCCCGTGCGGCCTGCAACAGTGCGAGATTGGTTGAGATTTTCCCGGCGCCGAGGGTGATCGAGGCGTCGTCCTCGACCTGTCCGGCGACGAGGATGCAATGGCCCTTGGGCAAGGGGGGCAGCTCCGCGCCGACATTGTATTTGCTCAGATGCAAGGCTTTGAGCCGGGAGAGAAACCGCGCGATCCGGGCCTGTTGCGCGGCGCTGAGCGGGGTGCGTTCTGCGATTAGCGCCTCCAGCCGGGAGGGACGCGAGGGATCGAAGTAGATGCCACTGTCGTCGAGCACCAGCGACAGGGCGCGCACCAGAGCGGCACCGAGGCCGCGAGAGCGCAGGAAACCGTCCTCGAGCCGCAGATCGGCCTCGGGGCGCGCGCCCCAGGCGATGTGACGACGGCCTGCGGATTTTTCGTGGGCGATGACACTCGGATCGTCGCTGATCGTGAGGCCGTTCCGACCGAGATATTGCCGAAGAAAACGATGTTTCCAACGCAGGATGCCGGAGGCGACATAGCCCGGAGCATCCTCGCGGATCGCACGTTCGCGCGCCTCGAGCCGGGCGAGAATGTCCTCGATTTCCAGCGTCTCCGTGCCCGCATGCCATGTGGTGGCGCGTATCAGGGCGGCGAGAAAGAGCTGGGCGCGGGTCAAGCGATGGGGGCTGTGCGGGTCGGGGTCCTCATCGGCGGTGAGGCCGAGCGCGCCATACCAGGGCCGCCCGAACACTCGGGGACGATGCCCGGCGAGGATCGCGTCGAAGCCGTAACCTGCGGAATGGGTGTAAACGGCGGTGGCCGCCTCGAGCAGGCGATAGAGATTGGCGTTCGGCGGCAGGAGGGTCAGGCGCGGATCGGTGCTGTCGCTGAAGAACCCATCGTCGCAGCCGAGGATGGCGACGCGGGCGTTCAAAAGCTCGGTCTGGGCGAAGACCAGCATTTCGGTCATACCGGCCTCGGAGGGGGCGTTTTCGGCGCTGCGCGGTTGATCCAAAACGAGCACAAATGGAACATCAGGAGTCTGATCCGGGTCGATTTCACCACTGGAACGAGACAATTTCAATGAAACCAGCCAGTCGATCGCCTGACGCGCGCGATCAAGCTCCGCACTGTCGTCGGGGGGCGCGCCACGGGCGAGATCGTGCCAGCTCAGGGCGGCACAGGACAGATCGAATTCAGTGCGCAGGCGCTCGAACAGAAGTGGGGTCTGAAACGAGAGCCGCCCCGGCGAGGTGACCGGGGCGGGGGAAGACGTGTCGGTCAAATGGCCGACCATCAGGTCACTGGCCGATGGCGGCGATAGAGCTGGCGGAGCTGGCCGTGCCGGTGACTGCGCTCAGAGTTTTCTGCCATTGGGTGAACGGTGCTTCTGTGACATAGAGCGTGTCTTCGTCGCGAATGAGGAAATCGCGGGCGAGGAACAAGCCGTTCGGCTGGGTCAGGTCGAGCACATAGATCAGGCGCTGGGTGCCCATGATGTCGTCGCGTCCGAGCACCTGCT
Organism: Celeribacter sp. SCSIO 80838; assembly: GCF_056498065.1. The sequence continues at coordinate 2,051,869 of NZ_JAZKMA010000001.1, forward strand.
TGGCAATGTTTTCGGGTTCGTTGCGGAAGACGAAAACGCCGGTCGGATCGGCGGAGTTGGTGCGCAGACCGCCGACCTGAGCAATAGCTTCGAGCGCGGAGAGGTTGCGGGTTTCGAAAGGGATCACGCTTTGCGCGCCGGTGGCGCCGAGGGCGGTGAAAGAGCGCGGGTCGGCCTCGACGAGAATGCGGTCGCCGTCGCGCAGCGGAATGTCGTATTTCGGGTTGTTGTAGAGGTCTTGGAACCAGACCGTTTCGGCTTTCGAGCCACGGATCACCTTGATCTGGGCGACGTCGGGTTCGACGGACGGGCCGCCTGCACGGGCCAGCATGGCGGTCAGTCGGCGGGTCGGGCGCTCAATCGGGAAGACGCCCTGTCCGGAGATCTTCCCGGTGATGGTGACGGTGGCGCCATCGCCTGCGGCACGGGTGACCATGACCTGCGGATCGGGGGTTTGCGCGTCGAGTTTCTCGGTGATCAGGCGGCGGATCGCTTCGGGGCTGTTGCCCGCAGCTTTGATGCGCCCGGCATAGGGCACGAAGATGAAGCCCGCGCCATCGACCTGCACCTCGGAAAGCACGGTGGCACTGGCCCCGGCCCCGGCCAGAAGCCCGTCGTCGACGTTTTCCCAGATGGTGAGCGAGAGCACATCGCCCGGTGCGATGGTGTCGGAGCCGATCACGCCGGCGTTCTGGAAGGCGCTTGAGAAGCCAAGCTCCTGATTGATCGCCGTCACGGCGTTGACGCGGTCGTTGACGGAGACGACGAAGGAGTCGCCTTGTTCCAGAACGGACCCCGCGAAAATCTCTTTCTTGGTCGGACCGGAGCGCGGCAGGGCACAGGCAGACAGGTTCGCCGTCACGGCGGCCAGCGCAATGGCGCGGGTCATGCGCGATGTCAGGATCTTCACTGCTCTGTCTCCTCTGCCCCATATTTTTATCGGGTTTAGACAGCAGATTAACCAATAGCGAGTCGGAAATCCAGTTTTTGCAGAGAGATGTGGGGCGCTGTGAAGGTTGTGTTGCGGGAAGGTCGCGGCTTTCGCAGAGAGTGTGGCGACGCTGTGCGGCGCATCACGATCTAGTGGTGCGCGGGGGGATGTGGGGGCACAAATCGGCCATGATTGCCTTTATTTGACGAGGCGCAGCGGTTGGCGCGGAGGGGTCTTGCCACTCAACAGCGCCTGATCGGGGGCCTCAGAACCAAGCATCAGATCGACGACGAGGCGCATGAGTTGCCGCCTCCCGCGTTTCGAGTAGAAGCCGCCGGGCACCTGCGAGGTTTCCAGAAGGAACTGGCGGTAATCGCGATAGGCGCGGGTGTCGGGGCGCTCGGGCTGGGCGAAAAACGCCTCGAGCGGTTGGTGCGAGACGAATTCCGGTTTGTCGTAGACCGCGCGGCCTAGGATGCGCAGCGGGATGCCCAGCGAGAGCACCTGTTGACCCGCGGTGGAATTGACGGTGACGGCTGAGCGCGCGCTCAGCAGCAGTTTCTGCAATTTGCCGCCGCGGACGTAATGCACCCGGTCCTCGATGCCGTATTCGGCGGCAATGCGGCGGATTTCGTGGCGCAGGTTGCGGCGGTCGTTTTCCAGCGGATGCGCCTTGAATACGAGGTGATGGTGCCGGGGCGCGCCCTTGGCGAAGCCCTCGATCACATCGGCGACGAATTCCGGCATGGTGGAATAGGGGCTGTGGACCTGAAAGCTGGTGTCGTGTTCGAGTTGCAGAAGTGCGATGTGGAACGGATGACCTGCCCCGAGGATCGCGCGGGTGTGCCAGGCGCGCGAGATCCAGTGTTGTGGCATCAGGATCAGGCGTTTGAAATACAAAAGAAACTCGCGCGTCACGGGCAATTCGCGATGGCCGCGATAATGGCGGAAAGCGGAGTTTCGGAACATCACGAACCAGTGGTAGAGCGCGCCGTAGAAGATGTGCTGGCGCATGTCGCCCCATTGTGCGGGTGGATCGATCGTGTCGTGGTCGATATTCTCGAGCGCGCCGCGCATTTCGGCGACGGTGAGGGTCATGAGGGCGGAGTTGCCATTCGAGCCGCCGCGCTCATAGGTGACCCAATAGGGGCGGATATAGCCCTCTTCGAAGACATGAATGGTAAGGCCCAGAGCCCGGGCGCGTTCGATGGCGAGGGCATGGACGGGGCGGGTGTCGCCATAGAGCACGATGTCGGTGACAGACTTGTCGCGGACGATGTTCTCGAACCGCTCGGGCCAGATGTCGGGCGGATCGGTATAGGCGATAAAGCTCTTGGTCGAGAACCAGAAGGCGCGGTCGCCGGCGTTGAAGCCGACGCGCCAGACCTTGGCCCCGGCCGAGGTCAACATCTTGCCCAGGCCCCAGAAGAACGGTCCGTGCGGGCCCTGAAGCATCAGGAACACGCGGGCGTTGGCGTTTTTCGTTGGGGCTTGGTTCGGCATGGGGTGGTTTTGCGGCATTGGGTGTGGTTTGTCGTGGTTAATTTCCTGTTAGCCATAAATTCGGGCGGATTTGTGGCCCTCAGAGCGCAGGAGCGGGCGCAGGGGCTGTGCCTTGGTCGACTGTGCCATAGAAGCGGTTAACAAAACCTGAGTACGCTTGCGGGCGGGCGGCTGGGGCGTTACCTCTGGGCCAAGGTAACGCAAAACGACCCACGAAACGATCAACGAAACGCATGGAGGCGTCATGTTCACAGGGATCATCACCGATGTCGGCACCGTGCTGGAACTGGAAAAACGCGGCGATCTGCGGGCGCGGATCGGCTGCGCTTACGATGTCGACGGGATCGAGATTGGCGCGTCGATTGCCTGCGACGGGGTGTGTTTGACGGTGATCGCGCTTGGGACTGCTCCGCAAAACTGGTTCGATGTGGAAATCTCCGCGGAGAGCGTATCGAAGACCAATATCGGCATGTGGACGGTCGGCAAGCGGCTCAATCTGGAGCGTGCGCTCAAGCTGGGCGACGAGTTGGGCGGGCATATCGTGTCTGGCCATGTCGATGGGGTGGCGGTGATCACGGCGATGAAGGACGAGGGCGACAGCACGCGGATCACCTTCGAGGCCCCGGAGGCTCTGGCGAAATTCATCGCGCCGAAAGGCTCGGTGGCGCTGAACGGCACGTCTTTGACGGTGAACGAGGTCGAGGGCTGTTCTTTCGGTATCAACGTCATTCCGCATACACAGGAGGTGACGACCTGGGGCGTGGCCAAGGTGGGCGACAAGGTGAACCTCGAGATCGACACGCTGGCGCGCTACGTCGCCCGTTTGCAGGAGTGGCAGGCGTGAGCGCCCCGCTCCATGGCGTCGGCCACAACGGTGGGCCGTCGCTCGATCCGGGCGTGAGCTATCGTCGCTTTGTCTGGAAGAAGGCGCGCAAGAACCTGATGGGGGAGAGCCTGCCCATCGAGGTGGTCCGCATGCGGGTGCGCCGGGCCGAAGAGCTTGGCCTGCCGTATAAATCCTACGCCTCGATCCGCGCTTCCACCGGGCGCGACGTTGTCGGCTTCCTGTTTTCCTCCAATGCGCTTCGGCTTGTGCGGCTGGGAGACCGGATGAACCCGGCCTTTGCCGACAAGCTGGCAGAGGTGAAAGCCGCACGCATCGTGGCGGCGCATCATCCGCTGGTGCCGGGGATGATCGAAGAGCTTGACGCGGTGGACCGGGCCGGACGTGCGCCACGCCCCTATGCGCCATGGGGGCAACAACGCGCCGCTTTGGCGGAACTTTTGGGGTCGAAATTTCCGCGGGATGGGCTTGTTCTGGTCTCAGAAGCGCCGTTTGAGGCGGAATGGGTCGACGCTGGCAAGCTGGCCGGACGGATCGATGCGCCGATGTTTTTCGAAAGCTGACCTGAGCGGGTTGGGCGCGCATTGATCGCACAGGTGGGCAAAGCTGCGAATTGCGCAGAAATGCTTGGCGATTGTGCGTGGCATGAGGCTGGTCTTTGGCGGCGCAAAGCTGTATCGGGAAGCGACCGAAGTCCCAGAAGGCCCGCCGAGATTACCATGTCCGAAACGCAAGTCAGCTACCAAGACGCCATCTCCCCGATCGAGGAGATCATCGAAGACGCCCGCAACGGGCGGATGTTCATCCTTGTCGACCACGAGGATCGCGAGAACGAGGGCGATCTGGTGATCCCGTCGCAAATGGCGACGCCCGAGGCGATCAACTTCATGGCCACCTACGGGCGCGGTCTGATCTGTGTGACGCTGACCGGGGACCGGATCGACGCGCTGGGCCTGCCGATGATGGCCTCGAACAACTCGTCGCGGCATGAAACGGCCTTCACCGTGTCGATTGAGGCGCGCGAAGGCGTGTCGACCGGCATTTCCGCCCATGACCGCGCGCGCACCGTCGCCGTGGCCATCGACCCGTCGAAAACCGCCGCCGACATTGCGACGCCGGGCCATATCTTTCCGCTGCGCGCGCGCGATGGTGGTGTTCTGGTGCGGGCTGGCCATACCGAGGCCGGGGTGGACGTGGCGCGTCTGGCGGGGCTTCTGCCCAGTTCGGTGATCTGCGAGATCATGAACGAAGACGGCACCATGTCGCGCCTGCCGGATCTTGTGGGCTTTGCGCAAAAGCACGGTCTCAAGATCGGCACGATTTCCGACCTGATCGCCTATCGCCGCCGTCACGACAACCTCGTATCCAAGTCCTCCGCGCGCAAGGTCACCTCGGCCTTCGGTGGCGAATGGGACATGCAGATTTACACCGACGATCTTCAGGGCGCCGAACATATCGTGTTGTCGAAAGGCGACATCACCGATGGCGCGCCGGTTCTGGTGCGGGTGCATAACCTCAACCCGCTCGAAGACGTGCTGGGCATCGGGCGCACCTCGCGCGAAATGGAAGGCGCGATGGAAGTGATCGCCGAAGAGGGGCGCGGTGTGGTCGTGCTGCTGCGCGATACCACGATGAAAATGGTCGAAGAGGGCGAATCCTCGCCGCAGACGCTGCGGCAATACGGGCTGGGGGCGCAGATTTTGGCCGCACTCGGTCTGCACAAGCTCATCCTCGTCAGCGACAGCCCGCAACCGAAAGCGCCGGGGCTTGCAGCCTTCGGCCTCGAGATCACCGGCACGCGCAAGATCACGGAAGGAAACTGACCGATGGCCGCCAATGAACAACATTATACGCTCGACCTGCCGTCTTTCGATCAGCCGGTGAAAATCCTCATCGTCGTGGCGCCTTATTACAAGGACATCGCCGACGAGCTGGTCGCTGGCGCGAAAGCGACCGTCGAGGCCGTGGGCGGCACTTGGGATCTTGTGGAGGTTCCGGGCGCTTTGGAAGTGCCGACAGCGATTTCGATTGCCGATAAGCTGTCGAATTTCGATGGTTATGTGGCGCTGGGTTGTGTCATTCGCGGCGAGACCACGCATTATGATACGGTTTGCAACGACAGCTCGCGCGCGTTGCAACTGATGGGGCTGCAAGGGCTGTGCATCGGCAACGGCATCCTGACCGTGGAAAATCGCGATCAGGCGGTGGTTCGCGCCGAAGCAAAAGGCCAGAACAAAGGCGGCGGTGCGGCCGCTGCGGCCTTGCATCTCATCGCGCTTTCGCGCAAATGGGCCGCTCCGAGCAAGGGCGTGGGATTCCACAGCGACGCGATCAAGCTTGCCGGCCAGCCTGACGAGAGCAAAAAAGCATGACTGACGAGAACGACCACCTGAAACCGCCCACCAAGCGCGAGATGAAATCCGCCGCAAGGCTCTATGCCGTGCAGGCGCTGTTTCAGATGGAAGCGGCCGATATGACCGTCGACAAGGTGCGTCGTCAATTCTACGACCATTTCTTCGGGCTGAAGACCGAGGAAGAGGGTGAATTCATCGATGGCGACAGCGATCTGTTCCACGAGATCACCGAGATTGCCGTGAATGATCAGGCCAAGGTCGACCAGATGACCAACCGGGCGCTGGTGGCGAAATGGCCGATTGCGCGCATCGACCCGACGCTTCGGGCGCTGTTCCGGGCGGCGGGGGCCGAGCTTTTGTCGGGCCGCACGCCGCCGAAGGTTGTGATCGTCGAGTATGTCGATGTGGCGAAAGCCTTTTACCCCGATGGCCGCGAGCCGAAATTCGTCAATGCTGTGCTGGATCATATGGCCCGCGAAGCGCGTCCCGAAGCGTTTTAACGCGAAGGGAAGACGCGCGAGCATTCGAACATGTGAGGCGTGTCCCGAAGCTTTTTGAAATCGTTCCAGAGTTTGATTGACAGTGATAAACGCCCCTCGCCGGGGCGTTTTTGCATTTCGGGCTGCGACGGAATGGAACTGGAAAATCCCGCCACATGTGATACACTTTTTGAATATGTTCCCGTTTGGAGTGCTGCCATGCCCAAGCTTGTGAAACTCTACATCACTCAGGTCCTGATCGGCTTTGCGATCGCGGCGGCGTTCGTGGGCGCGCTCCTCTATTTCAACGTCGCCAATCTTTGGCATCTGGTCACGCATAACGATGCGGGGATCATCGCCGTGATTGTGCTTTGGTTCGCCAATGGCATCGTGTTCTCCGGCGTGCAATTCGCCATCACGATCATGCGCATGGCAGGGAGCGACGACGACGGGCGGGGCGGCAAACGCGACGAGGTGTCGTTGATGACGATGGACCCCATTCCGGTCGAGGCGACGCGGCGTCGCTGAGCACGCTTTCCAATATAGAAAAACGCGTCCTTTCGGGCGCGTTTTGCATTTTTGCCTTTCAAGAAGGCGGCATCTCAATTTGCCCTCAAGAGGGCGGCGGGGGACCACAGCATCCGTAGCAGCGCGTATGCTCCCGAAGCCTGAAAAATCAGGTGGGCGCCAGGTAACTGGACCAGGATCCAGACAGAGCCAGCTCCCATTCGGTTGCGTAAGGCCACCGGAGACTTGCGCCCATGTGTACGAGAAGAGCAGATCCCGCCTGAGCTTCGAGATAGGGCTTTGCTGCGAGGACGACAAGGGGGAGGCGTTGAAAAACGCGCGAGTCTGCGGCAGGGTCCGGCCATGACCGATACGTTTCTTACCTCCGCCCAACCCGGCCAGGTACTGGCGCGCGGCGTGTGCCGCCATCTGCGTTCGCATGATTTCGCCTGCGTCGAGGAATGGGTGCCCGCGCGCGGCCTGCGCGTCGATGTGCTGGCGCTGGGGCCGAAGGGCGAGGTCTGGGTGGTGGAATGCAAATCCTCGCGCGCGGATTTCATGACCGATGCGAAATGGCAGGGTTATCTGGAGTGGTGCGACCGGTATTTCTTCGCCGTCGATCTCGACTTTCCGACGGAGATTCTGCCGCCCGAAGCGGGGCTGATCATCGCCGATGCCTATCAGGCGGAGATCATCCGTATGCCGGAGGAGGACAAATTGCCCGCCGCCCGGCGCAAGGCTGTGCATCTCAAGGCCGCGCGCGATGCGGCGCGTCGGCTACAGGGTTATCGCGATCCGGGCGTCGCGGCACTGTTCGGGGGAGAGAGCTAAAGGGGCTTTCCGTGGGAGAAATACTCCCGCCGGAGGCATTCAACGCGGGCCAAGCCGGCTTATTTCGCCGTTTTCCGTGCCTGCGCCGCTGCGGCCATCAGCTCCTCGGCGATTTCTTCGGCTTCTTCCGGTTCGAAATCCATCGGAATCTCGATGCCACCGGTGGCTTCGATGAACATCCGCACCATGCCGAGCGAGGTCGGCCCGATTTGCAGATTGGCTTCGATGTCGCGTTCCGAATTGATACCCATGACGGCTCCTTTTGATCTTCCCCGAAATACGCGTTCGCCCGTTCTGGCGCAAGGGGCGGGGGAGATTCCGGGGCTCGGGCGATTTTCTCGCAATCTGCCTCTTGCATTCATCTGCCCGTCTCGTTAAATCCCCCGTCAGTGCCGCCTTAGCTCAGTTGGTTAGAGCGCCTGATTGTGGATCAGGAGGTCCCCCGTTCGAGCCGGGGAGGTGGTACCACTCTTTCCCTTCATATTGCAGCTTGCTTACTGGCCGGTGTGGACCATAGCGTCCGTGCGTCCGTGCGTCCGTGCGTCCGTGCGTCCGTGCGTCCGTGCGTCCGTGCGTCCGTGCGTCCGTGCGTCCGTGCGTGCGATGTCGAGTACGGCAGGCTGTGTCACCCTGTCGACCGACATGCCGCCTGTGCGCGGGGGATGTGGCGTGGGTGCTGTGTCCTGTCGCAGGGGGTGCGACAAAATGTAGCAATGTCGTCAGATTCGTGTTATCCTTCCAAAAAGGGAGGAAAATATGCATCTTTATTTCGTGGGGCTCGCCTACGCGGCCCTTGTCATGTCTCCAATTCTGTTTTTTGCCCTCGTCGGGCGGGAGTTGAACTGGGGAAGGTAGAATCTGGTCCGCAAATCTGACCGGTCGCATCGGGGGGACGAGCGCCGCAGGCTGTGGGAGGCAGCCTCGGCGCTCCGTTTCTTCCCGCGCAGCGCGTTCAGTGTTGGGCGGGGTTCACGGAGATGCGTTGACGCAGCGCGCCGCCCTCGGCGTCGAAAATCAGAATCTCATTGCCTGACACCACGGCGATCCAGTCGGAGCCACGGGTGACTGCCTCGGGGGTGATGCCGTCGGGCAGGGCGATCTGATCGGGCCAGGTGAGGGGGGCGGTCTCAGAAACAGGCGCATCCATTGACGGGAAACGGGTGACAAGCAGGGCGATCAGCACTAGAAATCCGGCAATCATCACCACCAGAAGTGTCGTGACCAGCCGCCGCAAAAGCGTCAGCCGGGCCGCGTCTTTCGGATCGATCTCAAGGTTGCTCATGCCCGTATCCACCGTCGCCTTCCTCATCGCGGAAAATCCGCCCAAGCGTCTTGATAAGGCGATCGCGCGCGATGTGCCAGAAGAAGCGGTGCTGTCGCGCTCGCGTCTGGCGAAATTGCTCACCGAGGGGGCGATCAAGGTCAACGGTGCGGTTGTGACGGATCAGAAGGGTAAAGTGGCCGAGGGCGACCGGGTCGAGATCACGGTTGAAGAGGCCGCAGACGCTGAGGTCGTGGCCGAAGATATTCCGCTCGATGTGATCTACGAGGACGACGATCTGATCGTGGTTAACAAGCCCGTCGGCATGGTGGTGCATCCGGCACCCGGCTCGCCTTCGGGGACGCTGGTCAATGCGCTGATGTTTCATTGCGGCGATAGCCTCTCGGGCATCGGCGGTGAGAAACGCCCCGGCATTGTGCATCGGATCGACAAGGATACGTCGGGGCTTTTGGTCGCGGCGAAATCCGACAAGGCGCATCAGGGGCTGGCGAAACAGTTCGAAAAGCACACGGTCGAGCGGAAATATGACGCGCTGGTCTACGGCGTGCCGGACCCGATGGACCCGCGACTGCGCGGTGTGAAGGGGGTGAGTTTCGAAGGCTCGAACATTCTGCGCATCACGTCTTTTCTGGGTCGTCATAAGACCGACCGCCAGAAACAGGCGGTGTCTTTTACCGAGGGGCGTCATGCGGTCACGCGGGCACGGGTGGTCGAGCTTTATGGCACGCCGCCGCAGCTTGCGCTGGTGGAATGCTGGCTGGAAACCGGACGCACCCACCAGATCCGCGTGCATATGACCCATGCCGGGCATGGTCTGGTCGGGGATCAGACCTATGGCGGGCGGCGCAAACTGAACCACAAGGCGCTGTCGGACCGGGCGCGGGCGGCGGTCGATGCCTTCCCGCGTCAGGCGCTTCATGCCGCCGTGTTGGGCTTTGTCCATCCGGTGACGGGCGAGGACATGCGGTTTGAGGCGCCTTTGCCCGAGGATATGCAGGATCTTCTGGATCAGCTCTGAGCCGATGTAACAGAGACCACATTGGCGTGATTTTTGTGAAATTTTGGCGGATTAAGATGGTCTGGCGGCGGATGTCGGGTCATGTTTCGTTAAATTTGTCGCAATAGGAAATCGCGTCAGCGTCCCTTGAAAGCGCTAACATCCCTTCCTAAATGGTATGTTAAGCCTTATAACATGGCGCGTGACGCGGGAGAGATGTGAGACATGAGTAACTACGCAAATTTGCCGGCTCCGAGCCCTGAACAGGGGCTGAACCGCTATCTGCAAGAAATTCGCAAGTTCCCGATGCTGGAACCCGAAGAAGAATACATGCTCGCCAAAAGCTGGGTCGATCACGAAGACAGCCGGGCGGCGCATAAGCTTGTGACCTCGCACCTGCGGCTCGCGGCCAAGATCGCCATGGGCTACCGTGGCTATGGCCTGCCGCAGGCGGAGGTGATTTCCGAGGCGAATGTCGGCCTGATGCAGGCGGTGAAACGCTTCGATCCGGAAAAAGGCTTCCGTCTGGCGACCTATGCCATGTGGTGGATCCGCGCGAGCATTCAGGAATATATCCTGCGCTCGTGGTCTTTGGTGAAACTCGGTACCACCTCGGCGCAGAAGAAACTGTTCTTTAACCTGCGCAAGGCCAAAGCCCGGATCGGTGCCTTCGAGGAGGGCGATCTTCACCCGGACAACGTCAAACAGATCGCGCACGATCTGGGCGTGACCGAGGAAGAGGTCGTGTCGATGAACCGCCGGATGTCGGGGGGCGACGCCTCGCTCAACGCCACGGTGGGCTCCGACGAGGAAGGGGCCGCGCAATGGCAGGACTGGCTTGAGGACGAAAGCGCCAACACCGCCGCCGATTATGAGGCGCGCGACGAGATGGAAACCCGCCGCGAGTTGCTGGCGCGTTCGATGGAGGTGCTGAACGACCGTGAGAAGGATATTCTCATGGAGCGCCGCCTGAAGGATCAGCCAATGACGCTTGAGGATCTGTCGGCGAAATACGACGTGTCGCGCGAGCGTATCCGTCAGATTGAGGTGCGCGCCTTCGAGAAGCTGCAAAAGCGCATGCAGGAGCTGGCGAAAGAGCAGGGCATTCTGGAAGGCGCCTGAGCCATCCGGGAGAAAGTTTTTGAATGCTGAAAAAGCGGTCCCGAATACGGTTCGGGGCCGTTTTCCTTTGGTGTATGAGCGGGATAGCCCCCTCCCGAAAGCCCCCGTCAAATGCGAAATCCGAAGCGGTTTTGATCGGGATCAAGGCCAGATCGGTCGACTCGGGCTATGATTAAACTGTTGATAAGGCAAGAAAAGGAGGAGACATGAAAATGTTCCGCACTTCTGGCTCTGACAACAAGGAGGATCCGCCGCAATAACCGGCACCTCCGGCTCAGGTTTCTCAGATCCGTGGAGGGATGTCCGAGGGCAGGGCCGGGGTAGACGGTTCGAAGGATCAAAAGGGTGCTGCCGATTGAGGCTTTGAGACCCCGGATGAAGCGAGACGGAGGAGCCTGTGCCCCCTCGCTCAAAGGGCCAACACCCAAACGATCCTGACCCGTAAGGGGGGAGGACCTCAGGGAGGTACGATTGGTAAGGGCGCCCTTTCGGGCGCCCGTGTTGTTTTGAGGAAGTCGGCTTTGGGGCTGATCTTGTGCCTTTGCTAGCGCATCGCCATATCTCTGATATGACCCGTTTTCCCGCCCTTGTTTTCAGCACGTTCGTCGCCTTGACCGTCAGCCAGTCTGCGCTGGCGCAGGACGCACCGCAGCCGCGTTGCGTCATCCTGTTGCACGGGCTGGCACGCACGGACGCCTCGATGCTGGTGATGGAACATGCGCTTGAGGCGGCAGGCTACAAGACGGTCAATCAGGGCTATCCGTCGCGCGCCGCCCCGGTGGCGCTTTTGGCCGATCCGACATTGCGCGCGGCGCGTGACGCCTGTGGCTCTGACAGCCGCCCCGATGTGGTGACCCATTCCATGGGCGCGATCCTGTTGCGCACATTTGCCGCCGATCATCCGGAGATGGACTGGGGCCGCGTCGTGATGCTGGGCCCGCCCAACCATGGCTCCGAAATCATCGATACGTTCGAGGACTACGCCGCCTTTCAAACCGCCAACGGTCCGGCGGGGCTGCAACTCGGGACAGAAGGCCTGCCGGGGACCTTGCCGCCCGTGCCGTTTGAGACCGGGGTGATTGCGGGGAGCCAGTCGCTCAATCCGGTGCTCTCGGCGGTGGTCGCAGGCGAAGACGATGGCAAAGTCTCGATCGACAGCACGAAGGTCGCGGGCATGGCGGCGCATCTGACGCTTCCGGTCACGCATACCTTCATGATGCAGAACCCGCGCGTCATCGCCCAGACGATCTCCTTTCTCGACACCGGCGCGTTCGAGCCCGATCTAAGCATGGCGGAGGCGCTGCGGTGGCTTTGGGCGCTTGGCGTCGACTGACGGTTACTGCGGCAACACCTCTCCCAGCACCCGCACCATATTGCCGCCCATCACGGCGGCGATCTGTGTCTCCGTGAGACCCTGATCCAGAAGCGCCTGCGTCAGGGCTGCAAGCTCCGACGTGTCGAATTCCGTCTCGACCGCCCCGTCGAAATCCGAACCGAGCGAGACATGCTCAAGACCGACCGCGTCAATCGCCGCCCGAACCGTTTTGGCGATGCCCGAAGGCGACGCGTCGCAGGTCACATCCTGCCAATAGCCGATGCCGATCACGCCGCCGGTCGCGGCGATCTCGCGCATCAGATCGTCGGGGAAATTGCGCTTCACCGGGCAATGCGAATGGAGGCCGGAATGCGAGACCACTAGCGGGACCTCGGTCATCGCCAGAACATCGCGCGCCATCTGCGGCGAGGCATGGGCCAGATCGATCACCATATGTTTCTCGACCATCCCCGCCACAACGGCGCGGCCGAACTCGGTCAGGCCGTGATCCTCCTCGCCATGGAGCGAGCCGCCGAGCTCGTTGTCGAAGAAATGCGTCAGCCCCATGAGGCGAAAGCCCGCGCCGTAGATGCGGTCGAGATTGCCGATCTCGCCCTCAAGCACATGCCCGCCCTCGGCGCCCAAAATGCCGCCGATCACCTCGACCCCCTCTGCGCGCGCGGCCAGCACGGCGTCGAGATCGGCGACGGTGCGAATGACGCGGATCTGATCGGGGGCTTTTTCGGCATAGCCATTCAGACGATCCGCCATGTAAAGCCCGCGTTCGGTCAGATCGAACCAGCTTTTCACCGGCCAAAGTTCGGCAATCGCAAGAAGCGTGATGTTGTCGCGCGCCTCGGCCGAATTGTGTTCGTAATTCTGCCCGGCGGGGCTTTTGGTCACGGTGGTAAAGACCTGAAGTGCGACGTTGCCCTCGCGCAGACGCGGGATGTCGACCTGCCCGCGCTCGCCGCGTTTCAAAAGGTTGCGGTTCCACATCAGGCTGTCGGCATGCCAGTCGCCGATCACGAGGCTATCATGCAGTGCCTGCGCCTCTGGCGAAACTTCATAGGGCGCGTGCGCCACCACCGGGTTTTGCCCCTTCTCGACAATCCCCGGCAAGATGCCAAAAAACACCACGGCCGCGATTGCGATCGCCGCGAGGACGATCCGTCCGATCCATTTGAGCATGTGCAAACCTCCCGTTTTGCGAGAAGCCTATGCGCGGATTGCTCATCGCCCAAATGAAACCTCGCGTCAGATGTCGTGAACACGGGAGATTTTGGTCTGCGGAGCTTCGCGTTAAACTGGAGACTGCAAGGCAAAGGAATCACAAAGGATAGACCATGGCCGACCCGCATGAATTCGATCACGTCATGCCCGATCTGGGCGGCAAGAAAGCCGCGCGGCCCGAGGAGATTTCCGAGAATATGGGGGCGCGTATCCTCTATTCGATCATCATCTGGGTGATGATGAGCTTTGCCTCGACGATCATCGGTGTTCTGGCGATCCTTCAGGCGATCATCATGCTGATGAACGGCAAGAAACCCAACGACCGGGTGGCGAATGCGGGCACCGATGTGGGCATCTGGTTCGCGAAGGCGACGCGTTACATCACCGGCGACAGCGAGGTGAAACCCTGGCCCTGGACGGAGCTCGATTGAGTGCTGCGCCGATGCCCCTGCGCGAGACATATGTCCGGTATGCCTTCCAGATCAGCGTGATCCTCAAGGGGCTGCATGCGCTGATTGAGATCGCGGGCGGGGCATTGTTCTATATTGTGCGCACCGAGACCGTGCTGCACTGGGTCAATGTCCTGACCCGCGAAGAGCTTCTGGAAGACCCGCGCGATTTCGTGGCGACCCATCTTCTGGCGGCGGCGCAGGGCATGACCGGCGCGACGCAGAGTTTCTATGCCTTCTACCTGATGAGCCACGGGGTGATCAAAGTCGCGCTGGTGGCGGGGCTGTTGCGGCGCAAGCCGATCGCCTATCCGCTGTCGCTCATCGTGATGAGCCTGTTCATCCTCTATCAGCTCTATCGCTACAGCTACACGCACTCCGCCGGGCTTTTGTTCCTCACCGGGTTCGATCTCGTGGTGATGTGGCTCGTTTGGCACGAATGGCGGGTGATGCGGGGCAAGGTGCGGGCTTGACGGGTGCGCCCCCAAGGCGAAGACTTCGAGCAGACGGTTCAAGGAAAGGCGCGGATATGGCAGGCGGCTGGGCGAAAGACGGTGCGGTGAGCGAACAGATCGAAGCCTCGATCAGCGACGAGTTGGCCCGCATGAAACAGCATCGCGGGCCGGTGGGCGAGAGTTTCACGGAATGCGCCGAATGCGGCGAGGAGATCCCCGAAGCCCGGCGCAAGGCGATCCCCGGCGTGAAGCTTTGCATCGATTGTCAGCGCGACCGCGACAGCGCCTATAAGCCGCGCGGCGGGATCAATCGGCGCGGGTCGAAAGACAGCCAGTTGAAGTGATCAGCTGAGAGGCAGGTGCATGATGTGCTGCGGCCCGAAGCCACCGTCGAGATAGAGCGCACCGGTGTCGATGAACCCTCCCTTGAGGTAGGCGCGGCGCGCGTTGGGATTGCGGCAATTCACGGTCAGGTAACAGGAGCCAGCCCCCGGGTATTGCGCTTGTAGATAGGGTTTCAGCGCCCGGCAGGCGGCGGAGGCATGGCCCTGGCCCTGCGCAGCGTGATCAATCATGAATTGACGCAATCCGAGGGCGCCTTTGGGGGCGAATTCGTGATGATCGGAATAGTCCCGGTCGATGGCGAAAAAGCCCACCGGCTGGCTCTCGGAGAGGATCAGATGACCATCTCGTGCCGTGCCTGTGGACAGGGTGACGGACGGCAGATCGGCAAAGCCCGCCTGATCGGACGGCAAAGAAAACCCCGCGAGACGGTTCAGGTCTTCGTGGGGTAGAGGGGCGAGCGTGAGGCTCACTCCATCGCTTCCAATTCGTCGATGAAACCTGAGATCATCGACAGGCCCTTGTCCCAGAATTTCGGGTCGGAGGCGTCGAGGCCGAAGGGTTTCAAAAGCTCTTTGTGATGTTTCGAGCCGCCCGATTTGAGCATGTCGAAATATTTGTCCTGGAAGCCTTCGGGTTGCTCGGTATAGGCCGCATAGAGCGCGTTCACCAATCCGTCGCCAAACGCATAGGCGTAGACGTAGAAGGGCGAATGCACGAAATGCGGGATATAGGACCAGTAGACCTCGTAGTCCGGGAAGAATTCAAAGGCCGGCCCGAGGGATTCGCCCTGCACCGACATCCAGATTTTGTTGATGTCCTGCGGCGTCAGCTCGCCGCCTTTGCGCGCCTCGTGCAGCTTGCATTCGAAATCGTAAAACGCGATCTGGCGCACCACGGTGTTGATCATGTCCTCGACCTTGCCCGCGAGCATGATCTTGCGCTCGGCGTCGGTTTTGGCGCCTTTGAGCATTTTCTGGAAGGTCAGCATTTCGCCGAACACCGAGGCCGTTTCCGCGAGCGTCAGAGGCGTATCGGCGAGCAATTCGCCTTGCCCAGCGGCCAGAACCTGATGGACGCCATGACCCAGCTCATGCGCCAGCGTCATCACATCGCGCGGTTTGCCGAGGTAGTTGAGCATCACATAGGGATGCGCGTCGGTCACGGTCGGATGGGCGAAGGCCCCCGGAGCCTTGCCCGGTTTGACGCCCGCGTCGATCCAGCCCTTAGTAAAGAACGGTTCGGCAATCTCGGCCATGCGCGGGTCGAACCCGGCGTAGGCGTCCATCACCGTTTTGCGCGCCTCGTCCCAGCCGACGGTGCGGGTTTCTTCCATCGGCAGGGGGGCGTTGCGGTCCCAGACCTGCAATTTGTCAAGCCCGAGCCAACCGCGTTTCAGCTCGTAATAGCGGTGCGACAGCTTCGGATAGGCTTTGACCACCGCGTTGCGCAGCGCCTCGACCACCTCCGGTTCGACATCGTTCGACAGGTGCCGCCCGGTCTGCGGCGTCGGCATGCCGCGCCATTTGTCCTCGACCTGGCCTATCTTGGACAAGGTGTTGTGAACGCGGGAGAAAATCTTGATGTTCTGACCCAGAACCTTGCCAATCTCGCGCGCGGCCGCTTCGCGCACAGTGCGGTCCTGTTCGGTCATCAGCGTGGTCGCGGCCTCGATCCCGAGCGTCTCGCCGTTCACGTCGAATTTCAGATCGGCAATGGTTTCGTCGAACAGCTTGTTCCACGCCGACGCGCCCACGACCGACATGTCGTGCTCATAGCGCTCCAACTCGTCGGAGAGCTGATAGGGCCGCATCTTGCGCATCCGCTCGAAAATCGGCCGATAGCGCGCGAGCCCGTCGTGTTTCAGCATCTCTTCGAGCGTGTCCTCGGGGATGCGGTTCACTTCGAGCGAGAAAAACACCAGAGGCGCGGTGAAATTGGTGATCTTGTCCTGAATGTCGGAGAGGAATTTCGCCCGCTCGCCATCGACGGTGTTCTGGTAATAGAGCAGCCCGGCGAAGGAGTCGAGACGGCCCGCGACCTGCGAAATCCGCTCGTTCCTGAGGATACAATCATACATGCCCGCGCCGTCGAGATCCGCGAGCTTGCCCTCGTAATCCTCGGCGAAGCTGGCGCAATGCTCTTCGAGCCAGTCGAGATCGCGTTTGACCTCGGGGGCGTCGGTCGAGGGATAGAGATCGGTGAGGTCCCAGTCCGGCAGATCCCCGAATTGGTTATGGCCGCTCTGGGCGTTCTGATCGAAAACCGGCTGGGGGAAGGTGAACCGCATCGCATCGCTCCTCATGTTGTTTTTCAACAGATAGGGCGTCGCGGCGGCGGATGCAAAGGATCAGGTGCGTTTCCGATCCGTTTCAGGCGCATTGCTCGGAAAAAAGTGCGGCCAGATGGTCGTAGAAGTGTTTGCGGATCGCCGGGCTTTCCATCGGGATCTCGTGCCGCCCGCCGACCACTTCGATCAACTCACAGGAGCGCCAGCGCGCCGCGAAATCGCGCACGGCCTGGGTGTTGACGATTTTCTCGTCGAGACCGAGAAAACAAAGGACCGGCACGTCGGGCATCTGGTGATCAAAGGCCCAGTCGTTTTCCGCAATGGCCTCGGTGACCCAATGCGACGATGGCCCGCCCAATGACAGATCGGGTTTTTCCACCACCTGCCGGGTCATGTAATCGAACATCTCGCGGTCCGAGGTCAGAAGGTTGTCCTTGAACCCGTGCCAGACCATGTAGCTCTCGGGCTTGGTGCCCGGCGCGCGCAGGTTCTGAAGGCCGAGGGCGTGAAACACCGGAGAGACGAAGCGCACTAGAAGTTTCTGGATCGGCGAGAGCCCGATGCCCCACATCGGCGCGGAAAATCCGGCGGCCTTGAAGGGCTTGCCCTCGATCAGAGCGCGCACGCCAATGGCCCCGCCCATGGAATGCCCGATGAGGAACCACGGTTTCGGCATGGCTTTCTCTTCGGCCAGATTTTCGACGAGTGCGATCACCGCGTCGAGGTCTTTCTGGTAATCGGCGAAATGCTCGACATGGCCGATGCGGCGGTCTTTCAAAAGACGCTCGGCAATGCCTTGCCCGCGCCAGTCGATGGCGAGGCTGGCAAAGCCGCGGGCGGCGAGATCCGCCGCGCCGCGCCCGTATTTCTCAATGCATTCGGTGCGTCCGGGCAGGATGAACACCGTGCCCTTCGCGCCCTCATGCGGCCAAAGCCCGACGCGAATGCGCACCCCGTCCGAAGCGGTCAGCCAATAGGCCTCGCCGCTGTCCGGCCCGTCGGCCAGTTCGGCATAATAGGGTGCGCGTTCGTGGGTCACGACAGGGCGGAGCCGAGCTGCATGGCAAGACCCATGTCGCCGTCGATCGACAGTTTGCCCTGCATGAAGGCCGCCGTCGGGTTGACGTCGCCTTCCATCATGCCCTGAAAGGTTTCGAGATCGGCGGTCAGCGTCACATCGGCCGCGTCATCGGAGGCGCGCACGCCGTCCGCATCGACCACGATGGCGCCTTCGCCTTCGATCACGAATTTCGCAACGCCTGCGGTAAAGCCGTCGATTTTCTCGGACAGGGCTTCCACGGCCTTGGTGATGATGTCGCTCATTTGTCTTCCTCCGGTTGTCTGGGGCGCGCCCTGTCGCCACATTGTGACTATGAACATGGGGCCCAGAAAGCTACAATCCAGATTGTTATGAAGAGATTACGACAGTTTCTCAAATGTGCCGTTGCGTTCTGGCTCTTTTTCGGGGCCGGGGTCGGTCATTCTGGTGCTTTTGCTGCGGATGCGGCGCGTCTCGACACGCTGTTTGGCGAGCTGTCCGAAGCCAATCCCTATGACGCCGCACGGATCGAACAAGAACTGGCTTTGGAACTGTCTCGCTCCGGTTCGGATGCCATGGATTTGCTCTTGGAACGCGGTCGCATGGCGATGGAGGCGGGCGATGTTCAGGGTGCCATCGGCCATCTGACCGCGCTTGTGGATCATGCCCCGGAGTTTACCGAAGCCTATAACGCGCGCGCCACCGCCTATTTCATGGCGGGACTGTACGGCCCGGCGCTTCAGGACATCGGCGAGGTTCTCAGCCGCGAGCCACGGCATTTCGGGGCGCTCTCGGGCCTGTCGCTGATTCTCGAAGAAACCGGGGATGAGGCACAGGCGCTCGCCGTGCTGCATAAAATCGAAGAGATTCATCCGAATATGGAGGGCCTGTCCGACCGCATTGCGCGGCTTGAACTGGCGCTCGGCGGTGTGGCGCTCTAAGTTCACCCTCAAACGACAAGACAGGACGAGACCCGATGGGGGACGCGATGGGGGGCGGCCGGATTACGGCAGTTTTAGGCCCGACCAACACAGGCAAAACGCATTACGCCATCGAGCGCATGCTGGCGCACCGCACGGGTGTGATCGGCCTGCCTTTGCGTCTTTTGGCGCGCGAGGTGTACGACCGGATCGTTGCCGCGCGGGGGCCGTCTGTGGTGGCGCTGGTGACGGGGGAAGAGCGCATCGTGCCGCCGCGCACGCAATATTGGGTCTGTACCGTCGAGGCGATGCCCACGGGCATGGGGGCGGATTTTCTCGCGATTGACGAGATTCAGCTCTGCGCCGATCCTGAGCGCGGGCATGTGTTCACCGACCGTTTGCTGCATGCCCGAGGCTTGCACGAGACCCTGTTCATGGGGTCCGATTCCATGCGGTCCGTGATCGCGCAGCTTGTGCCCAAGGCGCAGTTCATGCGGCGGGAGAGATTCTCACGTCTGACCTATTCAGGTTCGAAAAAGATAAGTCGAATGCCTGCGCGAGCGGCGATTGTCGGGTTTTCTGTTGATGATGTCTATGCCATCGCCGAGCTTTTGCGTCGCCAAAAGGGCGGTGCGGCGGTGGTTATGGGGGCTTTGTCCCCCCGGACCCGCAATGCGCAGGTGGAGATGTATCAGAACGGCGATGTGGACTACCTCGTCGCCACCGATGCCATCGGCATGGGGCTCAATCTCGATGTCACGCATGTGGCGTTTTCCTCGACGATCAAGTTCGACGGGCGGCGGATGCGCTATCTCATGCCCAACGAGCTGGCGCAGATCGCGGGCCGGGCAGGGCGTTATCAGACCGACGGCACTTTTGGCGTGACGGGCGAGGCGGAGCCGTTTGACGCCGAGGTGATCGAGGCCATCGAGGAGCATCGCTTCACCCCGCAAAAGAAACTCAACTGGCGCAATCCACGGCTGGAATTCGGCACGGTCGACCGTCTGATCGCCTCGCTCGAAATGTCGCCCTCTGACCCGGCTTTGGTGAAGGCGCGGGAGGCGGACGATCTTCAGGCGCTCAAGACACTCTCGACGCTGAAAACCGTGCGCCCCCGTCTGCGCACGGCGCGGGATACGAAACTTTTGTGGGACGTCTGTCGCATTCCCGATTTCCGGGGAATCAGCCATGGCGAACACACGTCGCTTCTTGAGCGGATTTTCGAGTTTTTACACGAATATGGGCGGGTTCCCGACGATTGGCTGGCCACACAGGTCAAACGCATTGACCGGACCGAGGGCAATATCGACACTCTGTCTAAAAGACTCGCCTATATCCGCACTTGGACCTATGTTGCGCAGCGCGAAAACTGGGTTGATGACGAAAGCCATTGGCGTGAGGCAACCCGCGCTGTAGAAGACCGATTGTCGGATGCGCTGCATGGCGCGCTGACGCAAAGATTTGTGGACCGGCGGACGAGTGTGCTCCTTCGGCGGCTCAAACAGAAGGAGGGCCTTGTGGCCGACGTGAACGACAAGGGTGAAGTGACGGTTGAAGGCGAATTCGTCGGCCGTCTTGAGGGGTTCCGCTTTATGCAAGATAAAGCCGCAACTCCGGATGAGGCGAAGACCCTCGCCGCTGCCGCCATGGCCGCACTTGCGCCGGAATTTAACCTGCGCGCGGACCGGTTCTACAACGCCCCCGATACGGAGATGGATTTCACCGATCAGGGCGGTCTGATGTGGGGCGAGCATGCCGTGGGCAAACTCGTGCCCGGCGACGATGCGCTCAAACCGCGCGCCGTGGCCTTTGTGGACGACGCTGTGGCAACGGATGTGGCCGAGAAGGTCCAGCGCCGCTTGCAGCATTTCATTGACCGCAAGGTGGCGACCCTGTTCGAGCCGCTTCTGAACATGTCGCGCGACGAAACGCTGACCGGTCTGGCCCGTGGGTTTGCCTTCCGTCTGGTTGAAAACCTCGGCGTGATCCCGCGTGAGCAGATTGCGCAGGAGGTCAAAGAGCTGGATCAAGACGCTCGTGGCGCGCTGCGCAAACATGGCGTGCGCTTCGGTCAGTACACGATCTTCATGCCGCTGCTGCTGAAACCCGCGCCGACGCGCTTGCGTCTGTTGCTTTGGGCGTTGAACGCGAAATTCGACGAATTCCCCGATGCGCCGCCGCCGGGGCTGGTGACCATTCCCGCCGCCGATCATGCGCCGGATGGCTATTATACCATGTCGGGCTACCGCCTTTCGGGCGCGCGCGCGATCCGCATCGACATGCTCGAACGCCTCGCCGATCTTCTGCGCTCGCAGGACAGCCGCGCAGGCTTTGAGGCGAACCCGGACATGCTGTCGATCACTGGCATGACGCTGGAACAATTTGCCGATCTGATGGAAGGTCTGGGTTATAAGGCCGACAAATCCGAGCGGGTCAAAATGAAGACGGTGGATCAGGTGATCTCCGACGACGCCATGCCCGCAGGCGAGCCGGAGGTCCCGGAGGCTGCCGATCTGTCGGGCATTGCCGCCGATCTTCCGGACGAGGGCGAAGCGCCGTCGGCCGAGTTTGCCCAGCCGGTGCCTGCCGAGGACGAAGCCTCTGAATTCGACGAAACCGAACTGCCCGAAGGCGTGGCGGTGGATGCCGGTGTTGTCGAGGAAGAGACTGAAGAGTTCTACACCTTCACCTGGGGTGGAAACCGTGGCGGCAATCGCAACGCCAACCGCGGCCCGCGCCGCGGTGCGCAGGGCGAGAACGCCGGTGGCGAACGTCCGCAGGGCAAAAAGGGCGGCGGCAAGCCGCAAGGTAAGAAGGGCGGCAAACCGCGCCGTGACGGAGGCCGTGATGGCCGCGACGGGGGCCGCGAGGGCGGCAACCAGCCGAAAACCTTCTCCGCCCGCCCGCCGAAGAAAGAAAAAGCCATCGACCCGGACAACCCGTTCGCGGCGCTGATGGCTTTGAAGGACAAGAAGTAAGTCCCTATGGAAAAGCGGGAGACCATTCGCCTCGACAAGTGGCTTTGGTATGCCCGCTTTTTCAAAACCCGCGGTCTGGCGACGAAAACCGTCACCGGCGGCCATGTGCGGGTCAATTCCTCCAAAGTGGCCAAGGCGGCGACCTCTGTGGGCGCGGGGGATGTTTTGACCTTTCCGCAGGGTCACCACATTCGGGTGATCCGGCTGATCGGTTGTGGCACACGGCGCGGTCCGGCCCCAGAGGCGCAAACCCTCTATGAAGACCTCAGCCCGCCCGAGGCCGCGAAGGACCCTGTTCCGTCTGTGCCACGGTTTGAGGGAAAAGGTCGCCCAACCAAGAAAGATCGTCGCATGACGGACCTTTCGCGCCCCGACATGCTTGAATGATGGCGCGCTTGGGGCTAGCAAGTGCGGACAGAGTCAGATTTGGATGAGCCGCAATGACCTACGTCGTGATTGATAACTGCATCGCCTGCAAATACACCGATTGCGTGGAAGTCTGCCCCGTGGATTGTTTCTACGAGGGCGAGAACATGCTGGTGATCCATCCCGACGAATGCATCGACTGCGGCGTCTGCGAACCGGAATGCCCGGCCGACGCGATCCGCCCGGACACTGAGCCGGACATGGAAAAATGGGTCGAACTGAACCGCAAATACGCCGAACTTTGGCCGGTGATCCTCGAGAAGAAAGACCCGATGCCGGGTTATGAGGACAAGGACGGTGAAGAGGGCAAGCTCGACAAATACTTCTCCGAAGCGCCGGGCGAAGGCTCCTGATCCGGATTTGCATCGTCATTTTGCAGATGCAGAGATGATTCGCAGGTTGAACAGGGGGCTCTCGGGCCCCTTTGTCACGCGTGCGCAGTGTGTAAACAGTCATCAACACCTTGGAATCTCATGTAACCTCCTGAAAAACGGGGGGAAGTACGCGGGATTTTGGGGGTAAACGCGCGCAATGCTTTCTTTGGGCCGGTTTTTGTGGTATCAAGGGGAAACCATGACAGGGCATATCGACCTCAACCCCCGAAGCGACGCTTTTTTAGGGGATTGAGTTTTTCGCGCCTCATACTCCGCCTCCAAGCGCTTTGAACCGCGCAAAGGGGCATCGTCCAAAGGCTTTTGTGTGTGCCGGACGGGGAGTGTAGACGGGGAAGCGAGTGCTTCGATGGTAAGAACGGTCCCGTCTGAGGAAAAAACCTGCAAATGAGCAAGACCAAGAAATCCGAATTCCGCCCCAACGATTTCGTTGTTTACCCGGCCCATGGTGTTGGCCAGATCATGTCGATCGAGGAACAGGAAATCGCGGGCATGTCCCTCGAACTTTTCGTCATCGCTTTCGAGAAAGACAAGATGACGCTCCGCGTGCCGACCAACAAGGCCGTCGAATCCGGGCTGCGCTCGCTTTCGACCCCCGATGTGGTTCAGGACGCGATGAAGACCCTGAAAGGCAAGGCTAAGGTCAAACGCGCCATGTGGTCGCGCCGTGCGCAGGAGTATGAGCAAAAGATCAACTCCGGCGATCTGATTGCCATCGCCGAAGTGGTGCGCGATCTGCACCGCACCGACGACCAGCGCGAGCAGAGCTATTCCGAGCGTCAGCTTTACGAGGCCGCCCTCGACCGGCTGACCCGCGAAGTGGCTGCCGTGTCGGGCACCAACGAGACCGAAGCCCAGAAGAAGGTGGACGACGTTCTGGTGAGCCGCGCCGCCTGATCTCTGAGTATTTCAGATGCAATAAAGACCGCCGGGAGGGAGACCTCGCGGCGGTTTTGCTTTGCGGGGTGCGCGGACAAAAACGCTGTCACCCGAAAAGGTGACAGCGTTTCGCCTGACATCAGGAAGGGCACAGGGCCTGTCAGGTTTGGGGAGCTTTTGTCCCGGTGCTCCAGGCGGTATGGTCCCCCCCCACCGTCCTGGTTTTCATCAGGGTGATGTGCGCCTTGAGACGCAAGCTCGGCCCAGTCCTACGGAAATCGATGAAAAGCGAGGCTTTTCACCGATCACAGGAGCCGCGCCACGGTTCGTCCGTTGGGGAGGTGAAACATAAAACTCAAAAACACTCGTACCCTTGCCTCCATGCCCGAACGGCCCGTGAGTCTATGTCTATGTGCTTCTGGAACGGACCACATTCCCCAGATGGGGTAAACCGGTCACGAAACGACGGGATCGGGGTCAGGCAAGCTCATAGAGAAGATCAAGTGCGGTTGTCCAATGGCCGAAAAACACAAAACGACCGGCCCCCCTGACACACGTGAATACGAATGCCGGGATAGTCTGCGGCATGACGGGCGAGCATGTCGGGCGGAATCTCGGTATCTTCAGTGCCTTGCAACATATGCACCGGCAGCGCCCGAGCCATAGCATCAAGATCGCCGCGCCAGTCCCGCGTCATCTGTTCGATCGTGGTGCGGGTGAAAATCTCGGCGGCGTTGTGGTCTTTCGACAGGGTGAAATGTGTGCCTTCGAACAGGGCCGCGCGGGTGTCGGGATCGTCGAGCAGGGTCAGATCGCCCGGCGTATCGGAAAAGATGTTGCGCATGAAGGCATCTTTGCCGGATTTCAGCGCCAGCGCGAATCCGGCCTTGATCAAAAACGGCAGCAGACGCGGCGTGTTGCGCGCGGTGGCGAGGATCATGCGGTGCCATTTGTCCATGCAGCGGATCTGGACGGGATCGGTCACAGGGAAGACGGCACCACAGCCCACCACACCGGAGATCAGTTCCGGGAACAGGGCGGCAAAGCGTGCCACGAACATGACATCGACACCAAGCGCCAGATGCGGGCAGGGGCCGATCCCGAGATGGCGCATCAGTTCGGCGACATCGCGGGCGAAATGCTCCGACAGCAGACCACGCTGGGGCGGAGGGTCGGAGCGACCATAGCCGCCGCGCAAAGGCAGGATCACTCGCAGACCCAGAGCGCGGGCGCGGGTTTCGGCGCGATCGGGCCAGCGGGTAAAACCGTAATCCATCGGCCAGACCACAACAGGACGCCCGTTCGGATCGCCAAAGCTGCGATAGGCCATGCGCCGCCCGTCCGAAAGCCGCAGCGGGTGCCAGATCGCCGTCTCCGCTTCGACCGTCGTGTCGCGTCGGCTCTGCCGGGTGTCGGGTGCGGTGGCCATATGCATCATCATCAGCACGAGGCGGATCAATTCGGCCTGGGACCGGGTGTCGGTCTTGCCGAGGATGGTCTTGACCTGAGTGCGGATCGTGTCGACGGAGCGACCGCGTGCGATGGCGATCTCCTGAATGTTTTCGGAGGCGATCAGGCGGCGGATCACCGCGTTTTCCGCCGGGGTCAGACCGAAGGCGGAGGCGAGAACAGCTTCGAAACCGTCGGGCCAGATCAGTTCGGAGGACAGGATCAGCACCACCCGACCGATGCGGGGCAGGCTTTCGACATGCAGTTTCAGGAGCGCGGGACGCGACAGTCCAGCCTGATGTAATTCCAGCAGAGCCTCCGAGCTTTCCGCCCGGATCTCGCGTTGTGAGAATTGCTTTTTGACCTGCGCGATCAGGGTGCCGCGGGTGTCTTCGGGCAGGGAGGCCTGTCCGAGCGTACCGCCGGGAGCGATGCCGAAGAGCTGGTCTGCCGGACCGTTCATGGCCAGCACTTCGAGCCGGGCGTTGACCATAATGGCAGTAGACTGAGCAAAGCGGGTCATGAGGGCGGAGATGTCATCTGAGCGCTGACCGAGGCCGCTGCGTTCGAGGATTTCTTCGGCGCGGTGGAAATGGGTCACCAGATGATGCTCCGGCAGGGCCGTGCGGATGTCCTCGCGATCCATATGCGGCAAGAGCCGGTCGTAGCACTCGGGCGAGAGCGCCACGTCATAGATCACGGACAGGATGTTGTCCGGCGGCGGCATGCGGGTGTCGTTCATCGTGACCCTGTGCGGTTTGCGGTGTCTGGTTTTGGCACAAGGCTTGCGCGTTCGATGACGTTAGGGAAGCGTTTTTTGATCGGCTGGGAAAAGCCGTGCGCTTTTCCCAGTCGGGAAGTAAGGCTTGCCTCACCTCTGCGCCGCGCAGTGCCTCATTGCTGATCACCGGGTCGCGTTGGACGGTGGTTCAGGCGAGCGTGGCGAAGACGGTGAGCGCGGCGATTTCGCCGAGGAGTTGCGTTGCGCCCAGCACATCGCCGGTCTGTCCGCCGATTTTGGCCGTGGCGATGCGCGAGGTGAGATAGGCGGTCCCAACGATGGCGGAGGCTGCGACGACGGTGGGTACGAACCCCACCACCAGCCAGGACAGCAGGAGGGCCACGACAGCGCCCAAGGAGGCGGCATCGCGCGGTGGGCGACCGGTTGTGACCGAGAGGCCATCTTTGCGCGCAGGCGGCATCAGCACCATGAGATAGGGCAGGGCGGCGCGTGACAGCATTGCGGCTGCGATTGTTGCAGTGACGATCAGGTCGTCATGCGCGAGCGTGGAGAGCGCGGTAAAGCGCAAGAGGAGCGCGAGGATGAGGGCGATCACGCCATAGGCGCCGATGCGGCTGTCGCGCATGATCTCGAGGCGGCGGATACGTTCGAACCCGCCCCAGAACCCGTCGGCGCAATCCGCAAGCCCGTCTTCGTGCATTGCGCCCGTGGTGATGACCAGCGCGGCGAGGGCAAATCCGGCGATCAGGCCCGCGCCGAGCCCGAGCCATCCGGCAATGGTGGCGACGGCGCCCGCCACGAGCCCGACGGCGAGACCCGCGAGGGGAAAGGCCCAGACGGCCTCGGCGCTGCGCTCAAAGCCCGCACGCACCGGGATGCGGGTCAAAAGCGCCAGAGCGGTGGCGATGTCGGCGGCTTCGGGGCGGAAACGGCGGGTCATGGCATCCTCGCAATCGGACCTGTCCTCGGTCTCTCTCAGGGGATAGAAGGTCGGGGACTCAAAGACAATGAGGGAGAGTTGAGGCATGGCATTTTCCGATCTTGCAGGGTTCGAAGCGCTTCTGAAAGCGGCACCGGGGCCGGATCACGAGGCAAAAGCCGGGGCGGAGGCGCGCAACGGCCAGCTGACGAAACCGGCGGGCTCGCTCGGGCGGCTTGAGGAGATCGGCATCTGGTATGCCGCCTGGCGCGGGGAAGCGCGGCCTCGGGTCAGCCAGCCGCAGGTGGCGATTTTCGCGGGCAATCACGGTGTGACGGCGCGCGGTGTGTCGGCCTTCCCGGCGGAGGTCACGGTGCAGATGGTGGCGAATTTCGAACATGGCGGCGCGGCGATCAACCAGCTTGCGCGCAACGCGGGCGCGATCATGTCGATCCATCCGATCGAACTGGATCGCCCGACGGCGGATTTCACAGAAGCTCCTGCGATGAGTGAGATGGAGTGCGTGGCGGCACTCAAGGTCGGCTGGGAGGCGGTGAACCCGGACTCCGACCTGTTGGTCGTCGGCGAAATGGGCATCGGTAACACCACCTCGGCGGCGGCGATTGCAAATGCGCTGTTCGGCGGCACGGCGGCCGATTGGGTCGGGCGCGGCACCGGGGTCGATGACGCCGGTCTGAAGATCAAGGAAGAGGTCTGTGCGGCGGGTGTGGCGCTTCATGGCGGCAAAGCACCGCTTGAGATCCTTGCGTCTCTTGGCGGGCGCGAAGTGGCGGCCATGGCGGGCGGTATCGCGCGGGCGCGGATGCTGCGCATTCCGGTCATTCTCGACGGGTTCATCTGTTGTGCGGCGGCGGCGACCCTTGAGAAAGCCGTGCCCGGTGCGCTCGATCACTGCATTGCGGGGCATGTTTCCGCAGAGGCGGCGCATCCGGCAGT
Organism: Celeribacter sp. SCSIO 80838; assembly: GCF_056498065.1. The sequence continues at coordinate 2,079,504 of NZ_JAZKMA010000001.1, forward strand.
GCTGCGGGCAATCGGCAAAGAGCCGCTTTTGTCCATGGGGCTGCGCCTTGGCGAAGGCTCCGGTGCTGGGCTTGCCATGCCGCTGGTGAAGGCCGCAGTCGAATGCCTGTCAGGTATGGCGACCTTTGCCGAGGCGGGCGTGTCGGACAAGTGAGGTCCTGAGCTGTCAGGAACGGCGCGGTCAGGCCGCGCTGTTCTTCTTTCGGTTCTGATCGAGCTGGGTGACCAGTGCTGCCTCGAAATCCTTGTCGAGCATTTTGGCACGCTCGATATAGGCGGGGTTTTCCGACACGGGGACATTGGGTTCCCAAAGCTCCGCCAGCACCCGCATGCTTTCACGGTCATGCTGGTAATAGGCCTGTTCGGTCATCGCCGCGTCATATTCCGAAAAGCCCATTTCCTCGAGCACATAACGCCCGGCGCGCAGGGAACTGTCGAACATCTCGCGGACGATTTTGTCGGCGCCTGCCTTGTAGAGCTCATAGACATGCACACGGTCGCGGGCGCGCACGATGATGAACAGATCGTCGCGCAGCGAGCGGGCGTATTTCACCAATTGCGTGGCGGCGGCGGGGTCGTCGAGAGAGATCACCAGAATGCGCGCGCTGTCGATGCCCGCGGCATGGAGCAATTCGGGTCGGGTCGGGTCGCCGAAGAAGCCCTTGAACCCGAATTTGCGCATGAGCTGAATGGTTTTCAGATCGTGATCGAGGACGGTGGTCTGAAAGCCCGAGGCCTGCACCAGACGGTTGACCACTTGGCCGAAGCGTCCGAGACCGGCGATGATGATCTTTTGCTGGTCGTCGATTTCGTCGGCGGGCTGGTCCTCCATCCGTTCGGAGAGTTTCGCGCGCAGGTAATCGTGCAGCATGAAGAACAGCGGCGTGAACAGCAGCGACAGGGCGATGACCAGAAGCACTCGCTCGCCAAGATAGGAGCTCAGAACGCCTTGCTGGAGCGAAAACGTGGTCAGCACCATGCCGAATTCCCCGGCCTGCGCCAGCGACAGGGTGAACAGCCATTGCGCCCGTTTGTGCAGTTTGAAAATCCGCCCGATGACGTAAAGGATCAGCCCCTTCAGGATCATCAGAGCAATGGTCAATCCGACGATGGTCAGAGGGTCGCGGAACAGCACGGTGAAATTGATCCCGGCACCGACGGCGATGAAGAACAGGCCGAGTAGAAGCCCCTTGAACGGCTCGATCGAGCTTTCGAGTTCGTGGCGGAATTCGGAGTTGGCGAGAACCACCCCCGCGAGGAAGGTGCCGAGCGCGGGGGACAGGCCGACCGCGTTCATCAGAAGCGCGATCCCGATGACGATCAGAAGCGAGACGGCGGTGTAAATCTCGCGCATGTTGGCGGAATGGATGTAGCGGAACAGCGGTCGGGTGAGGAACACGCCCGCAAGGATGATCGCCGCCACGGCTCCGAGCGTCACCAGAGTGACACCCCAACCGGGCAGCCCTGCCACCAGCGAGGCACCATGCGCTGCGGTGCCATGCGCAGCGTCGGTGCCGCGGTTGATCGAGCCGTCCGGATTGAGCGAAAGTTTCGAACCGGTCGCCAGAAGCGGCATGATCGCCAGCATGGGGATCACCGCGATGTCCTGGGTCAGAAGCACGGAAAAACTCGCGCGTCCGCCGCCGGTGTGGATCAGCTTTTTCTCCGACAGCGTCTGAAGCACCACGGCGGTCGAGGACAGCGACAGGATCATACCGAGCGCCAGTCCGGTCTGCCAGCTCTGCCCGGCCCAGATCGCAACCCCCATGATCGCCGCCGCCGTCACAGTGATCTGAAGCCCGCCCAGACCCAGCAACTTGTGCCGCATCTCCCAAAGCGCACGCGGGTCGAGTTCCAGCCCGATCAGGAACAGCATCATCACCACGCCGAATTCGGCGAAATGCAGCAGGTCGGCGCTTTCCGAATGCTGGATCATGCCAAAGAGCGGCCCGATCGCCATGCCCGCCAGCAGATAGCCCAGCACGGACCCGAGCCCGAGCCGCCGCGCCAGAGGCACGGCCACGACCATGGCGGCAAGATAGATCACGGCTTGTGTCAGGGCGCCGTCCATGAAGGGTCCTTTCTCAGGGGACAAATGAGCCTAAGAAACTTCTTATGGCATAGTCGCGTTTCATTTCGCAGAGGTAAAGCCTTCGCATCGCCCGACAAGTGGCCGGCGAAAATTTCCCCAAGCGGAGAGGTGAACAAGGTCGCGCGGGCCTCAGCCGCCGATCTCGAGCGTGACCGCGCGGCCGTTCTTCACATAGGTGAGGTTGTCGGTGCCAATGGATTGCACCCGTCCGCCGTCAAGCTTGTCGCCCACTTTCACCTTGGCGAAGCGCCCCGATGGCAGCCGGACCAGAGCGCGGCGGTCGGAGCTCGAGCCGTAAACCCCCATCAGGTTCAGTTTGCGCAGGTTGATCGCGTTGTTGACCGTCGCGGCGCGGGCGACATTGGCGGGGCCAGCCTGTGGAATAGTGGTCGCGGGCACCTGGGCGGTGACTTTCTCCGCATTCGAAGTGCTGGTCGTCCCGGCATCTGCGGCGGCGGCCGCCGCAGCTTCGGCGGTGCGGGCGGCGGAGGCGAGCTTGTCGAAATCCTGTGGTCGGGCTTTCGGTACGAGCGAGGCGGTGACTGCGGGCGCGGTGCGCGCCGCTTCGGTTTCGCCTGCGGCCTCCGCATCCTCCTGGGCCATCTCCTGAGCGAGTTCCTGAGCCGAGGCCGGGCGCAGACGCGGCGCAATCCGGCCCAGCTCCACACGGGTCAACCCGCCGAGATTGGCCTTCTCGTTGTTCTCGACCAGCGTGTCGGGACGCAGTTTCGGCTGGAATTTCGCCAGCGACAGCCGCACCGGATCGTTTTCATTGATCACGGGTGGGGCAAGGGCGGCTTCGACCGCGTCGTCCACGGCGCTGCCGGGGCGCGGTTTCGACGTGGCCTGCGGGCGACCGGCATAGACGACGGCACCGTCGGGCGTCACGGTGCCCTCGGGCGTGGCGCGGATAAAGCCGTCCTCGTCGTAATCGTAGCGTGTGCCCAGAGGTGCCGGGGGCAGGGCGGCGCGCGGCGCGGCCTCGCCGATATGGCGTGCAGCTTCGGGCAGAGCGACGGCATCCTGCGACGCGATCGCGTGGTCGATCGAGGCTGTGTAAAGCGTGTCGAGATCGTCCTCGGCACTCTCTCCCGTGTCCGCTTCGGGGGCGAGCGGCCAGATGCCGGTCGCGGCATAGCTTGCGGCCAAGGCCTCCATGTCGAGCGTTTCGTTGGCGATGTCTTCGGCAGGAGGGGCGGGCACGCTGGCCTGCTCCAGAAGCTCCGGCGTCAGTTCGGGTTCTTCCTCCTCCGCAGACACGCCCATCTGTTCCGGGCCGAGCGCGGTCGGTGTGGCGTCGGTCGCTGCGGTGTCGTCCGCGGCGATCACCGTCGGGTTGTCTTGCGTGGCGGAGACGGCGGAGACATCGGTGGATTGCGGCTCATCGGGCAACAGCCCGGCGATGAGGCCAGCCAACAGCAAGAGCGCGACCAGCCCGCCGGTCAGGATCAGCCCAAGATGACGCGGCTTGTTGCGGACCTCCCGGCTGCGGCGCCGTGCGCCGAAGACGGTCAGGGCCTCCGCCTCGTCGAGGGTGTTTTCCACCCGGTCGAGACCGGCGGCACGATCCGACAGCGGAATGATGTCCTCGCCTGCGGCGTGCGCGACCTTTGGCATGGGCGCTTTTGCGATGTCGATGGCGGGTGTGTCTTTCTGTGCCGCCTTGTTGCCGGATTTCGGGGCAAGCGCGGACAGGGATTTTAACGCACCGAGGGCTGCTCCGCCTCGCGATCTCTCACGGGATTTTTGCGCTTTCGCGTCCGGTTTGGCGGTGCGCGGCGCGGGCATGGGGGGCGGCTCGGGCAGCGGATCTGCCTTGCCGGGGCGCGCGGCTTTCAGCTTGGGCTCTTTCGGCGTGTCGATGGGCACCTCGCCGGAGGTGACGGCCACATGCGGATACTCGACGGGTTTCAGCGCCGAGTTGTCGTCTTGCGGGGGCTCTTTGGGCGCTTCGTCCCCTTTGTGGACCGGGCCAAGCGGTTTGGCCGATGCCTCTGCGGCGACAGGGGAGTCCTTGGGGGGGACTTGCGCCGGGATCATGGCGGCCAGCACGCGCGAGGGGCGTGTCGAGAGTCGCGGGGCGGCGGGCTCGGTCGGGGGGGGGGGCGCATCAGCTCCGGTCTCGCGACGACTGTGGAATGTGGAGACGGGCGCCGTCTCGGAGAGATCGCCGGAGCTGCCGTCTTCGGCGGGTACGTCCGCCTTGTCGTCGACAGGGGCATCCTCGACAGGGGTGTCCTCGGCGGGGCCGTCCTCGGCGGGCGTGTCGACTGGTGTGGGTTCCGTCGCGGGTGCGGCGTCGGGCAGCAGCTCAAGCTGTTCCGGGACCTCAGGGGATTGGGCCTCCGGGCTCACCTCGGTCGTCGTTTCCTCGGTCGTTCTCTGCGGGGCGTGCAGATCGGCGGCGTTCTCGGGCGCTTCAGTCTCCGGTTCGGGCGTCGTGGTTTCTGCAATGGGGGACAGGGCCGTTTCCGGGGCTTCGGACGGCAGGATCGGGCGTTGCGGCAAGAGGCGCATCGCCACGCGGTCCGGCTCCACCACGGTCTCCGCCCCGATCAGCGCATCGGCGCTGCGGGCGCGGCCGAAGAACGGCTCTCCCGCGAAATCGTCGATCTCCGGGATGGCGATAAAGGACACTGGGTTGAACCGGTGTTCCATAGCGAAGTTTTCCGCCTCGTCGAGGGTCTCACGGGCCAGAACGGCGATTTGCAAGATCCCGTCCGAGATGGTGCTGTCCCAGACCAGTTGCTCGAGCGTATAGGGCGTCGCGCCGTCGAGGGCCGCACGGATCGCCGCGTCGCGGGTCTCCGGGCCGGGATCGGGCAGGCGACGGTAGAGAATCTGGCTGTTCGGGATCACCAGTTTGGTGGCGAGACCGGCGGTCGAGACCGAGGTCGCCAGCTTGCGCAATTCGGCCAGTTCCGCCGCCATGTCCGGGGCATCGAGCGCCACCTCTCCCATCGCCAGCCAGCCGCTTGCGGTGCGGTGCAAAAGCATGATGCCGTCATGGCTGAGATTCAGGGCAAAATTCGGTTTCATTTCCGTATGCTGGCTCGACTGGTCCCGGGGTCACGGCGCACCCTAACGCAGCTTGCGGGGCATGCAAAGGGAAACCCGGTCGACTGCGACCTCGCGGGCAGTGCGAATGGCGGAACCTTGCCGGGGACACCTGTTTTCGGAGTGTGGCGGCTGCGTTAGGCGGCAGGCGCGTTCAGCGCATCCACAACCCGGCTTTCTTGATCTGGTTGCGGATCATTTGTTCGCGCCGGGGCAGGTTGTCGCGGTCGAACATGGCTCGGATCTTTTCGCCCTTCGGCTGATAGACGAGGCGCTTGATCGGTTCGTATTCCTTGAGCACCTTCTTGATCCAGTTGGGCTGGGTCACCTCGCGCAGCACCTCGACCACACGGTCGTCTTCGCGGGCGAACAGGAGCGGGAAGGTGCGGTAGTGGCAAGAAATCGCGCCATCGAGCGTGTCCTCGGGAATGGTCCGGCGCGCACCGCCAAAGGAATGGATGACGAGAGGCAGGGCGACCTGATCGAGCCAGGGATCGAAGACCTGAAGGCTCGCGGCCTCGGGCGGGGTATCGCGAATTTCGAGCGCATAGTCGAGGAAACGCTGGCCGAATTTGCGCGGGCATTCGTAGAAAAAGAACCCGGCGTTGAAATAGAGATAGCGTTTCCAGTATTCGTCCGGCTGGCTGAGATCGAGCGTGCTTTCGAAGTCGAGGCCGAAGCGGTCATAGAGCGATTTCCAGATCTCCGTGTAGCCCGGCCCGTACAGTTCGATCTGTGGCCACGTCCCTTCGACTTTGAGCGAGGCGCAGGGGCGGGAGAAATCGAAGGGCACGGAGGAGAGCGGGCCGGTGATCAGCGTATCGCTGTCGAAGAACACGAAGGGTTCGCCTTCGGGCAGGGCCAGAAGCGCCTCGATCTTGTTGCCATAGGGATAGCTCTGGCCGAAGTGGCGGTTCTCGAAAGGCAGGATTTCCGCGTCGAGCCGTTTGAACGCTTCCAGAAGATCGGTCTGTTTCATCCGCGGATCGTCCGACCATTTCTCGCCGGGTTGCGGTTCGGCGATGAACAGCTTGCCTTTGAATTCCGGGTCGGAGGCCCGGAGCGAGGCGGCGAACAACAGTGCCTCATACATCAACCGCCCGTCCTGACCGATGACGACAACGTTGAACGGAACGGCGTTTTGAGGCTTACTGGTCATGGGAAAACTCTGATCGGGACAGCACGTAGGAACATCTTGGGTGACTATAGGGTGGATCACTATTGATCAAAAGGTGCTAATTCCCTCGAAGTAAAAGGATTGTTTCCATGTTGCTGAGGATGACAGCGATGAAATCCACGATTGCCGGAGTTTTGGGCCTTTGTGTTGTCACACAGGGCGCTATGGCGGAGAATTTCACCACTGCCGTTGAGGTCCGGCCAATCCTGCAAGCGACCAAGCCGCAATGGCTTGCGGTGCGCACTTATGACGGGCAGGATCTGTTGTATTTTACCAATCTCCTGAGCTGGCGCTGTGGGTTGACCGAGATTTTCTATTCGGTCAACGGCGCCGAAATGGTGCCTTTCGCGATGGAGCCCTGTTATCTCGACACGGCCCAGCCCAATGCGCTCAAGGCGGAAACGCTCGACGCGATTCTGGTGAGCTTCCCGCCGGGTACGGTCGAGACGGTCGATCTCAACGTGATCTTTGATGACGGCATGGCGGAACAGGCGCATTACGCGCGCGCCGCGATTGAGATTCAATAAGCCTCACCGTCAGCGGAAAATCTCCGCCATGAAATCCACCATCGCGCGCCAGCTCCGCGCCGTCGCTTTGACGTCAAAGCCAAAGCCCGGTTGTGCGCCCGGTGTGGCCGCCGGGTTGGTGAAGGAATGGCCGGTGTGGCCATAGGCATGGAGCTGCCAGCGGGCGCCACGTTCCGTCATTTCCTGCCCGAAGGTCACGACGCTCACGGGGTTGGCCAGTGGATCGTCCCAGCCATGCAGCACCAGCACCTCGGCGGGGATTGTCACATCCGGCGCGCTTTCGGCACGGTCGAGGATGCCGTGAAAGGCCACTACACCGCCGATGTCGACGCCCTCGCGCGCCAGATCGAGCACGGCCTTGCCGCCAAGGCAATAGCCGATCGCGGCGGTGCGCTCGGCATCCACCAGATCCTGCGCCTTCAGGGTTTCGAACGCGGCCACCATGCGTGCGGCAAGCAATGCCCGATCCGCATCGAGGCGCGCTTTGGCGGCATGGGCCTCCGCCATATCGGTGGTGGTCCAACCCTGGCCGTAATAGTCGATGGCGAAGCCGACATAGCCCAAGGCAGCCAGCTCCTGTGCGCGTTGCTCTTCGAATTGCGCCCGCCCGCGAAACGCCGGGGCGACGAGCACGCCGGGACGTGGGCCTTCAAGCTCGGCGTCCCAGTGCAGCGTGCCGATGAACGGGCCGCCGATGTTGCCCTTGCCGCCGTCGTAGCGAATTTCCAAGCTGCGCAGATCCATGCCCGTTCCTTTCCTGTGGCGTCGCGGGCAGTCTGAGGGTTTTTGCTGGGATTTCAAGCCTCTTGCTGGGCGACTGTCACGGGATTTGTTGCCATGGTTTCCGCCGGATCAGGTTCGGTGTCGAGAGACAGCGCATGGACCAGCCGCCCGTCCGGCAGGATCAACGTTTCGCAGTCAGGCGCGGTGTCGGTCCAGATTGCACCGGGGAGAAAGCCCTTGAGCCGGAGGGCCATGCCGCGGCGCGTGAGCGTGGCCCCGAGATGCTCAAACGCATGGGCAAAACTGTCGCAGCGGGTCTCAAATGAGAACCGCCGCCGCCCGTCGCAGGCCAGCCGTAACGTCAGGTGACAGGCCGGATCATAGCGCCATGCGGCATAGTAATCGAATGTGCCTGTCGGGGTTTCAAGCGTCCGGCTCAGATGTGTCACGGGGCCGAAGGGGCCCTGCGCCTTTCCGGCTTTGCCGAGGGGCTTAGGGGGCGGGCGCAAGCGTTTGATCCAGCCTTTGAACCCGTGCTCCCAAGTGAACACAGCAAGAGGTCCCGTCTCCAGATCGGCGGCCAGATCCCGGTCCCATTCGGCGAATTCCGGCGCAAGGGATGCGGTGACGTTCTCTTCGTAAGCGGTCGACACCGTCAGACTGGGCAGATCGCAGGGTACGCCGAGCAGCAGTAATCTGCGTGAAATCAGTTTGTCGAGTTCTAGACGCGCCTCCTGTGCGCTCAGCCCCGAGACGCCCTCACGGGCGATCCGCGTTTGCAGGGTGCCGATGGTCTTAAGGCGACCGCGGTGGCTTTGCAGCGGAGCCTGCGCCAGCGTTTCGGTCACAAGCGCATTCAACGCGTCTGGGGACAAGGAAGAAGAGGGGGCAGACGACATGAGGCACTCCGCAGGCGGGGATTTCGCCGGAGTGTGGCAGCAAGGGGTGAATATTGGCTTGAGGACAGAGATAAAATGCGAAGGACATACGGGGAAAGCCGTTCCGGCAATTGCCCAGCGTAAATGCCGTTTATCTGACCGCTTCGGGAGAGAAATCAAGGGGAGAAGTGGTGGGCGACCCTGGAATCGAACCAGGCATGAGTCTCCTCGGCGGAGTTACAGTCCGCTGCCGCACCTTGCAGCCCGTCGCCCACTTTCACGCTGATCTGTGATCTCTCACCGACCGTTTCGCGTTGTGTGGGCGGTGGATACAAGTGTGATCGGGGGGCGTCAACAGGAAAATTGCTTGTTCTTGGAGATTGCCTGCGCCAAGAAGGGCCAGCCACAAAAAGCGGGACACCAAAGCCATGAAAAAACCCAAATGGGTCGTCGAAAAAGAGCAAGCCAAGCGCAAGGCCGCGCAGGAAACCGTCTGGCTCTTTGGCCTGCATGCGGTGCGCGATGCGCTGGCGAATCCGGCGCGGGAGAAGTTGCGGCTTTTGGTGACGAAAAACGCGATGTCCAAACTTGAGGCGGAAATCGCCGCCTCTGGCATCGTTCCCGAAGAGATCGACCCGCGCAAATTCCACGATCCGCGCAACCATGGCGTGCCGGTCGACCCGGCCTCCGTGCACCAAGGCGCTCTGCTTGAGGTGAAGCCGCTGAGCTGGGGCTCGGTCGAGGAGGTTTGTCTGGCGGCGGGCGAGGGCGCGCCGACGGTGGTTTTGCTCGATCAGGTGACCGATCCGCATAACGTCGGGGCGATTCTGCGCTCCGCCGAGGTGTTCGGTGCCGAAGCCGTCATCGCCACCGCGCGCCATGCCGCGCCGGAGACCGGCGCCCTGGCGAAAACCGCCTCCGGTGCGCTGGAGCGTCAGCCCTATCTGCGGGTGCGCAACCTGTCTGAGACGATTCTCAAACTTCAGGAACTGGGCTTTGCCTGTCTCGGTCTCGATGGCGAGGCGGAGGTGACGATTGATCAGGCGCTGGGCGATCTCAAGGGGCGTCCGGTGGCGCTTGTGATGGGGGCCGAGGGGCCTGGGCTTCGCCAGAAAACCAAGGAAACCGTGGATGGGCTGGTGAAAATCCCCTTCGCGCGGGATTTCGGATCGCTCAACGTGTCGAACGCCGCTGCCGTGGCGCTTTATGCGGCCTCAATGCGGGGCTAAGTGAGGGGCGAAAAAAGTCAGAAGACGCACGCGGCGTTCACCCGGTGTTCACGTTTTTCTTACACAGTCTTTTATATCGAGACCAACCACCTATCTGATGTGGTGAGACGCGCATATTGGAACACGCGCGTTGTTCTCACTGTCCCTCGTTCCATACCTATGCCCGGGTCTTCTGTTTTTCAGAGCCCGGGCTTTTTTCTGGCCTCAGGCGGGGGGGAGGATGATGGCACGTCTTTGCCATATGGGCTTTTTTCTTTTTCGGAACGCGCTACACTCCTCTCTATGCAACATCTTGACCAACTGACCGACACAGACATCGCCCGTATTCTTGGAGACACGAAAGTGATCGCCCTCGTCGGCGCGTCGCCCCGGCCCGAGCGTCCTTCGCATCAGGTCGGCGAATTCCTCGCAACACGTGGCTACAAAGTGATTCCGGTCAATCCGGGGCAGGCGGGCAAGGAATTGTTCGGCCAGACCGTCGTGGCGTCTCTGTCGGAGATCGACGAGCCGGTCGACATGGTCGACATCTTCCGCCGCTCGGACGAGGTGATGCATGTGGTCGAGGAGGCTTTGAAGCATCTCACCGGGCTGAAATACGTCTGGATGCAGCTCGGCATCGTCAACGATAAGGCTGCGGCTTTGGCCCATGCGCAAGGTGCTGAGGTGGTGATGGATCGCTGTCCGGCGATCGAGATTCCGCGGCTGGGGCTTTGACGCCGGAATTTGAGTATTTAGGCCATCAGAAAAACCGAAACGGTGTCAGCCCCGAGCGGCCTTTTCTGCAATCCCCGAAAGGCCCTGACGACGCGCCAGTTCGCTCAGCACATCGTCCAGCGCGATGTCGCGCGCGGACAGCATGACCAGCATGTGATAGAGCACATCGGCGGCCTCGTAGGTCAGGTTTTCCTTGTCATCAACTGCGGCGGCAATAATCGCTTCGATGGCTTCTTCGCCGAACTTCTCAGCGCATTTCTGCGGCCCTTTGGCAAAGAGTTTCGCGGTCCAGGAGCTTTCCGGATCGGCAGATTTGCGGGAGATGATGACCTGTTCGAGCTCGTGCAAAACGGACATGATCGGCTCCTTAATTCAGGCGCATGGGGATGCCCTTGGCGGCCATATACTCTTTGGCCTCCTGGATCGTGTAATCCCCGAAGTGGAAAATTGAGGCGGCCAGAACGGCGCTGGCATGGCCTTCGGTGACGCCTTCGACGAGGTGGTCGAGGTTGCCGACGCCACCGGAGGCGATGACCGGAATATTTACGGCGTCCGCGATGGTGCGGGTCATGGCGAGGTTGAACCCCGCGCGGGTGCCGTCGCGGTCCATCGAGGTCAAAAGGATCTCTCCAGCGCCCTTGCTTTCAATGAGCTTGGCGAATTCGACGGCATCAATCGGGTGACCGTCTTTGTCGAGCGCGGCTTTGCGCCCGCCGTGGGTGAAGATGGCCCATTTCGTCGGATTGCCCTCGGCGTCCCATTCGATGGTTTTAGCGTCGATGGCGCAGACGATGCACTGGCTGCCAAAGTGATCGGCGGCGCGCGCGATCACATCCGGGTCGGCCACGGCGGCGGAGTTGAAGGACACTTTGTCGGCGCCCGCGAGCAGGAGGTTGCGCACGTCTTCCGTGGTGCGCACGCCGCCGCCGATGGTCAGCGGCATGAAGCACTGCTCGGCGGTGCGGGTGGCGAGATCGTACATCGTGCCGCGGTTTTCATGTGTGGCGTGGATGTCGAGGAAGCAAAGCTCGTCCGCCCCCGCCGCATCATAGGCCCGCGCGCTCTCGACCGGGTCGCCCGCGTCGATCAGGTCCACGAAATTCACGCCTTTCACCACGCGGCCATCGGCCACGTCGAGGCAGGGGATGATGCGGGTCTTGAGCATGGGGCGCGCCTTTTTATCTCTCGCCCGAGTCTTTAAAGCGCAAGGGGCCTAGATGCAACGTCAGGCGCGGGCGATCCGGCGCATCGCGTCCCGCACGATCAACACGTGAAACGGTTTGACGATCATCAGATAGGCCCGCCCCAGCGCATTGTTGCGATGCACCCAGGTCGCCATGTGAATGCAGCCTGCCTCCTGCCGGATGCAGATGCGGAAATTCAAGTGCCGGTCGTCGGTGCCGATGATCAACTCATCCGTGCCTTCGTACTCCACTGGAAAGATCGCGCCGTCACCGCTGTCGGAGCTTTCTGTTTTCAGGCCGAGGGGCTTCACGATCCGATTGCGCAGGCGCAAAAGCGCGTCGGCCCAGCCCGGCATGGTCAGGCCGATGTTTGCCGCCTCACGGGGGGACAGTTTACTTTCGACCGCGTAACCGTCGATGAAATCGTCGGGCAGGACCTTGGACCAGAGCCGGGAGGTGGCGGGGAGGGGGGTATGCTGAACCTGTGCCATCGGAAACCTTCGCGTGATGTTAATCGCATTCACTTAACCGAGAGGCGTGACACAAAGATAGGGACATGTTGACGCAGGGTCAGGAGGAGCTCAGGCCTTCATCACCTTGAGCGCTTCCTTGAGATCAATCGCCCCATCGTAAAGTGCGCGACCGGAAATGGCCCCATTGAGCGGCGCACCGCAGGATTTGAGGTTTTCGAGATCGGCAATCGTGGACACGCCGCCCGAGGCGATCACCGGGATCGACACGGCATTGGCGAGCGCTGCGGTTTCTTCCACGTTCGGTCCCTGCATGGCCCCGTCGCGGTTGATGTCGGTGTAGATGATCGCGGAAACGCCGGCGTCCTCGAAGCTCTTCGCCAGATCGGTGGCGTTCACATTGGTCTCTTCGGCCCAGCCCTTGGTCGCGACCATGCCTTTGCGGGCATCGATTCCGACAGCAACATGGCCGGGGAAAGCACGCGCCGCTTCGCGCACCAGATCGGGGTTTTCCACCGCCACGGTGCCGAGGATCACACGCTCAAGCCCTTTCGAGAGCCACATCTCGATCGTCGCCATGTCGCGAATGCCGCCGCCAAGCTGGGCCGGGACCTTGCACTGTTTGAGAATCTCCTCGACGGGGGCCGCGTTCACCGGCTCGCCCGCGAAAGCGCCGTTCAGATCGACAAGGTGCAGCCACTCGCACCCGGCTGCGACGAATTCCAAAGCCTGCGCCGCCGGGTTCTCGTTGAACACGGTCGCTTTCTCCATCTCGCCCTTGTAGAGGCGCACGGCGTTGCCGTCTTTCAGGTCGATGGCGGGATAGAGGATCATGGGGCGCTCCTGTCGTGAAACTGTTGCGCTCCCTTTGGCATGATTGCGCGGGAATTGCAAAACCCGCTTTGGTGCGATGTGCCGTTGCGTTAGTCTTGCCACGAAAGCGGCGCCCGGCTCAGGATGCGGGCATCTAGGGAGGAAGAACTATGAAACGATTTATGACTGCGGCTGTCGCCGCACTGGCCCTTGCGGCCCCCGCCTTTGCTGCCGATCCGGTGGAAGGCACATGGCAGACACAGGTGGATGACGGCCATTATGCCTATATCGCCATCAAACCCTGTGGTGCGCAGATCTGCGGGACCATTGCCAAGGCCTTTGATGCCAACGGTCCGATCAAGTCGGAGAACATCGGCAAGCCCATCGTCTGGGACATGGCGCCGCAAGGCGGCGGTGCCTACAAGGACGGCAAGATCTGGCAGCCCTCGACCGGCAAGGTCTACAATTCGAAAATGACGCTCTCGGGCAATACGCTGACCGTGAAGGGCTGCGTCGGGCCGATCTGCAAAGGCCAGACCTGGACACGGGTTCAGTAACCGCCGCTACTTAAAATGTGAAAGGGGCCTCTTGCGGGCCCCTTTGTCTTCTTGTCGGTGTATGGACGCGGCCTTTACGGCTTCCAACCGAGAAAGTTCGACACGATGCGCAAACCGGCCCGCTGGCTTTTCTCCGGGTGGAATTGCGTGCCGATGATATTGTCCCGGGCCACGATCGCGGTGACTTCTTCGCCGTAATTCACATAGGCCAGACGATGCGCCGGGTTCGCCACTTTGAAATGGTAGGAATGTACGAAATAGGCATGATCGCCGGTTTCAACACCTTCCAAGACCGGGTGTGTGTTCGATATGTGCAAGTTGTTCCAGCCCATATGCGGCACTTTCAACGCCGGATCGGAGGGCTCGATCTTCACAACCTCGCCACCGATCCAGTCGAAGCCCTTGGTGTCTTCATACTCAAGGCCGCGCGTCGCAAGCATCTGCATGCCGATGCAAATCCCCATGAAGGGTCGGCCTTTGTCGATCACAGCCTCCGAGATCGCCTCGAACAAACCGGTGTAATCGAAGAGCTGTTTCTTGCAGGCCGGAAACGCGCCGTCGCCCGGCAACACGATGCGGTCGGCTTTCGCGACCACATCGGGTTCCGAGGTGACGACGATGGTGCCTTCGCCCCGTTCGCGCGCCATGCGTTCGAAGGCTTTGTGCGCGGAATGAAGGTTGCCGCTGTCGTAATCGACCAGTGCTGTCAGCATGTCGTGATCTCCTTCGCGCTCAAAGCGCGCCCTTGGTCGACGGCAGGCTGTCGGCCATGCGCGGGTCGATCTCGACCGCCATGCGCAGCGCGCGGGCGACCGATTTAAACGCCGCCTCGGCGATGTGGTGGGAATTGATCCCGTGCAGCTTGTCGACATGCAGCGTGATGCCGCCATTCGTTGACAGCGCCTGAAAGAATTCGCGCACCAGCTCGGTGTCGAACGTGCCGATCTTGTCCGTCGGAAAATCGACATTCCAGACCAGAAACGGACGTGCGGACAGATCGAGCGCGCAGGCGACCTGCGTGTCGTCCATGGCGAGCGCAAAGTGGCCGTAGCGGTAGATGCCCTTCTTGTCGCCCACGGCCTTGACCAAGGCCTGACCCAGCGCGATGCCGGTGTCTTCGACCGTGTGGTGATCGTCGATGTGGTAATCGCCCTTGGCGCGGATGGTCATGTCGATCAGCGAGTGGCGCGACAATTGGTCGAGCATGTGGTCGAAAAAGCCCACGCCCGTCTGGTTGTCGTATGTGCCTGTACCGTCGAGGTCGATCTCGACGGTAATCTCGGTTTCCGCGGTCTTGCGGCTGATCAAAGCTTTGCGCATGGGCTGTCCCTCTTCTCGCTTCATGCCGCTTATACGCGCCTCGGGACGGGTTTGCCAATGGGGGCACTTGCCACGGTGGCGCGGGCCTGAGGCGGAAGGGCGGTGTCTTTGGAAACTGTGGAAAACTGTTTTGAAAATATTAGGAGATTACTAAGCATACCCTCGTCTTATGAGGCCAACGTTGCGTCAAAAATGGTTCTCACATGCGTGTTCTGGTCTGGCATGAAGACATCGAAAGCTCGACCGAATGGCAAACCGCCTTTGGGCGGCGCGGGCATGGCAGAGTTTTATCACCCCGGGGTCGCCTCGGAGCTGATCACGTCACGGGAGCCGGAGCTGCACAACGACATGTTTGCACGCCTGTCCTCGTTGCGCTGTGTGCTCGGTTGCCACACGCCGGTCGACGATCTTGTCGCCATTGTCGAGGGCATCGTCGGCGGCTTGGAAAAGGGTTGCAAGGCGCTCAGCCACGATTTGCCGCAGCTCTGCGGCAATTGCCAGATCCGATCCGCTTGCCTGCGTGGAGAGGAACTGCCGCTGATGTTCCGTCATCGCAATATTTCCCCCGCCAGTCTCGCCGCCGAAGCCGTCAGGGCACCTTGTTGCCGCTCCCGGGGGCTTTCCAATTCAGAGCATAGGTGCTTTTCAGGTAGTCTTCGAAATAATTCCCCAGTGCGCCGAACGTGCCGGTGAGCTTGGTGAATTCGTCGCGTCCGAGCACCAGAACCTTGCCATCGCTCAGGGCTCGCACCGTGCCGAAACGGGTGGATTCCCCCATCAGCATGCGCTCGCCGAAATGCCCGCCGGGGCCGACCTCATAGGTGGTCGCCTCGCCGGTGTCGTCATCGCGCAGGCAGACCTCGAAGCGGCCTTCGACCACGGTGTAGAACCCGTCGGAGCGGTTGCCCTTCTCGAATACCGGATCGCCCGCCGCGTAATGCACATAATGCGCACCGGTTTCCTGCGGCGCTTTGAGCGCCACGACGGAACGCGGGCGCATACTGTCCAGAAGCCAGTTGAGGAAGACCCGGAGCTTGGTGTCGAAACCGGGCATGAAACTCAGGTAATAGATCCGCCACAGCAGCCAGGCGGGGTAACCCGAGAGTTTCACACCGAAAATCTCCGCCACGCCGCGCCGCGCGCCGAGCGAGGCCAGGGCACCGCGGCTCTTGTATTTGAACGGTTTGAGCGGTTTGCCCGCGACCGCGCGTTCGATATTGGCGGCGAGTTGCACCGCCTCGCGCACCGCGAATTGCGCCGTCGGCGTGGCGAAATCGCCGCGCTCGGTGGCATCGTCCTTCATCGGGATCATCGCGCAATCGCCCAGCGACCAGACGTTCTTGCGTCCCTTGGCCTGCATTGTGCGCTCCACCGCCACACGACCGTGGGCCAGTTCCAGATCCATGTCGAGCACGACGGGCGAGGGGCGTTGCCGATGGTGGCAACGATGGTCCGGGTCGGGATCATCTCGCCGGTCGAGGTCACCAGACGTCGCCCGGTCGCAGAGGCCACACCGGTGTTGAGCAGAATTTCGACGCCGCGTTTTTCGAGCTGTTTGACCGCATAGGCTGCAAGACTTTCAGGCAGTTCATTGAGGGCGCGCGGAGCGAATTCCACCGCGATCACCCGCACCTCCTTGGGGTCGATATTGGGATAATATTTGAGCGAGCGGTCGATCAGTTCTTTCATCTCGCCGATGGTCTCGATTCCCGAGAACCCGGCCCCGACCACGACGAAGGTCAGCGCTTCGCGTTTCACTTCCGGCAGGAAGGTGACATCGGCATGTTCGAGCCGCTCGATGATATGGGCGCGCAGGCGGCGGGCGTCTTCCAGAGTCTTCATCTTGAGCGCATGCTCTTCAAGACCGGGCACCCGGCTGAGATCGATGCGCGACCCCATGGCGACGACGAGGTGATCATAGGCGATCTCGGTTGGGCGGCGTTGGACGCCCTGGAACACGGTGACCACCTGCCGGTCGAAATCGACGGAATGGATCGTCGCCTTGCGCAGTCGCACGCCTTTCAGGAGTTCGCGCAGAGAAGTGACAGCGTGCATGTCCATGATCGCACCGGCGGCAACCTCGGGCAGGAGCGGTTGGAACACGAAATAATTCTCGTCGCTGATCAGCTGAATCTCCGCCTCTGCGCCGAAGCGTTTGCGCAGTTCACGCGCCGCGTAGAGCCCGCCAAACCCGCCGCCCAGAACGAGAAGTTTCTGTGTCATAGATATATTGCCTTTTCACCTTTTAGGGGCTCCCTGCCGCTGCATGTAGCGGGTGAAAGGCGATCTGTCATCCGTTGAATTGACAAATATATTTGATATTTCAGACGCTTAACGGAATACAGTCGTATACAAATGTCGCTCGATCTCAGGTCAGATGCAGCACTGCGCATGGTTCAGAGGCGCTTGTCCACTGATGGCAAGCGAATTTCGGGCACAGCGTGACTTGGGCATTCAGGGCCGATAGCTTTTGAAGAGCGGGTCTTCCGTGCCGTCGTCGCGAACGCGATAGCCCACGGCGTACAACGTCCCGTTTTTATAGATCATGTTTTCGAGAAAGTTGTTCGAGTAATTTTCCCGCGAAATCACATTGGCCCGGCTGTCGAGGATCACAAGCGCGCTGAACGGGTGTTCGGCGTTGTCATCCTCACGGAGCAAAACCGCAAAGCGCCCGTCGCTCAACCCTTCGATGTCCTGAACGCGCAGGCCTTCGTCTCGGTAAGTGTCGTTGCGGGCAAACATCCGTACGTTGAAATTCTCGTTCACATCCGCAATGCGCACAAAGGCCGTCGGTCCCGGATGGTTCTGGAATGTGGCCCCCTGAGCCTCGACGCCGAAAATCACGCCCGCAACCGCATAGGTCGTATCATCCGTCGCGACCGTCATGCCAGAGAGCGAGATGCCACCGAAATCCCCCCCGAGAGAGCCCGGAACCTTGATGAAATCGCGGGGCACATGGGGTGGAAAATCCTCCATCAGCCATTCATTGGAATATTCGAAACGGTTTTCCACCGTATTGCCAGCCTGGCTCTTGAGAATCGTGAATTCGCCGTACAGGTCGCGGCCATAGTTGCCAGTGGCCGTCAGAAAGAGTGCGGCGTTTCCATCCTGCATGGCATCGACGCTGATCGTGTTGTAGCGGAGCACATATTTGAATGCGCCGTTCGCTTCGTCTTCAGGCAGGTAAACAGTGTCACCGCGTCCGCCGCGGGCGTAGCTGAGGGCCTGATACCGCGTGCCCATGGACTCCTCGAACGCGCCGCTCACATGGGTGTCATATCCTAGCAGGACCATGAAATCGCCGTTCTGATCGCTGCCGTAGATATGAAGGTCGTCAAAGGGCACGTCTTGCGGCCCGAGATGATCTTTCTCGGCGGAGTAGAGTAGGGTTGTGGTCGGCAACCAGTCCGTGGAAATGGCGAAATTCCGTTTCGGGGTGAAGCCGACGAGATCCCTGTCGCCCATTCCGAAAAAATCCGCGAAGACAAAGGCATAGATCGGATCTATGTCCGTTGTTTTCGTGTCACTCACTTTCTTGGTCGACGGGTCGTAGGTCGTGACGAAGGCACGACCGTTCATCTCTCCGACGATCTTCACCTTGCCGTCCCGGTCCACGTCCAGATTGAGTGCGCGGCCGTTTGTCAGGGAGCCGCCGGAGATATGTTGCACACTGTCGAGATGCGGAGCCGACAGCCAGCTCCGGTCCTCGGTCGTGGGGAAGATGGGTTTCGCAGGGGTGGGGGCGGGTGTCGCCGGAGCGCTTGAGGGCGCGCTTGCGAGGGTGGTCTGGCCGGGGCCGACGTCTTCGTTCGTCGTTGTCATGCGATTGAACACAAAACCGGCAGAGGCAATCACGAGGATGACGGCGAGCACAGACAGCCCGCGGCGGGACGATGGGCCGGTGGCCTGATCTGGTGTGTTTTGGGGCGTTTCCGGTTTCTGCTCCGGTTTTTCTTTCGGTTTGGCGTGCGGCTTCGCTTTCGGGGGCTCGGCGGAGGCAGCAGGTTTGGCCCCATCGCGTTTCGCACGCGGGATCGGGGGCACCTTGGCCTCCTCGTCTTCCTCAACCGAAAGCACCGGCTCGGGGGCTTTGAGAATTGCACCCGCGCGGACGATATGCGCAATCGTGCCCTCGACCGCGCAGTTGATCTGAAGCGTCCGACCGTTCTCTGCCATCACCCGCATCGCCGGGGTCTCGGCGGTGACCCATTGGCCTTCGCGAACAAGCACTTCCTCGATGCGGATCGGGTAGAACGCGCTGTCCTTGGGGGAGCGGATATGTTTGAGGGCCATTATGCCATCCTGTGCAAGGCGTGCGGAGCTGCCGTTACGGAAACAGGATGAGTTTTTCGGGGAATGCGTTTTAGGTCAACGCTGTGGCGCAAAAAACTCGCGTTTTACTGCGGGTTTTATAGCCGGACGATTATGAGCCCATGCGCTGGGCGGTCTTTGTTGATCGGCTGGGATAGAAATTGGAGCGGGTGATGAGATTCGAACTCACGACATTTACCTTGGCAAGGTAACGCTCTACCCCTGAGCTACACCCGCTCTCTTTCCAGCCTGTAACATCGGCTCGGTTATGTCTCTCCGGTGGGTGACCGGAGAAAGTTGGAGCGGGTGATGAGATTCGAACTCACGACATTTACCTTGGCAAGGTAACGCTCTACCCCTGAGCTACACCCGCGTCCTTCGGGTGAGGCGTGAGATATGAAATCCCGCCGGGGGCTGCAAGAGGAAAAACGCGCTTTCGGCGGATTTTTTCATCGCGAGGCGAAAAGTCAGGTTCCGGATCGAATGTGTCAACCCGCGCACGTAGCTGTGATGGTCGGGGCCAACCTGCCGCAGGGACTTATGGTATTTTTTGAATATATCTTTGATGTGGATTAAGGACTGGGCGCGCGCGCCGGGCTCTGATCCCCATCGGTTTCAAGGCCTATCGGCCAGAATTTCTCAGGTGCTCCATGACGACCGCGATGACGACTCAAACGACCACAAAGACCCATATCATGATCCTCGGCAGCGGTTTCGGCGCGCTGACCGCCGTGCGCGAGATCCGCAAGGCGAAGATGAACGCGCGCATCACCGTGGTGTCTCCGAACAACCACCTGACCTATCTGCCCAGTCTGATCTGGATGCCTTCGGGGCTGCGGACGGCGGCCGACATTGACGTCGATCTGACGAAATTTTTCGCCCGCGAAGAGGTCGACTGGTTGAAAGGTCGGGTGGTCAATGTCCGCGAGGCTGGCCGCACGGTCGATGTCGAGACCGAGATGGAGACCATTGCCGTCACCAATGACGTTTTGATCATCGCCACCGGCGGGCGCTATCTCAAGAAACTTCCGGGGCTGGCGGAACACGCGATCATCCCTTGCGAAGGGGCCATCAAGGGCCAGCTGATCCATGACCGTATCCGCGACATGGAAGGCGGCACCATCGCCATGGGATTCGGCACCAACCCGAAAGAGCCGCAGGCCGTGCGCGGCGGGCCGATGTTCGAATTTCTCTTCGGGATCGACACCATGCTGCGACAACAGGGGCGGCGGGACAAATTCAAGCTGGTGTTTTTCAACGGCTCGGACCGTCCGGGGCAGCGGCTTGGGCCGAAGGCGGTGGACGGGTTGCTGCGCGAAATGTGGAAGCGCGACATTTCGGTGCACATCGGGGCCAAGCCGCTGCGCATCGAGGCCGACAAGGTGGTGACCGAGCGCGAGGAAATTCCCGCCGATCTGGTGCTCTTCATGTCCGGTCTCACGGGGCCTTTGTGGCTGGACAACACCGAGCTGCCGCGTTCGTCCGGTGGCTTCATTCAGGCCGATGAGAAATGCCGGGTGGTCGGCTGGCCCCGCACCTATGTGGTGGGCGACACGGGCTCCTATCCCGGGCCGGAGTGGCTCGCCAAACAGGCGCATCAGGCCGATCTCCAGGCCGAGGCGGCGGTGGCCAATATTGCCGACGATCTGGCGGGTCGCGAGCCGAGCCATAATTTCAAGGCCGAACTCGTGTGCATTGTCGACTCGGTCAACAAGGGCATTCTCGTGTTCCGCAATCATAAGATGGCGCTGACCCTGCCGAAATCGCGGCTGTTCCACTGGGCCAAGCGGTTCTTCGAACGGCACTATCTCAAAGCCTATCGGAACTAAGAAAAAGGGGCCTTCTGGCCCCTTTGTTTTAGAAAATCGCCATGAGAATGTCGGCGAAAGACAAGATCAGCAGCAGGGCGAAGGTCGAAAGGATGCCGTATTTGCGGCCCCATTCCTTGCCGCCGCCCTGCATCCCATAGGCATGAAGCGCGCGAGAGACGATCAACACGATCCCGGCGAGATGGACGAAAAGGGCGGGCGCCCCCATGGTTTCGAAACCCGCGATCAGGATCAGGGTCAGCGGCGCGTATTCGTTGAAATTTCCATGCGCGCGAATGCGGCGGTTGAGTGTGTCGTCGCCACCGTCGCCAAGGCCTTGGCGCAGGACAAGGCGCTGTTTGATGACATGGATCGAGAGGAACAGGTAGAGCAGGCCAGCGAGTCCGGCATAAAAAGCGGTCAGTGTCAGGGTCATGTGTGCGTCTTTAGTTTGAGAACATCTGCGCGAGTGTAACTGAACATATTCGAAAATCATTGTGTGTTGCCGCACAGTCCATGCGCGAGAGCGGTGCCGTGACCCGTCGTCGCGGCCTCAGACTTCGCTCAATGCTAGGCGCGGGTAATGGATCGTATTGTGAAACTGCGCGATTTCATCGGTGAGATTGCGATAGCCATGCGGCTGATCGGCAGGGAAACGCAGCCCGTCGCCGCTGTGCAAAACGGTCCATGTTCCGCCCGTAAGCACCTCCATCTCGCCGCGAATGACAAAGACATCTTCGACCACGCCGCTGTCATGCGAGGGCGTCTCGTGGCGATGCCCCGGCTCCAGCGTCATGACGAAGGTTTCTGAGCCGAAGAGCGGATCGAAGGCAAACACCGTGTGCATACGGATCCCGGCGCTGTCATGCCCGATGCGCAGGGCAGGGGTAAAGCTCCCCGCCGTCAGTACCATATCCTCCAGAAACGCCGTCAGCGGCAGGTGGAACCCCTTCGCGATTTTCCACAGCGTCGCCAGCGTCGGCGAGGATTCACCGCGCTCAATCTGGCCCAGCATGGCCTTGCTCACCCCGGTCAGCTCTGACGTCTGCGCAAGGCTGAGACCAGCGCGGGCGCGGGCGGCCTTCAGGTTGATTTGGAGTTTGTCGCCGGTCATCGGCCCCTCTTATTGGCTCTTGTGCGCTATAACGTCCGTGCGCTATAGCGGTCATGGCCGTTATAGCGCACGATTTGCGGCCAATACAAACCATTCCTGTCCGATCTTGCGAAAGGCTGTCCCATGTTCGGTCTGAAACTTTCCCATCTTGTCGCCGGTGCCGTCGCGGTCCTTCTGGGCTACACCAGCAGCGTTGCGATCATCTTTCAGGCCATCGACGTTCTGGGCGCGACACAGGCCGAGGCCAACAGTTGGATGCTGGCGCTGGGCCTCGGTATGGGGATCAGTGGGCTGGTCCTGTCGCTGCGCTACAAAATGCCGATCCTCACCGCCTGGTCCACGCCCGGTGCGGCGCTTTTGGTGATCAGCCTCGAAGGCGTCCCCATGGCGCAGGCGATCGGAGCCTTCGTGTTTTGCGGTCTGCTTCTGACACTGACCGGTGTCACCGGCTGGTTCGAGAAACTCTCCCGCTTCATCCCTGACGCGCTGGGCAGTGCGATGCTCGCGGGCATCCTGTTTCGCTTCGGTCTGGGTATCTTTTCGTCGATGCAGGACAATCTCACCCTCGTCGCGCTGATGTGTGCCACCTATCTCGCGGGGCGGCGGGTCTTTCCACGCTTCTGTATCCCGATGGTGCTGCTCGTGGGCATCGTCTTCTGTGCCGTCACAGGCGCCTTCGACACCACCCAGCCGATCAATTTCGAGATCGCCAAGCCCGTGTTCATCCTGCCCGAATTCACGCTGGCGACCCTGATCGGCATCGGCCTGCCGCTTTATATCGTCACGATGACCTCGCAAAACGTGCCGAGTGTGGTGACGCTCAAGGCGGCGGGCTATGAGCCGCCGGTGTCCGCCGCGATCACCGTCACCGGGCTGACCTCGCTGATCCTCGCGCCCTTTGGCGGCTATGCCTTCAACCTCGCGGCGATCACGGCGGCGATCTGTGCCGGACCCGAGGCGGATGACAATCCGGCGACGCGGTATAAGGCTGTGGTGGTCGCGGGCGTGCTCTATTCCATCGTCGGGCTGATGGGGGCGGCGGTGATCAGCCTTTTCGTCATTGCGCCGAAAGCCTTGGTGGTCACGGTCGCGGGGCTGGCGCTTTTGAACACGATTTCTTCCAGCCTCACGGCGGCT
This sequence comes from Celeribacter sp. SCSIO 80838, assembly GCF_056498065.1. The sequence continues at coordinate 2,102,615 of NZ_JAZKMA010000001.1, forward strand.
TTGAAAGACCCGGCACAGCGCGAGGCGGGGCTTGTCACCTTTATGACAACCGTCTCGGGGATTTCTTTCCTCGGCATCGGTGCGCCGCTCTGGGCGTTGGTGTTTGGCGGGCTGACCTCGCTTGTCCTGACCCGCAAAGCCTAAAAAAGCCCCGCTAAGCGGGGCTTTTCAATCTTGTCTCCGGTGTTTTACTCGAACTCGACGAGCAAATCCTTTGCGTCGATCTGTGCGCCGGGCGTGACGTGGATCGCTTTGATCGTGCCGTCCTGATCGGCGGTGATCGAGGTTTCCATCTTCATCGCTTCGATGGTCAACAGCACATCGCCCTTCTTCACCGCCTGCCCGGAGGCGACCGCCACGGTCGCCACAACCCCCGGCATCGGCGCGCCGAGATGTTTGGCGTTGCCCGCTTCGGCCTTGGGATTGGCTTTGACGGAGGCGACGGCGGAGCGGTCCTTGACCCGCACGGTGCGCGGCTGGCCGTTCAGCTCGAAGAACAGTTTCACCTCGCCCGTTTCGGTGATGTCGGAGATCGCCTGACAGCGGATCTCGAGCGTCACGCCCGGATCGATGGTGGCGGAAATCTCCTCGCCCTCCTGCATGCCGTAGAAGAAGTTCTTCGTCGGCAGCACCCGCACCGGCCCGTATTGCTCGTGGCGGGTGACATAATCGGTGAAGACCTTCGGATACATCAGGTAGCCGTTGAAATCCTCGTCGTCGAACTCTTCGTCGGGGAATTTCGCGGCCAGTTCGGCGCGGAGTTCGTCGAAATTCGCGGGCGCAAGATGCAGGCCGGGGCGTTCGAGATTGGGTTTCTCCTTGCCCAGAACCTTCTTGACGATGCTGTCCGGGAAGCCGCCCGGCGGCTGGCCGAGATTGCCGCGCATCATGTCGATGACGCTGTCCGGGAAGGCCACATCGCTTTTCGGGTCCTCGACCTGCGCGCGCGTCAGCCCCTGGGACACCATCATCAGCGCCATGTCGCCCACAACTTTCGACGACGGCGTCACTTTGACGATATCGCCGAACATCATGTTCACATCGGCATAGCTCTGCGCCACCTCATGCCAGCGCTCCTCAAGCCCGAGCGAGCGGGCCTGCGCCTTGAGGTTGGTGAACTGACCGCCGGGCATTTCATGCAGGTAGACCTCGGAGGCCGGGGCCTGAAGCCCGCTCTCGAACGCCTTGTACTGGCCGCGCACGGCCTCCCAATAGTTCGACATCTCGCGGATCGCCGCAATGTCGAGCCCGGTGTCGCGCTCGGTGAAGCGCGTGGCCTCGACGATGGAGCCCAAACAGGCCTGCGAGGTGCCGCCCGAGAAGGCGTCCATCGCCGCATCCACCGCATCGACGCCCGCGTCGGCGGCGGCGAGGATGGTGGCGGCGGCGGCGCCCGAGGTGTCATGGGTGTGGAAATGGATCGGCAGGCCGACCTCTTCCTTGAGCGCGGTGATGAGCTGGCGCGCCTGCGCCGGTTTCAACAGCCCCGCCATATCCTTGAGCCCCAGCACATGCGCGCCCGCGGCCTTCAGGTCCTGACCCATTTTGACGTAATATTTGAGATCGTATTTCGAGCGCGCCGGATCGAAGAGATCCCCGGTATAGCAGATCGTGCCTTCGCAGAGCTTGCCGCTCTCAATGACCGCATCCATCGCCACGCGCATGTTTTCGACCCAGTTGAGACTGTCGAAGACGCGGAACACATCGACGCCGGTCACGGCCGCTTGGCGCACGAATTCCTGCACCACGTTGTCGGGGTAGTTGGTATAGCCGACGCCATTCGAGGCGCGCAGTAGCATCTGCGTCATCACATTGGGCATGCGTTCGCGGATGTCGCGCAGACGTTGCCACGGGCATTCCTGCAAGAAGCGGTAGGCCACATCGAAGGTCGCACCGCCCCAGCATTCGACGGAGAACAGCTCCGACAGGTTCGCGGTATAGGCGGGGGCCGCGTTGATCATGTCGATCGAACGCATCCGGGTGGCGAGCAGGGATTGATGCCCGTCGCGCATGGTGGTGTCGGTGATCAGGAGCTTTTTCTGCGCCAGCATCCAGTCCGCCACCGCCACGGCACCCTGCTCCTCAAGCAATTGCCGCGTGCCCATCGGCGGGGTGTCCGCCTTGAGCGCAGGCACCACGGGTTTGCGTGCATCGGCGGCGGGTTTGGCGCGGCCAAGGGTTTCCGGATGGCCGTTCACCGTGATCTCGGCGAGATAGGTCAGGATTTTCGTCGCCCGGTCGCGGCGCTGTTTGAAGTCGAACAGCTCCGGCGTCGTGTCGATGAATTTCGTGGTGTATTCGTTCGACAGGAACGTGGGGTGTTTCAAGAGGTTTTCGACGAAGGCGATGTTGGTCTGAACGCCGCGGATGCGGAATTCGCGCAGCGCCCGGTCCATCCGCGCAATCGCGGCCTCGGGCGTGCGCGCCCAGGCGGTCACCTTGGTCAGCAAACTGTCGTAATAGCGGGTGATCACAGCACCCGAATAGGCCGTGCCGCCGTCGAGGCGGATGCCCATGCCTGTGGCGGAGCGGTAGGTGGTGATCCGGCCATAATCGGGGATGAAATTGTTCGTCGGATCCTCGGTCGTCACCCGGCACTGCAGCGCATGGCCGTCGAGTTTGACGTCATACTGGCTGGCCACACCGGTGGCCTCCATGAGGCTCTTGCCCTCGGCGATCAGGATTTGCGCCCGGACGATGTCGATGCCGGTGACTTCCTCGGTCACCGTATGCTCCACCTGCACGCGGGGGTTCACCTCGATGAAGTAGAACTTGCCGCTCTCCATATCCATCAGGAATTCGACGGTCCCGGCGCATTCGTAATTCACATGTTCGCAGATGCGTTTGCCGAGATGGCACAGCTCTTCGCGCTGTGCGGGCGAGAGATAGGGGGCAGGGGCGCGCTCGACCACTTTCTGGTTGCGGCGCTGGACCGAGCAATCGCGCTCATAGAGGTGGTAGATATGGCCATGGCTGTCGCCGAGGATCTGTACCTCGACGTGGCGCGCCTTGATGATCATCTTTTCCAGATAACCTTCGCCATTGCCAAAAGCGGCCTCGGCCTCGCGGCGGCCTTCCTTGACCTTTTCCTCAAGCTCCTCGGCGTTCATGATCGGGCGCATGCCGCGCCCGCCACCGCCCCAGGAGGCCTTGAGCATCAGCGGGAAACCGATCTCGGCGGCCTCTTTGCGGATCGCATCGAAATCCTCGCCCAGAACCTCGGTCGCCGGAATGACCGGCACACCCGCCGCGATGGCGACCTTGCGCGCCGAGGCCTTGTCGCCCAGCTCGCGCATGGTTTTGGCCTTGGGGCCGATGAAGGTGATGCCCGCAGCCGTACAGGCATCGACGAAATCCGGGTTCTCGGACAACAGCCCATAGCCCGGATGGATCGCATCGGCGCCCGAAAGCTTCGCCACCCGGATGATCTCAGGGATCGAGAGATAGGCCGCCACCGGTCCCAGACCTTCGCCGATCTTATAGGCCTCGTCCGCCTTGAACCGGTGCAAGGAGAGCTTGTCCTCTTCGGCATAGATCGCGACGGTGCGCTTGCCCAGTTCGTTCGCGGCACGCATCACGCGGATCGCGATCTCTCCACGGTTCGCGATCAGAACTTTTTGAAATTCGGCCATGGCAAGCTTCCCCTCTTGCTGTTTTCCAATCAGGTTAGGCATTTCTGCGGTGCAGTAAATCCCCAATTCCCCGGACTGGATCGGTTATGGCCGAGATGTGCGAAAAGAAAAAACGATTTTTTTCCGCAGCTCTGTAATGACAGGGAAATTTGCATGATTTGCAAATTAAATTCATATCCTTAGCAAAGGCAATTTTACACCGATGGACATTTTGCAAAGAAATTCGCCGGAGAATCACTCCCCCGGCGCATGGCCTGCTGCGCTGCGCGATCGCAGCGGGATTTCCTTGAGAAACAGCGAGAGCGCGAGACCTGCGAGCGCCAGAGCGGAGGCGATCCAGTAGATCGGATGCAGCGCGCCGGAGATCGTGTTGCCGATCAGCGTGCGGGTGGTCTCGGGCAGTTGCGCCAGCACCTGTGGGCCAAGCTCGGTCACGTTCGAGAGGCCCTCGACATGTGCTTCGCCCATCATCCGGGCCATCCGTGCGGCAAACAGCGCCCCGAACAGCGCGACGGCAATCGACGCGCCCACCTGACGGAACATCAGCCCCGCGGCGGTGGCGGTGCCGATCTGTTGCCGCGGCACAGCATTTTGCACGGCGGTGGTCGTGACCGGGAAGATACAGCCCATCCCCATGCCAAGCCCCGCCAGCGACAGCCAGAGCGACCACGGTGCCATCTCCGGCGACAGCTGTGTCAGCGACAGAAGCGAGAGGGTCGCGAAGCTCAGGCCGATGACCGGCAGAAAGCGATAGCGCCCGGTGCGGCTCATGTACTGGCCGGAGACGGTGGAGGCGGCGAGGATGCCGAAGGTCATCGGAATGAGTTGCAGACCGGATTGGGTGGCGGTTGCGCCTTTGGCCATTTGCAGGAAGACCGGGATGAAAGTGAGCGCTCCGAACATCAGCGCGCCGGAGACAAAGGAAATCGCCGAGGAGATGGTGAAGACGTTCATCTTGAAGAGCCCGACGGGCAGGATCGGTTCAGAGGCTTTGCGTTCGATCCCCACGAAACTCACCGTGGCGATCCCGAAGAGCGCCAGAAACGCGAGACCCATGGGTGACACAAGCGCGAATTCCTTGCCGCCCAGGGCAGTCAGAAGCACGATAGACGAGAGCGACAGGGTCAGCGCCAGAGCGCCCGCATAGTCGATCTTGTGATTGACGCGCTCGGGATGGGCTTTGAAACCAAAGATAAACCCGGCGAGGGCCAGCGCCCCGAAGGGCAGGTTGATGAAGAAAATCCAGTGCCAGCTCAGCGCATCGACAAACCAGCCCCCCAGAAGCGGCCCGGCCACGGAGGACACGCCGAAGACGCCCGCGAAGACGCCCTGAATCTTGCCGCGTTCCTTGGGCGGGATCACGTCGCCGATGATCGAGAGCGCCAGAACGAAGAGGCCCCCGCCGCCGAGGCCCTGAAGTGCGCGGGCGGCGATGAGAAAGCCCATGGAGCCGGACAGGCCGCACAAAACGGAGCCGGTAAGGAAGAGCGAGACCGAAAAGATCACCACATTGCGCCGCCCGTAGAGATCGCCGAGCTTGCCATACAGGGGGGCGACCACGGTTGAGGCGAGAATATAGGCGGTGACCACCCAGGAGAGATGCTCCAGCCCGCCCAGATCGGCGACGATCGTGGGGAGCGCTGTCGATACGATGGTCTGGTCGAGCGAGGCCAGCAAGAGGAGCACCGCGACGGAGGCGATGACCAAGGCGACGGAACTGTGTTCCGGGGCGCGGGGGGCCTCTTCGGGCAGGCTGTGCGGATGTGACATGGGGACTCCTTTGGCCCGTCTCTGGGGCTTTGTACGGGAGGTAGCGCTCACATATATATGTGTCAATAGCACATAGTTGTGTCTATCATGAATTTGACATTCACACATGGTTATGCGACGGACATGCCATGAGCACCGATGACACCTCTTCGCATGATGCCTCTCATGAGGCCCGGCAGGCTTCCCCCGATCCTCGGGTGCGGGCGGGTGTGCCCGATTACCTTGAGGACGAGGGTTTTTCCGACGCTGCCATCGAAGCGCTTCTGGCGCTCGATCTGTCGCTGTTCCAATGGCGGCGCATGGCGGAAAAGGGCGAGTTCAAGGGCAAGGTGCTTGAGGGCATGAGCGAGAAGCTCGAACCCGCGATTCTTCAGGGACTGCTCTCGATTGCGCAAATCACCGCCGGATTGGGCCGCGACGTGGCCGAACCGCCGACCATCGGTATGGTGGCGGAGGTCATGGCCGTCGATCCCTCGCGCGCCTCGCGCATCGTTTCCGAGCTTGTGTCGCGCGGCTATGTCACCCGTCAAGCGGTGCAGGAAGATGCGCGCAAATCCGTTCTGGTGATCACTCCGAAGGCCCGGACGTTTCTGCGCGCCTTTACTCTGTCGAAATGGCGCCTGTTCTCTCAGGCGTTTACCGGCTGGTCCGGCGAAGAGATTGCGACGTTCTCAGATTTGTTCGGGCGCTATGTCGGGGGGCTGCTTGTGGCCGTCTCCGAACCTGCGCAGAAACCCGCGCCGGGCAATGAGAACATTTAAAGAACGCGCTTTTCCTCGCCCACGGGTTTCTGTAATCTCCCTGCCATGAGCAGTTTCGATGAAGACGACGCCTTCGAGGCGGCGATGCAGCCCCAACGTCCCTCCCTGTCCCAACTCGCGATGCAAGGCGCGCGCGAGGCCGCCTTTGGCGTGCCCGACACGTCTTATCTCGATGCGCTGAACCCGGCGCAGCGCGAGGCGGTCGAGACGCTCGACGGACCTGTCCTGATGCTCGCGGGTGCTGGCACGGGCAAGACCAAGGCGCTCACGGCCCGCATCGCGCACCTCCTGAACACCGGCCGCGCCCAGCCGCGCGAAATCCTTGCCGTGACCTTCACGAACAAGGCCGCGCGCGAGATGAAGCAGCGGGTTGCCGGGCTGATGGGGATGGAGCTTGAGGGCATGCCTTGGCTTGGTACGTTTCACTCCGTCTGCGTCAAGCTTCTGCGCCGTCACGCCGAGCTTGTCGGGCTCAAGTCGAACTTCACCATTCTCGACACGGACGACACGATCCGGTTGCTCAAACAACTGATCTCGGCGGCAGGCATCGACGAGAAACGCTGGCCCGCGCGCCAACTCGCCGGCATGATCGACAGCTGGAAGAACCGGGCGCTCACGCCCTCTGCCGTGTCCGGCGGAGAGGGCAGTGAATTCAATGGCATGGGGGTTCGGCTCTATGCCCAGTACCAAGAGCGCCTGACCACGCTCAACGCCGTCGATTTCGGCGATCTTCTGCTGCATATGGTGGTGATTTTCCAGAAACACCCGGACCTGTTGGCGCAGTATCAGCGCTGGTTCAAATACATCCTCGTCGACGAGTATCAGGACACCAACGTCGCGCAATATCTCTGGCTGCGGCTCTTGGCGCGAGGGCACAACAATATCTGTTGTGTTGGCGATGACGACCAGTCGATCTACGGCTGGCGCGGCGCCGAGGTGGGCAATATCCTGCGGTTTGAAAAAGATTTTCCCGGCGCGAAGGTTGTCCGTCTGGAGCAGAATTATCGCTCCACGGCACATATTCTCGCTTCCGCAAACAGCGTCATTTCCGGCAACAAGGAACGTCTGGGCAAGGAGCTTCGCGCGGTCAAGGAGGAGGGCGAAAAGCTCCGCCTTATCGGTCATTGGGACGGCGAGGAAGAGGCGCGTTGGGTCGGCGAAGAGATCGAGGCGCTGCATGGCGGCACACGGAGCCGCCTTCGTAAGTATTCCCTCGATGACATCGCCATCCTCGTGCGCGCCTCGCATCAGATGCGTGCGTTCGAGGATCGGTTTCTCTCCATCGGTCTGCCGTACCGCGTGATTGGCGGGCCGCGGTTTTACGAGCGGATGGAGATCCGCGATGCCATGGCCTATTTCCGCATCGTCACCCAGCCGGAGGACGATTTGGCCTTTGAGCGCATCATCAACACGCCGAAACGCGGGGTGGGCGACAAGGCGCTTCAGGACATCCAGATCACCGCGCGCTCCAATGGCGTGTCGCTTCTGGATGGCGCACGGATCGCCGTCGAAGAGGGCTTGTTGAAGGGCAAGGCCAAGTCGGGGGTGGCGCAGCTTATCGCCGATATTGACCGCTGGACGTCGCTCAATGGCACCAGAATTCGCTATATCGTTGATGGAGAAGGCGTTCAGGAAGAGGAAGACATGCTGTTCGAAGATGAGCACTTGTCGGATGACGAAATGGACGTTTTCGAGGATATTGGTTACGAAGGCCATAAGGTGAGGCGTGTCAATCGTTTGGACGATGACGAAGACGCGCTGGTCGAAGACGTCGCCTACGACCCCGCGGAGATCGGCCATATCGAACTGGCGGAGCGCATTCTTGATGAGAGCGGCTACACCACCATGTGGCAAAACGACAAAAGCCCGGAGGCACCGGGACGCCTTGAGAACCTCAAGGAACTCGTCAAGGCGCTGGAACAATTCGAAAATCTTGCCGGTTTTCTCGAACACGTTGCGCTGATCATGGACAATGACAGCGGCGAAGACGGCGAGAAGGTCACGATCATGACGCTGCACGGCGCCAAGGGGCTTGAGTTCCCTGTCGTCTTCCTGCCCGGTTGGGAGGAAGGCCTGTTCCCGTCGCAGCGCTCGATGGATGAAAACGGCACTAAAGGCCTCGAGGAAGAGCGCCGTCTGGCCTATGTCGGCATCACCCGCGCCGAGGAGCTCTGCACGATCTCCTTCGCCGCCAATCGCCGTGTCTATGGTCAATGGCAATCCCAGCTCGCCTCGCGATTCATCGACGAATTGCCGGTCGACCATGTCGATGTCGAAACGCCCTCTGGCCTCTACGGCGGGCAGCGCAGCTATGAGGCACCGAGTTATGAGGCCAATCCGTCCAGTCGTTTCGAGAGCCGCGCCGCCAAGGCCGACGTCTACAACTCGCCGGGCTGGAAACGCATGCAATCGCGCACCCAACGTGCCGGGACGCCACGGACGCCTGTGACCATCGATATGAAGGCCAGCGCCTCCTTTACGCTCGGCGACCGGGTGTTCCACAAGAAATTCGGCTATGGCGAGGTGATGGAGATCGAGGGTGACAAGCTGACCATCGAATTCGATCATGCCGGGACCAAGAAACTTGTCGCAGGATTTGTGATGCCCGCCGATCAGGTCGGCGATGTCCCGTTCTGAGGCGAAGCTCCGGACCTCCCGATCTCTCTCAAAATCAAGAACCTCTCGCCCACGAAGGAGCATGTCGCTCCTCCGTCTGTGACGGCTTTCGGAGGCGGAGCCGAAGTTCGGGGCTGCCTCGTTTTTGACAGATCGGACAGGGCACAGATCGGACAGGGCGAAGTGTTAGTTTATGGCTAGAAAAAGCAAGACCCCCGTGCCCAGGGAGGAGGAGAGGGCACGGGGGTCTCTTGGTATCGGGTCCCAAGGGAGGAGGAGAGGACCCGTATTCTTAAAAGAAACGCGGCGGTGTCAGGGAGGAGGAAGACACCGCCGCCTTCAGTCACGGCCCTCAGGGAGGAGGAGAGAGGACCGATCTCTTGGGCTTCTGCCCGCTATAGGTGCGGCGATGCAGGGAGGAGGACGCATCGCCGCTCTGGTCATCAGGGCCAAGGGAGGAGGAGAGGCCCCGAATTCCGGTATCTGATGCGGCAGCCCCAGGGAGGAGGAGAGGAGCTGCCGCAGGTATCAGGGCCCAGGGAGGAGGAGAGGGCCGTGATGTCTATTCTTCAGTTGCCGTATGCGGCTTCGTAAGCCACGGCGCGGATCGATGCGCGGGACATTCCGAGATCGGCGAGATTGCGATCATCAAGGACCGAGAGCTCAAGCAGGGTTTCGCGGTAGACCCGGTAGCGCGCAAAGCGTTCCGCGAGGGATTTGAACACACCGCCGAAGGAGGCGGAGGAGGCCGGAGCGGCACTGTTGATGTCGTTTGCGTAAGCCATAAGCTTCAACCTTGAATGTGCGTGCGGGTGTCCCGCGTTCAGTGCCGCCGTGTCTTGTCCTCGCTGGCATCTCGCCAACATCTCCTTCTGGAGACAAACCGCTTTGGAGCGATCAAGGATGCAAGCCTCGGCTGCTTTCGTTGAATTGAATATCGGGGAATTGCTGCGAATGCACAATCCACCCTGTCGACATTGCCGCTATGCAGAAAATGCATGACCAATGCTGACCTATTTTTGCCTCCCGGGCCGGGTTTTGGCTCTCGGAGATCAAACCGCTGTGGAAAAGGGTCAGCAAAGGGCCTATTTCGGGGCAAGGGGACTGACCATGCGACGTGGCGGAAAGGAAGACATATGTCCGCAGATCAAGACAGGATTATGACGGCGCTCAAGGGCGTGCAACTGCCGGATGGCTCATCGCTTGTGGCACGTGACCTCATTCGGGCGCTTTCGGTGAAGGATGGTGTGGTCAGTTTCGTGATCGAGGCTCCGGATGCGGCGACGGCGCAGGCCATGGGCGGAGTCGAAGCGGCGGCACGCGGCAGGCTCGAATCGCTGCCCGGAGTGACCAAAGTGTCCATCGTGACGACTGCGCATGGGCCCGCCGCCAAACCGGCCGCCGCTGCGGGCGAACCGCCGAGCCTCAAGATCGGCCGCCATCCGACGCCGCAACAGGGCAAGCAGGGCGTGCCGGGGGTCAAGCACATCATCGCCATCGCCTCGGGCAAGGGCGGTGTCGGCAAATCCACCGTCTCCGCCAACCTCGCCGTGGCGCTGGCGCGTCAGGGCCGTAAGGTCGGGCTGCTGGATGCTGACATCTACGGGCCCTCGCAGCCGCGCATGATGGGGATCAACAAGCGCCCCGCTTCCCCCGATGGCCAGACGATCGAACCGCTCCATGCCCATGGCGTGACGCTGATGTCGATCGGGTTCATGATTCCGGATGGTGAGGCCGTCGTCTGGCGCGGGCCGATGTTGATGGGCGCGATGCAGCAGATGCTCGGGCAGGTGGCCTGGGGGGAGCTGGACGTGTTGTTGATCGACATGCCGCCGGGCACCGGCGATGTGCAGTTGACGCTGGGCCAGAAAACCGAACTCACCGGCGCGCTGGTGGTTTCGACGCCGCAGGACGTGGCGCTGATCGACGCCCGGCGTGGCATTTCCATGTTCCAAAAGCTCAATGTGCCTGTGCTGGGCCTGATCGAGAACATGTCCACCTATGTCTGTCCGAACTGTGGTCATGAAGCACATATCTTCGGCCATGGCGGGGTGGCGGATGAGGCCAAAAAGCTCGACGTGCCGCTTCTGGCCGAGCTGCCTCTGGCGCTCGAAGCGCGGCTTGCAGGTGACACCGGTGTGCCGGTCGCGGCCACCGACAGCCCGCTGGCCGAGCCTTACATGAAGCTTGCGGACCGTCTGGTTCAGGTTGGGCTGGCCTGACGGCTGAGGCTTTCGAGCCACAGACCAAAGGCGAACCCGCGCAGGAAACTGCGCGGGTTTTTCTATGTTTTGCCTTATACTTTACGGTTTTTATTTGTTTTTATGGGGTAATCTGGCCGATTTCGTGGAGGGTTTTAAAAATCCAATATCTATCAATGCGATACATTTCCGACAAAAACACTTGTGAATCATTCTCTGGTCTCGTAGCTCCTCGATTATCGTACAATTAGAGGGGATATCTCATGAAAATGGCGCGTTTTGTGGCGCTGTGCGGCGTGTCTTACGTCGCGTTTGCATCCGCCGGTTTTGCACAGGATGCAATTGAACTGGATATGATCACCATGTCCCTCGTCGATGAGGGACAGGAAAACGTCGAAGCCACCGGGGGAGCCGTGATTTCCGAAGAGGAACTCGAAGCCCTGCAGCCACAAAACGTTTCTGAACTTTTCGCTCGCGAATCCGCTGTGACGGTCTCGGGCGGCGCGGGTCCGTCGAAACGGATCCACGTGTTCGGCATGGAGCAATCCAATCTGGCCGTGACGGTCGACGGGGTCCCGCAAGGGGGCACGAGCTGGCACCACACCGGCTCCAACGTCGTCGATCCGGCCTTCCTGAAATCCGTCGAGGTCGAGGCGGGCGCCGCTGCGGCCGACGCGGGCTTTGCCGCCGCTGCGGGCGCGGTGCGCTATGAAACCGTTTCGGCCTTCGATCTTCTGGCCGAGGGCGATGTCGCGGGCGGGCGCGCAAACCTCACCTACGGTAACAACGGGCAGGGCCTTTCCGGCTCTCTCGCCAGCTTCGGCATCTATCAGAATGTCGACTGGATGGTGATGATCCACGCGCAGGACGGGGATAATTACGAGGCGGGCGACGGCACGGAAATGCCCGGTTCTGCACCGGCGGCCAAGGGCATCCTGTCGAAATTCGGCTATGAATTCGGCACTTCCCGGCTTGAGCTGGCCTATGAGCGCTCCGAAGATGACGCGGATCGCGTGATCAAGATGAACATGGATCTTAACCATGACGATGCGGTCTATCCGCTCGACGTGACGCGCGACACGATCAGCCTGAAATACACCTCCACCGCGCCCACCGATATGTGGGACCCGGAATTCATGATCTATGCGACGCAGAACGATTACTGGCGCCCGAATTATGCAGCAGCCTTCAATGGGGACATGATCCTTGATGAAGATGCGTTCGGCGGCGTTGTGAAAAACACGTTCACGCTTGGTGCGGGCACTGTCACGGCGGGGTTCGATTTCTCAAAAGCCGATTACGACGTCGACAATTACGGCGATTCGACCGTTGTGCCTCAATATCAGGGAATGTCGACGACCCAGCTGGGCGCCTTTGCGCAAGGGCGGTTTGCTTTTGCCAATGGCATCGACCTGTCTGCGGGTTTGCGTGCTGACTATCATGAACTCGAAGATATGGATGGTCAGACCTTCGAGGATGCAGGGCTTAGCGCCAACGCGACCTTGTCCTATGAGTTCGCGCCGGGGTTCGAGATTTTCGCGGGCGGGTCGCGCACTTGGCTTGGGTATGATGTCGGCGAATATGGTCTTCTGCATGCCGCCGATTACAGCATCGATGAAGATTACGAGGCGGGGACCTCGACCAACATCAAGATTGGCCTGAATGGGACTGTCGGTGATTTTTCCGGCGGGATCACCTATTTCGACACCAAGATCAAAGATCTGGCGAGCTATCTGCGTTCGGGCAATACCGGAACGATCAGCAACTCGGATGAGGTGCGCTCCAAAGGGGTGACGCTGAACGGTCAGTACAATTGGGGCACCGGGCGGTTTGGCGCGAGTTACACCAAGGCGGATGTCACTGAGGACGGCGATTTCGTGATCCCGGATGGCGGCACTGTGATGCCGATCGGCGATGTGGCGTCGCTCTATGTCGATCAGGAATTGTCGTCGATGAACATGAAGGTCGGCGCGACCGTCGAATGGGCGGGCAAGCTCGATGACGATCTGATGACCGCATCGAATTACGCTGCACATGACTCCTACACGGTCGTGAATGCTTATGCGGAATGGAAGCCTGAGCAGCTTGAGGGGGCAACGGTCCGCCTTGGTGTCGATAACCTCTTCGACGAACTCTATTATGAACGCTCAAGCTACATCTATCGTGAGCGGAGTGCTACGAGTATCATCTACCCGGCCTATGCCTCTGGGCGCACGGTCAGCTTGTCGATGACGCTGGATTTCTGATCCCGGCACGATGCGATGATGGAAAGGGGCCTTTGGGCCCCTTTTTTTGTGTTTCGGGATTTCATGGTACAGGTCAGAAGCGAGAGGGTGGGACTTTATGGAACTTCTGGGAATTCATGGTCGCCTTCTTCAAAACGAATCATGATCCTGTGGATAACTCGGTGGATTTGTGGAGAACCCTGTGAGTCCTGTGGATTTTTCGAAAATTCTTCGGGAAAACTCATGGGAAAATGTGACCACTAAATATGGTTAAATTTGGGCAAATCGTGCCTATATGTGCTCTCATTTTCGTGGGGGACATCTCTATACTTAGATTCGTACTGTCTTGGAAAGCAAGATCTGGGGCCTGTGGAGAAAATATCCGTTGATTACCATGAATTCCCATGGCATCTTGAGTTCACGCGATGAGACGGGAATGAGCGGCGCATCCAAGACCGCGAATAAAGACCCATAAGTCAGGTTCATACAGGCACCCAGACTCATCGGAACAACGAGATCCGGCGCGCGAGCGAGCAGACATCCCCCCAGGTGGCGCGCGCAGTCCGGACAGCCCGAAACATCGGGACGAGGGCGGCGGATTGAGCGGTGGCAGCAGCTCATTCCGCCGTTTCGCTTAAAGGGCCTCGAAACGGGGCAGGGACAGTAAAGGAGCCGCCGCTTGGTTGGCATGTTCATCGGCGAACACACCTTTAAGGTGGACGGAAAGGGACGCGTGTCGATCCCTGCCGATTTTCGTCGCGAACTTGAGCTGGGCGATCCTCTGGCTGCGGAAACCGGCCGTCCCCGCATGGTCATCGTCTATGGTCATGACAAACAAAAACAACTGATCGTGCATACTTATGAGGGCTATCGAGCGCTCGCCTCCGACATCGCGCGCCTGCCGCGCGGCTCGGAAAAGCGCAAGATCATGGAGCGCATGATCCTCAATCGCGCCCGCCCGACCGAGGTGGACAATGACGGTCGTCTGGTCCTGCCGCAGCCGCTGCGCGACAAGATCGCGCTCGACGGTGTGGCCTATTTCGCCGGTATGGGCGAGACCTTCGAGATCTGGAAGCCCGAGACCCACGAGGCGGTCGATGCGATGATCTCCGAGAAATGGCTGGAAGAGCAGGGCGAGGATTTCGATCCGCTGAGCCTTCTGGACGATCTGGAGGTCTGAGATGGCCTCTGACGAGAAAAAGCCCCATATTCCGGTCCTTTTGAACCCGCTTCTGCGGACCTGCGCGCCGATCTCCGGGCGCTGGCTCGACGGCACGTTCGGCGCGGGCGGTTATACCAAGGGCCTGATCGCAGAAGGGGCAGAGCACGTCACCGGCGTCGATCGCGATCCTTTGGCGCATCAGATGGCCGCGAGCTGGATCAACGAGCCGCCTTATCAGGGCAAGATCGACCTCGTTCTGGGCACCTTTGGCGAGATGGATCAATACGCTTCCGGGCTCGACGGCGTGGTGCTCGATCTCGGCGTGTCCTCGATGCAACTCGACCTGCCGGAGCGTGGGTTTTCCTTCATGAAGGACGGCCCGCTCGACATGCGTATGTCGCAGGACGGACCGACGGCGGCGGATTTCGTCAATACAGCGGACGAGGCGGAGATCGCCGAGGTGCTGTTTCATTACGGCGAGGAAAAGCAGTCGCGCAAGATTGCCCGCGCTATCGTCAAAGATCGCGTCGAGAAAGCGCCGTTCACCACGACGCTGCAACTCGCGAACCTGATCGAACGCCTGCTGCCGCGCAAGAAGCCCGGTCAAAGCCACCCGGCGACCCGGACGTTTCAGGCCATTCGCATCGCGGTGAATGACGAATTCGGCCAGCTGATCGAAGGGCTTGAGGCCGCTGAGCGGGCGCTGAAACCCGGCGGGCAACTGGCTGTGGTGAGCTTTCATTCGCTTGAGGATCGCGTTGTGAAACGGTTCTTCCAAGAAAGGGCCTCGACGGGCGGTGGCGGCTCGCGCTATGCTCCTGAACAAGAGGTGAAAACACCCGGTTTCGAGCAGCTCTCCAAAGCCATCGGTCCCGATGAGGACGAGCTAGAGCAAAACCCGCGCGCGCGCTCGGCGCGGTTGCGGGTCGGTCGGCGTACCGCAGCCCCGGCAGTGCCGGTGGACCGTGCGGCAATGGGCCTGCCGAAACCTGTTTTGAGGTCGGTCTCGTGAGGCAAGGGTAAGAGATGCGTGGGGTTTATCTGATTTTGGCAGGTCTGGTGGTCATGATGCTCGGCGTCTGGGCCTATCAGGAAAATTACGCGACCCAGCATGTGCTGCGCGAGATCAGCCAGATCCAGCGCGACATCGGTCATCAGCGCGAGGAACTCGCCGTGCTGCGGGCCGAATGGGCCTATCTCAACCGCCCCGAACGGCTGCGCGATCTGGCCGGGATCAATTACGACCGCCTCGGTCTTCTGCCCTTTCAGCCGGAACAATTCGGTCGGGTCGACCAGATTTCCTTTCCGCAGGAAGATGACATTATTTTGGATCTGACCGACTCCGTCGATGTGGTCGGTTCTCTGGAGGTTGTCGAGCCATGAGCATCCGCACCCCGCTTCGCCCTCTGGCCCGCGTCCTCGCCGCCCGCTCACGGGGCGAAAACCCGGACGCCATCGAGCGCGAGAACCTGCGCCTGCGCCACGAGGAAATGCGCGACCGCTCCCGGCTTCGGGCCGAGGGGCGGCTTTTGGTTCTGGGCCTGTGTTTCGTCTCCGCCTTCGTTGTCGTCGGTGCCCGCATGGGGCAGGTGGCCGCCACCGTTCCCGAAGAGCCGCGCGCCGAAGCCTCCGGTACGCCGATCCTTGCGCAACGCGCCGACATCGTCGACCGCAACGGTCGCATTTTGGCGACCAACCGCGTGACCAATTCGCTCTATGCCCAGCCGCAGGAGATGATCGACCCGGTCCATGCCGCCGATGAGCTGGTGCGCATTTTTCCCGATCTCGACCGCGACCGCCTGATCCGCGACTTCACCGGGACACGCAAATTCCTCTGGATCAAAAAGAAAATCGCCCCCGAGCAACAACAGGCCGTGCATGACATCGGCGAGCCGGGGCTTTTGTTCGGCCCGCGCGAGGAGCGGCTCTATCCGAATGGCAAGCTCGCGGCGCATGTGTTGGGCGGCACCAAATTCGGTCGGGAGGGCGTGATGAGCGCCGAGATCGTCGGTCAGGCCGGGATCGAGAAACAGATGGACGCCTATCTGCGCGATCCCGCGAATGGCGATGCGCCGCTGCAACTGTCGATCGATCTGACGGTGCAATCGACGGTACGCGAGGTGCTCGACGGCGGCATGCGCATGCTCGGTGCCAAGGGCGCTGCCGCGGTGATGATGGATGTTCACACCGGCGAGATCATTTCGCTGGTTTCCCTGCCGGATTTCGATCCGAACTCGCGCCCCGAGGCGTTCGAGGGCAAGGACCCGAGCGCCAACCCGCGGTTCAACCGTGCGGTGCAGGGGGTCTACGAACTGGGCTCGACCTTCAAGATTTTTGCCGCTGCTCAGGCGATGGAGATTGGCTTGGCCAATCCCGACACCCAAATCCCCGCCACGCCGCCGTTCCGCTGGGGCAAGTTCAAGATCAGCGAATTCGAAGGCCATAATTACGGCCCCTATCTGTCGCTCAAGGGCATGATCATCAAATCGTCCAACGTCGCGACCGCCCATGTGGCGCAGCAGATCGGCGTGGAGCGGCAACAGGCCTTCCTCAAGTCGCTGGGCTTTTTCGAGCCGACCCCCGTGGAATTGAGCGAAGCGCCGACCGGCAAGCCCTTGCTGCCCCCCAACTGGTCGGAGCTTTCGACGCTGACCATCGGCTATGGTCACGGGCTTTCGGCCTCGCCGCTGCATCTGGCGACGGCCTATTCCACGCTCTTGAACGGTGGCACGAGAGTCACCCCGACGCTGCTCAAACGCGACGGCTATCTGCCCAAGGGGGAGCGCATTGTGCGCGAAGACGTCTCTGCCGCAGCCCGCGACATGTTGCGCGCCGTGGTGGCCGATCCCGGCGGCACCGCCTCCTTTGCGGAGGTTCCCGGGTATCACATCGGCGGCAAGACCGGCACCGCCGACAAGCCGAAACCCACGGGGGGCTATTACGACGACAAGACGATCAACACTTTCGCCGCCGTCTACCCGGCGGAGGACCCGAAATACGTGCTGATCGTGACGCTGGACGAAGCGGTGGAGACCTCCGGGCCGAAACCGCGCCGCACTGCGGGCTGGACCGCCGTTCCTGTCGCGGGAGAGGTCATTCGCCGCACAGCACCACTCATGGGGCTGCGTCCCGAGATTGAAACCCCCTCGCAAGCTGGGCTAACACTGACCGCGACGCATTAAGAGAAAGGCGCGGCCATGATGAAATCTCTCTCCGAACTCGGATTGACCGCGCAAAGCGGCCGCGAGGCGCAGATCACCGGCCTTTCCGTCGACAGCCGCCAGGTGCAGGCGGGGCATCTTTTCGCAGCCCTTCCCGGCGCGCGGGCGCATGGCGCAGAATATCTGCCGATGGCCTTGTCGATGGGCGCGCGTGCGGTTCTGACCGATCCGGAAGGCGCGCGCATCGCCGCCGGAGCGATTGCCGAATATGAGCCAGCACTTGTCGTTGTCGAGGACCCGCGTCAGGCGCTGGCCTATGCCGCAGCACTTTATTATGGTGCACAGCCAGAGGTGATGGTCGCCGTCACCGGCACCAATGGCAAAACCTCTGTCGCAACCTTCACCCGCCAGATCTGGCAGCTTCTGGGCGCGCGCGCGATCAATGTCGGCACCACCGGTGTCGAAGGCGACTGGCAGGCGCCGAGCCCGCACACCACGCCGGAACCGATCACGCTGCATCGCATGTTGTCCGAGGCCGCCCACGCCGGTGTCACCCATGGCGCGATGGAAGCAAGCTCCCACGGTCTGGCACAGCGCCGTCTCGACGGGGTGCGTCTCTCCGCCGCCGCCTTTACCAATTTCACTCAGGATCATCTGGACTATCACGCCACGTTCGAGGCCTATTTCTCCGCCAAGGCCGGGCTCTTCACCCGCGTTTTGCCGGAAGACGGCGTGGCGATCGTGAATATCGACGATGCCAGAGGCATGGAGGTCGAAGGTCTCTGCGCCGAGCGCGGCATCGACGTGATGCGGGTCGGGCGGTCTGATGCTGCCGATCTTCGCATCGTCGGCCAGCGGTTCGATGCCACGGGGCAGGATCTGCGCATCGATTTCGTCGGCAATATCTATCAAATCCGCCTCGATCTCATCGGCGGGTTTCAGGCCGAAAACGTCATGGCCGCGGCCGGGCTCGTCATGGCCTCCGGGGCGGACCCGGAAGAGGTCTTCTCCTGCCTGCCCGAACTGGTGGGCGTGCGGGGCCGGATGCAACATGCGGCGACCCGCGACAACGGTGCGGCGGTGTTCGTCGATTATGCCCACACGCCCGATGCGGTCTCGACCGCGATCAAGGCTTTGCGCCCCCATGTCATGGGCCGCATCATCGCCATCGTCGGCGCGGGCGGGGATCGAGACAAGACCAAACGCCCGCTGATGGGGCAGGCGGCGGTGGCAAACGCCGATCTGGTGATCGTGACCGATGACAACCCGCGTTCCGAAGACCCGGCGTCGATCCGGGCGGAGGTTCTGGCCGGTGCGCCCGAGGCGATGGAGGTCGGGGACCGCGCCGAAGCCATCCTCAGAGGCGTCGATGCGCTGCAACCCGGCGATGCTCTGCTGATCTGCGGCAAGGGGCATGAGAGCGGCCAGACCGTGGGCGATACGGTCTACCCGTTTGACGATGTGGAACAGGCCTCTCTGGCGGTCTCGGCGCTGGACGGGGCGCTGTGATGGCGCTCTGGACCTCGGAAGAAGCGGCCAAGGCTACCGGCGGGCGGGCGACACAAGCGTTTGATGTCTCGGGTGTCTCCATCGACACGCGGACGATCCAGCCGGGCGATTTGTTTGTCGCCCTCAAAGATGTGCGAGACGGCCATGAGTTTGTTGCACAAGCTCTGGACAAAGGTGCCGCCGCCGCTCTGGTGTCGCGCATTCCCGAAGGTGTCACGGCAGACGCGCCGCTGTTGATCGTGGACGAGGTGCTGCCCGCTTTGGAGCGCTTGGGTGCCGCTGCGCGCGCGCGCATGACCGGCAAGGTGATCGGGGTCACAGGCTCCGTCGGCAAGACTTCGACCAAGGAAATGCTCCGCGCGATCCTCTCCGGGCAGGGCAAAACCCACGCCGCCGAGGCCAGCTATAACAACCATTGGGGCGTGCCACTGACGCTTGCCCGCATGCCAGCCGACACGGACTTTGCTGTGATCGAGATCGGCATGAACCACCCCGGCGAGATCGCGCCTCTGGCGAAACTTGCCCGTCCCGATGTGGCGATGATCACCACGGTCGCCCCCGCCCATATGGCGGCGTTTGAGAGCCTGGAAGGCATCGCACGGGAGAAATCCGATATTTTCAAAGGGCTTGAGCCGGGTGGCGTGGCTGTGTTCAACGGCGATCTGGAGGTCTCCGACATCCTTGCCGCCGCCTGGCAGGGCGACTCGATCCGCTTTGGCGAGGATGAGGCCTGCGCCGCGCAGCTCACCTCTGTTGAGCTTTCCGATGGCGCAACCCAAGGCTCCGCCGTGATCGACACCACCCATCTCGATTTCCGTCTGTCCACCGCCGGGCGGCATTTTGCGGCCAATGCCGTGGGCTGCCTCGCCGTGGCCTGTGCTTTGGGGATCGATCTGGAAAAAGCCGCCGCCGATCTTATCCTTTGGGCGCCGCCCGAGGGTCGCGGCGCGCGCGAGCAGGTTCAGCTTGCCGTCGGCGCGCCGGTCGATTTGATCGACGATGCATTCAACGCCAACCCGACTTCCATGGCCGCCGCGCTCGAAGTGCTGGCCAAGGCCGAGCCGCATGACACCGGCCGCCGGATCGCCATTCTGGGCGATATGCTGGAACTCGGTGAAAAGGAACGTGCGATTCACGAAGGCCTCGCGGCTCTGCCGTGGTTTGCCACTGTCGATGCGGTGCATTGTGTCGGGCCTTTGATGCGGGCGCTCTACGATGTCCTGCCGGACGACCGGCGCGGCGTTTGGTTCGAGACCGCGAAAGACGCCATTCCGGCGTTCCAGACCCTCGTCGGCCCCGGCGATGTCGTGCTTGTGAAAGGCTCGAAAGGCTCCAAGGTCAGCCTTCTGGTTGACGCGCTGCGCGAATTGGGACAAGTGCCGCAGCAAACAGACGAAAGGTGAGTTGAGCGTATGCTGTATTGGATTTCCAGCCTGTCGGACGGGGGCGACCTGTTCAACCTGTTTCGCTATATCACCATGCGCTCGGGCGGGGCGTTCTTTACGGCGCTGATTTTCGCGATGGTGTTCGGGCGTCCTCTGATCGACCTGCTGCGCCGCCGTCAGGGCAAAGGCCAGCCGATCCGCGACGACGGTCCCGAGAGCCATTTCGCCAAGGCCGGAACGCCCACCATGGGCGGTTTGCTGATCCTGACGGCGCTGCTGGTTTCGACGCTGCTTTGGGCGCGGCTCGACAATCCCTATGTCTGGATCGTGATGTTTGTGACCTTCGGCTACGGTCTGATCGGCTTTGCCGACGACTATGCCAAAGTGTCGAAATCCAACACCAAAGGCGTCTCCGGCAAGGTGCGTCTGGCGCTTGGTTTCCTGATTGCCTTCATCGCCTCGGTTTGGTCGACCATGGTGCATCCCGCCGAGTTGCAGTTCCAGCTGGCGCTGCCGGTGTTCAAGGATCTGCTGGTCAATCTCTGGTGGTTCTTCATCCCCTTCGCGATGATCGTGATCGTCGGTGCGGCCAATGCGGTGAACCTCACCGATGGGCTTGACGGGCTTGCCATCATGCCGGTGATGATTGCCGCCGGCACGCTCGGTGCCATCGCCTATGTCGTGGGGCGCGTCGACTTCACCAATTATCTCGGCCTGCATTACGTGCCGGGGACAGGCGAAATCCTCGTCTTTACCGCAGCGCTCATTGGCGGCGGGCTCGGCTTCCTGTGGTACAACGCGCCGCCCGCGGCCGTGTTCATGGGGGATACCGGTTCGCTGGCCTTGGGCGGCGCACTTGGCGCGATTGCCGTCGCGACGAAACACGAGATCGTTCTCGCCATTGTCGGCGGCCTCTTCGTTGTGGAAGCGCTCTCGGTGATCATCCAAGTGGCTTACTTCAAACGCACCGGCAAACGCGTCTTCCTGATGGCGCCGATCCATCACCATTACGAGAAAAAAGGCTGGTCGGAGCCGACCATCGTGATCCGGTTCTGGATCATCTCTCTGGTGCTGGCGCTCATTGGTCTGGCGACGCTGAAACTGCGATAACGAGAGGGGGCCGAGGCCCCCTTTTTTGAGTATTTGGACAGCAAAGGAGCGAGCGCGCGATGATCCCTGTGCTCGGATACGAAGGTAAAAAAGTGGCCGTGTTGGGCCTTGGGCGCTCCGGTCTGGCGACCGCGCGCGCGTTGGAGGCCGGGGGCGCAGAGGCGCTGTGTTGGGACGATTCCGTAGAGGCGCGGGAGCGGGCGGAGGCGGAAGGCTTCGTGATCCACGATCTGCACAAAGCGGGAGCTTTCGAGGGCGTCGCCTGTCTCGTCACCTCGCCGGGCATTCCGCATCTTTATCCTGAGCCGAACAAGGTGATTGCGCTGGCGTGGGACGCGGGCGTGCCGGTCGACAATGACATCGGGCTGTTTTTCCGCTCGTTGGGGCAGGGCGACTGGATGGAACACGACACGCCCCCGCGTGTCATCGCGGTGACCGGATCGAATGGCAAATCCACCACCTCGGCACTCATTCACCACATCTTCGAAGCGAACGGCACGCCGTGCCAGCTTGCGGGCAATATCGGGCGCGGCGTTTTGGACATCGAGCCGCCGGAGGAGGGTGAGGTGATCGTGCTGGAACTGTCGAGCTATCAGACCGATCTGGCCCGCGCTTTGACGCCCGATGTGGCGGTGTTCACCAATCTCTCGCCCGATCACCTCGACCGTCACGGCGGCATGGGCGGCTATTTTGCGGCCAAGCGTCGGCTGTTTGCCGAGGGCGGGCCGGATCGCGCGGTGATCGGCGTCGATGAAAAGGAAGGCCGCTATCTGGCGAACCAGATGGTGGAGGACGCGGAGGATCTGCGGCTCATTCGGATCTCTTCGGGGCAAAAACTTGGCGGGCCGGGGTGGAACGTCTTTGCCCGCAAAGGGTTCCTGTCGGAATATCGTAAGGGCAAGCAGACGGCGTCGATTGACCTGCGGGAGATGGACGGGCTGCCCGGTGCGCACAACCATCAGAACGCCTGCGCCGCCTATGCCGCCGCGCGTGCTTTGAACCTGTCGCCCAAGGGCATCGAGACGGCGTTGCGCAGTTTCAAGGGCCTGCCGCACCGCTCGCAGCTTGTGCGTGAATTGAACGGGGTGCGTTATGTGAACGACTCGAAAGCCACCAATGTCGATGCCGCCGCCAAGGCGCTTCAGGCCTTTCCGCGCATCCGCTGGATCGCGGGCGGGCTTGGCAAAGAGGGTGGGATCGAGGCCTTGCAGCCCTTCTTAGGTTCGGTGTCGAAAGCCTATCTCATCGGCTTTTCGGCGCGCGATTTTGCGCTTCAGATCGGCGATACGCCCTATGAGATTTGCGAAACCATGGAGGTGGCCGTCGCCAAGGCCGCATCCGAGGCGGAAGAGGGCGAGACCGTTTTGCTCGCCCCCGCCGCTGCCTCGTTCGATCAGTTCCCGAATTTCGAGAAACGCGGTGAGGCCTTCGCCGCCGAGGTCGAAAAGCTTTGATGGGCTGGGCTGGTGTTAAATCCAGCCCAGAGCCACCCACCACAGGTAATCGAGCGGGATGAAAATCAGGAAAGTCAGCGCCGACAAAGACAGGGTCATCTTCATCAGGTGGCGCGTGCTTTCGCCTGCAAGCCCCATGGCGACGATCAGCGGCCCGACCTGATAGGGGAAGATCACGGTGGAAAAACCGATGACTTGGGTCATCAATACCGCCTCAAGCGAAAATCCTGTCGCCTGCGTCAGTTCCTCGGCCAAAGGCGTCAACACGGCGGGCACGCCCGGCATGGTGGTGAACACGGACGTCAGCGCACCCAGAGTGGAGAGCGAGTAGAAGTTGAGGAAATCCCGACCTTCCGCGAGGGGCAACATGCCGACAACCTGATGCGCGATGATCGCACCGAGACCGGAGTTGTTGACCACGGCACCCAGGGCCAGAGCGCCAGCGACAAACATCAGCATCCCGAAATCGACCGCGCCCTTGAACACCGACGGCGGCACAAGGCCCAGGCGCGGGATCAAAAGCACCAGAGTGGCGGCAAGCCCGATCCAGGCGGCGTTGATGCCATGCATCTGGTCCGTGGCCCAAAAGCCGATGGTGGCCAGAAGGATCACCATCAGGATCAGTTGTTTGCGCGAGGAGGCGGGCGTGTCCTTGGTGACTTCGATGGGCGTCGGCTCAACCTTGGCCGGGAAGAAATAGAGCGTCAGAAGCACCAGAGCGATGGATTTCAACACGCCCAGAACCGGATAATGCAGCAGCAGATAATCGGCATAGGAGAACTCCATGCCAAAGATCTTGTCCGCCATGCCCGAGAGCACGATGTTCGGAATGTTCGACGGCAGGATCGCAAAGCTCGGCATATTGGTCCCGAAGGCGATGATCACCGCGACGCCGATCCGCCCTTTCGAGCCTTTCTCAAGCCCCAGCATATCCGACAGCGCCATGCCGACCGGCACGAGAACGGCGGAGCGGCCCAAGGACGACGGCATCACAAAGCCCAAAGCCATGCCGATCACCATCAGCCCGCCGATGAGCATCGGATAGCTTTTCGACAGGTGGGGTCGCGCCACTTCGCCGATCTTTGCGCCAAGCCCGGAATGGGTGATCGCGGCCCCGATGACAAACCCTGCAATGATCAGCCACATCGCGGTGGAGGTGAAGCCGGAGAAGACCACATCGGGGGCCGCCAGCCCCGGCAGAAGCAGCGCCGTAAAGAAAAACAGTGAGGTCAGATAGCCCGGCACAAGCCCGGTGGCCCAAAGTCCGAGTGTCACAAGCACGATGGCAAAGATCAGCGCCTGATGGACGGCAAATATCCCCGGAACGGTGATGGCGATCGCCAACGCGATCAATGTGATGGCCGTGATGACGGCCTCTCTGAAATAGGTCATGTGCAGTCCTGCGATGTGAATGCGAAAACAGGCGCTGGCTTTGGGGCTGCACCTTTTGCGAAAGGTGTAGGAAAAATGTCGGAAATACGGTAGAGCGACATTATGCCAAATCATGTCGAATATCTGCCAAATGCCGATGCGCCCCCCACGGGGATCGGGTCTGACCTGACGCCGGGGCGCCCGGTGATTGCCCGCCGCGAACAATTCACCGGCGGCTATACGGTCGAGCCGCACAGCCATCCGCGCGCGCAATTGGCCATGTGTTACAATGGCATTCTGCGGATGCAGGCGGGCGAAGATGTCTGGATCATTCCGCATAAACACGCGATCTGGATTCCCTCCCACGTCGAGCATCAGCTCAGCACGCAGGCGCCAGTCCTAACCCATCACCTCTATGTCGCACCGCCTTACGTTACGCGCGCGGGTCTGCCGCAGGAGGTCACAGTCATGCGGACCACACCTTTGCTCAGAGGCGTGGTGGAGCGCATGGTGGACGGCGCGTTGACACGTGCGGAGACCCGGCGGCTGGCCTGGGTGGCTTTGGACGAAATCGGAAGGCTCAAGCCCGCCGCGATGCACCTGCCGGGCGGCCGCGATCCGCGTCTGATCGCGGCGATGGCGATCTTTCTGAAGCACCCCGAAGAACGTCGGGGGCTGGCGGAAATCGCCCATGAGATCGGCTCGTCGGAGCGCACCTTGGCGCGATTGTTCGTGACGGAAACCGGCAAGAGCTTTCGCGACTGGCGCGCCCGGCGGCGGATTTTATTTGCCTTGGAGCGGCTGGAGCAGGGCGAAAGCAGCACCGATCTGGCGGCGCATCTGGGATACTCCAGCCCCTCGGCCTTTATCGCGGCGTTCAAGAGGGACCTAGGCGCGCCACCGTCGGCGTTTCGGTGAGGCTGGCTACTTTTGATGGTTTTTCATAGAAGCCAGACCCCAGACGTAGCCGACCGGAAACATGAAACAAGGGAGCCAAGTTGAAAGAGCTGAATAGCGCCGCGACTCGACCCACCAGTCGGGGCGAAACATTAGCAAATAGAGCGCAAACGCTTCCAAACTCAAACATAATGCGGTGAAAGATCGGACTTGCTTAGGTCTTTCTTGCAACGCCCATTGAATATTTTGTTTGAATGTCCGGATCACATAAATGCCCTTGGTTGAATTGTCTGTTTAGTCAGACTTTACTCCTCAATATTCCAACGCATCCAAGGTCTTTTTCAACAGCTTTGCCGAGGCCCCCAGCGCCTCATGCTCCGCATCGTCCAGCTCCGGAAAGAGATCCGCAATCACACCCTGACCGCCCACAATGCGCGGGATCGACAGGGCCACGTCCTGCACGCCTTCGACCTTCGGTGTCACGATGGAGACCGACAGCACGGTCTGTTCGTCGCGCGCAATCGCTCGCACCAGCCGTTCAAGCCCTGCGCCGATGCCGTACCATGTCGCGCCCTTGCCATTGATGATCGTATAGGCGGCATTGCGCACCCCGTCGTCGATCCGCGCCTTGACGCCTTCGGTCAGCGGTACGCGCATCTGGGCGGCGAAATCCTTGACGGAGAGCGTGCCCGCGCGCGCCGAGGACCAGCACAGCACCTCGCTGTCGCCATGTTCGCCCAGCACATAGGCATGGACCGAGCGCGGCGCCACGCCCAGATGTTCGCCGATCAGATGCCGGAACCGGGCGGTGTCCAGAATGGTGCCCGAGCCGATCACCCGCGACGGCGGCAGGCCCGAAAGCCGCGTGGCGATCTGGGTCATGATGTCGACGGGGTTGGTGGCGACCAGAAGGATCGCGTCGGGCGCGGCGTCCAGCACCTTGCCGATGATCTGGCGAAACACCTCGGCATTGCGGGTCAAAAGTTCGAGCCGGCTCTCGCCGGGTTTCTGTCCGACACCGGCGGCGAGGATCACGACGCCCGCGCCCTTCAGTTCCGCGTAATCTCCCGCCATGACCACGGTGGAGGAGGCAAAGGGCACGGCATGAGCGATGTCCTCGGCCTGCGCGCGGGCGAGGGCGGCGTTGTAATCGACAAAGACGATCTTGCTCGCGGTGCCTTTGAGCGCGATGGCATAACCTGCGGCGGAGCCGACCATACCCGCGCCGACGATCCCGATTTTCATATGCGTTCTCCGTGGTTGGAGGAAAGGAAGAGGATGGGTTAGCGCCACCATGCGCAGATTCACGTTAACGATCAATGACGGTGATCAATTCGTGTTTTTGCATGAGAGGCGCGACAGGGAGATTGTTTTGGGCAAAACCCCGCTTTCCTGCGCCTTGCGCCCGCCCAGACCGCAATCTGTAGTGGCGTGCGGGCACGAATACCGCTATTCTGGCCGGTATAGACCCGGAAAATCGGGCATGAGGCAGATGTAGGCGGTATCATGACAGAGATGGTGTATGGCTCGGCGCCGATGCGCGTGGGAGAGCCGATCCTTCCGCGTTGGTGGCGGACAATCGACAAATGGACGCTGTCCTGCGTCTTCATCCTCTTCGGTATCGGGCTTCTGCTCGGGCTGGCGGCCTCTCCGCCTCTGGCCGAGAAGAACCATTTCACCGACCTGTTTCACTACGTCAAACGTCAGGCGTTTTTCGGCGGCGTCGGTCTCATGGTAATGATCGGCATCACCATGATGGACCCCGCGCGCGTGCGTCGGGTCGCCGTGGTCGGATTTGGGATCGCCATGGTGTCGCTCATGCTTCTGCCGTTTTTCGGCACGGATTTCGGCAAGGGCGCGACCCGGTGGTTCTCGCTTGGCTTTGCTTCGGTACAGCCCTCGGAATTTCTGAAACCCGCTTTCGTCATCACTGCCGCATGGATGATGGCCGCCGCCCATGAGATCGGCGGGCCTCCGGGGCGGCTTTATTCTTTCCTGCTGACGTCGTTCATCGTTATCCTTCTGGCGTTGCAGCCGGATTTCGGGCAGGCCTCGCTTTTGCTTTTCTCCTGGGGTGTGATGTATTTCGTCTCCGGCGCGCCGCTGATGCTTTTGGTGGGCATCGCAGGGCTGGTCGTGGCGGGCGGGACGTTTGCCTATCACAATTCCGAACACTTCGCGCGCCGCATTGACGGCTTTCTCGACCCGACCATCGATCCGACGACCCAAATCGGCTACGCCACCAACGCCATCCGCGAGGGGGGCTTTTTCGGGGTCGGTGTGGGCGAGGGGACGGTGAAATGGTCGCTGCCCGATGCGCATACCGATTTCATCATCGCGGTCGCCGCCGAAGAATACGGGCTCATCCTTGTGGGCATCATCATCGCGCTTTATGCGACGATCACCGTGCGATCGCTCTGGCGGCTGTTGCGTGAACGCGATCCGTTCATCCGCCTTGCTGGCACCGGGCTGGCCTGTGCTTTCGGCATTCAGGCCTTCATCAACATGGGTGTGGCCGTCCGGCTTCTGCCCGCGAAAGGTATGACTCTCCCGTTTGTGTCCTATGGCGGCTCCTCCGTGATTGCTTCGGGCATTGCGCTCGGCGCGCTTCTGGCCTTTACCCGCACCCGCCCGCAAGGCGAGATCGGTGATATCCTGATCCGGCGCGGACGCTGACGGCACCCTGAAAACAAAAAAACAACAAGAGGCAGATATGACCCAGCAAGCCCCCCTTCTCGTGATCGCCGCAGGCGGCACTGGCGGACATATGTTTCCGGCGCAGTCTCTGGCCGAAGTGATGCTGGCGCGGGGCTGGCGGGTGAAACTGTCGACCGACGCCCGTGGTGCACGCTACACCGGCGCTTTTCCGAAAGCGGTCGAGATCGACACCGTGCCCTCGGCCACCTTCGCGCGCGGCGGTGTTCTGGCGAAGGCTCTGGTGCCGTTCCGCATCGCAGGTGGCGTGCTTTCGGCGCTCACCAAATTCGTCTCAGACAAACCTGCCGTCGTGGTGGGCTTCGGTGGCTACCCGGCGATCCCGGCGGTGGCGGCGGCGACTTTGCTCAAACTGCCCCGGATGATCCATGAACAGAACGGCGTCTTGGGGCGGGTCAATCAGGTCTTTGCCAAACGCGTCAACACGGTCGCCTGCGGCACATGGCCGACGACCCTGCCGCAGGGTGTCGAGGGCTATTATGTCGGCAACCCGGTGCGCGGGGCGGTCTATGAGAAACACGCCGCGCCCTATATTCCGCCCGGTGACTATCCGATGGAGCTTTTGATCGTCGGCGGTTCGCAGGGCGCGCGCATCCTGTCGGATGTGGTGCCCGACGCCATTTCCCGCTTGCCGGAGGCCATGCTGTCGCGTCTGCGCATCAGCCAACAGGCGCGTCCCGAAGATCTCGACCGCGTCACCGAATTCTATCACGCCCAAGGCATTCAGGCCGATGTGCGCCCCTTCTTCGACGACATCCCGACCCGGATGAGCGAGGCGCAACTGGTGATCTCCCGCTCCGGCGCCTCGACCGTTGCGGATATTTCCGTCATCGGTCGCCCCTCGATCCTGATCCCTTATGCGGCGGCGGCAGGCGATCACCAGACCGCCAATGCCCGTGGGCTTGTGGAGGCGGACGCCGCCGTGATGATCCCCGAGAGCCAGTTGACGCCGGAAAGCCTTGCCGAGCAGATTTACAACGTGCTGGCTCACCCGCAAGGCGCCACCATGATGGCCCACGCCGCGCTTTCGGTCTCGAAACCGATGGCGGCGGAAGAGCTGGCAGCTCTGGTTGAAAATCTGGCCTTCAACAAACAATGACGGCCCTTGTGGGCGACAGACGAGTGAGACGAAAAACATGAACGCTTCCGTGACCAAACTCCCCACCGAGATGGGCGCAATCCATTTTGTCGGCATTGGCGGCATCGGCATGTCGGGGATTGCCGAGGTGCTTTTGAACCATGGCTATCAGGTGCAGGGCTCCGATCTGAAAGCGTCGAAAATCACCGACCGGCTCAAGGCGCTGGGTGCGGTGATCTACGAGGGGCAGCGCGCGGAAAATCTTGAGAACGCGGAGGTCGTGGTGATCTCGTCTGCGATCAAACCCGGCAACCCGGAACTCGATACTGCCCGGGCCAAAGGCCTGCCGGTGGTGCGCCGGGCCGAGATGCTGGCGGAGCTGATGCGCCTCAAATCCAACGTCGCCATCGCAGGCACCCACGGCAAGACCACGACCACCACGCTTGTGGCCGAGCTTCTGGTCGCGGGCGGCATCGACCCGACGGTGATCAACGGTGGCATTATCCATGCCTACGGTTCGAACGCCCGGATGGGGCAGGGCGACTGGATGGTCGTCGAGGCCGATGAGAGCGACGGCACGTTCAACCGCCTGCCCGCCACCATCGCTATCGTGACCAACATCGACCCGGAGCATATGGAGCACTGGGGCACGATTGAGAACCTGCGCAAAGGGTTTTACGATTTCGTCTCCGGCATTCCGTTCTATGGTCTCGCCGTCTGCTGTACGGATCATCCCGAAGTTCAGGCGCTGGTCGGCAAGATCACCGACCGCCGTGTCGTGACCTACGGGTTCAACGCGCAGGCCGATGTCCGTGCGGTCAACCTGACCTACAAAAAAGGCGTTGCGCATTTCGACATCGTGCTTGCCGCCGACGAGATGGTGATCGAGGGCTGCACCCTGCCGATGCCGGGCGATCACAACGTGTCGAACGCTTTGGCCGCCGTCGCCGTGGCACGTCATCTCGGCATGAAGGCCGAGGAAATCAAACAGGCCTTGGCCGCTTTCGGTGGGGTCAACCGTCGCTTCACCCGCGTCGGCGAGGTCAATGGCGTCACGATCATCGACGATTACGGCCACCACCCGGTCGAGATCGCCGCCGTGTTGAAAGCCGCGCGTCAGGCCTCGGACGGTCGTGTCATCGCCGTGCATCAGCCGCACCGCTACTCGCGTCTGTCCAGCCTCTTCGACGATTTCTGCACCTGTTTCAACGAGGCCGATGTCGTCGGCATCGCGGAGGTCTATGCCGCCGGAGAGGACCCGATCCCCGGTGCGTCACGTGACGATCTGGTCGCCGGTCTGATCCGCCACGGTCACCGCCACGCCCGCGCCGTGACCTGCGAAGACGATCTCGAACGGCTGGTGCGCGAACAGACCCGCCCCGGCGACATGGTCGTCTGCCTCGGTGCCGGGACCATCTCGACCTGGGCGCATAACCTGCCGGAACGGCTGTCGAAAGGCTGAGCATCTGACGGCTATCGCCTTAAAAATATTGAGCTTTGCGCTTTTGGTTATGCCGTGGTTTGCAGTGCCCCTGGCGGGCTGGTTGGGCGTCAAGGGGCGTTGGTCCGTCGCACTCCTGCTCGCTTTGTTCCTGACGTTGGGGGGCTGGGGGCTGTTTTTCGCCTTCGAATATGCCGTCAATCGGGGGCGTCTCATCGGCGGCCCCTCGCGCGCCATCTCCGCAGCCCTGACGCTGGCGCTGATTGCCTTTGCCCTGTCTCTTGCGGCCATGGGTGGGGCATGGCTCTGGCGGCGAAACGCACGGGCGAAGTGAAGGCTTCTCCGCTTTGTTCTGACGCAGAGACCTGCGGCCCGTGACCGGTTATCCTGTGACCATCGTCTGACAATGGAGACGCGCATGACACGCCAAGGACAAACAGGTCAGCTCAAACGTCGTATAGGCCCCGGATTGCTCACCGCCTATGGTGTGGGCGTCATGGTGGGCGCGGGGATTTACGTTCTGGTCGGCACGGTCGCGGCCGAGGCCGGGCTTTACGCGCCCCTGGCCTTCCTTTTAGCCGGGCTGATCGCCGCGCCCTCCGCGCTCTCTTATGCCGAATTGTCCACCCGCATTCCCGAGGCTGCGGGCGAGGCGGCCTATGTCGAGGCGGGGACCGGATCGCGTTTTCTCGGCCTGCTCGTGGGGCTTGCCATTGTCGCCGGGGGCACTGTTTCGGCGTCCGCCGTGCTCAGAGGTGGTGCGGGCTATCTCATTGCCATCGTTGACATTCCTTTCACGCTTGCGGTCGTGGTGCTCGGTCTTGCGCTGGTCGCTGTGGCAGTCGTCGGCGTGTTGGAGAGCCTCGCCATGGCGGCGCTCTTCACGGTCATCGAGGTTGGCGGGCTGGCACTCGTCATCTGGTCCGGCTGGCACGCGCCCGTGTCGCCCGATTTCGCAACCCCCGCAGCCCCCTACCTGCCGGGGATCGGCGTCGCCGCCACGCTCGCGTTCTTCGCCTTCATCGGCTTCGAGGACATCGTCAATATGGCCGAGGAGGTCAAACGCCCCGAACGCACGCTGCCGATCGCCATCATCGCCTCGCTCGTTATCACCACATTGCTCTACGCCGCTGTCACCATCACCGCCGTACGTGCCGTGCCGCTCGAAGCCCTCGGCGGCTCCGAGCGTCCGCTGGCGCTGGTCTATGAGGCGGGGGGCGGTCCGGTCGCCGTGCTCTCCGCCATCGCCGTCGCCGCCGCACTGAACGGTGTTCTGGCGCAGATCGTCATGGCCGCCCGTGTGCTGTTCGGTCTCGGCAAGCGCGGCGGTCTTCTGGGGCTGTTCCATCATGCTCATCCGCGCTTTGGCACTCCGATCCTTGCCACGCTGCTGATCGGCGCCGCCGTTCTGGCCGCAAGCCTCGCCCTGCCGGTCGCGGATCTCGCGGGCGTGACCTCGACCATCCTGCTCACCGTCTTTACGCTGGTTAACGGCGCGCTGATCCTTTTGAAACGCCGCAGCCCGAAAGCCCCGTTTCGTGTGGCGAACTGGGTGCCGGTCGTCGGGCTGGTCTTCGCCGTACTGGCGCTTCTGGCCTTCGCTCTGGGCGGCGTGTCGTGAACCTGTTGCAGGAACCCCTTGTGGTGCTCGCAATTTGGGCGCTTGCCACCATGGCCCTCGCTCCGTTACCCTTGCGCCACCAGATTCTCCCCGGATTGGCGCTTTTGCTCGTGCTGCCCGTGGTGCTCGTCTGGACCGGTCGGGTCCACGGATACCTGCCGGTGTTGATCGGTTTCGCTGCTGCCGTGTCTTTGTTTCGAAAGCCGCTCAAGGTGCTGTGGAGGCGACTTGTGCGGCGGTCCAGATAGGAAATAGGCCGCATGACCCTGTCCCTTACCCTTGCCTGTCTCTGGGCGCTGCTCGCCAATGTGATCGCGATGCTGCCCTCGCGTCGCAACCATTGGCCCGCCGCCTATGCGCTGATCGCGCTGGGGGTTCCTCTTCTGGGATTTGTCACCTATGAGAACGGCCCATGGATCGGCCTCGTCGTCTTCGCGGCGGGCGTCTCGATCCTGCGCTGGCCTGTGGTGTATCTGGGCCGGTGGATGCGGCGAACACTGGCGAAGGGGCCTGCGGAATGATCTACCCGGATGTGCGTGGCAAGCTGACCGAGAACCGGGCTTTGGCCGATCTGACATGGCTGCGTGTGGGCGGTCCTGCGGATGCCTTGTTTCAGCCCGCCGATCTTGTGGATTTGCAGGGGTTTCTCAAAGCCCTCGATCCCTCCGTTGCGGTGTTTCCGATGGGGGTCGGTTCGAACCTGATCGTGCGCGACGGCGGCATTCGCGCCGTGGTGATCCGTATGGGGCGCGGCTTCAATCATATCGAAATCGACGGCAACCGCGTGACCGCCGGTGTCGCGGCGCTCGATGCGCATGTGGCGAAAAAGGCGGCAGAGGCGGGGCTCGACCTGACGTTTTTGCGCACCATTCCCGGTGCCATCGGCGGCGCTGTGCGGATGAATGCGGGCTGCTACGGGTCCTATGTGGCGGATCATTTCGTGTCGGCCAAGGCCGTGACGCGGGAGGGCGCGCTTGTGACGCTGGTCTCTGAGGATTTGAATTTCCAGTACCGCCAGACCGATCTGCCCGAAGGCTGGGTCATCGTCGAGGCGACGTTCGAGGCCGAAATTGCCGATCCCGAAATGCTCAATGCCCGCATGGACGACCAACTCGCCAAGCGCGACGCCACGCAGCCGGTGAAAGAGCGCTCCGCAGGCTCGACCTTTCGCAATCCGGCGGGGTTCAGTTCGACGGGCAGGGCCGATGACGTGCACGATCTCAAAGCCTGGAAGGTGATCGACGACGCCGGTTTGCGCGGCTTTTCCATCGGCGGCGCGCAGATGAGCGAGAAACATTCCAACTTCATGATCAACATGGGCGAGGCCTCCGCGCATGATCTCGAACTTTTGGGCGAGACGGTGCGAAAAAAGGTGTTTCAAAACGCGGGCCTCACGTTACAATGGGAAATCAAGCGCATCGGTGAGTTTTCCGGAGATCCGATCCCGGACGGTCTTGCCGAAGCGACGAAAACCGGCGCATAAGGGCCGGAACGGCGTCCTGAGCAGGGCGTTAAGACTGACCCCGAAACGGGGCGTTTTTTCAAAGGGTCACGCAAGATGACCCAAAATTTCGTGGATCGCAAAAGACGATCCGATTATGAGGCGAGTGGACATGTCGAGCAGGCAGTCCCCGAAAGTGGCCGTCATTCTGGGCGGACCTTCGTCAGAGCGCGAAGTGTCTTTGTCCTCCGGGCGTGAATGTGCCAAGGCACTTCGGGGTGAAGGATTCGAAGTTGTAGAGATCGACGCGGGCGAGGACCTTTGCGCGCAATTGGTCGCGTGTAGGCCCGATGTCGTGTTCAACGCGCTGCATGGCCGGTTCGGCGAAGACGGCTGTGTGCAGGGGCTTCTGGAATGGCTGCGCATCCCCTACACCCACTCCGGCGTGCTCGCCTCCGCTCTGGCCATGGACAAGGAAAAGACCAAAGAGGTCTACCGCGCCGCCGGTCTTCCCGTCGTGCCCTCCCTGCTGGCGTCTCGTTTTGAGGTCGAGGCCGGGCATGTGATGGAGCCGCCCTATGTGGTCAAACCCTATAACGAGGGGTCTTCGGTTGGCGTTTATATCGTGCACGAAAGTTCCAACGCGCCGCGTATGTCCGCCGAGATGCCCGCCGTCGTCATGGTCGAACAATATGCGCCGGGGCGTGAGCTGACCTGTTCCGTGATGGGCGATAAGGCGCTTTTGGTCACAGATATTCTCACCGACGGCTGGTACGATTACGACGCCAAATACAAGGCGGGCGGGTCGCGCCATGTCTGCCCGGCGGAGATCCCCGCCGAGATCACCGCCGCCTGTCAGGACTTTGCCCTGCGCGCCCACAAGGCGCTCGGCTGCCGCGGCGTGTCGCGGACCGATTTCCGTTGGGACGAAGCCCGCGGCATCGAGGGTCTCGTGCTTTTGGAAACCAACACCCAGCCGGGGATGACGCCGACCTCGCTCTCGCCCGAACAGGCGCAAAAAAGCGGCATCAGCTTCGGTCAGTTCTGTGCCTGGATGGTGGAGGACGCCTCATGCGACCGGTAGACCCGATCGATTTCGCCAAAGGCCCGACCGCAGGCGGGTCCGCCCGGGTCTCCGAGGCCGTGGCCCGTGCGATCCGGACCCGGCGGGGGCAGGGCGGCGACACCGACGCCGCGCCTCAGCGCCCCCGCGATCCGGCGCCCTCGCGTGCCGCCTATCGCATGAACCGGCTTTGGCTCACACCGTCCTTCCGCTTCTTCCTGCGTCGCATCGCACCGATTGCGGTCGTGGCCGCCTGCGTCGGACTGTGGTTCGCGTCCGAGGACAATCGCACCGCCTTCTCCGATCAGGTCGCACTGTGGAAAAACGAGATCCAGAACCGCCCCGAGTTTATGGTGAAACTCATGGCGATCGACGGTGCCTCCGCGCCTCTGGCTGAAGACATTCGCGAGATCGCCGCTGTGACGTTCCCGATTTCCTCCTTCGACCTCGACCTGCCTGAAATGCTTGAGCAGATCGAGGATCTCGACGCCGTCGCGTCCGCCGGGCTGCATGTGCGTGCGGGCGGCATTCTTCAGATCGACATCACCGAACGCACCCCCGCCGTGATCTGGCGCTCCTCCGCCGGGCTGGAAATGCTCGACGCCGAAGGCCATCGGGTGGCCGCGCTGCCGCATCGGGGCGACCGGCCCGACCTGCCGCTGATCGCGGGCGAGGGCGCGGAGCGCGCGGTGGTCGAGGCGCTGGCGCTGCTGAAATCCGCCGGTCCGCTCCTGCCGCGGATGCGCGGGCTGGTGCGTGTGGGCGAACGGCGCTGGAACGTCGTTCTGGACCGCGATCAGGTGATCATGCTGCCGGAAGAGAACCCGCTCGGCGCGCTGGCGCAGGTGGTGGCGCTCGATCAGGCGAAAGACCTTTTGGGCCGCGATGTCGCAAGCGTCGACATGCGCCGCCCGACCCGACCGACAGTGCGGCTGACCGAGGCCGCTCAGGACGAACTCAAACGCCTGCGGGGCGTCGAACTTGGAGTGTCTTACTGATGACCGATTTGTACGAGGCCCAGCGGGCCATGCGGAACATGCGCAAGGCCGCTCTGCAGCGTGGCGTGATTGCCATTCTCGATGTCGGCACCTCCAAGATCGCCTGTCTGGTGCTGCGCTTCGACGGCGAACGCTTCATGGGCGGCGACGGGGTTGGCGCGCTGGCCGGGCAATCCTCCTTCCGTGTCATTGGCGCGGCCACCACACGTTCGCGCGGGGTGCGGTTCGGCGAGATCGATTCCATGCCGGAGACCGAACGCGCGATCCGTACCGCCGTTCAGGCCGCCCAGAAAATGGCCCAGACCCGCGTCGATCACGTCATCGCCTGTTTCTCCGGCGGCAGCCCGCGGTCCTACGGTATCGCGGGGCAGGTGGAGGTCGAATATGACACCGTCTCCGAACAGGACGTCGCCCGCGTGCTCGCCTCCTCGGATGTGCCGGATTACGGCAATCACCGCGATGTGCTGCACGCCCAGCCGGTGAACTTCCAGCTCGATCACCGCTCCGGCCTCAAGGACCCGCGCGGTCAGATCGGCCAGAGCCTTGCCGTCGACATGCATATGCTGACGGTGGACACGGCGACGATCCAGAACCTCCTGTACTGCATCAAACGCTGCGATCTCGAAGTCGCGGGGCTGGCCTCGGGCGCCTATGTCTCCGGCATTTCCGCGCTTGTCGAAGATGAGCAGGAGCTGGGCGCGGCCTGTGTCGATCTCGGCGGCGGTGCGACCGATGTGTCGATCTTCATGAAAAAACACATGATCTATGCCGATTCTGTGCGCATGGGCGGCGAGCATGTGACCTCCGACATCGCCATGGGGCTGCAAATCCCCTTCGCCACCGCCGAGCGGATCAAGACCTTCTATGGCGGCCTCGTCGCCACCGGCATGGACGACCGCGAGATGATCGAAGTGGGCAGCGATTGCGGCGATTGGGAGAAAGATCGCCGCACCGTGTCGCGCGCCGAACTGATCGGCATCATCCGCCCGCGCGTCGAGGAAATCCTCGAAGGCGTGCGCGAATGTCTCGATGCGGCGGGGTTCGAGCACATGCCCAGCCAGCAGATCGTGCTGACCGGCGGCGGCTCGCAAATTCCCGGCCTCGACACGCTGGCGCCGAAGATCCTCGGTCAGAATGTGCGCATCGGCCGCCCCTTGCGGGTTCAGGGCCTGCCGCAGGCTGCCACCGGCGCGGCATTTGCCTCTGCCGTCGGGCTGTGTCTCTTCGCGGCCAACCCGCAGGACGAATGGTGGGATTTCGAAATTCCCGCCGAACGCTACCCGGCCCGCTCGCTCAAACGCGCGATGCGGTGGTTCAAGGACAACTGGTAAGAGATTGCGGCTTGGCGCGGGGCTGTGTTAGGGTAGGACCATAACAAAGTCTCCGCCCAATGACGCGGAGGACGATGGCCGAGCAGGGCCCGATATGACGAGTAAGACGCGAAGTCCCTGAGGCTTCGGGCGCGTATCCGCGATACGGGCTCTTGCGTTCTGTCGGCATCTATCCCCTAAATCTGCCGTTTTGCGCAAAATCCCGCCTAAATAAGCGGGCTGTCTTACCATATTTTGTGGCAATCTCATGTTTTGGGGATGACGAGACGGGCGAAACCCCATAGGATTTATTGTGAATAGGTGAATTTTGCCCCGATTCAGGGGTGGGGACAGTCGGGGAAGCGTGCAGAAGGCGCGATGGCCCTGAGCACAACAGCAAAAGAACACAGGCGGTACTCATGGCTTTGAATCTGACGATGCCCGAGCGGGACGAGTTGAAACCGAAAATCACAGTGTTTGGTGTCGGTGGTGCTGGCGGCAACGCGGTCAACAACATGATCGAGAAGCAGCTGGAAGGCGTCGATTTCGTCGTGGCGAACACCGACGCTCAGGCGCTGCAACACGCCAAGGCACAGCATCGCATTCAGATGGGTGTGAAAGTGACCGAGGGTCTCGGCGCCGGTGCGCGCCCCTCCGTCGGCGCCGCCGCTGCCGAGGAAAGCATCGAGCAGATCGTCGATCACTTGGCAGGGGCCCACATGTGCTTCATCACCGCCGGCATGGGCGGTGGCACCGGCACAGGCGCCGCTCCGATCATCGCGCAGGCTGCCCGTGAGTTGGGTGTGCTGACCGTCGGTGTCGTGACCAAACCCTTCCAGTTCGAGGGCGCGAAACGCATGCGTCAGGCCGACGAGGGCGTCGATCAGCTTCAGAAGATGGTCGACACGCTGATCGTGATCCCGAACCAGAACCTGTTCCGCCTCGCCAACGAGAAAACCACCTTCACCGAGGCCTTCTCCATGGCCGATGACGTGCTCTATCAGGGCGTCAAAGGCATCTCCGACCTGATGGTCCGTCCGGGCCTCATCAACCTCGACTTCGCCGACGTGCGCTCCGTGATGGACGAAATGGGCAAGGCGATGATGGGCACCGGCGATGCGACCGGCGAAGATCGCGCCATTCAGGCCGCTGAGAAAGCCATCGCCAACCCGCTCCTCGACGAGATCTCGCTCAAGGGTGCGAAAGGCGTGCTGATCAACATCACCGGCGGTTACGACCTCACCCTGTTCGAACTGGACGAAGCCGCGAACCGCATCCGCGAAGAGGTCGATCCGGACGCCAACATCATCGTCGGCTCCACGCTCGACACCGATATGGACGGTGCAATGCGCGTTTCCGTCGTCGCCACCGGCATCGATGCCCGCCCGGTTCTCGAAGAAATGCCGGTGCCGCGTCGCCGTCTCGCCGAACCGCTGCAAAACCCGGAAATCTTTGAAGAAAAAATGGAGCACGCCGCGCCTGCCGCCGTCGCCGCTGCCGCTGCGGTGGAACATGCCGCCGAACCGGCCCAGCCGACCCTCGATGTGTTCGATCCGCAGGTGAGCCACCGTCGTGATGAACGCCGTGAAGAGCCGCGCGAAGAGTTCCGCGCCCTCGACGACGATCTGCCGCCGCCGGCCTATCAGCCGCGCCCGCAGCCGATGCCGCAACCGGCGATGCACGAGCCCGAAGCGGAAAGCTTTGTCGCCCCGCGCGCGCCCGCGCCGGGCACGCCCTCGCCGGAGGCTCTGGCCCGTTTGCAGGCCGCCGTGTCGAAACAGCCCCGTGCCGACATGCGCCCGCAACAATATCAGCCCGCAGCGCAACATCAGCAGCCCGCCGGGGAAGCCAAGGGCGGTCGCTTTGGCATCAACTCGCTGATCGGTCGCATGACCGGCCACAATGAGCAGGACGCCCGCCCGGCCGCGCCGCAGCCGCAGGCCCGTTTCGGTGCCCAGCCGCAGGTCCGCCCGCAGGTGCATCAGGCCTATGACGAGGATCAGGATCCGAACCCGGAACAGGAAAAGATCGAGATCCCGGCTTTCCTGCGCCGTCAGGCGAACTGACATAAACCCGTGAGTGGGGCGGTTCGGTGCTTCGGTTTCGAGATCACATTCACGAAGATTGCAATATGTGAAAGGTCGCCTTCGGGCGGCCTTTTTCTTTTGTTTCAAAGGGGATGCCGCATTGCGGCGACGGCGTGCGCGGGTTTTTGCCCGCCTGACCGCTGCCATGTTTCAATCGGTTACAAAGATTGAGTTGAGCTTGGTGAACCGGATTGGTTAGGTGCGGGTTAACAAGACGTATCAGCGCGGGAATACGCAAACCTGTCCGCGAACTTTGATGCGCAGAAGGCCGATAAGGCAAAAGACCGATAAGAATGTGAGGCCAATGGTGCAGAGCACAGTTGCAAAACGAATTCGCTTCGACGGGGTGGGGCTCCACTCCGGTGCCCCCGTGCGCATGGAGGTGCTGCCCGCTCCGGTCAACAGCGGCATCACCTTTCTGCGCTCCGACATCGAGGCGGATGCGACGGACATGCGCGACGCGCTGATCCCGGCGCGCTGGGATGCGGTCGTGCCGTCGCAGCTTTGCACCCTCATTCGCAACGACGACGGGGTCGAGCTTTCGACCATCGAACACATCATGGCCGCGCTTGCAGGCTGTGGCATCGGCAATGCCGTGATCACTGTCGACGGGCCGGAAGTGCCGATTCTCGACGGTTCTGCCGCGCCCTTCGTTGACGCCATCCTCGCCGCCGGTCTGCGCCGTCAGGACGGTCCGACCCGCGCACTGAAAATCCTCAAGCCGGTCGAGTTGGTGACCGACAATGCGCGCGCCCGTCTCGAACCCTCCGACACGATGGAAATCGACTTTCACATCGATTTCGCCGACCCGGCGATCGGCGTGCAGGACAAGCATCTGGTGATGGCCAACGGCGCGTTCGTGCGCGAGTTGTCGAACTGCCGCACCTTCTGCCGCAAGGCGGATGTCGATTATATGCGCGAAAACGGTCTGGCTCTTGGCGGCACATTCGAGAACGCCGTGGTGGTCGATGGCGATGCGGTGCTCTCCCCGGGCGGTCTGCGCCATGATGACGAGCCGGTGCGCCACAAGATGCTCGACGCTTTGGGCGATCTCTACCTTGCGGGCGCGCCGATCCTTGGCCGCTATGTCGGCGAAAAGGCGGGCCATGCCGTGACCAACAAGCTTCTGCGCAAGCTGTTCGACACGCCCGGCGCCTGGGCTTTCGTCACCGTCGATGCGGCCACCGCCGCGCGGCTTCCCGGCGCGGGCGTCAGCCCCGCCGATCTGGCGGTCTGCGCCTGATCCACCCCATAGCCGGTCCGTCAGGGCCGGGAAACGGAGGGGGGACAGGAGCGGGACGGCCAAGGCAAAGCACACTCTCCGTGTCGTGATGACTTTTCCGCCGTTAAGGCGTTTTGCACCGGATTTTTCTGTGCTAGGAGTGTGGACACGACCCGGTCAAACGGGCGGTGAACGGTGAGGGTAGGGCCTTTCATGACGGCACTTAAAACAGGCAAACTGGCTTTAACGCTCGGTGTTTCCATGGCTTTTCTGACGGCCTGCGGGAATTATTCGCCGCGCGAGAACCTCGAGGGCTATCCGGCGGATGACATCTATGAGCGGGCCGAGTTCGAGATCACGCAAAAGGATTTCGGCGATGCGGCCTTCTATTTCGGCGAGGTGGAGCGGCTTTATCCCTATTCCGACTGGGCCAAGCGCGCGTTGATCATGCAGGCCTTCTCCTATCACCGCGACAAGGATTATGAGAACGCCCGTGTTGCGGCACAGCGTTTCCTCGACTTCTACCCGGCGGACGAAGATGCCGCCTATGCCCAGTATCTGCTGGCCCTGTCCTATTACGACCAGATCGACGACGTGGGGCGCGATCAGGGCCTCACCTTCCAGGCGCTGCAGGCGCTGCGTGTGGTCATTGAACGCTATCCCAACAGCGAATATGCCCGCTCCGCGATCCTGAAATTCGATCTCGCCTTCGACCACCTCGCGGCGAAGGAAATGGAGATCGGGCGCTATTATCTGAAAAAGAAACATTACACTGCCGCCGTGAATCGTTTCCGTGTGGTGGTGGAACAGTTCCAGACCACCCAGCATACGCCGGAGGCGTTGCACCGTCTGGTCGAAAGCTACCTGTCGCTGGGCCTCACCGAAGAGGCACAGACCGCAGGCGCGATTCTGGGCCACAACTACCAGTCCTCCGAATGGTATCAGCACAGCTACAAGCTGCTGACCGGGCAGGGGCTGGAACCGAAAGTCTTCGAGAACAACTGGCTTGGCGCGATCTATCGTCAGATGATCCGCGGCGAATGGCTCTGAGGCTCAGACCCCCATGCTGAGAAGTCTCGACATCCGGGACATGCTGATCATCGACCGGCTGGAATTGGAATTTCAGCCGGGTCTCAATGTCTTGACCGGCGAGACCGGCGCGGGCAAATCCATCCTTCTCGACAGTCTCGGCTTTGTTCTCGGCTGGCGCGGGCGCGCCGATCTTGTGCGCACGGGTGCGGCGCAGGGAGAGGTCACGGCGGTGTTCGATCTGCCGAAAGGCCACGATGCCAAAGAGGTTCTGGCCGAGCTGGGCATGGACACCGACGACGGCGAGCTGATCCTGCGCAGGGTCAATACGGCGGACGGGCGCAAGACTGCATGGGTCAATGACCGGCGGGTCTCGGGCGATGTGC
This sequence comes from Celeribacter sp. SCSIO 80838, assembly GCF_056498065.1. The sequence continues at coordinate 2,144,260 of NZ_JAZKMA010000001.1, forward strand.
TGCGGCGGCTGTCCGACGTTCTCGTGGAATTGCATGGTCAACATGACGACCGGGGGCTTCTGAACCCACGCGGGCACCGGCTTTTGCTCGATGCCTTCGGCGGCATTGCGCCGCTTCTGGAGACATCGCGCCGCGCATGGAAAGCCCTGAGCATGGCGCGCAAGGCGCTTGCCGAGGCAGAGACCCGTCAGGCCGCGTTGAAATCCGAGGAAGAATTCCTGCGCCATGCCGTGGGCGAGCTTGACGCTTTGAACCCGGAGCCGGGCGAGGAGGCCAAACTCGACGCCGAACGTCGGTTGATGCAATCGGCGGAAAAGATCGCTGGCGATGTGGCGAAAGCCCATCAGGCGATGTCCTACGATGGCGGCGAAGGGATGTTGACGGATGCGTTGAAATGGCTCGAAGGGGCGTCTGATCGCGCTGACGGGCGGCTGGACGCGGCGATCGACGCTCTGGGCCGGGCGCTCAACGAATTGGCGGAGGCGCAATCGGGGGTCGAAAACTGCATCGAGGCGTTGCAGTTCAATCCGCATGAGCTGGAGCGGGTCGAGGAGCGCCTCTTTGCCATTCGCGGCCTCGCGCGCAAACACAATGTACTGCCCGATGAGCTTGGCACCTTCGCCGACGGTTTGCGGGAAAAACTCGCAGCTCTCGATGGCGGGGAGGGCGATCTCGCGAAGCTCGGCAAGGCGGTGCGCGACGCCGAAGCCGCCTATGACGCCGCCGCCATGGCGCTCACCGAGGCGCGCGTGAAAGCCGCGCAGGAGCTCGACGCGATGATGGGCCGGGAGCTGGCACCCCTCAAGATGGAGCGGGCGGTGTTTGCGACCGAGATCACCCCCGGCGAACCGGGCCCCGAAGGTCGTGACGCCGTGGCCTTCACCGTGGCGACCAACCCCGGAGCGCCCGCGGGGCCTTTGAACAAGATCGCCTCGGGCGGTGAGCTGTCGCGCTTCCTGTTGGCGCTCAAGGTCTGTCTCACCCGCGACCAGACCGGTGTGACGATGATTTTCGACGAGATCGACCGCGGCGTCGGTGGCGCGACCGCCGATGCGGTGGGCCGCCGTCTCAAAGCGCTCTCGGACGAAGGGCAGGTGCTTGTGGTGACCCACAGTCCGCAGGTCGCGGCCCTTGGCGGTCATCACTGGCGCGTCGCGAAACGGGTCGAGGCAGGCATGACGCTGTCGGAGGTTACGCCGCTCGATGCGGGCAACCGGATCGATGAGTTGGCGCGGATGCTCTCTGGCGACACGATCACCGAGGCCGCCCGTGAAGCGGCCCGCGCGCTTCTGGCGCGCTAGACGAACCCGCGCGCTTCTGGCGCGCTAAAGCAAACCTGCGTGCCCCGGAACTTTCACGGAAGTTTAATGATGCGCTGTCATCATGTGTCCGTGTTCGAGTGGTTTTGTTTCACGAAAACGGCGCGAAAAGGGATGACCTTTTCGCGCCTGCTTTTTATGAAGACCGCTTTTGACGTTCAGGGCACCATCTTGCCCGGATTGAGGATGTTCCTCGGGTCCATGGCCGCCTTGATCTGTCCCATGAGGCCCCAGGCCGCGCCATGTTCCTCTTGCATCAAGCCAATTTTCCCCATGCCGATGCCATGCTCACCGGTGATCGTCCCGCCAAGCGCGAGCGCGCGTTCGGCCATCCGATGCGCCAGCGCTTTCGCCAGTTTGATCTCGTCGGCGTCGTTCGGGTCGACCAGCAGGATCGCGTGGAAATTGCCGTCGCCGACATGGCCGAGAATCGGCCCGTCGATGGGCGAGGCCGCAATATCCGCCGCGGTTTCCTCTACCGCCTGCGCGAGTTTCGAGATCGGCACGGAAATATCGGTCACAACCGCCTTCGCGCCTTTCCGGAGCGCCAGACAGGCCCAATAGGCATGGTGACGCATGGTCCAGAGCGCGTTGCGATCCTCCGCCTTCGAGGCCCATTGGAAATCCGAGCCGCCGAATTCATGCACGATCTCGCCGAACATCTCGACCTGTTCGGCCACACCGCTCTCCGAGCCGTGGAACTCGACGAAGAGATGCGGTTTGAGCGGGAAATCGGCACCGGAATATTTGTTCACCGCATCGACGCTTTCCGCATCGAGAAATTCGATCCGCGCCATCGGCAGCCCGACCTGAATGGTGGCGATTACGGCCTGCACCGCGGGGCTGATTTCGTCAAACGAACAAACGGCGGCGGAGATCGCCTCCGGCTGACCATGAAGCCGCACGGTCATTTCCGTGATCAGGCCGAGCGTGCCCTCTGAGCCCACGAAAAGCGAGGTGAGATCATAACCCGAGGCCGATTTGCGCGCCCGCGATCCGGTGTGAATGACCGTCCCGTCGGCCAGCACCACCTCGAGCCCGATGACATTCTCCTTCATCGTGCCGTATTTCACCGCCGTGGTCCCCGAGGCCCGCGTCATCGCCATGCCACCAAGGCTTGCATTGGCCCCCGGATCGACCGGGAACATCAGCCCGGTGGTCCGAAGCTCGACATTGAGCGCCTCGCGGGTGATCCCGGGCTGGACGACCGCGTCCATATCCGCGTCGTTGACCCGGATGACCCGGTTCATCCGCGAGAAGTCCACGACGAGACCGCCCTTCACCGCAAGCGTCTGGCCCTCCAGAGACGTGCCCGCGCCAAAGCCCGTCACCGGGACCTCATGGGCGTGACAAATCTTCATCAGTTCGGAGACCTCTTCGGTGGTCTCGGGATAGGCCACGGCCTCCGGCGGGGTCAGCGGAAACCACGTCTCCGACAGCCCGTGCTGGTCCAGTTCGGACTTGGATCGGCTGAGCCGACCCTCTAGAACGGAAGAAAGCGCGGCATATACGGTTTCGGAAATCATGGTCGACTCGCTGTCTGTTAGGGTCCGGCGACCATAAAGGACGCGGGCGGTGGGGAAAAGCGCACCGAAACGACAGGTCCGGGCGGCGGCGGTCGAATGCGTCTGGAAGGGGCGGGGATGTCAGAGGAAAAACCGGCCTATCCGGCCAAGGCGCTGAACGAGATCCGCGAGGGCCTGCGCGAAACCCTGTCACTGATCCGCCGTCGCGGTCCGAGCCAGATCCAGTTCTGGTTCATCGCGCTGGTCATCGGCATCGCCTCGGGCGGGGCCGCGCTGTTCTTCCGCCTCGGCATCGAGAAACTTCAGGCCTTTCTTTACGGTACGCACGATCTGCGCCATCTGCACACCGTCGCCCGCGACCTGCCGTGGTTCTGGGTGCTCGCCCTGCCGGTGATCGGCGGGCTGGTCGTCGGCATCATCCTCAACTGGTTCACCCCCGACGGCCGTGTGCGCTCCGTCGCCGATGTGATCGAAGGCGCGGCCCTCAACGACGGTCGGGTCGAGAAACGCGCGGGCCTCGCCTCCGCCGCCGCTTCGCTCATCACCCTCTCCACCGGCGGCTCCTCGGGCCGCGAAGGCCCCGTGGTCCACCTCGCAGGCGTCATCGCCACATGGGTGTCGAACCGCCTTCACGCCGACGGCATCACCGGGCGCGATCTTTTGGGCTGCGCCGTCGCCGCCGCCGTCTCCGCCTCCTTTAACGCACCGATTGCGGGCGCGCTTTTCGCCCTCGAAGTGGTGCTGCGCCATTTCGCCGTCCACGCCTTTGCCCCCATCGCCATCGCCTCCGTCGCCGGAACGGTCATCAACCGGATCGAATTCGGCGGCGTCACCGAGTTCACCCTCGCCGATGACGGGGCGCTGTCCTTCTATGTCGAACTGCCCGCCTTTCTCATGCTCGGGCTCCTGTCCGGCCTCGTCGCCGTGCTCCTGATGCGCACGATTTTCATGGCCGACGATTTCGGCTCCTGGGTGCAGGAAAAACTGCACCTGCCGCCCGTGCTCCGACCGGCGGCTGCGGGGCTTTTGCTCGGCATGATCGCGATCTTCTTCCCGCATATCATCGGCGTCGGCTATGAAACCACCTCCGCCGCCCTCACCGGGCAACTGATCCTCTGGCAGGCTGTGGTCTATGCCGTGCTCAAGGTCATCGCCGTCGCCATCACCATGGCGGGGCGCATGGGCGGGGGCGTGTTTTCCCCCGCGCTCATGGTCGGCGCGCTCACCGGCCTGTCCTTCGGGCTGATCGCCACCGGGATCTTCCCCGACGTTTCCGGCACGGTCACGCTCTATGCGCTGGCGGGGATGGGGGCGGTGGCGGCGGCCGTCCTCGGCGCGCCGATCTCGACAACTTTGATCGTCTTCGAACTCACCGGCGACTGGCAAACCGGGCTGGCCGTGATGGTCGCTGTCTCGCTTTCGACCGCGCTGGCCTCGCGCCTCGTCGACCGCTCCTTCTTCCTCACGCAACTCGAACGTCGCGGCGTCCACCTCGCCGCCGGACCGCAGGCCTATTTGCTCGCCACCGTGCGCGTCCACCAATGCTATCGCAAGCCCGACGCGCCGCGCGCTGCCTCTGAAGAGGCCTGCAAGGAACTGATCGGGCAGGGGATCTACGTCTCCCCCAACGCCACGCTGGAACGGGCCATGCCCTTGTTCGATAAGAACAATCTGATCTTTGTGCCTGTGGTGACCCTGCACGAAGACACCGGACCGGAACTGCATGGCGCCCTGTTTCAGGTCGACGCGCTCCGGGTGTTCTCCCGCAAACTGGCGGAAACTGCGGCGGAGGAGCATTCTTGAGATAAATGAAAATAGGTTTCAAAATGTATATACATAATGCGTTGCGCAGATATTTCGGTGTCATTTTCACATTCGTCTTTTTTACGTTTCCCATAAGCGGAAATGCCCAAATGGTGGCGCCTCACGAAACGATCAGGAACTTTGCGCTTAAACATGGTTGCGATGCAAACCACTTGCTCAGCAATGAAACTCAGTTTCTGGTCTGGACGAATTTTTTGCAGTTTTTAATCGAGGGACAGTTCGAGCCAGACCTTTTTAATATCTGTAAAGAGAGCCCTTACGCGTTTCTCTCCGACCTTTATGCCGGAGACATATCGGTTGATCAGATATTGGATACACGGAGGATTCTTATTTCCCGTGTTCAGTCTTTGGCGAATAAAATGGGCACGGAGTCGAGCACTCGGATTATGCAGGGGTATGCTGGGGCCGAGTATCTTTCGGCCGTTTATTTGATCTGTCGGGGAGAGCGGGATTGTTTTGATGAGCTTGTCGCAGAAGATCAGTTTTCTGAAGCTATGTGTTCTCAGGACATTTCGAAGGTTCGAGATCGCACGAGTCCCGATAAATTCGAACTCGACTTGTTTAAACATGAAGGTGATATGAGGTACTTTCTTCCGTACCTTATTACGAATTGTCGTTTGAAGGATCAGGCGAGTCAAAACTTTGCGGATTGGCCTATTTTTGACGTCACGCACCACATGTTGAGCCGAGATTTAATCAATCGGCAGTAGATGCCCGCTGCGCATCCCTTTTGCAATTTGTGGTGTACCGTTCTCTCCCCCGTTCTGTGTCTCTGACGTTTACTCCGACGCAGGGAGGCTTATTCGGCGTATGCCGTCTATCGTTGTAAGCAAAGAAATGCGCCCGCAAAAACGCCGTCCAAAGAGTGTTCCCTTGGACGGCGCGGGGGGCTCAAAGCTGTTCGACAGCGGCCTTCTGCGGGTAGAAAGCGACATACCCCTTGACCTCGGTCGCGCGGGGTTTTGGGTCCTCATAGGACCATGCCGCATTGGCGATCACGACGGATTTCGTATGAATATCAAAGTGTTTCGCCTCGCCCTTGAAGGGGCAGACAGAGACGGTGTCGGTCGGTTCGAGAAAGGCCATGGCAAGGTCCTCGCGTGGGAAATAGATCACCGGCGGAAACTCCCCTTCGGTCAGTTCCAGCGCCCGGTCGCTCTCCCCCAGCACGGCCCCGCCCGCACGCACGACCCATTTGCCGACCGCCGCGCGGATTGTGATATGATCTCCCATGTTCTCGTCCTTTTGTTTTAATTATCTGTTTTCGCACAGACCTTATCAGGGTTCATGCGTCAGGTATATGTCAGACCGGTGCAACCGCTTGCCGCAGCCAGGCCCGCGCATGTTCCGACACGCGATCCTTGAGCTTGTCCCAGACCGTTTCGTGATAATCGTTGAGCCAGTCCCGCTCCCAGGGGGCCAGTTCGTCGGCGAGGATCAGGCGGCGGTCGATCGGCACCCATGTCAGTGTCTCGAAGCCCAGCATGTGCCGCTGCGGATCGGCGCTTTCGAGGGCCGGGGCGGGTTCCACCACGATCAGGTTTTCGATGCGGATGCCATAGGCGCCCTCGCGGTAATAGCCCGGCTCGTTCGACAGGATCATGCCCTCTTGAAGCGGCAGCATGGAGATCCGCGAAATCCGTTGCGGTCCTTCATGCACCGAGAGATAGGCACCTACGCCATGCCCGGTGCCGTGATCGTAGTCGCGCCCCATCCGCCACAGAGGTGCACGGGCCAGAGCGTCGAGATGCGCGCCCGCAATGCCACGCGGAAACCGCGCCGTGGAGATCGCGATCATGCCCTGCAACACGGCGGTGAAGGCCGTGCGCTCCTCCGCGCCCGGATCGCCCAAAGCGACGGTGCGGGTGATGTCGGTGGTGCCGTCCTGATATTGCGCGCCGCTGTCGATCAACAAAAGCTCACCGTCTTTCAGGGCGCGGTTGGTGTCCTCCGTCACCCGGTAATGCACGATCGCGCCATTGGGACCCGAGCCGCAGATCGTCTCAAAGGAAATCTCCTTGAGCCGGTTCGTCGCCGCCCGGCAGGCTTCGAGATGCTTCACAACCTCGATCTCGGTCAGGTCTTCGGGGGGCTGCTCTGAGAGCCATGCGAGGAATTCGACCATCGCCGCGCCATCGCGCAGATGCGCCTCGCGCGTGCCCGCGATTTCCTCGGGCGTTTTGCAGGCTTTCGGCAGGATGCAAGGGTCTTCGCCCGCCACGATCTGGGCCTGTTTCATCAGGGTTTTCACCGCCTGCGGTGCCGATCCGGGATCGACCAGAACCTTACCCGTCAACTCGCCCAGAGCCTCCGAAAACTCCGACCGGGGCCGCAGAGAAATCCGCGGGTCCGGCCCGAGATGTTCATATTTCGATGCGCTGTCAAAGAGTTGCAGCCGCCCCGTGGTGGTCAGAATGGCAAAGGCCTGCACCACCGGATTGTGCGCAATATCGGAGCCACGAATGTTCAAAAGCCAGGAGATGCTGTCGGGCAGGGTGAGAACCACCGCCTCCGCACCGGCGGCGGCCACCGCCGCGCCGATCTCGGCGAATTTTTGTTCGGAGGTTTTGCCCGCAAGCTCAAACGGCTGGACGCTCACCGGCTCGGCGGGGCGCTCGGGCCGGTCTTTCCAGATCCGGTTGACGAGATTGGGGCTGGCGATCAGCTCCTTGCCCGAGCCCTCCAGCGCGCGTCGGAGCGTTTCAATCTCGCGGATCGTGTGCAGCCACGGATCGAAGCCGATCTTCTCCGCATCGCTTTGCAAAAGCCAGTCGGCGAGCGTTGTGGCGGGCCAGTCGACATAGTCGAACACATTCGGATCGCATTGCGCACGAACCTGAACCGTATAGCGCCCGTCGATGAACACCGCCGCTTGGCCCGTGAGCACAACGGCAAACCCCGCAGAGCCGGTAAAGCCCGTCAGCCACGCCAGCCGTTCGTCGCAGGGGGCGACATATTCGCCCTGATGGGCGTCAGCACGCGGCACGATGAAGGCGTTGAGGCCGACCTCGTGCATGTCATGGCGCAGGGCGGTGATGCGGGGAGCGGCCTGTTCCGGGCGAGAGGTCACGTCAAAGCTTTGGAACATTTTGCAATGGTCCTTTCGTTTGTTCACATTCGGGGCAGCCTCGCTCAGGAGGCTCGGCGTATGCCCATGACACGGGCACGGGCGCGCGGATCGCTGTCGAAGAGCGAGGCAAGCTGTTCGGTCATCGCGCCCGCCAATTGCTCGGCATCGGTGATGGTCACGGCGCGGTTGTAGTACCGCGTGACGTCATGGCCGATGCCGATGGCCAGAAGTTCCACCTGACGGCGTTTTTCGACCATGGCGATCACATCGCGCAGGTGTTTTTCCAGATAATTCGCGGGGTTGACCGACAGAGTGCTGTCATCGACAGGCGCGCCGTCGGAGATCACCATCAGGATTTTGCGCGCCTCGGGGCGGGCGCTGATCCGCCGGTGCGCCCATTCGAGCGCTTCGCCGTCGATGTTTTCCTTCAAGAGGCCTTCTTTCATCATCAGGCCCAGATTGGCCCGCGTCCGGCGCATCGGGGCGTCGGCGGATTTGTAGATGATGTGGCGCAGATCGTTGAGGCGGCCCGGCTGCTGCGGCCGTCCGGCGGCGAGCCATTCCTCGCGCGACAGCCCGCCTTTCCACGCCCGCGTGGTAAAGCCCAGCACCTCGACCTTGACGTTGCAGCGCTCCAGCGTGCGCGCCAGAACATCGGCACAGATCGCCGCAATCGAAATCGGGCGACCGCGCATCGAGCCGGAGTTGTCCAGGAGCAGCGTCACCACCGTGTCGCGGAACTCGGTGTCTTTCTCGATCTTGAAGCTGAGCGGCGTGGTCGGGTTCGCCACCACCCGCGCCAGACGTCCGGCGTCGAGAATGCCCTCTTCGAGATCGAATTCCCAACTCCGGTTCTGTTGCGCCTGAAGGCGGCGTTGCAGTTTGTTCGCGAGCCGCGACACAGCGCCCTTCAGCGGTTCGAGTTGCTGGTCGAGATAGGCGCGCAGGCGTTCGAGCTCGGCGGGTTCCGCGAGCTCCTCGGCCATGATCTCTTCGTCATGGGCGGAGGTAAACACCTGATAATTCGGATCGGCATCGGAGACGGGCGCGGGTTGCGGCGGCTCGACATCGGCCTCGTCCTGCGGCAGCTCGACCTCTTCGGAAAACTCCTCGTCGGCCATGTCGTCGGAGGAGGAGGAGGCCTCCTGCATGTCCTGCTGTTCGTCCTGCGTGTCTTCGGCGCTGGCCTCGTTCTCGTCGTCCTGCTCCTGCTCTTCGCCCTGGCTGTCCGGCTCTTCCTCCTGCTCGTCGGTCTCGGCGGACTGGTCCTCTTCGGGATCGGTCTCGTCCGGGTCGTCGCCAAGCTGATCGCCGTAGCCCAGCTCCTCGATCACCCGACGGGCGAGGCGGGCAAAGCCTTTCTGGTCCTCCAGAAGACTGTCGAGATCTTCGAACGTATCCTGTGTCTGGCCGTCGATGAAATCGCGCCACAGATCGAGGATGTTGTCGGCGGCGGCGGGCATCTGCCGTCCGGTGGCCTTTTCGCGCAGGTAATAGCCCATGGCCTGCGCCAGCGGCGCATCTTCGCGCCGGGTGATGCCATCATAGCCACGGCGCAGCGCCTCATTGCCGATCTTGGCGTCGATATTGCCCGCCGTCCCGGGCATATACCGCGCACCCGCAGCCTCGCAGCGCGCGCTTTCCAGCGCGTTATAGATGTCAAACGCCATCTGGCCCGGCGGGGCGTAGCGTTGAAAGGTCTGCTCGTTGTGAAACTTATGGCGCAGCGCCAGCGCATCGGCCGTGCCGCGCGCGATCAGAACCTCTTCTTTCGACATCCGCCGCGACACTTGCGGCAGGCGCATCGTGTCGCCGGAGAGGCCCGAGGGGTCCATCGTGTAGGTGACCGTCAACTCGCTGTCGTCGGCCAGCACTTTGGTCGCTTCCGCGAGCGCTTTCTTGAAGGGATCTGCCGGGTTGTCGCTGGGCTTTTTCATGGCTTCGTTAAATCACGCGGCGCGGGGCCGGGCAAGCGAAAGAGATGCGCAACAGGGTCGGCGCGAGGTCGCACAGGTTTTGTGTGTTTGTGCGCAGAGATTGGCATTGATGCGCGGCCCTGTGCGGATTTACGAATGGCGCAAAGGCGCGCTCCTCCCCCGATTGTTCTTTCAACCGGCGTGCCGTGAAAAGGAATTCAACATGTCCAATCCCAAGATTGCCATCGTCATCGGCTCCACCCGCGATGCTCGTTTCGCGGACAAACCGGCCCAGTGGCTGTTCTCCAAGGCGCAAGAGCTGTCCTCTGAGCTCGATTTCGAACTCGTCGATCTGAAAGATTACGATCTGCCGATGTTCAACGAAATGGCCTCCAACCTCTGGATGCCGTCTTCGGATGAAAAAGCTGTCGCATGGCAGGAAAAAATGGCCGAATTCGACGGCTATATCTTCGTGACCCCGGAATACAACTCTTCGATTCCGGCCTCGCTGAAAAACGCGTTCGACCAAGCCGGCAAGGAATGGGTTCGCAAACCGGCTGCTGTCATGGGCTACGGTGCCGTGGGTGCCGCCCGTGCCGTCGAGCATCTGCGCGCCGTGGTGATCAACCTGCAAATGGTGCCGGTGCGCTCCGCTGTCTACATCTCCGGCTCCGATTTCTTCAAAGTGTCGCCGCTCGGCGCCAATGCCGAGATGAGCGAGATCGAAGCGGGTATTCTGCCTTCCGTCGAAGCCATGTTGGGCGATCTGGCTTGGTGGACCAAAGCCACCAAAGCCGCCCGCGACGCATAAGTTTCGGACCAAGTTCCACGCACATATCAGGCAAAAAGGTCCGCGTAAGCGGGCCTTTTTTATGTCGGGTCTCAGCCGCCCAGCAACATCTCCCGGCATTGACGGATATTGCTCTCAGCCAGCGCTTCCGCCCGATGTGCCTCCTCCGTGTCGAAGGAAAACCGCGACAGGGCCAGAAGCTCGGTTTGGGACACATGGCCAGCGATGCGCAATTCTTCATAGGACGGCGCGGCCTCGGGCGTGATGACGGCGGCAAGCAGGTCTTGCATCTCACGTTTGAGCGCCATCAACTCCCGGTCTTCGCGATGCGCTGCCTCGGCAGAGAGTCGTCCGGCGCAATAGGCGAAATCGCGTGCCAAAGGATTGTCGGCGGGAAGGGACGCGCCTTGCGCCGGAGCACTCCAGAGCGCAGGTAAAACCAGCGCCAATAGGGTCTTTTTGATCGAAAACCTGTGGATAAGCTCGGGCATGTCGGTCTCGCTGCTTAGGGTGTCACGTGTCCTGTCATCGTTCTGTTACATGGAGGCTAGGAGCGTTTTGCGAGTCTGGCAATATTTTTGTATATACGAACGATATACTTTTGGGGCAGCTAGCCGAGGATCATCGCAAGACATTGCTCTAGCGCGATCTCGGCCTGATGGCGCGCCGCCTCGGCATGTCGCGCATCCGGTTCGAACGCGGCCCGGCGCAACAGATCGGCATGGGCGAATTTGGCCGAAAGTCGAAGGGCCATCAGCGCGCCCCCCTGATCGGGCGGGCTGATCGTTTCCAACAGCGAAATCATCGCGCCGCGTTGGCGTTCCGTCAGATCGGAGGCGGGATCGGAGAGCAGCCATTGGTGCTCCATCGTGGCGGAAAGCCGCCCGACGCAATAGGCGAACTCACGGGCGAGAGGATCCATCTCCCGCGCCCGGATGGCCGGGGCGGGCAGGGCCGCAAGCAGGGTTGTGACTGTCGCGGCGAGTATGATCGCAAGTCCACGCATAAGAGAGAGCGTGGCACAAATTGGTTGCCAGCCGTTTAACCACGGCGTGCGTTGCGTTCCCCTTTGGTCACAAAGAAAAAGCGGACCCGAAGGCCCGCTTTGACGCATGGAATTTAGGGGCGATTACCCGGCCAGAGAGACCGCCGACTCGGGCAGTTCTTCGTCGAAACAGCGCTGATAGAACTCGGCCACGGTCTGACGCTCCAGCTCATCGCATTTGTTGAGGAAGGTCAGGCGGAACGCATAACCGATGTTGCGGAAAATTTCCGCGTTCTGCGCCCATGTGATCACCGTCCGCGGGCTCATCACGGTCGAAAGATCGCCGTTCATGAAGGCAGTACGAGTGAGATCGGCCACGGCAACCATCTGGTTGATCTGCTTGCGGCCCTTTTCATTGTTGTAATGCGGCGCTTTCGAGAGAACGATGGCCGCTTCGGCGTCGTGGCTCAGGTAGTTGAGCGTGGCGACGAGCGACCAGCGGTCCATCTGCGCCTGGTTGATCTGCTGCGTGCCGTGGTAAAGCCCCGTGGTGTCGCCGAGGCCGACGGTGTTGGCCGTGGCGAAAAGGCGGAAATACGGGTTCGGCGTGATCACTTCGTTCTGATCCAGAAGCGTCAGCTTGCCGTCGGTTTCCAGCACGCGCTGGATCACGAACATCACGTCGGCGCGGCCCGCATCGTATTCGTCGAAGACGATGGCGCAGGGGTTGCGCAGCGCCCAGGGCAGGATGCCTTCCTGGAACACGGTGATCTGTTTGCCGTCCACGAGCTTGATCGCGTCTTTCCCGATCAGGTCGATCCGCGAGATGTGGCTGTCGAGGTTGACGCGCACGGAGGGCCAGTTCAGACGCGAGGCCACCTGTTCGATATGGGTGGATTTGCCGGTGCCGTGATAGCCCTGGATCATCACGCGGCGATTGTGGGAAAAGCCCGCGAGGATCGCAAGCGTCGTGTCCGGATCGAATTTATAGGTCGGGTCAAGCGCGGGCACGCGATCAGTCGGTTCGGCGAAGCCTTTCACGGTCATGTCGGTGTCGATGCCGAAAACATCGCGAACGGAAATTGTTTCGGTCGGTTTTGCGGTCGCGTCCATGATCTTGCCCGTTTTCCTGAATTTTGAACTCACCTGACTTCTTGCCCTGTCGGGGCGGCAGGTGCAAGGGCCGAGGCGTCGCAGAAATGCCCAAAGGGGGCTGCGGAGACGGAGATGTGTGCTGCCGCGGCAAAATTCCCCGCTCAGGGGGCTTTGCCCGGGCTCAGGCGCCGCTTACATTGCAGCGAGGTTTTGAAAAAGGGGATTGGCATGAGCGGCCTTCTGGCTCTTCTGGACGATGTTGCGGGCATCGCGAAAATCGCGGCAGCGCAGGTCGATGACGTGGCCGGGCAGGCGGCGAAGGCCTCGGCCAAGGCGGCCGGCGCGGTGATCGACGACGCGGCGGTGACGCCGAAATACGTCCATGGCTTTGCTCCCGCACGCGAATTGCCCATCGTGGGCAAGATCGCGCTGGGCTCGATCCGCAACAAGCTGGTGATCCTTTTGCCCTTGGCGCTTTTACTGTCGAGCTTTGCGCCCTGGCTGATCACGCCTTTGCTGATGCTCGGTGGCTCGTACCTCTGTTTCGAAGGTGCGGAAAAGGTCTATCACCTGTTCAAACCGCACACGCCCCATGCCGACGGGCAGGTGATGAATGGCGATCCGGCCCATCTCGAGGAACAAAAGGTCGCGGGGGCTGTGAAGACCGATTTCATCCTGTCGGCCGAGATCATGACCATCATCCTTGCGGCCCTCGATCCCAATCAGTCGATCTGGTTCGAGGCGGGGGCGCTGGCGCTTGCCGGGATCATCATCACCGCCGTGGTTTACGGCGGCGTGGCGGTGATCGTGAAGGCAGACGATTTCGGTCTCTGGCTCAGCCGTGTCGGGCGGCTCTCCGCCACCCGAGCCGTGGGGCGGGGGATCGTCAAGTTCATGCCGCTGTTCATGAAACTCCTGATGATTATCGGCACGGCGGCGATGATCTGGGTCGGCGGCTCTATCGTGATCCACGGGCTGCATGAGTTGGGGATGCATCATCCCTACGAGGAGATCCACCATATGGCGGAAGCCACATCGCATGCTGTGCAGGTGGCCGCTGGATTTGTCACATGGTTCGTCACGGCGTTTTTCGATGGGATTTTCGGCCTGATCTATGGATTGATCCTGATCCCCATCGTGGCGAAAATCATCAATCCCCTGATCCGGACTGTGCGTGGGGCGAAAACCGCAGAACATTGAGTATTTGAACCATCAGAAAACCCCGAAGCCCTTCTGCGGCTTTCTGATGGTCTAAATACTCAAAAAGCCCCGCCTTGGCGGGGCCTTTCATGTGCGGAGGATTATTTGAACCAGCGGCTGTCCTTGAGTTGGTCCCAGGCCCAGACCACTTGCTGCAACTGTTCTTCCTGCGAACGATCCCCCCCGTTCACATCGGGGTGCAGGATCTTGATCAGCGACTTGTACTGTTTCTTGATCTCGGCCTTGGTCCAGTGGTCCTTGGCCTCAAGAATGTCGATCGCCTGACGCTCGACAGGCGGCAGTTTGCGGGTCGGTGCGCTGGGGTCGGATTTGCCCGGGTTGCGTGTCGCATTCTCGCCCAGAACCTCATGGGCATCGTCGATACCGAGGCGCTCCCAGGCGCGTTGCTCCACCGACTTGCGCCCGAAGGGCTGGGTCGGGCGATCGCCCGTCTGCGACGATTTGTAGGCCGCATCCATCTCGGCCTCGGTCGCATTGGTGAAGAAGTTCCACTGCAAATTATATTCGCGGACGTGTTCCTTGCAGAACCATTTGTACTCGTCCAGATGATCCGGCGAGCGCGGCGCGCGATACTGGCCGGGCTCGGTGCAGCCCTCCCACTCACAGGTCCTCTTCGATGTCTCGAACGCGCCAGACATGCCGCGCCGCCCTCCGCGCTTGTTCTTTTTCGCGGAAGACACTGACATATCAAAACCGAAAGGATCTTTTTTATCCATCTGCCTCAACCTTTTCGACTCGGACGCGAGACTTTAGATGAGAAAGGCCAAATGCGAAAGGGGCAGAGGATGAAGATTGCCGATCAAATGCGTGACCGACTTGAAAAGGCCTTTCAACCCAGTGTGTTGGAGGTCGTTGACGACAGCGCGCGCCACGCCGGACACGCCGGTGTCGAGGGGGCGGCGGGCGAGACGCATTTCAACGTGAAACTCCGCGCGGCGGCGTTTGAAGGCCAGTCGCGCGTGATGCGGCACCGTATGGTACACAAGGCGCTGGGCGATCTGGTGCCGCGCATTCATGCGCTGGCGCTCGATCTCGACGCCTGAAAGCCGGATTAGGATTCGCGGTCTTCCGCGATTTCGTCGGCCACCTCGGGCGACACTTTTCGCGCCTGAGCGCCTGCGCCTTTCTCCACCTTGGCGGGGAAGGGCACGGCGGGCGGCGGGGTATCCCGGTCGGCAACCGGCGAGCGGCGTGCGGGTTTGGTTTCTTGAGGTGTGTCGCTGGTCTCTTCCGTGTCCGGATAGGCGCTGAACACCCGGCTCGGTTGCGTGCCGTCCAGTTCGCGGCGGAACACCAGAACCGTGTGATAGCTCACGGTTTTCGAGGTGATCCCGGCGCGCTCTTCCATCGGCACCAGATCGGCGCGCAGATAGTCCCAGCCCTCGGCGCCTTTTTCGTTCAGAAGGCTCTGCATCGCCTGTGCGATGCGCGCTTCCGGGGTCTTCGCGCCCTTGGCTTTCTCGCCTTTGCGGGGCGCGGGCACGGTCAGGTATTCGAAACGGGGCATCACGGGGGTCTCCTTGCCTTTGGCGCAAGGTTTAGCGACCCCTGCGCCCGGGTCAAGCCGGGCCGGGCCACAGATGGATCACGCGCGCGTCAGATCGGCAGAGCCGCGCCGAAAGTGTCCGGCCAAAATCTGAGACACGCGGAGATTGGCGTGAGGCTTTATTCGGCGACGAATGTCCCGTATTCGGGGGCATCCCCCGCAAAGACGCCGAAATCGCTTTCCCGGCGAAAAATCAGCACGGCTTGTTTCCCGTCTACGCCCGTGAGCGCGAATGCATCGGAGCGCAGATAGGTCCAGCCCTCGGCGGCCATGGCGTTGAGCCGCGTGGTCACGGCTTCCGCCAGCCGGGCTTCGGGGGTTTGAGCGGCAGAGGTGGCCGCGCTCTCATGGGGCGCAGGGATGGCTTTGTATTCGAAATGCGACATTGCGGTCTCCTTCCTCAGAGCACCATAAAGCCGGGGGCCTTAACGGAGGATTGACGGTTTACGCCGCTTTGTTCGTCAGGGAGATCGACCGCCCTGCCTGCGCGGGGCGGGGCAGGGCGGCATGGGTCTGTTTCAGCGCGGTGAGTTTCGCGGCAATCTCAGGTGGGAAGGGTACGACGCGGGGGCCGGACATATCGATATGAAGCAAAAGCTCCTCGGCGGTGGCGGCGATCCAGCCGTCTGCGTGATGGATTTCGTGAAACAGAACCATGCGTTTCGCATCGAAATCCAAGAGCTGGGTGTGGACCCGCACCGTGTCGCCGAGTTTCAGCTCGCGCTTGTAACAGATGTGGACCTCGGCGGTGTAGCTCGTGTGATGTTGCGTCTTGGCGTAGGTCTCGCCCAGCCCGATCAGTGGGTACATCTGATCGCCGCCCTGATCCATGATCACGGCATAATAGGCCATGTTGATATGGCCGTTGTAATCGACCCAATCGGGGCGAACGTCGATCGGCGTGGAGATATGGGGGGCGGGCAGGGACACGGGGGCAGCTCCTATGAAAAAGCCGCCCCGAAGGACGGCTTTCTGTGGGTCGGCTCAGAGGCCGAGCTTGGCTTTGATCAGCTCGTCCACCGCTTTCGGGTTGGCCTTGCCGCCGGTGGCTTTCATCACCTGACCGACGAACCAGCCCGCGAGTTTCGGGTTGGCTTGGGCCTTTTCGACCTGCGCCGGGTTGGCGGCGATGATCTCGTCCACGGCGGCCTCAATGGCACCGGTGTCCGTCACCTGTTTCATGCCGCGCGCTTCGACGATTTCCGCCGGATTGCCGCCCTCGGTGTAGACGATCTCGAAGAGGTCTTTCGCGATCTTGCCGGAGATCGTGTCCGCCTTGATCAGTTTGACGATTTCGCCAAGTTGCTCCGGGGTGACCGGGCTCTCCGCGATGTCGGTGTCGTCCTTTTTCAGGCGACCGAACAGCTCGTTAATCACCCAGTTGGCGGAGAGCTTGCCATCCTCGCCGACCGCCACGACTTTCTCGAAGAAATCGGCGTTCACCGTGTCGGCGGTCAAGACGCCCGCGTCATATTCCGACAGGCCGAAGTCCTTGACGAAACGTGCTTTCTTCTCGTCCGGTAGCTCTGGCAGGGTTTTGGCGATGTCGTCCACCCACGCCTGTTCTATCTCCAGCGGGAGCAAGTCGGGGCAGGGGAAATAGCGGTAGTCATGCGCCTCTTCTTTCGAGCGCATCGAACGGGTTTCGTTCTTGGCCGCGTCATAGAGACGGGTTTCCTGATCGACCGTGCCGCCGTCTTCGAGAATGGCGATCTGGCGACGGGCCTCATAGTCGATGGCGGCCTGAATGAAGCGCGTGGAGTTCATGTTCTTGATCTCGCAACGGGTGCCGAGATGCGAGAAATCCTGCGTCTCCTGGTATTTCTCATACTGACCCGGACGACAGACCGACACGTTCACGTCGGCGCGCAGGTTGCCGTTCTGCATGTTGCCATCGCAGGTGCCCAAGTAGCGCAGGATCTGGCGCAGTTTCAGCACGTAAGCGGCGGCCTCTTCCGGCCCGCGAATATCGGGGCGCGAGACGATCTCCATCAGCGCCACACCGGTGCGGTTCAGGTCGACGAAAGACATCGTCGGGTCCATGTCGTGGATCGACTTGCCGGCGTCCTGTTCGAGGTGAATGCGCTCGATCCGCACCTTGCGGGCGACACCCGGCTCCATATCTACGATCACTTCACCTTCGCCCACGATCGGGTGGTAAAGCTGGGAAATCTGATAGCCCTGCGGCAGGTCGGGGTAGAAGTAGTTCTTGCGGTCAAAGGCGGAGAACAGGTTGATGTCGGCCTTGAGGCCCAGCCCGGTGCGCACCGCCTGTTCGACGCAATATTCGTTGATCACCGGCAACATGCCCGGCATCGCCGCATCCACGAAGGACACATGCGAGTTGGGTTCTGCGCCGAAACCGGTGGACGCGCCGGAAAACAGCTTCGCCTCGGAGGCGACCTGCGCATGGATTTCCATCCCGATCACGAGTTCCCAGTCTTCTTTCGCACCGGAGATGACCTTCGGTTTCGGTGCGGAATATTCGAGATGATCCAGCATGCGCATGTCCTTTAAAGCGAGGGCTTTCAGGCGTTCTAGGCGCTCTCTTGCCGGGGGGCAAGGGGGCGGGTTTGCAAACGGGGCGCTTTGGGGCATATTGCCCGGCAGAGTAAAGTGCGTTTGAGGTTCCGCATGCGGATGCGAAAATGGGCGGCGGCGATGGCGCTGTGTTTCATCGGAGTGGGGTCTCAGCTCTCGGCCGGAGAACTGAGAGAGAACCTGCCAGATCAAATTGCCTTTGCGCTCGCGCCGATGGAAGCAAGCCCCGTTCCCGCTCCGCGCCCCTATGTGGTGCGCATGCCGAAACTGCGCTGGAAGAACCAGAGCCAGGGTCCGGCCTGGACCCGGGCCGCGATGAAGGCGGTGCTGTCGCACGGGCAGGGGCTTGTAGATACGGTTCCGGCGGATATTGCGGCCTGGTGTCCGGGCTATGCCACGCAGGACGACAGCGGTCGGGCGGCGTTCTGGGCCGGACTTCTGTCGACGCTGTCCTATCACGAAAGCACCTGGCGCGAGACGGCGGTGGGCGGCGGCGGGCAGTGGTTCGGTCTGGTGCAGATCTCGCCTGCGACCGCACGACATTATAATTGCAACGCAGGCACTGGTGAGGCGCTCAAGGACGGGGCCAGCAACCTGTCCTGTGCGATCCGCATCATGAGCCGCACGGTGGCACGCGACGGCGTGGTGAGCCGGGGCATGCGCGGCGTGGCGGCGGACTGGGGGCCGTTCCATTCCGAGACCAAGCGCAGCGACATGCAGCGCTGGGTGCGTGCCCAGCCGTTCTGCCGCCCGGTGATGCAAAGCTCGCCCCTGCCATTGCCGCGCCCGTTGACCATCGCAGCCGAAGAGACCGCCGTCAGCCGGCCTTTCTGAGCGCTTCCGCCTCCCAAGCTTTCAGCTCGTAGCGCGACAGGTGCGCGTCGTTCTGGCGGAGAGTGAGTTCCGGGAAGAGCGCCACGATTTCCGCTCTTGCCTCCGCTCCGACCGTGTTGAGCGCCTGTTCGCCGGGGTAGAGGCTTTCGGTCGGGCAGGCCTCGGCAAAGACGATCTGGTGGGTGTCGAACAGCATGTGGAAATACTCCACGGTACCGCCCTCGACGATGCGGATCGTGCCATCGTTCACCAGATGTTTCGCCGCCACCAACACGTCGCGCTCGCCGAACAGCACCTCGGCCTGCGGTCCCCGGATCAGCATGCGGTGGTTCTGGCTCACCTTCAGGTCGCGCAGGTTGCCGAGTGCGCCCATGCGGATCAGCACCGGGGCGAGATTGCCTGCCGCAGGCACGCGGCGCGCGCCGATCCAGCGGATGGGCTGGGCGCCGTGATCGAGCGTGTTCACCAGATCGCCCGCCCGCAGCGTCTCGATGAAGCGCGGTCCCTCGGGCGTCTCGATCAGGGTGCCACGGGTGAGGCAGACCGCACCGTTGATGATCTCTTCGGCGATGAGGTTGTTGTCGACGTTGAAATTGCCGTCGCCCTCGTTGTCGATCACCCCGTCGCCGTCGTAATCCATGTCGGTCTCATGGTCGATCTGGATGACGGGGCGTAGCTCGGTCAGGTCCTGTCCGGGCGCGACGAGCACATTATTGAGGCCGGGTCCCCCGTCCGAGGACACCATCACATTGGCGTTGAAACGCAGATAGGTGTCGCCCAGCCCCGAAAGATCGCTCTGGATATTGGCGGTCTGGCCGGGGTTCATCGGATGATAGGTGTATTTCGCGACCCCGTTGACGTAATCGGCAGCGCTGTCATAGACCACGATCCCGGTGATCTGGCTCGCTCCGGTGACCTCGCCATTCTCGACATTCTGGACGGTGATCACGACCACATCGTCCTCCTCGAAGGGCGAGGTGCCGCCGTGGATCATGATATGCCCGCCATGGCCGCCACCGGAATTGGTGCCGACGGAGACATTGTCCAGAAGCGATGATCCCATCACGAGGATGTCTTCGGTGGCCATTCATTCACCTTCTCATGGCGTTCAGGACGCCTGTTGCAGGGCCTGGGCTTCCCAGGCCTTCAATTCGTACCGGGACAGGGCGGAGGAACGGGTTTCCAATTCGGGAAAGAGCGTCAGAATTTCGGCGCGGGCGGTTTCGTCCACGGCCTTGAGCGCTTCCTGACCGGGGTGCAGGCTTTCGGTCGGGCAGGTTTCGGCAAAGATGATCTCGTGGCGATTGAGCAGCAGGTGGAAATACTCCACATGCCCGCCCGGCACGGGGCGGATCGTGGCGTCATTCACCAGATGTTTCGCCGCCACCAACACGTCGCGCTCGCCGAACAGCACTTCGGCCATCGGGCCGCGGATCAGCATGCGGTGGTTCGGGCTCACGGTCAGATCGCGCAGGTTGCCAAGCGTTCCGGCCTTGATCCGGATCGGGGCAAGCGCGCCTTCGGCGGCCACCCGGCGCGACCCGATCCAGCGGATTTCCTGCGGCCCGTGATCGAGCGTATGAACCCGGTCGCCCACAGTGAGCGTTTCGATGAAACGTGGCCCGTCGGGCGTGTCGATCAGCGTGCCGCGCGCAAGGCAGACAGCACCCGCGATGGCATCCTCGGCGAAGGTGTTGTTTTCATCGACCTCGAAGATGCCGTCGCCTTCTTCTTCCGAGTCGATCGTGCCATCTCCGTTGTAATCATTGTCGTTTTCATGGCTGAGCCAGATCGGGAATTCGTCCTGAATATCGACGCCCGGCGTGATGAACAGCGCGGTCAGGTCCGGCGCATCGGGATTGTCCGATTCAAAACGGGATGCGCTGAAATACAGGTAATTGTCGCCCATGTAATGGACGGCCGTATTGATGTTTTCGCCGTTGTCGGTTGTGCTGCCGCCCCGTCCGCCACCGCGCCCTCCGCCGCCGCTTTGCGCCTGATAGTCATATTCATAGAGGACAGTGCCGTTCACGTAATCGGCGGCGCTGTCATAGACGATGATGCTGACGACTTCGGAATCGTTGTCCAGAGACCCGTCGCTGTTTACATTGTCGATGACGAAAACGATGACATCGTCATCCTCGAAAATGCTGTCGCCGCCCGTGAGATACGCGCCATCGTTCGCATCGCCCTGTGGGTCCTGCGAATAGCCAATGGGATTGTTCACGATGGAGGAGCCCATCACGATGAGTTCTTCTGTCGGCATTGCTGCTCTGCCCGTATGTTGCGGGGTGTTGGCCCCGGTCTGCCTCGATGCGCGCGATCTCCCGTCCTCCCGGACTTCGGCCGCTTTTGCGCTTGCTTGCGTTTTGCTCCGGTCGGTGCTCTTGTCTGACCCGACCCAAGGCGTGACGCTTTTGTGCCATAATCCGGGCGTCGGGCGTTTCTGTCCAGTGTTTTCTGGTATTTAGCTCGATGCGCCGCGTCTCTGTGGCGTCGTGGCACCGCTTCGCCCAAACTGATTTGCTGAGAAAAGGAGGTTCTCATGCCCGCATTGCGCACCGACATCGACCCCGACGGGTTGCTCGAATTTTCCGTGGTCTTCACCGACCGCTCGCTCAATCACATGTCGAAAGCCTTTCAAAAGGTGATGACCGACATCCACGCCACGCTCTGCGAGGTCTACAATGCCGACACCGCCGTGGTCGTCCCCGGCGGCGGCACCTACGCGATGGAGGCGGTCGCCCGCCAGATCGCGGGCGGCGAGGACGTCATGGTGATCCGCAACGGCTTCTTTTCCTTCCGCTGGTCGCAAATCTTCGACGCAGGGCACATTCCCGCCTCGCAAACCGTGCTGAAAGCCCGCCGCACGGGCAATGAACCGACATCCGGCTTTCTGCCCGCGCCTCTGGAAGAGGCCATTGCGAAAATCCGCGATCTGAAACCGGCTGCCGTCTTCGCGCCCCATGTCGAAACCGCCTCCGGCATGATCCTGCCTGACGCTTATATCCGCGCGCTCTCCGAGGCCGTGCATGAACATGGCGGGCTGATGGTGCTCGATTGCATCGCCTCGGGCTGCGCTTGGGTCGATATGAAAGAGACGGGCGTCGATATCCTGATCTCCGCCCCGCAAAAGGGTTGGTCGGCGCAGCCCTCCGCCGGGCTTGTCATGCTGAACGACCGCGCGACCGAGGTGGTGAAATCCCGGCAAAGCTCGTCCTTCGCGATTGATCTCGGCAAATGGTTGACGATTATGGAGGCCTATACCGGCGGCGGTCACGCCTATCACGCCACCATGCCGACGGACGCGCTCCGCGCTTTCCGCGATGCCATGCTGGAGACCAAGACCTACGGGTTCGACAAACTCTCCGAGGCGCAATGGGAACTGGGCCGTCGGGTGCGGCATCTCCTGGCCGAGCGCGGGTTCAAATCGGTGGCGGCCGAAGGTGTCGAGGCGCCGGGCGTCGTGGTGTGCTACACAGACGACCCCATGATCAAAACCGGCGCAGCCTTTGCCGCCCATGGGGTGCAAATCGCCGCTGGCGTGCCGCTGCAATGCGATGAGGGCGATGGGTTCTCGACCTTCCGGCTTGGGCTGTTCGGGCTGGACAAGCTCTATGATGTCGACGCGACTGTGGCGCGTCTGGAGGCTGTTCTGGACGAGGTTCTCGGCTGATGTTTCCGCCGGTGTTTCCTTTGTGCGTTTAAATACTCACGGCGCGCGGGCGATCATCCGCGCGCCGTTTTGAGTATTTGTGACAGCAAAGGAAACAGGCGCTCAGATCGGTCAGTTCAGATGGGCCCAAGCCCGGCCTGCATGACCTTCATCCGCACGGGCTTGACGTCATGCACGGCCTTCAGGCCCCAGAGACGCACCATTTGCAGGATGTCGCTCTCTGATCGCGTGACCCGGTTGAACAGATCGACCACGCGGGCGCGTTTGGAAATGTCGTTCAAACGGTTGCGCGCGTAGGTGTCGAGCATGGCTTGTGTGCCGGGGTCTGAGCGATGCGCCTCGGCAAGCGTCAGCAGTTCGGCCAGATCGTTGAGCGAGGTGTTCAGCCCCTGGGCGCCGATGGGCGGCAAGGCGTGGGCGGCTTCGGCGATGATCGCGACGCGCTCGGAGGCGAGGCGCTCGGCGACGCGGGTGATGATCGGGAAGATCGCCCGACCGGAGGCCAGTTTCATTTCGCCAAAGAGGCCCGCAGCGCGTTCGGTCATCACCGCGTTGAACGCGTCGGGCGGCAGATTGAGAAGCTCGGTCGCATAGGCCCCCTTGTTCATCCACACGATGGCGGAGGCCGGTTTGCCGTCGATATCCGGCAGCGGCACCATGGTGAAGGGGCCGCCTTCGCGGTAGATCTCGGTCGAGACATTGTTGTGCGGCAGGTCGTGGGTGGCGGTGAAGGCCAGAGATTTTTGGCCATAGCGCGTGGTTTTGACGCCGATCCCTGCCGCGTCGCGCACCGGGCTTTCGCGCCCGTCGGCGGCCACCACGAGTTTGGCGCGCACCATCGTGCCGTCGGAGAGGGTGACCATGGCCTCGGAGGAGCGGGTCAGAAGGCTCTTGAAACCGACACCATAGCGCAGTTCGACATTGGGAATGCCCGGCACGGCACCGGCCAGTTCGCGGCGGATCACCCAGTTGAGGAAGTTCCAGCCGAAGGGTTCGTCGCCCGTCTCCCGGCCTTCGAATTGCCGCTCGGTTCGGATCGTGGCCGGGCGACCGACCGTATCGACGATGCGCAGCGCTTCGAGCGGGGTGGCATGGGGGGCGAGTGCTTCCCAGATGCCGATTTTTTCGAAAAGATCGCGGGCGGGGCGCAGGAATGCGGTGGAGCGCAGATCCGAGCTGGCCTCGTCGCCGGTCACGACCGGCGGGGTCGGGTCGACCATCAGGGTGCGAAAGCCCGAGGCGCCAAAGGCGGCAGCCGCGATCAGACCTGCGATGCCGCCGCCTGAGACGAGGATGTCAACGGTCTGCTGAGAGGGGCTTAGGTTGGACATGTGAACTCCTTTGCGCCGTGAGCGTGCTCAAGAGATAGGCGCAAAGGAGGGGAATGTCCAAGGGGCAGGCTGTCTCAGGGGCCTGAGACAGTGCCGGTTTATTTCCCGACGGTCAGGATCAGCAGGACGATGTAGATCAGCGGCACGGTGGCGACGGCGGTCACGCCCAGCACCCAAGGGCCGATCGCGAACATGCCGTAGATCACGGCGGCGATCACGGCCACGACAAAGAGCAGGAACAGAACGACGCCACGGGTGGAGGCGATACCGTCCTCGTGGTGATCGTGGGTGTCGATGGAAATGGTCGTGTCGATGGCGGCGTCGGTCATGTGCGTGCTCCGGCTGTGAGGTCGTTTCGGTCGTGAGAAATCAGTAGAAGTCAGTGCGTGTGGCTGCGCGGGTTTGTGCGCATTTGTGTACCGGAGACAGATACAGGGCTGTGTGCGCTTCGGTCACGGCGGCGATTTGTCGCAGTTTGCGTTAACCTGAAACCGTCGAGAGATCAGTCCGCCACAGCGCGCAGGAATGCCGAGAGATCGTTGGTGTGATGATGGATATGTGGAGCGGGCGGAGTGAGCGGTGCAGGGGCGACATGCACGGTCTTCATCCCGAGCGCATGCGGCACTTCGAGATTGCGCGGGTCGTCCTCGAACATGGCGGCGGCTTGGGGGTCGACACCGTCGCGCCCGAGCACGGCATCGAAGGCTGCGGCCTGGGGTTTCGGATGAAAATCCGCGTGTTCAATGCCGTAGACCGCGTTGAAAATCCCGGTCAACCCACGCGCTTCCAGCACGCGCTCTGCATAGGGAGCAGAGCCGTTGGTGAAGACGATCTTGCGCCCGGGCAGAGCGGTGATTGCGGATTTCAGCTCGGCATCGCGGGTGAGCCCGGAGAAGTCGATGTCATGCACATAGGTGAGATAGGGCAGCGGATCGGTGCCGTGTTTCGCCATCATGCCCGAGAGCGTCGTGCCGAACTCGCGCCAATAATCGTGCCGCAGCCGGTTCGCCTCATCCGCAGTGACGTTCAGTTCGCGGGAGACCCAATCGGTCATTTTGACCTCGATCTGCGCGAAAAGTGCCGCCTCTGGCGGGTAGAGCGTGTTGTCGAGGTCGAAGACCCAGGTTTTTACATGAGAAAAGTGATCGGCTACCATGCGCCCTTGTTAGGCATTGCCTGCGGCACATGCAAGCAGATGGGATGTTAGCGCTTGATCGCGGGGGGCGGGGCTGGCTATGGTCATGGCCTGATCCCGATTGAGAAAAGTGACGTCCGATGAAAGACCCGCGCGCCAGCCAGAAAGACGCTTATGAGATGATCCTCGAGGCGATCGACACCGGGATTTACCGTCCCGGCGACCGGCTTGTGGAAAGCGAGCTGGCGGAGCGGTTCGGTGTGTCACGGACGCCGGTGCGCGAGGCCTTGCAGCGGCTTGAGACCCAGTCGATGCTGAGCCGGGACGGGCGCTCGCTGATTGTGGCCTCGCTCGATCACAACCAGATGGCCGATCTCTATGTGGTGCGCACGGAACTCGAAGGTCTGGCCGCACGGTTGGCCGCTCGTCACGCGACGCCCGAGGAGGTGCGCGTTTTGCGTGACATGGTCGAAGAGGACCGCGCGCTGATCGGTCACCCGGACGACATGTCGCGCGCCAACCGTCGGTTTCACAAACAGATCCATCTGGCATCGCATAACAAATATCTCGTGCAGCAGCTCGATCTGGTGCATCGCTCCATGGCGCTTCTGGCGAGTACGTCTCTGGCGGCCGAGGGGCGGGGCGAAGAAGCGATCAAGGAGCACGATCTGATCGTGTCCGCGATCGAGGCGGGTGACGGAGACGCGGCGCACAAGGCGCTGTCGGATCACATCTCCAAGGCCTTCATCACCCGTCTGAAAATCGACGCGGACAAGGAACGCTGAGGCGATCCTCTGCCGTTCTGACCGTGATTTGGCAGGCTTTTCGTGCCTCAGGTGCTTTCGGGCGTGGCGATAAACTCGGGCATCTCGACAAAAGCGACCAAATGGGCCCAATCGGACACCCCCGGTGCGTTGACGGCAGCGGGATGTGTGATCCCCGTGTCATGCGGCGCTTCGGCAAGATCGGGTTTCGGTGCGGGGCGCAGGCGTTCCGGTTCGAAGGCGATGGTGGCCGCGTTGAGGGCGCGTCTGAGCGCCGGGCTTTCCGGTTTCCGCGTTATGTTGAGCCCGAAGGTGAGCCGCCGCCCCGGAGCGGGCAGGGCCCCGAAGGCCTGAACGTCGATCTCTGCGGCACTTGTGAACTTGGCGCGAGCCTCGTCAAAGCCACGCGGCGCTTCGGCGGCTTCGACGCAAGCTGTTGGATTGGGGGACGGATAGAGGATCAGAGGTTTACTTGCGATATGCGATGCGTTGGCGGCGATACGGGTGGTGCTTGTCAGCAGGAGTGGGCTGGGCCGGGTCGGGCTGTGTGCCGGGACGAGGGGGAGCTGCTCTTCGGCGGGATCTTCGTGAAAGCCCAGATCGTGAACGCCGTGGGCGGTCTTGTCCCAGTAATAGGGTTTGGTGATCATCTCCCAGAGCCCCTTGAGCGCCGCAAGCGTCGCCAGCGGGTAATAAAGATGCAGGGTCGGCACCCAAGGCCAGAGCCATTTATGTTTGGGCGTCGAAGTGGCGACCATGCCGGTGGCGATGGTAATTGCCTCTGACATAAGGAAGATTCCGCCAAGCACCACCAAAAGATCATGCGGCAGGACCGAGCGCAGCGGGTGTGGCAAGCCCAGAGGGAACATCCAGAAGGACCAGAGGAAGGGTGCCAGAACGAATTGGCTCAACGTGCCGAGAAACAGTGCCTGAACGCCGAAGAACCGCCAAGGGCCGAGATCGCGCCAGAGTTGGCGGGGCTTTCGCATATGGACGGCGTAGGTCATCGCATAGCCTTTGAGCCAGCGCGAGCGTTGCTTGACCCATGGCCAGAGCCGACAATTCGCCTCTTCCTCGGTGACCGTGTGCAAAAGTTCCGTGCGGTAGCCGTGCCGCGCCAGACGGATGCCGAGATCGGCGTCTTCGGTGACGTTATGCGCATCCCAGCCGCCCAGTTCCTCAATCGCGTCGCGGCGGAAAAACAACGTGGTGCCGCCGAGCGGTACGGTCAACCCGAGCTTTTCGTAACCGGGCAGGATCACCCGGAACCAGCTTGCGTATTCGACGGTAAAACAACGCGAGAGCCAGTTGGTGCGGGCGTTGTAGAAATCGAGAATCCCTTGCACACAGGCCACTTCCGGCCCGGCTTGGGCAAAATGGGCGGCGACCTTGTGGATTTGATCGGGTGCGGGCGCGTCCTCGGCGTCATAGATGCCGACGATCGAGCCGCGGCAGAAGTCGAGGGCGAAATTCAGGGCCCGGGGCTTGGTCTTGACCCCGCCGCGCGGTACGATGATCTGCCGCATCCAGCGCGGGAGCTCTGTGTGGGCGATCGCCTCTTGGGTGACGGTGTCGTCCTCTTCCACCACCAGACAGATGTCGAGCAGTTCGCGCGGATAATTGAGGCGGGAGACGCGTTT
Source organism: Celeribacter sp. SCSIO 80838 (assembly GCF_056498065.1). The sequence continues at coordinate 2,171,473 of NZ_JAZKMA010000001.1, forward strand.
GATCAGCCTTGTGGCGATTTCACGCTCCTTGAACAGCGGCACCATGACCGAGACAATGGGGAGCGCAGTACGGGCGCGGCGCGTGGTGAAGGTGGATTTGCGCGACCGTGCCGTTCGAGCCTGTGCAAAGGCGGCGGCCAGACGCAGGCTCGTTGCGATCAGGAGTGTCAGTACCGCCCAGCCGGTCAAAAGGATCGATGCGATGTGCGGCGACAGAAGAAAGAGCAACAGGCCGAAGACACCGAGCGATGAGAGCACGCCGGTGAGCTTGCGCACATCCATTTCACGACAGCTCTCATGGGCGGCGACACGGGTTTCGGCGGCATCGGCCAGACGGCGTTGCCGCGAACGCAGGAGGGCCTCATGCAAGGTCGTTTCGGAAGTTACGGCCATGCGCACCGGTCCGAAGAGCGCAGTTAATTGCGGGCGCATCGCGTCGAATTGTTCGGGGCGGCAGGAGGCGATGAGCACCGTGGCTCCGGCCTGACGCCAGGGCAAAACCCCCTTGCGCAGACAGGTGTCGGCCCCCAGACGGTCGATCAGCCGGACGTCCGGCGGGGTGCGGATCAGGTTTGCGACTTCGGCGCGATATTGCTGAGCAAGCGCTGCATAGAGTGTGCCCTCGTCCACCATGCCATGGGCCAGAAGAATGTCACCGATCCGGGCATCTTCGCGCTGGCGCAGCACGGTGGCGCGCAACAGGTCCTGAGGGGCGAGCGCGCCCATCTCGACGAGGATCTGCCCAATCGGTTTGCGCTCTGGACGTGAGGCGGAGGGGGCTGGATCGGGCACGACAGTCTCAGCATCGCAGCGCTGGGCCGGGTGCAGGAGCAGTGTCGGAACAAGAGGATGCCTCTCAAAGGACATCGGATGCCACCCCCCCGTCAAATCAATCTCTGGCACATCTCGGGCCGGATGATCCTCAGCCCGCTACGAAAAACTTGGTGAAAAACTTGCGTCAGAGAGGGTTAACAAGGGGTTAACCAAGACTGTAAAAGTGATGAAATCACGTGTCGCGCAACAAAAAAGGCGGGAGAACCCCGCCTTCCGTGTCGTGTCATGCTCTGTGCCGCGCTCAGGCGGGTGTGCCCGCGCGCTCGGCCATGGCGGCAGCAAAGCGTTCGAACAGGTAGTAGCTGTCCATCGGGCCCGGGGAGGCTTCCGGGTGATATTGCACGGAGAAAATCGGCTTGCCCTCGACCGCAATGCCACAGTTCGAGCCATCGAACAGCGAGACATGGGTTTCCTTGACTCCTGCGGGCAGGGTCTGGGTGTCGACGGTGAAGCCGTGGTTCATCGAGGTGATTTCCACCTTGCCGGTGTCGAGATCTTTCACCGGGTGGTTGGCGCCGTGGTGGCCGTGGTTCATCTTGATGGTCTTGGCCCCGAGCGCCAGCGCGAGCATCTGGTGGCCGAGGCAAATGCCGAAGACCGGCAGGTCTTTCTCAAGCACGCCCTTGATCATCGGCACGGCATATTCCCCGGTCGCCGCCGGGTCGCCCGGGCCGTTGGAGAGGAACACGCCATCGGGATTGTGCGCCAGAACCTCCTCTGCCGTGGCGGCGGCCGGAAGCACGGTCACGTCGCAACCCGCCGAGGCGAGGCAACGCAGGATGTTGCGTTTCGCACCGAAATCGACGGCCACGACCTTGAAGCCCTTGCCCTCACGCTTCGGGAAGCCATCCGGCCAGGACCAGCGCATCTCGTCCCATTTGTAAGATTGAGCGCAGGTCACGTCCTTGGCGAGATCGAGACCGACCAGACCGGGGAAGTCGCGCGCCTGTTTCACCAGCGCTTCGATGTCGAACTTGCCCTCGGGGTCGTGGGCGATGGCGACATGCGGTGCGCCTTGTTGACGGATTGCGCGGGTCAGGCGACGGGTGTCGATGCCGCCCATGCCGATGCGCCCGTGCTTTTCGAGCCAGGGACCCAGCTCGTCCTGCGCGCGCCAGTTCGACGGCTCGGTCGGGTCCCATTTCACGATCATGCCAGCGGCCACCGGATCGGCGGTTTCCTCGTCTTCACTGTTCACACCGACGTTGCCGATATGCGGGAAGGTGAAGGTCACGACCTGCCCGGCATAGGAGGGATCGGTCATGATTTCCTGATAGCCGGTCATTGCGGTGTTGAAACACAGCTCGGCGGTGGTGGTGCCTGTCGCGCCGAAGCCCTTCCCATAGAAGATGGTTCCGTCGGCCAGGGCCAGACAAGCGGTTGGTTTTCCGGTGGTTTGACCAGATGCCATGACTCGACTCTCCTAATATGGGCAAAATTGGCCGGAACCTAAGGAAAGGGGCTCCCGGCGTCAAGCGCAGCCGGACGGGTTTTTCGGTCAATTCTGCGACGCAGCGTTTTCAGGATGTTATCGCTCTCATAGGTGGTTGAGAATACGATGCGCTTTCGCTATGTTGGCGACTTGCGTCATTAGGGATGAGGCCCATATGGATATGCGAAGCCGGCTAAGCGCCGCACTGAAAACGGCGATGAAGGAAAAGGACAGCGAACGCCTCGCGACGCTGCGCCTGATCAACGCCGCCATCAAGGACCGTGAAATTGCCAATCGCGGCGAGGGGGAAGAGGTCGCCGTCACCGACAGCGACATTCTCGCCATCCTCGGAAAAATGGTGAAACAGCGTCAGGAAAGCGCCAAGGCCTTTGAAGAGGGCGGGCGTCTGGAGTTGGCGGAGAAAGAGCGGACCGAGATCACCGTGATCGAGGAATTCCTGCCACGTCAGCTCTCCGAAGGCGAAATCAAGGCCGCGATCGAGGCTGTGGTCGCCGAAACCGGTGCCGAAAGCATTCGCGACATGGGCAAGGTCATGGGGGCGCTGAAGGCGAAATATACCGGCCAGATGGATTTTGGCGCCGTCGGTGCGCTGATCAAGGCTCAGCTGAGCTGAGCCTGACCTCCGGTTGGAACAGATCGAAAGCCGTCCGGTGTCTGAGCCGGGCGGCTTTTGAGTATTTGAACCATCAGAAAACCTTCAGCGATTGAGATGTGCCAGCACGCGCATGAGTTCGCCGTGCAGGGTTTTGCGCTCTTCGGGGCTGAGAAAGCGACCGAGTTCGACCTCGCGCGGGGCGCCAGCGCCTTTCAGTGTGATGTAATTTTCGACCTTGCCCGCCTCGGGATGCAGCGAGACGCGGACCCAATAGGGATTGGCCTCCCATGTCAAAGCGCGGCCTTTTTCCGGGTAGTGGGTCAGGGTGAGGCGGTCGGGCCAGATCATCATCTCCTCGCGAAGCCGGTCGCGATCCGAGCGCCGGAGCGCGGTCCAAAGCGCCGCGAGGGCGATGAGCATGAAGCCCAGCAGGACCCAGAACGCGGTGGTTCCGATGAAGGGCACGATGGGAATGAGACCGCCGCCGAACATGATCCAGATCGTGATGGAAAAGCCTTTGCCCTTGAGGCTGCGATAGGGCCAAAGCTCCAACCGCCACAAAGGCGCGCCGGTCTCGTGGGAGGCGGTCGGAAGGGTGTCAGGAGGTGGGGTCCAGCGATAGGGCATGTGCGTGTCGTTTTGCCCGACAGCCTAAGTGCAAATCCGCACTTCGCATAGTCCTCCCGGCATCGTTCTCACAGCGTCAGGCATTGATCGGTGGAGGTATCGTAGAAATCCCGTCCGCGCGGCACGAGGTTGCCGATGAGCGACCCGTCGAACTCGTAATAGGCCTTCACCCGCTGCTCGGGCGCGGCATAGGCACCGATGGCGGTATGTTCGAGCACGGCGACAAAGCTTGTGGTGTCATCCGTGCCGAAAAACCGCGTGACCCGCTCGGCTTCCCGGCTGGCCCATTTCGAGCGCACGATGCGCTCGATCTCTTCGGCCAATGCGTCGATACGGGCGGGGTCGGGCTTGTGATCCTCGAACAGAGGTTCGGGGCAGGCAATCAGCATCGCTACACGCGTTTCACGCACGCGACTGTCGTAAATCTTCGAGAACTGCGGCATGTGCCAGCGGTCGGAAATCTCCGTTGCGCGGGGCATTTCGCCGGTGTCTCTGGGTTTGAAGAAATAGGCTAACATGGGGGCTCCTGATCATCCCTGTGTCCAAGCTACTGCGGGAATGGGCGCAAACCATGGCTGGGACGGGGCGGAGCGCGTCTTATGTCTTAATTGGTTAACGCAGACAGAGAGGCGATATGAAAAAGGCCCCGCGTGGGGGCCTTTCGTGTGATGCGGTCTCCGGCTCAGTGCGAATGCTGGTGATCCCAGTCTTCGCGCTTGGGGAGTTGTTCGAACGTATGCTCCGGCGGCGGGCAGGGCAGGGTCCATTCCAGCGTGTCGGCATATTCGTTCCAATAGTTGTTCTCGGTCACACGACGCCCGGCCAAAAGCGTGTAGGCGACGATGCCGATGAACAGGAGGAACGAGGCAAAGGACAAAAGCGCGCCATAGGATGAGATCTTGTTCCAATAGGCAAAGGCCTCCGGATAGTCGATATAGCGACGCGGCATGCCTTGGCGGCCGAGGAAGTGCTGCGGGAAGAAGGTCAGGTTCACGCCGATGAAGAACATCCAGAAGTGAATCTTGCCCGCAAGCTCCGGGTATTGCCGCCCGGACATCTTACCGATGTAGAAATAGATCCCGGCAAAGATACAGAAGGCCGCGCCCATCGACATCGTGTAGTGGAAATGCGCCACGACGTAATAGGTGTCATGGTAAGCCCGGTCGACGCCCGCTTGGGACAGCACGACGCCCGTAACGCCACCGATGGTGAAGAGGATCAGGAAGCCGAAGGCAAAAAGCATCGGTGTCTTGAACTCGATGGACCCGCCCCACATGGTGGCGATCCAGGAGAAAATCTTCACCCCGGTGGGCACCGCGATGACCATGGTGGCCATCATGAAATAGGTCTGCTGCGAGAGCGACAGCCCGACCGTATACATGTGGTGCGCCCAGACGACGAAGCCCAGAACCCCGATCGCGATCAGCGCCCAGACCATGGGTAGATAGCCGAAGACCGGTTTTTTGGAGAAGGTCGCGATGATGTGGGAAATCAGGCCAAAGCCCGGCAGCACCACGATATAGACCTCCGGATGCCCGAAGAACCAGAGGATGTGCTGGTAGAGGATCGGGTCACCGCCGCCTGCGGGTTGGAAGAAGGAGGTGCCGAAGTTGCGGTCTGTCAGCAACATGGTGATCGCGCCCGCCAGAACCGGCAGGGACAAGAGGATCAGCCAGGAGGTGACGAAAATCGACCACGCGAAAAGCGGCACTTTGAACATGGTCATACCGGGGGCGCGCATGTTCAACATGGTGGTGATCATATTGATCGCACCGAGGATCGAGCTTGCGCCCGAAACGTGCACCGCGAAGATCGCCAGATCGGTGGAATAGCCCGCTTCCGAGGTCGAGAGCGGCGGGTAAAGCACCCAACCGATGCCGGAGCCGGATTGGCTGTTGCCGCCCGGTGCGAACAGGGACGCGATGCCCAACGCCACGCCGCAGACGTAGAGCCAGAAGGACAGGTTGTTGAGACGCGGGAAGGCCATGTCCGGCGCGCCGATCTGGAGCGGCATGAAATAATTGCCAAAGCCTCCGAACAGCGCCGGAATGACCACGAAGAACATCATCAGGACGCCGTGATAGGTGATCATTACGTTCCACAGATGGCCGTTCGGGGTACAATCTTCCGCCCCGAAACCGGACAACAGCCGGGCTGCGGCCTCACCGGATTCGTTGAGGCACATGAACTGCACCCCCGGCTCCATCAGCTCGAGCCGCATGTAGACGGTGAAACAGACCGAAATGAACCCGACCACGGCCGCCGTGATCAGGTAGAGAATCCCGATATCCTTATGATTTGTCGACAAGAACCAGCGGGTGAAGAACCCGCGGTTGTCCTCATGGCCGTGGCCATGAATGGCGGCGTCTGCCATGCTTACCTCCCTATTCCTCCTTGGGGTTGCCCCCTGGACGTGCGTCCGCGCCGTCCTGCCTGCCCCGTTTCGGGGTCTGTGCGACAGATTGACACATAACAGTCTTAGAGAGGAAAAAACCTGAGAGCAAATTTTTTGCGCATGGCCGGAGCGGAAAAATCCCGTGGACGCGGCAAACCCGTCTTTCCCGGGGGCGAAGGCGACCGCTGCGACCGCCTTCGCGCACGCTTCATTCGCCGCCGCAGACCAGCACCTCGGTGTGCTCGCAATTGCAATTGGCGTCGCAGGCATGGCTCACCGTCTGGGTGCAAGTTTGGCCGTCGACCACCACGGTCTCTTCGGTCTGCCAGCTCGAACAGGAGCCGCTATCGCCAAGCTCCGGCCAGGCGGACACCTCGACCAGCTCTGCGGTGCTGCTCTCCTGTGCCAGCATGAAGATGGAGGGGATAACGGCATCTTCCGGGCTGGCCTTCTGGCCTGCGATCTGCTCCTCGATGCATTTGAGATAGTAGTAGGAGGCGAGGCCCTCCTCGACGATCTCATTGCTTTCGGCGGCAATTTCCTTCATCTCAGGGCGCTCGAAATTTGCCGTGCCACTGGCGGAGTAGCCCTTGGTCTTCTCCTCGGCGCCAAGAGTGATCGAGCCGCCGGTGAAGCCGAGGGATGCGATCTGGTCGACCATTTTGGCCCAAAGGCCGAAAATTTTGAGCGGGATGGTGTTCAACTTTGCCTGATGCTGGGCCTGTGAGGCGCAGTAGCTCTGGGTTTCCGTATCGACCGGGGCGGAGAACAGCGCTCCGGTCGGATCCTGTTGCTCACCAACCTTGGGGCGGATCGTTCCGTCTCCGGTTGGCAGGGTCGGGAAGGTCGGCATTGGGCGCGGCCCGCCGGTCGAGGGGATGGTGAAGGTCAGTTCCTCCTCCAATGCCAGTTCGGTGCCCGACGGGTCCTCGATCCGGGTGACCATGCGCGACCAGGCCCCATCGGACATCTTGGCCCAGCCGGTGCCTTCGTTGCGGTTCTCGAGTGTCAGCACGTCCTGCCACAGCCCTTTTGCGTCCTCTGTCGGCAGGCCGGTGCGAGGGATTTGCACCTGTTGGCGCAGCCATGTGCTCCAGCCGTCGTTGCCGCGCACCGCCCCAAGCTGCATCAGGATGCGCGCATAGGCGAGGTGCCCGGCGAAACAGCCGCGTTTGCGCAGACTCTCCTGAGCGACGGCCTTGGTCGCAGCGCCCGCGGCCTCGCAGGACAGATCGGCGATCATCACTGTCATCAGACCGAGGCGGGGATGGAGGCCGACTAGGCCAAAGCTCACGACGCCTTCCGCCGTTCCGGCCCCCGGCATGTCCGGTCCGGCACAGCTTTGCCCGCGACAGGCGAAATGCGCGACATACACCATGTTCTCTTCGGTGAGCAGTCTGCGGGCCTGTGCCTGAGTGGTGAAACCGTCGCCGAAGGGCAGGAGTGCCACGCGGCTCTGCACCTTCCCCGTTTCGAGATCGGAGGCGGAGAGGGGTTTTCGTTCGAGGCTCTGGGCAAGAGCGGTGTTGGGCGGGAGGGAGATTGCGATGAGGGCTGTACAGGCGACACCCCCAAAGACACGCGCAAGGGCGCGGGGCAGGGAAAACGACATATCGATACCATGTTACTTGTTACACTTACAAATCCGCCGCCCGACGGGGCGTCAGACCTTCAGGCTAACACGAAGAGCGATTCCAGAATATCGCTTTGAGGTGTTTTGTCCCTGTATCGGTTGGAAACCGCACGAAAAACGCCACCCCGGAGCGGAGCGGCGTGTGGCATGTGCGAGGAAAGCCCGGCTATTCGGACGCAGGTGCCTCTTCGGTCGGGGCCTCTTCCGCCGCTTCAGGCGCTTCTGTTTCTTCCACTTCTGCTGCCGCTTCCGGAGCGGCGGAGAAGGTGGCGAGATAGGCGGCCACGTCAGAAGCGTCTTTCAGTTTGAACGTCATCTTGGATTTGCCGGAGCCGCCATGGGTGTCGATGAACACGGTCGGATCGACGGCGTATTCAGTGATCAGCTCCTGAGACCAGACCATGCCGGTTGCGCCAACGGCAAGGATGCCGTCACCATATTTGAAATCGGGGTAGGAGGCCACCGGACGACCGACCACGCCAAAGAGGTTCGGACCGGTTTTGCCGCCTTTGACGATGGTTTCACCGGTGTCGGAAACGATCATGTGACAGGCCTTGCATTTGTTGAAGTCCTTGGCGCCTTTGTCCGGGTCGCCATGGCCATGCCCGTGGTCATCAGCAAACGCGGCAGCGGAGCTTGCCAACAGGGCGGCGGCTGTGAAGGCAAAAAGCTTGGTCATTAGGTTCTCTCTCCCGAGTGATTCATGTGTCCCGTTCCCACCATAGTGAGTTCGGACCGTGATACCAGTCCATGCTTGTCGCACTTTGATCCTGCTCAAATGCGTCTTGCGATTTAGAATTGATCTAACTGGAGGTTCAGTCCCGGAACACCTCGTCAAAGGCACGCCTGAGTGCAATGTCAACATCCTCCATCGTCACCGGCAGGCCGAGGTCGACCAGCGACGTCACGCCATGGTCGCGGATGCCGCAGGGCACGATGCCGCCGAAATGGCTCAGATCCGGCTCGACATTGATCGACAGCCCATGAAACGACACCCATTTGCGCACCCGCAAACCAATGGCGGCGATCTTGTCTTCGGGCTTCGCGCCGGTGATGGTCAGGGGCTTGTCATCCCGCACCACCCAGACGCCAACACGTCCCTCGCGGATCTCGCCCGTGACGTTGAACTCGGCCAGAGCCGCGATCACCCAGGCTTCCATGTCGGCGACGAATTTGCGCACATCCTTGCCGCGTTTGTTCAGGTCGAGCATGGCATAGGCTACGCGCTGCCCCGGTCCGTGATAGGTATACTGCCCGCCGCGCTTGCTCTCATAAACCGGGAAACGGTCGGGATCGACGAGATCCTCGCGCTTGGCGGAGGTGCCTGCGGTGTAGAGCGGGGGGTGCTCCACAAGCCAGATCAGCTCCTCTGCCTCCCCCTTCGCGATGGCCTCGGCGCGGGCCTCCATTTCGGACACGGCAAAGTCGTAATCGGTCAGCCCCTCGGAAATCCGCCATTCCACCATACCATGTCTCCGCGCGTTCGATCTCCGGCGAGATGTAGCCTTTGACGGGGGCGGGGGAAAGGGCGATGGCACCGGAGGGCGCGTTGAAAACAAGTGCAAAGCACGTCTTTTATACCGCTTCTGGAAAAAAATCCTACGAATCTCACGTTAGCGTGATAGGCTTTCACTAGTTTTTTTTATGTAAATGGGGGGAATCCGATGCGATTCAAACATGTCATTTCCGCAGCTCTGGCCACCGTCCTTGTGATGGGGACCACGTCGCGCGTTCAGGCCGATGGCGGCGATTTTATCGCCGGGGCCGTGATCGGCGGTTTGCTGGGCGCTGCCAGCCAGCAACCGAAGCGAAAAACCACCAGCACCACCTCTTATCGCCCGCGCCTGCCTTCGACGCAGGAGGGCAAGGAGATTCAGGCCTCTCTCAATTATTTCGGCTTCAATGCCGGTACGGTGGACGGTCAGCTTGGGCAAAAGACCCGCGACGCCGTGTCCTCCTATCAGGCCTATCTCGGTTATCCGGTGACCGGCCAGCTCTCGCCCTACGAGCAGGAACTGCTGATCTCGTCTTATAACCGTGCCCAGGCCGGAGGGGCTCAGACCGCTCAGCTTGTGGCCGCCAACCCGGACGGCACGCGCGGCCTTCTGAAACAATATCGTTCCGAAATGGCGAGCGGCGGTGCGGTGGGGGCCACCATGGCGGCCGCGCCGATGACCACCGTCGTGGTCAATCCGGTGATGCCGCAAGCCGCGCCCGCGCCGACGCAGCAACAGGGGACGATGCCCAGCTTTGCCGCCGCTCCGGCCACGCCGGAAAGCGCAATGCCCAATTTCCTTGGCAATGGTGCGACCGTGTCGCTCGCGTCGCATTGCAACAAGGTCTCTCTGCTGACCAACACCAACGGCGGGTTCGTGACCGAAGCGTCGATGTCCGATCCGAACCAGGCGCTCAACGAACAATTTTGCCTCGCGCGCACCTATGCGATTTCGCAGGGTGAGGATATGATCTCGAAAGTTCAGGGTTTCACCCCGCAGCAGATCGCCGCGCAATGCGAGGGTTTGGTGCCCTCGATGACGACACAGATCGCAGCGCTGTCGCTCAAGCCGCGCGATCAGGTTCTGATGGACACGTCCTCCTTCGTACTCGCTTCCGGCATGTCCCCGGCACAGCTGTCGGGCACGGCGAAAATCTGTCTCTCCGTCGGGTATCGCACCGACAAGATGGATGTGGCGCTGGCTTCCTCGTTGCTTCTGGTGGCGCTGGGCGAGCGTGCTTATGGCGAGCTGCTGGGCCATCACCTGAGCCAGGGCGTCGGTGTCAGCCAGCGGCCCGATCTGGCGAAGGCCTGGTATGAGGACAGCCTGGCCGCCGTTGAAAGCGGTGTGCCTGCGGTGTTTGCTCCGGGTCAGCCGGAACGCACCGGGCTGTTGCGTAAGGCGGCCTTCTCCGTCTCTGGCGCTCCGGCGCCCGCCACGCTTGCGCCGGTTCCGGCCAGCACCACGCTACCGAGTTTTTCGGTCACGGAATAAGCCTCATGTGAGGCCGGGCAGGGGGGCGCCCCTCCCCTGTCACAACAGCTTTCGGGGGAGGCGGAAAAAAATTCGCCTCCCCCTTCATTTTCCTCTTCACTTCCCCGAACCGCTTCGCTACATAGCCCCTCACCAAGCCTAGACAGTGCGGTCGTGGCGGAATTGGTAGACGCGCAGCGTTGAGGTCGCTGTGGGGTAACTCCCGTGGAAGTTCGAGTCTTCTCGACCGCACCACTCTTCTCCGGAAGGGTATAAAATCCGGCCAAAGCCTTAACGAGGCCAGGCGATTTAAGGGATTTTTACTCCCCGCTTTCTCTCATAGAGAACGCCTTTTGCAAAGGACCGTGTCGCAACCGGGTTGTGTACGGGAATATGACCTTTTCATGCATTTTCAAAGGATTGCACGAAGGGTGAGCACGGGTTCTGTCCTGTCTTCAAAGCAGTCTTGCGTTTGCGGCTCCCACTCACCGATCTGACTTTCATAGCTTTTGAAAGCACGATGTGAGTGCTCGCCGCCATTGTTTGCATTTCCACAACCGTGTGGTTTGAAATCTGCGCGTGGCATCGCCCAGAAGACAGGGGGCCGGGCTGAACGATCACGCCGTTGCTGGGTGCAGAGGGGGCGGTTCAGGGCTTGCGGCGCAGCTCGTGACGCAGCACCAAAGCGGCGCCGAGTGCGACCACGGCGGCCAGCGCGAACCATGTGAGCGCATAGCTCAGATGCGCGTTGCGGAAGCTCACCACGGTCTGCCCGCCACGCGGCCAGCCGGTTGGGGCCGTGAGCTCCTGATCGACAAAATACGGCGCGGCTTGATCAAAGTCCTTGGCCGAGGTGATCGAGGCGATGTCGCGGCGATACCATTTGCCATTTGCCGGATCGTTGTCTTGCGAGAACAGCCAGCCCTTGTCCTCAGTGATGCGGAGAAGACCGGTGACGGAGGTCTCGCCTTCGACATGGGTGAAGTCGCCCGAGAGGGCGTGGTCCTGCGGGACGACGCCGCGGTTGATCATCACAATGGTGCCATCCGCCAATTGCAGCGGCGTCAGCACCCACATCCCGGGGCCGAAATCCGATGGCGTGTAGATCAGCACCTCGTCGTCGTTGAGGAAACTGCCGGTGAGGGTCACGCGGGTGTATTCGTCTGTCTCGCGGGTGATCGCAGGCCAAAGGTCCGGGCCGGGGGCAGGGACGGGGGCGGCATGGATGCGGGCCTCGACCCGCTCAATCAGGTCGAGCTTCCAGTGCAGACGCTGCACCTGCCAGATTCCGAGGCTCATGAAACCGGTGATGCCGAGGGCGGCGAGGATCAGGACGATGAGAAGGCGCAGGCGCATGAAGGGTCCCCTTGATAGCAAGCCGGGGCCACGCGGGCCCCGGCGAAAGTTTATGTCAGAGAAGATCAGCCCTGCTGGGACTGAAGGCTCTTCATCTGTTCGAGCTGCTGCTCCATGTCGTGTTTCGGCATCATGTTCTCGTTCATGTTGTGCATGACCCAGAGCGAGCCTGCCAGAACGATGAACAGGATGATCACGGCGAGCAGGGTCGCCATGAAGGTGCTGCCCTCTTCCGAGGAGGTGTTCAGATGCAGGAAGAACACCAGATGCACGATGATCTGCACGGCGGCAAAGGCCATGATGATGCCGATCAGCGTGGTGCGGCTCATCTCCACCTCGCCCATGACGAGACCGAAGGGCACGATGGTCAGGATCGCGGCCAGCGCGAAACCGATCATCAGTTGCGACATGGTGCCGTGGCCGGAGCCGTGGTCGTCATGCCCGTGATCGTGCCCGTGTGCGGAATGCGTATCGTGACCCATCAGACCAACCTCACCAGATAGACAAAGGAGAAGACACCGATCCACACGAGATCGAGGAAGTGCCAGAACATCGACAGCGCACCGAGGCGGCGCATGTTTGCCGTGCCCAGACCGTGCTTCGCGATCTGCACCATCAGGGTGACGAGCCAGATGATCCCGCCCGTCACGTGCAACCCGTGGGTGCCGACGAGGGCGAAGAAGGACGACAGGAAGGCCGACCGGCTCGGACCCGCGCCGATGTGGATCAGGTGATTGAACTCATAGAGTTCCATCGCGATGAAGCCCGCACCGAACAGGCCGGTGATCGCCAGCCACATCAGCGTGCCGCTCTGGTCCTTCTTGTCGGCGCGCAGCATGGCGAGACCGAAGGTGATCGAGGAGATCAGCAGCAGTGCGGTTTCGATGGCCACGAAGCCCGCTTCGAACAGATCCTTCGGGCCGGGTCCGCCAGCAAAACTGCCGCCGAGAACCGCGTAGGTGGCGAAGAGCGATCCGAAAATGATGCAGTCGCTCATCAGGTAGATCCAGAACCCGATGGGGGTGGGGCTCTGGTGGTGAACGTCGTGGTCGACGACGCTCACACTTGCGGGGGCGGAGTGGCTCATGCCGCTGCTCCTTTTGCTTCCGTCGCGCTCACTTCCTCAGCGGGAATGTAGTAGTCGCGTTTGTAGTTGAAGGTGTGGAAAATCCCGAGGCCGATCATGCCTAGGAAGGCGAGGATCGCGAGCCACCAGATGTACCAGACCATGGCAAAGCCGAACACCAGCGCCACACCGGCGATCAGCACACCGAAGGCGGTGCCTTTCGGCATGTGGATCGGTTTGTAACCGGTGGTCGGCCAGGTGAAGCCCTGTTGCTTCATCGTCCAGAACGCCTCGCGCCCGGTGATCTGAAGATCGAACGGGAAGTTATACGGCGCGGGCGGGGACTGGGTCGCCCATTCCAGTGTGCGCGCATCCCACGGATCGGTGCCACAGGCGAGCTGTTTGCGATCGCGGATCGAGACGTAGAAGTTGATGAAGGTCGAGACGATGCCCAGAAGGATCAGCACCGCACCGAAGGCCGCGACGATGAAATAGGGCTGCCAGCCCGCATCCGGGTATGTGGCGGTCCGGCGGGTCACACCCATCAGGCCAAGCGCATAGAGCGGCATGAAGGCGACATAGAAACCGGTGAACCAGAACCAGAAGCTGCGGCGACCCCATTTGTCGTTCATGCGGAAGCCGAAGGCTTTCGGCCACCAGTAGGAGACCGCCGCATAGACCGCAAACACCACGCCGCCGATGATCACGTTATGGAAGTGCGCAATCAGGAAGAGCGTGTTGTGAAGCTGGAAGTCGACCGGCGGCACGGCCAGCAGCACACCCGTCATCCCACCGATGGTGAAGGTGATCAGGAAGCCAATGGTCCAGAGCATCGGAACCTCGAGCCGCACGCGGCCCTTGTACATGGTGAAGAGCCAGTTGAAGATCTTCACACCGGTCGGCACGGCGATGATCATCGTGGTGATGCCGAAGAAGGTGTTGACGTTGGCGCCCGAGCCCATGGTGAAGAAGTGGTGCAGCCACACCACGAAGGACAGCACCATGATGCAGGCGGTGGCCCAGACCATCGTCTTGTAGCCGAAGATCGGTTTGCCGGAGAAGGTCGACACGATTTCCGAGAACACGCCGAAGCAGGGGATGATGAGGATATAGACCTCGGGGTGACCCCAGATCCAGATCAGGTTGATATACATCATCGCGTTGCCACCAAAGTCGTTGGTGAAGAAGCGGAAGTCGAAATAGCGGTCGAGCGTCAGCAGCGACAGGGTGGCGGTCAGCACCGGGAAGGCCACGACGATCAGCACGTTGGTGATCAGCGTCGTCCAGGTGAAGATCGGCATGTCCATGAGCTTCATGCCCGGCGCACGCATCTTGAGCACGGTGGCGATCATGTTGATGCCCGAAAGCGTCGTCCCGACCCCTGCGATCTGTAGCGCCCAGAGGTAGTAATCCATCCCCGGTCCGGTACTGTAACTTGCCCCCGACAGAGGTGGGAAGGCCAGCCAGCCGACCCGGGCGAATTCCCCTACGAAGAGCGAGATATTCACCAGAAGCGCGCCCGACACCGTCATCCAGAACGAGAAGTTGTTCAGGAACGGAAAGGCCACGTCGCGCGCGCCGATCTGCATCGGCATGACATAGTTCATGATCCCGGTGATGAACACCATGGCCACGAAGAAGATCATGATCACGCCGTGGGCGGTGAACACCTGATCGAAGTGGTGCGGCGGCAGATAACCTTCGGCCCCGCCTGCGGCCATCGCCTGTTGCGCCCGCATCATCAGCGCGTCGGCAAAGCCGCGGATCAGCATGATGAAGCCCAGCACCATATACATGATGCCGATCTTCTTGTGGTCGACCGTGGTGACCCAGTCCCGCCACAGCGGCAGCCAAAGCTTGAAATAGGTCATCAGCGCCAGCACGACGAGCCCGCCAAGGGCCACGCCTGCGAAGGTCGCGATGAGGATCGGTTCGTGATAGGGGATCCAGTCGAGCGTCAGACGCCCGAAGATCGGCGAGAACGTCTCGGCCGGTTGCACGTATCCGTCAGCCATTGTTTTTAGTCTCCGTGCTCAGATAGCCGCTGATGATTTCCGGGCCGCAGATCGCCGCCGGGTCGTTGAAGAAGGCTTCGTGGAAGGCTTCGAGATCCGGGGTCGGCAGCTCCGGCAGTTCAACCGGGTTGCCGAAGCCGTCGATGGTGCGGGCACGGTCGTAGCTATAGGCATTCGCTGCCGGGATACCCTCGAGGCCACCGCCGCCAAGCTCGTCCTGCATCATCATGTGACCCATGCAGACCTTGCCCTCTTCGACGCACATCTCGACGACGCGGTCGAACAGGCCGTCTTCGACGGAGGCATAGTAGCTCACGGGAGCGTCGATGGTCGGTTTCTCGAGCGCCAGATAGCTCGCACGGGTCAGCGCCGCACCTTCGGTTTTGGCTTTCTCGATCCAGGCGTCAAAATCTTCGTCCGTCATCGAGAGCGTGTCGAAATGCATCTGCGAGAACCCGGGGCCGGAGTAATGCGCGGAACGACCGAAGAAGGTGCCGGTGTTGTCCGCGATCAGGTGCAGTTTGGTTTCCATGCCGGTCATCGAATAGACCATGCCGCCCAGAGCCGGGATCGACAGGGTGTTCATCACCGTCGAGGAGGTCAGACGGAAATTGATCGGACGGCCTTCCGGGATCGCCAGCTCGTTGACCGAGGCCACGCCGTATTCCGGGTAGATGAACAGCCATTTCCAGTCGAGCGACACCGCCTGAACCTCGACCGGTTCGCCCGCATTCAGGTGATCGAGCGAGCGGTAGGGGTCGAGCCGGTGGGTGTAGACATAGGTCAGCCACCCCAGCGCGATGATGATCAGGATCGGAATGCCCCAGACCGCGACCTCGATCTTGGTCGAATGTTCGAAGGTCGGATCGTAATCGGACTGGTCGTCACGATCGGCGCGGTACTTCAGCGGGAAGTACACGGCCATGATCAGCACCGGGACGATCACGATGAGCATGAGAGCCGTCGCGATCAAAAGCAGGTTGCGTTCCTGTCCCGCCACCCAGCCCTGGGGCGACAGAACGTCGTACTGGCACCCGGAAAGCGCAAATGCGCCGGCCAGTGCCAACAGTATTTTCGTTGATGTGTGCAATGCGTGCGTGCCTCTTGATGAGCTTTTCCGGACACGGCGGCGGGTCGGAAACCCGGGGCCGGGCGCGGTTGCGACATCCGCTAACGCGGCGCTGCGGCATAGTGCTCTGTGTCATTCTGTCGCATGGTCGTAAAACTTGGTTTTTCAAGCCGATCCTCACGTATTTGTGACATCGGCTAAAAGGTACATATTTAATTTATGTTTATTTGTGCGCTTCTGTTGCGCTTTCGGTTGAAATCGAGTCGCTTGCGCGGATTCGCACGCTTTCGTGATGTGTCACAAGAATTTGCTCTCACATCTTGCCCCGCGCCCCGCGGCTGTCCTATGACACGGCAAAACGCATCCCAAGGATGCAACGCACATATCAAAGGCATCATGACATGAGGACGCAGACGATCACCGATCCGACGCTTACGCAGGCTATGAGCGACCCCCGACCGGCCCGGCCGGGCGATTACATCGTTCTTCTGAAACCGCGGGTGATGTCGCTAGTGGTGTTCACGGCGCTTGTCGGCCTGCTTGTGGCGCCCGTGCCGATGGACCCGATCCGCGGCGCGCTTTCGATCCTCTGCATCGCGCTGGGCGGCGGCGCCTCCGGCGCGCTCAACATGTGGTGGGATGCCGATATCGACGCCAAGATGCACCGCACCGCCAATCGTCCGATCCCGGCAGGGCGGGTGAATGCGCATGAGGCGCTGATCCTTGGGCTGGTGCTCTCCGTGCTCTCCGTCGGCGTGCTGTCGCTGGTGGCCAATCCGGTCGCAGGCGCACTTCTGGCCTTCACCATCTTCTTCTATGTCGTGATCTATTCGGTGCTCCTGAAACGCGCGACGCCGCAGAACATCGTGATCGGCGGGGCCTCCGGTGCGCTGCCGCCGATGATCGGCTGGGCCTGCGCCACAGGCGGCATCTCCGTCGACAGCCTTCTGATGTTCGCGCTGATCTTCATGTGGACGCCGCCGCATTTCTGGGCCTTGGCGCTGTTCGTGAAATCCGATTACGGCCGCGCGGGCGTGCCGATGCTGACCGAAACCCATGGTCGCCCCTCAACGCGCCGCCATATCCTCGGCTATACGCTGGTGCTGATCCCGACCTCTCTGGCGCTGGGTCTCACCTCCATCGGCGGGCCGGTTTATCTGGCTGTGGCGGGCGTGCTGAACCTGCGCTTTCTGATCGGCGCATGGGCGGTGTTCCGGCGCACGGAAGACGAGGCCGAAGCCGACAACCAGCGCGCCGAGCGGCGGTTGTTCCGCCTTTCGCTCAGCTATCTCTTCCTGCATTTCTGTGCGCTTCTGGTCGAAGCCCTGCTGCACGCACAGGGTCTCAGCGGCTGGTAAAGCCGATCAGCGCGGCCCGCGCTGTGCCTTGACGGCGGCGAGGAAGGGCCGGGCCCAGACCTCGTCCGGCGTGACATCGGAATTCTCCGCCGCCAGATCGGCCAAAATCTTGCGATACTCGACCGTCATCCGGTCCGCACGGGTGTGCATTTCGGTCTGGATGTCGAGGGGAAACTCCGGTCTGACGCCCGAGAGCAATTCCTTGTCCTCCGCCTGAATGCGCCGGTCCAAGGCCACAATGCCTGCGATCTTTTCCTGATCCGGATCGTCATTGCGGGCGATGAATTGGCAAAACAGTGTGTGGCTGTCATCCACCGGCGTCGCGGTCTTGTAGAGCACATGCCGGAGCCCGTTTTCATACTCCATCACGTCCTTGTACATGAAAGGCTGCACCAGCTTCGAATTGGTCACGCGGATGGTGTAATCCCCCGTCAGCCCGGTGTTCTTGCGCAGCGCCTCGGTGACGCGGGCGCGGTAGCCGATCCGGGCCGAAAGATCGTGCCCGTCGCGGTTTATCTCGAAACTCTCGAACTGCGAGGCGTTGCTGTCGCCGATGGTGTTGCGGTGGGTCCATGCGACGTGGGAAATGTCGAGCGCATTGTCGATCACCCGCTGCGCGGAGGTGTCCCACAACTCCATCATCTCGTGAATGAGGGTAAACCCGTCCTGCTCCAATTCCTGCTCCAATTCTGGCAGCGTCGGAATATCCTCGCGCGGCATGCCGACACACATCCAGATCAGCCCGTATTTCTCATCGACCAGCATCGGCAGCGTCCGTGCGCGCGGCGGGATCGGTTTGTCCGGATCGTTCTGCGGAATGCGGGTACAGGCGCCCGAGCCGTCGAAGGCCCAGCCCTGCGACAGGCGCGCGGCGCGGTGCGGTGCGGGCATTCGTCGATGGCACAGGCCACCTTGCCGCCCGCCATATCACGTAATTGTCGCTCAAAAGCCGCACCGCTTTTGGCGCGTCGGTCAGATCGGCGCTATAGGCGACCGGATACCAATAGTCGCGCAGGGCGGGGATTTCGCTGACATACATGGTCGTGTCCTCTCTGAGTTCGGGTTAGGCGCGGCGGAAGGGCTTGCCGACATCGGCGGGGCCGGAGGCGCGTCCGACAAAGGTTGCAAGCGCCACCAGCGCAAGAATATACGGCAGGGCAAACAGAAGATCATGCGGCAGATCGTCGGTGAAGATCTGCGCCCGAAGTGCGGCCGCATCGGCAAGACCAAAGCCCAGACAGACGAGGAAGGCCGACCCCACCCGCCATTTGCCAAAGACCATGGCGGCGAGCGCCAGAAACCCGCGCCCCTGTGTCATCGAGGCCTGAAACAGATCGAGCGTCACGATCGACAGGTACGCCCCGCCAAGCGCCGCCAAAACGCCCGAGAGCGTGACGGCGATGAAGCGCACACGGGTGACGTCGATCCCGGCGGCATCGGCGGCCACGGCGCTTTCGCCACAAGCACGCAGCCGCAGCCCCATATCGGTGCGCATCAACATCCACCAGACGAGAAACACGAGGCCAAAGGCGCAGATGTCGATAAAGGAAAACTCCGCCAGAAGCGGTCCGATCAGGGGCAGGTCGCTGACCAAAGGCAGGGGCGGCGTCGGCACTTTCGGCACGCTCGGCGTGGTGCCGTCTATGGCCCTGGAGTGCCCCCATTCGGTGCTCCAGTTTGATTGTTAGTGCATCGTGGGTCTCGGGTCCATCGGGACGAGGCTTTCCGGGGCGGGTGGACGGTATCCCAAGGCGCTATGGGGCCTGATGGTGTTGTAATGGATGCGCCATTGTTCGATCAGTATCCGCGCTTCTCTGAGCGAATAGAAGATTTCACCGTTGAGCAATTCCTCCCGGAAACGGGAGTTGAAGCTTTCGCAGTAGCCGTTTTCCCATGGCGATCCTGGCTCAATACAGGCGGTTTTGGCACCGACAGCTGAGATCCACTCCCGGACCTTCCTGGCAATGAACTCCGGACCATTATCGCTGCGAATATATTCCGGTGGTCCACGCAAGATGAACAGGTCTGTCAGAGCCTCCAGAACATCGGATGAGTTGAGTTTACGATCGACACGGATCATGAGCGCCTCCCTTGTGTATTCGTCAATTATATTGAGCGTGCGATAAGCCCTCCCGTCGTGCGTCCGGTCCTGAACGAAATCATAGGACCAGACATGGTTCGGGCGCTCCGGACGCAACCGGATACAGGAGCCATCATTCATCCAGAGACGCCCCTTCTTTCTTTGCTTCTGTGGAACTTTCAGCCCTTCGCGCCGCCAGATCCGCTCAACCCGTTTGTGGTTCACGTGCCAGCCCGCATTGTTCAGCAGACCGGTGACCATTCGATAACCGTAGCGCCCATATTGGCGTGTCAGCTCGATGACATCCTCAGTCAGCCGCTCCTCGTCCGGGCGACCTTGTGGAACCGTGCGCTCGGTGGATCGGTTTTGACCAAGCCTGCGGCAGGCGCGGCGTTCAGATACGCCAAGCTCCAGCCGCACATGGTCAATGCATTTCCGGCGGCGCGAAGGGCTTAGAAGTTTCCCTTTGCTGCCTCAGTCAAAATCAGCTTGTCCAGAGTGAGATCGGACACCGCGCGTCGCAATCTCTGGTTCTCCTTCTCAAGCTCCTTGAGCCGCTTCAGTTGATCACGGCCCATGCCGCCATAGTTCTTGCGCCAGCGATAGTAGGTTTGCTGTGTCACCCCGATCTGGCGCTCGGCATCTGCGATCGTCATACTTTGTCCCTGTAAAACCTCGACTTGTCGTAGTTTCAATACGATATCTTCGGGCTTCTCGCGTTTGCCAGCCATATGCTGATCCTCCAAGTTGCGGGATAATCATATCCCAGTTGGTGGACCACTTTCAGGGGGCTATTCCAGGGCGGGCGGCTCTGCGCCAGATGACCGGGGAGGCCCGCGCGCGCGGCGAGGAGGTCAGGATCGTGACCACGGCTTCGGGGCGCAAACCCGCGCCCGCGGAGCTGATCGCCGAGTTGGAGGGGCAGGGCGCGGAGGTTCTGTTTCTGACCGGGGACTTGGGCGACGCCGAAGTAGCGCGCGACATTGCGGCGAAATCTCTGGCCTTCCTTGGCGGGCTTGATGTGTTCGTCTCGAACGCCGGTGCGGGCAAACCCGCGCCGCTGGCCGAGCAGTCGCTTGCGGAATGGGACCGGATGTTCAATCTCAACGTCCGCTCGACCTTCGTTCTGGCGCAGGCGTTTTACCCGGCGTTGAAAGAGTCCCAAGGCAATATCGTCGTCGTCGCCTCCATGTCGGGCATGCAGGCGCATCTCGGGCAGGCGGCCTATGCGCCCGCCAAGGCCGCGGTGATTTCGCTCGTTGAAAACCTCGCGATGGAATGGGCACCCGATGGCATCCGGGTCAATGCGGTGGCGCCGGGGATGATCCGCACGCCTTTGACCGCGATGATCTACGAGAAGGAGGGCCTTGAGGAAGCGCGCTCGAAACGCGTGCCTTTGGGCCGCGTGGGCAAGCCCGAAGACATCGCCGCCGTGATCGCCTTTCTCGCCTCCGACGGCGCGGGCTATATCACCGGCCAGACCATCCTCGCCGATGGCGGCGTCTCGGCGACCGGGCTTAATCATCTGCCAAGCTGACATCTTCCAAGCCGGGGGCCTTCTCTGCTAGGAGGGGGTCACAAGATGTGCGGAGGACGAAAATGCAGGGCTGGGGCGGTTTTATCGCGGCGTTCATCGTTTTTTTTCTCTCGCACGGCCTGCCGGTGCGCCCACCGGTGAAGCCATGGCTCGTGGCGCGGATCGGTGCGCGCGGCTTCACATGGCTTTATTCGGCGCTCTCTCTTGCGGTGCTCACGTGGCTGATCGTCGCCGCCGGGCGCGCGCCGTTCATTGCGCTCTGGTCCGGGCCTGAGGCGCTGCGCCACATCGCGCTCACGGTGATGCTCGGGGTCTGCCTGATCCTCGCTTTCACCCTCGGACGCCCCAATCCCTTTTCCTTCGGCGGTCTGCACAACGACCGTTTCGACCCGGCGCAACCGGGGATCGTGCGCCTTAGCCGCCATCCGCTTTTGCTGGCCTTGGCGCTCTGGGGGGGCGCGCATCTTCTGGTGAATGGCGATCTGGCGCATGTCATCCTGTTCGGCGCTTTTGCCGCCTTCGCAGGCCTTGGCGGGCGGATGATCACCCGGCGCAAGCGGCGCGAGATGGGGGTGGAATACGACCGTCTCTGGACCGCAACCCGCGCCGCACCTTTGCATCTGTCCCCGATACCCGGCACCGGGCTGCGCCTCGCGGTGGCTCTGCTGCTTTATGCCGCGCTGATCATGCTTCATGGACCTGTGATCGGCATCAGCCCCTTGCCCTGACGGCAGGCCCCGGAGCCCGGGCGGGAAATCGCGCGGTTCCACAAAACTGTCACGCTTGCGCTCTAGGAAGGGGGCGTGTGGGGCCATCACACTCATGAGAGGAAATTGCGTAAAACTCTGGCATGTTTAGCGCGTTTCACGATAGGGGTGCTGCAGTGCAGCCAAAAACGGGAACTGTGCCTTGCCACAGGAATTAATAGAGTTTTAGCTGTAGATAAACGATTGTTCTTCTGTCTGAGTTCGAAAACCTCTCTACTTGCATAAGGTGACACATGGCGCGAAAAGACCGCACATCCTCCGAGTTCCGCGATGCCCTTCTCAAGCATCTCACCTACACGATGGGGAAAGACCCGGAGCATGCGCAGTTTTTCGACTGGCGTATGGCCCTGTCCCACGCGATCCGCGACCGGATGGTCGACCATTGGGTCGCCTCGACGCGCAAGACCTATGAGCAGGACGGCAAGCGGGTTTACTATCTCTCGATGGAATTCCTGATCGGGCGCCTGCTCGAAGACGGCATCGTCAACCTCGAGATGGTCGAAGAGGTCAAGGAGGCGCTCGATCATTTCGGCATGGACATGCGCACCATCCTCAACGACGAACCGGACGCGGCGCTGGGCAACGGCGGTCTCGGTCGTCTGGCCGCCTGTTTCCTCGACAGCCTCTCGACCATCGGCTGCCCCGCCATGGGCTATGGCATCCGCTACGAGAACGGTCTGTTCAAACAGAGCTTCGTCGATGGCCGTCAGGTCGAGAGCCCGGAAACCTGGTTGCAGGAACCGCATCCCTGGGAATTCGAGCGCCCGGAAGTGCGCTTCACCTTGGGCTTTGGCGGTGATGTGATTTACGAGAACGGCAAGACGCTCTGGCGGCCCGCCGAGCTCATTCAGGCCGAGGCCTTCGATACGCCGATCATCGGCTGGAAGGGCAAGTGGGCCAACACGCTCAGGCTTTGGGCCGGGCGCGCGGTCGATCCGTTCGATCTCGGTCTCTTCAACTCCGGCGATTTCGCCGCCGCCGCGGAACACGAGGCGCTGGCACGGACGATCTCCCGCGTGCTTTACCCCGAGGACAGCAACGAGGCGGGCAAGGAGCTGCGGCTCAAACAGGAGTTCTTCTTCTCCGCCGCCTCGATCCGCGACATCCTGCGCCGCTTCGACAGCCAGCACGACGACATTCGCATGTTGCCGAAAAAGGTCGCGATCCAGCTCAACGACACTCACCCGGCCATCGCCGGGCCGGAATTGCTGCGCATCCTGCACGACGAGCGCGGGCTGTCCTTCGAGGACGCGCTTGAGATCGTGCACGGCTGCATGAACTACACCAACCACACGCTTTTGCCGGAGGCTCTGGAGCGCTGGGACGAACGCCTGTTCGGACGCCTGCTGCCGCGGCACCTGCAAATCATCGACCGCATCGACGACGCCCATTACAAAGCCCATCCGCAGCGCACGCTCTCGGCGCGCTCGGACGGTCAGGTCAAGATGGGCGAGCTGTCCTTCATCGTCGCCAACCGTGTCAACGGCGTCTCGGCACTGCATACCGATCTGATGAAACAGACCGTGTTCAAGGAGCTGCACACGCTGCACCCGAACCGCATCGTCAACCAGACCAATGGCGTGACGCCGCGCCGCTGGCTGCACAATTGCAACCCGGGCCTGTCGCGGCTGATCACCGACACCATTGGCGACGGCTGGGTCGACGATCTCGAACAGCTCGTGAAACTCGAACCTTCGATCAAGGACAAATCCTGGATCAAGCGGTTCGAGACGGTCAAATCCGACAACAAACAGGCGCTCGCAACCTATGTGGCTCAGACCCATGGCGTGAAGCTCAATACCGAAGCGATGTTCGACATCCAGATCAAGCGGATGCACGAATACAAGCGTCAGCACCTCAACATCCTCGAAGCCATCGCCCATTGGCAGGAGATCAGGGACAACCCGAACGGCGACTGGACGCCGCGGGTCAAGATCTTCGCGGGCAAGGCGGCGCAGGGCTACCATTTCGCCAAGGACATCATTCGTCTGATCAACGACGTGGCCAAGCTGGTGAATGCCGATCACGCCACGCGCGATTATCTTCAGGTGATCTTCCTGCCGAACTACAACGTCACGCTCGCCGAACGGCTGATCCCGGCCGCCGATCTGTCGGAACAGATCTCGACCGCGGGCAAGGAAGCCTCCGGCACCGGCAACATGAAATTCGCGCTGAACGGCGCGCTCACCGTCGGCACGCTCGACGGCGCCAATGTCGAGATTCGCGAACATGTCGGCGAGGAGAATTTCTTCCTCTTCGGCATGCTCGCCGACGAGGTGATGCAGCGCCGGATGATGCACGATCACGCGCAAAAGGCGATCGCCGCCGATCCGCGTCTCGCGCGGGCTCTGAACGCGCTGCGCGACGGCACGTTCAGCCCCGAAGATCCGGGCCGTTATACCCATATCGCCGATAATTTGACCTGGTCCGATTATTTCCTGGTCTGTTCCGATTTCACCGACTACTGGCGCGCCCAACGCGAGGTCGATGCGGCCTACAGGAACCCGGACAAGTGGGCCGAAATGGCGGCTTTGAACGTGGCGCGGTCGGGCTGGTTCTCCTCTGATCGCACAATTCGCGGGTACATGTGCGATATTTGGGGAGCTGAGAGCCTTCTTGCCTAAAAATCAAAGAGTTGATCAGGCCTGAGAATCTCCTAAGCTCCCCCTAACTAAAGGAAATCGTATATGTCCCCGCTGATCGAGAACGACTTCGCAGACCCCAAGGTCCTGACCCAAATCTGCGAGGGACGTTTCGATGATCCTTTCGCCATCCTCGGTCCGCACAAGATCGGTCGCGTGCGTCATGTCACCGTCTACGATCCCGGTGCGGAGGCGATGGTGGCGCTCTCCGGCGGCAAACGCTATCCGCTCGGTCGGGTCGAGGGGTTCAAGGGCCTGTTCCACGGCAAGGTTACGGGTGCCAAACCCTACCTGCTCGAAGGCACCTGCGGCCAAGAGGTCTGGAAGGTCGACGATGCCTACCGCTTCGGGCCGGTGCTGGGCGAGATCGACGAATACCTCCTGGGCGAGGGCACGCACCACCACATCTGGAAGGCGCTCGGCGCGCATGTGATGGAGCACGAGGGCACCAAGGGCACGCATTTCGCGGTCTGGGCCCCCAATGCGCGGCGCGTGTCTCTGGTAGGCGATTTCAACGCCTGGGACGGACGGCGCCATGTCATGCGCCGTCGTGGCGCGACCGGCGTCTGGGAAATTTTCATGCCGCAACTCGGCGAGGGCACCGCCTATAAATTCGAGGTGATGGGGGCCTATGGCGACGTCCGGCTCAAGGCCGACCCGGTCGGTTTCGGCGCACAACACCCGCCGGAAACCGCCTCCATGGTGCGCGACATCTCCGGCTATGGCTGGTCCGACAAGGCCTGGATCGACACCCGCGTGAAATTGCAGGGCCGCGATCAGCCGATCTCGATCTACGAGGTGCAACTCGGCTCCTGGCGGCACAAGGAAGGCGGGCGGCCCATTTCCTACAAGGAAGCCGCCGTCGAGCTGGTGGATTATGCCAAAGAGATGGGCTTCACCCATATCGAGCTGATGCCAATCTCCGAATACCCGTTCGACGGCTCCTGGGGCTATCAGCCGGTCGGCATGTTCGCGCCGACCATCCGCTTCGGTCCGCCGCACGAATTCCGCGATCTGGTCAACGCCGCGCATAAGGCGGGGCTGGGCGTGTTGCTCGACTGGGTGCCGGGACATTTCCCGACCGACAGCCATGGTCTGGCGCATTTCGACGGCACGGCGCTCTATGAGCACGCCGATCCGCGCGAAGGGTTCCATCAGGACTGGAACACGCTGATCTACAATTACGGTCGCACCGAGGTCGCCAACTTCCTGACCTCCAATGCGCTCTACTGGCTCGAGGAATACCATGTCGACGGTCTGCGCGTCGATGCCGTGGCTTCGATGATCTATCGCGATTATTCCCGTGCCGAGGGGCAGTGGATTCCGAATTCCCAGGGCGGGCGGGAGAATTTCGAAGCCATCGCCATGCTGCAAGACATGAACACGCTCACCTATGGCGAAGTGCCGGGGATCATGACCGTGGCCGAGGAAAGCACCGCCTATGCGGGCGTCTCCGCGCCGGTCGACACCGGCGGTCTGGGCTTTGGCTTCAAATGGAACATGGGCTGGATGAACGACACGCTGGACTACATGTCCCGCGAGCCGATCCACCGCAAATACCACCACCACCAGATGACCTTCGGCCTGCATTACGCGTTCTCGGAGAATTTCATCCTGCCGATCAGCCATGACGAGGTGGTGCACGGCAAACAGTCCATGCTGTCGAAAATGCCCGGCAACGAATGGGAAAAATTCGCCAACCTGCGCGCCTATTACGGCTTCATGTGGGGCCATCCCGGCAAGAAACTTCTGTTCATGGGGCAGGAATTCGCCCAGTGGCAGGAATGGAACCACGAGAAGGAAATCGACTGGTCCTGTCTCGTGTATAATATGCACGAAGGGGTTCAGCGCCTCGTGCGCGATCTCAATACGCTCTACCGCGAGACGCCCGCGCTTTACGCCAAGGATTGCGAAGGCGGCGGGTTCCAGTGGATCGAGGCCAACGATGCCGAAGCCTCCGTCTACGCCTGGGTGCGCCGCGGCCAGCCGGGCGATCCCGAGGTGGTCGTCGTGTGCAATTTCACGCCGGTCGAGCGGATGCAGTACAAGCTTGGCTTCCCGTCGGAAGGCAAGTGGATCGAAGCGTTGAACAGTGACGCGGAATGTTATGGCGGCGGTGGTCGGGGCAACATGGGCGCGGCTTTGGCCAAGGCGGACGCCTGGCAGGGCCAGCCTGCGGCAGCCACAATCACCCTGCCGCCGCTTTCGACTATGATTTTTGTTAAAGACGACGCGTGATTGGAGGGCGGTCCGGATTACGGACCGGATCACGGGAAACGCACCAGAGAGGATAGACATGCCAAATTCGAGAAACAGGCTGGCACCGCGCACCATGGCGTTCGTGTTGGCTGGCGGCCGCGGTTCGCGGCTCAAGGAATTGACCAATGATCGTGTGAAACCGGCCGTTTATTTCGGCGGTAAAAACCGGATCGTCGATTTCGCCCTCTCGAATGCGCTCAATTCCGGCATCCGCAAGATGGCGATCGCGACCCAGTACAAGGCGCACTCCCTCATTCGCCACATCCAGCGTGGCTGGACCTTCTTCCGCGCCGAGCGCAACGAATTCCTCGACATCCTGCCCGCCTCGCAGCGCTACGAGGAAAGCACTTGGTATCGCGGCACCGCCGATGCCGTGGCCCAGAACATCGACATCATCGACAGCTATGACGTCGATTACATCCTGATCCTCGCGGGCGATCACATCTACAAGATGGATTACGAGGTGATGATCCGCCAGCACGTCGACACCAAGGCCGATGTCACCATCGGCTGTCTGACCGTGGACCGCAAGGAGGCCTCTGCCTTTGGGGTCATGGGCGTGGATGCGACCGACCGCATCACCACCTTCCTCGAGAAACCCGCCGATCCGCCCGCCATTCCCGGCGAGCCGACCAAGTCTCTGGCCTCGATGGGCATCTATGTCTTCAACTGGAAATTCCTGCGCGAACGCCTTCTGGAGGATATGGAAGATCCGAACTCCTCGCACGATTTCGGCAACGACCTGATCCCCGAACTGGTGAAGCTCGGAAAGGCACAGGCGCACCGTTTCACCGACAGTTGTGTGCGCCACCCGGATGCGGAGGCCTATTGGCGCGATGTGGGCACCATCGACGCTTATTGGAAGGCCAATATCGACCTCACGGATTTCACGCCGGAACTCGATCTCTGGGACCGCGAATGGCCGATCTGGACCTATTCCGAACTGACCCCTCCCGCGAAATTTATCCACGACCGCCCCGACCGCCGCGGCTCCGCCGTGAGTTCCATGGTCTCCGGCGGCTGCATCATCTCCGGGACGGAAATCCGCGAAAGCCTGCTGTTCACCGGAGTTATGACCAATTCCTATTCCTCGCTCGAACGTGCGGTGGTGCTGCCCAAGGCCAATATCGCCCGCCATTGCCAGCTCAAGAACGTGGTGATCGACCGCGGCGTGCAGGTGCCCGAGGGGCTCGTCGTCGGCGAGGACCCGGAAGTCGATGCCCGTTGGTTCCGGGTTTCTCCGGGTGGCGTGACCCTGATCACACAGGACATGCTGGACCGCAGGTCACAAGGGCTATGAGGAACATCCGATGATCAAGGTTCTGTCGGTCACGTCTGAATGCGTGCCATTGATCAAGACCGGGGGGCTCGCCGATGTGGCGGGCTCTCTGCCGTCCGCGCTGGCCTCCCACGGGGTCGAAATGCGCACGCTTCTGCCCGGCTACCGTCAGGTGCTCGCCGCCCAGCCCGAGGCCGAGACCGTGTTCGAGGTCTGGGACCTGTTCGGGGGCTTCGCCCGCATCCGCCGCGGCACGCTGGGCGAGGGCAAACACGCCACGCCGCTCTATATCCTCGACGCGCCGCATCTCTACGATCGCGACGGCAAGCCCTATAACGGCCCCGACGGCCATGACTGGTGGGACAACCCCCAGCGCTTCGCCGCCCTGTCGCTGGCCGCCGCGATGATCGCCGCCCATGGCATCGAACAATGGCATCCCGACGCGCTGCATCTGCACGACTGGCAGGCCGGTTTGACGCCCGTCTACCTGCGCGAACTCGGCGCGGCCGAGCGGGTCAAGACCCTGATGACCATTCACAACATCGCCTTTCAGGGCTGCTATGGTGCCGACATGGTCTACACTCTCGGCCTGCCGCCGCAGGGTTTTACCTCGAGCGGGTTCGAATACTGGGGGCAGGTCTCGACGCTCAAGGCCGGGATCATGGCCGCGACCAAGGTTTCGACCGTGTCCCCGACCTATGCGCGCGAGCTGATGGACGGCGCGTTCGGCATGGGGATGGAGGGCGTGCTTGCCGCCCGTGGCGCCGATTTCACCGGCATTCTTAACGGTATAGATCTCGATCTTTGGAAACCCTCCTACAAATCGCCCAAGGGCAAGGAAAAGCACAAGGCGGCGCTGCGCGAGGAGCTTGGCCTGCCCGAAAGCGACGGGCCTTTGTGTGTCGTGATCTCTCGGCTGACCGGGCAGAAGGGCTTCGATCTCCTGCTCGACGCGCTGCCGACGCTGATCGAGCGGGGCGGGCAACTGGCGCTTCTGGGCTCCGGCGAGGGCTATTTCGAAAGCGCCTTCCGCAATGCCGCGCTGAAATACGCGGGCGTTTCCGTGCGCATCGGCTATGACGAGGCCTTCGCCCGCCGTCTGATCGAGGGCGGCGATGCCATCCTCGTGCCGTCGCGTTTCGAACCCTGCGGCCTGACCCAGCTTTACGGGCTGCGCTTCGGCACCCTGCCTTTGGTGTCCTTGACCGGCGGCCTCGCCGACACGGTCATTCAGGCCAACCCCGCAGCGCTCTCCGCCGGTGTGGCGACCGGGTTGCAATTCACGCCGATCACCACCGAGGCGCTGGAGGCAGCGATCCACCGCATGTGCGATCTCTTCGCCAAGCCGAAGATCTGGCATCAGATGATGAAAAACGCCATGGCGCAGCCCGTGGGCTGGGATACCTCCGCCGAAGCCTATGCCGATCTGTTCAAGGACATGGTCGGCGCGACCCCCGAGGCAGCCCCTGAAGTGGATGAGGCGGACGCGTAACCATGAGCTCTATGACGATCCTTGGCGGTCATGCCGCGCCCCTCGGGGCCACGTTCGACGGCGAAGGCGTCAATTTCGCCGTGTTCTCCGAACATGCCCGCCGGATCACGCTCTGTCTCTTTTCGACCGACGGCCGGACCGAAACCCACCGCATCGACCTGCCGGAGCGCGACGGCGATGTCTGGCACGGCTATGTTCCGGGGCTGCGTCCCGGTCAGATGTACGGTCTGCGCGCCGATGGCCCCTATGCGCCGCACGAAGGCCACCGGTTCAACTACAACAAGCTGCTTCTCGACCCCTATGCCAAACGCCTGACGCGCCATCCCGAATGGCACGATGCGCTGATGGGCTACCGGGTCGGGCATGCCGATGTCGACCTGTCCTTCGACCGTCGCGACAGCGCACGCTACATGCCGCGCTGCGTCGTCGAGGACGTGCTTTTCGCCTGGGGCCGGGACAAGGCGCCGTGGCGTCCGACCTCGCAATCGGTGATCTACGAGGCCCATGTCAAAGGCATGACCCAGCTTCACCCCGATGTGCAGCACAAGGGCAAATTCCTTGGTCTCGCCTCCGACGCGATCCTTGATCACCTCGTGAAACTCGGCGTCACCGCGATCGAGCTTTTGCCGGTGCAGGCCTTTCTCAACGACCGTTTCCTCATCGAGAAGGGGCTGGTGAATTACTGGGGCTATCAGACGCTCGGGTTTTTCGCCCCCGATCCGCGCTACCTGTCGCATGATCAGATCGCCGAGTTCCAGCACATGGTCGCACGGCTGCATTCGGCGGGGATCGAGGTCATCATGGACGTGGTCTACAACCACTCCTGCGAGGGCAACCAGCTCGGTCCGACGCTCTCTTTCCGCGGCCTCGACAACCGAAGCTACTACCGTCTCGCCGACGATCCGCGCTATTACATCAACGACACCGGCACCGGCAACACGCTCAACATCGACCACCCGATGGTTCTGCGTATGGTTTTGGATTCGCTCAGGTATTGGGCCCAAGAGATGCATGTCGACGGCTTCCGCTTCGATCTCTGCACCACCTTGGGCCGCACCCCCTCCGGCTTCGACCGGGGGGCCTCGTTCTTCGATGCGATCCGTCAGGACCCGGTTCTGACCCGGGTGAAACTGATCGCCGAGCCTTGGGACATCGGTCCCGGCGGCTACCGGGTGGGGGGCTTTCCGCCGCCCTTCCTGGAGTGGAACGACAAGTTCCGCGATGGCGTCCGGCGCTTCTGGCGCGGCGATGCGGGCCACGTCGCCGTGCTCGCCGACCGCATCACCGGCTCGGCGCTTCAGTTCGATCATTCCGGTCGTCCCGCCACCACCTCGGTCAATTTCGTCACCGCGCACGACGGTTTCACGCTCATGGATGTGGTCAGCTACACCCAGAAGCACAACGAGGCCAATGGCGAGGGCAACCGCGACGGCCACAACGACAACGCCTCCGACAACATGGGCGTCGAGGGGCCGACCGAGGATGCGAAAATCCTTGCGGCCCGCGCCAAACGGCGGCGCAACCTGCTGGCCACGGTGATGTTCTCGCAGGGCACGCCGATGATCCTTGCGGGCGACGAGCTGGGCAATACGCAATGGGGCAACAACAACGCCTATTGTCAGGACAGCGAGATCGGCTGGATCGACTGGTCGGATTACGATGAGGATTTCCTCGATTTCGTGCGCCGCCTGATCGCGTTCCGGCGCGAACACCCGATCCTGCGGCAGAAACGCTTTCTGCATGCCCGCGAACGCATCGTCGACGGTCTCGAAGACCTGTTCTGGTGGCGCGCGGACGGGCGTCCGATGCGCGACGAGGACTGGGGCGCGCCGGATCTCAAGACGCTCTGCGCCGAGATGCGCATCGCCTCGGGGACACCGATCTACGCCCAACGCGAAGAGGCGCTTTTCCTTGTGTTCAACCGCGGTCCCGATGTCGAGGTCAAGCTGCCGGAAGCCCCCGAGGGGCGGCGCTGGCGGCTTTGGATCGACACGGGGCGGCCCGAAATTGATGGCAAGGTGATGACCCTGCCCACCGTATTTGCCGGATGTGAGACGACGCTGATGCTTGAGCTGGAGGCCTATAATGACTGACCTGAGGCTCGAACTGGCCTATGACCGCGGTATTTATGCCGAGTATTACGACCAGATGGGCGTCCATCACGTCACCACGGTCGAGACCGCCGTCGCCCTTCTGGCCGCGATGGGCATCGAGGCCGCGACCGAAGAGGCGGCGCGCGTGCATCTCGAAGAGGGCGACGGGGTTCTGCCTTGGGATGTGGTTTGCGAGGCGGGGGCCAAGCCCTTTGTCGACATTGGCGATGCGTCCTGGGAACTGATCCTCGAGACCGGCGAAGAGACCCGCGGGCAGGGTGTGGGCGCGCTGCCCGCGCTGCCTTTGGGCATCCACCGCCTGATCGCCGAATTCCCCGACGGCCCGCAGCGCATCACGCTTCTGGCCGCCCCCGCAACCATTCCGCTGCCTGCGCGCGGCTGGGGCATGACCGTACCGCTCTATGCGCTCTCCGATAAGGGCATCGGCTCTTACGGCGATCTCATGCCCGTGGTCCAAAGCCTCGGTGCGAAGGGCGCGGGCTTTGTCGGCATGAACCCGGTGCATGCCGGTTTCCCCACCGATCCCGGCCTGTTCTCGCCCTACACGCCGTCGCACCGCCGTCGTCTCAACGCGCTCTACCTCGCCACCGACACCGGGCGCGGCGGCAAGCTGATCGACTATGTCAAAGCCGGTCCGACCCGGCTCAAGAACCTGCGCAAGGTCTTCGACAAAACCACCCCGGCCCCGGCCTTTCTGGCCTATGTCGCCGCCGAGGGCCCGTCGCTCGAAACCTTCGCGCTGCATCAGGCGCTGTCGGAGATCCATGGCCCGTTCTGGTGCCATTGGCCCGCCGAATATCAGGACCCGGAGAGCGCAGCCTGCGTCGCGGCGCGCTCTGAACTCAAGGAAGAGATCCTGTTCTGGTCCTGGCTGCAATGGCAGGCCGAGGAGGCTCTGGGCGAGCTTCAGGACGAGGCGAAAGCCTCTGGCATGGCGCATGGCATCTATCTCGATCTCGCTGTCGGGACCCATCCGCATGGTGCCGAAACATGGGAGGACCGGGAGGTCTTCGCCCTGGGCGCGTCTCTGGGCGCGCCGCCCGATGCGTTTTCCGCCGAGGGGCAGAACTGGGGCCTCGCGCCGTTCAATCCGATCACGCTCCGGGACCGTGCCTATGCGCCGCTCTCTGAAACCTTCGCGCGCCAGCTCCGGGTCTCCGGCATGCTTCGGATCGACCATATTCTCGGGTTCGAGCGCACCTTCTGGGTGCCGCAACACGCGCCCGGCTCCTATGTCGCCATGCCGCGCGACGCCATGCTGGCCGTCGCCCGGATCGAGGCGGCGCGGGCGGGCGGGATCATCGTTGGTGAAGACCTCGGTAATATCCCGGACGGGCTGCGCGAGGCGCTGAGCGCGTCGGGCGTTTTGGGTTGCCGGGTGGCGATGTTCGAACGCTGGAACTGGGACGACCCGGAGTTCAAGCCCGCCGAGGCCTACGACGAGGCGGCGGTGGCCTCTTTCTCGACCCACGACCTGCCGACCTGGCTCGGTTGGCGGCAAGGCGCCGAGATCACCGCGCGGCAGAAGGCGGGCGGTCTCGACGCCGCACAAGCCGCTGAAAACAAAGCCCATCGCATCCGCGAAGTGGCCGCCATCGACCGCGTGGTCGCGGGCACGGATCAGGACGATCTGCACGACTTTCTTGCACGCACGCCGTCGCGACTTGTCGCGGTGCAAGCCGAGGTGATTCTTGATATGGTGGAGCAGCAGAACCTGCCGGGCACCACCAGCGAATATCCCAACTGGCGCATTCGGCTGCCGGGCGGGGGAGAGGCCTTGGCCTCCCATGAGAAACTTGAGCGCGTGGCCGAGATCATGCGCCGGAACGACCGTTGAAAGAGGAAGACTCCATGACCCGCACTGTGGTTGCCACGACCCCGATCGAAGGCCAGAAGCCCGGCACATCAGGCCTGCGCAAGAAAACCCCGGTTTTCATGCAGCCGCATTATTTGGAAAACTTCGTTCAGTCGATTTTCAACGCCACCGGCGGCGCCGAGGGCAAGACCTATGTGCTGGGCGGCGACGGGCGCTATTTCAACGACCGTGCCGCACAGGTGATCCTGCGCATGGCCGCCGCCAACGGGGCGAAAAAGGTCATCGTCGGCGTGAATGCCCTGCTGTCGACCCCGGCCGCCTCCAATCTCATTCGTAAACGCAAGACCGATGGCGGCATCATCATGTCCGCCTCGCACAATCCCGGCGGTCCGACCGAGGATTTCGGCGTCAAGTTCAACAGCGACAATGGCGGCCCGGCCAACGAAGGCATCACCGACCGGATTTATGCCGAGACCCAGAGCCTCAGCGAATATGTCATCTGCGAGAGCCACGATCTCAACCTCGCAGCCCCCGGCATGACGACGCTCTACGGCATGGAGATCGAGGTGGTCGATCCGGTCGCCGATTACCATCTGATGATGGAAGAGATCTTCGATTTCGAAGCGATCCGCACGCTTTTCGCCTCCGGTTTCACCCTGCGCTTCGACGCCATGCATGCCGTCACCGGCCCCTATGCCAAGGCGATCCTCGAAGGCTCGCTGGGGGCCCCCGAGGGCTCCGTGGTCAATGCCGTGCCCTCGCCGGATTTCGGCGGCGGTCACCCCGACCCGAACCCGATCTGGGCCAAACCCCTGATGGATCTGATGTTCTCCGGCGACGCCCCGGATTTCGGCGCGGCCTCCGATGGCGACGGCGACCGCAATATGATCGTGGGCCGCAACGCCTATGTGACCCCCTCCGACAGCCTTGCCGTGCTGGCCGCCAACGCCACTTTGGTGCCGGGCTACAAGAGCGGGCTCAAGGGCGTGGCGCGGTCCATGCCGACCTCGCGGGCGCTCGACCGGGTCGCCGAGGCCTTCGGCATTGCCTGTTACGAGACGCCGACGGGTTGGAAATTCTTCGGCAACCTCCTGGATGCGGGCCGTGCGACGCTTTGCGGTGAGGAAAGTGCCGGCACCGGCTCCGATCACGTCCGCGAAAAGGACGGTCTCTGGGCCGTGCTGTTCTGGCTCAACGTGCTCGCCGTGCGCGGTCAGAGCGTGGCGGAGATCATGGCCGATCACTGGGCCAAATACGGTCGCAACTACTATTCCCGCCACGATTTCGAAGCAGTCGACAGCGATGCGGCTCACGGGCTGATGCAGGCGCTGCGCACCCGTCTGCCGAACCTGCCGGGCCGTGAGGTGGAGGGCATGACTATCGAGGCCGCCGACGAGTTCGCCTATGACGATCCGGTTGACGGGTCGCGCTCCGAAGGGCAGGGCATTCGCATCCTGTTCAAATGCGGTGGGCGGATCGTGTTCCGGCTCTCCGGCACCGGCACCGAGGGCGCGACGCTTCGGGTCTATCTCGAAAAAGTGGAAACCAACGCGGCAGCGCTTCAGGACAATCCGCAGAACGCGCTTTCGGGGATTGCGGCGGCAGCGGACAGCCTTGCGGAAATCCGGGCCCGCACAGGGCGGAATGCCCCGGATGTCATCACCTGAGAGGGGTTGACCGAGATGAGAAAGGCCGGGGATTGCCCCGGCCTTTTTGCGTTTCACCCCTCGAGAAACGGAATGGGCAGGCCGAAAGCTCCGGCCAGAAGCACGAAATTCAGGCTCAGGACCGCAATCGCGCCCAAGATCGCCAGCAGGCGGATCAGCGGCGAGACGGCGAACACCCCCATGATGTCGCGGCGGGCGACGAAGACGATCAGCGCGATCATCGGCACCGGCAGGGCGATGGAGAGGATCACCTGAGACACGACGAGCGCCTGCGTGGCGTTGATGCCCATGGCCACGACGACAAAGGCCGGAACCATGGTGATCAGGCGGCGCAGCCAGATCGGGATACGGATGTGCAGAAAGCCCTGCATGATCATCTGCCCGGCCATGGTGCCGACGACGGAGGACGACACCCCCGAGGCGATGAGAGAGGTCAGAAAGATCGCCGCCGCCGCGCCGCCCAGCAAGGGTGTGAGCGTGTGATAGGCGGTCTCGATCTCGGAGACGTCGGAATGGCCTTGGTGAAAGGCGCTCGCCGCCATCATCACCATCGCCATATTGACCATCCCCGCCACCGCCAGCGCCAGAACCACTTCGGTGTTGGAAAAGCCCAAAAGCTTGCGCCGGTCATTGTCGTCGCGGGGTGCTGCGCGGGACTGGGTGAGGCCCGAGTGCAGGTAGATCGCATGCGGCATGACCGTCGCGCCGATGATCCCCACGGCAATCGTCAGAGCGGCATGATCGGGCAGGGCGGGGCTGACGAGGCCAAGCCCGGTGGCCTGCCAGTCAATCGGGGCGATCAGAATCTCGGCAAGGTAACACAGGCCGATCACCCCCACCATCGCGCCGATGATCAGCTCCATCGGGCGAAACCCGCGGCCCTCGAACAAGAGGATGCCATAGGTCACGAGGGCGGTGATCGCCATGCCGACGATGAGCGGCAGGTTGAACAAAAGCGACAGGCCGATGGCACCGCCGAGGAATTCGGCGAGGTCGGTGGCCATGGCGGCGATCTCGCTCACGAACCACATCACCAGAACCACGGGTTTCGAGAAATTGTCCCGCGACAACTCGGCAAGGTTCTTGCCGGTGACGATGCCGAGCCGGGCGGAGAGCGCCTGAAACAGCATGGCGATGAGGTTGGCCAGCAGCACGACCCACAAAAGCGTATAGCCGTACCCGGCCCCCGCCTGAATGTTCGTGGCATAATTGCCCGGGTCCATATAGGCCACGGAGGCGATGATCGCAGGGCCTGCGAACAACAGCCGCGCGCGCAACCCATGGCGCTCGCCACGCAGAACGGCGGCGATGCCAGTACGGGTGTTTCTGGAAAGATCGAGCATGTGTGGTGGGTCCTGACTGGTCGCCAAAGGCGACTCGGATGGCTTTCTTGCGTTCGATTTATAGCCATTGCTATATTTCTTGCAAAACACAATTTTTTGTGCAGATGTATTTTCATGCCGCACACTGGTCCTTCGGGCCGGGTGTGACTATATCTTCGGCAAAGAGGAGGCGCGCATGACCGAGATCGACGGACAGGTTCCCGAACGCTTCGCCCGTGCGCGCGAGGCGCAATCGGTCGCGCTTCTGGAAGATTACGTGGAAATGATCGGCGATCTGATCACCGAGTTGGGTGAGGCACGCGTCGCCGACATCGCCGAACGCATGGGGGTCGCGCAACCCACGGCGACCAAGGCGATCTCACGCCTCAAACGCGAAGGTCTGGCCACGGCACGGCCCTATCGTGGCGTGTTCCTGACCGAGGAGGGTGCCGATCTGGCCGAGCGTGTGCGGGCCCGCCACCGCACGGTGGTCGAACTTCTGGTCGCGGTGGGCGTGCCCGAAGAGGTCGCCGAACTGGATGCCGAAGGGATCGAGCACCACGTCTCCGACGAGACCCTCGCCGCCTTCGAAGCCTTTCTCAAAAACACGTAAACCGGACGGCAAAGAAAAAGGCCGGGCAAAACGCCCGGCCTTTCGTTGTCCTGTGTCCCGATCCCGTCAGGCGGTTTTCTTCTTGCCGCCGAAGACCTTGCGCACGATCACAAAGAACAGCGGCACGAAGAGGATGCCGAAAACGGTCCCGGTGATGGTGCCGCCGAGCACGGCAGCCCCCACGGCCCGACGACCGCCCGCACCCGCACCCGAGGAGAGCACCAGCGGCACAACGCCCAAGGAGAAGGCCATCGAGGTCATGATGATCGGGCGGAAGCGCTGCTTCGCCGCGGTCAGCACCGCCTCGAACATATCCTTGCCCGCATCCACCTGTTCACGCGCGAACTCGACGATCAGGATGGCGTTCTTGCCGGTCAGACCGATCACGGTCAAAAGGCCGACCTGAAAGAACACGCCGTTGTCGAAGCCGAAATGCCAGGCGGTGAACAGCGTTCCCAAAATCCCCACCGGCATGGCGAGCATGACGGAGAAGGGGATCGCCCAGCTCTCATAAAGCGCCGCGAGACAGAAGAAGATCGCGGCCAGCGACAGCATGTAGAGCATCGGTGCCTGCGAGCCGGAGTCCTTTTCCTCAAGCGACAGACCGGTCCAGGCCACCGAATAGCCGCCGGGGATCTGGCTGACGAGGTTTTCGATCTCCGCCATGGCCTCGCCGGTCGACACGCCCGGGGCGGGAGAGCCCTGGATCTGCATCGACGGCGTGCCGTTGTAGCGGGTCAGGCCCTGAGGACCATAGACCCATTGCTCGGAGGTGAAGTTCGAGAACGGCACCAGTTCGCCCGACGAGTTGCGCACCCGCCATTTCTGTAGGTCCTCCGGTGTGGCCCGGCTGTCGGCATCGCCTTGGACATAGACGCGCTTGGTGCGGCCATTGTCGTTGAAGTCGTTGACATAGGACCCGGCCATGGCGATCGACAGCGTGTCGCCGACGTCGCCCGGATCGATGCCCATGGCCCCGGCGGCGCGCCAGTCGATGTCGAGCTTGAACTGCGTCGCATCCTCAAGACCCGAAGGCCGCACGGAGGCAATGAGCGGGCTTTGTCCGGCCATGCCCAACAACATGTTGCGCGCTTCCAGAAGCTGTTCGTGGGTCTGACCGCCCTGCGCTTGCAGGTAGAAGTCGAACCCCGAGACGTTGCCAAGCTCGATCACCGCGGGCGGCACGATCGGGAAGGCCATGGCTTCCTGAATGCCCATGAAGGCGGGGAAAGCACGGCCCGCGATGGCCTGCACCGATTGCGCCGGGGAAGAGCGTTCCTCCCAGTCCTTCATCCGGATAAAGGCCAGACCGTTGTTCTGCCCCTGACCGGAGAAGGAGAAGCCCGCGATGCTGAACACCGCATCGACATTCTCGCTTTCGGCGGAGAGGAAATAGTCCTTGATCTGGGCGTTGGCCGCGAGCGTGTTCTCGGCGGTGGAGCCCGCAGGCCCCTGTACCAGCGCCATCATGATGCCCTGATCCTCGTCCGGCAGGAACCCGGTCGGGGTCTGCATGAACAGCCAGGCGATGCCCGCCCCCATGCCGCCATAGATGACGAGCATCCGCAACGGACGCCGCACCATATAGCCCACGGTCGAGCCATAGCCGCCGGAGAGCTTGTCGAAGGCCTTGTTGAACCAGCCGAACGGCCCGCGCTTGGCGTGATGCGCATCCTTGCCGCGCAGGATGGTGGCGCAGAGCGCCGGTGTCAGCGTCAGCGCGACCACCACGGAGAGGAGCATGGCCGAGACGATGGTGATCGAGAACTGGCGATAAATCACGCCCGTCGAGCCACCGAAGAAGGCCATCGGGATGAACACCGCCGAGAGCACGAGGGCGATGCCCACGAGAGCGCCGGTGATCTGGTCCATCGACTTGCGCGTGGCCTCGCGGGGGCTCAGCCCTTCCTCTTCCATGATCCGCTCGACGTTCTCCACCACCACGATGGCGTCATCGACCAGAAGACCGATGGCGAGCACCATGGCGAGCATGGTCAGCACGTTGATCGTGAACCCGAAGACCGCGAGGATTGCGAAAGTCCCAAGGATAACGACCGGCACCGCCAGCGTCGGAATGAGCGTCGCACGGATGTTTTGCAGGAACAGAAGCATCACGAAGAACACCAGAACGATGGCCTCCATCAGCGTTTTCTGCACCTCATGGATCGAGATCTCGATGAAGGGCGTGGTGTCATAGGGGATGACGTAATCCATGCCCTCGGGGAAGTATTGCGCATATTCGTCGATCATCGCACGCACCCGTTTCGAGGTGTCGAGCGCGTTGGCGCCGGGGGCGAGCTGGATCGCCATGCCCGAGGCGGGCTGGCCGTTGTATTGCGAGATCGTGGAGTAATTCTCCGCCCCCACCTCGACCCGCGCCACATCGTCCAGAAGCACGAGGCCGCCGTCGGATTCCGAGCGCAGGATGATGTTGCGGAAATCGTCCGGGGTTTGCAGTAGAGATTGTGCGGAGATCGTGGCGGTGAAGGCCTGACCCTCGGGCGAGGGCAGCGAGCCGAAGGAGCCGGCAGAGATCTGCGCGTTATAGCCCGAGACGGCGGACACCACATCCGACGGGGTCATGTCGAAGGCCGCAAGTTTCGACGGATCGAGCCAGATCCGCATGGCGTATTTTGCGCCGAACACCTGCGTGCCGCCCACGCCTTCGATCCGGCTGAACGCATCCACCATATTGGTGTTGAGATAGTCGGCAAGGTCGGCCTGATCCATGCTGCCGTCGCGGGAGATCACCCCCAGCACCATCAGGAAGCCGGCGGAGCTTTTCTGCACCGTCACACCCTGTTTCTGCACCGCATCGGGCAGAAGGGCAGTGGCCTGCGACAGTTTGTTCTGCACCTGCACCTGCGCGATGTCCGGGTCGGTGCCGGTCGCAAAGGTCAGCGTGATCGAGGCCGAGCCCGCCGAGGTCGACGAGGACGACATATAGCGCATGCCGTCGAGCCCGGTCATCTGCTGTTCGATGATCTGGGTCACGGTGTTGGCCACCGTTTCGGCGGAAGCGCCGGGGTAGGTGGTGCGGATCGACACCGAGGGCGGTGCGATCTGCGGATATTGCGCCACCGGGAGCGTGAAGATCGACAAAAGGCCGATCCCCATGATCAGGATGGAAATCACCCAGGCAAAGACCGGGCGGTCGATGAAAAAACGAGCCATATCAACAGGTCCTTATGCCGGTCATTCGCTGGGCTGGGCGTCTTGGGCAGCAGCGGGCGCGGCCGGAGCCTCGGCGCCCTGTTCCTGCGGCGTCACGGTGGCGCCTGCGGCGGTCTTCTGAAGACCCGCGACGATCACGCGTTCGCCCTCGGCCACGCCGCCGGTCACCACCCAGTTGTCGCCCTGATCGCTCACCACGTCGAGCACGCGGCTTTCCACCACGTTCTCGCCATTCACGACCAAAGCCATCGGACGCCCGCGCCGGTCGCGCGTCACCGCTTCCTGCGGAACAAGCACCGCGCCGGGCACCACGCCCTGCGGCATCTCGACCTGAACATACATGCCCGGCAGCAGGAAATGGTCCGGGTTCGGGAAGGAGAGCCGCAGCACGATCGTGCCGGTGTCTTCGTTCACGTAAGGCTCCGCAGCGGACAATTCGCCCTTGAACTCATAGGAACTGCCATCCGCGAGCGTCAGCGTCACGGTCTGGCCGAGCGTCTCGGCAAATTCCGACCCGCTGCCCATCCGTCGCCAGCGCAGCATCTCGGAGGCCGCCTGCGTCACGTCGACATAGACCGGATCGAGCGCCCGGATCGTGGTCAG
This sequence comes from Celeribacter sp. SCSIO 80838, assembly GCF_056498065.1. The sequence continues at coordinate 2,212,208 of NZ_JAZKMA010000001.1, forward strand.
CGCGGTCGATTGCCCGGAGGTCACAAGCGCCCCCTGGCTCACCGCGCTCAGACCCACAGCCCCGGAAATCGGCGCCCGGATCTGGGTCCGTTCAAGGTCGATCTCCGCCGACAAAAGATTGGCCTCGGCCACTTTCACCGCCGCGAGCGCACTGTCGCGCTCGGCAATCGCGCTGTCGAGGTTCTGCTGCGCCACGACATTGCGGGTCTTCAGCTCCTGCTGGCGCTCGTATTCGATTTCCGCCGATTTCAGCGCCGCTTTCGCCTGTGCAAGGCTCGCCTCCGCCACGGCCTTCACCGCTTCATAGGTCGCCGCGTCGATCTGATAAAGCGGATCGCCCTCGCTCACCGTGCTGCCTTCCTGAAACAGCCGCTTCTGGATGATGCCGCCGACCTGCGGACGGACCTCGGCCTCGGCAGAGGCGGCGACCCGGCCCGGCAGCGGGCTGCTGAGCGTCACATCCCCCGACGAGAGCGTGACCACGGTCACAGGCGTCGGCGGCGGGGCGTTTTGGGCCAGAACGGGCTGGCCCGCCATCAGGGCGAGGGCGAGCAGAGCGGCGGTCCGGCGGGGCAGGACAGGGCGTGGGCTGGGCATGAAAGTCTCCGGCAAAACAGACCCCGGATCGTTTGCGATCGGGGCTCAAGGGGTTTTGAGGGGCGCGAATGCGCGGCGGTCAGGGCAGGTTCCGGCTGTGCGTAATCTGTGCATTGGAACTTCGCTTGAATTTTGATTAAAGAAACCCGATAGTTTTGTAAAGCGCGCGGGATGTGCGCATCTGAGCAGGGAGTTGTGGGCTGTCGCAGATGTCTAAATATGAGGCAGAGCCTGAGGGGGCCGCGTCGCAAGAGACCGGAGCACGCAAGCGCGGGCGACCGGTGCAGATGGATTTCGAGGCGCGCGAAGAGGTGATCCTCGACGCCACCCATGCGCTCATGATGGAGCGCGGCTTCGATCAGGTCACCATGTCCGCCATCGCCCGGCGCGCGGGCATGTCGAAGCGCACGCTCTACGCGCATTTCGACAGTCAGGAAGCGCTTCTGGGTCGCGTCATCGCTCGCGTCAGCGCCTCGATTTTTCAGCCCCTGCCCGAAGAGGATCAGGACAGGCCGTTTTCCGAGCGGCTCGATCTGCTTTTGACCTTCAACAAACCGCCCGGATCGGACCGGCACAAGTTGGAATTCCTGCGCACCATGGTGGCGCGGGCGCAGACCTATCCGGCGCTGGCGCGTGGGCTGGTGCATGAGGGGCGCGGGCGGTTGACCGGCTATGTGCGCGACGAAATCATGCGCGAAATCACGGCGGGGCGCCTGTCGCTTGCCCCGGATCAGGCGGCGCTGTCGGCCGATCTCATTGTCAGCATGGCTTTCGGCGATCCTCTTGTGCGCCTGCTCGATCTCGAGTTCGCCGAACCGACGCCCGAGATTTTGGCGGAGCGGCGCGCTTTGGCGGTCCGGCTTTTCCTGACGGGCTGTGCCGTAAAAATGGGCGATGACGCCTGAATTTGCAGGCCCGCCCCGGCTGCGGTTGCGCGTGCTCTCGAACCCTCCGGCTTTCGTCGCTAGGGTTTTGGGACGAGACAGCAACGGGACGAACGCATGCCGATCTATCGCACCACCCTCGGCGGAGAGGTGTTTGGCTTTTCCAACCTCGCAGGCGTCATGGCCAAGGCCACGCCCGCGCGCTCGGGCGATGCTCTGGCCGGGCTGATCGCGACAAGCGATGTCGAGCGCGTCGCCGCCCAGATGGTTCTGGCCGATCTGCCTCTGAAAACCTTCCTCGAAGAGATGCTGGTCCCCTATGAGGACGATGAGGTCACCCGTCTGATCGTCGACACGCATGACGCGGCGGCTTTCGCCCCCGTCTCGCATATGACCGTCGGTCAGTTCCGCGACTGGCTCCTGTCCGACGCCGCCACACCCGCTGCTTTGAAGGCGCTTGCTCCCGGTCTCATGCCGGAAATGGCGGCGGCGGTGTCAAAGCTCATGCGCAACCGCGATCTGATTGCGGTCGCGCGCAAGATCACCGTGGTCACGGCCTTCCGCTCCACTCTGGGCCTTGAGGGCCGCATCGGATCGCGGCTTCAGCCCAACCATCCGCAGGACGATCTGAAAGGCATCGTCGCCTCCACCCTCGACGGCCTGTCCTATGCGGTCGGCGATGCGGTCATCGGCATCAACCCGGCGACCGACAATATCCCGACCGCCATGACGCTGATCTCCATGCTCGACGATCTGCGTGGCCGTTACGACATCCCGACGCAAAGCTGCGTTCTGACCCATGTCACCAACTCGATCGAGATCATCAATCGCGGCGCACCCCTCGATCTGGTGTTCCAATCCGTTGCGGGCACCGAGGCCGCGAATGAGGGGTTTGGCGTCACCCTGTCGATCCTCAAGGACTCCCATGACGCTGCGCTCTCGCTAAACCGGGGCACGGTCGGCCAGAACGTCATGTATTTCGAAACCGGGCAGGGGTCAGCCCTCTCCGCCGACGCCCATCACGGCATCGACCAGCAAACCGTCGAGGCCCGCGCCTATGCCGTCTGCCGCGCCTTCGATCCGCTGATCGTCAACACGGTGGTGGGCTTTATCGGGCCGGAATATCTTTATGATGGCAAGGAAATCATCCGCGCCGGGCTTGAGGATGTATTCTGCGGCAAACTCCTCGGCCTGCCGATGGGCTGTGACGTCTGCTACACCAACCATGCCGAGGCCGATCAGAACGACATGGATGTTTTGATGACGCTTCTCGCCAATGCCCGTGCGCAATTCCTGATCGGGGTGCCGGGGGCCGATGACATCATGCTCAACTATCAAAGCCTGTCGTTCCACGACATCGCCTATTTGCGCAATTCTCTGGGCCTCAAGGCCGCGCCGGAGTTCGAAAGTTGGCTCACCGCCATGGGGCTTGTGTCCGAAACCGGCCATCTGCTGCAAAGCGATCTGGGCGCGGCACGGCTTTTGGAGGCGGCGCAATGAGCGATGTGGTGAACGACAAATGGGCCGCCCTGCGCGCCGCCACCCCCGCCCGCATCGGCCTTGGCCGCAACGGCGCGGGGCTTCCGACCGGGGCCAATCTTGAGTTCCAATTCGCCCATGCCCGCGCCCGCGATGCGGTGCATTCCGGCCTCGATGTGGGTGCCTTGGAGGCCGAGCTTGCCCCATTCGAGGTGATCCGCGTCGCCTCCGCCGCCCCCGACCGCGCCAGCTACCTGCGCCGCCCGGACCTTGGCCGTAAACTCGGAGCGGGCGAGGCCGAAAAACTCAACGCCCGTACCCCCTGCGACGTGGCATTTGTCATCGCCGACGGCCTGTCCTCCGCCGCCGTTCAGGCCCATGCCGCCGCCGTGGTTCACGCGGCAAGCGCCAAGCTCGACGCCCTGACCCTTGGCCCGGTCGTGGTCGCCACCCAGGCCCGTGTCGCCATCGGCGACGAGATCGGCGCGGCCCTCGGCGCGCGTTTGGTCGTGCTCTTGGTCGGCGAGCGCCCCGGCCTGACCGTGGCCGACAGCCTCGGCGCCTATCTGACCTATGGACCCAAACCGGGCCTCAAGGATAGTCTTCGCAACTGCCTGTCGAACATCCACGGCAAGGGCGGCATGTCCTATGATCAGGCCGCGACGAAAATCGCATGGCTCACCCGCGAGGCCCTCAAACGCGGTCTCACCGGCACCGGCCTCAAAGAAGAAGGCGGGTCACTCGAACAAGAAAACGCCCCGCACATCGGCGAGGCGTAATCTTTAGATTTCAATGCGGTGAGGGGCGATCTTACATCTCCGCCGCAACCGTGGTTAGGGCGTTGTCGACGGCACTCAGGATCTCGTCGATGTCGTCCTCTTTCGAGATCAGCGCGGGCGAGAAGCACAGCGTGTTGTTGAAGCCCGGCAGCGAGCGCATGGTCGCGCCGATGATCACGCCCTGCTTGTCGCACTCGGCGACCACCGCCTGAACCAGCTTCTCGGCGAGCGGTTCTTTGGTCTCGCGATCCGCCACCAATTCCGCCCCGCAGAACAGGCCCAGACCACGCGTGTTACCGATCAACTCATGCTTGTCCTCAAGCGCAGCCAACCCGTCCATCAACCGCTTGCCCATCACCTTGGTGTTGTCCAACAGGCCCTCTTCCTCGATGATCGCCACGTTCTCAAGCGCTGCCGCCGGACCGCCGGTGCAGCCGCCAAAGGTGGAAATGTCGCGGAAGTGGTTCAGCGGGTCTTCGGGCTTGTCCTTGAACATGTCGAACACCCGGTCGGACGCCAGCATCACGGCAATCGCCGCATAGCCGGAGGCCACGCCCTTCGCGGTGGTCACGAAATCCGGCTCGATGCCGTAGTTCTGATAGCCGAACCACTCGCCCGTGCGCCCCATGCCACACACGACTTCGTCGATATGCAACAGGATGTCATACTTGCGGCAGATCTCCTGAATTTTCTCCCAGTAGCCTTTCGGCGGCGTGATCACACCACCGCCCGCCGTCACCGGCTCAAGGCAGAGCGCGCCCACCGTGTCGGGGCCCTCGCGCAGGATCACCTCTTCGATGGCCTCTGCGGCGCGCTCGCCGTAATTCTCGACGTCCCACTGTTTGCGGTACTCAAGGCAATGCGGCACCTCGACGAAATCCGGCACAAACGGTCCGTAATGCGTCGCGCGCTGCTGCTGGCCGCAGGCCGAGAGCGTGGCGATCGTCGTGCCGTGGTAATCGCGGTCGCGGTAGAGGATTTTGGATTTCTTGCCACCATAGCGCTGCGCCGAAATCTGGCGCACCATTTTGAAAGCCTTTTCATTGGCTTCTGAGCCGGAGTTGCAGTAATACATCCGCGACAGCCCCGGCGTTTTCGCGGTCAGAACCTCGGCGAATTTCGCCGCCGGAATGGACCCCGCGGAGCCCGCGAAATAGTTCATCTTGATCAACTGATCGCGCACCGCATTGGCGATCCGCTCGCGGCCATAGCCGACGTTCACCGTCCAGACACCGCCGGACACGGCGTCAAGGAATTCGCGCCCGTTCTGGTCCCAAACCCGCATGCCTTTGCCCTCGACGATGATCCGGGGATCGCGCGTTTCCAAAAGCTGGTGCTGGAACATATGGTGCCAAACGTGGGCGCGGTCGGCCTCGATAACGGCGGAAAGATCATTGTCGTGCATGGCGGGAGACTCCGTGTTTCTTGGCGCAAGTAAATCACCGCTTGCAGGCAGGGCCTATAGAGCCAGGGCTTTAGATTTATCGGGCCAGTCATTTTTTATATCAAATGGTCAAAATATGAGCGCAAACTTTCTGGACTCATTGTTTTGAAATGCTGGTATCTTTGCCGGGCCGGATTTTCGGGCAATGCAAGAGGCATGAGCCAGATCGCATCCCAATTCCCCGACCCGCAGGCCGTCATCGCGGCCTATGAAACCCTCAACCTCGTGGGCGGTGCCCGTGTGCCCACCGCCTCCGGCCTCGATGTGTTGAACCCGGCCACCGGGGCGCTTTTGGGCAGGGCCGCCGCCTCCGGTCCGGCCGAAACCGACGCAGCCGTGCAGGCGGCGAAAGCGGCGGGGGCGGCCTGGGCTTTGATCCCGGCCCGCGAGCGCGGCAAACGCGTCGCCGCCGCAGGCCGCGCGCTTTTGGAGAATGTCGAATTGGTGGCTCAGGTTCTGGCCCGCGAGACCGGCAAAGCGATCCGCACCGAATGCCGGGGCGAGGTCAAAACCGCCGCCGATATCCTTGAATTCTATGGCGGATTGGGCTCGGAACTCAAAGGCGAAACCATCCCCTTCAGCCCGCGTATGTTGACCATGACCACCCGCGAACCTCTCGGCGTGGTCGCCGCCATCGTGCCGTGGAACGTGCCGCTGGTCCTCATGATGCTCAAAATCGCCCCCGCTTTGGTCGCGGGCAACACGGTCGTCGTCAAGGCGTCTGAGGATGCGCCCTTCGCCACATATCTCGCCGCCGAGATCGTCATGGAGCATCTGCCTGCGGGCGTCTTGAACGTGATCAACGGTGACGGCCCGAATTGCGGCGCGGCGCTCACCGCCCACCCGGATGTGGCGAAAATCACCTTCACCGGCTCCGAAGAGGTGGGCGAGATCGTCTACAAAGCCGGGGCTGAGCGCATCGTGCCGGTCTCTCTCGAACTCGGCGGCAAAAGCCCGATGATCGTCTGCGCCGACGCCAAACTGTCCAAGGCCGTCCCCGGCGCCATCGCCGGCATGCGCTTCACCCGTCAGGGCCAAAGCTGCACCGCCTCCTCGCGCATCTATGTCCACGAAAGCCTCTATGACGCCTTCCTCGACGCCCTTGTCGCCGATCTGAACGCGCTCAAAATCGGCGATCCATTGGACGAGGCCACCGACATCGGCACGATCATCAACGCCAAACAGGCCAAGGTGGTCTCCGATTACGTTGCCAAGGCCGAGGCCACCGCTGGCGCCAAAGTGGTCCGTTGTGGCCAGATGCCTGAGGACAGTGCGCTCTCCCCCGATCTCTTCGCCATGCCGACGCTTCTGCTCGACCTGCCCGAAGATCACCCCTGCCTGCGCGACGAAATCTTTGGCCCGGTGGCCGCGATCCAGAAATGGTCCGACTACGAGGACGTGATCGCCAAAGCCAACGACAGCCGCTATGGCCTCGCCGCCTCGGTCTGGACCGAAGACCTCTCCACGGCGCTGGACGCCACCTCGCGCCTCAACGCGGGCTATGTGCAGGTGAACCAGAACCTCACGATCCAGCCCAACGTCTCCTATGGCGGGTTCGGCCGCTCGGGTCTGGGTAAGGAAGCGTCGCTGGAAGCCATGCTGGCGCATTTCACCCGCTCGAAGACGATTGTGATCGCGATGGACTGAGAGGGGCACATTGGGCGACACGAGCAGACAGCGGCGGAAGTCGGCTTTGAGGCCTTTGTCCCGGCTTTGCGCGGCATTGCCATGTTGCAGCCTACGCTCGTAGTATAGGGTATTCAAAACGGCCGTGCTCTTATGCTGCCTTTCCGGAGCTATCGATGAAATCCGACCTCGTCATTGGGATTAAAACCCAGAAAGACCTAACCTCTTGGGAGGATGGCGAGAGGTTGCTGTCTACGGTGTTTTCCACCCCCAAGCTCATCCCCCAACGTGTTGCTTCCTTTGCCGAAGTTTCAAGCCGCAACGGCAGCGACGTCGGCGCGCTCACCGACTGTTGTGCGCATTGGGCGCTCAAGGCGACGATAGAGGCTGAAGGCGCCAAGTCAGAGTTCACGCAGGACTTTCACTGGGTGCGCAAACGGATAGCCAAATCACAGGGGGCTATCAGCTTTGCGGGCGCAACCAAGCCGCGGGGGCACCCGCAGTTCAGCCACATCAAATTTTGGGCGCAGCATCGGCCTGAAATCGACTGGGCAGGGTTGTTTCGTGAATGGTGCCTCCTGACGCAACCCTATGCGGCGATTTTACATCCGCTTGTGTTGCAGGATGGCCCGAACGCCGGCGCGCCGCGCGGTGAGTTATGGCGCGGCGTCGACGAGGTGCAACAACAGGCATGGTCCCACTATCTGGGCGGAAGCTTCTTCACCGGGTTTCGCGCGGGAGATTTGAACTCCCAGTATTCTGGGCTCACCAATCCTGGCTGGGCTTCGTGGTTTGGAGGGCCCTACGCGCAGGAGGTTGATGTCGCGGCACTCCGATCGGCAGGATTTCCGGTCGAAGAGATCGGGTCTGGATATCTTGTGCAACTTACGGCGGAGCTCGGCGAGGTTGTCAGTGATTTCGCACTGTTTTCTCGTCGCCGTGCCGCTTTAAAAGGGCTGTTTCGACCAAAGCTATTTATGATTGAGGGCGAGCCGGATGACTGCTGAACGGCACCTATGGCAAATGTCGGCTTTGTCCCGCAGAGCAGCCCATCCTCCTTCCCCGAGATCACAACTCCGCGTTTGAGTGGGGCGTCGATACCACGGCCTGCCGGGGCCGGCATCATGCCCGACAAAAGTCCGACATATGTCCGACGCTTTGCCGACAGGGAAAATTCAGCTTTCGGGGCAGGTCCGTACCGTTTCGATCGCCGCTTTCAGCTCCGCAATCCCCGGCGCAATTTTGGCCAGATCAATCGCCCCGAACCCAAGCCGGAGCCGGTTGCGCGGGGCATCCGCGCGCAGGTAATGCGGCGTGCCGTCCTCGACCAAAACGCCGCGCGCTTCGGCCTCCGCCTTGACCGCACCCGCGTCCATGTCTTGCGGCAGGGCCAGCCAGACGCCGGAGCCGCCGGTGGTCATGGTCAACTCGCAATCGGGCAGTTGCCGGTCGATTTCTCTCAACATTTCCCGCCATTTATCGGCCATGCCCCGGCGGTGGCGGCGGATATGCGCGTCGTAATGGCCTTCGGAGAGAAACAGCGCCATGGCCCGTTGTGCCAGCGCCGAAGGGTGGCGATACATCAGTCGTCGGAGCGCCCGCATCTCGCGGATCACCGCCGGATCGGCGGCGACAAAGCCCAGCCGAATGCCGGGAAACAGCGGTTTGGTGAGCGAGCCGATATGGATCACACGGCCCGTACCATCGAGCGCCTTGAGCGTCGGATGCTGCGCGCCGACGAAGTTCAGTTCATGTTCGTAATCGTCTTCGAGGATCAGGAAATCATGGGTCGAAGCCGCCTCCAAAAGCGCCAATCGACGCTCCATCGGCATGGTGATATTCGTGGGGCTTTGGTGGCCGGGGGTCACATAGACGAGATTGGTCCCGGCCATATTTTCCCCGGGTTTCAATCCGTTGCGATCCACGGGCGAGGGAATGACTTCGGCGCCTTGGGCTTTGAAAATGTTGCGCGCATCGACATAGCCGGGGTCTTCGACATGGATCACCCGACCGGGTCCGAGGAACAGGTTGGCGACCATCCAGATCGCGTTTTGCGCCCCCACCGTGATCAGCAATTCGTCGGGCCCGGCGCGAAAGCCGCGCTGCGGCAGCACCCGCCGCGAGATTTGTTCGAGCAGAAGCGGATCGTCGCTGTCGAACAGATCGTCGGCCCATGTGCCGACATGCCGTGTGGTGCCCGCCCGGCGCAGACAATCGCGCCAGCGGGCCACCGAAATGTCGTCGCGCCCGACCTGACCGTAGATGAACGGGTAGGGAAAGCGTCGCCAGTCGGCGCGTTTGGCGATGTTGAGCTGTTCGGTGAAGCGGCGCGGCAGGAAACGCGAAAAATCGGCGCGCGTGCCTGCACCAATCTGCCGTCGTGGCGGTGCGACATTGAGTTTCTCGCGCACGAAATTCTCGTCGATGAAATACCCACGCCGGGGTTTTGCGGTGATGAACCCATCCTGATGCAGCCGCTCGTAGACGATGGAAATCGTGTTGCGCGAGACTTTCAGCGTCTTGGCGAATTCGCGTGACGAGGGCAGCGGATCGACCGGCGAGAGCGCACCGTCGAGGATCGCTTGAATGAGCCGTTCCTGAATCTGGTGCTGGAGCGAGGCGCTTTGATCGAAGGGCTGTTCGAAATAACGGTCGAGCATGTGGCCTCTCATGGATTTGTGCACGGTCCCGATCCTGCCTTGAGACGAGCAAAGCAGCGGGTCAAGCGCCACTCTATTGTGCAGCACGAAAGGCGGCAGGAGGAAAGCCCCTCTGGCACCATAATTTGCCAATTCTGGCTCTAAATTGCGCAAAAGCCCGCCCTTTAGGCTTTTGCATGAGCGGTTTCGGGCCACGGTCCTGCCGCCGGATAACAATAAACCGAATAACAGCAAATACGTTCACGGGGAGTGACATGACGAACATCAAAACCACCAGTGGCCTCAAACGCCGCTCGTTCCTGAAAGGCACCGCGACGGTTATGGGCGGTCTCGCCGCACCGGCCCTCGTGAGCCGCGCAGCGCTGGCCTCCTCCGGCGAAATCAACGTGATGATGTGGTCCGACTACCTGCCGGAGAGCTTCGTGTCGGCCTTTGAGGGGTCCACTGGAATCAAGCTGAATTTCACCGGCATTGGTTCCAACGAGGAGATCATCAACAAGCTGAAAGCCACGAATGGCGAAGGCTTCGACATCGTCTCGCCGACCGTCAACCGCAACCTCCTCTGGGCCGAGCTTGGCCTCTTGCAGCCCTTCGATATGACGAAAATCGCCATCGAAAAGGTCAACCCGGCGATGGCTCTGGGCGAAAAGCACTGGAATTTCGGTGGCTGCTGCTGGGTGCCGCATATCTGGGGCACCGAGGGGGTCGCGTGGCGCACCGACATGTTCACCCCGGCGGGCGAGTTCCCGTCGTACTACGACATCTGGGATGACGCCAACGCTGGCAAAACCATGGGCCGCGGACACTCCATGCTCCTGGGGCTCGGCCTTGGCATGGAACGCCTTGGCATGATGGAGCCGGGCTCCATGTGGGCGGCTTACGAGTCTCCTGAGAAAATGACCGAGGTCTGGACCAAGGTCGTCGAGCACGCGATTGAAAAGAAAGGCAATATCAAGCTGATCTGGAGCGACGCCGACACCCAGAAAAACGGTCTTTTGAACGAAGGCGTCGTTGTTGGTCAGACCTGGGACGGTCCGCCAATCGCGCTGAAAAACGAAGGCGAGCCGGTGATGTACCGTGCGCCGGTCGAGGGCGCGATGGCTTGGGTTGACGGCATGGCGATGCCGACGGGCGCCAAGAACATCGAGCAGGTCTATGCCTTCATCGACGCTTGCTACAACCCCGAGTGGGCCGGTGAGGCGATCAAGACCCATGGCTACAACTCGCCGGTTCTGGGCGCGGATGCCTTCGGCGGCGAGATCTACGCCAAGAACTTTGCCGATGCCTATCCGGGCGAGGCTTTGGCGAACCTCAACGCATGGCCTGCGGAAGCCCCGTGGTACTCGGAAATGCGCACCGAGTTCACCAACAAATTCCTCTCCGCATAAGTCTGCGATCAGGCCCCGCCCATTGCGCGCGGGGCCTTTTCATACCTAAATTCATAAGAGAGGCAACATGCCCGAGACCCTCCCAGATCGCTCCGTCCTCCTCGATCACGTCACGATCCGCTTCGGCAATTTCACCGCCGTCGACAACGCCAATCTCAAGATCAATTCCGGCGAATTCTTTTCCTTTCTTGGCCCCTCCGGCTGCGGCAAAACCACGATGCTGCGCTGTATTTCCGGCTTTTCCGAGCCGACCGAGGGCAAGGTTCTGATCGGGGGCAAGGATATGGCGGGCGTCGGTCCGAACAAACGCCCGACCGCTTTGATTTTCCAACACCTCGCCTTGTTCCCCCTGATGACCGTGGCCGAGAACATCGCCTTTCCTTTGGAGGTGCGGGGCGTCTCGAAGAAAGAGCGGCGCAAGAAGGCGGACGAGTTGTTGGAGATGATCGCCCTGCCGGGGATCGGCGACAAGAAACCGGGGGAGCTGTCTGGCGGGCAGAAACAGCGCGTGGCGATTGCGCGCGCTTTGGCTGTTGAGCCGGATATTCTCTTGCTCGACGAGCCGCTCTCTGCGCTCGATCTCAAGCTGCGCCAGCATATGCGCACGGAGCTGCGCGCCATTCAAAAACAGGTTGGCGTGACCTTCATCTACATCACCCACGATCAGGGTGAGGCGCTGACCATGTCCGACCGTGTGGCGGTGATGAGCCGGGGCGTGATCGAACAGGTGGGCGAGCCGGATCGCATCTATAACCGCCCGCGCTCGGCTTTCGTGGCCTCTTTCGTAGGCGAAAACAACGCGTTGCAAGGCGTGATCAAGGGCCAGTCTGGCGAGACGGCCGCGCTTGAGACGCCGATGGGCACGTTCGAAGCCCGCGTCGGTGGCGGGCGCAAATACAAGGTGGGCGATCAGGCGCTCTTGTTTGTGCGGCCCGAACAACTGATCCCCGGAGCCTCTGAGAACGCGTTCCAAGCGACGCTCGCACGTCAGGAATTCGAAGGCGCGACCAACCATGTTTTTGCGAAAGCCGGTGAGAACGAGCTGCGCATTTCCATGGTCAACGCGGGGCTCGCCGGGAGCTTGCCGGGGCAGGGCGAAAGCCTGTCTCTGGGCTTCGCGCCGATGAATGGCACTATCCTTCCGCTCGGGCATATGGCGAGCGAAACATGAAACAGTTGAAACTCGCTTATAACACTCTGTTGGCCAAACACGGCATGGGCGCGGCCCTGTTCGTCGCCATTTCCGTCACGCTTTGGGTCGTCTTGTTCATCACCCTGCCGCAGCTTTCGATGCTGGATTATTCCTTCCGTTTCAATCTGCCGGCCGATCAGCTTGGCACCGAGGCGGATCACTACACGCTCGATCAGTACCGCAGTTTCTTCTTCAACAACGACGGTTCGGTCAACACGCTCGACATCATGATCCTTGTGCGCACGCTGATTGCGGCGCTGATCGTGACTTTGATTGATGTGCTCATCTGCTATCCCATCGCCTATATTCTCGCCCATGGGGCCAAGGGCCTTGCCGCCCGTCTCATGGTGATCGGGCTGATCATTCCCTATTGGATCAACGAGATTCTGCGCGCTTTTGCCTTTCGCGTGCTGTTTGGCTCGACGGGCGTCGTCAACACCTGGGGGATGCAGCTCGGGCTTTGGGACGCGCCGGTGGATTTCATCCGCGCAGATGTGGCGCTCTATTGTGGCCTCGCCTATGCCTATATTCTGTTGATGATCTTCCCGATCTACAACGCCGTCGAAGCGCTGGATCATACCCAGGTCGAAGCGGCCCGCGACATGGGCGCACCTTTGTGGCGGGTGCATTGGCGGGTGGTTCTGCCAATGGCGAAACCGGGGATCGTGTCGGGGGCGACCATGGTTTTTATGCTCACCGCAGGTGCCTTGGCCGCGCCGCAAATCTTGGGTGGGCCATCGTCCCTGTGGTTCACGCAGCTGATTTATCAGTGGTTCAATGAGAGCTCGAACTGGCCCAGAGGCTCGGCCTATGCCGTCGTCTTGCTTCTCACCTGTATCAGCTTCGTCCTCCTGATGATGCGCGTGTTCAAGGTCTCTGTCGGGGAGATCGGCAAATGAGCAGGAATACCATTTTCGGTGGCGCCTATGCGCTTGCGTTTTTCTCCTTCCTGTTCGGCCCGTTGATCATCATGGCGGCGACCGCGTTCAACTCGTCGAAATTCCCGCGGGTCGCGCCTTGGGAGTGTTTCACGACCAATTGGTTCAATGAGCTGTTCGGCAATGCGCGCCTGATGGAAGGTCTGCTGAACTCGGTGATCATTGGCGTGGGGGTCGTGGCTTTGGCGGTGCCCATCGGGCTTGCGGGAGCTTTGGCGCTTTCGGAATTGCCCGCGAAACTGCGCTCGATGCTCTACACCGTGCTGATCCTGCCGATCCTGATCCCCGGCGTTGTTTTGGGGATTTCGACCATCGTGCTCTGGGGCCAGATCACGCGCGGCATCGGGGCCGGGTTGCTCTACAACGGCTATTTCCTGACCATCGTCGGCCAGATCACCTTTGTCTCGGCCTATGCCATGTTGGTCTTCATCGCGCGGCTTCAGCGCTTTGACGCGACCCAGACGGAGGCGGCTTTGGACCTTGGCGCCACGCCGGGGCAGGCGTTTCGCAAGATCCTTCTGCCTTTTATGGCGCCCGCGATTGGGTCTGCGGCCTTCATCACGCTGCTGGCGAGCTTCGAGAATTACAACACCACCGTGTTCACGGTACTCTCGGAAAGCACGTTTACCACGGCCTTGGCCTCCAAGGTGCGCCACGGCACCGATCCGTCTTTGTCGGCTTTGGCGGTGATCATCATCACCATCACCTTGGTCGGGGCTTTGACCAACGAAGCGTTCCAGCGCCGCAGAGAGGCCGAATCCGGAGGCCGCGCCGCGCGCTCGGCCCTTTACGCCAATCCGGTGACGCGGGCGCTGACCCATCCGGGCGTGGTCTTCGCCATTCTCGTGGCGGTGATCGGCGGGATTTCTTATGCGGGTTCGCAATACGACAGCGGCCAGTGCGAAGCGGCGATCCTTCAGGAGAAGCTCGACCGTCAGGAGGCGCTTCGGGCCGAGCAGCGCGCCAAGATCGAAGCGGAACAGGCGCAGCAGGGCGTCACCGTGCCGAAACCGGATAGTGCCTTTGGCGGGGCGTTCGGGGGCGTGGGGACACCGGCTCCGGCAGCGCCTGCGACGCCGAAACCGGAAAGCCCGTCGGCCTTTGGCGGGGCCTTCGGGGGGATCACCGCCCCGAAGACAGAGGAATAAGAAAGGGGGCCGAAAGGCCCCCTTTTTCCGCCCTTGCCGGAGAGCTTAGTCCGGGATCGTGCGCTCATAGCCCGCGGTCGGCAGATCGCGGAACTCTTTGAGCATCTCGATAAAGCCCGCCACCATATGCGCGGCGGTCGCCTTGCCCTTCTCAGCCGTCGCCAGATGCGCCTCACCCACGGTGCCTGCCGGGTTCAGGTCCTTCGATACCCATGCAAGGTTCACCGGCCCGATGGGCGAAATCGGCGCGGTCTCGGCCGTCGAGCGGAAATCTTCCGCCTTTGTCATATCCACCAGATGCGGTTTGAAATGCAGCATGAGCGAGGTCTCGAAATCGCCGCCGTGGATGCCATAGGTGCTTTCCTGCGTGGAATACATGCCCTCCGGCTTGCCGAAATTGCCCCATTGGCATTTCACCACCATCATCCCGGCATGCACCCGCAGCTCACGCCCCAGAATGGAGATGAGATCGAGATTCCCGCCATGGGAATTGACGATCACCATCTTCTTGAGACCGGCCCGCGCCACGGACAACCCGATCTCGGTCCAGGCATCCAAAGCGGTCTTGGCCGTATAGGTCAGCGTGCCCTTGGCGTGGATGTGTTCGTTCGATTTGCCCACGGCCTGAACCGGCAGGATCAGGATCGTGACATCGTCGGGGCAGGTGGCGCGAAGTTCCGTGAGCATGCCCTCGTTGATATAAGTGTCCACCCCCACAGGAAGATGCGGTCCGTGTTGTTCCACGGCGGCGGTGGGCAGGATCACAATGGTCTTTTCGGGATCGAAGTCGGCGAATTCCGTGGTGCGGTACTCCGCCCAGTCATAGCGTTTCATGAGTTGTCTTCCATTGCATAGGTGGCCATCAGGCGCGAGCGCAGATACTGCGCGCCGGTCATGGCCGGGTATTTGGCCTCTCCCGTTCCGGGGAGCGCTTCGAGCAGGCTGTCCGGGTTTGGGTCGAGGAAAAACGCGATCGAGCGCCGCGCGGTTTTCGGCGGCAAAACCCGGTGCGGGGTCGAGATATAGATGTCGTTGGACCAGCGCATCAGACAGTCCCCGATATTGACCACATAGGCCCCGGGCACATGCGGCACATCCATCCAGTCGCCGCCGCGCGGTTTGACCTGAAGCCCGGCGACGCCATCGGTCATCAACAGGGTGACAGAGCCGTAGTCCGAATGCGCGCCCGCGCCGATACCCTCTCCTTCGGGGGCTGCCGGGTAAGACAGAATGCGCAGCGTCGCCATGGGTTCGGTGAAATGCGGCGGGAAATAGCCTTCGGGCAGGTCGAGATCCATCTCGAACGCCCGGTGCAGCGCCACGCCGAGGTTAAGGACCTCATCATAATAGGTGAGCATCGTGTCGCGGAAACCGGGCAGGTCCGGCCAGACATTCACGCCGCGAAACGGTTCGCCCGCCAGAACGCGCGGATCGTCGGAGGCAAGATCGAAGCCGACGTTATAGGCCTCTTTCTGGTCCATCAGGCCGGATTTTTCGTCCAGCGCTTCGGACCCCTGACAGGCCCAGCCACGATTGTGCGGGTTTTTGCGGATGTCGATCTTGGATTTCTCGGCCATGGGCAGGGCGAAAAAGGCGTCGCCCTGGGCGAAGACGTCGGCAATCAACGCCTCCGGGATGCCATGGCCTGAGATCAGGAAAAATCCGGTGTCGCGGCAGGCGTGGCCAAGGTCACGCACAAAGCCATCCACGTCGGAGCCAGTGGCAAAGCGTTGCCAGTCCAGAACGGGAATATCCATTTATCCCTCCTTTGGGGTTGGGGCAGCAATCAGCTTGTCGAGCCGTTTTTGCACCCGTGTCAGGTGTTTGGCGCGGCTCTCAGGCGTCGAGCTGTCCATCAGGAAATGTGCGGCAAAGGCGGTTTTGCAGCGTTTGGCCAGGATCACCCGAAGCCCGCGCATCAGGGTGCGTTTGCCCGGCGCACCGACGAAAAACGTCAGCCAACGCGAGGCACCGCAGGTGGTGAACACCCCGAGCTTCTTGATATGCGTCAGCCCCGGTTTGATGTCGCCGCCGATGGTCTCGGGCATGATGAAACTCACGCCCGGCACCATGACGCGGTCGAGCCAGCCCTTGAGCATCGCGGGCAGCCCGTACCACCAGGTCGGATAGACGAAAATCAGGCTGTCGCACCATTCCAGATCGGTGCAATCGCGATCCACGAGGGCGCGGTTTTCCGGGATGTTTTCGTAAATCTCATGCTCATGGGCGGTCAGCCGAGGATCGAAGCCTTCAGCGTAGAGATCGCGCAGGCGATATTCGACACCGGCGGTTTCCAGCCGTGACACCACAAGGTCCTTGATCCCGCGATTGAACGACGTGTCGCGCGGGTGGCAATAGACGACGAGCGCGCGTTGCATCACATCGCCTCCATCTCGCGTCGCACCCGCTCCAAGTAGCGTTTGAGCTTGGGCGCTTCATTGCGGTTCATGTCGTAACACGCGATGTATTTTTTCTTCGGCATGCCGCAGGCGTACCACACCGCGCGGGTGACCGTCTTGCGCGGCGGATCAGCATTCTGGATCGCGCGCCAACGGGTGCCGCCATAGGTGGTGCAGGCGTAGAGCTTTTTGATGTTGGTCAGACCCGGACGGACCTTGCCGTCCACCAGTTTGAACGACACGCCCGGAAGGAAAATCCGGTCGAGAAAGCCCTTGAGGATCGCCGGATAGCCGAAATTCCACACCGGGAAGACCATGACGAGCGCGTCGGCGGCCTGTAGCCGTTCGACATAGTCGCGCACAGGTTCGATATTCTCCGGCTCGTCGTGATAGCCCCGGCGGTCTTCGGTGGTCAGAACCGGCTGAAACCCTTCGGCATTGAGATCGCAATCGTCGACCTCCCAACCGGATTTTTTCAGCGTCTCCACGACCACCTCATGCACTGCCGCGTTGAAGCTTTCGGGGCAGGGGTGGGCGTAAAGGACGAGAACGCGGCCTTTCGAGGCGGCAGCGCTCATTCCGCGACCTCTGGTTTCGGCGTGATCTTGGCGTAGGAATACATATCCGCATAATCGAAATCCGGCTCGTCCCAGGCGATCATTTTGCCAGGATTGAGCAAGCCTTTCGGGTCCGCCTCGCGTTTGAAATCGAGCTGGCGTTTGTCGGTCGACTGACGCCCGCCTTCTTCCAACGTGTAGCGGTGCGGGTTGAAGATCATGCAATCCATCGCCTCGTGTTTGGCGACCAGATCGTCGAGCTGGGCTTTGTCCTTCGGGAAGACAATCGGCAGGCCCGCGAACGACAGGCCCGCGCCCTCGCGCATGACTTCGAGGTGCATGTAGAGATCGTCTTTGAAGGTCTCATAGGCCTTCATGATCTTCTCGATGTCATCGCCATAGCGGACCTGAAGATAGGTCAGGTCTTTCTCGAACTTCAGCGCCCGCAAGGTGGTGTGGTTCCAGCCATATTCATAGATCGGCCCGGGATGGCGGTCCCATTTCACATCGTCAGAGCGGTAAATGACCTCGCCACCCTCATAACGGTCCAGAAGGGTCTGGAACCCGGCCATGGAATGCGGCGCGACCATGACGCCGCAGAGGTGGTCATTCTCGGTGACATGGGCCTTCACACGCTGAAAATACTTATGCGCGATGGGGGCGGCGTAGACTGAGGCAAGTTTGATCAGGATGCCCGGCTCAGCGGTGAGTTGACCGGCGAATTCGGTCGCCATGCGGAAGGTATCGAAGCGCACGAACATCTCGACCCACTCATAGGCGGGGGCGAGCGGCATTTCGATCTCGGTGATGATGCCGTTGGTGCCGTAAGCGTGGGAGACGCGGTGCAGCTCTTCGCCGGTAAACTCCAGCGCGCGCGGCTCGGCCTCCATGGTGATCACCCGCAGCCGGTCGATATTGCCCAGGTCACGCAGTGCGCCCCAGTTGGCCGACCCAACCCCGCCGGAACCGCCCGCGATAAAGCCTCCAAGCGAGGCCTGCGAATAGGTCGAGGGGATCATACGCAATTCCTGACCGGACTTTGTCTTCAGCTCGGTGTCGAGATCCTTCATGATGATCCCCGGCTCGGCCACGACATAGCCCGCGCCGATCTCCTTGATCTTGTTCATGCCCGTCAGATGCATGACGCAGCCCCCGGCCAAGGGCATCGCCTGGCCATAGTTGCCGGTGCCGCCGCCACGACAGGTGACGGGGACGTCATGTTTGTAGCAGGTCTTGAGAACCTCGATGACCTCGTCTTCGGATTTCGGATTGACCACGAAATCCGCCTCAAGGTGATCCATCTCGGCTTTCAGAACCGGGGAATACCAAAAGAAATCCCGCGATTTGTTGCGGACGGTGGCGGGGTTTTCGTCGATCTCCAGATGGGAGAGTTCGGCCATGGCGGCAGCGACATTCGGTTTCATGATTTCACACTCACGATTTCATCAAGCTCAGAGTAGGACGGCAAGGTGCGGTCGATGGGATCTCCGTCCCGCAAAACCACCCTGTCGGATTGCGGCCGGGCGAATAGCTCGGTCCAGCCGCGTGCGTTACAGATGACCAGATCGGCAGGCGCGCCCTCGGTCAGTGTCGGGGTGTCAAAGCCACAGGCGGTCGCCGGGTTGGCGAGAAACGCCTGCACCCAAGGCTGATCCGTGTGGTCGAGATGGCAAATCCGGGTCGCCTCGCGCATCACCTCGATCATGTCCAGATCGCCATAGGCGTAGAACGGATCGCGGGTGTTATCAGACGCAAAGGACACATTGACCCCCGCCGCGTTCAGCTCATGCGCCATGGTGACACCGCGCCAGCGCGGCGTGCGGCCCTTGTAGCGGTCTTGCAGATACATGTTGCACATCGGCAGGGAAACGACGTTAAGACCCGCCTTGGCGACCAGCGCGATGATCTCATCGGCGGTCTCTTCCGGCATGACGGAGATCGAACAGCAATGGCCGACCGTCACCTTGTTTTTGAAACCAAGTTCCAGAACCGTCTCCGCGATGGTGCGCAGCGTGTCGGAGGTGGGGTCATCCGTCTCGTCGACGTGGAAATCGACGTTGAGATCGTAGAGCATCGCGTAGTGGAAGAAATCCAGCAGGCGTTCTTTCAGGTCCGGCACCGGGTAGGTGACCGCGCCGAGGATCTGCCTCGCATCGGCGACGATCTTCGCGATGGCCGGGAAATCGCCCTGATCCTTGAAAATCCGGTCGATGGCGACAAGACAGGAGGCCTGAAGCTCGATCTTGCCCGCCCATTTCTCCTGCATCTTTTTGACGACGCCAAAAGAGGAGGCGGCGAGGTTGTCGAGGCTGTCGATATGGGTGCGGATCGCCTTGGTCCCGTGCGCATAAGCGCAGCGCAGGGCGAAATCCATTCGCGCCTCGACATCGGGCGCGGTCCAATTGGCATGATCCGCCCGCACGGTTTCCAAGGCGCCCATGAAAGTGCCATCGGGGTTCGAGGCGCGGGGCCATGTATGCCCCTTGTCGAGATGCGTGTGCATGTCGACAAAGGCCGGAAACACCATGGCCCCTTTCATGTCGATCTCTGGAATGTCGATTGTAGTTTCGGCCGGTTGACTTTGAACGTTCGGGAGGGCGTCCGTTTTTACAATCTTGCCGTTTTCGATCGTCAGATCGGTGGTGATGAGGTCGCCGGGCTGACTGATGAGGCAGGCCGGGACCGTGACATTTCGAAGTGTCTTCGCGCCGCTGGGCAGAACGCAAAAGCTCATATAAGTCCTTATGACTCCCGTTTGATCGCACTTTCGTGCCATTTGTGCAGCAGAGCATGGCTCAGGAGAGAGGCTGCGGTGAAGATCACGACGCCGGTGGCTGCGATCAGAAGAAGGGCCGCGAACATCCGCGGAATGTTGAGACGATATCCCGCTTCAAGGATACGGAAGGCAAGCCCCGATCCGATGCCGCCGGTGCCCGCCACATATTCGGCCACAACCGCCCCGATCAGCGACAGACCGCCCGCGATGCGTAGACCGCCCAAGAAATAGGGCAGAGCGGTCGGCAATTGCAGGTAGCGTAGCCGCTGCCAGCGCGTTGCGCCGTAGATTTTATAGAGATCACGCAGGTTGTGGTCGGTGGAATTGAGGCCAAGCGTGGTGTTCGAGAGGATCGGGAAAAACGCCACGATCCACGCGCAGAGCAAAAGCGCCGCCAGCCGGTTGTCGACATAGATAAAGATCAGGGGCGCAATCGAGACCACCGGCGTCACCTGAAGGATGACGGCGAAGGGGTAAAACGACATTTCGAAATAGCGCGACTGGGTGAAGAGGATCGCCAGCCCCACGCCGCCGATCACCGCGACGGCCAGAGCGGCCAGTGTGATCTTGAGCGTCACCAAAAGCGCCGAGGACAACATGCCCCAGTCCTGAACCAAGGTCTTGAGCACAAGTCCCGGCCCCGGCAGGATATAATGCGGGATCTCGTTCCACACCACGATCCGATCCCAAAGGAAAATCGCCAGCGCGATCACCACAACGGGCAGGAGCCATTTGGCGATCTTCTCGCGTTTTTGCGCGCGGGCGTAGCGAAGTTCTTCTTCGTCCACAACAAGCGCAGTATTCATATCGGTTGTGCTCATGCCGAGGCCCTCGCGCCATGTTCGTTCATTGCCATATGCAGGGCATCCGAGGCCTTTCGGCACAGCTCTGCGTACTCTGCCGAGGTGCGGAATTCTTCGGTGCGCGGATAGGGCGCATCGACCGTAACCTCGGAGGACACCCGTCCGGGGCGTGCCGCCATGACGACGATCCGGTCCGACAGGAAGACGGATTCAAACACCGAGTGGGTCACGAAAATCACCGTACATTTGAGCTTTTCGCGCAGCTCCAAAAGGTCGTTGTTCAGCTTGTGACGGGTGATTTCGTCCAAGGCCGCGAAAGGTTCGTCCATCAGGATGAGGCGCGGCTCTGTCACCAGCGAGCGGGCAATCGACACCCGCATTTTCATGCCGCCCGACAACTCGCGCGGGTAGGCGCGCTGGAATTTCTCCAGACCCACCATTTTGAGCGCCCACATGATCTCGTCCTGAACGTCGCGCATGGATTTGCCACGCAGACGGAACGGCAGCCAGACGTTCTGCTCGACGGTCGCCCAGGGCATCAGCGTCGGTTCCTGAAACACCACACCGAGGTCGCCGGTCTTCATGCCGCCTTCCCATGTGATATGGCCCGAAGTTGGGCGCATCAGCCCGGAAATCAGCCGCAGGGCCGTGGATTTGCCGCAGCCCGAGGGGCCCAGAAGCGAGATGAAATCGCCCTGATTGACGGTCAGGTTCATATCCTTGAGCGCTACGACATTGCCGTTGAAAACCTTGTCCACATTGGACATATCCAACAGCTTTTCACGCTGGCCCATGGGGGGAATGGAGGTGGGAGGGGTGGTCATGTGCGTCTTTCGCGTCTTGATTTGCGGGGCCGGAAGATGCCGCCCCCGCTTGTCTCTCGGCAGGGCCTTATTTCAGGTCCATGCCAACTTTTTGGTTGGTGAAATCGAGCGTATAGGCGGAGGAGTAGTCCAGACCCGCCTCGATCACACCCGCGTCGACCATCTTGTCGTAGAAGTCCTTGATCTTCTCGTCGGTCATCGCGCCGATGCCGAGTTCAAGCGCGTCGCCGCTGTCGACGATGCCTTCGGATTTCATCTTCTCGATGGCGAAATTGATCTTGTCCTGCGTCATGTCGGGGTTGTCCGCCATGATCATCTCGTTTGCCGCCGAGTTGTCGTTGTAGAGGTAGTTGTACCAGCCGATCGCGGAGCCATCGACAAAGCATTTCACCGCCTCGGGGGTCTCGTCGATGGTCTTCTGCATCGTCTCAATGGTGGTTGCATAGGTCGAGTAACCGGCGTCGGCGATCAGGAAGACATCGGGGGTAAACCCGCCTTCTTTTTCGATCACATAGGGCTCAGACGACAGGAAACCCTGCATTGCCATGTTCTCATCGGCCAGGAACGGCGCCGGGTTGAACGTATAGGGCTGGCGCTGCTCGGCGGTGAAACCGTAGGCGGCGATCATCCACTGGTAGTAGGAGGCAAAGCCGTTGTCGCCGATCAGCAGTGTGAGGTTTTTCAGATCCTCGAAGGTCTTCGCCTTGCCCGGATGCGCGATGATCACCTGCGGGTGTTTCTGGAACGTGGCGGCCACGGCTACGACCGGGATGCCTTCTTTCGCGGCGTTGAACGCCTGAAGCAGATCGCCGCCCATGTGGAACTGGATCTTGTCGGCCATCATGAGCGCGCGGTTGTTGACCTGCGGACCGCCCGGCTGGATCGTCACGTCGAGACCGCAGGCGGCATAGGTGCCATCGGCCACGGCCTGATAGTAGCCGCCGTGCTCGGCCTGAGCGAGCCAGTTGGTGCCGAAGGACACCGGCGTCAGATCGGCGGCCATTGCGCCGGTGAGGGCCGCGGTGGAAGTGGTCGCGGCAAGGGCAAGCCCCGCGAGAACGCGATTCAAAGTCATGTAAACTCTCCGTGGGTGAAACTCCGCAGACCACGTTAGCGAGATCATCGGGGGGGAGGCACAGGGGGGCGTTGCGGGAATTTGCATACAATCTGCATATGCCTAAATTGAGGGCAAAAATCTGGCTGAGTGGTCAAAAATCATGCGGACAGCAGTAATATCGGATGCGATATTGTACACAATGGCGGCTCTTCCCGTCGCAGAATGGCATGAGAAATGGCGACAAACGAATCTCGACAGGAAGGTCTCAGCCCATGAACACGCCGCTCACGCCCAGCTCCATCGCCGCGCCCTTTGGGGCCTATAGCCACGGGCTCATGGGGCCTTCTGGTGGGCAGGTTATCGTGACCTCGGGTCAGCTTGGGCTTGCCCCGGACGGGACATGCCCGGAAGGCGTTAAAGCACAGGCAGAGCAGTGTTTCGCCAATATCGACGCAATTTTGGCGACGGCGGGGGCAGGGCGCGATGCGGTGATCCGGATCAGCGCTTTCGTGACCCGGCGCGAAGATTTCCCGGTCTATATGACGGTGCGCGACGCCTGGCTGGCCGAGGTCGCCGTCAAACCGGCGTCGACCCTGATCATCGTCACAGGGTTTACCCGCGAGGAGTTCAAGGTCGAGGTGGAAGTCACTGCGGTGAAACAGGGGTGATCGTGTCGGGCGCTTTCTGGAGATTTGACTGTTTTTTCGGCGTTTTCTCCGGATTTGCCCCGGAGCACCACCCAAAACCGGTTCAGAGTTTCACGCCGAGATGTTTGAGAACCGGCTGCCACTGGGCCTTCATCGGGGCGTATCTTGCCTGGGTCTGATCGAAAATCGACAGTCCCTCGCGGGCCAGATCGATATAGGCGGCGCGCTCGGAAATCATCGTCACGAGCTCTTGCCCGTTGGCCTCAAGGAACGCCTTCAAAATGCGCCCGTCCTTGCGCCGCGGGTCGATGCGCGAGCCGATGGGCAGGATCTCGACCTTCTCTTTGCGGATGCGTTTCAACTCGCGCAGGGATTTGAGAAAGCCCTTCACCGCCAGCTCATCGAACATCGAGGCCATGATCGGCGTCACCATCACGTCGGCGTCTTTCAACAGCACCTTCGCTGCCTCGCTTTCAAGCCCCGCGCCGCTGTCGATCACCAGCCAGTCGGTTTTTCGCGGCACTGAGGGACGCGCAGCGCCAGACCAGTCCAGCACCGGGATATGCGCCGCATAGGCCGAGCGGCGTTTGCCCCACATCCGTGCGGATTGCTGCGGATCGGCATCGGCGATCGTGACCCGTTTGCCGGAGGCGCGCAGCGCGGCGGCTAGGGTGATCGCTGTCATCGTCTTGCCGGATCCACCCTTGCTGTTGGCAACGAGAAGCGTCTTCACGACTTACGATCCTTTCTTGGAATTCTTCTTGAGAAACTTGCGGATATGATCGCGAAGCTCGCGCGAGGCGGAGGTGTCCATCTCTTCGCAGAGCGCCACGAACGCGTCGCGGTCCTCCTTCGGTAGGCGGATGATCAGCGAGCTGTCATTTTTGTTTTTCGGCGCCATGCCTACCCCTTGGTCATAGCCGTTGTTTGCCTATACGATGTATATACAGTCGGCGGGGAGGGTCAAGGCAGGTTTCGGATAATTCAAAAGGGATTACGTGCCGAGCACAACATCGAGGTGACATTCGGCCATATGTTTGGCGGTGCGGGCAAAGCTTGGGTCGCGGGTGTGTTGGGCGGCGACGATAGCGCCGTCGATGAGCACGGCAAAGGAACGCGCGGTTTCGGTCACGTCGGGCACCTTGAGTTCGATGGCCTGTGCCTTGAGCCAGGTCAGGATGTGCTCCTTGTGTTTCTCCGCCGCCTTGCGCACCGCGTCGTTGCCAGTGTCGAACTCCGCCACCGCATTGATGAAGGGGCAGCCGTAGAACCCCGGATCGGAAAACCAGTCCTGAAGCACGTCGAACACGGCGAGCATGCGTTTGCGGGCAGGGCCCTGTGTTTCGGCGAGGCGCCCAAAGAACCAACCGCGCCATGTGGTGCCCTCGGCCTCCAGCACGGCGGCGATCAGCTCTTCTTTCGATTTGAAGTGATGATAGAGCGTCGCCTTCGCGGTCCCGGCGCGGGCGAGGATCGTATCGATGCCGGTGGCGGCGAAGCCGTGGTTGCAGAACAGATGCGAGGCGGCCGTCATGATCTTGTCACGCGCGGTTTTCGGCTCCGTTGCGGCAAAGCTCCAGCCGGAGGTTTCCAAAGGGCAAAACTCCTGGGGGCTGTCATCCATCTGAGGCTCTCCTGCAATCTGAACTCAATACGTCTGGCGGGGAGGGGAATCGCCCCGCGTCAAAGGCTGTCAATCTCCCTCACATATATATCGCAAAAAAACAAGACAGCTCTGTCTATTGTTTTGAGCGGGTTTCTCGGGTGCGACATTCTTGCATGCGCAAGTGTGTTGGGTGGTGTTTAGGGATAAAATTCACGTAAAATCGCCTCGATACGAGCAGTCTACCTCAATTTTTGCTGAATATTTGAACAGGAAAATAAGAGTCATCTTTTCCGGCATTCGGGCATTGACGGAGGGGGATTCTTTGCGTCTCGATAAGACAGAACGGTTTGTACAGTTTTGCAAACAACCCGGAGTGAGAAGAGATGGCCGTGACCAAAATGAAAGATCAGACCCCTTCCCAGCCGTCCGAAGGACAGGTGCAGGAGACGGCGCATCCGCGTGTGCCGATCGGTGCGCATGTCGCGGTGAAGCGGCTGAGTCACAGCTATCGCAAGGTCGACGGTCCTGTGCTTGAGGATATGGATTTCGAAATTCATCAGGGCGAGGTCGTGGCGCTTCTGGGGCGCTCCGGCTGCGGCAAGTCCACGCTTTTGCATATGCTCGCGGGTCTCACCCATCCCTCCGAGGGCGAGGTCGTGATCAATGGCAATGTGGTCGAGCATCCCTCACCGAAATGGGTGATGATGTTTCAGGCACCGTCGCTTTATCCGTGGATGACCGTGGCGCAGAACGCCGGGCTGGGGCTCAAGTTCACACGCCGCAGCTATGAAATCGCCATACGTGTGCCGGAAGTGCTCGATCTTGTCGATCTGGGCGCTTTTGCGGATCGCAACGCGCAGGAGCTTTCCGGCGGTCAGCAACAGCGCGTGGCTCTGGCCCGCTCTTTGGCGCCGCGCCCGGAGATGCTGCTCCTCGACGAACCGTTCTCCGCGCTCGATGCCTTCACCCGCCGCTCGCTTCAGCAAGACGTGCGCAAGATCGCCAAGGACCTCGGCCTGACGCTTGTGATCGTGACCCATGACGTGGGCGAGGCGGTGCGCATGGCGGACCGGGTGCTGGTGCTCAAGGCCAATCCGGGACGGATCGCCGAGGATACGCAGATCGCGCTGTCAGAAAACGAACGCGGCGGCGGCTCCGATGCCTTTGGCCGTGAACACGCCCGCCTCATGGGGATTTATGCCGAGGTCGCCGAGATGGGCGATGCGCCCACCGAGAACGATTTCACCCGCCTTTCCGAATAATCCGAACAAGACCAACCGAACAGCAACAGGGACCTGACATGACTGACGACCACAAGAAAACTTGCGGCCACGGCCATCACCACCACGACCTTCACGGCGCTTGCTGTGGCGGGAACACGGAGTTCGATCCGGGCCGTCGTTCGACGCTCGATCTTCTGGCAAAAGGCGGTCTGGCGGCTCTTCTGGGCGGGATGCCCGCGATGCTGCCGCGCATGGCTTCTGCGCAGGACGACGATATTCTGCGCATCGGCTATCTGCCGATCACCGACGCCACGCCGCTTCTGGTCGCCCATGCCAAGGGCTATTTCGAGGAAGAGGGCATCAAGGCCGAGCAACCGACCCTGATGCGCGGCTGGTCGCCATTGATCGAGGGCTTTGCCTCCGGCAAGTTCAACCTCGTGCACTTCCTGAAACCGATCCCGGTCTGGATGCGCTACAACAACAATTTCCCTGTGAAAATCATGTCCTGGGCGCACACCAACGGTTCTGCGCTGGTGGTCGGAAAACATACGGATATTGAAGATTTCGCGGGTCTGGGCGGTAAACAGGTCGCCGTGCCGTTCTGGTATTCGATGCACAACATCGTGCTGCAATACGCGCTGCGCGCCAATGGCATCAAAGCCGTGATCAAGCCGCAGGGCGAAGCGATTGCGGCCGATGAATGCAACCTTCAGGTCCTGCCGCCGCCCGAAATGCCGCCCGCTCTCGCCGCCAAGAAGATCGATGCCTATATCGTCGCCGAGCCGTTCAACGCGCTTGGGGAACTGAAAGCGGGCGCGCGGATGCTGCGCTTTACCGGCGACATCTGGAAAAACCACCCGTGCTGCGTTGTGTGCATGCACGAAGAGGCGACCACCGCGAAACCGGAATGGACCCAGGGCGTGATGAACGCCGTGGTGCGTGCCTCGATCTATGCCTCTCAAAACAAAGAGGAAGTGGCGGAACTGCTGTCGAAAGACGGGGCAGGGTATCTGCCTGCGCCAGCGCCCGTGGTGAAACGCGCCATGACGCTTTACGAGAACAACCCGGATTACATCGCCTCGGGGGCGATCAAGCACCAGAGCGCGTTCCACAATGGCCGGATCGACTTCCAGCCCTGGCCGTACCCGTCGGCAACCAAGCTCATCGTCGAGGCGATGAACGAGACGGTCGTGTCCGGGGAGACCACTTTCCTTGAGGGGCTCGATCCGCAATTCGTGGCCGACGATCTGGTCAACTACGATTACGTCAAAGCCGCGCTCGAAAAATACCCGGAGTGGAAGAACGATCCCTCTGTCGCAACCGGCGGCGATCCTTACACCCGTGAGGAGATCTTCGAGCTATGAGTGATGTGACCCAGCTTTCAGGGCAAATGGCCCGGACAGGTTTCTCCCTGCCGAAGCTGGGCCGCTTCCGCGGCGTTGCGAACGGGGCGCTCGGCATTGGCCTGTTGCTGGTGCTGTGGTGGATCGGCGGGTGGATCGTCGAGACCAGCGACGATCTTTTCGCCTTCGCCGATTTCGCTCCGGCCCCGACGCTTTCCCGTCTCTGGGAGATGCTGATGGACGGCGAGGTCGTGGCCATGTCCGGGCCGTCGCTGATGCGGGTGGGGCTGGGCCTGTTTTACGCCATCGTCATCGGCGTACCTGTCGGGATCATGATCGGGCGGATGAAGCGCCTCAACGAGGTCGCCAACGTCCCGTTCCAGTTCCTGCGGATGATCTCGCCGCTGTCCTGGATGCCGATCGCGGTCATGGCCTTTGCCACTTGGGACGGGGCGATCATTTTCCTGATCGGCATGGCCGCGGTCTGGCCGATCCTGTTCTCCACCGCCGGTGGCGTGCGCCGCATCGACCCCTCGTGGCTCAAGGTTGCCCGCAACCTCGGCGCCAACCCGCTTCATATGCTCTTCTCGGTGATCCTTCCGGCCATCGCGGTGGACATCCTCTCGGGCATTCGCCTCGCGCTTGGGGTGGCCTGGGTGGTGCTGGTGCCTGCCGAATATCTCGGCGTCACCTCCGGGCTTGGCTACGCGATCAACGATGCGCGGGACACGCTCGAATACGACCGGCTGGCCGCCACGGTGGTGGTGATCGGGGTGATCGGTTTCGCCCTCGATGCCCTCGCAGGCCAGCTCATCAAGAAATTCAACTGGGTGCGCTCCGACGGGCACTAAGGCCCTGCGCTCCCTGACTTTTAACCCACCAGACGAAACGGAGGAATTCCCATGTCTGAACCCGTAACCGCTCTCACCGGCTGTCTTGCGCCGGATGTCGACGGGCTGGACCCGATCTCGAAAGAGGGGCTGGAGGCGCTGATCGCGTCCGGCAAGGCCAACCCGAAGGCGATCAAGACGCTGAAATGTAAAACCGTCGCGGAAGGCCGCTTCCGTCACGCCAACTACATCCGCGATCTCGAACCCTACATCGTGGACGAGCCGCCGGGGCTTCTGGGCGACGACACCGCGCCGAACCCGTCCGAGGCCTCTCTGGCCGCTCTGGGTTCCTGTGTGGCCGTGGGTCTCCACGCCAACGCCATCGCCCGCGGTATCAAGATCAAAAAGCTCGAGCTGTCTCTTGAAGGCGATCTGAACATCACCGCCGTCTGGGGCACGGGCGACGTGTCCGAGAAGCCCGTCGGCTTTACCGATGTGCGCATCAAGGTCGATATGGAAGCCGATTGTCCGCAAGAGGAAATCGACGCCCTGATCACCCATGTCACGCAATGGTCGCCGGTGTTCAACACCTTCTCGCGCCCTGTGAACATGATCGCCGAAAGCGTCTGACGCATCCGGGGGCCGTCCGAGAGACGCGCATAGGGCGGCCCCTGCCTTTTTCGAAACCCAACCTCTGGAGAGATGAGATGAACGTCGCCACCTCCCTCACGGCTTACGATTTCGATGAGATCGACCGTATTTCCCGCGAAGATCTCGCTAGCATCGTCCAAAAGATTGACGACGAACGGATCTACGCCGAAGACATCATGCGCGCATACGGCAAGGCCGGCGCTTACGGCACTCATGTGGGCGGGATCGACGGCAATGTCGATCTGACCTCTGCGGTTCTGTCCATGGCGCGGACCTCTGAGGAATGCCTCTCAACCGGCTTCTGTGTCTGGTGTCAGGACACGCTGGCTTGGTATATTTCTTCGTCCGACAACGAGTTCCTGAAAACCGAGATCCTGCCGAAGGTGATCAAGGGCGAAGCCCTTGGCGGCACTGGTATGTCCAACCCGATGAAGGCCATGGGCGAGATCGAAAAGATGCGCCTCAAAGGCACGAAGGTCGAGGGCGGGTACACCGTCAAGGGCCTCTTGCCTTGGGTCTCCAACCTCGTTGAAGACGGTTATTTCGGCACGATGTTCCATGTGGATGTCGAGGGCGAAGAGGCCCCGAAACGTGTCATGGCGATTTTCCATGCGGGGTGGGAGGGGATCAAGCTCAAGCTCGATCACGACTTCGTCGCCATGGGTGGCACCGCCACCTGCAACGTGCAGTGTCGCGATGTGTTCGTGCCGGATGAGTATATCCTCGGCGACCCGGCGATGGAGTTCGTCAAACGCATCCGCCCCGGCTTTACCATCCTGCAATGCGGCATGGCGGCGGGGATCATCAAGAATTGCATCGAGCTTATCGAACAGGTCGAGGCGCCTCTGGGCCATGTGAACCAGTATCTCGACAAACAGGCCTCCGATCTGCGCGCCGAGTATGACGCGCTGGTGGCCGAGGTCTTGGAGCTGTGTAAAACGCCCTATGACCTGTCCGATGCCTTCTACCTGCGTGTGCTCAAGGCGCGTTTGCGCGGCGGCGAGTTGGCCATGGAGACCGCGCATTGGGCGCAGCTTCACATGGGGGCGCGTGGATACGTCACCAACGGTGCCGCGCAACGCCGCCTGCGCGAGGCCTATTTCGTCGGCATCGTCACCCCCGCGACCAAGCACCTCAAAATGCTGATCGCGCAAATGGAAGGCTAAGCCTTTCCCTCAGGGGGAGAGGTCTCCCCCCCCAATAAACAAAACCCAACTCACTCACCCTCAAACGGAACAACAGGGAGCCGACAGATGGATTCTGCGCTTATTACTCCGACCGATTTGAAGACCCTCGCCGAAGCCGATCTCGCCGTCATCATCGACACGCGCGATCCCGAAAGTTTCGCCGCCGGACATATCCCCGGGGCGGTGAACATGCATGACATCTTCACCTTCCTCGCCACCTCCGACGCCTCCGGTATGGCCGCGCTGAAGGACAAATTCGCCGCCGAATTCGGGGCCGCCGGTCTCGATGGCGAGAAAACCGCGGTGATCTACGAGGCGGCGATGGACGGGGGCTTTGGCCAGTCCTGCCGGGGCTTCTACCTGTTGTCCTTCCTGGGCTACCCGAAGGTCAAAGTGCTGCACGGGGGTTTTGCCGCCTGGACCGCCGATGCCTTCGCGGTCTCGACCGTTGCCGTGGCTCCCACGCCTGCAAGCTTTGCCATCGACGAGGCCGCAGGGGCGATCATGATGGATGCGGACGACATGAAAGCTGCCATTGCAGACCCCAATGCGGTGATCCTCGACGTGCGCGACATCGACGAATGGATCGGTACGTCCTCCTCGCCCTATGGCGTCGATTTCTGCCCGCGCAAGGGTCGCATCCCCGGCGCTGTCTGGATCGAATGGTACCGGATGATGAAACCGTCCGCCCATGGCAAGATGATGAAGTCGAAAGAAGAAGTGCTCGCCGAATGCGCAACCGTGGGCATCACGCCCGACACGCCGGTGAAACTCTACTGCTTCAAAGGCGCGCGCGTTTCGAACACCTTCCTCGCCCTCAAAGAGGCCGGGATCAAGGATGTCGCGATCTATTTCGGGTCTTGGAATGAATGGTCGCGCGACATGACCCTGCCGATCGAAACCGGCTTTCCCTTTCAGGCCTAATTGGCCCGAGCCCTTCTAACATCTGACATTACGGAGAAAAACACATGACCACCCGTGCAGAACTCACCGAGAAAATCGTCGCCCACAAGGTGTTCAACGACATCAAATGGGTCGATGTGGCCAAATCGGTCGGCCAGTCAAAAGAATGGACCACCGCCGCGCTGATGGGGCAGATTTCCCTCACGAAAGACCAGATCGCCAAGGTCGACAACGCCATGGGGATCAATTTCTCGGATGAGGAAGTCGCGCTTCTGATGACCGTGCCTTACCGCGGCTCGCTGCCGACCGCCGTTCCGACCGATCCGCTGATCTATCGCCTCTACGAGGTGGTGAACGTCTACGGCACCACAATGAAAGCGCTGATCGAAGAGGAATTCGGCGACGGCATCATGTCGGCCATCGACTTCACCATGGACATTTCCCGCACTGCCGACCCGAAGGGCGACCGTGTGAAGATCGTGCTCGACGGTAAATTCCTCGGCTACAAAACCTTCTGATCTTTGCTGGGCGCGGGGTCTTCTCGCGCCCTTAAGGCGTTTTTCGTTTAATCTGAAACAGATTGAGCGAAAAACGTTGCCTCACCGCTTTGATGTTGCGGCGTTTCTCAAAATTGAGTGCCTCAAGTTTTTGAGAAACGCTTTATTCTGTCTAAGGAAAAGTTATGACGCATATCGCCGTGATTGGAGCGGGGCAGGCCGGGTCTGCGCTGGCCGCCAAACTGCGGGCTTTGGGCTATGAGGGGCAATTGACTCTCATCGGCGCGGAACCTGTGCCGCCCTATCAACGCCCGCCTTTGTCCAAGAAATACATGTCCGGGGAGATGGAACTTGAGCGGTTGTTCCTGCGGCCTGAGAGTTCCTACTCGGAGCAGGGGATCGAGCTTGTGACTGGCACGCGGGTGACGGGCATTGATCCTGAGGCGATGGTGATCACGCTTGCGGACGGGACCGAGATGCCGGTCGATCAGATCGCGCTCACCACCGGGGCCGATCCGATTTGCCTGCCGCCTGCGATGGGCGGCTATGAAGCCGGGATTTACACCATGCGCTCGCTTGCGGATGCGGACGCCATGGCGCATGAATTCACCCCCGGACGGCGCGTGTTGATCGTCGGCGGCGGTTATATCGGGCTGGAGGCGGCGGCGGTTGCCGCACTCAAGGGGCTTGAGGTCACGCTGGTCGAAATGGCGCCGCGCATTCTGGCACGTGTAGCCTCGAAAGAGACCGCTGACTGGATCAAGGCGCTCCATAAATCACATGGCGTCGACATTCGCGAGGGTTGTGGTCTTGAGCGGCTGACCAAAACCGAGATGGGATTTTCCGCCGACCTGACGGATTGTGCGGGGCTGGAGGTCGATTTCGTGATCTGCGGCATCGGCGTGCGGCCCGGAACGGCGCTGGCGGAGAGGACGGGGGTCGAGATCGACAACGGCATCAAAGTGGACGAGTTTGGCCGAACCTCGCACCCCAAGATTTTTGCGGCGGGCGATTGTGCCTCCTTCCCGTGGAAAGGCGCGCGCATCCGGCTAGAGAGCGTGCCGAACGCCATCGAACAGGCGGAGGCGACGGCGGCCAGCATGCTGGGCCAAGGTGCGCCCTATGTGGCGAAACCGTGGTTCTGGTCGGATCAATATGACGTCAAACTGCAAATCGCCGGGTTGAATACGGGCTTTGACGATGTTGTGGTGCGCCCCGGCGACAAACCGGGGACGCAAAGTCATTGGTATTTCAAAGGGGCGGAACTGCTCGCGGTTGATGCGATGAACGACCCGCGCGCCTATATGCAGGGCAAGCGCTGGATCGAGGCCGGACAATCGCCGGAGAAAGCCGCCTTGGCAGACTCCGGCGTGCCTCTGAAATCCGTGCCGGTGATGAGCGTGGAACCCGCCTGACTGCAGAGCCGGGCGGGGTCAAACCTCGCCCGAATGCACCAGATCGTCGTAGATCTTTTCTAGCTCGGCTTTGTGTTCTGCTTCCTCCTTGGCGAGAAAGACAAACGCGTCTTTCAGCGGGCCTTCAGGCGCG
Organism: Celeribacter sp. SCSIO 80838; assembly: GCF_056498065.1. The sequence continues at coordinate 2,245,194 of NZ_JAZKMA010000001.1, forward strand.
GTTTCGGCCAGTTCGGTATATTGCTCCATTGCTGCATTCTCGCGCCAGAGCGCGTATTGCAACACGGCCTGATCGTCCGGCGCTTCGCCCAGATCGGGGGTGTGCACGCAATCGGAGAATTTGGTGTCGGCACTCGGACGGTCGATCTTTTGCGACATCACCTCCGAGACTTTCGGATCGTTGGACAGTTTGGTGAACAGATCGACGTGGCCCTGTTCCTCCTCGGCCAGTTCTTCGACCAGCCAGCGGAAGTTCTTCGATACTTTCGGGGCGAGCGCGGTGTAGAAATCGCGTGCCACCACTTCGAATTGTGTGGCCGTGGTCATGATCTCGCGCACCGTGGTCACGTCGCGCAGTTTTTCCTTGTTGGCTTCACTCATTGCACGGTCCTCCCGGCTTGCAGATACAGGTTGATACTAGCGGCGATCCGGTGCCCGTCTGCCACCGCGTTGATCACGTCCGGCCCGTTGACCGCATCGCCCCCGGCCCAGAGCCAGGGCTCGGAGGTCCGGCCCGCTGCATCGGTTTTCAGATAGCCGCGGTTCCATTCCAGCGCTTCGGTCAGCGCTTCCCCCAGAAGCGAGATATCGGCTTGCTGGCCCGTTGCCTCAACGACCATGCCGGCGGCGAGCACGACGTTGTCCTGCTCATAACTCGGATCGAACCGGCCTTTTTCGTCCCAACGGGGCACCACTTGCCAGGTCCGCAAACCGCAGACACAACCGGCATTCTCACCATCCTCATGCAGGGTCATCTCCTGCGGCGCGCGCAGTTCGATGATTTCGACGCCTTCTTCCAGCGCTTCTTCGATCTCTTCGGGATCGGCGCGGAACATGGAGATGTCTTTCCGCGCACAGACCGTGGTGCCGACCTGACCGTATTTCTGTTTCTGCAACCGTGCCATGGTGCGGGCGATGTCCATCGCCACGTTCCCGGCGCCGATGATCACGGCCTGTTCGGGGACAGGGATTTCTTTGCCCTCGGTCACACGGCGCAACAGGTCGATGGCATTTTCCGCCCCCGGCGCGTCACAGCCCGGAATGCGGGTCGAGCGGCTGGATTGCAGACCGATGGCCATGACCACCGCATCGTAATCGCGTTTGAGATCGTCCATCAGGACATCGGTGCCGACGCGGGTATGCGTGCGGATTTCGACGCCCATGTCGCGGATGACCGCAATGTCGCGATCCAACGCATCATAGGGCAGGCGGTATTCCGGGATGCCGTGGCGCATCATGCCGCCGGGTTCATCGAGCGCCTCGAAGACCACGACCTTATGCCCGGAGCGTGCCAGATCGTAAGCGGCGGTCAGACCGCCGGGACCGGCCCCGATCACCGCCACCGATTGACCGCTTTCCGGCACATCCGGTTTCTTGATCAGCTCAAGCCGGTGCTCCAGCGGCACCTCGTCGATGATATGGCGTTTGAGCCAGCGGATGGCGATCGGGTCGCCTTCATGCACGGCGGCGCAGGTTTCCTCGCATTTGTGGGTGCAAACGCGGCCACAGACCTCCGAGAACGGGTTGGTTTCATAGAGAAGTTCGACGCCCCGGTCGTAATCCCCGTCGCGCACGGCGGCGATGTAATTGGGGATGTCCATATGGGCCGGACAGGTGGAGACACAGAGCCCGCATTCGACGCAGCGGTCGGCTTCGGCCATGGCCTCGGCGCGCGCGTAGCCATGGATCATCTCGGCGAAACTGTCGATCCGCACTTCGGGCTCCATGGTCGGCATGTCGATCCGGTCGACGCCGGTGAGATGGCGGATATTGTCATCGCGGTGATAGCCTTTTTCCGCATCGTCCCAGGATGTCTTGTCGACCCCGGGGATGAATCGGAAGGCGTTCGGGTCGCTGTCCACCCATGTGTATGCGTTCGACATGGTGAGCGAGCTGGTCATGCAGACATCGACGCAGAGCGCGCACCAGCAACAGCGGCCATAGTCGATCATCGGTCTCAGTCCGCTGTCGCCGTTTTGGGGGTCGGAGACCGGCACCATGTCGATGGCGGCGTTCTGACAGATCGCCTCGCAGGAGCCGCATCCGATGCAGCTGTCCATGTCGTTCTGGTGAAAGCCCCGGTAGCGGTCGGCGGCTTCGCGGGTGAACGGGTCTTTGATGGTGACCGGGTCGCTGATCACGTGTTTCCACGCGGTGAAGGGGGAGAGTGCGTCACGCAATGACATGTCGGTTACCTCTCGATCTCGGGTGGATAGGTGTGCAGCGACACCATGAGGGCCGCGACGTCGGAAATATTGGTGCCGGGGATCAGGTGCTCCAAAAGCGCCATGGCATGGGTGTAGCTCGGCCCCCGGACATTGATCCGGCGCGGATAGCCGGAGCCGTCGGTCACCAGATAATAGCCGAACTCACCGCGCGAGCTTTCGCCCTTGATATAGGTCTCGCCACGCGGGATTTTCCAGTGAAGCACATTCGGCAGCTTGCTCATTACCGGGCCGGTTTTCGGCATTTTTTCAAGGATTTGCCGGATGAGGCGAATGCTTTCATGCAGGTCTCTATAGCGCACCATGGTGCGGGCGTAGATGTCGGATTTCGTCTCCGTGTGGACGGTGAAATCGAGCTGATCATAGACAAGGTAAGGACTGTCTTTGCGCAGGTCTTTCGCGACACCACCCGCGCGCGCATTGGGGCCGGTGACGCCGTAGCGCTCGAACAGCGCTGGATCGATCACGCCCACGCCCTGCGTCCGGGTTTTGAAGACGGAGCTGTGGAACATAAGATTCTCGGAATCCGCGAGGTATTTCTCGGCGATCTGAAGCACCTCTTCCATCCGCGCCTCAAAGCCCTCGGGCAGATGCCCGCGCACGCCGCCCGGCAGGATGAACATGTGATAGACCCGCGCGCCGGTGAGTTCCTCGAACCGATCCAGCATCAGGTCGCGCACATAGGTCAGCCATTGCCCGACAACGCCAAGCCCCAGCGCGCCGGAGATGCCGCCCATCGCCATCATGTAGCTGTTGAAGCGGCCCATTTCGAGAATGAGCGTTCTGATCCAGTTGGCCAGCTCCGGCACTTCGATGCCCGCCAGTTCCTCGACGGCGGCGGCGTAGCAATATTCGTTGAAATCCGGCTCCGGCACGCAGACGCGACAGACGATGGGAAAGACCTGAATGAAGGTGCGGCGCTCCATGAGTTTCTCGAAACCCCGGTGCAGATAGCCGACATGGGTCTTGCCCTCGACCACCTCATCGCCGCAGACGGTGAGTTCGACCGACATATTGCCGGTGATACCGGGGTGGTTGGGGCCGTGCCAGAGTTTCAGATATTTGCCGGTCTCAAGATCGATTTCAAGCTTGCCGTCCGGGCCGGGCTGGGGATATTGCGAGCGGTCGGGTTGGAAGGAAAACATCACTCGGCCTCCTTCAGGTAAGTCGGGTAAAGCGCTTTCTTCATGTGATCGCGCGGATCATGGGTCTTGCGGCCGGGCAGGTCGTTATAGGTCTGCTGGCTATAGGCGAGACTGTCGAAATCGCGCCGATAGGGAGGCAGGTCGGTCCAGCCCTCCAGGATGAATTCTTCGTCGACGCGGGGGCTGCCGGGGAAGTCGATGCCGAACATCTCGTTCAGTTCCCGTTGATAGGTCGCAGCCGTCGGCCAGAGATCGTGGATCGTGTCGGCCTTGGTGGCGCCCGGCTCGTCCTCGCGTTCCAACATGACCCGAAGGCCCAGCGTCAGATTGGCCTCGCGGTTGTTGATCAGATAGGTGAGTTGAAACAGCCGCTCTTCGAGCCAGTCGACGGCGGTCAGAAGCACCAGATGGGTGAAGCCCTCCACGTCGCGCAATTCCGTGAGAATGGCGCGCAGCTCATCGCGTTTGACGGTTACGAAACACAGGTCATCGCGCTGGAACGTCGGCGTTCCGAAGTGGTAGCGGTCTTTGAGGCGGTATAGAATATCTCTCATCGTGCTCACCAATTGTAATCCGGCATGTCCCAGTCCTTGATCACGGCTTTTTGGTTGGCCTTGTAGCGATCGAAGTTCTCGGCATAGTCATTCGCGCCCTCGGCCTTGCCGGAGCGGATGCGTTTTTTCAACTCCATGAACCCGTGCAGCAAAGCCTCCGGCCGGGGCATGCAGCCCGCGACATACATGTCGACAGGCAGGTAATCGTCGAGCCGTTTGATCGTGTTGTAGCTGTCCCAATACATGCCGCCGTTGATCGTACAGGAGCCAAGCCCCATGACATATTTCGGCTGCGGCATCTGCTCATAGGCGCGGATCGCGCGTTTGAGGGTCTTTACGGACAGATAGCCGGAGATCACCAGAAGGTTGGCTTGGCGCGGTGTGGGCCGCCATTGAATGCCATAGCGATAGGCATCGAAGCGCGGCGTCATCAGCGGGCGCATCTCGATCGCGCCGCAACCGGTGCCAAAGCCGAGAATCCAGAGCGAATTGGACCGCGCCCAGTTATAGAAATCCTCAACGATTTTCGAATAGGCTTTCGGATGCACTTTCGGCCGCGCGTCACAGAAGTAATCGCGCAGAGGCTCGATCTCGATGGTCTGACCGTCGGGCGTGGTGACCGTGCGCGGTTTCAACTCCTCGCGCATCGGGACGGGGTCAGTGTTCTTGCGGAACTTGTCGTCTACGTCTTTCATGAGATTACACCATCACAATGGCGAGGACGCCGATGGGCAGCCCCCATTTGAGGAAGAAACGGATGCTCTGTTCGACCCGGAACCGTGGATGGACGACGCCGATCACGACGGAGATCATGTAGAGGCAGAACACTTTGATCGCGAACTCGGCCCAAGACGTGGCCCCGCCGAAAAACAGGTTCATGTAGATCACTGTTTTGGCGACCGGGAAGAGCACACGGTTGGTTTGCATGAGAGCAAGGTAGGACGAGTGATATTCGGTCGGCGGGCCGATCGGGATTTCCTGCGGTGCCATGGCGACATCGAAGGGCGAACGCATCATGGTGCCGACGAATGCGATCATGGCGGCCACGGTGGCGACCGGGTTGGTGAACAACGTCCAGTTGAAGATGGAGCCTTGCTGGGCGGCAACGATTTCGGTGATGTCGAGGGTCTGATATTGCAGCGAGAGGGCATAGACACTCAAGGCCAGAGGAAGTTCGGCCATGGTGACCTGAGCGAGGCCCCGAGAGACGCCGATGGCGCTATGCGGATGGCCGCTTTCGCCCGCGCCCAAGGCCATGCCCAGCGTGCCGAAGAACACGAAGTACAAAGCCAGGATCAGATCGCCCGCGTAGGAGAAGTTCTGATGCCATTCGGAGCCGTAGATCGTCGGCACGAACATCAGAAGGCCCACGCCGCCGGTCAACCGGAAGACCGGCCCGAGGTAATACATCACGCCATGGGAGATTTTCGAGCGCAGCGCGATGTTCTTGAGCAAGTCGACATAGTTCTGCCAGACCGGGATGCCGTAGCGCCCGCCGACCCGCGCGCCGATTTTGCGCACAACGGCGGTCATCACCATGCCGTAGTTGATCACGATGAAGAGGGTGAGGAGCGCGTAGAGCACTTGAACCCATTGGAAATTCGGGAAGTCGATCATGACGAGGCTCCCATGCTGATCAGGTAAACGGCAATGACGAACAGGAGAAGCTGCACCGCATAGGTCTGGCCATTGCCGGTGTAGAGCTTACGGCTGAACTCGGCGGTGCCATGGAGCGCGTTCGACACGCCGGTCCAAAAGCTCGTGGACACGGGCATCTCAAGGAAACCCATGGCCTTGCGATAGGGCGCAAAGAAGTTCCAGGCGAAATGGGTGGTTTCCGGCCGGAACGGGCGCTCTGCCGAGAACACGATGTTGAACTGTTTCACGCGCTGGGCGTTGTGGTTCATCCAGATCAACAGGCCCAGAACGCTAAAGAACACCACGATGATCACGCCCCAAATCGCCACCGGGTTCCATGTGCCGAATTGGCTGTCGATGATCCGCCCCGTCCAGACCAAAGGCCGGTCGCCGAAGAGCGTGCCGATATAGCCATCGACGCGCTGGAGGATCATGCCGGGCAGGGCGGCAAAGGCGATCAGGAAGGCCACGAAAATCATCTGCGGCAGGAGGATCCAGAACGGCGCTTCTTTCACTTTGCGCAGCTCGTCTTTCGGCTGGCCGAGGAAGATCGTGTGGATCAGCCGGAAGAGATAGAGAAAGCCCACGGGACCCGCCATGAAGATCAGGAGCATCGGCAGGCGCAGATTGGTCGACATGATCGCATTGTAGAACAGCCAGCGCCCGCCAAAGCCCGACAGCGGCGGCACGCCCGACATGGCGATGATGCCGACAAGCACGGAGACAAAGCTATATGGCATGAGGGTGATCAGCCCGCCCATTTTATACATGAGTTTGGTGTGGGTGCGTTCTTTCACGCCGCCGACGGCGAGGAAGAGCATGCTCTTATAGACGAAATGGTTGATCGCGAACATCATGGCCAGAAGCCAGCCGAGATGGTTCATCAGAGCGAGACCGAAAAGCGCATAGCCCATCTGGGAGATCGAGCTATAGGCCAGAAGCCGTTTGGCGTCTTCTTGGAAGGCCGCCAAAACCGCGCCGATGAAGGCGGAGATGGCACCCAGCCAGACCAGAACGACCGTGAGGTCTACGCCGTAAAGCTCTTGCCGGCCCATCTCCATCAGCAACACGAAGAGCCCGAAGAGACCGGCCTTGAGCAAGATACCGGAGACCATCGGCGAGACGTCCGTCTCGGCCTCGGCATGGGCGCCTGGAAGCCAGATGTGCAGCCCCATGGTGGCCGTTTTCGTCAGGAACCCCGCCGCCAGCAGGGCAAAGACATAGGGCGCAAGCTCGGGGGTCACTTCGGAGAGGTCTTCGAGATAGAAGGTGTAATGGCCTTCCGCCGCGATGGCGAAGCCTGCGAACAGGGCAAAGGCGCCGCCTAAGGAGAAGGTGATATAAGAGAGCGCATGGGGTTCGCTGTTAGCCCCGCGCAGGATCAGGAAATAGCTGCCGACGGTGAGGAATTCCCAGGCCGCGAAGAACTGAAAACTGGTGGTCGAGGTGACCAGAAGCGCCATGCCGGCGAACATCAGCATCGCGGGTGTGTAGAACCCCATGCGACGGCCCTTGGCGTGGAAGGAGGCCAAAAGCAAAAGTGCGCCGCCCAGAACCATGATGGTCAGGAAGATCATCCGCAGCGGATCGAGCCCGCCAGTCGAGGTGACGTACCAGACCACCAGCCCGGCAATCGCGATCACGTTTTTGATCCGCGCGGGCAGGATGTCGAGCGGCAGGAACAGAAGCGCAAAGAGGAAAGGTACAACTGTCACCAGATTGTCGAAGCCTGACAGGGGCCCCCAGACAAAGCTCAAAACCCAACCCGCCGTCATGGCGATCAGAACGACGGTTTCATGGCTGAGGTTATAGGCGAGCGGGAGGGTGGCTTCGCGTTTGATCGCCATGCCGAACCAGCGAAACAGCACGGCGGCTTCAATGAGCGCCGCGATCAGGAAGATCGCCATCAGCGGGTAGTCGGCATAGTCCGCCATGGCATGGACCAGCGTCCATTTGGCATAGAAGGCGGGGAAGGGCGGCAGGCCCGAGAGCATGGCGATGAATGTGGCAAAGGCCACGACCAGAACCGGGTTCTGTCGCAGCGCTGCCCAATCGGTGAGCTGCCGCGCTTTGACCATGCCGGAAAGCCAGAACAACCCGGCCTTGGCGATGGCATGCGAGATCAACAGACCACCCGCGACATAATACAGCCCCACGCCCCAGTCGTAGCCATAGCCCACGACCATGAGCACAAGCCCGATCTGGCCGACGGAGGAATAGCCCAGAAGGCGGCGGTCGTGATCCTGAGCCAGCGCAAGGACATTCGCGCCGACGAAGGTGACAAGACCGATGCCGGTCGCAAGCGGCGCCCAATCGGGACCGGCGGCCTCGAAAAGTTTCAGAACGGCAAAGAGCGTGGCCGTGCCGGAGGCGGCGGAGAACAGCGCGGAGAAACCGGGATGGGCGGATTCGTAAATGTCCAGGGCCCAGCCATTGGCGGGGAAGGGTTTGAGTTCGAGGATCAGCGCGATCAGAACGAGGAACATCGCCAGCGAAGCCCCGGTGAAGCCCATCGGTGTGGCGGCGATGTCGTCGATATTGAGCGAGGCATTGGCGTGATAGGTAAAGATCACGCCGACCAGAAGCAGGATCGAGATGACCTGCGACACGATCAGATATTTGAACCCGGCCCCCAGCGCGCGGGTGTCCTGCGACAGCAGAACCAGCCCGGCGGAGGCGATGACGATCAGTTCGATGAAGACGAAAAGGTTGAACAGATCGCGCGTCATGATCAGGCCCGACAGCGCCATGATCAGCACCAGAAGAACCGCCATGGACTGCCGCCCGAGCCGCATGAGATCGCGGCGCATGAAGACGGCGGACAGGAGCCCGGTGAGGGCGACAACGGAGGCAAGGGTTGCCTCCGGCAGGCCTATGCGCAGATTGATCGCAAAGGGCGGGCGGGCGCCTGCGGTATAGATGTCAACGGGTTGCGCCTGTCCGAGTGCCAGAGAGACGGTCCAGGACAGGGCCACGAAGCTCATGAAGCCAAGCGCGGCCACGGTGATGTGAAAGGCCATGCGCTCAGAGGTGTTGCGCAGAAGCCCGAGGAGGAAGGCCGTGCCTAGGCCAGCCGCGAGGATCAGAAGAGGGCTTACCATTTCAGCTCCGTAAACTCAGAGATGTCGAGGCTGCCGCGGGCGCGAAACAGCCGGTAGGCATAGGCGAGCATCAAGGCGGTGACGCCGAGGCCGATGACGATGGCGGTAAGGACAAGCGCCTGCGGCACCGGGTCGGTGATGCGGTTCGTGGCCTCCGAGACGGGGATGGTGTCGAGGATCGGGGCCTCGCGTCCGGGCAGGTAGCCGACGGCTACGAGCACCACGTTGACGCCGGTGTCGGCGATGGTGAAGCTGACGATCATGCGGAGGATGTCGCGGTTCGTCAAAGCGCCGTAAAGCCCGAGAAGGATGAGCAAAAATCCGGTCGCAAGGGAGATTTGAACGAGGCTCATTGCGCGTCCTCCGTTGCTTCGAGCGAAGTCAGGATGGAGGAAAACTCCGCACCGACCTTGAGGCCGATCAGGGCATAGATCAGCGGGATGGCTCCGGCCGAAAGGATCGAACCGAAGCTGCCCAAAGGCAGGATGCGGTTGTCCAGAAAGCCTCCGACGAAGAGCATGCCGAGAAGACCGAGGATCACATAGGTGAGGCCCGCGAAGCTTTCGATGCGGGAGATCAAGCGGTGCGAGAAGCGCTGGGCCGGGTCGGACAACAGCATCAGAAGCATGGCCGAGGCCACAATCGCGCCGCCCTGGAAGCCGCCGCCGGGGGTCAGATGGCCGTTGAGGAAGACATAAGCGCCGAAGAGCAGGATCACGGGGACGAGCATCCGTGTGCCGGTCGTGAGCAATTCGCCCGAGGGCAGAAAACCGGAGCCGGAGCGGCCTTTCGGTGCTTTAGAATGTGCCAGAACCAGCCCGACGATGGCGGCGGTCAGGAACAGGACCGTGACCTCGCCCAGCGTGTCGAGGCCGCGATAGGTGACGATGATCGCCGTCACCACGTTCTGCGCGCCGGTCTCGGCGACGGTTTGGGTGGCGTAATAGCTGGCGGTGCGGTTGAGGCTTTCGTCCGGCGTATAGCCTGCGAAGAGCGTGTAAAACACGGTGCCCAAGAGGAGCAAAAGCACAAGCGGGATGGCTTTTCTTGTGGTGAAACCGGTCATTTCGCGCCCTCCCGGCGGATGCGCCCCAGAACGAAGAAGAAGAGGAAGGTGGTGAGGCCCGAGCCGATGGCGGCCTCTGTCATGGCCACATCGGGGGCGGCGAGAAGCAGGAAGATCACCGAGGCAAAGAGCGACACGAGGCCAGCCGACAGGACTGCGACCACGGTCGAGCGGGTCAAAAGCGCGATGACGGCCGCGCCCAGAGTGGCTGCGGCCAGAAGGGCGGCCATAAGGGTCAGAAGCGTCATGCCAGATCCTCCGCATCGTCCGCGAGCGCGTCTTTGGAGGCCACGGGCGCGACACCGGTCAGTTGGGCGGCGCGATGCGCGGCACGGGCCAGAACCTGCGAGCTCAGCGGGTTGGTGAACATGAGAAACAACGTGATCAGCAGCAGCTTGACGGACCACGCGGGGGCAATCAAAGCCGCGCCCAGAAGCACGAGAGGCGTGCCTAGAGTGGTCGCTTTGGTCCCGGCCTGAATGCGGTTGTAGACATCGGGCATGCGGACGAGGCCCAGACCGCCCAGGGCCAGAAACAGGGTGCCGCCCAAGAGAACCAGCGCGCCCAATGTGTCGAGAAAGCCGGACAGGATCATTCTTCGCCTCCTTCCAGATAGCGGGCGGCGATGATGACGCCGAGGAAGGACAGGAGCGCATAGACCAGCGCCACGTCGAGATAGATCGACCGGCCCGTGATCAGCGCCGCCAAAACGATGCCGGTGATGGAAATGATGGTGAGCGCGTCAAAGGCGACGACCCGGTCGGTGGCACGGGGGCCTTTGACGAACCGCCATGCGGCGAGACCAAAGGCCACGGTAGCGACGAAGGCCGCCAGTGTCAGGAGGATGTCAGCCATACATTTTCTCCAGATAACGTTCGAAGCCCGCGACGATCTCTTGCGTGGCGGTCTTGATGTCGGTGTCTTTGGCGACGACCCAATGGACGTAAAGGTGATCGCCCTCGATCTCGCAGGTCAGCGTGCCCGGCGTCAGCGTGATCGCATTGGCGAGCAAAAGCCGTCCGACCGGATCGGTGAGCCTGGTGCGCACTTTCACGATGGCGGGGGCGATGGGGAGCGACGGGGTGAGGACCAGCCGGGCAAGCGCCAGATTGGCCTTCACCAACTCCTTGAGGAAAGTGCCGATGAACAGAAACGCCGCGCCGATCCCGGCGGGCGTCAGGTTGAAGCCGGAGAGAAAGGACAGGTCGCGGGCGAAGAAGATGGCGATGCCCCCCGCGACGATCACGCCAGTGACAAGGGTCGCGGGGGAGAGGGAGCCGTTCAGCATCAGCCAGAACAGCAGAAGCGTCGCGAAAAGCCGTGTCGCCAGCCGTCTGAGCGGCGGGGTGGTCGGGCCCGGTAGGGAAATGTCCGTGTCGCTCATGAAAGCGGCCTCCGAATGGGGCAAACCTTCTCCACCCGGTGTCGCGGGGCTGCGACCGGTGCGATCCGAAAACATGGCGTGTTGCAGACAGACCATGACGTGGGAGGAGTGTTCGCGCTGTCCTGCGGCGGTTAGACCACATATTCAAAGCTCTTAATTTGACTTCGGACAAAGAAATGCGGTTTTTTGCCCCCGGAGAGGTGTTTTCGGACGGTTTTTTCGCTCTGCCTGTCGGCATCGGTTTTCATGGGCGTCGGGATCGCTTAGGAAAAATGCAACTGGCGCGGTTGCGCCTGAGAAGAGAAAGGCTGCCCCATGACATTCCCTGCGATTCTGATCTCCGCGCCCTATTTTTCCGAGGACGAAAAGGCCCGGATCGAGGCAGTCGGATCAGCGGTTCTGGTCGGAACGCCCGAGGCGCGCGCGGCCATGCCGGAGGCGGAGCGTCTGGCGATCCGGGCGATTGCCAACAAGGGGCACAAGCCGATCGACGGGGCGACGATGGACCTGTTTCCGAACCTCAAGGTGATTGCGCAATTCGGTGTGGGCTATGACAAGATCGACGTGGCGGCGGCGACCGCACGGGGTATCACTGTGACCAACACACCGGATGTGCTCAACGAGGATGTGGCCGATCTTGCGCTGGCAATGATGCTGGCGTGGTCGCGGGAGATCGTGCGGGGCGATGCCTGGGTGCGGGGGGGGACATGGGCCTCTGGCAAGGAATTGCCGCTCAATCGCAAGATGTCCGGTGCCACCGTGGGCATCGCGGGCATGGGCCGGATCGGGCGCGCCATCGCGGATCGGTGCGCGGGCTTTGGCATGCAGGTACATTACACCTCGCGCAGAGAAAAAGGCACGCCGGAGGGCTGGACCTACCATGGCGAGGATGTGGTGTCGCTGGCGAAAGCTGTCGAGTGGATGGTCGTGGCGGTCGTCGGCGGAGAGACGACCAAGGGCTACCTGTCCCGCGCGGCGATTGACGCCCTCGGACCGCGTGGCGTGGTGATCAACATCGCGCGCGGCACCTGTCTCGACGAGGAGGCCTTGATCGAAGCGCTGGAGGCGGGCCGGATTGCGGGGGCGGGGCTCGATGTGTTCTACAACGAGCCCAATGTCGATGCGCGTCTGATCGCGCTCCCGAATGTCTTGTTGCAACCGCATCAGGCCTCGTCGACGGTGGAAACCCGTCGTGACATGTCGATTGCGCAATGCGCCAATCTCAAAGCCTATTTTGACGGGGAACCTTTTCCCTCTGCGGTGAATTGATCCTGAGGGCGCGGCTTGACGGCAACGCTTCCGACCATTTCCCCGGACCATGAGGTGGGGCGAGGGAAGAGGTTTGACTGGGGCAACAGAACAGGCAAAACATATAAAACATAAGGGGTAAGACCGGGTATGACGATCACGAAAGGAACAGATCGGATGAAACATCTTCTGGTGCTTGGCGGGCTTCTGGCCTTGGCGGGCTGCGCGACGCCGATGCCGAAAACGACGGCGGACGGATTTTTGACGGAGGTGCCGGAGGCTGTGATCGCGCTGGCCGCGCCCTATCAGAATCTCTCCGCCGTGCAACTCAACCCGGCGGATGGCTGCTATTGGTATTCGCATGAAGGCCCGGTCGAGAACACGATGCTGCCGCTGCGCGCCGAGGATGGCCGCGTGATCTGTGCGCAGGCTCCGGAGACGCTTGAGACGGCGATGTGATCTGGTTGGCTCAGGGCTGAAATGCCTCGTACATAAAGAAAAGGCGGTGGAGTTCTCCACCGCCTCTTTTGTTGTCGGGTCGTGACGCTGACAATCAGCTCGTCGCAGTCACGTAATGTTCGGCCGGGTAAAGATGCGCCACCGAACCGGTGTCGACGCGCTCGTAGAGGTCGATGACATGGGCCATGACCATGCGCACACAGCCGGAGCTGGCCCGCGTGCCGATGGAGCGCGGGTAGGGCGTGCCGTGGATGCGCAGGTAGGTGTCGCGATTGCCGACATAGAGGTACAGCGCGCGCGAGCCGAGCGCGTTGCGCGGCCCCGGCTCCATACCGTTTGCGTATTGCGCATAAATCTCCGGCTCGCGCTTGATCATGTTGGCGGTCGGCGTCCAGGTCGGCCATTTCGCCTTGCGTTTGATCGTATAGGTCCCCGGCGTGTAAAGCCCGTCGCGCCCGATGGCCACGCCATAGCGCATCGCAGTGCCGCCCTCTTCGACGAGGTAGAGATAGCGCGCCACGGCATCGACATGGATGTCGCCCGGCGTCAGACCGGATTTCGCCTCGACCCGGCGCGGCAGGAAGCGGGTGTGAAGCCCCCAGGGGTTGGTGGTTTCGAGATCGAACCCGGCGGGTGTCACCTGCGCGTCCCAGCTCTCCCAGTCGGCCTTTCCAGCCGCCATCGCGGGCGTCGCCGCCACCGTTCCGAGCGCGGTTGCAGAAAACAGCGCGGTGGAGGTCTGGATGAAATGGCGGCGTGTCAACATGGCAGGGTCCTTTTTAAGACATGTCTTGGGCGGAAGGGCAGCATTCCGTATCTGCCCATACCTAGGGGAAACCCGTGAAAACGCAAGTTGTTCCGGGGGATGTATCGGGAAAGTGTGGGGCAGCGTGGCCTGTGGGCTGCAATCGACTTAGAAAACAGCCGTTTCAAAGATTTGCCCCCGGCTTTTAAGCCGGGGGCAAGATTTTCAAAACGATCCCGTGCCCATCACCCGGCTCGGGTCCGGGCCTTTTTCCATCTCGGCGAATTCCTCATAGGTGCGGTATTTGTCCAAGATGCCGGATTGCGCCATTTTCAGAAGCTCTGCGGCTTCTTCGGGTCGCGATTGCGTGAGCTGGCGATAGCGCAGCTCGCCGTAGGCGTAGTCCTTGAAGGGCAGGGTTGGGCGCGGACTGTCGAGCATGAAGGGGGGCGTGCCCGATCCATGCAGCGCCGGATCGTAGCGCAGCAGAGGCCAATAGCCGGATTTCACCGCTTTTTGCTGTTGGTTCAGACCTTTGCGCATGTCGATGCCATGGGCGATGCAATGCGAATAGGCGAGGATGATCGAGGGGCCGTCCCAGGCTTCGGCCTCGCGGAAGGCACGCAGCGTTTGCTGCGGGTTGGCGCCCAGAGCGACCTGCGCCACATAGACATTGCCGTAAGCGATGGCTTGCAGCGCCATGTCCTTGCGGTTGGTGCGCTTGCCGGCGGCGGCGAATTTGGCGATGGCGCCCAGTGGCGTGGCCTTGGAGGCCTGCCCGCCGGTGTTCGAGTACACTTCGGTGTCCATTACGAGGATGTTGACGTTGCGGCCTGAAGCGAGGACGTGATCGAGCCCGCCATAGCCGATGTCATAGGCCCAGCCGTCGCCGCCGACGAGCCAGATCGCGCGTTTGACGAGATGGTCGGAGAGCGACAGAAGGTGCTCGATGTCTTCCGAACGCGGCAGCGCAAGGAGCCTGGTTTTCAAAAGGCCTACACGCTCGCGCTGGGTGCGAATCTCGGATTCGCGCACCTGCGTGGCGGTGAGGATCGCATCGACAAGCTCCTGGCCCACATCGGGGGCGAGACGTTTGAGAATGTCCTGCGCCAGAGCGGTTTGCTTGTCGGCGGCCAGACGGAAACCGAGGCCAAACTCGGCGTTGTCCTCAAAGAGCGAGTTGGCCCAGGCCGGGCCGCGCCCCTCAGCGTTGACGGTCCATGGCGTCACCGGAAGGTTGCCGCCGTAGATCGAGGAACAGCCGGTGGCGTTGGCCACCATGAGCCGGTCACCGAAAAGCTGGCTGAGGAGTTTGACATAAGGCGTCTCGCCACAGCCCGCGCAGGCACCGGGGAATTCGAACAGCGGTTCGAGGAACTGAACGCCGCGCACATTGGCGAAATCGACGCGCGAGCGGTCATTGACCGGCAGGCTTTCGAAGAAGGCGATGTTTTCGCGCTCGCGCTCAGGCAGGTCCTCTTTGAGGTGCAGGTTGATCGCTTTGTGGCTCGGGTCGTCCTCGGAAATCGCCGGGCAGGCCTCGACGCAGAGGCCGCAGCCGGTGCAGTCTTCGAGGTAGAATTCGAGCGCGAATTCGGCGTCCGGGTAGCCGCGCGCGTTGACCGGGGCGGATTTGAACCCTTCCGGCGCGCCTGCGAGCAAGTCTTCGTCGAAGTACTTCGCGCGGATGACGGAATGCGGGCAGACGAAGGAACATTGGCCGCATTGGATGCACTCGTCGGCGATCCACACGGGGACTTCATCGGCGACATTGCGTTTTTCCCAAGCGGCGGTGCCGGAGGGGAAGGTGCCATCGACCGGCAGCGCCGAGACGGGGATGTCGTCGCCGATGCCTTCCATCATTTTCGCGGTCACGTCGCGCACGAAAGTCGGTGCGTCATCGGGGACAAGCGCGGGGCGTTCGATCACGCTGGTGGGGGAGGCGGGCACGGGGATTTCGTGCAATCCGGCCAAGGCACCATCGACGGCGGCGAAGTTTTTCTCGACGACTTCGCGGCCTTTTTTCGCATAGGTCTTTTCGATCGCGTATTTGATTTTCGCGATGGCTTCCTCGCGCGGCAACACGCCGGAGAGGGCGAAGAAACAGGTCTGAAGGATCGTGTTGGTGCGCCCGCCAAGGCCAAGCTCGCGCGCCGCCGTGGTGGCGTCGATTGTGTAGAGTTTCAGGCCCTTGTCGATGATGACCTGCTGCACTGAGCGCGGCAGGCGATCCCATGTCGCCTCGGCCCCGTAAGGCGAGTTCAACAGGAAGGTCGCGCCGGGTTTGGCGAGTTTCAGCACGTCCATTTTCATCAGGAAATGGAACTGGTGGCAGGCGACGAAATTGGCGGAGGCGATCAGATAGGGCGCCTCGATGGGTTCGGGGCCGAACCGCAGATGGCTCTCGGTCACGGCGCCGGATTTGTGGCTGTCGTAGACGAAATAGCCCTGCGCATAGTGGTCCGGTTCGGCGGCGATGATCTTGACCGAGTTCTTGTTGGCCCCGACCGTGCCGTCCGCGCCGAGTCCGTAGAAGACCGCGCGCACCACATTGTCTTTCTCGATGTCGTAGGTCGGATCGACCTTCAAAGAGGTGAAGGAGACGTCATCATGAATGCCGACGGTGAAATTGGTTTTCGGTTTGTCTCTCAAAAGGTTGTCGAACACGGCTTTGACCTGTGCAGGGGTAAAGTCCTTGGACGACAGGCCATAACGCCCGCCGATCACGCGCGGCATGGTGGCCCGCGTGCCGGTCGCGACGGCTTCGGCCAGCGCCGAGACCACATCGAGGTACAAAGGCTCGCCCGTGCTGCCCGGCTCTTTCGAGCGGTCCAGAACGGCGATTTTTTCCACCGTATCAGGCAGGATGGCAAACAGGTGTTTCACGGAGAAGGGGCGGTAGAGCCGCACCGCGATCATGCCGATTTTCTCACCTTTGGCGACCAAATTCTCCACCGTGGCGCGGATCACATCGGTGCCCGACCCCATGGCGATCACCACGCGGGTCGCATCCGGCGCGCCGGTGTAATCGAAGGGGCGATATTTGCGCCCGGTCATCTGGCCGAGCTTGAGCATCTCGCTGTCGACGATGTCCGGCACGGCGGCGTAAAACGGGTTGGCGGCTTCGCGCGACTGGAAGAACACATCGGGGTTTTGCGCGGTGCCACGGATGAACGGGTTCTCGGGCGAGAGGGCGCGTTTGCGATGCGCGCGCACCAGATCGTCGTCGATCATGGCGCGGATTTGCGTATCCGGGATGAGATCGAGCGTGTTGACCTCGTGCGAGGTGCGGAAGCCGTCGAAGAAATGGATGAAGGGAATGCGGGCCTTGAGCGTGGCGGCGTGCGCCACGAGCGCCATGTCATGGGCTTCCTGAACGGAAGAGGCGGCGAGCATGGCGAAACCGGTGGAGCGCGCGGCCATCACATCGGCATGGTCGCCGAAGATCGACAGCGCGTGGGTGGCGAGAGAGCGTGCCGCAACGTGGAAGACCGTCGGCGTCAGCTCGCCCGCGATCTTGAACATATTGGGCAGCATCAGCATGAGGCCCTGCGAGGCGGTGAAGGTCGTGGTCAGAGCGCCCGCTTGCAGGCTGCCGTGCACGGTGCCTGCCGCACCGCCCTCGGATTGCATCTCCTGAATGACGGGAATGTCGCCCCAGATGTTGTGCACGCCTTGCGCGGTCCAGTCATCGGCGAGCTCCGCCATGGGGGACGACGGCGTGATCGGGTAGATCGAACAGACCTCGTTCACACGATAGGCGATATGGGCCACGGCGGCGTTGCCGTCCATGGTGGCATGGCTGTGGGTCGCCTCGCGGGTCTCGTTCGACGGCGGCGTGATATGTTCATGGTCAAGCATGGGAGGCCTCCGCGGTCTCAGAAATCATCTCTAGCGCATGGCAGGGGCATTGATCGAAACAGGACTGGCAGCCGGTGCATTTTTCCGGGTCAATCTCATAGCCCTTGCCGGTGCCGAGTTTGACAATGGCGTCTTCCGGGCAGGCAGCATAGCAATTGTCGCATTCGTAGCAGGAGCCGCAGGAATAGCAGCGCGACGCCTCGTAGCGGGCTTCTTTTTCCGACAGGCCGCTCAGGACCTCGTCGAACCCTTCGCGTTTGCTGGTGGCGAGTGCGGCCTGTTCTTTCGGGTCCACATCGGAGTAGACCGGCAGGTGCAGCATATCGGCGGTCACCAAAGCAGGGGGCTCGGAGGCGATATAGGTGGTGCCCGCGAGCCATGCGTCGATGTGGCGCGCGGCCAGTTTCCCGTGGCCGGTGGCGATGGCAACGCTTTGCTGATCGGGGACCATGTCGCCGCCTGCGAAGATGCCGTCGCATCCGGTCATGCGGTTTGCATCGACCTCGACCGTGCCGTTCCAGCTAAACGCCAGACCGGGAACGGATTTCAAAAACGTGCTGTCGGTTTCCTGACCCAAAGCGAGGACCACCGCATCGGCGGTCAGCGTCTCGAACTCACCCGTCGGATGGGCTTTGCCATCCGCGCCGATCTCCATGCGTTCGACTTTCAGTTCATCGCCGTCGATCTCTTTGATCGTGGTCAGCCATTTGATCTTGACGCCCTCGGCCATGGCCTCGTCTGCCTCGAACTGGTGCGCCGGCATGTGCGCGCGGTCGCGGCGGTAGACGATCAGAGTTTCCGTGGCGCCCAAACGCTTGGCGGTGCGGGCGGCGTCCATCGCGGTGTTGCCGCCCCCGTAAACCACGACACGGCGGCCCAAAAGCGGGGCTTCGCCTTTCGAGGCGTCGGAGAGGAGATTGACGGCGTCGAGGATTTTCGGGGCTTCCTTGGCGGGGATGTCGACATGTTTGCCCGCGCCCGCGCCGATGGCGAGATAGACGGCATCGAAACCGCCTTCGGATTTCTCGGCCATCAGGTCGGTGACCTTGTGGTTCAGCGTGATCTTGACGCCAAGCGCTTCGATCCGGGCCACATCTTGGGCCAGCTCTTCGCGGGGCATCCGGTAGGCGGGAATGCCGAAATGCATCATGCCGCCCGCGACCGGACCGGCCTCGCGGATTTCCACCGCGTGACCGAGGCGGGCGAGGTGATAGGCGCAGGACAGGCCCGAGGGACCAGCGCCCACAACCAAGACCTTTTTGCCAGAGGGTGGGTTCACCGCCTTGAATTGCCAGCCTTTTTCATTGGCCATATCGCCCAGAAACCGCTCGACCGCGTGGATCGAGACGGAGGCGTCGACCTCGCCCCGGTTACAACCGCTCTCGCAGGGGTGATAGCAGACACGGCCATGCACGGCGGGCATCGGGTTTTGCGCGGTGAGGATCTCCCAGGCTTCGCGGTAGTTCCCGGCGGTCGCCTCGGTCAGCCATTCGCGGATGTTCTCGCCTGCCGGACAGGCCGCCGCGCAGGGCGGCGTGAGCGTCACATAGGTCGGGATCTGGCTGCGGATCGGGCCGGTGCCTGTGGTCTTGGTCTGGCCAACGAGCGGGGTGAAATCGGCGCGTTTGGTGCCGGGTTTTTTCTCGGCGTTCTGG
Organism: Celeribacter sp. SCSIO 80838; assembly: GCF_056498065.1. Next base: position 2,264,274 of record NZ_JAZKMA010000001.1, read on the forward strand.
GTCATGGCTTGGCCTTCGTGTTGCTTGGCAGGCGGCAGAATTGCTGCGATCCGGGCTTTGGGCGTTGATATATATCAAGCCTTGCATGGGTTGGGGGTAACACGCAACGCTATGATTTTTGAGATGTTTTCTTTGAAACGAAATGTCGCATCGGATGGGCATCTTTTAGGCGTTGCGCATGAAACTTGCGTGACGGGCGGGGAATGGGTTCGGACTTTACTTTTACGATGAAAATAAATAAATGACTGGTCAGTTATTTATTGTAACCGCGACTCGGGAAAGGCCGGATCATGTCGGATCATGCAGACCAGACGGGCGAGGCCCCCCCGAAATTCCGCCGTCGCAAAGAGGCGCGGCCGGACGAGCTTTTGGACGCCGCCCTCGATCTCTTTACCGAACAGGGGTTCGATCGCACCACGGTCGAACAGATCGCGCGCCGGGCGGGGGTCTCGAAAGGGGCGCTGTATCTCTATTTTCCGTCGAAAGACGCGGTGATCGAAAGCTTGGTCGACCGTGCGGTCGGTCATCTGGTGGGGGAGGTCGTGGCCCAGATCGAGGCATTCAAGGGCGATCCGCGTGTGCTTTTGCAGCGCTTCGTGCCGCTCTTTACGGCGCGTCTGACGGAGGCGCGCGTCATTGCCGTTCCGAAACTTGTGGTGCGCGAGGCGGTGAACCACCCGCAGCTGGCGCAGATGTATCGCGAGCGGGTGATCGGGCGGGTCGTGCCTGCGCTGACGGCGCTGTTTCGCCAAGGCGTGGCGGGCGGGCATATCCGGGCGGTCGATCCGGAGATGGCGGTGCGCAGCCTCTTGGGGCCGGTGTTCCTGCATGTGCTTTTGGCCGATGTATTTGGCATCCGGCCCGAAGGCGCGACGGCGGAGGACATCGGCATCGCCCGGCTTCTCGACACCCATCTGAGCATTTTCTTCGCGGGGCTCGCTCCCGCTCCCGAACAGGAGGCCCCTCATGGCTGATCTTCCAAGCTGGCTCGTATCCGTCATCGCGGCGATCTATCCGGGGTTCAACCCGCCGCCCGCGCATGTTTACGATGGCTATATCGAAGGCGAGTTCACCTATGCCGCCCCGGCCTCGGGCGGGCGGATCGAAGAGATCGGCGTGACGACGGGCGATCAGGTGGCCAAGGGGGCGCTGCTTTTTTCGTTGGAAAGCGAGCAATATCAGGCGGCCTTGCGCACCGCAGAGGCGCAGCTGGCGGAGGCTCAGGCGAAGCTCGACAACCTCTCGACCGGTTCGCGCGAGGCGGAGATCGCGGTCACAAAGGCCTCGCTCGATCAGGCGCGGGTGGCCGAGGATATTGCGAAAACCCGGCTGAAGCGCGGTGAGGCGCTGCTCGCACGGGGGGCCACGACACAGGCCGGTGTCGATGATTTGCAGGCGGCCTTGGATGAGGCGCGGGCCTCGGTGGCGCAGTTGCAGGCGCAGTTGACGGTGGCGGAGCTTCCGGCCCGCGATGCCGAGCGGCGCGCAGCGGAGGCCGGTGTTGCGGCGGCCGGGGCGCAGGTCGATCTGGCGCGCTCGGATTTGGACGACCGCAAGGTTTACGCGCCGGTGACGGGACAGGTGGAAAAGGTGTTTTATGAGATCGGCGAGGTCGCAAGCGCGGGCACGCCAGTGGTGTCGATCCTGCCGCCGGACCAGATGACGGCGCTGTTTTTCGTGCCGGAGGCGGAACGCGCGGACCTGTCCCTGGGCGGCGTTGTGGCGGTTTCCTGCGAGGGCTGCCCGGACGATCTGACCGCGAAAATCACAAGGCTGGCGTCGGATCCACAATACACCCCGCCGATCCTCTACACCAGCGATCAGCGCGGGCGTCTGGTCTATCGTGTGGAAGCGGAAGTGGTTGACCCGGAAGGGGTGCTGCCCGGTCAGCCGGTGACGATCGATGCGCGGAAAGCAGTGAAAGAATGAGCGGCGAACTGGCCATATCGGTCAAAGGGCTGACCAAGATTTTCGGCGACCGCAAGGTCGTTGACGGGTTCGATATGGAGGTCGAAAAGGGCACGATCTATGGCTTTCTGGGCCCGAACGGATCGGGCAAGACCACGACGATCCGGATGATGTGCGGGCTTTTGACGCCGGATGGGGGCGAGGGGACCTGCCTCGGGCTCGACATCATCGGCGAGAGCCGGGAGATCAAGAAGCGCGTCGGTTATATGACGCAGAAATTTTCGCTCTATGAGGACCTGACCATCGCCGAGAACCTCGATTTCGTGGCGCGCATGTTCGGGATGAAGGGTCGCAAGGCGATTGTGGCCGAGGCGGTGCGTGATCTCGGGCTTGAGGGGCGGGCGGGGCAACTTGCGGGGACGCTCTCGGGCGGTTGGAAACAGCGCTTGGCGCTTGCGGCCTGTATGATCCACAACCCCGATCTTTTGCTTTTGGATGAGCCGACGGCGGGGGTGGACCCGAAAGCGCGGCGCGATTTCTGGGATGAAATCCGACGGTTGGCGGCGCGTGGTGTCACGGTCCTGGTGTCGACCCATTACATGGACGAGGCGGTGCAATGCGATCACATCGCCTATATCGCCTATGGCAAAAAGCTGATCGACGGGGCGGCGGCGGAGATCCCGGGCCAGATCGGCCTGTCGACTTTCGTCGTCACCGGGCCGGATCTGACGGCTTTGGAGGACCGATTGGAAGCCGAGGACAGCGCGGGGCAGGTGATCCGGTTCGGTGCGGAGCTGCATGTCTCCGGCACGGATCGCGACGCCCTTTTGGCGCTGGCGGAGCGGGAGCGCGCCCGCGGCAGCCATGGATGGGTGGAGAAAAAGGCGGGGCTTGAGGAAGCGTTCATCTATCTGATGGCCGGGGCCAAGGACAATTTTGGGGCGGAGGCGGCGGGATGAAACGCAAGGGCGATATGTTTTCCTTCGCGCGCTTTTTGGGGGTTCTGGTGAAAGAATTCATCCAGATGAAGCGCGACCGCGTGACCTTTGGCATGATGATCGGCATTCCGGTGATGCAGCTTTTGCTCTTCGGCTATGCCATCGACACCGACCCGCACAATCTGCCGACCCTGGTCGAGGTGGCCGACGAAAGCCCGATGGTGCGCAGCCTGACGTCGGCAATGGACACCTCGGATTACTTCGATTTCATCGGCATCGTGACCTCGGAGGCCGAGGGTGCAGAGGCGTTGAAAAACGGCACGGCCTCGGTCGTTCTGACCGTGCCGCCGCAATTCGAACGCGACATGGTCCGGGGTCTGACGCCCGAACTTTTGTTGACCGTCGATGCCTCCGACCCGGTGGCGGCCTCGGGCGCGATCGGGGCGATGAATGGGGTGATGGAAACGGCGATGGCGCAGAGCCTGACGGGGGCACTGTCATCGCAGGCCAAGAGCGACGCGCCCTTCGATCTGATCGTGCATCGGGCCTATAATCCGGAGCAGCAGACCTCGACCAATATCGTGCCGGGGCTTTTGGCGGTGATCCTTGCGATGACGATGGTTCTGATCACGGCGGTGGCGATTGTGCGGGAGAGCGAGAAAGGCACGATGGAAAGCCTGATCGCCACGCCGGTTTTGGCCTCCGAGGTGATGCTGGGAAAGATTTTGCCTTATGTTCTGGTGGGATACGTCCAGACGATAGTGTTTCTTCTGGCCGCCCGCGCGCTGTTCGATGTGCCGTTTTCCGGCTCGTTCCTGACCTTTTTTCTGGGGTTCAACCTCTATATCATCGCCAATCTCGCCATCGGATTTCTGGTCTCGACACTGGCGCGGACCCAGATGCAGGCGATGCAACTGTCGTTTTTCACCATCCTGCCGACCGTGCTTTTGTCCGGCTTCATGTTCCCCTTTGCGGCCATGCCCGGCTGGGCGCAGGCCATCGGCACGGCGATTCCCGCGACGCATTTCCTGCGGCTGGTGCGCAAGGTGATGCTCAAAGGCGCGGGCTTTGCCGAGGTGGCGACGGATATGTTCGGAATTGCGGTGATTTTGGTGGTCGTGGTGACGATTGCCCTCAAGCGCTATCGGCAATCCCTTGATTGATCAGGGAAAATGCGTGGTCCGGGCGGGGTTTTCTGACTGGGTCACGGAAGTTTCATATTCCTATCAAAACAATCAGGATTGACTTGTCCGACCAAAGAAGTCAGTTATTCCGGGAGTGCGTGACATCAGATCACGCGGATCGGAAGACCTGTCCGCGCCAATGGCTGCGGATGCGAGAATAGGGACAAGACCTGATGAAACGTATGATGACGGCTATGATCGCTGCTACCTTGCCTGCCGCAGCCTTTGCGGGCGAAGCCGAAGTGGTGACCAACTATGCCAATATCGCCGAAGCCACCTATGGCGACGCGCTGATCAAGGCGCAGGAGTTGGACGCCGCCATCGCCGAGCTGATCGCCAACCCGTCCGAGCACACGCTTCTGGCGGCGAAAACCGCATGGATCGCGGCGCGTGTGCCCTATCAGCAATCCGAGGTTTTCCGTTTCGGCAACCCGATCGTCGACGATTGGGAGGGCAAGGTGAACGCATGGCCGCTCGACGAGGGTTTGATCGACTATGTCGACGGGTCCTACGGCGAAGCGACCGACGAAAACCCGCTGGCGGTTCTGAACGTCATCGCCAATCCGACATTCGAGATTTCCGGCGAAGAAATCGATGCGACCGAGATCACGCCGGAGCTTCTGGCCGAGACGCTGCATGAGGCCGATGAGGTCGAGGCCAACGTCTCGACCGGCTATCACGCCATCGAATTCCTGCTCTGGGGGCAGGATCTGAACGGCACCGATCACGGCGCGGGTACGCGGTCCTACACCGACTACCTGACCGGCGACGATTGCACCGGCGGCAATTGCGACCGTCGCGCGCAATATCTGACGGCCGCCTCCAAACTTCTGGTCTCCGATCTGGAATATATGGTGGCGCAATGGTCCGAAGGTGGCGAAGCGCGGGCGGCGGTCGTGGACGATCCGGCGGCGGGTGTAACCGCGATGCTCACCGGCATGGGTTCGTTGTCCTATGGCGAGCAGGCGGGCGAGCGCATGAAGCTCGGCCTGATGCTGAACGACCCGGAGGAAGAGCACGATTGCTTCTCCGACAACACCCACAACTCGCATTTCTATGACGGCGTGGGCATCCACAATGTCTACACCGGGCAATATGTGCGTGTGGACGGGACCTTGGTGAAAGGCGAGAGCCTTCAGGATCTTCTGGCTGCGAAGGACCCGGCTCTGGCCGCCGATCTGACCGCTGCCGTGGATCATTCCGTGGCTGAGCTGGGCCAGATCAAGGCGGCGGCCGAGGCAGGGTTCTCCTATGACCAGATGCTGGGCCGTGGCAACGAGGCCGGTGAAGAGCTGATCATGTCGGCGGTGGACGCGCTTGTGGCGCAGACCCGCGAGATCGAACGCGCGGTGACCGTGCTTACGGCGTCCGAGATCGAGGTCGAAGGCTCTGACAGCCTCGACAACCCGGAAGCCGTCTTCCAGTAATTTTGTAGGACAGGCTGGGGGCGACCTCCTTCCGGCCTGTTCCTTTCATGGCAGGGGCAAACCTGTCGAGCAGTCCTTTTGCCACAATTACCGGAGGCACACATGATTGTCTGTTCCTGCAATTCCATCTCTGATCGCGACATTCATGCCGCGATCGACTGGATGCGGGCCTCCGACCCGGAGACGATCATCACCCCGGGCAAGATCTACCACGCTTTGGGTAAAAAGCCCGATTGCGGTGGCTGTATGTCGCTTTTCCTTTCCACCATGCGTGAGAATGATAATCTCGTGGTGCCTGCCGAATTGCGCGGGCTCAAAAAACACCGCATGAAAAGAGGATAAGCTCATGAAAGGCGACGCGAAGGTCATCGAGTACCTGAACGCAGCACTCCGTTCCGAACTGACCGCGATTTCCCAGTATTGGGTGCATTTCCGGCTTCAGGAAGACTGGGGGTTGACGAAGATGGCGAAGAAATCGCGCGAGGAAAGCATCGAGGAGATGAACCACGCCGACAAGCTGATCGCGCGTATTCTCTTCCTTGAAGGTCACCCGAACCTCCAGAAACTCGATCCTCTCCGGATCGGCGAAACCCCGAAAGAGACGATGGAAGCGGATCTGGCGGGCGAACACGACGCGCTCACACTCTATCGTGAGGCGCGCAGCTATTGCGAATCTGTTGGCGATACGGTTTCGAAGAACCTCTTCGAAGAGCTGATCACCGACGAGGAAGGCCATGTTGATTTTCTCGAAACCCAGCTCGACCTCTACGCCCGTCTTGGCGAGCAAGGCTATGCGCTGCTCAATGCAGCCCCGATGGACGAAGCCGAATAAGGCCGCTTTGGTGTTGACCCTGTCCCTCATGGGGCAGGGTGTCTTGGCTGACCCTCTCCCGACATTCGATCTGCATCTGCCCTTTGTGTCGCGCACGGAAGACGAGCGTGCACGGATTGCCGCCATCACCATGCCCACGACGGAATTCACAGCCCCGGAAGCCTTTGAGGCCAAACCGGGCGGGGCGGGCACCGTGGCCGACCCCGGCGACGACACGGTCTTTACCCTGCCGCCTGCGACCCTGCCGTTTGAGTCCAAGCTCGATTTCGAACTGGGCAATGCGCTTTTTGCCAAGCTCTGGGTCTCGTCGCCCTCGTCGACCAAAGCCTCCGACGGGCTGGGGCCGCTTTATAATGCGCGCTCCTGCCAGCGCTGCCATGTCAATGACGGGCGCGGCCATCCGCCGGAGCACGCGGAGGACGATCGGACCTCAATGTTCCTGCGGCTTTCCGCGCCTGCGGGAGATGCGCCGTTGACCGCGCTTGAGGCCTATCTGGCCGATTTCGACGGCGCGGAGGCGACGGAACGCACGCGCCCGCTGCCGGGCTATGGCTCCCAGTTGCAGGACCTGTCGCTGGCCGGGTTCGCCCCCGAGGGGCGGATGGAGATTTCCTATGAGGAGATTGCCGTTTCGCTTTCGGCTGGTGAGGTGATCACGCTGCGCAAGCCCTTGTATTCGATTTCAAACCTTGCTTTCGGAGCGCTGCCGGAAGAGGTGCAAATCTCTCCGCGCGTCGCCAATCAGATGATCGGCCTGGGCCTTTTAGAGGCGATTCCGGCGGAGGATATTCTCGCACATGTCGACCCTGACGACGCCGATGGAGATGGCATCTCTGGCCGCCCGAACCTTGTCTGGTCGAAGCGTTACGATCAGGTGATGTTGGGTCGGTTTGGCTGGAAAGCCGGGGAGCCGACCGTTGATGAACAATCCGCCGCCGCTTTTCATGCCGACATCGGGATTTCCTCGCCGCTCTTCCCCGAGCCTTCGGGCGATTGCACGGCTGAGCAGGTCGCGTGTCTCAATGCCCCCAATGGCGCAGGCGATGCGCGGGGCGATGAGATCGACCAGACCGGCATGGATTTGGTGACCTTCTATGCCCGCAACCTCGCCGTGCCCGCGCGGCGCGACGTGGACGACCCGGAGGTTTTGCGCGGCAAGCAAGTGTTCCATGACACCGGATGCGCCGCCTGCCATATGCCGAAATATGTCACCGCCCGGCTCGAAGGGGCAGAGAATGCGCCGCAGTCGTTCCAGTTGATCTGGCCCTATACCGACCTTCTGCTGCATGACATGGGCGAGGGGCTGGCCGATCATCGCCCCGAGGCGCGCGCGACGGGCCGGGAATGGCGCACCGCGCCTTTGTGGGGGATCGGTTTGACGGCGCGCGTTTCAGGGCATACCACCTATCTGCATGACGGACGGGCACGCAGTCTTTTGGAAGCGGTGCTCTGGCACGGGGGCGAGGCGCAATCTGCGCGCGACACCGTGGTGGAGATGCCGCCGGAGGACCGCGCTGCCCTTATCCGTTTTCTTGAAAGCCTCTGAAGGAGCACCCAATGCGCAAACTGGCCGCTTTCTGTTTCCCGCTCATGCTGACCGCGCCTTTGGCCGCCCCTTTGGCTGCCGATCCTCTCAATGAGGCCCTGACGCGGGCGGTCAACGACCATACCGTGCCTGCAGTGGATCATTTCGACGTGGCGACGGCGCTTCTCGCCGATTTGGCGGGGGACGATTGTTTGCCCGAGGCGGTGAAGCCCGCCTATAACGAGGCGTTCGACGCGTGGATGGGGCTTCAGCATCTGCATATGGGGCCGGTCGAGGCCAATGGGCGCATTCTTGCGATTGCCTTCTGGCCGGACAAAAAGGGCCTGATCCCGCGCACCCTGTCGGGCTATATCGCCGACGAGGACCCTGTGATCGAAAACCCGGCGGAATTTGCCACGGCTTCGATCGCGGTGCGCGGGCTCTTCGCACTTGAATACATGCTGTATGACGCTCAGTTCGATGGTTACGCAGAGGACAGTTATTCATGTCATCTCGTACAGGCCATTTCTCATGACCTGCACCGTATGGCGGCGGCGATCAAATCGGAATGGACCGCGCCCGATGGGTTTGCCCAGACATTGTTGCTGGCCGGTGAGGCACCGCATCCGCTTTACCTGAGCAAGGCTGAGAGCGTTCAGGCGCTTTATACCATGCTGACCTCCTCGCTCGAAGTGACCCGCGATCAGCGTATCGGACGACCCATCGGCACGTTCGAGAAACCGCGCCCGACGCGGGCCGAGGCCTATCGCTCCGAGCGTTCCCAGCGCAACGTGGAACTGATCCTGATGGCAACCCGCGATCTGGCGCGCAAACTCGCGCCGGGTGAGATGCCGCTCAGCGAGGCGGCGTTCGAGAAAACCATCGCGCTGGTGGAGGAGCTGGACGATCCCGATTTCGCTGGCGTCGAGGACCCGATGGGGCGGCTCAAGGTCGAGATCGTCGGTCAGAACATCGATACGATCCTTGGCCATCTCGCCAACGAGGTTGGCGCGCCGCTGGGGGTTTCCGCCGGGTTCAACGCCTCCGATGGCGACTGATCGATACGACTGACACAAAAACAAAAAGATACTGGATAACAGACCATGACTTCACGCCGTACCTTCCTCAAAGCCGCGCTGGCCGCAACCGTCGTTCCGCGCCTGAGCTGGGCCGATGCCGGGTCTCCCGCCTATCTTGGCGCGGCCAGGGATGCCTCCGGCGATTACGCGCTCTACGGGCTCGATGCGCAGGCGCAAATTCTGTTCCGTGCACCGCTCCCGGCCCGCGGACATGCCGCCGCCGCCCACCCGCTGAAACCCGAGGCGGTGGCCTTTGCTCGTCGTCCCGGCACTTTTGCTGTGGTGGTCAATTGCGCTACCGGGCGGATCACCCACCGGCTGGACGCGCCTGAGGGGCGGCATTTCATGGGGCATGGGTTGTTCGTCGAGAATGGCGATCTGTTGCTGACGCCTGAGAACCACTATGCCGAGAAACGCGGCATTCTGGGCATCTGGGACCGGCGCAAGAACTATGCCCGCGTCGCGGAAGTGCCGACCCATGGCCTCGGGCCGCATGATGTGAAGCAGCTCTCGGACGGCACGCTTGTCGTCGCGAATGGCGGGATTTTCACTCATCCGGCGATTGGCGAGGGGCGGCAGAAACTCAACATCGACGTGATGGAGCCATCGCTGGTCTATCTCTCGCCGGAGTATGCGCTGGTCGAGAAACATGTTCTGGCACCCGAGTTGCATCAGAACTCGATCCGCCACCTGTCGCTTGCCCCAGACGAGCAGGTCGCCTTTGCCATGCAGTGGGAAGGCGACGAGAGCGAAACCGTGCCTTTGCTGGGGCTGCACCGGCGGGGCGAGGCGGTTGTTCTGGCGGAGGCCGATCTGGGCGAGCAATTTGCGATGAAGGGCTATGCGGGTTCGGTGTCGCATTCCGGCGATGGCACAGAGGTGGCGATCAGCTCGCCGCGCGGCGGGCGCATTCACCGGTTTGATGCCGAGGGGAATTTCCTCGGGGCTGTGGTGCGGGGCGATGTCTGCGGGCTTGCGCCGATGGGCGATGGTTATCTCGGTTCCGACGGGTTTGGCGCGCTTCTGGCGATGAAAGAGGATATGCGGCCTCTGAATGCGGTTCCGGGGCTTGCCTGGGACAATCACCTTGTGGCGCTTCCGGAGCTTGCGGCCTGAACAGGGTGTCGGATCTGGTCGATAAAATTTTACAAAAATTTTGTCCAAATTTGAGGCAAACCGGCAACACCGGACGCAAGCAATTGTGTCCGGGGGCGTCTCTGGTGTCGTCTGGTCCGATTAAGTATTTGTTTATAAAATATTATGTTTCGTATGCACAGGGGCGGCTCCGGTGTTCGGGGGTATCTCGGTCCGCAATGGATTTCGCCCAAAGCGCAGGCGCTCTTGCAGCCCCCCCGGTCCAACACTAAGACTCGGGTAACACTTCCGCGCTAACACATCAGATGACACAACAGGCAGGGCCCGATGAAAGATCCGATTGATACCTATATGAACACCCTCGTTCCCATGGTTGTCGAACAGACGAGCCGTGGCGAACGCGCTTACGACATTTTTTCGCGGCTCCTCAAAGAGCGTATCATCTTTTTGAACGGCCCGGTGCATGACGGTATGTCCTCGCTGATCTGTGCTCAGCTGCTGTTCCTTGAGGCCGAGAACCCGAAAAAAGAAATCGCCATGTACATCAACAGCCCGGGCGGTGTGGTGACCTCCGGCCTGTCGATCTACGACACGATGCAATACATCCGTCCGAAGGTGTCGACGCTGGTGATGGGGCAGGCGGCTTCGATGGGCTCGCTTCTGCTGACCGCAGGCGAAAAAGGCATGCGCTTCTCGCTGCCGAATTCGCGCGTCATGGTGCACCAACCGTCTGGCGGCTATCAGGGGCAGGCGACCGACATCATGATCCACGCGCAGGAGACGCAAAAGCTCAAGGATCGCCTCAACCAGATTTACGTCAAACACACCGGTCAGGACATCGACACCGTGGTCAACGCACTCGAGCGCGACAATTTCATGTCGCCAGAGGATGCGAAAGAGTTCGGCCTGATCGACGAGATCGTCGAAAGCCGCGCGCCGGTCGAGGACTGAGACGGGCTTTGAAAACAAATGGCGCGGCGGGCTGAAACAGTCCGGCGCGCTTCGCCCGTCAAGGCGCGGTGATTAAGGCGAATGGGATTTTGCCATTGTGCCTGAAAAACCGCTGTCCTACAGTTTCGGGACAGATGCGAAATTCGGTCTCCCTTCGGGAGGCCTGCGGCTCAAGGGGACCTGAGCCGTGACGAGAATACCCGTCCGGGTCGCACCGGTCGGAGAGGCAACGTTAGAGAGCCCGTCCGGGCTCAGGGGAATGTGATGAGCAATTCGTCCAGTGGCGACAGCAAAAATACGCTCTACTGCTCGTTCTGCGGCAAGAGCCAGCACGAGGTGCGCAAGCTGATTGCGGGTCCGACCGTTTTCATCTGTGACGAATGCGTCGAGCTTTGCATGGATATCATCCGTGAAGAGACCAAGACTTCCGGCCTGAAATCCTCTGAGGGCGTGCCCTCGCCGCAGGACATCTGTCAGGTGCTCGACGATTACGTGATCGGACAGGCGCGCGCCAAACGCGTGCTCTCGGTCGCCGTACACAACCATTACAAACGTCTCAACCACGCCGCCAAGGGTGCGGGGGACATCGAACTTGCCAAGTCGAACATCCTGCTGATCGGCCCGACCGGTTGCGGGAAAACGCTTTTGGCGCAAACCCTTGCGCGCATCCTGGACGTGCCCTTCACGATGGCCGACGCGACCACGCTGACCGAAGCGGGCTATGTGGGTGAGGATGTGGAAAACATCATTCTCAAGCTGTTGCAGGCGTCTGAGTATAACGTCGAGCGCGCACAGCGCGGCATCGTCTATATCGACGAGGTCGACAAGATCACCCGCAAATCCGACAACCCCTCGATCACCCGCGACGTGTCGGGCGAGGGGGTGCAGCAGGCGCTCCTCAAGATCATGGAAGGCACCGTCGCCTCCGTGCCGCCGCAGGGCGGGCGCAAGCATCCGCAGCAGGAATTCCTTCAGGTCGACACGACGAACATCCTGTTCATCTGCGGCGGGGCCTTTGCCGGTCTCGACCGCATCATCGCGCAGCGCAACAAGGGCACGGCCATGGGCTTCGGTGCCGATGTGAAGGACAACGACAGCCGCGGCGTCGGCGAATTGTTCAAAGAGCTTGAGCCCGAGGATCTGCTGAAATTCGGTTTGATCCCGGAATTCGTCGGTCGTCTGCCGGTGCTCGCGACTCTCGAAGACCTCGACGAAGACGCGCTGGTCACCATCCTGACGGAGCCGAAAAATGCGCTGGTGAAACAGTATCAGCGCCTGTTCGAACTGGAAGATGCGAAACTGTCCTTCACCGAGGAGGCGCTCACCGCCATCGCCAAACGCGCCATCGAACGCAAGACCGGGGCGCGGGGCCTGCGCTCCATTCTCGAGGACATCCTTCTCGACACGATGTTCGAGCTTCCGGGCATGGACAATGTGACCGAGGTGGTGATCAACGAGGAGGCGGTGATCTCGCCCGCGAAGCCGCTGATGATCTATTCCGACGAGGAAAAGAGCAAGGAAGCGACCGCGTCCTGAACCGGTTGACCGATCTGAAGCCCCGCCTCATCGGCGGGGTTTTGCTTTGGCGGGGCGGGCCGTCTCGAAAACCCGCAAGGCGTGGCGCTGCCCTCTGGACCTCCGCGCCCGGATGGTTCATAGAAAGACCAAGCGACATTCGAAAGGTGACGACGTCATGGGGATTTTGAACACGGCTCTGCGCTCTCTCATCTGGTGGAAAGACGGGACCATCGGCACCCAATTTTTCACATGGCGTCACGGCGTGAAAGTCGGTGAGGACGCTCAGGGCAACACATTCTACCGCAACGAAGACGACACCCGCCGCTGGGTGGTCTACAATGGTGAAATCGAAGCCTCCCGCATCAGCCCCGACTGGCACGGTTGGCTGCACCATACGTTTGCGAACCACCCCGGTCACGCCCCGCTCGCCCACAAACCGTGGGAAAAAGAGCATGTCGAGAACCTGACCGGCACGCCTGCGGCCTATGCGCCCGCCGGTTCCATCCGTCGCGCTCAGCCCGTCGAGCGGCGTGACTACGAGGCTTGGCAGCCGGAATAATGGCTGAGAATCCGACAGAGGTCGCGGTCGGTGCGGGCGTCATCGCGCTCGCATTTGGCTTTCTGGTCTACGCCGGACAGGTCACGGGCTTTGGTGCCTCCGCCCCCGATCACTACAAATTGACCGCCTCTTTCCGCTCCGCCGAGGGGATTTCCACCGGCACGGATGTGCGTCTGGCGGGGGTCAAGGTCGGCACGGTGTCCGGGCTCGATCTCAACCGCGACACGTTTCGCGCCGAGGCACAGTTGACGCTCGATGGCGATGTGCTGTTGCCCGATGACACGGCGGCGATGATTTCCTCCGAAGGGCTTCTGGGCGGCAATTTCGTCGAACTGGTGCCGGGCGGCTCGATGTTCAATTTCGAGGACGGTCAGGTGATCGCCGACACGCAGGGCTCGGTCAGCCTGATCAACCTTTTGCTGAAATTCGTCACGGGCAGTGATGAGGGGAGTGCGGAATGACCCGGCTGATGGCGCTTTTGAGCGTAGCTCTGATCGCGAGCGCGCCTGCGCTGGCGCAGGAGGGCGGGTTTAACGACGATCTCGAAACCGGGCTTGATCAGATCACCATCCAGCCGCTCGACGAGGGCGATAATGTCGGTGGGTTCGGCACGGGGGGGCTGTCTCTCGAGGATCTGCAAAACCTGCCGAACGGTGATTTCCAGCAGGAACTACGCGACATTACCACCGAGATACAGGAACAAGTCGTCTCTTCCTCCGGGGCGACGGTGCGGGCGCTCGACAAGCTTACTGGCGCGGTCAAGGATCTGACGCTGGAAACCGGCGGAAGCGCCAGTTTCGGTCGGATCGAGGTGTTTCTGGGTGATTGTCGTTACCCGGCGGACAACCCCTCGGGCAATGCCTATGCTTATCTGGTGGTGCGCGCCCAAGGCATCGAGGCCCCGGTGTTTTCCGGCTGGATGATCGCCTCATCGCCTGCGCTCAACGCCATGGATCACCCGCGGTACGACATCTGGCCGCTCACCTGCGACATTCCGACAGAACAAGCTCAGGAGTGAGCGGGGCGGGGAGTGCGGTCAAATCCGCACGCTTTTCCAAGGCCTTGTGTAATCTTGCGCGGTAATCGGCGCGGGAAATTTCGATGCCGCCGAGGCTGGCGAGATGCTCGGTCAGGAATTGCGTGTCGAACAGTGTGAATCCGGTGAGGCGCAGCCGGGCCACGAGATAGGCCAGCACAATCTTCGAGGCACTGGGCACCCGCGAGAACATGCTTTCGCCAAAAAACGCCGTGCCGAGCGCCAGACCATAGGTGCCACCGACAAGGCGGTCCTCTTCCCATAACTCGACGGAATGGCCGAAGCCCATGTCGTGCAACTCGCCGTAGAGATCGAAGATCGTGTCGTTGATCCAGGTCTCCGGCCGGTCGGCGCAGCCCTCCATTACGCCCGCGAAATCGCGGTTGAGCGTCACCCGGTAGCGATCCTGCCGGATCAGGCGCGCGAGCGAGCGGGAGATGTGAAACCCATCGAGCGGCAGGATGCCCCGCTCCTTTGGGTCGACCCAAAACAGGCTCTCGTCCTCGCGGCTTTCGGCCATGGGAAACACGCCATTGGCATAGGCTTGCAGGATCAGCTCCGGGGTGAGTTCGACGTGGTTCATGGCGCGAATTTGACCGGGTTTCCGGCAAAAGAAAAGGCCGCCCAAACAGGCGGCCTTTGGTCTGATGCGACAGGTCTCAGCCGAATTGCGCGGCGAGCCATTTCTCCAGCCAGTGGATGTTGTAATCCCCCGACTGGATGTCTTTGTTTTGCAACAGTGCATGGAACAGCGGCACGGTCGTTTCGACCCCGTCGATGATCAGCTCGCCGAGCGCGCGGTTGAGACGCGCCAGAGCTTCGTCCCGGTCGCGACCGTGGACGATCAGCTTGCCGATCAGGCTGTCGTAATAGGGCGGCACGGTATAGCCGGCATAAAGCGCCGAATCCATCCGCACGCCCAGACCGCCCGGCGCATGGTATTGCGTCACCTTGCCGGGGCAGGGCGCGAAATTCGGCAGGCGCTCGGCGTTGATCCGCACTTCGATGGCGTGACCGTTGATCTGGAGATCGTCCTGCGAGAAGGACAGTTTTTCGCCGGAGGCCACAAGGATCTGCTCGCGCACGAGGTCCTGACCGAAGATCGCCTCGGTCACCGGGTGTTCCACCTGAAGGCGGGTGTTCATTTCGATGAAATAGAACTCGCCATCCTCGTAGAGGAATTCGATGGTCCCCGCGCCCTTATAGCCCATCTCGGCGATGGCCTTGGCGCAGATTCCGCCGATGCGGGCGCGCTCTTCGGGGGTGATGCAGGGACCGGGGGCCTCTTCGAAGACTTTCTGGTGCCGACGCTGGAGCGAACAATCGCGCTCGCCCAAATGGACGCCGCCGCCCTGGCCGTCGCCAAAGACCTGAACCTCGATGTGACGCGGTTTCTGGAGATATTTCTCCATATAAACCTCGTCATTGCCGAAGGCGGCTTTCGCTTCGGAGCGCGCGGTGCGGAAGGCGACTTCAAGCTCGGCTTCGTTCAGTGCCACTTTCATGCCACGACCACCGCCACCGGCGGTGGCCTTGATGATGACGGGATAGCCCATCTCTTTGGCGGTTTTCTTGGCGGTGTCCACATCGGGCACGCCGCCTTTGGAGCCGGGAACGACCGGAATGCCCAGCTTTTCAGCGGTGACTTTCGCGGTGATCTTGTCGCCCATCTGGCGGATGTGCTCGGCGGAGGGGCCGATGAAGGTCAGATCGTGGTCTTCGACGATCTGCACGAAGGCCGCGTTTTCCGACAGGAAGCCGTAACCCGGGTGGATCGCCTGTGCGCCAGTGATTTCACAGGCTGCGATGATCGCCGGAAAATTCAGGTAGGACTGGGCCGAGCTGTTCGGGCCGATGCATACGGCCTCGTCGGCCATGCGCACATGCATCGCGTCCGCATCGGCGGTGGAATGCACGGCCACCGACTGGATGCCCATCTCGCGACAGGCGCGGATCACCCGGAGGGCGATCTCGCCACGGTTGGCAATGAGGATTTTATCGAACATCGGGGTGCCCCTTATTCGATGATCATCAAGGGCGCGCCGAATTCGACCGGCTGACCGTCATCCACGAGGATACGCTTCACAGTGCCGGATTTCGGCGCGGGAATGTGGTTCATGGTCTTCATCGCTTCGACGATGAGAAGCGTCTGGCCTTCCGAAACCTGATCGCCGACCTTGACGAAAGAGGTGGCACCCGGTTCCGGCGACAGGTAGGCCGTGCCGACCATCGGCGAGGCGACGGCGTTCGGATCTTCGGACGGGTCGGGGGCGTTGGTCGCAACCGCGGCTGCCACAGGGGCTGCCGCGACGGGGGCTGCGGCCACGGCGGCCGGGGCGGCCACGGTCTGAACGATGGCCTGCGGAGCGGCGCGGCTCACGCGGACGTTCAGGCTGTCATTGTCGCCATATTCACGCATGACTTCGAGTTCGGTCAGATCATTGGCGCTGAGGAGTTCGGCAAGCGCCTGGATGAAAGCCACGTCGGCGTCGTTTTGCTTTGTCATATGTTCCACTCGGATTATGGCCCGCCCGGTTCTTGTTTTCTCGTGGGCCCGGTTTGGTCTTTTCTGTTCTCCGTATATAGGCCCTGTGACGTTGCGTGAAAACCCGATTTCGCGGGGGGATGTCGCTGTGGCGAGGCAAACTCTGCCCATGTTTTGGGCGCTTGCGCATCATTATGTGGCGTGGGCTTTCGGAAAAGACCGAAAATGATCGAGCATAAATTTTACCGCTTGATAAAATTTTTGCCGCTGTCACGGTGAGTCACAACAAAAAAGCAAGCCAACAGGGAGCAAGCCCTATGTCCAACACGCCGTTGACGCCCGGTATTCAGCCCGGACGCCTGCCGCAGGAGAGCTATCCGGCGCAGTTTTCCGATCTGCACCCGGTGCTCGATCATCACGAGGCACTGGTCGCCGCAGACCGCTGTTACTTCTGTCACGACGCGCCCTGCATGACCGCCTGTCCGACCTCGATCGACGTGCCTTTGTTCATCCGTCAGATCCTGACCGGAACGCCCGAAGCGGCGGCGAAGACGATCTTCGAACAGAACATCCTTGGCGGCATGTGCGCCCGCGTCTGCCCGACAGAGACGCTCTGCGAAGAGGTCTGCGTGCGCGAAGTGGCGGAAGGCAAGCCGGTTGAGATCGGTCGCCTGCAACGCTACGCCACGGATACGCTGATGGCGGCGGGCGTGCATCCGTTCACCCGTGCTGCGCCGACCGGCAAGACGGTGGCCGTGGTGGGCGCGGGGCCTGCGGGGCTTTCTGCCGCCCACCGTCTGGCGATGAAGGGCCATGACGTGACCATGTTTGACGCCCGGCCCAAATCTGGCGGTCTCAATGAATATGGTATCGCCTCTTATAAGGCACCCGATGGCTATGCCCAGAAAGAGGTCGACTGGCTGATGCAGATCGGCGGGATTTCCGTTGTGAATGGCAAGAGGCTGGGCGATGGCCTGTCGCTCGATGCGCTGAAGGCCGAGTATGACGCGGTGTTCCTCGCGATCGGTCTGGCGGGCGTCAATGCGCTTCGGGCCGAGGGCGAAGACAAGGACGGCGTTTTGGATGCGGTGGATTTCATCTCCGAACTGCGTCAGGCCGAGGACCTGTCGAAACTGCCTGTCGGGCGCAATGTCGTGGTGATCGGCGGCGGCATGACTGCGGTCGACGCCGCCGTTCAGGCCAAGCTTTTGGGCGCGCAGAACGTCTCCATGGTCTATCGCCGGGGCCGGGCGCGCATGTCCGCGTCTGAGTACGAACAGGATCTTGCGACCTCGAAAGGCGTGCAGATTTTCTACAACGCCGCCCCTGTGGCGGTTTACGGTAACGGCACCGTGGTCGAGGTTGAATTCGAATACACCTCGGAAGAGGGCGGCAGCCTCAAGGGCACGGGCGAGACCTTCCGCCTGCCTGCCGATCAGGTGTTCAAAGCCATCGGTCAGACGCTCGATGGCGCGCCGGAAGGGCTCGAAATTACCGGCGGCAAGATCGCGGTCGATGTCGTGGGACGCACCTCGATTGCGGGCGTCTGGGCCGGGGGCGATTGCGCCTCGGGCGGCGAAGACCTGACCGTGACGGCGGTGGCCGAGGGCCGCGACGCCGCCGAAGACATCCACGCCAAGCTGATGGAGGGCTGAGCCATGGCCGATCTGACGAGCACTTTTTGCGGCATTAAAAGCCCGAACCCGTTCTGGTTGGCCTCCGCGCCGCCGACCGACAAGGAATACAACGTCCGCCGCGCCTTCGAGGCCGGATGGGGCGGTGTCGTCTGGAAAACTCTCGGCGAGGAAGGCCCGCCCGTGGTCAACGTGTCCGGCCCGCGTTACGGCGCGATCTTTGGGGCCGACCGCCGCCTTTTGGGTCTCAACAACATCGAGCTGATCACCGACCGTCCTTTGGAGGTGAACCTCGAAGAGATGACGCGGGTGAAAAAGGACTACCCGGACCGGGCGCTGATCGCCTCGGTCATGGTGCCTTGCGATGCGGAGAGCTGGAAGAGCATCATCCCCCGCATCGCCGAAACCGGCTGTGACGGGTTCGAGCTGAACTTTGGCTGTCCGCATGGCATGGCCGAGCGCGGCATGGGTTCTGCCGTGGGGCAGGTGCCCGAGTATATCGAGATGGTGACGCGCTGGTGCAAGGAGACGACCGACCTGCCGGTGATCGTCAAACTGACGCCGAACATCACCAATATTCTTTACCCTGCGGAGGCCGCGAAACGCGGCGGTGCCGATGCGGTCAGCCTGATCAACACGATCAACTCGATCACTTCGGTGAACCTCGACACCTTCAGCCCGGAGCCGATGATCGACGGCAAAGGCACCCATGGCGGCTATTGCGGCCCGGCGGTGAAACCCATCGCGCTCAATATGGTGGCCGAGATCGCGCGCAATCCGGAAACGGCGGGTCTGCCGATCTCCGGCATCGGTGGCGTGACCACATGGCGCGATGCGGCGGAGTTTCTGGCACTCGGTGCCTCGAACGTGCAGGTCTGTACGGCGGCGATGACCTATGGGTTCAAGATCGTGCAGGAGATGATTTCCGGTCTCAGCCAATACATGGACGAGAAGGGCTTTACCTCTGTCGCGGAGATTTCCGGGCGGGCGGTGCCGAATGTCACCGACTGGCAATATCTCAACCTGAACCATGTCACCAAGGCGGTGATCAATCAGGACGACTGCATCAAATGCGGGCGCTGCTATGCGGCTTGCGAGGACACCTCGCACCAGGCGATCGAAATGGGCGCGGACCGGACCTTCACGGTCAAGGACGACGAATGCGTCGCCTGCAACCTTTGTGTCAACGTTTGCCCGATCGAAGGCTGTATCACCATGAAAACGCTTGAAAAAGGTGACCTGGATGAGCGCACGGGCCGCAAGGTGGGGGACTATGCCAACTGGACGACCCACCCGAACAACGTGGCGGCCTGCGTCGCCGAATGAGGGAGTCGGCGCGGAGGGGAAACCTTCCGCGCAGCACCAAGGCCCCGAAGTCGCGCTGTCGGGGTAAAATTCGGACACAACTTCACTGAACCCCGTGCTTTATCCCTTGGCGCGGGGTTTCTTTTTGACGCAGCAGGCCGGTCAGCGAACCGTGGGCCCCTGGTGCTCATGTTCGGTTGTCTTTGTAATCCGCGCCATCCTGACGCGTGATCGGGGTCACCCGTCGTAGGGTGTCCGCAGGACCGCAGCGGGGCCGGAATGACGGGCCTCGGGGTCCTGCGCCTCGGACGGCGTGGCCGTCAGGGCGGTTTGCGTGTCTTGCGCGAGGTCGCGGGCCTGAACTGAGGCCCGATCCGCACCCGTGGTCGTCGGCGTGGTCGTTGCCGGGGCAATCGCGGCCTCGTCCGTCGTTTGACTGCGTTTCGCGGCAATTTCGGCCAGCGCATTGCGCAGGTCGAGTTCGACCTCGAGAACCGAAGCCTGAAACGCCGGTGTCGGACCGACAAGAATATCCTCCGGCAGGTCTTCCCCGAGAGTAAAGCGGCTTGCGACCGTGTCGGAAACCGCGCCGTTTACCGCATCCGTCTGAGACGTTCCGGTTGTGTCGTCGTAGGTGACATCTGTGCCGTTCTGGCCGGGAAGCTCGTTCCCTTTCGTATAAGTTGCCGTTCCGTTAAGTGCGGTTCCCGCGACTTGTGGCACGGCTGGCTCCGGTGGATCGGGAGGTTGCCGAAAGGCAAAACCGCCCCCGCCGAAAGCCGGCACGCCCATTAAATTGGTCATGCTCGTGCTCCTTCTTTTCAGGAGCCCCCACCATCCTTCTTTATAAAGGGGTATGGTATCCCAAGGGTTAATACCCACGGGAATTTTTACTTTTGGTTAATGGGGTTAAGGATGCGCGGGGCGTGTGCCTCGCGACTTCCTGAACAGGGGATTAAGGCGTGAGCATCCGGCGGAACAGCGTGTCGAGATGGGCGCGGGCGGCCTCGAAATGGCTGTCGCCCTCCGGGTGCAGGATACCGCGGATCTGGGCGTCGAAATCGGCGTAATGTTGGGTGGTGGCCCAGATCGAGAAAATCAGGTGATAGGGATCGACCGGGGCGATGCGGTCAGCTGCGATCCAGCTCTCTATCACCTTGGTCTTTTCATCGACCAGATCCTTCAGCTCGCCCTCGATCTTGTCCATGATATTGGGCGCGCCCTGTACGATCTCATTGGCAAAGAGACGGCTCTCGCGCGGGTATTCCCGAGCCATTTCAAGTTTGCGCAAAACATAGGCAAGGATCTCTTCGATCGGCTCACCCTCTGCCTGCATTTTACGCAATGGATCGAGCCAAGTTTGCATCAAACCGTCGATCAACTCGCGGTGAATCGCCACTTTCGAAGGGAAATAATACAGAAGATTGGGTTTCGAGAGCCCCGCCGCCTTGGCAATCTGATCCAGCGTCGAGCCGCGAAACCCGTGCTGGGAAAACACGTCCAAAGCTGCTTCCAGAATGGTTTCTGTGTTCTTTTTCTGGATTCTTGTCCGTGGTTGTCGTCCCGGCATCTGGCGTTCGATTCCCATTCCATCCCCAATTTGCAGTCGTTTACCGCCTATTGTTTGCTAAAAAAAGCGCCAAACATAAGGGGGAATCGCCTTAAAACCGCACTTAGGCCCTATTTGCATGGTTTTTCGGCAAGTGCATGGTTTTGTATCTTCGTCGGAGGCTGTTAGGGTTCCCTTGACCAAATGGTCAAACCTGTAGGGCAGGAGGCAGGACAGGATGAGCATGGACGCGACGAAGACAGACGCGTTTGCCTCCCGTCATCCCCCGGCCAGTAAGGCCGCCCCCGCAGACACGAGATGAGACATTTGAAAGGACATCCCATGGCCGCCGCTGGTGAAAACCTCAAGATCAACTCCGAACGTCTTTGGGATACATTGATGGAGATGGCGAAGATCGGACCCGGCATCGCGGGCGGCTGCAACCGCCAGACGCTGACCGACGAAGATGCCGAGGGGCGCAAGCTGTTTCAATCGTGGTGCGAAGCGGCGGGGATGACGATGGGCGTCGATGCCATGGGCACGATGTTCATGACCCGCGAAGGCACCGACCCGGAGGCTTTGCCGGTTTACGTCGGCTCCCACCTCGACACCCAGCCGACGGGCGGGAAATACGACGGCGTTCTGGGGGTCTTGGGCGCGCTCGAAGCCGTGCGGACAATGAACGATCTCGGCATCAAGACGAAACACCCGATCGTGGTGACCAACTGGGCCAATGAAGAGGGCGCGCGCTTTGCGCCCGCCATGCTGGCCTCGGGCGTGTTTGCGGGCAAGCATACGATGGAGTATGCCTACGGGCGCACCGATCTCGAAGGCAAGACCTATGGCGAGGAACTCGCCCGGATCGGCTGGAAAGGCGACGAAGAGGTCGGCGCGCGCAAGATGCATGCCTATTACGAGTTGCACATCGAACAGGGGCCGATTTTGGAGGCCGAGGGCAAGGACATCGGCGTGGTGACCCATTGTCAGGGGCTCTGGTGGCTTGAATTCACTTTGACGGGCAAAGAGGCGCACACCGGTTCGACGCCGATGGCGATGCGCACCAACGCGGGGCTCGCGTTCGGGCGCATCCTCGAGATGGTGCAGGAGGTGGCGATGGATCACCAACCCAATGCCGTGGGCGGTGTCGGTCAGGTGAAATTTTCGCCGAACTCACGCAACGTGCTGCCGGGGACGGTGGTGTTCACGGTCGACATTCGGACGCCGAACCTTGAGAAACTGAACAAGATGCGCGCCATTATCGAAGAGCGCGCCGCGAAGATTTGCGAAGAGATCGGCGTGGGCTGTTCCGTCGAACCCGTCGGCCATTTCGATCCTGTGACCTTCACGCCGGAATTGGTGTCGAATGTTCGTAAAGCTGCGGAAACGCTGGGCTATTCGCATATGGACATCGTCTCGGGCGCCGGTCACGACGCCTGCTGGGCCGCCGCTGTGGCGCCCACCACGATGATCATGTGCCCCTGTGTCGACGGACTGTCACACAACGAGGCCGAAGAGATCAGCCCGGATTGGGCAGCCGCGGGGACCGATGTGCTGTTGCATGCGGTGCTTGAAACCGCTGAGATCGTGGAATGAGCGAACTGGTTATGGGGCGGCATTCGCGCATCGGTTGGGGAGCGGCTCTCGTTGCCTCTCTTGTCTGGCTGGTGCTCACTTTCTCAGCTTATGACACGATTGGAACGAACCTGCGGCTTGCTGGCCAGAGTTACGCGCTTCGCGATGCGATTGCGAACTGCTTGTCTGATGATGCGCTATGCTACGCGGGTGGCGTGCCTGAAACTCAGGAAAGTCGGGATGAACTTGCTCAGGCCGTCGAAGACGCAACGGATCGGACGTGGCGTGCGGCTGGAAGGGCTGCACAGACAGCGGCTGTTATATTTGGCCCTTTATTCGCTGTTTTTACAACATTTGGAATATGGGCGTTTAAACGTAGAGGAGGGAACAAGACATGAGCAAAGTCATCAAAGGCGGCACGGTCGTCACCGCCGATCTGACCTACAAGGCAGACGTGAAAATCGAGGATGGCAAGATTGTCGAGATCGGGCCGGACCTGACGGGGGACGAAATTCTCGACGCGGAAGGCTGCTATGTGATGCCGGGCGGGATCGATCCGCACACGCACCTTGAGATGCCTTTCATGGGCACGCATTCCTCCGACGATTTCTACGCAGGCACCCGCGCGGCTCTGGCAGGCGGCACCACGATGGTGGTGGATTTCGCGCTGCCCGATCCGGGGCAGTCTCTGCTGGATGCGATCAAGGTTTGGGACAACAAATCGGCCCGCGCCTGCTGCGATTACTCGTTCCACATGGCGATCACATGGTGGTCAGAGCAGGTCTTTGACGAGATGAAGACCGTGACCGAGAAGGGCATCAACACGTTCAAACATTTCATGGCCTATAAGGGGTCGTTGATGGTGAACGATGACGAAATGTTTGCCTCTTTCAAACGCTGCGCCGAACTGGGTGCGACGCCTCTGGTCCATGCCGAGAATGGTGACCTTGTTGCTGAAATGACTGCGAAACTTTTGGCCGAGGGCAACACCGGGCCGGAAGCGCATGCCTATTCGCGGCCGAGCCAAGTCGAGGGGGAGGCCACCAACCGCGCGATCATGATCGCCGATATGGCGGGCGCGCCGCTTTATGTGGTGCACACCTCTTGCGAAGAGGCGCACGAGGCCATTCGCCGCGCCAAGATGAACGGCAAACGCGTTTGGGGCGAGCCGTTGATCCAGCACCTCGTCCTTGATGAAAGCGAGTATTTCAACGAGGACTGGGACCATGCCGCGCGCCGGGTGATGTCGCCGCCGTTCCGCAACAAAAAGCATCAGGACAGCCTCTGGGCGGGTCTGGCATCGGGGACGCTCTCCTGTGTCGCGACCGACCACTGTGCCTTCACGACCGAGCAGAAACGCTATGGCGTTGGCGATTTCTCGAAAATTCCGAACGGCACTGGCGGGCTTGAGGATCGTTTGCCGGTTCTGTGGACCTACGGGGTCGAGACGGGCCGCATCACGATGAATGAATTCGTCGCAGTAACCTCCACGAATATCGCGAAAATCCTCAACTGCTACCCGCAGAAGGGGGCGGTTCTGGTCGGTGCGGATGCCGATCTGATCGTGATGGACCCGACCATGTCGAAGACCATCAAGGCCGAGACACAGGCTTCCTCCATCGACTATAACGTCTTCGAAGGGATTGAGGTCACGGCGCTGCCGCGTTACGTTTTGAGCCGCGGCTATGTGGCTGTCGATAAAGGCGAATTGGTTGCGAAAGAGGGGCATGGCGAATTCGTCGCCCGCGATCCGAACGCGACGGTGAACACCGCGCTGTCCAAATGGAAAGAACTGACCGCGCCGCGTCCGGTGGTGCGGGCCGGCATTCCGGTGACGGGCGTTTGAGGACAGGGGATTAAGCCCTATAAGAAGACTGGGCAGGGCCGGGGAAACGGCCCGCCTGAAAAGGGGATAGGTCGGGGAAATCCGGCAAGAACAAAGACATAAGCCATATGAAAAAGCCAGTGATCGACGCGCAGGGGGTGGACCTGACGTTCCAGACGAACGACGGGCCGGTGCATGCGCTCAAAGACGTGAACCTCCAGATCGACAAGGGGGATTTTGTCTCCTTCATCGGGCCGTCGGGCTGCGGCAAGACGACGTTCCTGCGCTGTATCGCGGGGCTTGAGACGCCCACGGGCGGCACCCTGACCGTCAATGGGCTAAGCCCGGATGAGGCCCGGAAATCAAGGTCTTACGGCTATGTCTTTCAGGCGGCGGGGCTGTATCCCTGGCGCACGATTGCGGGCAATATCCGCCTGCCGCTCGAAATCATGGATTTCCCGAAACCCGACATCCCCGCGCGCGTCGAGAAGGTGCTCGATCTCGTGGACCTCAAGGGCTTTGGCAAGAAATACCCATGGCAGCTTTCGGGTGGGATGCAGCAACGCGCTTCGATTGCCCGTGCGCTGGCCTTCGATGCGGAAATTCTCCTTATGGATGAACCCTTTGGCGCTTTGGACGAGATCGTTCGCGACAAGCTCAACGAAGAGGTTCTGAAGCTTTGGGCGGCGACCAACAAGACCATCGGCTTTGTCACCCACTCGATCCCCGAGGCGGTGTACCTGTCGACGAAAATCGTGGTGATGTCGCCGCGCCCCGGACGGATCACCGATGTCATCGAGAGCACCCTGCCGAAAGAGCGGCCGCTGGAAATTCGCGACAGCGAAGAGTTCATCAAGATCGCCCACCGGGTGCGTGAGGGCCTCAGAGCGGGGCATGCGGAATGACCGGGAGCTGGCGCAAAACCACTGTCGGCAAAGCGTCGGACTTGTGTCGGACTTCTGTCGGGCCTTCGTGTGCCCGGAAAGATCTCGGGGTGAGTTCGAAACGGGGCTCCGTTTTGCACGAGGGGCAGCGTCCCTTTGAGAAGGGGGCAGCATGAACAAGATCGTCCCCGTTCTCACCGTCCTCGCCGTTTTGATCGTGGTCTGGTACGCAGCCGCGTTCAAGATGAACAGCACATGGACCTATGATCAGGCCGAACGCGCCGGGACCGAAGTGACGTTTTCCGATCTGGTCACGGACACCATGGCGCAGAAACGCCCGCTTTTGCCCGCGCCGCATCAGATCGTGGCGGAGCTTTGGGACACCACGGTTCAGAAAAAGATCACCTCGAAACGCTCGATGGTCTATCAGGGGTCCATTACGCTCAAGACCACGCTTTTGGGCTTTGGCTTTGGGATCGTGGTCGGCATCGCCTTTGCGACGATCATCGTGCTGAGCCGGGTGGGGCGGCTGACGCTTATGCCTTGGGCGATCATCTCGCAGACCGTTCCGATTGTGGCGCTGGCGCCGATCATCGTCGTCTTGTCGAACGCGGCGGGGACCGGCACGCTGATGGTGCCCAAGGCGATCATCGCGGCCTACCTGAGTTTCTATCCGGTTATGGTGTCCATGGTGAAAGGCCTGTCGAGCCCGGATCACATGCAGCTCGATTTGCTCAAGACCTATGGCGCGAGCCAGAGCGAAGTGTTCTGGAAACTGCGCCTGCCGTCCTCGATGCCGTATTTCTTCGCCTCGCTGAAGGTCTCTGTGGCCGCCGCTTTCGTCGGTGCCGTGGTGGCGGAACTGTCGACCTCGGCGATTGCGGGGCTTGGCGCGCGGATGCTGATCGGGTCGCAATTCGGCGAACCGATGATCATGTGGGCGGCGCTGTTCGCGGCGGCGATTTTGGCGGCGATCCTGATTTTCCTCGTCGGCGGGTTTGAAAAACTCGCGCGCTACATGATGGGAGGGCGTGCGGTATGAGCCGAGCCGACACGACATTCGAGAAACTCGCATGGCCTCTGGGCTTTGGGATTTTGGTGCTGGTGCTTTGGGAAGTCATCGTGCGGGTGTTTGGCGTCTCCCCCGCGATCCTGCCGCCGCCGACGGCGATTTTCGCGGCCATGGCCGGGTCTTTGCCGATCCTCTGGGAGGACTGGGTGCAGACGGTGGTCAAGGGGGCGTTGAACGGGCTTTGGATGGGCACTTTGGCGGCCTTGATCTTTGCGCTGATCATCGACCGGTTCGATTTTTTGAAACGCGGGCTGATGCCGGTGGCGAATTTCTTTGCCGCTTTGCCGATCGTGGGCCTCGCGCCCATCATGGTGATGTGGTTCGGGTTCGATTGGCAATCCAAGGCGGCTGTGGTGGCCGTCATGGTGTTTTTCCCGATGCTGGTGAACATTCTGGGCGGGCTTGCGGCGGTCGATCCGATGCAGCGCGACCTGATGCGGACCTATGCTGCCTCGCATGTGCAGACGCTTCACAAATTGCGCGGTCCGGCGGCCTTGCCGTTTCTGTTCAACGGCTTGAAAATCGCCACCTCGCTGGCGCTGATCGGGGCGATTGTTGCTGAATATTTCGGCTCTCCGATCCGGGGCATGGGGTTTCGCATCACGACAGAGATGGGACGCTTGGCAACGGATATGGTTTGGGCTGAGATTGTGGTGTCCGCAGTGACCGGCACGGCGCTTTACGGCCTCGTGACGGCCATCGAAAAACGGGTGACCTTCTGGCACCCCTCACAACGCGGGTGAACTCGCGCTAACGAAAGGCACGGGGGGGAATACCTCGGCCGAAGACACAACTTGGAGGTTGTAAGACGATGAAGAAACTCCTGACGAGCGCTGCCGCTCTCGCCGCGATGGCGACCGGTGCATTTGCCGCCGACGATGTGACTCTTCAGCTCAAATGGGTCACGCAGGCCCAGTTCGCGGGCTACTATGTGGCGCTTGAGAAAGGCTTTTATGAAGAGGCCGATCTGAACGTGACGATCAAACCGGGCGGCCCAGATGTGGCCCCGGTGCAGGTTCTTTTGGGCGGTGGCGCCGATGTCATGGTCGACTGGATGCCGTCGGCTCTGGCCGCGCGTGAAAACGGCGCGCCGGTGGTGAACATCGCCCAGCCGTTCAAATCCTCTGGCATGATGCTGACCTGTCTCAAGGACACCGGCATCACCGGCCCGGAAGATTTCCCGGGCAAGACGCTGGGCGTCTGGTTCTACGGCAACGAATATCCGTTCCTGTCCTGGATGGGCAAACTGGGCATTCCGACCGATGGCTCCGAGGGTGGCGTGACGGTTCTGAAGCAGGGCTTCAACGTCGATCCGCTGTTGCAAAAGCAGGCCGCTTGTATCTCCACCATGACCTATAACGAATACTGGCAGGTGATCGACGCGGGCATTTCCGCCGACGATCTCATCACCTTCAAGTATGAGGATCAGGGCGTGGCGACGCTGGAAGACGGTCTTTACGTGCTCGAAGAGAACCTGTCCGACGAGGCGTTCAAGGAGAAGATGGTGCGCTTCGTGAAAGCTTCCATGGAGGGCTGGAAATACGCCGAGGAGAACCCGGAAGAGGCCGCCGAGATCGTGCTTGAGTACGATGAAACCGGCGCGCAGACGATGGAACATCAGGTGCGCATGATGTCCGAAGTGGCGAAACTGACGGCGGGCTCGAACGGCGCGCTGGACGTGGCCGATTACGAGCGCACGGTGGCGTCGCTTCTGTCTGGCGGTTCCGATCCGGTGATCACCAAGGCGCCGGAAGGGGCCTATACGCTTGAGATTACCGACGCTGCGCTTCAGTAAGTCTTTGACATTCTGACAAAAAGACCCCGCCCGGAGGACCGTCCGGGCGGGGTTTTCGCCTTTCGGCGAAAGGGTCAGTTTACGACTGCATCGCCTGTTCGAGGGTCATGTCGCCCTCCACTTCGGTGTAGGCGGAGACATCGACATCCGGCATGGCCTCAAGCTCGGCCTCGGTCGCGCCTTCGACCATCACGGTGGTGTCGTCGACCACGGAGAATTCATCGACCGGGACAAGCACGTCATGTTCGCCGATGCCGAGGAAGCCGCCCATGCCCACGACGGCCATGGTGCCGCCCTCGGCGGTGACGATGGCGTCGATCTCGCCGATGTCATTGCCGTCCTGCGACAGAACCTTGGTGCCGGTGATCTCGGTCACGGTCTCATTGCCGAAGGTTGCGAGCGCATCGGCGAGTTTCTTGGCGCCGGATTTGGTGGCATCCCAGGCGTCAGACGCGGCTTCGCCCGTGGCGTCGGCCATCTCGGAGGCACCGTCCTTGGTTTCCTGCCAAAGCTCGGCCCCGGTCTCTTCGGCGGTGTCCACGCCGTTCTCGATCTCGGTGCCGATGCTGGTTTCGGCCTCTGTGCTCTGTTCGATCACCACACCATCGGAAGTGACCTCGGCTTCGGTCTGGCTGGTCATCTCGGCAAGGGCCGGGGTGGCCAGAAGGGTGATCGCGGTGGCGGTGGTCATCAGTTTGTGCGTCAGGGTTTTCATCGTGTTCTCCTCTCAGTCATGCGTTGGCATGCGGTATGCAGAGACAATGAACGAGACGCGCGCAGGGTTCCGGAAAAATTCGGGAAAATCGGCGGGGGATTAAAATTACCCCATTTTTACAATGGTTTATTCGGGTTTTGTTTTGGAAAATTCCCGGTTGAGCGTGGCGAGGATCTTGTAGAACCCCCGGATTTCCTCGGATGTGAAGCTCTTGGAAAAGGCTTCGATCTCGCGGGCTTCGCGGGCGCGGATGGCGGTGATGATGGCGCGGGCCTCCTCCGAGAGACGGTAGAGTTTCGAGGCACGGTGGCGCGGGTTGTCGACGCTTACGAGCTTGCCCTCCTCATGCAGAATCTTGATCTCGCGCCCGACGAATTGCCGCGTCACATCGAGATGCGCGGTGATCTGCGGCGCTGTGGCCTCCCCGAGCGCGAGCAGTGCCTCCAGGATGGCGCGCTGGCCGACGGTGATGCCGGTGCCCGCGAGGTCATGCTCGACCCGCGCGGTGATGTTGCGCAGGAGCGGTCGGGTCAGTTGAATGCCGGCGTAAAGCTGATCGGCGAGGCTCGTCTCGGTCATGTCTGTCATCGCGTCGTCCTTTTCTTGCGGTTGTGCGGCAGGCGGTCTATATTGTCAACTAAGTTGACGAATCAAGCCGAAAGGATGCGCGATGAAATGGTCTTCTCTCAGTGAACGACAGATCCTCAAGGCGCAGGCCGAGGGGCAACTCGACAATCTGAAAGGGGCGGGCAAGCCGCTCAACACGCGCAGCGGCAATGACACGGACGCGGCGGGGTTTCGCATCATGGCGGAAGCGGGCGTGGTGCCGCGCGAATTCGAGATGCGCAAAGAGATCGAGGCGTTGAACGCGCAGTTGAAGGAGACGGTGGAGGTGGAGGCCCGTAAGGCGCTGATCCGGCAGATTGCGCAGGTGCAGCTCCGGCTCGACATCGAGGTGGAAGCGCGGCGGAAATATTACCGGACAGGGGATTGAGGAGCTGAACTGAGGGTGGATCACATCAGTGCGGCAGGGGAGAGGACGCGGGCGGTGGCGCCGGTGCGCAGCTTGAACCGGGCGAGGTTCGGGGCGCGCCGCATGTCGATCGTTCCGAGATCGAGCTTGCGCACGCCTTCGAGTTTCAGCCGCTTGATCGCCTCCCAAAGGATCAGATTGTGGGCGTTCACCGCGCGTCCACGCGGGCCGGTATGACCGATCTGATAGGTGGCCGAGGTGCCGTGCAGGATGAACAGCATGAAGGCGTCGTCCACTTCGAACAACCGCAGGGATTTCGGCGCGACATCTTGCAGAGCGAGGGCGAATTCGGGCGGCAGTCCACGGTACTGCCGCTGCGCCTGTTGGTGTTTTTCCAACAGGAGATAGGGGCGCAAGACCGAGGGCGAGGGCGCAAGGCGGGTCACATGCAGGTCTGATTTTTCGGCTTTTTTCAGGGCGTTGCGCCATTTTCCATTGAGGCCGAGGCGCATGTCGGAGAGCGGCGGGCGCAGGTCCAGTTCCACCACTTCGGGCGGGGGCGTCAGACCGAGACGGCCTAATGTACCGGGCAGGCGGCTGTCCGGGCTCATGAGTTTGAGGCCAAAGGGCAGGGCGGCGCGCAGGCTCTGGACCACGGCGCGCTCAACCGCTTTGTCGGGCGCGGCGTTGAGAAACAGCGGGCCGCGGAGCGCCACACTGATCTCTGCGCCGAAGACGGGGCGCAAGAGCACCTGCGCCAGAGCGAGAGGCGTGCGACGGTCGGAGATGACAAAGCGGCGGGCATCGCGCCCGATGTGTTTCGCGGCCTCGCCATAGAGCCAGCGCTGCGACAGCGGCGCATCGACCGTATCGGCCAGCTCCTCCCAATGGGTCTCATCTGTGATCTCGCGTGTCTCCATGTCGGATGCTGGGCCGAACAAGGTTAAGATTCTGTGGAGGTTGCGTTTGGTGAGGGCGCTTTTTTGTGGAGAAGCCGGGATTGCGACAATTTTAATGAAATATCGCAGGGGCAAGCCCGGGAATTAAGCGTTTGGAAGGGGTTTAGGGGCGACATTGGTGGTCTGAAACAGGAGAGGCTGCCATGCAGTGTCATAAATTTCCGAAAGACCTGAGCGCGGCGGCGGTTTTGACGCTGGTTTGGCATAGTGTCCCGCAAGCGGGGCTGCGGGCGGAATGGCATCAGGTGCTGCGGTGCTGAGGCTCTGGCGGTTTTGCAAAAAGAAAGGCCGCCCGAGTGGGCGACCTTTGCGATTTTTCGGAGGTTGTTCGTGATGTGAACTCTATTGCGGTTTCGTACATCCTCACTTCTTGAGGTGATAGAGCGAATTCTGAATGAGTTCCTCGACGACCTGGGGTTCAGCGAGGGTTGAGATGTCACCGAGGCTGCTTGTGTCGTTCTCGGCGATTTTGCGCAGGATGCGGCGCATGATTTTGCCGGAGCGGGTTTTCGGCAGGCCCGGCGCCCATTGGATGAAGTCCGGCTTGGCGATCGGGCCGATTTCCGTGCGGACCCATTTCTCCAGCTCCGCACGCAGAGCGTCGGAGGGTTCCACGTCGTTCATGAGCGTGACATAGGCGTAGATGCCCTGGCCCTTGAGCTCGTGCGGCATGCCGACGACGGCCGCTTCGGCGACTTTGGCGTGGGCGACGAGGGCGGATTCGACCTCGGCGGTGCCCATGCGGTGGCCCGAGACGTTGATCACGTCATCGACGCGGCCGGTGATCCAGTAATAGCCATCGGCGTCGCGGCGGCAGCCGTCGCCGGAGAAGTAATAGCCTTTGTATTGCTGGAAATAGGTCTCCTGGAAGCGCTCGTGATCGCCCCAGACGGTGCGCATCTGGCCGGGCCAGCTGTCCTTGAGGCAAAGGACGCCCTCGGCCTCGGTCTCCTTGAGTTCCTCGCCGGTGGTGGCGTCGAGGATGACCGGTTGCACGCCGAAGAAGGGCAGGGTGGCGGAGCCCGGTTTGGTGGGGATCGCGCCCGGCAGCGGCGTCAGGAGGTGGCCGCCGGTTTCGGTCTGCCACCAGGTGTCGACGATCGGGCAGTTCCCCTTGCCGACGACCTCGTTGTACCAGTTCCAGGCCTCCGGGTTGATCGGTTCGCCGACCGAGCCCAGCACCTTGAGCGAGGAGAGATCGTATTTCTCGACCCATTTGTTGCCCTGACCCATGAGGGACCGGAGTGCCGTGGGCGCGGTGTAGAACTGGTTGACCTTGTGCTTTTCGCACACAGCCCAGAACCGCCCGGCGTCGGGGTAGGTCGGCACGCCTTCGAACATGACGGTGGTCGCGCCGTTGGCCAGCGGCCCGTAGACGATGTAGCTGTGGCCGGTGACCCAGCCGACATCGGCGGTGCACCAGAACACGTCGCCGTCGTGGTAGTCGAAGACGTATTTATGGGTGAGCGCGGCATAGGCGAGGTAGCCGCCGGAGCTGTGGACGACGCCTTTGGGTTTGCCGGTGGAGCCGGAAGTGTAGAGGATGAAGAGCGGGTCTTCGGCGTTCATCGGACGCGGCGGGCAATCGGGGGAGGCGTGCTCCATCAGGTATTTGACGTCGACATCGCGGCCCTGCACCCAGGAGATCTGGTCGCCGGTGTGTTTGACGACGAGGCAGCGGACCTTGTCGGAACAGTGCAGGAGGGCGGCGTCGGTGTTGGCCTTCAACGGCGTGCGACGGCCGCCGCGCGGCGCGGTGTCGGAGGTGATGACCAGCTTCGCGCCGCAATCGTTGATGCGGTTGGCGAGGGCGTCGGGGGAAAATCCTGCGAAAACAATGGAGTGGATCGCGCCGATGCGGGCGCAGGCGAGCATGGCATAGGCCGCCTCGGGGATCATCGGCAGGTAGATGACGACCCGGTCGCCGCGCATGACGCCTTGGCTCAGGAGCACGTTGGCCATGCGGTTCACCTTGTCGGAGAGCTCCTTATAGGTGATGTGGCGGGCGGGCTCGTTGGGATCGTCGGGCTCGAAAATGATCGCGGTCTGCAAGGATTTGCGCGCCAGATGGCGGTCGATGCAGTTGGCGGAGACGTTGAGGACGCCGTCGGCGTACCATTTGATGTCGACGCGACCGAAGTCGAAACAGGTTTTTTTGACCTGGGTGTAGGGTTCCATCCAGTCGAGGATCTTGCCCTGCTCGGCCCAGAAGGACACCGGGTCTTCGACGGAGCGGCGGTAAAGCTCCTCGTAATCGGTGGTCGAGATCAGGGCGTCGGACGCGAAGGATTCAGAGGGCGGGTAAATGTCGGTCATAATGGCTCCTCCCAAAGCTGGCCCTCGCCGCATTGGGAGGGGCATGTCATCAGATGGCGAGATATTCGGCTCTTAGCGCTTCATTCTCAAGCACTTCTTTAGCGCTACCATCATAAACCACCCGCCCGGTGTCGAGGATCACGGCCCGATCCGCCAGATTGAGGGCGCGCACGGCGTTTTGTTCGACGAGGACGGTGGTGATGCCTTGGTCTTTGATGATGCGCAGGGTTTTCTCGATTTCGTCGACGATCACGGGGGCGAGGCCCTCATAGGGTTCGTCCAAAAGCAGCACCTTGATGTCGCGGGCCAAAGCGCGGGCGATGGCGAGCATTTGTTGTTCGCCGCCCGAGAGCGTGACACCCTCTTGTTTGCGGCGCTCGCGCAGACGCGGGAAGAGATCGTAAAGCCGGTCGAGCGACCAGCCGACGGGTTCGACGATCTGCGCCAGTTGCAGGTTTTCTTCGACCGTGAGGCCGGGGATGATGCGGCGATCTTCGGGCACGAGCGCGATGCCTTTCACCGCTGCCTCATAGGAGGTCTTGCTGTGGAGCCGCTCGTGATCGAGCCAAATCTCGCCATGGGTCACTGCCGGGCTATCGAGGCGGGCAAGTGCGCGGAGCGTCGAGGTCTTGCCCGCGCCGTTGCGGCCCAGAAGGGCGAGGATTTCGCCCTCGTGGATGTTAAAGGTGACGCCTTGGACAATGTAGCTTTCGCCGTAATAGGCATGCACGTCCCATGCGGAGAAAAACGCAGGCGCGTTCTGGGCGTGGTTGGCGTTGGGATTGAACTGTTCAGTCATGTCTTACACCTGCTGCGTTTCGCCAAGGTAGGCTTCTTTGACTTTCGGATTGCCCTTGATCATGTCGGGCGTGTCCTCGACGAGGGGCGTGCCTTGGGCCAGAACGGTGATGCGGTCGGCGAGAGAGAAGACCACATGCATGTCGTGTTCGATGATGGCGATGGTGATGTCGCGTTTCTCCTTGATTTCCTTCAAGAGAGCGATGGTGTTGTTGGTGTCGGCGCGGGCCATGCCGGCGGTGGGTTCGTCGAGCAATAGAAGTTTCGGCTCCTGCACCAGACACATGGCGATCTCCAACCGCCGCTTGTCGCCGCGGGACATGGAAGAGGCGATCATTTCGCGCTTCTCCAACATGCCGACGTCTTCGAGCATGGCCTCGGCCTTGGCGATCAGGTCGGTCTCGGCCTCCATGCTCTCGATGGCATGCATCCGAAACGCGCCGTCGCGCCTGGCGAAACAGGGGATCATCATATTTTCCATCACCGTGAGATCGCCAAAAATCTCCGGGGTCTGGAACACGCGGGAGATGCCCAATTGATTGATCTCATGGGGTTTCTTTCCCAACACAGAGGTGCCTGCGAAGGTGACGGAGCCTTCGTCGGGGATGAGTTTTCCGACAAGACAATTGAGGAGCGTGGATTTCCCGGCGCCATTGGGGCCGATGATGGCGTGAACGGTGTTTTCCTGCACCGAGAGGTTGACGTTGCCGAGGGCCTGAAGGCCGCCGAAACGCTTGCCGACGCCTTTGACTTCAAGAATTCCCATATTCATTCTCCTGCCACGCGTTTGCCGGGATCGGGGCGGTGCTCCGGGTCCGGGTTGTCGTATTTGTCGCGCTTCTGCGAGCCGTTGCGGAGGCGCGACGCGAGACGTCTCAGCCCTTCGATCAGACCGCCCGGCAGGAAGGTCACGACCAGCATGAAGGTCACGCCAAGGGTCAGGTGCCAGCCCTCGCCGGTGAAGCGGGCAAAGACCCAGATCACCACATCTTCCAGTCCGTCGGGCAGGAAGGAGAACCAATCGTGCAGCACGCCTTCGTTGATCTTGGAGAAGATGTTTTCGAGATATTTGATCACGCCCGCGCCAAGGACCGGCCCCATGAGCGTGCCTGCGCCGCCGAGGATGGTCATGATCACGACTTCCCCCGAGGCGGTCCAGAGCATCCGGTCGGCACCCGCGAGCGGGTCCATCGCGGCCAAAAGCCCGCCCGCAAGCCCGGCGTACATGCCGGAGATCACGAAGGCCGCCAGAGTGTAGGGTTTCGGGTCGAGCCCGGTGTAGGTCATGCGTTGTTGGTTCGATTTCACCGCGCGGAGCATCATGCCAAAGGGCGAGCGGAACAGGCGGATGGCGACATAGAAGGCGAGGATCGCGATCACCGCGCAGAAATAGAAGCCGACATTGAAGGTAAAGACCCGGCCCAAAGCCTCTAATTTATAAGAGGAATTCATTGCGAGGCCGAAGATATTGGTGACCGGCAGAGAGCTGCCTTGCTGCGCGCCGTCGAGGATGCGCGGGTCATTCAGCGTGAGTTGCAGGCCCGTCTCGCCATTTGTCAAAGGCGTGAGCACGGAATAGGCCATCTTGTAGCACATCTGCGCGAAGGCGAGCGTCAGGATGGAGAAATAGATGCCGGAGCGGCGGAGGCTGACGTATCCGATCGCGGCGGCGAAGAGGCCGGAGACGACCATGGCCAGAAGGATGCCGGGGATGACGTTCATCGTCAGCAGTTTGAACATCCAGACGGCGGCATAGGAGCCGATGCCGAGGAAAGCGGCGTGGCCGAAGGACAGGTATCCGGTGAGGCCGAAGAGGATGTTGAAGCCCACGGCGAAGATGCCGAAAATGGCGATTTTCTGCATCAGGTCGGGGTAGCCGCCGTTGAATTGCGCAAGCTCCGAGCCCGCCGCGAAGGGCTGCAACAGGATCGGGGTGAAGAGCGTCAGGA
Source organism: Celeribacter sp. SCSIO 80838 (assembly GCF_056498065.1). The sequence goes on from NZ_JAZKMA010000001.1 coordinate 2,300,157, forward strand.
AGACGACGATCAGGAGGAATTTTGTGTCTTTCGGGTTCAGCCCGAGGATGTTCTTTTTCATGATTTATTCCTCCATCACGCCTTTGCGCCCCATCAGCCCGCGCGGGCGGGTCAGCAGGATGACGATGGCGACGACATAGATGATGATCTGGTCGATGCCGGGGATGATGTCCTTAATCCAGTTCATCGAGGCGAAGCTTTCGAGAATGCCCAGGAGGAAGCCTGCGGCCACCGCACCCGGAAGCGACCCCATGCCGCCCACGACCACGACGACGAAGCTCAGCACGAGAAAATCCATGCCCATGTGGTAGTTGGGCGACAGGATCGGGGCGTACATCACGCCCGCCATGCCCGCCACGGCGGCGGCGAGGCCGAACATGAGGGTGAAGCGGCGGTCGATGTTGATGCCCAGAAGCCCGACGGTTTCGCGATCCGCCATGCCCGCGCGGACGACCATGCCGAAGGTGGTGAATTGCAGAAAAGAGAACACCGCACCGATGACCACGGCGGCGAAGCCGAAATAGATCAGACGCCAATAGGGGTAGATGATCAGGTTCGGGTCGAAGCCCAGCATCGCGCCGAAATCGAAGCTGCCCTTGAAAGCATCGGGGGCGGGGGTGGAGATCGGGTTGGCGCCGTAGACATATTTAATGATCTCTTGCAGCACGATGGCCAGCCCGAAGGTGACGAGGATCTGATCCGCATGCGGGCGCTTGTAGAAATGCTTGATCAGGCCGCGCTCCATGATGAAGCCGACGGCGATCATGATCGGGATCGAGAACAGGATCGCCAGAGGCACCGACCAGTCAATCAAGGCATGGCCGAAATCCGGGCCGAACCACGCCTCGACATAGGGGGTTTTGACCTTGAGCGGGTTGCCGAGGAAATCGGTGCGCGTCGGATCGACGGTCTCGAACGACAGGTTCAACAGGCGCGAGAGCGTGACGGCGCAGAAGGCCCCGATCATGAAGAGCGCGCCATGGGCGAAATTCACCACGCCCAGAGTGCCGAAAATCAAGGTCAGCCCGAGCGCGATGAGCGCATAGGCCGAGCCCTTGTCCAGCCCGTTGAGCAATTGCAAGAGGATGGTTTCCATGGACGTGCCGTCCTTCCCTGTGTCCTGTGTGGGTCCCCGGCGGGCAAAGCTTTCCCGATCCCGCGCGCGGGCTGGGTGGCGGAAGACCCGCAGTTTTTGAGGGGGGTGGGGGCTGCCGCTTTGCGGTTCAGCCCCCAGTGAAGTGGGGATTGGTCCCCGTGCGTGGACGCGCTTAGCTCGCGTTACACTCGCCAAGCGCGCCGCCGGCGAACATCGGGTGATCCGGCGGATAGGTGACTTGGGCGGCGGGGGTGATTTCGACCACTTCGAGAAGGTCGAATTCAGAGGTCGGGTTCTCCTTGCCGCGCACCACGAGCACGTCTTTGAAGCACTGGTGATCCTCGGCGCGGTAGAGCGTCGGCCCGTTGCCCAGACCGTCGAACTCATAGCCTTCGAGTGCTTCGACGACGGCACAGGGATTGAAGGACCCGGCGCGGGCGACGGCATCGGCATAGAGAAGCGTCTGCACATAGCAGGTGTGCGCGGCCTGCGACGGCGGAAAGCCGTATTTCGTGCCGAACGATTTCACAAAGGCCTGCGAGCCTGCGTCGGTCAGGGACCAGTGCCAGTTGGTCGAGCCGAGAATGCCCTTGATATTCTCGCCCGCGCCGCGCGCCATCAGCCGCGAGAACAGCGGCACGACGATCTCGAACTGCTTGCCGTTGACCATCTTGTCGCGCAGGCCGAATTGCACCGCGTTGGTGAGCGAGTTCACCATATCGCCGCCGTAATGGTTGAGGATCAGCACATCGGCATCGGTTTGCAGCACCGGCGTGATGTAGGACGAGAAATCGCCCGCGCCGAGCGGTGTGCGAACTTTGTTCACAGTCTGCCAGCCGAGCGCCTCGGTGGCCGCCGCGATGCTCTCCTCCTGCGTCCAGCCCCAAGTGTAATCGGCGGTCAGGTGATAGGCCTTGCGATCCGTGCCATAACGCGCCGCGAGCACCGGCGCGAGCGCCGCGCCGGACATATAGGCGTTGAAGAAATGACGGAATCCGTTGGCTTTCTTGTCCTTGCCGGTGGTGTCGTTCGAATGCGTCAGACCGGCCATGAAGATTACGCCCGCCTCCTGACAGAGGCCCTGCACGGCGACGGCCACGCCCGAAGACGAGCCGCCGGTGATCATCACCGCGCCGTCTTTCTCGATCATGGATTTCGCCGAGGCGCGGGCCGCGTCGGATTTGGTCTGGGTGTCGCCGGTGACATATTCGACCTTCTTGCCGAGGATGCCGTTGCCCTCAAGCGCCCTGGAGCTGAAGGTGTTCAGCATGCCGCCGTCGCCCTCGCCATTGAGATGCTCGACCGCAAGCTGATAGGCGCGCAGCTCGTCGGCGCCCTCATCGGCATAGGGGCCGGATTGCGGCACGTTGAAGCCGAGCGTCACGGTGCCGCCCATCGGTTCGTTGGTAAAAGCAGAGGCGCCGGAGGTGAAAATCGTCGGCAGCGCGAGACCCGCGCCCGCGACGGCACCGGATTTCAACACGCGGCGGCGCGTCAGATCGGTTTTGGTCATTGAAAACTCCTCCCTGAGTTTTTCATGTGGCCTGAAGGGTCATGGCCTGAGTTGTACGGCCTGATTTTTTGCGGCCTTATCTGGCAATTGGCGCATCGCCCGGAGGTCCTCCCCGATCCCCGGGCGATGCGCAAAACCCGTTTTCCGGTCCGTGACTTGCGGACGGCACCCGGCGCAGCGGGTATGTAAACGGGATGGGGGTATTATTGAGGGTGGATCGAAAACCGGGCAATAAGTGGCTTGGAAACAATGATTTTTTTGTTAAGAATTACACAATGCATTTGCATACAATGTAAAACCGTTTTCCCGCAGGCGCAAAAGAGCGGTGTTTGCGGGCGCGGCAGTGAGCTGAAATCGCGACGAGATTTCATGACGCAGGTGAAAACGCCACGGCCAGAGGCGGGAGCGCTCTGGCGAGAGCTTCGGGGGGGATCATGCCACGTTCGGCACTGACAGGCACGCGTATTCGTGAACGGCGCACGCTCGAGGGGCTGAAACAGGCCGATCTGGCGCGCACGGTGGGCATCTCGCCCGCCTATCTCAACCTGATCGAACACAACCGGCGCAGAATCGGCGGCAAGCTTCTGGTCGATCTGGCGCGCGCGCTGGGGGTCGAGCCGTCGGTTTTGACCGAGGGGGCGGATGTGCCTCTGATGGAGGGGTTGCAGGACGCGGCGGGCAACGGGCTTGCGTCTGCGCGGCCCGGGCGCAGGGCGGCGGTCGAGCCGGAGGCGGAGCGGGCCGAGGAATTCGCCGGTCGGTTTCCCGGCTGGGCCGCGCTGGTGGTGGCGCAGCGCGACCGGATCACAGCGCTCGAGCGGCGGATCGAGGCGCTGAACGACCGGCTGGCGCATGACCCGTTTCTCTCCGACAGCCTGCATGAAGTGCTCTCGACCGTGACGGCGATCCGTTCGACGGCGGGGATTTTGAACGGCATGGGCGAGATCGACCGGGACTGGCAGGCGCGGTTTCACCGCAATCTCTATGAGGACAGCCAGCGCCTTGCGCAGGGCTCGCAGGCGCTGGTGTCCTATCTCGACAGCGTCGGGCAATCGGAGGATACGCTGAGTTCGCCGCTCGAAGAGGTCGAGGCCTGGCTCGCGGCACGGGATTTCGCCCTGCCGGAGCTGGAGCGCGGTATGATGCCGGAGCTGACGGGCGAGGGGGGCTTGCGCTCGGCGCCCGCGCGGCAGCTGGCGCGCAAATGGGTGCTCAGGGCCCGGGCGGAGGCGGAGAAAATGCCGCTGTCGATGGTGGAGGAGCTGATCGCGGAACACGGCCCGGACCCGGCGGCGCTGGCGCAGGGGGCGGGGGTCGATCTTGCGGCGGCGATGCGCCGGTTGGCGAGCCTTCCGGCCTTCGAGAACCGGGTGCCGACGGGGCTGGCGATCTGCGACGGCTCGGGGGCGCTGACTTACCGCAAACCGCTGGACGGGTTCGCGCCGCCGCGTTTCGGGGCGGCCTGTCCGCTCTGGCCGCTCTATCAGGCGCTCCTGAGGCCGATGGTGCCGATCCGCCGGGTGGTGGAGCAACAGGGCCAGCCCGCGCGGCGCTTCCTCGCCTATGCCATCGCCCAGCCGCAGCGCGCTGAGAGCTTCGAGGCCCCCGAGGTGGTGGAGGCGACGATGCTGTTCATCCCGCTGGAGCGGCTCGACATCACGCCGCGCGAGGCGGAGGTGTTGGGGGTCGGGACCTCCTGTCGGGTCTGCGCGCGAATGAACTGCCCGGCGCGGCGCGAACCGTCGATGGTTCTGGAGGAGCCGGAGGAGGGGTGAGGTCAGTAAGCGTGTGTTCCGCTGACGATGGAAACGCGGCCCCCCTTTGTCTTGAGCCATAACATGTCGAAACTGCGCAGCAAGGTCAGGACAGAGGGCAGTTGGCTCTCAAACGCAAAGAAGCGGATGCGCCCGTCGGGAAATTGATAAGCATCCGGCAGCGTGCCGTGCTTGTCGTCCTTCAGGATGAAAAGTTCGTTGCGAAAATAATTGCCCGCGTCATCCTGACGGCTGTCATGGATGTAGACGAGGATCTGGAGCGGGTCGTTGACGGGATCGGGAATGTCTCCGAAGCCATAAACGACTTGATAGCGTTGTATCTGGCTCGTGGAGTCGATGGGCAGGGTGCTGGTTTCTGGGGGCGTCATGTGAAAAGTCCTTTACTCAGTAAGAATGAAGCGATCAGGGTCTGGGGCAGGAAATCATGAATGCGGGCTGCACGCGTTAGCGACGTGTGGAGGACAGGGTGAATTGGCCCCGCGTGGACGTGTTTGGCACAATTTTTTGACACACCCGCGACAAATCGCCATAAGGTGCGGCACATGAGGGGGAGAAGAGGGCAATCATGGGCAAGCGCGTGCTCCTGATCGAGGACGAGCCGAACATCATCGAGGCGATCCGGTTTATCCTGTCGCGCGATGGCTGGACGGTCGAAACCCATTCCGACGGGGCGACGGCTGTTGAGGCGGTCGCGCGCAAGCGTCCGGATGTGGTGATCCTCGATGTGATGCTGCCCAACAAATCCGGTTTCGACATCCTGCGCGACCTGCGTGCGGATGCCGACCATGCCAACCGTCCGATCCTCATGCTCACCGCGCGCGGCCAGAAAAAGGACCGCGACATGGCTGAGGCGGCGGGCGTGTCCTGTTTCATGACCAAGCCGTTTTCCAACTCCGAGATGCTCGAAACCGTGCGCCGTCTGGCGGGCGCCTCTGATGCAGCCTCCGGTGAGGGGCATGGCTGAGCGGCGCGGGCCGCTTTATCTTGCGCGGGCGTCTTACCGGCGGCGACGGCTGATCGATGCGCTGCGGTTGTTGCCGTTTCTGATGTTCGGGCTCTGGCTCTTGCCGCTCTTGTGGGGCGGAGAGGGCACGGACCAACCGGTCGGGGCGGGGGCGCGGGCCTTTTTGCACGTCTTTGTGGTCTGGGCGCTGGGGCTTCTGGCGGCGACTTTGCTCACCCGACGGCTGTCGCAGGGCGAGGCCGCGACGGAGCGTGTGACGGCGCAGAAGGGCCCGGATGCAGAGGGCGGGCGCTAGATGCTGCGGTTCAACATTCTCGTCCTCGCCTGTCTGAGCTATGCGACGCTTTTGTTCGTTGTGGCCTTCTGGGCCGAGAAGCGTGCCGAAGCCGGGCGGCTGGGCTGGCTGCGGTCGCCGCTGATCTATACGCTGTCGCTGTCGATCTATTGCACCGCATGGACGTTTTACGGCGCGGTGGGCTATGCGGTGCGCTCGGGGCTGGAGTTCGTGACGATCTATCTCGGGCCGTCTCTGATGATGATCGGCTGGTGGTGGATTCTGCGCAAACTGGTGCGGATCGGGCGGGTGCAGCGGATCACCTCGGTCGCCGACCTGATTTCCTCGCGCTACGGCAAATCGACCACCCTGGGCGTGCTGGTGACGCTTTTGGCGGTGATCGGCACCACGCCCTATATCGCGCTCCAGTTGCAATCCGTGGCGCTGTCCTTTGCGGTGTTCGGGGTCAATGATCCGTCGGGTGCGGTGCTGCCCGATCTCGACAAGACGGCGCTTTGGGTGGCAGTCGGGCTGGCGGTGTTCACCGCGCTGTTCGGCACGCGCAATCTCGATGCCAACGAGCGCCACCACGGGGTGGTGACCGCCATCGCGCTCGAGGCGGTGGTGAAGTTTTTCGCCCTCGTGGCGGTGGGCGTGTTTGTCGTCTGGGGGCTGAGCGACGGTCTTGGCGATCTGATGGCGAAGATCGATGCCTCGCCGGTGGCGCAGCACCCGATTCAGGGCACGCGCTGGATCGCGCTGACCATGTTGTCGGCGGCGGCGCTTTTGACCCTGCCGCGGATGTTTCAGGTGCTGGTGGTGGAGAATTCGGACGAAAGCCACCTGTTCACCGCGGGCTGGGCCTTTCCGCTCTATCTCTTCGGCATGTCGCTCTTCGTGATCCCGATCGCGGTGGTGGGGCTCGAGGTGCTGCCCGAAGGGGCGAACCCCGACATGTTCGTCCTCACCCTGCCGTTGCAGTCCGATCAGCGCGTGCTGGCGACGCTGTCTTTCCTCGGCGGGTTTTCCTCCGCCACCTCCATGGTGATCGTCGCGGCCATCGCGCTTTCGACCATGGTGTCGAACCACATCGTCATGCCGATCTGGCTCTCGGCGCAGGGCAAGGGCGGTGCGACCGTGTCGGGCGATGTGCGCCGCGTCGTGCTTTATGCCCGTCGCCTGTCGATTTTCGGCGTGCTGGTGCTGGGCTATCTCTATTTCCATTTCTCCGGCGGCTCGGAAGCACTGGCCTCCATCGGCATGATTTCCTTTACCGGCGTGGCGCAGGTGCTGCCTGCGATGCTGGGCGGCATCTTCTGGCGGGGGGCGACGCGGTTGGGGGCGATCCTCGGTGTCGTTACGGGGTTCGTCGTCTGGGCTTACACCATGTTCTTGCCGTCCTTCGGGGCCGCCGCCGGGTTCACGCCGGAGCTTTTGGAGCACGGGCCGCTGGGCCTGACGCTTCTGCGTCCGCAGGCGCTGTTCGGTGTCACCGGCGTCGATCCGGTGGTGCATGCGGTGAGCTGGTCTCTGGCGCTCAACACGCTGCTGTTTCTGTTGGGCTCGCTGTTCTCCTTCCCGCGGCCCGTCGAACGCTTGCAAGGCGCGCAATTCGTCAATGTCTTCGAGCATTCCGGTTCGACGCGCAGTTGGTCGCATGGCTTTGCCGAGGCGGAGGATTTGCTGGTCATGGCGCAGCGTATCCTTGGTCCGTCCGAGGCGCAGGCGCTGTTTCAATCCGAGGCGCTCGCGCAGGGCAAGGAGGGCTATCTGCCCGACACCACGCCCGAATTCATCGAGCGTTTGGAGCGCGAGCTGGCGGGCTCTGTGGGGGCGGCCACGGCCCATGCCATGCTGGGCCAGATTGCGGGGGGCGTGGTCGTCTCCGTCGAGGACCTGATGGCGGTGGCCGACGAGACGGCGCAGATGATGGAATATTCCTCCCAGCTTGAGCTGAAATCCGAAGAACTGAGCCGCACCGCGCGCAAGCTCCGGGAAGCCAACGAGAAACTGACCGCGCTGTCGATCCAGAAGGACGCCTTCCTGAGCCAGATCAGCCACGAGTTGCGCACGCCGATGACCTCGATCCGGGCGTTTTCCGAGATCCTGCGCGACGGCGGCGCTGCGGGCGATCTCGATGCGGCGAGCCTTGAGCGGTTCTCGACGATCATCCACGACGAGGCCCAGCGGCTGACCCGTCTGCTCGACGATCTTCTCGATCTGTCGGTGCTGGAAAACGGGCAGGTGAGCCTGAACTGGGCGCGTGACAACCTGCATGACGTGATTTCCAGGGCGGTGAATGCCAGTGCGGAGGGCCGCGCGATGGCGATCCGGCGCAACGAGATCGCCGAACATATTGCGATTGAAACCGACCCGGACCGGTTGGCGCAGGTGTTCATCAACCTGATCGCCAATGCCCGCAAATATTGCGATGCACCCGTCCCGGAACTTCGGATCGAGACCCGGCGGCTGGGCGGCGACCGGCTCCAGATCGATTTCATCGACAATGGGTCTGGCATTCCGAAAGACAAGCAGACGGTGATTTTCGAGAAATTCTCGCGCCTCACCGATCACGCCAAGGCGGGCGGGGCGGGGCTTGGGCTTGCGATCTGTCGCGAGATCGTCGCCAATCTCGGCGGCACCATCGCCTATTTGCCGGGGCAAGGGGGGGCGGCGTTCCGCATCACCCTGCCGCGGGTGCGCGCGCGCGGCTAAGCCGGAGGATTTGCGGTAAAAATCCGTCCGGCTTCTCTAAAAAATTCTGCTTCGCTTCCCTAAAAAATTCCGCTCCGCTTCTTTAAAGAATTCCGCTCCGCTTCAATGATTTGTTTACTTTGAGCGGCGAAAAAGGACGGGAGAGTCCGAGCGAATTCTGTGCGAGATTGCCCGCTACCATGTCCGATGCCGACATCATTTCCGCAATGCGCCGCAAGGCGGGCGTCGGTCGCCCGCCGCCGGACGTCCAACCCCTGTCGCCCGCTAAGGCGCTTCGGATCGCGGCGGCCAAGGCGGCGGAGGACACGATCGGGTTGGTGCTTCAGGTGCTTGAGGTCAGCGAGGAGAAAAGCGCGATTTCCCGCCTGCCGGGGGAGGTGCCGGAGCATGCGCTCCTGTCTTTGCTCGAAGGGCCGCAGAATGCCTATGGGCTGGCGATTTTCGACCGCAACACGGTCGCGGCCATCGTCGAACAGCAAACGGCGGGGCGGGTCTTGTCGCTCGCGCCCGAAGCCCGCCCGCCGACCGCCACAGATTCCGTCATGTGTACGCCGCTCTGCGACCGGATGCTGCGGCTGTTTGAGGCGCAATTGGCCGAGTTGCCCGATCCGCCTGCGGTTGCGGGCTATCACACCGCCGCGCAGTTGCGGGAGGCGCGTTCCATCGCCATCGCCTTTGACGATGTGCCTTATCGGCTCTACCGGCTGAAACTGCTTTTGGGCCGTGAGGGGCGGGAGGGAGAGATTCTTCTGATCTTCCCGAATGTGCCGGTGGCACGCGGTCCGGCACAGGGCCATGGCCACGATTTCGGCGCGGCCTTTCAGGAGGCGGTGATGAAGACGGAGGCGCGGCTCGACACGGTGTTGCACCGGGTCTCGCTGCGGCTTTCCGATGTGGCGGGGCTTCAGGAGGGGATGATGATCCCGATCCCGCGCGAGGCGCTGTCGCGTGTCGAACTCCGCGCGGGGGAGCGGTTGATCAGCCGCGCCCGGCTCGGCCAGATCAACGGCAAACGCGCGCTTCGGGTGGTGCTTGCGACCGAGGATGACGACGGGCTTGAGGCGGAGTTGTCGTCAAGCGGCGGCTTCGACATGGCGGCGCTGGGCGGGGAGGGTTTCCCGGCGCTGTCCGGCGAGATGCCGGGCGGTATGGGGATGGAGGGGGATTTGCCTGCGCTCGGAGATTTTCCGGCGATGGGGGAGCTGCCCCCGCTTGGTGATATGCCGGCTCTGGGCGATTTCCCGGCGATGGGCGATCTGCCGCCGCTTGGCGACGGGGAGGGTTTCCCGGCGATGGGGGAGCTTCCGGCTTTGGAATGAACCGGGGAGGCCGGAATGAAGATCCTGTCCGATCCGTTGCGCGATCCGGCCGGATCGGGGCTGGATCTGCCAGTGTGAACCGGTTTCATGTGGGGAAACCGTGATTTCTGTTGATGTGAATCAAGGCCTGCGCGACGCTTTGGGAGGATGCTCGTTGTCCAAGGAGGAGCCGCGATGATCGATCTTGCAAAAAGAAAAGCGCAATTGCTGGAGCGCAAAACCGAGTTGACCCGGCGTCTCGAGGAGATCGACGCCGAGTTGGATGCGCATCAGTCGAAGGACTGGGAGGAACTGGCCACCGAACGCGAAGGCGACGAGGTGCTTGAGGGTATGGGGGCGCAGGGCAAGGCGGAGATCGTTATGATCAACGCGGCGCTCGAACGCATCGACGAGGGCGAATACGGCTATTGCGCCGTCTGTGGTGAAGAAATCAGCGCACAGCGTCTGGATGTGCTGCCCTATACGCCGATGTGCCGCGATTGCGCCGCGCGGGTTGCGGCGGGGCATTGAGGGGTGATCAAGCGCAGAGGAGAGTGTCGCCCGGGCAGGTCACAGGAAGATCGTGGGAATTCATCAGGGAGGTTGAGATGACCCGAGTAACGAAGACCGAGGCGGAGATCGACGAGATCGTCGACGATCTCGTGAAGGACGCTGACACGGCCAACGCCTTGAAGGAAAAACTGCATGACAAGCTCGAAGCGTCGGTGCCAGAGTATCCTCAGGCGGTCCCGGATGCCGGGGGCGACGACGATGCGGATGACATGTGGGACAATATGCCGGTGTGACCGGCCTGTCTCCGATTGGATGAAAGGATAGGCCATGGCGTTCGAAGCCCTGAAAGCACAGGTTTACATGATCCTCGACGAGATTGCCGCCCGTCCGACGGACCGCCATATCCTACAGGAAAACCTGCGTGAGAAACTGGCCGAACTGTCGGCGCTGGGTCTGCCCTTGCCGGAGGATCTTGTGCGGCTCGAGGCCGAGTTGGAAGACCGCTCCGCCGACGATCTCTATCCCAAGGGCTGATGTCCCGCCCTGATGCGGGCGCTGTGTCGTATCTCCCGACCGGAAATCCCCGGGGTGGGGAGTGTGCCGTCTTGCCAAGGGGCGGGCGTCGCCGCATGATGTGGAAAACCTGTGGATAATTTGTTCGCGAGCCGTTCCTAAGAACGAAGGACCGGAGGTGCTGGGCGGCGAAACGCAGGGCTGGTCAAAAGGGTGTGCGGGGGCGCGGATGAGTGAGGCAGTGGAACAGGCCCGAAAGCAAGTGTCCAACGAGCCGATGCCGAAAGAGCAGAGGCAGGGCGATCCGGCGTCCGGAGCGCCCGCCGCTCTTGTCCAAAGCCACCGACAGGGGGCGATTGCGCTGCTGCGCCTCTCGTCCCCGCCGGTCAATACACTGACACCCGAGTTGCGCCGTGCCCTGCTTGCGGCGTTTGAGGCGGCGGAGAGCGACCCGGAGGTCGGGGCCATCGTGCTGATGGCGGAGGGCACCTCGTTCTGCACCGGCTTTCCGGCGGATACGCTGGCGGCGGAGGAACTTGCACCGAGCCTCAACACGCTTTGCGACCGTCTCGAAGCCTGTCCGAAACCGGTGATCGCGGCGCTGCATGGCAGCACGCTCGAAGCCGGGTTCGCGCTCGCACTTGCGGCGCATTACCGGGTGATCGGGCGGCGCTCCCGACTTGGTGCGCCGGAGGTCACGCTGGGCCTCGTGCCGACGGGTGGCGTGACCCAGCGTCTGCCGCGGTTGGTGGGGCCGGGCGTGGCGCTTGAGATGTTGCTCTCCGGTCGGCCGGTGCCCGCGCCTCAGGCGCTCAAGCTCGGTCTGGTCGATGAGATGGCCGATAGCAAAAGCCCCGCCGAGGCGGCGATTGCCATGGCGGAGCGGTTTCTGGCGGGAGGCCGCGGGCCGCGCCCGACCCGCGACGTGACGCGGGGGGGCAAGGACGGGGCGGCCTATATGAAAGAGGTTGCGGCGCGGCGCGCGGAGATCAAAGGGGCGCGGATCGGCGCGCCGGGGCGGATCGTCGATTGCGTCGAGGCGGCGCTGATCCTGCCGTTCGACGCCGGGGTGGCACGCGAGAGCGTGGCGCGGGCCGATTGTTTCGCCAGCGAAGAGGCCAAGGCGTTGCGCCATGCCTATTTCTCCGAACGCCGTGCGGCGCGGCTCGACGGGGTCGAGGGGCTGCGCCCGGCGGAGATCGGGGAGCTTGGCATTGTGGGCACCGGCTCTCTGGCGCTGGGCATCGCGATTGCGGCGCTCGATCACGGGCTCAAGGTGCGCCTTCTGGGCAGTGCCGCCGACCAGCTTGTGGTGGCGGAACAGCGGATCGCCACGGCCTACACCCGCGCCGAACAACAGGGGCAGATCTCCGCCGAACTGCGACAGGAACGGTTGGCGCAGTTCACCGCGACGACCCGGACGGACAGTCTCGGCGATGCCGGGCTGGTGATCGAGGCCAGTGCGGCACCGACGGAGGCGCGGGCGCGGCTTTTGGCCCGGCTCGAAGAGTTTCTGCCGGAGGAGACCGTGCTCGCCACCGTCGCCGACCGCGGTTATGCGCAGATGGCGCGCGATCTGGCTCACCCCGAACGCTTTCTCGGTCTGCATTTCTTTGCACCGTCGCAGGCGATCCGGGTGGTCGAACTGGCCGTGCGGGACGGCGTGTCGAAACAGGCCTTGGTGACGGCGCATGGGGTCGTGAAACGCATCGGCAAGGTGCCGGTGACGCTGCGCGCCCGCGACGGGCTGATCGCCAATGTGGTGCAGGATGCGATCTGGTCGGCGGTGGATGTGCTTTTGCTGATGGGCGTGCGCCCGGCGCGGATCGACCGGGTGATGCGCGACTACGGCTTTCCCGTCGGACCCTGCGAGACCATGGACGCGCTGGGGCTCGCGCATATGCGGGGCGCGGTGGCGCAGTTTTTCGCCGCAGAGGGCCGTACCGGCAAGGAGGCCGGGCAGGGGTTCTACGACTATGCCAAAGGGCAGGCGCCCGATGACAGGACGGCGGAGGCGATCCTTGCCGATCTGCGGGCGCAGGGTGGGGTGCCATTGCTGGTGCTCAGCGATCGCGACATTACCGAACGCCTTCTTTTGGCGGCGGCCAACGCGGGCGCGCGGCTGTTGCAGGCGGGCGTGGTGATGCGCCCTGTGGACATCGACGTGGTGATGATGCTGGCCAAGGGCTATCCGCGCTATCACGGCGGGCCGATGAAGGCGGCGGATCTGATGGGGATTTTTCAGGCGGAGAAACGTCTGAAAGGTTTTGCAGTTGCGGCGCCGGACATCTGGGAGCCTGCGACACTTTGGCATGAATTGTCCAAGAATGGCGACAATTTCGAGAAGTTGAATCTTCTCTGAGGTTTGCCACATCGGTTTTTCAGGTTTTTTCGCGAATTTTAGCGATTTTTTTGACGGGGTGTTTTTCCCGATTTTTCGCATTTTTCCCAAGAAAACGCAGGTTTTCGCTGCGGTCGCATTCGGGTCAATACCAGACAGAAATACCCTGTTGATCGAGATCAAGGTTGTGAGTCGCCCGCTCCCTTAGACAGGTTCTTGAGCGCAGGACCTGTTCGTCAGCAGTCAGACACAGCCTCCTGCATTCCTCCCGCGGACTCTCCTTCCGATCGTCCGCGCCGTATCCTGCCTTTTGTGCGTGGGCAGAATACTACACTGGCGTCGCAGGGTTTGCGTTTCTCCTGCGGCGCCTCTTTTTTTCTGCGGATCGAATTTATGCGGCCCTGTTGACAGGCGGTTTACCTTGTCATGGCATGAGGGGAACGGCTCCCGTGAAAGACGACCATGCGCAAGGACGGCAGATCATGATGTTCGGACCGCGACCGCTCGCGGCGGCCAAAGGCACGCGCCTCGGGCGCGATACCGCGCTGCCCTCGGGGGCGGTGTTGCCGCGTGGCATGGTGATCGGCCCGTCTGAGATCGCGGCGCTGACCATGGCCGGGCTGCGTGAGGTGATCTGTGCCGAGCTGGAGCCGCATGACATTGCCGCGGAGGATGCGCTGTTGCGGCTGGCCGAGGCGCTGGTGCCGCATGAGGCGGATGCGGGGCTCCGGCGGGGCAGGCCTTCGGGGGGGCGGCTGGTTCTGACCGCCACGGCCACGGGGGTGGTCGGGCTCGATACCGAGGGGTTGAGGCGGATGAACCGGGTGGATCCGGGGCTTTCCATCGTCACAGTGCCGCAGTTTCAGAGGGTGCAGACGGGGGAGAGGGTGGCTGTGCTGCGCGCGCTGCCGCTGGCGCTGCGCCGCTCCGCCCTGTCGCGGGTGCTCGCAGAAGGAGAGGACATGATCCGGCTCCGGCCGGTTCTGGCGGAGCGGGTGACGCTGATCCAGACGGTGGTGGGCGCGGTGCCGGACAGTCGGGGCGAGGGGGCGATCCGGGCGCGGCTCGACCGTCTCGGGTTGCGGTTGACGGAAAGCCTGATCGTGGCGCATCGTGCGGAGACGCTGGCGGAGGCGCTGCTGTCGGCCCATGGCGAGGTGGTGCTGATCCTGCCCGCGCGCCCGACTGTCGATCTGCTCGACGTTGGCCCCCTGGCGGTGACGCAGGCGGGCGGGGTGATTACGCGCTTCGGCCTGCCTGTGGTGCCGGGGGCGGAGATGTTTGCGGGGGGGCTCGGTGCAGTGCCGATCCTTGGCCTGCCGGAAGCGATGCGCGACCCGGCCGCTTGCGGGGCGGATCGGGTGCTCGAGCGGCTGGTCTGCGGTGTCAGCATTTCCGATGACGATTTGGCCGATCTCGGGGTCGGCGGGCTACAGTCCGTCCCGAATGCGATCTAGGGGCAAGATTTTTCTTGCAAGAGCCTTTCGCATTTGCAGAAAATTGAGACATGTCAGGTACAGACTGGGGCGCGCGACATAGGATCGCGACATAGAGGTTCTGATCCGCCCCAAGATATGCGCACGAGATTGACCCCTGACACCTTCTGAGGCCTCCCTCGAAATTCCCAAGGATAGCAAGACCATGGCCCTTTCTCTTCCGCTTTCAGACATTGCCGTCACGACCCTTGCCCTGACGCTTGCGGGCGCTTTCGGGTTGTTGTTCGGCAAATTGCAGGTCCGCAAGATCGGTCTCGGTATCGGCGGGGTTCTGTTTTCCGGCATCCTCGTCGGGCATCTGGCCTCCGGCGCCGGGATCGAATTCGACGACGCGGTGATGCATTTCGTGCGCGAGCTGGGGCTGATCCTTTTCGTCTACACGATCGGCATTCAGGTCGGCCCGAGTTTCTTTTCTTCCTTTGCGAAATCCGGTCTCAAGTTCAACCTCGCGGCCATCGCCATCGTGCTGGGCGGGGTTGCGGTGACGCTGGCGATCTGGGGGATCACCGATCTGCCGCTGCCGGTGCTCGTCGGCGTAATGTCCGGGGCCGTGACCAACACGCCGGGGCTGGGCGCGGCGCAGCAGGTGCTGGGCGACGCCGGGTTTCCGGCCTCCGAAGTGGCCAATTCCGGCATGGGCTATGCCATGGCCTATCCGTTCGGCATCCTCGGCATCCTGACCGCGATGTTCGTGATCCGGGCGCTGTTCCGCATCGTGGTCGCCGATGAGGAAGCCGCCTACAAGGCCGAAACCAAAAGCGGCGAGGAGGCCTTGCCCTCGATGAACGTCGAGGTGATGAACGCCAATCTCGACGGTCTGCGCCTCGGCGATGTGCCGGACCTGTTCGATCAGGGCGTGGTGGCCTCACGGATGAAAAAAGCGGGCGAGTTGGTGGTGCCGACGCGGGACGTGATCGTGCATGTCGGCGACTGTCTGCACCTCGTCGGACCGAAGGACAAGTTGCTGGCGATGAAGCTCATTCTGGGGCGCGAGATCGATGCGGCTCTGACCACCAAGGGCACCAAGCTGACCTGGTCGCGGCTCGTGGTGACCAAGGAGCGGGTGCTGGGCAAGTCGCTGCGGGAGCTTGCGTTTCTCGAAGGCCATGGGGTGACCGTGTCACGGATCAGCCGCGCGGGGGTCGAGATTCCGGCGCAGGCCTCCTCGTCGCTCGCCTTCGGGGATATCATCACCGTGGTGGGCGCGCAGGCCGATATCGACGCGGTCGCAAGTCAGCTCGGCAACGAGAACGCCCGGTTGCAGGAGGTGCAATTTCCTGCGCTGTTCTTCGGCATCGCTCTTGGGGTGCTTCTGGGCTCGATCCCGCTCGCCGTGCCGGGGCTTCCGGCGCCGCTCAAGCTTGGGCTTGCGGGCGGGCCGTTGATGGCGGCGATCCTCTTGGGCCGTATCGGGCACTGGGGGCCGTTCACATGGTATATGCCGCCTGCCGCCAACCATGCGCTGCGCGAGTTCGGCATCGTGCTGTTCCTCGCGGTGGTGGGGATCGTCGCGGGCGACCGGTTCTTCGACACGCTGCTGCATGGCGACGGTTTGCTCTGGATGGGCTATGGCATCCTGATCACGATCCTGCCGCTTCTGGTCGTGGGCGTCGTCGCGCGGATGTTCGGCAAGTTCAACTACCTGAGCCTTTGCGGCGTGCTCGCGGGCGCGATGACCGATCCGCCGGCGTTGGCCTTTGCCGTGGCGATGAGCCCGACGGGTGCAGCCTCCGTGGCCTATGTCTCGGTCTATCCGCTGGTGATGTTCCTGCGGATTCTCGTGCCGCAGATCCTCGTTCTCGTGCTGGCGGGGATCGGGGCGGGGGCGTTCTGACGCGGGCCCCTTCAGACGCGCAACGAAAAACCCCCGGTCGCAACCGGGGGTTTTTCGTTGAACCGGTGCGGAGGCGCCGGGTCAGCCTTTCGAGGGAAGCGGGCCGATCATCATGATCATCTGACGGCCTTCCATTTTGGGCATGTTTTCGATCTTGCCGAATTCTTTGATGTCCTCGGCGACGCGTTCGAGCAGCTCGCGACCGAGATCCTGGTGCGCCATTTCGCGGCCACGAAAGCGCAGGGTGATTTTCACCTTGTCGCCGTTCTCGAGGAACTTGATCACGTTCTTCATCTTGACTTCGTAGTCATGCGTGTCCGTGCCGGGGCGGAATTTGATTTCCTTGATCTCGATGATCTTCTGCTTCTTGCGGGCTTCGGATTCGCGTTTCTGCTGTTCGTATTTGAACTTGCCGAAATCCATGATCTTGCAGACCGGCGGCGTGGCGTTCGGGGAAATTTCCACGAGGTCCAGCCCGGCTTCGATCGCCAGATCGAGGGCCTTGGCGGGCGTGATGACACCAATATTCTCGCCCTCTGCACCGATCAGACGGATTTCCGGCGCTCGGATGCGTTCGTTGATACGCGGTCCGGTTTCGCGGGTCGGCGGGGCGTTATGCGGTCTGCGGGCTATGGTCGGCTCCTGTTTGTCGTTGCGTTTGTGTTGCGGGAAAATAAGGCGTATCGCCGTCGCTTTCAACCCGCATTCGGCGGCTTCCCGCACAGCGCGCGGCGTGGGGGAAAATCCGCTCGACTGGCCCCTTTCATTTCGCCATGTGCCATGCCATATCCGCCCTGTTGGGGGGAAATACCCCGCAAGTATTTGTGAGGAAGACTGACATGACCAAACGTATTCTGACCGGCGCTCTCGTGGCGGGTCTCGCGCTGTCGCTCGCGGCCTGTAAAGAGGAAGAGAAGGCTGCGGAGACCACGACGGAAACCACCTCCGTGATCGAACAGGCTTCCGAGGCTGCCTCCGACGCGGTCGAAACCGCAACTGAAGCTGCCGAAGCCGCGTCCGAGGCCGCCTCCGACGCCATCGAAGCTGCGACCGACGCCGTGACCGCCGCAGGCGAGGGTGCTGTCGAGGCTGCCTCCGATGCGGCCGAGGCCGCTGTCGACGCCGCGACCGATGCCGCCGACGCCGCAACCGAAGCGACCGAAGCCGCGACCGACACCGCCTCTGACGCCGCTGCTGTGGCTGCCGACACCGCCGAAGCCGCGACCGATGTCGCCGCCGACGCTGCCGCAGACGCGATGGAAGCCGCTTCCGACGCCGCGGACGCCGCGACCGATGCCGTGGTGGAGGGGGACAGCTCCTTCGATCTCGCCACCGCTGCCGAAGTGCTGACGGTCGACGGCTTCGATCTCGAGAAAGCCACCGATCTGGTGAACGCCTCCACCCTGTCCGACGAAGCGAAAGCCACCGTCATCACCTCCATGGAACAGGCCGCCGACAACCCGGCGATCCTTGGCGCGATCCTCGACAAAACCAAAACCCTTCTGGGCATGTAATTATCGCTGAGTAAGAGCGAGCAGTTGAGGCCGCGCGGGGGACACCTCGCGCGGCCTTTTTATGTTCCGCCTTTCAGGCTTTCTGCCTTTCGGGTTTTCCGATGGTGAAAATACTCAAAAGAAAACCCCGCCGAAGCGGGGTTTCTCATAGTCGGGGATGGGCGTGCGGGTCAGTCCACGAACGCCTTTTCGACCACATATTCCTTGGGTTCGGAATTGGC
Source organism: Celeribacter sp. SCSIO 80838 (assembly GCF_056498065.1). Next base: position 2,318,224 of record NZ_JAZKMA010000001.1, read on the forward strand.
CCCTTCGCGCAGGCCGAAGCCGTCGAGAATGGCCATGATGTCCTTGTTGAACGCCAGGTTGCCACAGACCATGCCGCGATCCGTCTCCGGGTTCATCGGCGCGATGCCCAGATCCTCGAACACCTTGCCGGAGGACAGGTTGTCGGTGACGCGGCCCATATGGTGGAACTCTTCGCGGGTCGTGGTCGGATAATAGCGCAGCTTGCCCTGTTCGATCTCCGACAGAATCTCGTCCGACTTGATGTGTTCGACCAGTTGCCGACCGTATTCCAGTTCCGAGACCTCGCGGCAGGTGTGCATCAGGATCACCTCGTCGAATTTCTCATAAACTTCCGGCTCGCGCATCAGCGAGGCAAAGGGCGCAATCCCGGTGCCGGTCGCGAAGAACCAAAGCCGTTTGCCGGGCAGGAGCGCATCCACGACCAGCGTGCCCACCGGTTTCGGGCGCAGGATGATCTGATCGCCGGGCTCGATGTGTTGCAAACGCGAGGTCAGCGGGCCGTCGGGCACCTTGATCGAGTAGAACTCGAGATGCTCTTCCCAGCTTGGCGAGGCGATGGAATAGGCGCGCAGCAGCGGTTTCTGCTTGCCGGTTTTCGGGTCCGGATCGTTCATCAGCCCGATCATGACGAATTCGCCGGAACGGAACCGCAGGGTCTGGGGCCGCTCCACCTTGAAGGAGAACAGCCGGTCGTTCCAGTGGTGCACCTCGAGAACGGTGGCGGCATCGGGCAGGGTGGGCACGGGTTTGGTTTTTACGTCGGTCACTTGCATCAGCTCGTCGGTCATCTCGGTCATTTGGGTCTCGCGGCATTTAAAAGGGGAATGCGGATGCTTCTTTGATCCACATCAGAGGCCCCGGCACGCGGTCTCGTCCCTTTTGGACTGTTCTGTCCGTGCGTGCAAGCATGGCCGGGGCATTGGTCTGTCTGCGGGGCCTATCCGCGCGCCCGCAAGCGCGTTTGATAGTCATGTGCCCGCCAATTGGACCGGGCGCGCCACTGATCCTCGGGTTGGCGCGCGGCGAGGGGCTCGGAGATTTCCACCTCGTCAAAGCCCGCGCGCCGGGCCATGGCATATTGATCGGCGATCACATGCCCCTCGGCGCGCAACCGGCCCTGATAGCCGGCAAGCCGCAACAGCCGTGCGAGCGTAAAGCCGCGCCCGTCCGAGAAGCTCGGAAACGCGATGCGGATCGCGGGGGCGTTGCCGTGTTGCGCCAGCGTCTCGGGATCGGTGTCGGAGGGCAGATCGACCCAGTCGCCGGTGTAGTCTTCGGGGACAAAGCCCTCATCGCGGATGATCACGCTCATGCTGCGTCTCCTTTTTCGGGATTGCCGATGCGGACGAATTTTCCGTCCACGATGTGAATCCCGCATTCCGTTTTCTCTTCGCCCCGCCAGCGGCCCGCGCGCGGGTCTTCGCCCTCTTTCACCGGGCTGGTGCAGGGTGCGCAACCGATGGACGGGTAGCCTTTCGCAACCAAAGGATGGCGCGGCAGGCGGTTGTTGATCATGTAATCCCTGAGATCCTCGGGCGACCACCAGGCCAGCGGGTTGATCTTGATCCGGCTATCCCCCTCGTTCTCGAAGAAATCGAGCGTGGCGCGGGTTGAGCCCTGAAACCGTTTGCGCCCGGTGATCCAGGCGTCGAAATGCCCGAGCGCCTGTTGCAGCGGCACGGTCTTGCGCAGATCGCAGCAGCCGTCCTTGTCGGCAAGATGCAAAAGCCCGTCCGGATCATGCGCGGCGAGGCGCGCAGGCGCGGGGCGGATGCGCCGCACATCGCGCAGATCGAGCTTGCGGATCAGGTCGAGCTGATACTCAATCGTCTCGGGAAACAGCATTTCCGTGTCGACGAAAATCACCGGGGTGTCGGGTTTCATCACGGAAATCATGTGCAAAAGCACGACGCTTTCCGCCCCGAAAGAGGACACGAGCGCGATCCGCCCGAGCTCCCGGTCCCGAAGCGCCAGCTCCAGCACCGAGGTCGCCGAATGATGGGCATAGCGCGCGTTGAGGCGTTCGACACGGTCCTGTACCGTGCCGAATTCCTCCCGAAGCGCGAGATTATGCGGCATGGGCTTTTTCCTTTTCCGGATAAAGCGCCGTTTTGAACGGGTCCATGCCAAGACGGCGGTAGGCTTCGAGGAAGGTCTCTTCGGGCGCCTCACGCAGCTCCAGATAGGTCATCAAAATGCGCTCGATCGCGGGCACGATCTCGTCATAGGCAAAGCCGGGGCCGGTGCGCTCGCCGATCACCATATCCTCGGTGCCATCGCCGCCGAGCGTAATCTGGTAATTTTCCACACCCGCCCGGTCGAGGCCCAGAATGCCGATGTGACCGACATGGTGGTGCCCGCAGGCATTGATGCAGCCGGAGATCTTGATTTTGAGCGGGCCGATGTCCTGTTCAAGTTTCAGCTCCTCGAACCGGGTCGCGATGCCTTGCGCCACCGGGATGGAACGGGCCGTCGCCAGCGCGCAGTAATCCATGCCGGGGCAGGCGATGATGTCGCTGACGAGGCCGATGTTGGCCGTCGCAAGCCCTGCGTCCTTCAGCGCCGCGTGAATGGCAGGCAGGTCGGATTTATGGACATGCGGCAGGATGACGTTTTGTTCGTGCGAAATCCGCAGCTCATCATGGCCAAAGTCGCGCGCGATCTGCGCCAGCACGCGCATCTGAGCGGCGGAGGCATCCCCCGGCGTCTGACCTGGCGTCTTGAGCGAGACGGTCGCGATGGCATAGCCCGGCGCCTTGTGCGGCGCGAGGTTGGTGTCGGCCCAGGCGCGGAACACCGGGTCACTCTCATAAGCGCGATCATAAGCGTCGGTTGCGGCCTCGCGGAAGGCGGGCGGCGCAAAGGCGGCTTTGATCTCGTCCAGCATTTCCATGTCGATGCCGCCGAAGGCCGGTTTGATCTGGGCAAAGCGGTCTTCGACACGGGCGCGAATGTCTTCGATCCCGTGCTCATGCACGGTGATCTTGATCCGGGCTTTGTATTTGTTGTCGCGACGGCCCAAGAGGTTCCACACCGAAACGGTGGCCTCGAGATAGGGCAGCAGGTCTTCGAGAGAGACGAAGTCCTTGAGCACCTTACCCACCATCGGCGTGCGGCCGAGCCCGCCGCCGACGATGATCTGCGCGCCGATCTCGCCGTCCTGTTCGCGCAGGTAAAGCCCGACGTCATGCGCCTTGATCACCGCCCGGTCGGCTTTCGCCCCCGACACGGCGACCTTGAATTTGCGCGGCAGGAACTGGAATTCCGGGTGGTCGGTGGACCACTGACGGATCAACTCGGCGACGGGGCGCGGATCGGCGATCTCGTCCGCCGCAGCACCCGCGAAATGATCGGCGGTGACGTTGCGGATCGTGTTGCCCGAGGTCTGGATCGCATGCATCTCCACATCCGCCAGATCGCTGAGGATCGCGGGGACGTCGGGCAGTTTCGGCCAGTTGTACTGGATGTTCTGCCGCGTGGTGAAATGGCCGTAACCGCGATCGTACCGCTCGGCGATCATCGCCAGTTGATCCATCTGACGGCTGTTCAGCGTGCCATAGGGGATCGCGACGCGCAGCATATAGGCGTGGAGTTGCAGGTAGAGCCCGTTCATCAGGCGCAGCGGGCGGAATTCTTCCTCGGTCAGCGAACCGTCGATGCGGCGGGCGACCTGTGCGGAGAATTGCGCGACACGTTCCCGGACAAAGGCCTCGTCGAAATCGTTGTACTTATACATGGGCTTCGGCCTCTTGCTTTCCGTGGAAGTAGTTGGAGGGGCCGGTGCGGCGGAAGTCTTCGCGGAAATGCACCGGCTCCGGGCCATGCTCGCCCAGTTTCACGTCGGTCAGATAGACGCCCACCGCCATGCCGTCTTTCGCGGCCTCTGACAGCGCGGCCTCCGCGCGCTCGGCCTCGGTGAAGGCCTGCGCATGGCGCAGGTCGCGGACCCACTGGCCAGCGTGGTCGAGATAGATCACATCGCCTTCGAGAAGGGCGTTGGCGGTGACGGCTTTGGGCGTAAACGGGCGCGGCATGGCTCTTTCCATCTTGCGAATTCTTGCCATTAATCTAGAACATTATTCCAATATCAGGCCAGATGTCTGCGCGAATAAGGTGGATTGTTCCAGTTCTGCGCGTGGCAAAGGCCGGAATTCCGACATGGAGAGGAAAATCGAAATGGTGGACCAGATCGACGCGATGGATCGGAAAATTCTGGGCGAGCTGCAACGCGATGCGAGTCAATCTCTGGACGAGATCGCGCGTAAAGTCGGCTCCTCGAAGACCCCGGTGTGGAATCGCATCCGCAAGATGAAAGAGGGCGGCGTGATCGGTCAGCAGACGGTCATTCTCGACCCGGAAAGCCTCGGGCTCGAGGCCTGTTTCTTTGTGCTGGTGCGCACCAGCGCGCATGAGGCCGGGTGGCAGGAGAAATTCCTGAAAGTGCTACAGAAACGCCCGGAAGTTCTGGAGGCGCACCGGCTGGCGGGGGAGATCGACTATATCCTCAAGGTCCGGGTGAAGAACGCCAAGGCCTATGACGATTTCTATCAGGCGCTGATCAAGGAAGTGTCGATTTACAACGTGACGGCGCTGCTTTCGATGCAGGAGATCAAATCGACGACCGAACTGCCGCTTTAAGGCTTTTCTGATGGTTTAAATACTCAAACGGCGCGCGGGTCAGGACCGGCGCGCCGTGAGTATTTTTCAGCAAAGGAAACGCCGGGTGGCTCAGCGGTTGCCGGAGCGCGTGAACAGGCCCGCATCCTCGGCGGCTTTGCGCAGCGCATTGGATTTGTTGACGGTTTCTTGGTATTCGCCCTCGGGCGAGCTGTCGTAGACGACGCCGCCACCGGCCTGGATATAGAGCTTTTCGTCCTTGAGGACGGCGGTACGGAGCGCGATGCACATGTCCATGTCACCGCCTGCGGAGAAATAGCCCACGCCGCCGCCATAGACGCCGCGTTTTTCGGGTTCCAGCTCGTCGATGATCTCCATCGCGCGGACTTTCGGCGCGCCGGAGACGGTGCCTGCGGGCAGGCCCGCGAGCAATGCGGAGAGCGCGTCTTCGTCTTCGCGCAGTTCGCCTACCACATTGGAGACGATGTGCATGACGTGGGAATAGCGCTCGATGATGAATTCTTCGGTCGGGTGTACCGTGCCGATCTTGGCGACGCGGCCGACGTCGTTGCGGCCGAGGTCGAGAAGCATCAGGTGTTCGGCCAGTTCCTTTTCGTCGGACAACAGGTCTTCTTCCAGTGCCTTGTCCTCGGCAGGTGTGGCGCCGCGTTTGCGGGTGCCGGCGATGGGGCGGATGGTGACTTCGTTGTCAAACACCCGGACGAGGATTTCAGGGCTTGCGCCGATGATCTGGAAGCCGCCGAAGTTGAAGAAGAACATGAAGGGCGACGGGTTGGTCCGGCGCAGGGAGCGATAAAGCGAGAAGGGCGGCAGCGGAAAGTCTTGGGTCCAGCGCTGTGCGGGGACGACCTGGAAGATGTCGCCTGCGGTGATGTACTCTTTCGCCTTCTCGACGGCGGCCTTGTAGCCCTCGTGAGTGAAGTTCGAGGTGGCTGGGGGCGCGACATAGGCCTCGCCCATTTCATGCGTCGCCTCGGCAGGGGCGCGTTCGAGATCGCGGAGCGCATCCATCACGCGCTCGGCGGCCTGCGCATAGGCGGCTCTGGCAGACAGGCCGCCTTCGACCCAGGCCGGAGACACAAGGATCACATCGCCTTTGACGCCATCGAGAATGGCAATCACCGAAGGCCGCATCAGAACCGCATCGGGCAGGCCGATGGGGTCGGGGTTCACATTGGGCAGATGTTCGACAAGGCGGATCATGTCATAGCCGAGATAGCCAAAGAGACCTGCGGCCGCACCCGGAAGCTCCTCGGGGATGTCCACCCGGCTCTCCGCGATCAGCGCCCGGATCGAACTCAGAGGGTCTTTGTCGTCAATGACATAGCTCTCCGCATCGAAGCGCGCGTTGCGGTTGATCGAGGCGGTTGTGCCATCGCATTTCCAGATCAGATCGGGTTTCATGCCGATGATGGAATAGCGCCCGCGCACCTCGCCGCCGGTGACGGATTCGAGGATGAAACTGTCGGTGCGCGCCCCCGCGAGTTTCAGCATGATCGACACCGGCGTGTCGAGATCGGCGGCCACCTTGGCATAGACGAGCTGGTTTTGCCCTGCGTTGAACCCGGTTTCGAAATCGGTGAAGGACGGAATGAGCGTGGCCATGGCGGGCGTCTTTCTGGTCTTATTGCAGCTGGCTGTGCACCGCGGTGAGCGCGGTCTGGTTCACCGTCACGCCGTCGCGGTTGCGCAGCGCCCGGGCAAAGGCGTCGATCACATCGGTGGATGCGCCTTGCGCGGCGGTCTCGATGTAATTCTCCGCGATGGCGGCGTTCTCATCCGTGTGCTCGGGAGCCTCGACGGTCGCGATCCGGGCGATGACTACACGGCCCTCGCCGGGGATCAGCGTGGTGCCACCGGCCTTGAGGCCCGGTGCGAACACCGCCTCCATGAAGCCCGCGGGCATGGTGGAGATGAAATCCTGACGGGTGATCGCGGAAAACTGTTCGATCGGCAGGCCGAGATCGGCCATGGCGGTGCCGGAGGCGACGCTGGTTTCGAGCGCTTCGGCGCGGGCCATGAGTTTCTGTTTCAGCGCATCGGCTTCCCAATCGGCGGCGACCTGATCGCGCACCTGATCGAGCGGTTTCACCGTGGCGGGGACGATCTCGTCGAGGCGCAGGGCGAAGACGCCGCCGTCAGAAAGCTGAACGATCTCGGGGTAATCGTCGAGTGTCACGCTGGCCGCAGCCTGTTGGAAATCGGTATAGGCGGCGATCCCGCCCTCGCTCTGCGGGGTCCAGTCGATCTGGCCCAGCTCCATGTCGGTCTCATTTGCGAGATCCTCAAGCGTGTAGCCACCGGCCAGATCGTTGTCGAAGGTTTCGAGTTGATCGGCGATCAGGCGCGCGGCGGCATCTGCGGCCATCTCGGTCGCCAGCTCGTCGCGGGCCTCCTCAAAGGGAATCTCGGTGCCCGCGAGCGTGCCGTTGACGCGGTAGATCGCCGGACCCAGATCGGACATCACCGGACCGACCACGCCCGTGCCTTCGAGGCCGAAGACGGCGGGACCGGCCGCAGCGGACAGGTCGTCTTCGGAGACGTCGCCCATGTCGGTGTCGATCAGCGTCAGGCCGCGTGCGGTGGTTTCGTCCTCGAAGCTGCTCTCCCCTGCGGCGATGCGGTCGGCGGCGGCCTGTGCCTCATCTTCGGTGCCGAAGACCAGACGCTCGACCAGACGGCGCTCGGGCTGGACATAGTTTGCGATATTGTCCTGATAGAGCTGGCGCAGGGCGGTCTCGTCGAGATCGACCTTGTCGGTCAGCATCGCCGGGGTGAGCCAGGCATAGGTGATGCGGCGGGCTTCCGGGGCGGTGTAGAGATCGGGATGGGCGTCGTACCAGCTCTGGAGGTCGCTGTCAGATGCCAGCGGAGCGCCGGTGTCGAGAGCGCTTGCGTCGAGCGTGGCGATCGTGATGGTGCGGCGTTCGCCGAGCCAGTCGACCACGGCCTGACCGTAGGAGGGCGGCATGGTGATGCCGGAGGCCAGAGCGCCGGAAAGGATCGACCGGGCGGCCTCGCGGCGCAGATCGGCTTCGAAATCGCCCTCGTTCATGTTGTTGCGGGCGAGCATGTCTTTGTAGGACTGGGTGTCGAATTTGCCGTCGATGCCCTTGAAGGCGTCATAGGTCAAAAGCTCGCGGCGCACCGCGTCGTCGCCGACGGAAATCCCGAGCCGCGCGGTTTCGCCATCGAGTGCGGCCTGCGACAGAAGCTGATCGAGCACCTGTTGCGACAGGCCGAAATCCTGCGCCTGACTGACGGAGAAGGGCTGGCCGGTCTGGGCCTCGATCGCGCGCATCTGGCTGCGCAGCGCATTGGCGTAATCATTGACGGAAATGTCCTCGTCGCCCACCGAGGCCACGCGGGTCACGCCACCGCCGAAATTCGCTGTGCCAAATCCGCCGAGGCCGATGATGAGGAGGCCGAGAATCCCCCAGACCACCATTTTCGCGCCAGAACCCTTGCCGCTCGCCATGCTTTTCTTCTCCCATCAAGGTTGGGCAATGGTGTAGGGGCAAGCGACAGAGAGGGCAAGGCGGATCAGGGGGTGATTTGTGCCAATCGCGTGAAAAGCGTCGCGATCTCCGGCACGCCGATATTGGCGAAGGCGATACGCAATTGCCGCTCCGCGCGCGGGTCGTTGGCGGGCATGAAGGCGGTGCCGGGCAAAAGCAACACGCCCGCCTCGCGCAACAGCCAGGGCGCAAGCTCTGACGACGGCCTGTCGAACGGGTGTTCGACATAGGCGAAGAAGGCGCCGCAGCCCAGAAGTTTCCAGCCTTCGAGCGCTTTGAAACCGTCGATCATTGCGGCCCGGCGCGCGAGGATTTCGGCGCGCTCTCCGGCGACCCATTGGCTGAGGTTTTGCAATCCCCAAAGCGCGGCGCGCTGGCCGATCTGGTTCGGGCAGATGGTGACCGTGTCGAGATATTTCTCCACCTCCGCCATGCGTTCCGCCCCGGTGATCAGCGCGCCGACGCGGTGGCCCGTAAGGCGGAAGGCCTTGGAGAAGGAATAGAGATGCACCAACGTGTCGCGCCAGTCGGGCTGGCGGAACAGGTAATGCGGCACCTCGGAACGGCTGTCGAAATCGCGATAGGTCTCGTCCAGGACCAGCATGATGCGATGTTCGCGGGCCAGCGCGTAGAATTTCGTCAAAAGCTCCGCCGGATATTCCACCCCGCCCGGATTGTTCGGCGTGATCAGCACGATGGCGCGGGTGCGCGGCGTGATCAGCCGGGCGCAGGTTTCCAGATCGGGCAAGAGATCGTCGCCGGTGGGCAGCGCTACGGCATGAACCCCCGACATGTCGCACCACATTTTATGGTTGAAATACCAAGGCGTTGCGAGGATCACCTCGTCTCCCGCCCCGGCTATGGTGGTCATCGTGGCGGTAAAGGCCTCGTTGCAGCCCGCAGTGATCGCCACCTCGTCGGGTGCGATCTCGGCATGATAGGCGGCGGACCATTGCGACGCGAGTTCGGAGCGCAGCTCCGGCAGGCCAAGGACCGGACCGTAGAGATGCGCCGCTGTGTCCTCGAGCGCGATGCGGGCAATCTCTTCGCGCAGCGCCAGCGGCGGGGCCTCCATCGGCGCGGCTTGGCTGACGTTGATCAGCGGGCGCTCGGGCGTGAATGTCATGCCCTGCATCCAGCTTTTCGCCGCGACGATGGGGGAGGCCTGGGTGCGGGTCAGGGCTGGATTGAGCGGGGTCGGCATGAGCATATCCTTTTGTTGTCAGGCAAAGATTATGTGCGGCCCGGGCGGGATGCAATCGCCTCGCTGAGGCGTGATTTGTGCTGGGCCGGGGGGTGAAAACCGGTGTGCCGACGCATGCATTTCGCTGAAATCCCCGGCAAGGTGCTGAAAAAATTGCCTTTCACCTGAGAGTGAGCGGTTTTTGATCAGGGTTTCATGCTTTGTTAACCATTTTTGCAAGAGCCTGAGATGACACTGGGGCAAAAGCGCCCCAGATGAAGGGCAGCAGACCCGGATCGGTTCGATGTTTCGGGCATAACAGTCAAGAGGTTCAACATGGCAGTCCTTATGAGAGGCGGGATGCAGGGCGATCCCTACCTGATCGAAGATTTACACGCCGCGCTCGACATGGCGCGGGCGGGTGAGGCGACGCGCGGAGAGGAGATGACGGATCGGATCCGCGATCTCTCCTATGATATGGAGTTGCGGCAGGCGGGCTATCTGGTGCGTTCGGCCTGTGGCGCCATCGACGCGGTGTTGCGCGGCTCCGACAGCCTTGGCGGGCTGGCCTTTGCCGAACATGAGATCGAAAAAGTGCAGGACATGCTGCTGCGCGCCTCTGACGCCTGATCATGCCCCCGGCATCAGCCAGGCGGCGAGATAGGCGGTCAGCCGGTCTTCCAGCGGCTGCTGTCCATTGAGTGCGCAAAAGGTCAGGGCGATGGCCTGAATGAAAAAGGCGCTGATGCCTTCGCCGAGAATCTGCGGCGGCACATCCTTGCGAAACGGGCCTTCCGCGGCCCAGCGGGCATAGAGCGCGATCTGGACGTCGAATTGCTCCGCGATGGGACCGATTTCGGCAATGGCCGCCGCCCCCGAATGGCGGATCATCACATCGAACACGGTGCGTTCCGAGGTCACGAAGTCGATCAGCGGGGCGAGGCGCGCGATCATGTCGACAATGCTCTGCGGGGCAGGCCCCTCGGCCATGAGGGCGGCGATCCCGGCGAGACGCGCACCGATGATCTGTTCCAGAAGCGCATCCTTGTCCTTGAAATGGGCAAAGAAGGTGCCCTTCGCCACCCCCGCCGCACCGACCACCTCCTCGACCCGCAGGGCCTCGAATCCTTGCTTTGCAATCAAGGCGTTGGCGGCTGCGAGCAGCTTTTCCCGTGTGGCAATGGCGCGTTTCTGGACAGGCTTGGTCATCGCGCCAGTTTGCATGTTTTTTGACTGAGGTCAATTTTATGAATTGACCGTGGTCATATTTTTCCCTTATGAAAGTGACCGTGGTCAAATTTAACCGGGGGCAACATGTCCAAGCGTATCTACATCCTGAACGGTCATCCGGCTTCGGCCTCCCTGTCGCACTCTTTCGCCGCAACCTATGAGGCGGCGGCGCGCGCCGCAGGTCATGAGGTGCGGGTGCACCACCTGCACGACCTGAGTTTCGATATGGATTTTGAGCGCGCCGGCTATAAGGACCCGAAACCGCTCGAACCCGATCTCGAAGCGGTGCTGGCCCATATCGACTGGGCGGAGCATGTTGTGATCCTGACGCCGATGTGGTGGGGCGGGCTGCCCGCCAAGCTCAAGGGGCTTTTCGACCGGGCGTTTCTGCCGGGCCGGGCGTTCGATACGCGCAATCCCCTGCGCACCGGCATGCCACGCCCGATGCTTTCGGGGCGGAGCGCGCGGGTGGTGATCACCTCCGACACGCCGACATGGTTCCTCTGGCTGGCCTATCGCAACCCGATTGCCGCGACGCTCAAGGGCCACATCCTCGGCTTTGTCGGGATCAAACCGGTGCGGCTCACGCAGCTTGCGGGGGCGACCGATGCGACGCCCGAAAAAGTGACACGGTGGCTGAAGAGGGTTGAGGCTCTGGGCGCGAGGGGCGCATGAAAAAGGGGCCGTGAGGCCCCTTGCTGAAATCGGTTTGCGACAGGATCAGTCCCGTCCGCGATACGGCTTGACGTATTGCATCGCCATATCCCAGGGGAAGAAAATCCACGTATCCTGAGACACTTCGGTGATGTAGCTGTCGACCTGCGCGCGGCCTTTCGGCTTGGCGTAGACCGTGGCGAAATGGGCGTTCGGATACATCGAACGCACCAGTTCAAGCGTCTTGCCGCTGTCCACCAGATCGTCGATCACCAGAATGCCGGTGCCGTCGCCCATCAGGTCTGCGTCGGGTCCGTTCAGAACCACGGCGTCGGCCTGAGTCTGGTGGTCGTAGGATTTCACCGAAATCGTGTCGACGGTGCGGATGTCCAGCTCGCGGGCGATGATCATCGCAGGCGCCATGCCGCCGCGGGTGATGGCCACGATGGCACGCCATGCGCCGTTATCCGGCCCCTTGCCGTCGAGCCGCCACGCCAGCGCACGGCTGTCGCGGTGGATCTGGTCCCAGCTGACATGAAAACCTTTTTCATGGGGCAGGAGGTCGGACATCGTTTGATCCTTTCATCATCGTGGCGGGCCGGGGGCGAAGCTCTGGTTTAACTGGTGGCGATCCGCAGACCGAAGACGGCGATCATGCCGCCCAGAATGCGGTCGGTCCAGAGCTTGGCCCGGCCATAGGCTTGTCGTGCTTTTTGCCGCGAAAAAAGCCGCGCGACAATCACATACCACAGGGTTTCGTCAAAAAAGACGAAAAACAATAAGACCGCCTTAACGACAAGCGAGGTTTCCGGCGGGATCAGCCCGGCAAATACCGCACCGAAGAACACCGCGGGCTTCGGATTCGACAGCTGGGTCATCAGGCCGAGGCGAAATGCGTTCGGCAAAGAGCGCGGGCTGGCCAGTGTCGTGGTCTCGGGCAGGGGATCGGCGGCATGGCGGAAGGTCTTGACCCCGATCCAGATCAGGAACAGCCCGCCTGCGAGTTTGAAGGCGAGATAGGCGCGGGGGAAAATCTCGAACAGGATCGACAGGCCGGAGAGTGCGGCCAGCGCCCAGATCACCGCGCCCAGCCCGAAGGCCACGGCAAGGCCGAAGGCGGGGCGAAACCCGTCTGAGGCGGCGGTGCGCACGGCGACCACGAAAGATGGGCCGGGGCTCATGGCCGCGATCAGGTGAATGCTCAGGATCGACAGGAAAATCGCGAATGTCATGTCTTCTCCCAAAGACATTGAGGAAAGAAAAACGGGAGCCGAAGCCCCCGTTTTCATATCTTTATCCGAGACGGTTCAGCTCTTGGAAATGTCCGGCGCGTCCACGGCCTTCATGCCGACGACGTGATAGCCCGCATCGACATGGTGGGTTTCGCCCGTGACACCCGCGCCCAGATCGGACAGCAGGTAGAGCGCCGAGTTGCCCACATCGTCGATGGTCACATTGCGACGCAGCGGCGAGTTGTATTCGTTCCACTTCATGATGTAGCGGAAATCGCCGATGCCGGAGGCGGCGAGCGTCTTGATCGGACCGGCGGAGATCGAGTTGACGCGGATACCGTCCTTGCCGAGGTCTTCGGCGAGGTAGCGCACGGAGGCCTCAAGCGCGGCCTTGGCGACGCCCATGACGTTGTAATGCGGCATCACGCGCTCGGCGCCGTAATAGGTCATGGTCAGCATCGAGCCGCCCTCGGGCATCAGCTTCGCTGCGCGTTGTGCGACGGCGGTGAAGGAGAACACCGAGATGTCCATGGTCAGGTTGAAGTTGGCGCGCGTGGTGTCGACATAGCGGCCGCGCAGCTCGTTCTTGTCGGAGAAGCCGATGGCGTGCACGATGAAATCGAGCTTGCCCCATTTTTCCTTGATGCGGGCGAAAAGCGCATCGATCGAGGCCTCGTCGGACACATCGCATTCCTCGACGAAGTCGGAGCCGAGGCGTTCGGCCAGCGGATCGACACGTTTCTTGAGTTGCTCGCCCTGATAGGAAAAGCACAGCTCCGCGCCGTGATCCGAGAGGGCTTTCGCAATGCCCCAGGCAATCGATTTGTCGTTCGCAAGGCCCATGATTAGCCCGCGTTTGCCTTCCATCAGTTTCGTCATGGTCGTCCTCGAACCCATTATTTTTCGTGTTAGCACGTGCTTTAGGGGTTTTCAGATAGGCGATCAAGTCTGCGCGGGGGCAATTTCGTGACGTGACGTCACAGTTTGGCGAGAATCCCCATCTGCCGCCCTGCGCTTTCGAGCGGCGGCGCAGCGATGCACAGGCGGTGACCCGCGATGGCGCTTGCCGCCCCGGAGCGCAGGGGCTATCCCGTGAAGTCAGACAGGGCGGTCCAATCGGGCCGCAAAGACAGGAGGGCGTCATGGGATCAAACGTCATGGGGGCAAACACGGTTCCGCGCAAAGGCATTTTCGCAGGCGACGATCCGTTCGAGATCGCGCGCAAATGGCTCAAGGAAGCCGAGGCCAAGGAAGTCAACGACCCGAACGCCATCGCCATCGCCACGGTCGACCCCGAGGGCCTGCCGAACGTGCGCATGGTGCTTTTGAAAGAGATCGCCGACGACGCTTTCGTCTTCTACACCAACTATGAGAGTGCCAAGGGGCACGAGATCGAGGCCGCAGGTAAGGCGGCCTTCGTGATGCATTGGAAGAGCCTGCGCCGTCAGGTGCGGGTGCGCGGCCTTGTGACGCGCGAAAGCGACGAGCATTCCGACGCCTATTACCGCTCGCGCGCTCTGGGCAGCCGCATCGGCGCCTGGGCCAGTCAGCAATCGCGCCCGCTGGAGAGCAAGGCGGCGCTGATGGAGGCGGTGGCGAAAGAAGGCCTCAAACACGGGCCGAACCCGAAACGTCCCCCGTTCTGGGGCGGTTACCGGATCACGCCGGTGGAAATCGAGTTCTGGGCCGATGGCGAGTTCCGCCTGCACGACCGGTTCCGCTGGCGCCGGAGCGCGCCGGATCAGCCTTGGGACATTCAGCGCCTCAATCCGTGAGGCGGGGCGCTCAAGGAAAAGGCTGACGCCGGGGAACCTGCCCGATTGGTCAAAAAGACAGGCCAGAGGGGGCTTGAACCTTCGGCCCGAATGGCACAGGGTCTGGCAGGGATGAGGGGCTCACGCCCCATGGCTTCGGGCCCTGCCGTTCGGTTGGGGCCCCAGTGAGTATTGAAGAGAATGAACGACACGGACTTGGGTCAGAGCGTATCTGGCCATGTGAAATGGTTTGATCCGGCACGCGGATTTGGATTTGTGGTCGCCGATGACGGTGGGCCGGATATCTTGTTGCACGCCAATGTGCTGCGCAATTTCGGGCAAAGCTCCGTCGCCGATGCGGCAGGCATTCGTCTTGTGGTACAGCGCACCGATCGCGGTGTTCAGGCGGTCGAGGTGCTCGAGATCCTGCCGCCCGCGCCGGGCACGGGCGCTGTGCTCGAAGATCTGGAAGACATCGACGAAGGCAGTCTGGACCTGCCGCTGGAACCCGCGCGGGTGAAATGGTTCGACAAGGGCAAGGGCTTCGGTTTTGCCAATGTCTTTGGCCGCCCCGAGGATGTGTTCATCCATATCGAGGTGCTGCGGCGCTCCGGTCTCGCGGATCTGATGCCGGGTGAGGCCGTGGGCCTGCGGGTCATCGAGGGCCGTCGCGGTCGCATGGCGGCGCATGTCACCGCATGGGATGCGGCGCTGCGCGAAGAACCGGTGCATCAGGATGCCTGATCTGCGTGTGGCCCTTGTTTTTGCGATGGGGGCAGCACTTGGCTCTGCCGCTGTCGCGCAGGAGGCCTGTGATCTGAACGAGGTGATCGTGACGGGGCAGGGCACGGATGCGCGCTTTTCCATCGAGATCGCCGACGATGCGGGCGAACGCGCGCTCGGGCTGATGAACCGCACCGAGATGGCGCGCTCGCACGGTATGCTGTTTGTCTACGAGAAACCGCAGCCGGTGGCCTTCTGGATGGCCAACACGCTGATCCCCCTCGACATGATCTTTGCCGACCGGCGCGGGGTCGTGACCCGTGTGCATGACAATGCCGTGCCGCTGGACCGCACAGCTATTCCGGGCGGAGACGCGGTTTTCGCGGTGCTGGAGATCAACGGCGGGCTTGCCAAGGGGCTCGGCATCAAACCGGGCGATGTGATCCGCCATCCGGCGTTCGGGCCAGAGGCCGCCGATCCCTGCGCGGAACAATAAGCCCTCTGCAACAAAGCCCTTTTCAAGCGCGCCCCGGCACGTTAGGAGAGGCGCACGGTCGGGGCGTGGCGCAGTCTGGTAGCGCACCTGTTTTGGGTACAGGGGGTCGTGAGTTCGAATCTCGCCGCCCCGACCACTTTCCGAATTTTCGATCAACGGGGCATGTGGCCTATTGGGGTAAGACGTGCCCTTTGGGTGCCGTTGCGTGAAAGACGGAGGGCCGGATTGAGGCCAAGCAGGACATTGAAAGTTTCAATGCTGGCGTTAATGTGACCGCTGCAGCCGAATGGTCTACATAACTAAGCTGGGAGGCTCCGCATGAATGAATCTCGATACATACGCATGGCTGGCAATGATCAGGGATGGACGCGCCCTCATAGCGGTCGGAAGGGTGGGGATGATTATCTCGGACAACAAGGGATTGGACACGAGGATTGGAATTTCTCTCGTGATGTCTGGAAAGATGGGCGCTACCATCTTTATCTCAAGGCAACACCGGCAGGCTTTGATCAGAGCTCATTCAACTTTGTTCTTGGGGCTCATGCCAGTCCCGTTCCGATGATTGTCGGGTTCGTCGAAGATGCAACCTATGGCGTATCAATGTTGCCAGAAAAGGTGTTGCTCAGGCGCGCGCAAGAGGTTTTCGCGCTGAAAGCGGACGAAAGCCTTGGACCTGCATATAACCGCCTGAGTGTCGAGGCGATTGTGGAGCGCCTGAGAGAGGAAGCAAACGACTATCGCGTCTCTGTTGCGCCTAAGAATCTGCATATCTTGGCGCAACCCGTTCCGATGCCGCGCGAAATTTACACAGTCACCCATCCGGGTTATCGCTGTCTTTCTATGACAGGTGAAGCGTATCTTGCACTTAAAGAGCGCGTATTGATTAAAGACACCATGAGCGCAGTTGATCAGCAAGACGAGGCCAGTTTTCCTGAGGGGCATTTGGTCGAACGGCTCCACAAGGCTCGCGAACGTAATCGACACGTTGTGGAGAAGGCGAAAATGGCCTTCATTCAAAATCATGGGAGGCTTTATTGTGAGGCCTGCAACCTAGATCCTGAGCAATATTTTGGCTTACAAGAAATGCGCAATCGGATCATCGAGGCGCATCACAATGTGCCCCTCTCGGACGACAAGTATGAGGGAACAACCAAAGTTTCTGATCTACGAATGCTTTGTCCAACCTGTCATCGGGCCATCCACAGTATCAGACCATGGCTTTCCGTCGAAGAGCTCCGAAAACTCTTGGCCTCGAAGGTCTGACGTATATGCCTCGTTCAGTTTTGTGGAGCGATAGATTTTGCGCGCTCATCAAGCGACAGCTTCGTCCGCCAAGCTGCCTCCCGGATTGCGTCCACCTTGACCCAATTCCCTAGCGGAAGCGCGCGCTTTCGTTGCCGATTCAAAATCGCCCCGTGTGTTTTCAAGGTGGACCCTCGGCGACACAGAAAAGGGCACGCCTCCCAGCATGCCCTTTATGTTTACGCGCTCACCGTCTCGCCCGCAAAGTGGCAGGCCGTGTGATGGCTGCCGGTCAGATGATCCTCCGGCACGGTCTCGCAAATGGCCTGCGCCTTCGGGCAGCGGGTGCGGAACACGCAGCCTTTGGGCGGTGCCATCGGCGAGGGCAGGTCGCCGTCGAGCGGGATCACCTGTTTGGTCTTTTCGATCTTCGGGTCCGGGATCGGCACGGCGGACAAAAGCGCCTGCGTATAGGGATGGCGCGGTTCGGCGAAGAGCTCGTCCGAGCTGGCCTTTTCCATCATCCGCCCGAGATAGAGCACCATGACCTCGTCGGAGAGGTGTTTCACCACCGAAAGATCATGGGCGATGAAGACGATCGTCAGGCCAAGATCGCGGCGCAGCTCTTCCAGAAGGCCGATCACCTGCGCCTGAATCGACACGTCGAGGGCCGAGACGGGTTCGTCGCAGATCAGCAGTTTCGGCTCCACCACCAACGCGCGGGCGATGCCGATGCGCTGGCACTGGCCGCCGGAGAACTCATGCGGGTAGCGGTTGATCTGATTGGGCAAAAGACCGACGCGCTCCATCACCGCGCGCACCTTTTCCCTGCGCTCCGCCGCACTCATGCCGGGGCGGTGGGTGCGGAGCGGTTCGGCGATGATGTCGCCCACGGTCATGCGCGGATTGAGTGAGGCCAGAGGGTCCTGAAAGATCATCTGAATCTGCGAACGGTATTTCAACATCTGACGCGGCGAAAGCGTCAGAAGATCGGTGCCGTCCTCCCAGATCACCTGACCGCTGGCGGGCAGCATGCGAATGAGCGCGCGCGCCAAAGTGGATTTGCCACAGCCGGACTCGCCCACGATGCCAAGGGTCTGGCCCGGTTCCAGCGTGAAACTCACGCCATTGACGGCATGAAGCTGCGCAGGCGGCGTCCACGGAAGGTCGGAGGGGCGGCGGATGTCGAAACTGACCCGCACATCGCGGGCTTCGATCAGCGGACGGCTCATGCGGCGACCTCCTCGATAGGACGGAAACAGGCGCGGGCGCGGTTCTCCGCAAAACGCGAAAGCGCGGGCGTTTCGACCCGGCACCGCTCATCGACCAGAGCACAGCGCGGCGCAAACGGGCAGCCTTTCGGCGCGCCGGTCATATTGGGCGGGTTGCCCGGAATGGCGCGCAGCACCTCCTGCTCCTCATCGACCCGCGGGATCGCATCCAGAAGCCCGCGCGTGTAGGGGTGCGTCGGCGTTTCGAACAGGGGATCGACCGGTGCCTCTTCCATGATCCGCCCGCCATACATCACGATGGCGCGCTCGCAGAACCCGGCCACGACGCCCAGATCATGGGTGATCAGGATCGTTGCCATTCCGAATTCGCGCTGAAGTTCGGCCAGAAGCTCCATGATCTGCGCCTGCACCGTCACATCGAGCGCGGTCGTGGGTTCGTCGGCGATCAGAACCTCCGGGTGGCACAAAAGCGACATGGCGATCATCACGCGCTGGCGCATCCCGCCGGAAAACTCATGCGGATAAAGCCGCACGCGGTTCTTCGCATCGGGGATTTTCACCGCGTCGAGCATCGCGACGCTTTCCGCGATGGCGGCGCGTTTCGACAGGCCTTTGTGCAGCATGAGCACCTCCGCCATCTGGTCGGAAATGCGCATGTAAGGGTTCAAAGAGGTCATCGGGTCCTGAAACACCATCGCAATGCGATTGGCGCGGATTTTGTTCAGCTCGCGCTCGGAGATCGACAGCAAATCCTGCCCGTCGAACAGGGCCTGCCCGGTGGTATGGCCGTTTTTCGCGAGCAGCCCCAAAAGCGCAAAGTTGAGCTGGCTCTTGCCCGAGCCGGATTCTCCCACGATGCCAAGGGTTTCGCCCTTCTCAAGGCTGAAACTCACGCCATTGACGGCATGAATCTCGCCTTCGGGCGTGTCGAAACGAACGGAGAGGTCTTTGACGTCCAGAAGTGCCATATCAGCGATCCTTCGGGTCCAGAGCGTCCCTGAGCCCGTCGCCGACAAAGAAAAAGCCGAACAGGGTGAGGACGAAGAAAAGAAGCGGGAAGGCCAGTTGCCAGAGCGTCCCGTAAGCGATGGTGCCGGCGCCTTCGGAGATCAGCGCGCCGAGCGACGTCATCGG
Source organism: Celeribacter sp. SCSIO 80838 (assembly GCF_056498065.1). The sequence goes on from NZ_JAZKMA010000001.1 coordinate 2,337,261, forward strand.
TTCCTGAACGCCGAGGCCCAGAAACGAGATGAAGCTTTCGGTCAGGATCATGTTCGGCACCAGAAGGGTGGCGAACACCGTCACCACGCCGATCAGGTTGGGCAGGATATGACGGCGGATGATCACAGGCGCTGGGACGCCGATGGCGCGTGCCGCCTCGATATATTCGCGGCCCTTGAGGGTCAGCGTCTGGCCGCGCACGATCCGGCTCATTTCGAGCCATGAGATCAGGCCGACACCGACGAAGAGCATGGTGATCGACCGGCCGTACATCACCAGCAAAAGGATCAGCACGAACATATAGGGGATGGCGAGCAGGATATCGACGGCGCGCATCATGACATTGTCGAGCCGCCCGCCGAAATAGCCGGCGGTCGCGCCATAGATCGTGCCGACGACCACGGCGATGGCGGAGCCGATGATGCCCACGGCAAGCGAGATTTGCGTGCCCTGCACGGTGCGGGCAAACAGATCGCGGCCCAGATCGTCGGTGCCGAAATAATGCCCGTTGGCAATCGACGGCCCGCCTTTCTCGGCGACCATGCCCATGACGGAAAAATCGAGATCCTCGTTGTTCCATTGCGCAATGGAATTGCCGAAGAGCGCAAACAGCGCCACGAAGACGAGCAGAACCAGCCCGAACATCGCCGCCTTGTTGCGGAAGAACCTGCGCCGCGCATCGGCCCAGAGCGAGCGGCCCGCCACATCCTCGCGCGAGGTGGCTTCGGCCAATGACTTCATTTTCTGACTGTCGATGACCATGGCGTTAGTACCGGATTTTCGGGTCGATCCATCCGTAGACGATATCGACGACAAGGTTGAACAGGATGGTGAGCGCGCCGACGAGGATCGTGACCCCCATCATCACCGCGTAATCGCGGTTCAGCGCACTGTCGACAAAGGCTTTGCCGATGCCGCCCGTCGAGAAATAGATGTCCACGATCACCGAGCCGGTGATCATCGCGACAAAGGCCGGTCCGAGATAGGAAATCACCGGCAAAAGCGCCGGTTTCAACGCATGGCGCAGGATCACCCGATAGCCCGGAAGCCCCTTGGCCCGCGCCGTGCGGATGTGGTTCGAGTTCAGCACTTCAAGCATGGAGGAGCGCATGATCCGCGCAATCGAGGCCATGTAGGAGGTCGACAGCGCGATCACCGGCATGATCCAGAACGACGGGTCGGAAAAGTGCCACCCGCCGCCCGGCAACCAGCCGAGGATCAGGGTGAAGACGATGACGAGGATCGGCGCCATGACGAAGTTCGGCAGCACCTGCGCGCCGATGGAGATGCCGACCGCGAAATAGTCGATGATCGTGTTGTGTTTGACGGCGGCCACGGCGCCGAGCGTCATGCCCGCGAAGACCGCGACGAGGAAGGAAATGCCGCCATAGGTCAGCGTGACCGGAAAGCCCTGTGCGATGATTTCGTTGACGGTGCGGTCCTTGTAGACAAAGGACGGGCCGAAATCGAAATGCGCGACGATGCCCCAGATGTAACTGGTGATCTGTTTCCACAGAGGCTGGTCGAGACCGTATTTGGCGTTGAGATTGGCGAGCACCTGCGCGGGCAGCTCGCGTTCCTGCGTGAAGGGGCCGCCGGGGGCCGCATGCATCAAGAGGAAGGAGAATATGATCAGGAGGAGCAGCGTCGGAATGGCAATCGCCAGACGCTTGAGAATGTAGACAATCATACGGAAGTCCCTATGGGTGGACGCGGGGGGGGAATGGTGCCCCCGCGCCCTGTCTCGTGTCAAAGATGGCGGATTATTCCGCGACGCGGTACAGGTCACGCCCGTACCAGGTCTGCATCACGTTCTCGGTCGGCAGGCCTTTGATGTCGGATGCGATCATATCGACCTTCGCATAGTGGTAGATCGGAATAAACGGCATTTCCGTCGCAAGAATTTGCTCGGCCTGGGTGTAGAGCGGTTGCGGATCGGCCGCCGTCTTGGACTCTTTCATGATCGCATCGTATTCGTCATTAAAGAAGTGACCGTTGTTATGACCGGAATACGAGGTGAAGAAGTCGAGGTAGGTCGAGGCCTCGTTATAGTCGCCACACCAGGCGTAACGCGCCAGATCGAAGTCCTGGTTCTGCATGCGGTCGGTGTGAACTTTCCACTCCATGTTGTTGAGGGTCAGGTTCACGCCGAGAGGCTTGAAGAACTGTTGGGCCGCGATGGCGATTTTCTTGTGGCTGTCATCCGTATTGTAGTTCAGCGTCAGATCGAGCGGGTTCTCCGGCCCATAGCCCGCCTCGGCCAGAAGCTCCTTCGCTTTCGCGGTGCGCTCCTCCTGGGTCCAATGAGAATAATCGATCTCCGGCATGACAAAGCCCGCGGTCGCCCAATGGGTCCAGTTGTAGGAGGCACGCTGACCGCCCTGAAGGATGTTGTCCACCACGATGTCGCGGTTCATCGCATAGGACAGCGCCTTGCGCACGCGCACGTCTTTGAGTGCTTCCGGACCCTTTTCCGACAGGTTCATGTTGTAGATGTAGGAACAGGAATAGGGCAGCGAGGTCGCCTCGTCCGGATATTCCGCTTTCAGGCGGGGGTACTGACCGGCGGGGATTTGCACCCGGTCCAGCTCGCCCGCGAGGTAGCGGGTCAGCGCCTGATTGTTGTCATTGATCGTCAGGCCGGTGAGATGGGTCATCACCGTCTTGTCGGCATCCCAATAGGTGGTGGATTTGTCCATCTCGACGCGTTCGCCAAGGATGTGCTCGGACAGCGTATAGGCGCCGTTCGACACCATGTTCTCCGGCTTGGTCCAGTCGGCGCCGAATTTCTCGATCACGTCCTGGCGCACCGGGAAGGTCGAGCCATGTACCAACATCTGAGGGAAATAGGGCAGCGGCGTCTCGATCGTCACCTCAAGCGTCTGATCGTCGATGGCTTTCACGCCCAGATCGGAGGGCGGCAGCTCGCCCGCGGTGATTTTCGACGCGTTCACCACCTGCATCAGTTCCATGTACCAAGCATATTCCGACGCGGTCGCCGGATCGGCCAGACGCTGCCAGGCGTAGACGAAGTCGCCTGCCGTCACCGGCTTGCCATCGGACCACACGGCCTCGGGGCGCAGATGGAAGGTGTAGGTCAGGCCGTCGTCCGACAGATCGTGGCTGAGTGCCACGCCCGGAATGATGTCGCCCTTGGCGTCTTCGTTGTAGAGGCCTTCAAAGAGGTTGCGCAGAATGTCGGAACCTTCGACGTCCGTGTTGATCTGCGGGTCCATCGACTTGATCGCGTCCAGAAGCCAGAACGTATAGGTCTGGTTCTCGGAGAGCACCGTGCCTTCGGGAATATCGGCGGCAAAGGCCGTGGGCGCGGCGGCAAGGATCGCCAGCGCGGAAAGGGCGGTGGTGAGTTTCATAAAGACCTCCTGGGTACTGTTTATCTTTTCAGTTCATTTTTCACGGGCGGCACCAACCGTTTCGGTGGGCGCAGCAATAATGCAAGAAAGGAAATGTATTCAGCCGGAGAAGGCAAGGCTTCGTGGAAAAAGTGACCGTAACGTCAATCATTCCCGCCACGCGTGTGGCGCTCTGCCCTGTCTTTCGGCAAATGTCCCGGAATTTTCGGGTGTTACCGCCGCGTTTCTGCCTCTGACGGGCCCGTTCAGGGTCGGGTCCGAGTCGAAATTCTGTGCTGTCGGCGAAGATCCGCCAAGGGGCCGACCTGCATCTTTCTGCCTGCGTCCTTTTGTCGGGCGGTCCCACGCCGCCTTCCTCCTACATCAGGGCAAAGGAGATCCGCATGACCGATACACAGATGACCCTTACCCCCATCGGACGCATCCGCACGCCGTACAAGACGCTCAAAGACTGCCCGAAAGGGCCGGGGCGCGCAGGGCAGGAGGCGCGCATCGAACTCGACCCCGCCTTCGCGCCCGGTCTCAAGGGCCTCACCGCAACCGAGGTCGATGTGCTCTACTGGTTCGACCGCGCGCCGCGCGATGTGCTGCAATCGGTGCGTCCGCATGACGGGGTGCATTGCGGCGTTTTCGCCATGCGCTCGCCGCATCGACCGAACCCCATTGCGCTGTCTCGCGTGCGGGTGCGCGCGGTCGAGGAGGCGGCCCTCGTGGTCGATGGGCTCGACTGTCTCGACGGCACGATTCTGGTCGATCTCAAGCCCGTGCCGGGCGCGATGTCACAAAAATGATTCGTCCCGGTCCTGTCTGGCCCGTCGCGCCCGCCAAGGCGCGGTTTTGTCGTCTGAATGCAGCTTCAGGTTGTGATTTTTGCTTTTTTCCCAGTGAAACCGGGGGCTTTCTGCGGTTGCGAGGGGCGCATCACGGCCACTAGATATTGTGTGCTGAGGGATTAGGCACAGAGTGCGGGGCGCGGGAAATTTTATCCTCCACAGCCTCGTCGGACTTATCCACAAATACTCGCTCAAATTCTTAACGTTTTGCGTGAAACCCATGGGAAACAAAGGAAAAAGAGTTAACGCGGAACGCGACGAATCGAGCCCCCCTGTGGGCAAAATCCGTCAACGAAATTTTGCCCGGAAAAAGGGTAAATTTTGCGTTGACCAGCGGGGCGGAGCCGCTGCACATTGTGTAAGCCGGATGGGTGATACACTACATTTAGTCGATCCTGGACGGCGAGGGACAAGAGTCCCGGGGGACATATCCGACAAAGGGCCGTGTGGGACCGGGGCGAAGATGCCTTGTTTTCACGGAAACGGACGGGGTGAAGACCGGATCTGACCGCGGTGACCAGGGCGACGCACTGAGGCGAATCTCTCTCGGACCGAACCTGCGCTGCGGGATCGGATCTCAGGAGTTTTGCCCTCTGCCCAAGGCCGTCTTTCGCCGGATCAGATCACAAGATGTAGTTCGCCAGACGGTGGCAGGTCCGCAGCGCAAGCGGTCGAACCTGCGGGTCGAAATGGAGCGGTGTACACAAGGGCCTCAAGGGCCGGACGGACCGCACACACAGATTTGGTCGGGGCAGAGATGAAGATCGAACGCAAGTTTACGACGGCAGGCAAGGACGCATACTCTGATCTGGAATTCTCGGCGACGAGTTCCGAGATCCGCAACCCGGACGGCAAGATCGTCTTCAGGCTGGACGAGTGCGAGGTCCCCTCGAAATGGTCGCAGGTCGCCTCCGACGTCATCGCTCAGAAATATTTCCGCAAGGCAGGTGTCCCGGCGGCGCTGAAGAAAGTCCGCGAAAAGGGCGTCCCTTCCTTCCTCTGGCGCTCCGTTCCCGACGAGGACAAGCTCGCACAACTGCCGGAAGAGGACCGTTTCGGCGGGGAAACCTCCGCCAAGCAGGTGTTCGACCGTCTGGCGGGCGCCTGGGCCTATTGGGGCTGGAAGGGCGGCTATTTCTCCTCCGAAGAAGACGCCAAAGCCTATTACGACGAAATGCGCTTCATGCTCGCGGCCCAAATGGGCGCGCCGAACTCGCCGCAATGGTTCAACACCGGCCTGCATTGGGCTTACGGCATCGACGGTCCGGGGCAGGGGCATTACTACGTGGATCACGCCACCGGCGAACTGACCCGCTCCGCCTCGGCCTATGAGCATCCGCAGCCGCATGCGTGTTTCATCCAATCCGTCGCCGACGATCTCGTGTCCGATGGCGGCATCATGGATCTCTGGGTGCGTGAGGCGCGCCTGTTCAAATACGGCTCCGGCACGGGCACCAACTTCTCGTCCTTGCGGGCCGCCAACGAGTCCCTCTCCGGCGGTGGCAAATCCTCCGGCCTGATGGGCTTTTTGAAAATCGGCGACCGGGCAGCGGGTGCGATCAAATCCGGCGGCACCACGCGCCGCGCGGCCAAGATGGTGATCTGCGACATGGATCACCCGGACATCGAAGAATTCATCAACTGGAAGGTGATTGAAGAGCAGAAAGTGGCGTCCATCGTCGCGGGCTCGAAGATGCATGAACGCCAGCTCAACGCCATTTTCGGCGCGATCCGCGAATGGGACGGCACCGAGGCCGACGCCTTCGATCCGGCGAAAAACACCGCTTTGAAAGCCGCAATCCGTGGCGCGAAACAGGTGGCGATCCCGGAAACCTATGTCAAACGCGTGCTCGATTACGCGAAACAGGGCTATTCCTCGATCGAATTCCCGACCTATGACACCGACTGGGATAGCGAGGCTTACGCATCGGTCTCGGGCCAGAACTCCAACAACTCCGTGCGCGTCACCGATGCCTTCCTCAAGGCCGTGAAAGACGATGCGGAATGGGAGTTGCTGCGCCGCACCGATGGCAAGGTTTCGAAAGTCGTGAACGCCCGCGAGCTGTGGGAGCAGGTCGGCCATGCCGCCTGGGCCTGTGCCGATCCGGGCATCCAGTTCCACGACACGATCAACGCCTGGCACACCTGCCCGGAAGACGGTCAGATCCGCGGCTCCAACCCGTGTTCCGAGTATATGTTCCTCGACGACACGGCTTGTAACCTTGCCTCGATGAACCTTTTGACCTTCCTCAAGGACGGCGAATTCGACGCGGAAAGCTACATGCATGCGACCCGCATCTGGACGCTGACGCTTGAGATTTCCGTGATGATGGCGCAGTTCCCGTCCAAGGAAATCGCGCAATTGTCCTATGATTTCCGCACCTTGGGTTTGGGCTATGCCAATATCGGCGGGCTGTTGATGAACATGGGTCTGGGCTACGATAGCGACGAGGGCCGCGCCTTGGCTGGCACTCTGACCGCGATCATGACCGGCGTCTCTTATGCGACCTCCGCCGAGATTGCGGGCGAGTTGGGCACCTTCTCCGGTTATCAGCGCAATGCCGAGCACATGCTCCGCGTCATCCGCAATCACCGCACCGCCGCCTATGGCAAGACCACCGGTTACGAAGGCCTCGCGGTCAAACCGGTCGCTTTGGATCACGCCAACTGCCCCGACGCGCATCTCGTCGAGCTTGCGAAATCCGCTTGGGACGAGGCGCTGAGCCTTGGCGAGAAAAACGGCTATCGCAACGCGCAGGTTTCCGTGATCGCGCCCACCGGCACCATCGGTCTGGTGATGGATTGCGACACCACGGGGATCGAACCGGACTTTGCGCTGGTGAAATTCAAGAAACTCGCGGGTGGGGGTTACTTCAAAATCATCAACCGTTCGGTTCCGGCGGCGCTCGAAAAGCTGGGCTATAGCTCCAGCCAGATCGAGGAAATCGTGTCTTACGCGGTCGGTCATGGCACCATCGGCAATGCGCCGGGGATCAACCACACCGCGCTGATTGGCCACGGCTTCGGTCAGGCCCAGATCGACAAGATCGAAGCCGCACTTCCCTCCGCCTTCGACATCCGTTTCGTGTTCAACCAATGGACGCTGGGCGAAGAGTTCTGCACCGGCACGCTCGGCATCCCGAAGGACAAGCTGAACGACCCGTCCTTCGACCTGCTGCGCTCCTTGGGTTTCACCAAGAAAGACATCGACGCCGCCAATGACCATGTTTGCGGCACCATGACCCTCGAAGGCGCGCCTTTCCTCAAGGAAGAGCATTACAACGTCTTCGATTGCGCCAATGCCTGCGGCAAAAAAGGCAAGCGCTATCTGTCGGTTGAGAGCCACATCACCATGATGGCGGCGGCGCAGAGCTTTATCTCCGGCGCGATCTCCAAGACGATCAACATGCCGAACGATGCGACGATCGAGGATTGCCTCAATGCCTATGAGCTGTCCTGGTCCTTGGGCACCAAAGCCAACGCGCTGTATCGTGACGGCTCGAAACTGAGCCAGCCGCTCGCCACCGCCCTCATCGAGGACGACGAGGAGGCCGAGGAAATCCTCGCCACCGGCTCCGCACAGGAAAAAGCCGCCGTTCTGGCCGAGAAGATCGTCGAGAAACTGGTGATCAAGGAAGTGGCGCGCGGGCGTGAGAAGCTTCCCAGCCGTCGCAAGGGCTACACCCAGAAATCCATCGTCGGCGGGCACAAGGTTTACCTGCGCACCGGCGAATACGAAGACGGCTCTCTGGGCGAGATCTTCATCGACATGCACAAAGAGGGCGCTGGCTTCCGGGCGATGATGAATAATTTCGCCATCGCGGTCTCCGTCGGTCTCCAGTACGGCGTGCCGCTCGAAGAGTTCGTCGACGCCTTCACCTTCACCAAATTCGAACCGGCGGGCATGGTGCAGGGCAATGACAGCATCAAAAATGCGACCTCGATCCTCGACTATATCTTCCGCGAGCTGGCCGTCTCCTATCTCGACCGCACCGATCTGGCCCATGTCAAACCGCAGGGCGCGTCTTTCGACGATCTCGGCCGCGGCGAGGACGAGGGCAAATCCAACGTCGCCGATGTGTCGGAAAATGCCGCCTCGCGTTCGCTCGAAGTGCTCAAACACATCTCCTCCACCGGCTATCTGCGCAAACGCGTGCCGCAGGAGTTGATGGTGCTTCAGGGCGGGATGCACACCGGTGCCACCGCGCTGACCGGCTCCGTCGACCCGCAGGTCGCGCTTCAGACGCTGGTGCCGGAAACCAAGGCCGCCGCGAAACCGACAACCGCCGACACGGCACTGTCTTCGGGGACGGTCTCCTCCATAGACGCGCGCACCAAGGCCAAGCTGCAAGGCTACGAAGGCGAGGCCTGCGGCGAATGCGGCAACTACACGCTGGTGCGCAACGGCACTTGCATGAAATGCAACACCTGTGGCGCCACCTCGGGCTGTTCGTAAGGAGAGGGAGACATGAAAACAAGTATCTCTAGAATGCCTGCCCTTCCGAAGGTCTCGGATCCGCGACAGGAAGAGCTTGACCTAACCGTCGACTGTCAAATCGAAGAAGATGGGATTGGGATGGGTGTTCTAAGTGATGGAACTCCATTTCTAAATCAGCGTGGCCTTTCTCGTCTTTGTTCGGTCGAAAACCGATACATCGGTTTGATCTCATCTGGCTGGAATGATCCCAATCCATCCAAGGATGTTCAGGGCGTTAAGAGTATTCTCTACGAAGATGGAAGTATTGATGTTGTGCCCGCATACGAAACATTTCTTGGGAACGTGCGAGTGCTGGCATATCCCGAACGGGTCGCGATGGCGATTTTGGAATATTTCGCTCTGGATTCTACTCGCTTGGGGCAGCCTGTTGCGCTTCAGAATTTCCGACGCCTTGCACGACATGGTCTGCGAGAATTTGTCTATGGAAGAACAGGCTATTCCGGTGACAAAAGCAATGACGTTTGGACCATTTTTAAGGACCGGGTTAGCCTAACTTACGACTCTGTCCCTGATGGCTACTTTGGGGTGTTTAAAGAAATCTCCTCCCTCATTGTGACTCTGGGGCTCCAAGGCCTGCGGATTGATGAAAAATTTGTACCCGACATTAGTGTTGGCCAAGCATGGGCGAAGCACTGGATGGCGGCTGGGCTAGCACAGAGATTTGGTGAGAAAAGTACATACCCTCACAATTACCCGCCGTATTTTCCTCAGGCTGCGAGTAATCCTCAAAGAGCAGCTTGCTACCCTGAAGATGCATTGGGTGAGTTTCGTCGTTGGTTTCGAACTGACTATATCGGCGAGGGGCGTTTTCAGAGCTATCTCACAAAGAAAGTTTCGACCAAGCAATTGGAAGAAGGATACGTCGAGCGAGCCATGCTTGCTCTGACTAAGGAGAGATGATGAACCTCGTTTTCGACATCGCCGGTCAACTCTGCGCGGCAGATCGCGTGACCATGCGCGGCAATACGCTTGAGGCCGAGTTCGACCGCAACGTGATGGGCGCGCTGGCCGATGCCTATCAGGGCGCGCGGGTGGTCTCCGTTCTGGGCGTGCCGTCGCTCTCGGTGACCTATTCGGTGCAGGATTACCGCGACGCGGGCGAAGCGGGCTGCAAGGCGGTGTTTTCCGTCAACAGCTCGGCGGGCCGGGTGTTGCATTAAAAGGAATACGTGCCCCTTTGCGGGGCTCGGGGTGGGGCATTTCCAGTCGACCCGGAAAGCCCCGAGTGAAGGGTCTGAATGACACCTTTCCGGCGTGGGTGCGCTCACGCCAGACGCGGATCGGGCCGCAGGCAAATAATCTACCGGGCGGTATCAATATGAGCCCGATCAGCGAACCTCAGGGGCCCTTCGGGGCCCCTTTTTTCATGTCGGGCGCAAGTCCTGCGCTCGGGCGTGACAGTCCTTCGAACCGCACTCAAGCCGCAGGTTTCTGGGAGAAGTTGCGCAGGGCCTCGGCCAGTTCCGGTGCGGCGAAACGTTGGATGGGACGCAATCGGGTACAGATGCGGATGCCGTTTTCCATATGCGCCTCGCAGTGCACCATGGTGCCCGCTTCGGGCATGCTGAAGGAACCAATGATCGTGTCGGGGCCGGTGGCATAGGCGAGATCGCCGTGGTCGCTGCACCAAATCACCGCTTTATGCGTTTTGGGATTGGCCCAAAGTACTATTCCGTCCATTCCAATAACTCTTGTGAATGCTACCCGTTTGAGCGTTCGTTTTTAGCATGAGCATAAATCGCATAATATTCAGATTTATGTATCATTTCGGAGCTAAATTGATGCTCATTGGCGTCAAATTCGGGCGCAATTCCCCAAAAGGGTGCAAAACAGTATCAATATTTGCCAGAATAGAGCATAGTTTCTGGAATTGTGGTGACGCCCCGTTTTTGGGTCGCAGGCTTTCGGGCCTGTCGGGGGTGTGTTGATTGGGGAGGGTATGGTGCCGGAAGGAGAATTGTCTCCTGCGCAGTTGCGCCATGTGTTCGGGGTGAATTTGCGCAGCCTGTCGGCGGGCGCGCGTTCGATCTCGGTTCTCTGCCGCGAGCTGGGGATCAACCGGACGCAATACAATCGCTATCTGAACGGCGAGGCCTTTCCCCGCCCGGATGTGCTCTATCGGATTTGTACATATTTCGACGTCGACGCACGGATTCTGCTCGAACCGCTGGACCGGGTCCAGAGCGTGCAGCGCACGGGCGCCATTGGCGAGATTTCTCATCTGCTCTCCGATCTCGACATGCTCGACATCCCGCCACAGACCCTGCCCGAAGGCGCCTATCTGCATTACCGCGTGTCCTATTTCGTGCCCACCGACATCAGCTGTACGCTGCTCGGATTTTACCGCGACGATCATGGCGTGATGCGGCTTCGGGGCTATATGCCTTACGCCTCCAGCGACCGCATCGGCCTGCCGCGCGCCGCCGCCGCGCGCCGGTTTCGCGGCGTGGTGTTTCGCCAGTTGAAGGGGTTTTCCTTCATCCTCTCGATGGAACGCACGCCGCTCATGGTGCTGGGCGGGTTCGAGCCGAGCTATCTCGGTCAGGAAAAATTCTATTTCGGCCGTTCGGTTTCGACCCAGGATGTGCTCTCCTCGACGCCCATCTTGTTACAGCGTCTGACACCGAGCCTCGCCGCGATGATCGCCGTCCGGGACAAGATCGGCATCCACCCGAGGGCGTCTTATTCGCCGCTGATCCGCAGTTATTTCGACAAACATCACCCGGTCTGAAAAAAAGGGCCCCACAGGGCCCTTTCATATTGCCCATGTCTGTGGGCTCAGTCGCGTGCGTTCTGAACCGTTCAGGCCTTGGCCCCCCGCGCCAGAGCCGCAACCCCGGTCCGCGCGGTTTCCACCAGACCCAGCGGACGCATCAGCTCGGCGAAGGCGTCGATTTTTTCCGACGTGCCGGTCATCTCGAAGACAAAGCTCTCCAGCGTCGAGTCCACCACATTGGCGCGGAAAATCTCGGCGAGGCGCAGCGCTTCGATCCGGTTGTTGCCGGTGCCTTCGACCTTGAACAGCGCCAGTTCGCGTTCGATCGACGGACCTTCGACGGTCAGGTCATGCACTTCGTGCACCGGGACGATGCGGCCCACCTGCGCCTTGATCTGTTCGATCACATCGCGCGTGCCGGTGGTCACCACCGTGATGCGCGAACGATGCCCTTCGTGATCGACCTCGGCCACGGTCAGGCTCTCGATGTTATAGCCACGCCCGGCAAAAAGGCCGATGACGCGGGCCAAAACGCCAGCCTCGTTGTCGACCAGAACGGCGAGCGTGTGTTTCTCGATGACTTCGGCGTGGTAGTCGCGAAGGTCATAGGCGGAATGGCTCGAGGAGCCGTGTTGGATACGTAGGGCGGACATGGTTCTCTCCCTTAGGACGCGCAATTCAGCGTGGCGTCGAACGTGTTGATTTCATCGCGTTTTACAAGTGTGCGCACGGCGCAGCCTGACGCGGTTTCAATGGCGGAGCGGGCGGCCTCTTCAAGCTCGGCGAAGTTGAGGCGACCCGTGTGATAATTGCGCGCGACGGCGGTGTTTCCGGTGACCTCGACCGCAAAGTCGAAGCCGCCCTGCGACACCTCCACCGCGTCCGGGGAGACGCACCCGGCAAGCCCCCATGTCGCGACCAGCGCGGCAAGGATCGTGCGGAGCCATTTCCCGAAGCGTTTCATCAGACCAGAACCGCCCCGTCGGACTTGATCGCGCCCTCGACCGAGGCCTCGCCCAACAGCATCTCGTTGTGCGGCTTGCCCGACGGGATCATCGGGAAGCAGTTTTCATGCTTCTCGACGAGGCAATCGAAGATCACCGGACCGTCGTAGTTGATCATCTCCATGATCGCATCATCGAGGTCTTTCGGGTCCGAACACTGGATGCCCTTGGCACCGAACGCCTCGGCCAGTTTCACGAAATCCGGCAGGCTTTCCGACCACGAGGAGGAATAGCGCTCACCGTGCAGCAATTGCTGCCACTGGCGCACCATGCCGAGGCGTTCGTTGTTCAGGATGAACTGTTTCACCGGCAGGCGATATTGCATCGCCGTGCCCATTTCCTGCATGTTCATCAACCACGAGGCCTCACCCGCGACGTTGATCACAAGGCTCTGCGGGTGTGCCATCTGCACCCCGATGGAGGCCGGGAAGCCATAGCCCATGGTGCCCAGCCCCCCGGAGGTCATCCAGCGGTTCGGGTCCTCGAAGCCAAGGAATTGCGCCGCCCACATCTGGTGTTGGCCCACTTCGGTGGTCACGTAACGATCCATGCCCTTGGTCAGCGCTTCGAGCCGTTCAAGCGCATATTGCGGTTTGATCACCGTCTCGGAATTCTTGTAGGTCAGGCAACGGACCTCTTTCCATTCCTCGATCTGCGCCCACCAGGCGGAGAGATCCGCCTTTTTGCGCCCGCGCGATTTCCAGACCTTCAGAACGTCTTCCAACACATGCCCGACATCGCCGATCACCGGCAGGTCGACGCGGATGATCTTGTTGATCGAGCTGGGGTCGATATCGACATGGATCTTTTTCGAGTTCGGCGAGAAATCCTGAATCCGCCCGGTGATCCGGTCGTCGAACCGCGCGCCGATGTTGATCATCAGATCGCAGCCGTGCATCGCCATATTGGCCTCGTAGAGACCGTGCATGCCGAGCATCCCGAGCCAGCTCTTGCCAGACGCCGGGTAGGCGCCCAGACCCATCAGCGTCGAAGTGATCGGGAAGCCGGTGGCATCGACCAGCTCGCGCAGCAGTTGCGATGCGCCGGGGCCGGAGTTGATCACGCCGCCGCCGGTGTAGAACACCGGACGTTCCGCCTTCTCGATCAGCGCGACGATGTCGTTGATCTCCTCGATGGAGGCTTTCACCCGCGGTTTGTAATGGCCCATCTTGACCTTGGCCGGCGGCGTGTACTCGCCATCGGCGAATTGCACGTCTTTCGGCAGGTCGACGAGAACCGGGCCGGGGCGGCCGGAGGTGGCGACATGGAACGCCTGATGCAGGGTCTCGGCGAGCTTGTCGGTGTCCTTCACCAGCCAGTTGTGTTTCGTGCAGGGACGGGTGATGCCGACCGTGTCGGCCTCCTGAAACCCGTCGGTGCCGATCATGAAGGTCGGAACCTGACCGGAGAGCACGACGATCGGAATGCTGTCCAACAGCGCGTCGGTCAGCCCGGTGACCGCATTGGTCGCGCCGGGGCCGGAGGTCACCAGAGCGACGCCGATCTTGCCGGTCGAACGGGCGTAGCCCTCGGCGGCATGCACCGCAGCCTGCTCGTGACGGACCAGAACGTGCTTGATGTCGTTCTGCTGGAAAATCTCGTCGTAGATCGGAAGGACAGCGCCCCCCGGGTAGCCAAATACCGTGTCCACACCCTGATCCTTCAGGGCCTGAACCACCATTTTCGCTCCGGTCATCTGACGTGTCATGTTGTTCTCCGTCTGCACATCGTCACTTTGTTTTTTGCAATAAAAAAGCCCCCGGTGTTCAATCGGGGGCGCATGGGTTCCATTATGGTCAACCGTCACCGGCCCATGCGCGTTTTCCCTACGAGTACAAGAATGCCAGACATGGCGTTTCCTTTTGGGGCTTTGACCCTTGCGGGTGCTTCATTGCGTGGGCGGGACATTAGGACTCGGTTGATCAGGCGTCAACCGCAAAACACCCGTCCGATTGAATAAAATGTCGCAGCGCGGCATGTGTGTGAAATAATGTTAAAAGGGCTGACCTATTTTGCCTCCGCCCCGGGGCTCCAGACCAGCCGGGGCGAAGGCGACGTTTCAGTCCTGCACGACCAGTTCCACGCGCCGGTTCTGGGCGCGGCCTGCCTCGCTTGTATTGCTGGTGACCGGAGCGACGGGACCGACGCCGTAAGGGGTCAGACGTTCTCCCGCGATGCCGTACTGCGCGGTCAGGGATGTGGTGACCGCCCTGGCGCGCGCCTCGCTCAGGTCACGGTTGTAGCTCAACGTACCTTTGCTGTCGGTGTGGCCGACGACATAGAAGCTCTTGTCGGGATGTGCATTGAGATAGCGCGCAATGACATCGAGCGCCGGTGCCGAAGCGGCGGTCAGCGTCGCCTTGTCGAAGTCAAAGAACAGTCCGTCGAGCACCACATGCCCGTCCTTTTCGATGTCGTCCGTCAGGCCCTCGAGGTTGATGCTGATCCGTTCGTCATTCAACTCCTCGGTCTGGCTGATGTCGAGCACGATGCTGGCCGGGAAATTCATCGCCGTGTGCTGCGCCACCAAAAGCGAGATGATATAGGTGCCGTCCTCAGCCTCTCCGGTGCCGGACCAGTAGTAGTAGCTGTGCCGATCGCCATGCCGGTTTGGAGCGCCGAGATAGGGATTTTGCCCATGACGTTGCGGATCGCCATACCAGTAGAGTTGGCGTACGAAGCGGTCGCCGCATTCCGTGTCGGATTTGCAGGTGAATTCCGGCTCGAACCCGGCGTTGTCAAAGGCTTTCTCGAAGTTGCGGAAGATCGCCAGCGCCGACAGAGAGCTGTCTTGTGCGCGGTAGGTCAAGGTGGTCGATTTGCCTTCGAAGCGCTCCACCGGCGGAAGCTCCTGGCCCGGTCTGAGCGGACCGGTTGCAATCATGAATTCCTGAAAATCGGCAGTATGATAACCAACGATGTCCGTGCCGGGCATGCGGGAGATCAGCGGATGATCCGCGGCACCTTTTATGTCGTTCTGGGCCACCAGGGGCTGGGCGAGGCAAAGACAAAGCGCGGTGGCGCTGTAAATACGTTTCAACATGAAATGTCCTTTTGGGAGTGGAAAGTGCCGCCGACAGTCACAGACAGGACAAAGGCCATCATCCGGCCTTCGGGAGGCCGTTGTGAAACGGGCGGGCACCGGGTGCGTGGCGAGGTGCCGACGCCCCCGGCGATGTTTTATTCGAAATGCTCTTCCGCCTGCTCCAAAATCACCCGCCACCAGTCGAACGTGTCGTCCAGCGCCTCGCGGGTGATGCCGCCTTTGAAGGCGAAGGAATAGTTGATCTCCAGATCGCCGTCGCCATCGACCGAGGCTTTGCCGAACCGATAGCTGTTGTTGTACTCGTTGATCGTCTCGGCATCGGTGGAATAATCCGCGCCGTCGAAATAGGCCACGAACGTGCCGTTGTTGCAGTCCACATGCTCTTCGCAGCCGTAGAAATACAGCGTGTAGGGCACGCCGCCGATCCGGCCCCGGAACATCGGGTCGTCCTCGCCATCCGTGTCGCGCTCGACCGAGCCGAAGCCGCTCAGAAGCTCTTCGAACGTGTCCAGATCGTCGAAGGTGAGGACGGAGGTTTCCGCCAGAGCGGGCAGGGCGGTGAGGGTCATGAGGGCGGCACAGAGGGCCATCGGGCGCAGCATCGGGCGGGTTCCTTTCGCATCAACGGGGGAAGCTCCCCGACAAGGGCAGTCTGGCCCGAGGGGGCCGTGAAAGGAAGGGGGAAATCTGCCTCCCTCGTCGCATCTATCGGCGACT
The DNA here is from genome assembly GCF_056498065.1 of Celeribacter sp. SCSIO 80838. The sequence goes on from NZ_JAZKMA010000001.1 coordinate 2,353,449, forward strand.
GTGGCCGTGACTCTGGCCGTGACTGTGGCCGCAAGCCGGGCCGCAACTCGGCCGGACACCGGAATGTGCGGGAAAACACGGCATGCCGGGATGACTTTAGGGAAATCAGCCGCTTCCGCACAGGGACGCCTGGCAAGATGTCGCGCCCCGCCGGTTTCCGTTCGGTTTCATCGACTTGTTACATTTCCGTCACCTCGCTGTCGCGCGCGACGGGCACCTGAGGCGCCAGAAGACCCGCCTGTCGAACCGGGTGGCGTTTCGATTCTCAAGCAACGCACTCAATGGAGCGAGATATGAAAGATCAGGACATCGTCGACCTGTCGTGGGACGATTTTGACGAGATGCGCGACCCGCGCCCGGCCAGCAACGGTTTCGACGCGGTTGTCGAACGTGCGATTTCGCGTCGCGGTTTCCTCGGCGGCGCTCTGGCCTTCGGCTCCGGCGCTCTGGCCATGGGCGCTGGCCTTCTGTCCTCCACCACCGCCGCCCGTGCGGAAGGCGCAGGCTTTGCCTTCAAACCGATCCCGATCGGCACCGATTTCGACATCCACGTGCCGGAAGGCTACCAGTGGAAGGTCCTCGTGCGCTGGGGCGACGCGCTGTTCTCCGAAGCCAAAGACGCCTATTCGCCCGAGACCGGTGTGCCGGTTGCGATGTCCGACAAGGTGTTCGGCGAAAACACCGACGGCATGGAGACCTTTGTCGATGGCGACAAAACGATCCTCGCGATCAACTCCGAATATGTGAACCCGAAAATCAACCTGCCCGCAGACTCTGAAGGCATGCCGAAAAATGCCGACGAAGTGACGTTGCTGAAAAACATGCAGGGCGTGACCGTCGTCGAAGTCGCCGACAATGGCAACGGCTTCGAGGTTGTCGTCGACAGCCCCTACAACCGCCGCATCACCCATGAAACCCAGATGACCATGGACGGCCCGGCCGCCGGTTCCGCCCTCGTGCAGACCAATGCCGACCCGGAAGGCATGTCGCCCAAAGGCACCATGAACAACTGCGGTTCCGGCAAGACGCTTTGGGGCACCTATCTGACCTGTGAAGAGAACTTCAACGGTTACTTCGGCGCGACCGGCGAATTCACCGAAACCGAGGGTCTCAAGCGCTACGGCATCGGCGGCGAAGGCCGTTACGCCTACGAGAAATTCGACGCGCGCTACGATCTGTCGAAAGAGCCGAACGAGCCGAACCGTCACGGCTGGGTCACCGAAATCAACCCGCTCGATGCCACCTCGACCCCGATCAAGCACACCGCTCTGGGCCGTTTCAAGCACGAGAACGCCGAGATGGTGCAGGCCAAGGACGGTCGCGTCGTGGTCTATATGGGCGACGACGAGCGCGGCGAATTCATGTATAAATTCGTCTCCAACGGCACCTGGACCGAAGGCGGCGCGACCGAAGGTCTCCTGTCCGACGGCACGCTCTATGTCGCCAAGTTCAACGACGACCTGACGGGTGAGTGGCTGGCTCTGACGCCCGAGACCACCGGCATGTCGCTGGAAGAGATCCTCGTGTTCTCCCGTATGGCAGGCTCGAAAGTCGGCGCGACCACCATGGACCGCCCGGAATGGATCGCCGCCAACCCGCTGAAATGCGAGGCCTATTGCGCGCTCACCAACAACTCCAACCGCGGTGTCAAAACCAACGCCGGTGGGGACGAGATGATCGCCAATGGCCCGAACCCGCGCGACACCAACGAATTCGGTCAGATCGTGCGCTGGCGCCCGGAGGGCGAAGATCACGGCTCCGAGAAATTCGGCTGGGATCTCTACGTCATGGCCGGCAACCCGACCGTCTACGACAACGCCTACGCCGGTTCCCCGAACGTCAACGCAGGCAACATGTTCAACTCCCCGGACGGCATGGCCTTTTCCTCGGACGGCTACCTCTGGATCCAGACCGACGGCGAAGACAGCAACGAAGGCGACTTCGCCGGTCAGGGCAACAACCAGATGCTCATCGGCAACACCGAAACCGGCGAGATCGCCCGCTTCCTCACCGCGCCGAACGGTGCCGAGGTTACGGGTCTCACCTGGTCTGCGGACAAGAAGGTGGCCTTCGTCGGCATCCAGCACCCGGGCGGCTCCTGGCCGGACGGTGCGGGCAAACCGCGCTCCTCGGTGATCGCCGTGTGGCGTGAGGATGGCGCGCTGATCGGCTAAGCCGATCCCGCCTTAGGATTTTATCAGGCGAGGGGTGCGGTGAAAGCCGCGCCCCTTATTTTCGTTGGAAGTGTAGAAAGAAGTTTACTTGAAATATCCGTCCTGTTTATCGTTGATTTCAATTCCGTAAATTAAAGAAATCTCTTTAAATGAGGCCAAAGTTGTCGAGGTTGAAAACTAAAATAGCACATAGTGTTATTGAATTTTTGGAGGTGATTTATGCGTTAAGACCCTCGGAAGGAGCACTTTGTTTTCGCGGTGAAGCAAACAAGAAATGGCAAACGAAGCCATCAGTAATGAGAGAATTAAGAGAAGACGCTGAAAGACACATCATCAGTGAACTGACATTGGAAGCTTCGAGCGAATTTGCTTCAGATACGTCTATGTTTAGAAAGCTGGTCAGAGCTCAGCATTTTGGACTTCCGACACGGCTCTTGGATGTTAGCCTGAACCCCTTGGTTGCACTTTATTTTGCATGCTCCGATGAAGCAGAAATGACACAAGAGGGAAAGGTAATAGTTTATAACTTTAAAAGCGGAAGAGTTAAGTTTGCTGATAGCGATGCCGTTAGTATTGTAAGTAATCTCGCTAACTTGCGAGATGATGAAAAGAATGAATTAAACAAAAAGGCAAAAGAACACTTAGCTACTCACACCAGAAATAACCCTAAAAGGCCGAGGTCTATTGCGCAATTTAATAAGTTAAAGTCGGCTGATCGCTTGGCTCAATTTATTCGGATGGAAAAGCCTTACTTCCGCTCAGAGATTAACCCCGCGGATTTAAGGCGATATTATTTTGTATATCCTCATAAAGATAATCGAAGGATAATAGCTCAATCAGGGGCTTTTGTAATCGCCGGATTATTAACCTTTGAAGGAGCCGATCGCTCAAAGGGTTTCTCAACTGAAGAAATACTTATTCCCGCAGCATTCAAACAGACCATTTTAGATCAGCTCGACAAAATAAATATTAATCAACGGACAATGTTTCCTGAGATTGAAGCTACATCTAAGTACATCAAAGAACGATGGAAGGATACCAAGGGAAGCCTCTCTGACGATGATGATTTTATTTTTGATGACCTTATTTAAGATTCATCCAACGTGAGTTTTGTGGCTGCTTCCAGTTCGCATTCCTTATGCATGACACCCGTCCCTCCGCAATAAACCATCCCCCCCTCTGCACCTCCGCGCAAGATATGCGCAGAATGTCGCGTCTTCCCCCCTTCAATCTTCCGCAGCCCCTCTCTATGGTGCGCGCGATTTGGCGCGGGGCCTCCCCTCGCGCGCCTTTTGGAGGACACAACCCATGGATCGCCGCTCTTTTCTGAAAACTTCCGCTCTGGGCGGGTCTGCCGCCGCCGCTTCGACGCTCGCAGCCCCGATGTATGCGCAGGGGCAGCGCACCCTGACCATGGTCTGTTCCTGGCCGCGCGGTCTGGCGGGCGTGTGGGACTCGGTCGAGCGTTTCGCCGACAGCGTCCAGACCATGTCCGACGGTCAGTTGACGATCGAGGTCCGTGCCTCCGGCGAGCTCGTCGGCGGTCTTGAGGTGTTCGACGCCGTGACTTCCGGTCAGGCCGACATCTACCACTCCGCCGATTATTATTTCACCGGCCAGCACCCGGCCATGGCCTTTTTCACCACCTCGCCCTTCGGCATGACAGCGCCCGAGATGATGGTGTGGTATTACGGCATGGGCGGTCTCGAACTGCACCGCAACATGGGTGAAATCTTCGGCCTGCACACCAACATCGGCGGTCAGACCGGCGCGCAGGGCGGCGGTTGGTACCGCAAGGAAATCACTTCGGTCGCCGATTTCCAAGGCCTGAAACTGCGCATGCCGGGCTTCGGCGGCGAAGTGGTCGGCAAACTCGGCGCCTCCGTGCAGGTGATGCCGGCGGGCGACATCTACCAAGCGCTCTCCTCCGGCGCTCTGGACGGCACCGAATGGGTCGGCCCGTGGTCGGACGAGCGTCTCGGCCTGCAAGAGGTCTGTGACTATTTCTACCCGGCGGGCTTCCACGAACCGGGCTCGGCGCTCTCCGTCAACACCAACCTCGAGGTGTTCCAGTCCCTGACCCCCGCGCAACAGCGGATCATCGACGTCGCCGCCGCCGAGTGCAACCAGTACGACTATTCGCTCTTCCTCGCCAACAACGGTCCGGCGCTTCAGCGCCTGATCTCCGGCGGCACCCAGATCAAACAATTCCCGGACGACGTTTGGGAAGCCTTCGGTCGTGCCTCCAAAGAGGTGCTCGACCAGTATATGGACGACGAGTTGTTCGCCGAAATCCGCGCTTCCGTCGAAGCCTCGATGAAAGCAACCTCCGGCTGGATGGGCCAGTCCGACAGCTTCTACACCACCCAGCGCAACCGCGTTCTGGCGATGCTCGAAGAGTGATCCGGGCCACAGCCTGAGACATTTCGGAACGCGCGGGAGGGGCCACTTCCCGCGCGTTTTCTTTTGCGCCTCCGTTGTCGCATTTCGACGGACACCCATTCGGACATTCTGTCGCATGGCGGTGCGCCTCAAATCGGCCTATGCGTTTATGCGCATAAGGAGATTTGCATCATGTTGCCCATCCTGACCGCCCTCTCTGAACAAACCCGGTTCGATGCCATGCGCTTGCTTTACGATGGCGACGAGCATTGCGTCTGTGAGCTGATGCGCGTTATCGGCGCGACGCAAAGCCGGATGTCGCGGCATATGCAGGTGTTGAAACAGGCGGGGCTGGTCGTGGACCGGCGCGATGCGCAATGGGTGCGCTACAGCATGAACCCCGATCTGCCCGCAGAGATCCGTGCCGTGCTCGATGCCGTGTTCCGGGCCGAGGACGCGCGGAGCCCGCAAAGGAGGGCCGCATGAGCACGATCCAGACCCACCCGTCCCATCCCGCGCGTCCCGATTGGCTCTGGCATCTGGGCGTCATCGCTTTTGTCCTGCTTTGGTGGCTGATCTATCACCGGCTGCAACCGCTGGCCGACTGGCTCACCGCGCAGCTCCCGGTCGAACGTCACAGCCACACCGGCGAGGCCATCGCCTTTTTCCTCTATGACGTGCCGAAAGTGATGATGCTCCTGACGCTCATCGTCTTTGCCATGGGCGTGGTGCGGAGCTTCTTCTCGCCCGAGAAAACCCGCGCGCTCCTCTCCGGCAAACGCGAGGGCATCGGCAATATCCTCTCCGCCGGGCTCGGCGTCTTGACGCCCTTCTGTTCCTGCTCCGCCGTGCCGCTGTTCATCGGTTTCGTCTCCGCTGGTGTGCCTCTGGGTGTCACCTTCTCCTTCCTCATCGCCGCCCCCATGGTCAACGAAGTCGCGCTGGTCCTTCTCTTCGGCCTCGTCGGCTGGCAGGTCGCCGCAACCTATCTCGCCTTCGGTCTCGGCCTCGCCGTGGTCGCGGGCTTCGTCATCGGTAAGCTCAATCTCGAAGGCTGGTTGCAGGACTGGGTGCGTGACATCCATTCCGGGGCAGGGGGCGTGGACATGCCCGAAGGCGAGCGCCTCACCATGGTCGACCGCTACCGGCTCGGCATCCAAGCGGTGAAAGAGATTTTCGGCAAGGTCTGGGTCTGGATTCTCCTCGGCATCGCCATGGGCGCGCTGATCCACGGCTATGTGCCCGAGGACCTGATGGTTCGCATCATGGGCGCGGACGCCTGGTGGTCCGTCCCCGCCGCCGTGGTGATGGGCATCCCCATGTACACCAATGCCGCCGGTGTGATCCCCATCGTCGAGGCTTTGCTCGGCAAGGGTGCCGCCCTCGGCACGGTTCTGGCCTTCATGATGAGCGTCATCGCGCTCTCGCTGCCCGAAATGATCATCCTCAAACAGGTGCTGACCTACCGCCTGATCGCCGTGTTCATCGGCGTCGTCGGCTGCGGCATTCTCGCCGTCGGGTTCCTGTTCAATCTGATCTTCTGAAAGGAGGTCCATCATGACCACTGTGAAAGTCTACGGCCCCGGCTGCAAACGCTGCGAAACCACCGCCGAGATGGTGCGCGAGGCCGCCGCCAAGCTTGGCCTTGAGGTCGATGTCGAAAAAGTCACCGATCCGAAATCCATCGCCATGGCGGGCGTGATGTCCACCCCCGGCATTTCCATCGACGGCAAGCTGGTGCATGCGGGCGGCCTGCCGGATAAAACCAAGCTCGAAACCTGGCTCACGGCCTGATCCGGTTTTCCGTGGGAAAAATACTCTCGCCGGTGGCAAGCGCCCGATAAGGGCGCTTCAAATTGTGCCCGACAAAAGTCCGACACAAATCCGACGCTTTGCCGACAGTCAAAAACAGGGGGGCAGAACCGCCCTCAGAACCGACCTGTCCCCTGCAACACGCCGTGTTCCATCGCATAGCGCGTCAGCCCCGCGGTCGAGGAAATCCCCAGCTTGCGCTTGATGTTCTTGCGATGGGTCTCGACCGTGCGCACCGAAATATCCAGCGCGGCAGCCACGTCCTTGTTGGATTTGCCCTGCGCCAATTCCAGAAGGATCGTCGTCTCCCGATCCGTCAGAGGCTCCCGTCCGTCGCGAATTTTCGTTGGTTTTATAGCGGCTTGCGCGCCGTCGCACAGGTATTTCTCGCCCCGCATCACCGCGTCGATGGCGTCTTTCACCGCCTCGGTCGGCACGTCCTTCAAGACATAGCCCTTGGCACCGTGGCTGAGTGCCGCGCCGATATATTCCGGGCCGTCATGCATCGACAGGATCAGAATGCGCGTCTCCGGGCGGCGCTCCAGCAACAATTCGGTCGCCGTCAGCCCGCCCATCTGGGGCATATTCAGATCCATTAACACAACATCTGGTGCCAACGCCTCCACCCGATCCACCGCCTCCCGCCCATTGCACAGGGTCCCGACCACCTCGAGATCCTCGAAGGTTTCCAAAAGCGCGCGGATGCCCTCGGCCACCATCGGGTGGTCGTCGACGATCAGAACGCGGGTCGGTTTTTCGGTCATCGGGCGCTTCCTATCGGGGCGGGCGGGCGACCGGAGGTCGCGGGCGGAAGGATATGCTGCAACGGCACGGTGGCGTCAATGGAGGTGCCGGGGTGCAGCGGCGTGATCGTCAGGCGACCGTCGAGCTGTTCCATCCGCTCCGCCATATTCCGAAGCCCCAATCCCCGCCCGCGTTTGCCCACATCCGTAGGGTCAAAGCCGCGCCCGTTGTCGCAAATCAGAAGCGTCGCGCCCGTGCGGTGACCGGCCAGTTTCATTGTAACTTCCGTGGCTTGTGCGTGACGTTCGATGTTGGTCAGGGCCTCCTGCGCAATGCGGAACAGCGCAATGCGGGCCTCCTCATCGAGCCGGTTTCGGAACACCACGGTCTCCAGCTCGGTCTTGATCCCGGTGCGGGCCTCGAACTCTTCGGTGAGGGATTTGAGCGCCGGACCAAGCCCCAGATCGTCGAGAATGCCGGGGCGCAGGTCGCGCGAGATGCGCCGCACCTCGCCGATCGCACCGCCCAGCATCTCGACACTCCGGTCGAGGCTTTCGGGGGCTTTCGGATCGCCCGACTTCAACTGGCGGCGGGTCAGCTCCAGCGCATAGCGCACCCCGACCAAAATCTGGCTGATCCCGTCATGCAGTTCGCGCGCCACGCGCCCGCGTTCCTCCTCCTGCGTGTCGAAAATCCGCTGGGTGAGTTTCTTCAGCTTGCCGTCGGCCAGCCGCCGCTCGCGGATCGTGATCGTCATCCCGGACATGAAAACCAAAAGCACCGCCGCCATGGTGATCGCGCCGATATAGCCAAAGGTGCGCCGGACCCGGGTCTCCACCTCGGCGCGGGCGGCGGCGACCGAGCGCAGCACGTCGTCGATGAAAACGCCCGTGCCAATGGCCCACTGCCAGTCCTGTAAGCCTATGACATAGCTCATCATTTGCGCTTCTTCGCCGGTCGAGGGTTTGGGCCAGAGAAACTCGTGATAGCCGCCTCCCTGACGCGCCAACCGGATCAGTTCGTCGGTGATGGGCGTGCCCGAGCTGTCGGTCATGCCCGCCCAGTTGCGGGTGATCAGCCGCGTGTCGCGCGGCGCCACGAGATTGGTGCCGTCAAAGCTGTAGACGAAGAAATAGCCATCCTCGCCATAGGTCATGGCCGAGAGGATTTGCGTGACCCGCAGCTTGGCCGCCGCATCGTCGGGGGGCGCGGGGCTGTATTCCGTGGTGATCGAATTGCGCGCCAGTTGCAGGTAATTCTGCAATTCCTGCCGCTTGGCAGAGAGGATCTGGTCTTCGAGTTCGGCGATCTCACGTTCGGCCATGCTCCGCGATTGATGCGCGACCACAAACGCAATCGCCGCCACCGAGAGGATCAGCGGCAGCGTGGCAAGCAGGAAGAGCTTGCGCGCATAGGTCATTTCCGGGAGCATCGCGACGATGGGTCGGGTCCTTCGGTGGTCTTTTGTGGTCTTTTGTTGGCCGAATCGCAGGATAGCGCGCCGGGACAGGGCGTCAATTCCATGGATGTCTCTTCTGTACGGCATGAAAATTACCAATTCATGACGCGAAGGGTCACAAAAAATCCCGGACTGCGTAGTGTTGGGTATTTCAACACTGCATCTCCGCCGATAACGATAACATCACGATTTGTTCGACCTGTCCAATAAGGACCCGCCATGTCCGCGAGGGAGCTGTGCTGCCACCGGGAGGAAACATGCGCAGGGAAGGGGCCGGGCAGACTGCCATAGCCATAGACAATCTTGGGAGGACTTACTCTATGGATCGCCGTTCTTTTCTGAAAACCTCTGCTCTGGGGGGCGCCTCTGCCGCAGCCGCATCGACGCTGGCCGCGCCGATGTACGCGCAGGGCAAGCGCACGCTGACTATGGTCACCACATGGCCGCGCGGTCTGGCAGGGGTTTGGGATTCCGTCGAACGTTTCGCCGCCAATGTCGACGCGTTGACCGATGGCCAGTTGACCATCGACGCCAAAGCTGCGGGCGAGCTCGTCGGCGGGCTTGAGGTGTTCGATGCCGTGACCGCCGGTCAGGCCGATATGTACCACGGCTGCGAATATTATTTCACCGGCCAGCACCCGGCGCTCGCGTATTTCACCACCGTGCCCTTTGGTATGACCGCTCCCGAGATGATGGTGTGGTACTATTCCATGGGCGGTATGGAACTCCACCACAAGCTGGGTGAAGTCTTTGGTCTCAAAGGGTTTATCGCAGGCCAAACCGGCGGTCAGGGCGGTGGCTGGTTCCGCAAGGAGATCAAATCGCCCTCCGATTTCCAGGGCCTCAAATTCCGCATGCCGGGTCTCGGCGGCGAGACCGTCTCGAAACTCGGTGCCTCCGTGCAGGTGCTTCCGGGCGGTGAGATCTATCAGGCCCTGTCCTCCGGTGCGCTCGACGGCACCGAATGGATCGGCCCGTGGTCGGACGAGAAACTCGGCCTGCAAGAGGTCTGTGATTTCTACTATCCGGCGGGCTTCCACGAACCGGGGGCTGCGCTCTGCGTGACCTCGAACCTCGAAGTCTTCGACAGCCTCAGCCCGACGCATCAGAAAGCCGTCGAGATCGCCTGTAACGAGTGCCATCAGCACAATTACGCGCTGTTCATCTCGAACAACGGCCCGGCGTTGCAGCGTCTCATTCAGGGTGGCACCCAGCTCAAGGAATTCTCCGACGATGTCTGGACCGCTTTCGGAATGGCCGCGAAAGAGGTGCTCGACGGCTACATGGGCGACGAGATTTTCGCCGAGATCCGCACCCATTACGAGGCCTCCATGGCGGCGACCTCGGCCTGGATCGGACGTTCGGACGGCAATTACACCCCGCAACGCGACCGCGTTCTGGCGGCTGCTGCGGAGTGAACCGTGTAAACGGGATAAAAAACGGGAAATGCGCGCGGTTTTCGCGCGCATTTTTGGCTCCGGGCGTTGCTCATCCGGGGCGAGGGGCGTAAAGCGGCCCGACAGATGTAAAATCACCGGAAGAATATCACTGGGAACGGGTCGTTTGCGCACGATCCGGGAAGGGGACAGCAAGATGGAAGAACAGATCGGCGGGTCGTTCCTCGGCGCCGTGGTGGACGGGCTTATCAGCCTTGTCGTCAACCTCGGGCTCGGGTTCTGGCACATCATTTACGCGATCAGCCATCCGGGCCTTTGGCTCGACTGGTCGAACAAGGAAAGCCTTTTGCGCTTCGTCTATTACGGCGGGTCGAAAGAGCTTTTGTTCGTGTTTTTCGATGTGGTGATCGTGATCACCATCGTGGGCTTCCTGTATCGGCCTTTCCTCTGGGCGTTGGTGCGCGGGCTTGAGAAGATCGCCAACACCACGGGCCGGATCGCGGCTTGGGCCGGTCTTCTGATGGTGCTGCAACAGATCATGGTCGTGTTCCTGCAATCGGTCTTCCGGCAGGGCGAGATCACCATTTCTCCCTTCGGTGGCGGCTTTACCCAATCCGTCGGCTGGTTCTCCGAGAGCCTCAAATTCGAGAACGCTTTGGTTGTGGCGCTCTGCGTCTCCTATGCCTTCGTGCAAGGGAGCCATGTGCGCGTCGATCTGGTCTATGCGGGCGTGAAACACCGCACCAAACGCGCCATCGACATGTTCGGCTCGCTGTTCTTCATGCTGCCGGTGGCTTTGTTGACCTGGATGTACGCGTGGTTCTTCCTCTGGCGGCACCTGATCACGCCGAAGGTCTCGGCCTCGGACAAGCTTGAGCTGATGCTGAAAAAGGCCCGGATCGTGAAATGGAACGTCGAGACGATCTCCTTCTCCGCCAATGGGTTCAACGGATATTTTCTGTTCAAGATCCTGATGTTGTGCTTCCTCGCTCTGGTGATCCTTCAGGCTCTGGCCTTCTTCTATCGCTCCTATCTGGAGTTTCTTGAAGGCGAGGAGAGCGCAGGGAAGTTCAACGATCATGACAGTCTCGGCGAAGGCGAAGAAGCCTACGAAGGCGTACTCTGAGAATAAGGCGGATCACACATGCTTTTCGGACTTGATGGCGTAGAAATCGGCCTCATCATCGTATTCCTCTGCCTCTTCGGGGGCATTCTTACCGGCTTTCCGGTGGCCTTCGCCATCGGCGGCGCGGGGCTCATGTCCTTTGGGATCATCGCGGCCTTGGACAGCGCGGGCATCCTTGTCCATCAGGCGCTCGATACCGGCTCACAGGCCTACCGCGATCTGGTCAATTCCGGGGTGAACCCCAATATGATCTCGCATTTCCGATACCCGGATTTGCCAACGGTCTCTGAATCCCTGTTTCCCGGCGGCTGGGAGCAGGCGGTGGATCGCAACCTGTCCTTTATCGTCAACCGGATGAACGAACGCGTCTTCGCTGGCGCCTCGATCGAGACGCTTTTGGCGGTGCTGATGTTCGTGATGATGGGGATCGTGCTTGAGCGTTCCAAGATCGCCAACGATTTGCTGACCACCATGGCGCGCGTCTTCGGGCCGCTGCCGGGCGGTCTTGCGGTTTCCGTGGTGATCGTGGGCGCGTTCCTTGCGGCCTCCACCGGCATCGTGGGCGCGACTGTGGTGACCATGGGCCTGCTGTCCTTGCCCACCATGCTGCGCCACGGCTATTCGCCGCAGCTCGCCACCGGCGTCATCGCCGCGTCCGGCACTTTGGGTCAGATCATTCCGCCCTCCATCGTCATCGTGCTTCTGGGGACGCTCGCGGGCGACATTTATTCTGCCGCGCAGGAAGCGCGCGCTCAGGCCGCTGGCTGTACCGACGCTTTGACCTATCTTGGCGAACCCGCCGTGGTCTCCGTTGGGACGTTGTTCCAGGCGGCGATGCTGCCGGGCGTCTTCCTTGCCGGTCTCTATGCGCTCTATGCCTTCGGCTTTGCCATGTTCAACCCGCACAAGGCGCCGCCGGTGCATCTGGAAAGCACCCATCACGAGACCATGACCCGTCGCGACGGGCTTCTCTGGATGGTCGCAGTGCCGGTGCTGTTGATCGGAGGCGCGGTGTTCTCCGGGCAGTTCGGTCTGTCCGGATCGCAGGACGTCCATGTCGCCGAGTTCACCGAGGCAGGCGCGACCGCCAGCTTGCGCACCAATGTGTCGGATCAATGTCAGATCGCGATGATCGAGCTGCATGGTCAATCCGCATGGGACAAGGCCGTGGCCGAGCAGGCCGCGATCGAGGCCTCGGGCGGCGCACAGCAATCCGTGAAGCGCACGCCGGAACAGATCGAGGCCCTGACCGTCGAGGCCATCGCCAATGCGCCCAAACTCGGCACCGGTCTGCTGACCGTGATGGTGATGCTCGCAATCACGCTGGCCTTCGGGCGCGGCGTCGCCCCGTTGGCCAATCCTGCGCCGCTCTTGATCGGTGCGGGCGGGATCGTCGCCGTGCTGCTGCTCGATGCGCTTTTCGTTGGGCCGCTGACCTCGTCGGGGACGGCTTTGGTGATCTATATGATCCCCTTCGTCGCACTGGCCTACGGGCTCAAGGACGCGGCGAAGCATCTGTCGAAGAACGAGCTGTTCCGCGTGGTCTTCCCGCCTCTGGTGCTGATCGTCGCCGTGCTCGGCTCGATCCTCGGTGGCGTGACCAATCCGACGCCGGCGGCCGGTCTTGGGGCAGGGGGCGCGCTTTTGCTCGCCGCTTACCGCAAGCTTGCCGATCACAAGAAGTCCGGCAAGATCATCCTGTCTGCGGCCTTCGCCATCGTCGTCATGCTGCTGATCGGTGGCAATTTCGACCTGCGTCTGGGCCGTGGCAATGTCCCCTTCGAGGATTGGGCCGCCTATATCGTCGCACTCGGTGCCTATTACTATGCGATGTTCGGCATTCTTTATGCCTGCTGGGTGCTGTTCTCCGATGGCACGCTGGGCATTGTGGTGCGCGAGACGGCCAAGGTGACTTCGATGGTCTTCACCATCCTGATCGGCTCGCAATTGCTGAACCTCGTGGTGATTTCCTTCGGCGGCGAGCATTACATCCAGAGCTTCCTGCGTTCGTTCGACAATGAGTTCACCGTCTTCCTTCTGGTGATGCTGGTGCTGTTCATCCTCGGCTTCGTGCTCGACTTTCTGGAGATCATCTACATCGTCGTGCCGATTGTCGGGCCGGTGATTTACGGCGGCACGATGGACCCGAAATGGGTCACGATCATGATTGCCGTGAACCTCCAGACCTCTTTCCTGACGCCGCCCTTCGGTTTTGCGCTGTTCTACCTGCGCGGCGTGGCTCCGGCCTCGGTCACGACCGGGCACATCTACAAGGGCATCATCCCCTTCGTGCTCATTCAGGTGCTGGGCCTCGGCATCCTCTGGGCCTTCCCGGACATCGTCACCATCGTGCCGAACCTTCTGGCGAAGTAAGGAAACGGCTCAGAAAACAGACAAAGCCCCGCCTTATCGGCGGGGCTTTTCTTATGGGCGAAAGAATCCCTTGCGTTGCGATAAATGTCTTATAAAAAGACTAAGGTATTTAATCACAGCCCCGCTAAGGAGCCCGTCCATGTCTTTCCAATCCGCCCGTTCCATCGACCAATTGACCGAAGACGCCCGCGATGGGGCGCAACCGGTGGGGAAACTGTCGCAACTCAACGAGCAGGGGCGTATGGTCGTCACCCTGTTTCGCGGCTCGAACGCGCTGCGCGAGGGCAGCGACATGGGCCGGATCTTCGATCAGATGATGCTTGTGTTCCAGCGCCACGCCCGGCGGCCTCTGGTGCATCACGGCATGAGCTGCGATTGCCTCGGCGCGGATGAGGCGGTGCTGGCGCAATTCGTTCGCCATGCCGCGCGGGGCCAACGTGAGGACGCCTGTCTCATGGCGATGCTTCTGGTGCGTGCCGATGTCGCCCCGTTGGCGGTGTCGTTGGCCGAGCAACTGGGGCTCTTGATCGACGCGACGCTCAGGACCGATCCGCGGGCGATGATGGGAACGGTGAAGGTGCATTGAGGTTTCCGCCAAACGGCAAATAACAAAGCGCGGCTCTGAGGGCCGCGCTTTTGTTTGGGCGTTACACCTCCGGTTTGGTCGTCCGCGTGCCCTGCATATCCGGCAGGTCAATCTTCGCCACCTGCTGCGCGATCGGCTCGCTCTCAAGTGGATGCGTGTCGGAGGAGAACTCGTCGGGGTCTTTGAGGTCGATCCATTGCCCGCCCTGATAGACCTCAAGCGCGGAGAACCGCGCCTTGTAGCCCATTTTCGGCGATCCCGGCACCCAATAGCCGAGGTAGACATAGGGCAGGCCGGCCTCCCGCGCGATCTCGATATGGTCGAGGATCACATAGGTGCCGAGGCTGTCCTTGATCAGATCGGGTTTGTAAAACGAATAGACCATCGACAAACCGTCATCCAACAGGTCCGTCAGACAGGTCGCGGCCAGCTCGCGCGGCTGACCGGCGGCGTTGGGGATGTAATATTCGATGACACGGGTGCGGATCGGGGTTTCCTCGATCATCGCGGCGAATTCGAACACATCCATGTCGGCCATGCCGCCATCGGCGTGGCGCGTCTCCAGATATTCGCGGAACAGCTCATATTGCGCCTCGGTCGCCCAGGGCGAGGTGGCGGCGCGTTTGAGGTAGTTGTTCTTGTTGATCGCCCGGCGCTGGGATTTCGAGGGTTTGAAATCCGCGACCCGGATGCGGGCCGACATACAGGCGTTGCAATCGGCGCAGGTCGGGCGATAGAGCACATTTTGCGAGCGGCGAAAGCCCTGTTTCGACAGGCTGTCGTTGAGTTGCTCGGCATGCTCCCCTTGCAGAGACGTGAAGAGTTTCCGCTCCATCCGGCCCTCGAGATAGGGGCAGGGCTGGGGGGCGGTCACGTAGAATTGTGGCGCAAGGGGGAGGGAGTGACGCATGAGGAGGACTTACGAGGAATTTCCAAAGGACGCGTAAACGGTTCGGGAAAAAGGTAGCAATTCCGTTTCATTTCGCAAGCCTTGGGCGCGCTTTTCTTTGAAAACGCGACAAAGGGCGCAAAGCTGCGCCCTTTTTGACCTTTCGGACCGGAAATTCGGGGTCAGTAATCCGAGGGACGGTTGATCGCGGCGGAGCCGAGGATCAGATCGGAGAGCCCCTGTTTGCGCGCCGTGGTGAGCATCAGGATGACGGAGACCACTTGCGGCAGGCCCATGGAACACCAGACGGTGAAGAGCGTGGTGTGCAGAAACGCCATGCCAAGGTCGAAGCGCTCGCCCTTCGAGGTCCGGAATTCGATCCCCATCAGCCGCATGCCCCAAGTGGCGGAGCTGTTCGCAATCGTGATCACCCGGTAGGCATAGGAGGTCACGGCCACGAGGAAGGGAAAGAAAAAGATCCCGGTGAAGGCGGTAAAGGGGACGATCAGGGCGGCGATCACCACGCCGACGATCAGGTCCACGACAAAGGCGAGCATGCGTTTCGTCGGCACGCTGTCGTAAAAGCCGGGTTGGCGGTCGGGGTCCGGCAGCCCCCAATGTTCGGTTGGATACTCACTCATACTCTGCATTCTCGGGTCTCCGAAGGGGGGAGGCAAGCCCCTTAAGGCTTGCCTTTACGCTTACTCAGAAGATCAGGCATCTTCTTTGTCGGTGTCCGCGTCCTTGTCGGCGGCAGTACGGTCTTTGGCGGCGCGGCGGGCGCGGTCGTCCATGAACTGGTCGAATTCGGCCTTGTCTTTGGCGGCGCGCAGACGTTCGAGGAAGCTTTCGAACTGGTCCTGTTCCTCTTCGAGCCGTTTCAGGGTTTCTTCCTTATAGGCGTCGAAGGCGGAGTTGCCCGAGGGGCGCATCGCGGCGTGCATGGAGCGGAAGCGCTCGTGACGGTTTTCGCGGAACGGACGCGGACCACAGCCACGGCCAAAGGGGGAATTCGGGCGGGATTTGCAGGAAAACATGCGTTTACTCCAGATCATGTAGAAGAGAAGGGCGAGGCCGACCGGCCAGACGAAGATGAAACCGAGGACCATGGTCGCGATCCAGGCACCTTTGCCTTTGTCGTCGAGCCAGGCCTCTGCCCGGCGAAACCAGCTCGTGGCGGTCTCTGCGGGGGTGTATGTGGAGGCGACTTGGGTCATGTCATCTTTCTTTCGGTGTGTGTCGTGGTTTCAAGGGTGGGTTTCAGTGGATGTGAATGTCTTTCACATTGCAAAGATGGGGAGGTCTGTGACGTCGCGCAAGGGGTGATGTGAATGTTTTTTACATTATTTTAAAATTTTGTTTACTATCAGTTTGTTGTGTCATTTTTGGGGCGCGAGTAGGAGCCTGCTCTGGTCATGCCAGCCGCCATCATGCATGCTGGAGCGAAAGAGGAGAGACGCGATGAAGACGTTACAGAAGCTCGGACGATGCCGCTGCGGGGCGGTGACCTTGACTGTCTCCGCTGCGCCGGTGATGACTGCTGCCTGCCATTGCGATGGCTGCAAGAAGATGAGTTCTTCGGCCTTTTCCCTGACCGCGATGATCCCGTCCGAGGCACTTGCGGTGCAGGGCGAGGTGGTGAAAGGCGGCGCGCAGGGGCCGGAGCTCGATCACTATTGCTGTCCGTCCTGCAAGACATGGATGTTCACCCGGATCACCGAGTTCGAGGCGTTGACCAACATTCGTCCGACGCTGTTCGATACGGAAGACCCGGAGATTCAGGCGTGGTGTCGACCCTATATCGAGACCATGGCGGCCAAACGCCTGTCCTGGGTCACGACGCCCGCCGAACATGTGTTCGAGGCGATGCCGGATATGGCCGGGTTCCCGGACCTGCTCAAAGGTTTCTCCGAGCGGAGTGACGTCAGGCGGTGAACTCTGCCACTGTCGCGCCGGAGATGTGCAGGAGATCGGCAGGTGTGATCTCGAAAATATGGCGCGGTGTGCCTGCTGCGGCCCAGACCGTCGCGAATGTGCTCAGTTTCGGATCGAAATAGATATGCGGTGGGATGAGATGCCCGACCGGCGAGACGCCGCCAATGGCAAAGCCGGTCACCTTGCGCACCTCTTTACCGTCGGCGCGCTCCAGAGGTTCTCCGGCCACTTTTGCGGCTTTCTCAAGCTCCACCTGATCGCCGCCCGCCGTGATAAAGAGGCATATCGCGCCGCTTTCCGTCCCTTTGAACACGATTGACTTGGCGATCTGATCGATATGGCATCCAGCCTGATCGGCGGCCTCCTGTGCCGTGCGGGTTGAGCCGTCCATCTCGAGGATATGGATCGTGAGACCGGCGTCGGACAGCGCCTCTTCGACACGTTTGAGACTTTTCGACATGGCAGACTCCTTTGCGCTTTTGAACCATGTCGTTTGGCCTTGCGCAAGGTGTTGGAAATCTGATGTTTTAGAGCAGATGGAGGAGACATCATGACATTCGAGACCCGGATCACCCGCAGCCCGCGCCCCTATGAGCCGGAGCGCGCCACGGAGGCGCGCGCAGCCTTACCCGATCTCACCGGCGCCACGGCGGAGGTGATCGCGGGCGCGGCGGGGTCTGCGCCCTATCTGCACGGGCTGACCCTCAAGGAAGCGGATTGGCTGCCGGAGGCCTTGTCCGCTCCGGAGGCCGCTTTGGCGGGGGAGATTGCCCGGATCGAGGCGCTGCCTTTTGATCAGATCGACACCGGGCTGCGGCAGGCCAAGCGGCGCGTGGCACTTCTGGCCGGTCTCTGCGATCTCGGTGGCGTCTGGACGCTGTCCGAGGTCACTGGCGCGTTGTCGCTTCTGGCCGACCGGGCGACCCATGTGGCATTGCGGGCGCATGTGGCACGCGAGATCCGCAAGGGCAAACTCCCCGGCCAGACCGAAGACGATATTGAGGCCTGCGGTGGCATGTTCGCGCTGGCCATGGGGAAGCATGGGGCGGGAGAGCTGAATTATTCCTCCGACATCGACCTGATTTGTCTGTTCGACGAGGAGCGTTTCGAGGGCATCGACCGGATGGAGGCGCGCGCGGGCTTCATTCGCGCCACGCGCCGCGCCATGGCGGCGTTGTCCGATCTGACCGCCGAGGGCTACGTGTTCCGCACCGATCTGCGGCTGCGCCCCGATCCGTCGGTGACGCCGGTGTGTTTCGCCATGGAGGCCGCCGAACGCTATTACGAAAGTGTCGGGCGCACATGGGAGCGCGCGGCCTATATCAAGGCACGGGCCTGTGCGGGTGATCTGGACGCGGGAGGACGGTTTCTGAAGGGGATGATGCCGTTCGTCTGGCGCAAACACCTCGATTTCAACGCCATTCGCGAGACCCATGACATGCGGCTGAAAATCCGTGCGCACAAGGGGTTGGGCGGGGCGTTGAAGCTCGAAGGCCACAACATGAAACTCGGCTTCGGCGGCATTCGCGAGATCGAATTCTTTGCCCAGACCCGGCAGTTGATCGCTGGCGGGCGGGACCCGGATCTGCGGCTTCGGGGCACGGTTCCTGCGCTTGCCATGCTGGCGGAGAAGGGCTGGGTCGAGGCGGACGTGGCCGAACAGCTCAGCCGGGATTACGAGGCGCATCGCGAGGTCGAGCACCGGCTCCAGATGCTACGCGACCAGCAGACCCACAGCCTGCCGACCGCGCCGGAGGAATTCGACCGTCTGGCCGCGCTCATGGGCACCACGGTCGCGGCGATGCGCGCGGAGATTGCCGAGCGCTGTGAGCGGGTCAATGCGTTGACCGAGGATTTCTTTGCCCCGGGTGAGGCCGCGCCGACGCCCGATCTCTCGCCCGAACAGGCGGAGGTCACGGCGCGCTGGTCGACCTATCCCTGTCTGCGTACGGCGCGGGCACAGGAGATTTTCGAGCGGTTGAAACCCGAGCTTTTGACCCGTATCCAGCGCCTCGACAAGCCGGAGGAGGCGCTCAGCCATCTCGACGGCTTCCTGCGCGGCCTGCCTGCGGGGGTGCAGCTCTTCGCGTTGTTCGAGGCCAACCCGCAGCTCATCGACCTGATCCTCGACATCGTGTCCACCGCACCGCATCTGGCGCGCTATCTGTCGCGCAACGCCCAAGTGCTCGACGCGGTGATCGGCGGGCGGTTCTTTGCGTCCTGGCCGGGGCGTGAGGGGCTGATCGCGCTTCTCGACACGCATCTCGAGGAGGCTGGGGATTACGAACGCCAGCTCGACGCCTGTCGCCGCTGGGCCAAGGAATGGCATTTCCGGGTCGGGGTGCATCAGCTCCGCGATCTGATCACCGCCGACGAGGCCGGGTCGCAATATTGCGACATTGCGGCGGCCTGTGTCGCGGCGCTCTATCCGCAGGTCGTCGCCGAATTCGCCCGCAAACATGGTCCGCCGCCGGGCCGGGGCGCGATGGTTCTGGGCATGGGCTCTCTGGGCGCGGGGCGGCTGACGGCGGCCTCCGATCTCGACATGATCGTGATCTACGATGCCGCGGGGGTGGATATGTCCGAGGGGCGCAAGCCGTTGCAATCACGCAGCTATTACGCTCGTCTGACGCAAGCCCTGATCACCGCCATGACGGCGCAGACCGCCGAGGGGCGGCTCTATGAGGTCGATATGCGGCTCCGGCCCTCTGGCAAACAAGGCCCGGTCGCGACCTCGCTCGAGAGCTTCGTGAGCTATCAGCGCGAAGAGGCTTGGGTCTGGGAACATTTGGCGTTGACGCGGGGGCGGGCCTTGGCGGGCGATCCCGAGCTGATGCACGCGGTCGAGGATTTCCGTGCCGATCTCATTGCAGGCCCTCGGGAGGAGGCTCGTATCCGACAGGAGACCTGCGAGATGCGCGCGCGTCTGGCAGAGGCCAAGCCCGGCAGCGACTGGGACCCGAAAAACGGTCCCGGACGGATGATGGACATCGAACTATTGGCCGAAACGGCGGCGCTTCTGTCGGGCAGCGCTGAGCAGGACATTTATGCCCAGCTCGGTGCCGGACGGGCGGCAAACTGGCTCACGGGGGACGAATACGCGCTTTTGGTCGAAACCTACCGGCTGATGTGGCGGCTGCAATCGGCGGCGCGGCTTCTGACCGGAGAGGCGCTCGATCCGGAGGCTGTGGGCGCGGGCGGGCGTGGCTTTCTCATGCGCTCCAACGGGGCGGTGAGTATGTCGGCTTTGTCCGAAGAACTGAAATCGCGTGCCGCGGCGTCCGCGACGGCGATCACGGCGGTGCTTGCGCGTCCCTTGCCGGGTGCGTAAGCCTGTCTCAGGAGGTGCCTCATGGCGCAAAGACATCCTTACCCGAACCTGCCGGAGGTGGATCAAGCGCTCGACCCGGGCGGGCTGATCCGCGAATCCTACCGGATCGAGGGGTTGGGTCTGCCGGAGGCACGCTCGATCTTTCTCGACTGGGCGATCAAGATCGACCCGGAGCTGGCGCCGCAGATCGCGATCCGTCGGCTTCTGGCGCTCTATGCGCCTTTGGGGGGGGCGGAGCATCCGATGACCGTGGTATTGACCGAAGGTCTGGGTAAACTGGGCGGTCCGGGCGGGCGTCGTGGCGGTTCACGGGCGCGCCGCGGCTAAATGCCTCCGAGCTGAACTTTTTCGATTTTTCGGGATTTGTCACCTTCTCTCCGGTCTGTGTTCAGCGCCTGTTTACCCTTTGGTCGGATGCTGTGGGGAAAATGCATTTTCACGCACAGTCCAGAGGTGACCTCCATGAGGATCAAACGATTAAACGGCATGTTCACGGTCGCCACTCAGGTGGATCTGGCCAAAATCAGCAAGATTGCCGAGACCGGGTACAAGACCATCGTCTGCAATCGCCCGGATGGCGAGGGGGCGGATCAGCCCAGTTTCGACGAGATGTCGAAAGTCGCCCGCGATCTCGGGCTGCGCACCGTTTATATTCCGATTGCCCTGACCGGGGCCTCGCCGGACGATCATGCCGCCTTCGCCCGTGTCATCGAAGATATGCCGAAACCCATCCTCGCCTATTGCCGCTCCGGCACCCGTTCCGCGACGCTCTGGTCGCATTGGGAACAGGAGGCTTCGGGCTATCACCGGGCCGAACACCGCGGCGGTACGATTGCGCGCGCGCCGCAGCGCCGCGTGTCGGCCTGAGCGATCGCCTGAGGGCAGCTAACGCATGATCAACGCGGCAGGACGGCGGCTTCGCGGGCCAGCTCCTCGATGGCTTTCCAGTCGCCCTTTTCCACCAAATCCGCGGGCGCAACCCAGCTCCCGCCCACGCAAAGCGTGTTGGACAGGGACAGGTAATCGCGAGCGTTTTTCAGCGAAACGCCACCCGTGGGGCAGAACCTCATCTGCGGCAGCGGCGCGCCGATGGCCTTGAGCGCGGGCGCGCCGCCATTGGCCTCGGCGGGGAAGAATTTCGCGACCGTATAGCCGCGCTCCAGAAGTTTCATCACGTCGGAGGCGGTCGAGGTGCCCGCCAAAAGCGGTAGGTCTGCGGCTTCGCAGGCGTCCAGAAGCGTGTCGGTCGCGCCCGGAGAGACGCCGAATTTCGCGCCCGCTTCCACGGCGTTTTTCACGTCGAGAGGCGTCAAAAGCGTTCCGGCGCCGACCACACCGCCCTCGACCCTGGCCATTTCACGGATCACATCGAGCGCTACGGGGGTGCGCAGCGTCACCTCAAGCGCGGGGAGGCCGCCTGCAACCAGCGCCTCGGCCAAGGGGCGGGCATGGGCCACGTCTTTCACCACGAGCACGGGGACGACGGGGGCGAGGCCACAGACCTCCGCACATTTCTGGCTGGCGTCCTGAGGGGTCATGTTCTGTCTCCTGATGAGGAATGTGGGGAGTCGCTGTGATGCGTTGCGTGATTGTTAGCGCTAAATTTGCCTTTGCGAAAGCCTATGCTGCGGATGCGCTACCTCCCAGAGCCTCTTCGCCTGCGCGATTTTGTCAAGCCACCCCTGCGGGGCTTGTAGCATGTTTGCGCCATCATAGATCAGCGGGATACGCACACAGAGGAGCGCGAAGATGACCGTAGAGATCGACACTTTGTTCCGACCGTTCACTTACAAAGGGCTGAGCCTGAAAAACCGCATCGTCATGGCGCCGATGACGCGGGGCATGGCGCCCGACGGCATTCCGGGCGCGCCGAACGCCGCCTATTACGCCCGCCGCGCCGCGCATGAGGTGGGGTTGATCCTGTCCGAGGGCACGGTGATCGACCGACCGGCCTCGCGCAACCTGCCGGGCATTCCGTTTTTCCATGGCGACGCGGCTCTGGCCGGGTGGAAGGGCGTGATCGAGGCGGTTCATGCCGAGGGGGGCAAGATGGGGCCGCAGATCTGGCACACCGGCTCGACGCGGGGCGGCGATTGGGAGCCGGAGGTGCCGGTCGAAAGCCCCTCGGGTCTTGTGGGGCCGAACGATCCACGCGGCGTTGCGATGTCCGAGGCCGATATCGAGGCGACGATTGCGGCCTTTGCCACCTCGGCCAAGGCCGCAAAGGATCTGGGCTTTGACGTGGCCGAGCTGCATGGCGCGCATGGCTATCTGATCGACCAGTTCTTCTGGGCGGGGACCAACCTGCGCGACGATCACTGGGGTGGCAAGACAATCGAAGAGCGGTCGCGCTTTGCCGTGGCGGTGATCAAAGCGGTGCGGGCCGCTGTCGGCCCCGATTTCCCGATCATCCTGCGCCTGAGCCAATGGAAACAACAGGATTACGGCGTCAAACTCGCCGCCGATCCGGCGGAGATGGAGCGCTGGCTCACGCCGCTCGTGGAGGCGGGCGTCGACATTCTGCACTGTTCGCAGCGCCGTTTCTGGGAGCCTGAATTCCCGGAGATCGACGGCGAAGAGGGGCTGAACTTCGCGGGCTGGGCCAAGAAAATCGCCGGCGTGCCGACGATTTCGGTGGGTTCCGTGGGGCTGTCGGGCGAATTCCTTGCGGCCTTTGGCGGCGAAAGCTCGACGGTCACTCCGCTCGACAATCTGGTGAAACGCATGGCCGCTGAGGAATTCGATCTGATCGCCGTGGGCCGTGCGATCCTGTCGGATTACGCTTGGGCCGAAAAGGTCAAACGCGGCGCGGTCGACGAGTTGAAGGGCTTCGATCCGGCCTCTTTGGGCCAGTTGCTCTGATGCGTGAGACGCCCGCCGATTTGGCGGGCGTTTTCATATGTGCGCTCAGAACAGCGAGCAGGCGCCCTCGGTGGCGGGGCCTGCGTTTTGGCGGAAGGTTTCGAACAGTTCGCGCCCCATGCCGACCTTGTTGGCGGAGAGATCGGCAGTCACCGTTTCGCGCGCCTCGAAGCCCTCTTCCAGAACCTCAAGCGTGCCGCTGATGGCATCGACCCGCACCAGATCGCCGTCTTTGAGCTTGGCAATCGGCCCGCCGGTCACGGCCTCGGGAGAGACATGGATGCAGGCGGGCACCTTGCCGGACGCACCGGACATCCGCCCGTCGGTCACCAGCGCCACTTTGAGGCCGCGATCCTGCAACACGGCAAGCGTCGGCGTCAGCGAATGCAGCTCCGGCATGCCATTGGCGCGCGGGCCTTGGAACCGGACGACGACCACGGTGTCCTCGGTAAATTCGCCTGCCTGAAACGCCTTTTTGACGTCATGCTGATCGTGGAAAATCCGCGCTTTCGCCTCGACCACATGGTGTTCGGGTTTCACAGCGGAAACCTTCATCACGCCACGGCCCAGATTGCCTTTGAGTTCTTTAAGCCCACCGCTTTTCTGGAACGGATCGGAGGCGGGGCGCAGGATCATGTCGTTGACGCTTTCGCGCTCCGGCTCCTCGAAGGTGAGAACACCGTCCCGGAGTTTCGGCTCTTTCGTGTAAAGCGACAGGCCCTCTCCGGCGACGGTTTTGACGTCCTCATGGAGCAAACCGGCATCGAGCAATTCGCCGATCAGATAGGACAGGCCGCCCGCCGCGTGGAAATGGTTCACATCGGCAAGCCCGTTGGGATAGACCTTGGCCAGAAGCGGCACAACGTCGGAAATCTCGGAGAAATCTTCCAGATCGAGGAGAATTCCGGCGGCGCGCGCCATGGCAGGCAGGTGCAGCACGAGGTTGGTCGATCCGCCCGTGGCCATCAGCCCGACAATGCCGTTTACAAAGGCTTTCTCATCGAGAATGGCGCCCGCAGGGGTATATTCATTGCCGAAAGCGGTGATCTGAAGCGCGCGTTTGGCGGCTTCGCGGGTCAATGCGTCACGCAGATCGGTGCCCGGATTGACGAAAGACGCGCCGGGCAGGTGCAGCCCCATGACCTCCATCAGCATCTGGTTCGAGTTCGCGGTGCCGTAGAAGGTGCAGGTGCCCTGACCGTGATAGGCCTTCATCTCGCTGTCCATCAACTCGCGGCGGGTGATTTCTCCGGTGGCGAATTTCTGGCGGGCTTTGGATTTCTCGTCATTCGAGATGCCTGTGGTCATCGGCCCCGCGGGAACGAAGACGGTCGGTACATGGCCGAAAGCGGCGGCGGCCATGATCAGACCCGGCACGATTTTGTCGCAGATGCCCATATAAAGCGCCGCGTCATAGCAATTGTGCGACATGGCGATGGAGGCCGAGAGCGCGATGGTGTCGCGCGAAAAGAGCGAGAGTTCCATGCCGGTCTGGCCCTGTGTCACCCCGTCGCACATCGCGGGAACCCCGCCCGCGACCTGTGCCGTGGCGCCGTTTTGATGCGCGACCTCGCGGATGATGTCGGGGTAATGCTCATAGGGTTTGTGGGCCGAGAGCATGTCATTATAGGCGGTGACGATGCAGATATTGGGCGCGCGCCCATCCGCGAGCGTCGCCTGATCCTCGCCCATGGCGGCATAGGCATGGGCCTGATTGCCGCAGGAGAGATGCGCCCGCGCCGGACCTTGCTCTGCCGCATCCGCGATCCGGGCGAGATAGGCCTCGCGGGTCGGGCGGGAGCGTTCGATGATGCGTTGGGTGACGTTTGCGATCTCGGGGACGATCTGGGCGTTCAGGGGCATGACGGGCCTTTTGCTGGTCTGGCCAAATGGGCACATGGGAAGGTCTGAAAATAGTTAGCGCTAACTTACCCCTTGCGGCCGGGAATGTCCATTGTGGCGTGGGGCTGTCGTTGCCTATGCTGCACACGCAAGGGGGTTGCTGCAAGTGCATAACGGCTCTTCGCAATTGGCACTCGTCTGTGTCAGTGGTTTTGACCTATAAATGAGCCATCGGGAGGATCAACACAATCGCGCCATTGTCGGCATAGACCGGCGGGCCAACACTTGAATAGGTGATCCTGATGACCACACGTACCGTCGTTCAATTTTCCCATCTCGCCGTCGAAGCCGAAGCCCGCAAACTGCGTGCTCAGGCCATGCGCTCGATGATCAGCGCAACCGGCAAATGGCTCCGTGGCCGGTTCCACGGGGCACGCGCCGCCGAACTGGCCTGAACCGGGCTGATCGGCACATAACAGGCGAAACGCCACTGCCCACGCACGATAACGCTTTGAAAATCCCGGAAATGCTCCGGGATTTTCGTATTTTGGCCTCATTTCCCCGGCATCGTTAACCACGAAATAGGGGAGATCCCCGGAGGCCGTCATGAAACAGACATTCAAAATCGCAGCAGCCCTGATCCTTGCAGCCGCCACCAGCGCCTGCACCATGGAAACCACGTCGCGGGCGGTGCCGTTCGATCTGCCGCTGGGCGCGCAGGCGTCTGACGCCGTCATGATCGCGCCGGATTTCCGGGTCGCACAGATCAACGTGGTGGTGCCGGGGACGCTGACCGTGTCCGAGGACAATGGCATCAAGCCGCGCGCCGATATCGTCTGGCGTGAGGACCCGTTCGGCAACCGTTACGAACAGGTCAAATCGGTGATGGAAGCCGGTTTGAACGCGGGCGCCAATGCGCTTGAGGGATCGCGCGCCGTGGTGCTTGACGTGCAACTCGTGCGTTTTCATGCCCAGACGCAGAAAGTGCGCTATTCCTCACTGCCGTCCAAACATGAGATCGAATTCCTGTTGACCGTGCGCGATGCCAACACCGGTGCGGTCATCGTGCCTTCGCATATGGTCAACGCGACGCTGAACGCGCTCGGGGGGAATGCTGCCGTGGCCGCCGACCGTGCCGGGATCACCCAGCGGATGCGGATCGGCGAACATCTTGCGGGCGTGATCTATGGCGAACTGACCAAGCCGATCGCACTCTGATCCCTCTTCCTTGCAGATCGAAACAGCGCTAAGAGGGCTCTCATGACAGAGCCCTCTTATTCACTTCCGACCATCCGCCTCAAACCCAAATCCAACGCCCGCGCGATCCGCCACGGCGCCCCTTGGGTCTATGATAACGAGCTGGTCACCGACCGACGCACCAAAGCGATTGCGCCCGGCACCATCGCCCGTCTCGAAGATGCGGAGCAGAATTTTCTGGCCCTCGTGGCGGTCAATCCGAATTCGCGCATCTTTGCCCGCGTGCTCGACCGCGACGAGGCGGGGGTAATCGACGCGGCGTGGTTCCGCGCCAAGCTCGCGACTGCTCTGGCGCATCGCGAGACCCTGTTCGAAGCGCCTTTCTATCGGCTGGTCCATGCCGAGGCCGATGGTCTTCCGGGCGTGGTGATCGACCGGTTCGGCGATACCTGCGTGGTGCAGCCCAACGCCGCATGGGCCGATGTTTTGATCGAACCTCTGGCCGAGGCGCTGCGCGAGGTGACCGGGGTCAAGACCGTGGTGATGAACGGTACGGGGCGGGCGCGCGGTCTCGAAGGGATTGAAGAGAAAACGGAAATTCTCTCTGGCAAGGTCGACGAACCGATCCCTGTGCCGATGAATGGCGCGACCTATATGGCCGATCTCATGGGGGGGCAAAAGACCGGGCTGTTCTACGATCAGCGTCCGAACCATGCCTTTGCCCAGCGTCTGGTCGCGGGCAAAAAGGTTTTGGATGTGTTCTCCCATGTCGGTGGGTTCGCGCTGGCCTCTCTCGCAGGTGGCGCGGCCTCGGCGCTGTCGGTCGACAGCTCGGCCGCAGCCCTCGATCTTGCTGAAAAAGGCGCAGACGCGATGGGGAAATCGGCCGTGTTTTCAACGCGCAAAGGCGATGCATTCGATGTCATGGCGGCTTTGGCGGAAGAGGGTGAGACATTCGACGTGGTGATCTGCGATCCGCCCGCGTTTGCGCCCTCGAAACCGGCTTTGGAAAAGGGGCTGCGGGCCTATGAACGTGTCGCCCGCATGGCCGCGCCGCTGGTGCGGGAGGGCGGGTATTTGGGGCTTTGCTCTTGTTCGCATGCGGCGGATTTGGAGAAGTTTCGCACCGCCTGTAACCGTGGGATCGGGCGTGGTGTCGGGCATTTGGGGCGCTCGGCGCAACTGATCCATACGGGCTTTGCGGGCGCGGATCATCCGCTCATGCCGCAGCTGGCGGAGAGCGGTTATTTGAAGGCGCTGTTCTACCGGATTCTGCCGTGAAAGTGCTTCTCGACGCCTGTGTGCTCTACCCGACGGTGATGCGGGAGGTGCTTCTGGGCGTCGCGAAACGCGGGCTTTACACGCCTTTGTGGTCGGCGCGCATTCTCGAGGAATGGGCGCGGGCCGCGCGCAAAATCGGCCCCGAGGGCGAGGCGCAGGCGCGCGGCGAAGTGGCGCTCGTGCGAGCGGGGTTTTCGAAGGCGGAAGTCAAGGAACACAAAGGCTTAGAGGCGCGTCTTTATCTGACGGATGAGAACGATATTCACGTTCTGGCCGCCGCGATTGCGGGCGGCGCGGAGGCGATCGTGACCGTGAATGCGCAGGATTTTCCGCGCCATATTCTGGCCGAGGAAGGGCTTGAGCGCTGGGACCCGGACGGGTTTCTCTGGCGGCTCTGGTCGGATCATCCCGAGGCTGTGGCGGCGGCGGTCGAAGAGGTGCGGGCGGAGGCCGAACGGCTTTCGGGCGAGGCCTGGGATGTGCGGCGGCTGTTGAAAAAGGCGCATCTTCCCCGGCTGGGCAAGGCGCTTGGCTGATCCGTTTTTGAGTATTTTCGCCATCGGAAAACAGAAGGCGGTTTCGCTCTGAAACGGTTGATTTTGACTGTCGGATTTGTGTCGGACTTTTGTCGGACATCCGTCGGGCACGGTGCGGGCGCTCAGGCGATCACGACCATTTCGCCTCATTGGCTTCGATGGCTTTGATCCGCTCTTCGGTCTTCGGGTGGCTCATCAGCCAGGCGGGCATCGAGGCGCCATGGGCGCCGGTGAGATGCGGCAGTTTTTCGAAGAGCGATTTTTGTGGGCCGGTGCCGATCCCGGCCTTGATCAAAAGTGCTGTGGCGTAGGCGTCGGCCTCGTATTCATCGGAGCGCGACAGCTTGGCGGCGAGCATCTGGGTCAGCCAGCCCGCAATATAGACGCCGAGGCCGGGAAGGATGCGCGAGAGCAGCATGGCCAGCGCCGTGCGCAGCGCATTCTGACCGGAGAAGTCGATCATCCGGCGTTTCGAATGGCCAAGGGCGACATGGCCCAATTCATGCGCGATGACGGAGGCCATTTCGGTGTCGGTGATCTGGCCCTGACGGAATTTGTTGTAAAAGCCGCGGGTGATGTAGACCTTGCCATCGGGGGCGGCGAGGCCGTTGACCGGCTCGATCTCGTAGAGAAACACCCGCACGCGGGGCAGATCGAGGGCGCGGGCGAGTTGACCGAAGGCGCGGGCCAGCGCCGGGTCCGCGAGTTCGGAGGAGCGCGCCTCCAATTCCCGCAGGGTGCGCCAGACGGACATGCGGTACATGGCAATGCCCCAGATCAGGGCGAGGAGGAGCGGCGTGAATTTCAACATGACCGGAATATGGGGGCGAGCGGGGCGGATGGAAACCCCGCCCGGTCGCATTTTTCCGATCCCTGTGGCGCGCCTCTGTGCGGTGTCGCCTATCGTTCGAGCGACCGGACCGTGTGCCGTGCCAGCAGCCCGGTGAGCGGTCGCACCGGAGCGAAGGTTTCTTCGTACAGAGGGCGGATCGCCTGTCTGTTGCCGCCGGGGCGCCAGGTCAAAAGCGCGCTGACCCCGAAGCTGTCGTCGTTGCCCGCCGTATCGGTGACGAAACTGTAGCTGGCGCTCAGTGTCAGGTCGACGGGGGCCGTGGCAAAGGACCATGTGGCGCCGAGTGCGGCGGTCAGATCGCGGGAGGCCAGATCGCTTTCCTCCATATCGTAACCCGAGAGCGAGGCGGAGAGGGCGAGATGCTCGCCGATACCGGTTTTCACGCCGATGTCGCCGAAGATGAAATCGCGGTTGTCCGGTTGATAGAGGCCGATCCCGGCGCGCATCGACAGGAGGGTCTGGTCCTCGATGGCCCAAAGACCTTCGATGCCGAGCGTGCCGATATAGGCCGCTTCCTGATTGATGTCGGTATAGGCCGCGAAGAGACCGTATTTCGCATCGGCATTGGGCCGCATGTAGAGATGGCCCGCGAGCGTGCCTTGCCAATGATCGGGAAACGAGGTGGTGCTCAGATCCAGTTGCAGCCCGTGATAGCGCGAAATGGCGTAATCGAGCGTGCCATCCGCCGTGGCGATCGATGTGTCGTTCAGGGAGATGTAGCCGATGCTGCTGTTGGCACCGAGAAATCCGAGGCCGCTGTCGGCCGTTGCGGCCAGCGGTGTGAGTGTGGTTGCAAGCGCCGTCGCGCCACACATGGAGAGATATGAGAGCCGTGTCATGTTTTCACCCATTCGCGGCGACGGACCATGGTTCGGTCTTTGTGTCTCCGCCTTTCCCAAGCTGCCCCCAGCCCGATTTCAGACACAATTATGACACGTTCCGGATTGTTAAGATATTCTTAAGTAAACAATTGGTTAACGGGGGAAGTTCAGGTTTTTTGGGGCATTTACGACAGGAGTTTCATGCCACGGTCCAGCCCTTCGAGCGTCATCGGCACCATGCGGTCCTCGAATATCTCGCGGATCATGGCGATGGATTGCGTGTAGGGCCAATGGGTCTCGGGCACCGGGTTGAGCCAGAGGTGATCGGGCCATGTGGCCCGCGCGCGGGCAAGCCAAGTCGCGCCCGCTTCCTCATTCCAATGCTCATTGGCGCCGCCGGGGAGGACGATCTCGTAGGGCGACATCGAGGCGTCGCCGACGAAGATCACTTTGTAATCCTTGCCATAGGTGTTCATCACCTCGCGGGTGGGAATTTTCTCGCCCCAGCGGCGGCGGTTGTCGCGCCAGACGCCTTCGTAGAGGCAATTGTGGAAATAGTAATATTCGAGGTGCTTGAACTCGCTGCGGGCGGCGGAGAACAGCTCCTCGACCACCTTGATGTGATCGTCCATCGAGCCGCCGACGTCGAAGAACATCAGGACTTTGACGGCATTGTGCCGCTCGGGGCGGGTTTGTACGTCGAGATAGCCATGTTCGGCGGTGGCGCGGATGGTGCCGTCGAGATCGAGCTCAACATGGGCGCTGGTGCGGGCCCATTTGCGCAGGCGTTTCATCGCGAGCTTGATGTTGCGGGTGCCGATCTCGACCGTGTCGTCGAGATTTTTGAACTCGCGCTTGTCCCAGGTTTTGACGGCACGGCGATGGCGGGATTGATCCTGACCGACGCGGACGCCCTCGGGGTTGTAGCCATAGGCACCGAAGGGCGAGGTGCCCCCGGTTCCGATCCATTTGTTGCCGCCCTGATGGCGACCTTTCTGTTCTTCGAGCCGCTGTTTGAGCGTCTCCATCAGCTTGTCGAACCCGCCCAGAGCCTCGATCTCGGCCATTTCCTCGGGGGTGAGATGTTTCTCCATCTCCTTGCGCAGCCAGTCTTCGGGCAGGTCGAGCGCTTTTAAGATGTTGTCTGAGGAGATGCTTTCAATGCCTTGAAAAGCTTTGGAAAAGGCGCGGTCGAAGCGGTCGAGGTGGCGTTCGTCCTTGACCATGGTGGTGCGGGCGAGGAAGTAAAACTCTTCGATGTCGTAGAGCGCGAGGCCGCGGTCCATGGCCTCCAGAAAGGCGAGGAATTCGCGCAAGGAAACCGGGACGCCTTCGGAGCGCAGGATGTCGAAGAAGCGCAGGAACATGGTTCAGACCATGCGGTCGAGGAGGACGCCCAGAAACAGGCCGATCACGGCGAAGATCAGCGCGTAGACCGCCATATATTGCAGCTTGTCGGCGCGGTTGCCGCCGCGTTTGCTGGCCAGTCGCCAGCCCCAAAGCCCGCCCATCACGGTCAGAATGATCCCGATCATCTCTCGCTCCCCTTGGAGGCGTGGGGTCGGCGTGCCTCTTGTCGCGGCCTAGCGTGCCAGGGCGGCGATTTCGGCGGCGCGGGCCCGAACCTCGTCATCCGAACCGAATCCATAGCGCGCCCAGCCGAGGCTGTCGAGCCGCACGCTTCGTGCGTCCTGTGTCCGGCCGAGTTTTTCGAGCGCTTCGGATTCGGTCAACATGAGCGAGGCCAGCAGGGCGGCGTTTTCGGCGTCGCGGGCGGCGTCGATGGCCCCTGCGGAGATTTCATAGGCGGCCTGATAGCGGTGCTCGGAGAGGGCAAGAGCGGCACGCTGCATGGCGACATGGGCGGCGTGGAACCGGGTGTCGGGGTGCGCGGCATAGATGCGATAGGCCTCGTCGAGCGCCAAATGGGCCTGAGCGCGGTCGCTGGAGATGGCGAGGCGGCCCATAAGGAACCACGAAAACCCGGCGCGGCTGTCGGACCAGCCCTCGTTGTGGGCGATGGCGACCGCCAGTTCGGCGGCGCGGCGGCGTTGGGCCAGAGGGGCGTTGCCCATGGCGGTGAGCGCCGCTTCGGTCCAGGCGGCGGGCGTCGGTTGCACGGGAACGGTGGCGCGACCTGCGCCCGCTGGGTTGATCCGGGCCAGAATGCCGGGCAGGGCGGCGGCGACCTGATCGCGGGTCATGCCGGAGCGCAGCTCGGGTGCGTAGGTGGCGCGCAGGATGAGCATGTCGAAGGGGGTGAGGACGGAATGGATATTGTCGTCGTTGAACACCGAATCCGGCAGGCGGTAGAGATCGTTGAGCGGGCCGAGGGCCTGAGCCAGTTCCTCGTGCAGACAGTCGCGGATTTCCTGCGGCGGCACGTTTTCGGGGATGAAGACGGCGAGGCGTTCGCGGCGCTCGACCTGGGTCCAGCTCAGATTGGCGCGGCGGGCATGGCGGAAGTCCTGCCAGCTCGACACGTTGGGCACGACGATGCAGGCGGTGTTGGGGGCACGACGCGACAGTTCGGCCTGGGTCAGGGTCTCGATGGTGATCGAGGCGGGCTGACTGGCGGGGACGCGGGTGATTTCGATCCCGGCCTCAGAGCGGAAACGGTCCATCAGGCGCGACAGGTCGTAACCGAGCGAGGCGGGGATGCGCTCGCCGGTGATGCGCAGCGTGATCGGACCTTCGAACCGGGTGAACCGGTCGAGGGTCGCGCCGGTTTCGAGCGCGAAGCTCAGGTCGAGGAAGTCGCGGGCGATGGAGGCGTTGGAGCGCGTGGTGGTCTGCGTCGGCGCGGGCGAAAAGATTTTCATCGGCGGCAGATCGAGGGCGGCGGGCGCGGCGCGGGCGGTGTCGGGCAACTGCGGCGCCGTGGTCATGCATCCGGCCAGAAGCACGGTGCCCGCGAGAAGGCGGAGGAGCGGACCGGTTTTGAGGCCGTTTTCGATGCTGTTTTTGATTCCGGTGGCGGTGCGTTTGTGCATGTCGGGGTGCGTCATGACGCGTCTTTCAGTCTGAGCCCAAGGCCTCGGTTTTAACGAGGCAACTGTGGCGATTTTAGGGCAAACCGGGGAGAATGCCAGAGGGGAGGAGAGCGATTTCTTTTGCCAGAGGCTTCAGAAGCGACATAGGATTTCTTTGCGCGGCCATTCGGTGCCGGTCGCAACACATTTTGCGCAATTCTATTTGCAAACAGGGGAGTGGAGATGTCCGGACAGATTGCCTTTCGGTCCCAAAATCTTGAGAATATTCGGGCTGGCGCACTGCGCGCGAATTGGAGTGCGCGGGGCGACCGTATTTTGCGGTATTACATTGATGTGCGGCACAATGTGCTTGATCTGCATAAAGAGTTGAGCGCGCCCGAGGTTTCGATCCTGCAAAACAAAGTCGATACGCTGATGTCTCAGTGGGATGCGCGATATCTGGAGTATCTCAAAAAGCAAAGCGCGGCGGCTGGGAAGGACTTGGCCGAGGAGTTGACACAGGCAGCGGAGCATCGCCGGGAGCGGCTGCGACGGACGCTGCATCACACGCTTTCGGTGGATGATACGGTGAATTGGGATGTTTTGAAGGATCATTCGAAGTTTGAGAGACGAGCTTTTCCGACGAAAGCGCCAGTTCCTTTTACGACCAAGCCGCCACGGGTGGCTCCTTTGCCATCCTCGCCGCCTGAACTGCGTATTCGTTTTCTTCAAGCATTGTTTGGGCTGAGGAAAAGGTTGGAAGCCGAACATAATGCGGCAATCAAAGATCATTCTTTGAGGGTCGAGAGGGTTAAAAGGAAAAATGCTTTGGAGCGGTCAGAATGGGAGAACTCAAAGGATTCTGCTGCGCAAAAGCAGGCCGAATGGGTGCAAAGCCGGGACGCCTGGAATGCGGAGCAGGATCTTGCAGAGGCCGAATTCTTAACGCGGCAATCCGAGGAGAATGCCAAGGTCGATGCGCTGGAGGCGGCCTGGCGTTCGGGGGATAAAGAGGCGATCGAAGAGCATGCGTCGATTGTGCTTGAGGCCTCGACGCATGACGAGTTGGTGCCCAAGCAATGGGAGGTTCAATACGAGCCTGAAACCAAACTGCTTTTCATCGCCTATCAGTTGCCCTCGCCGGACGATTTGCCGGTCGTCAAGACGGTGCGCTTTGTGGCCTCCTCGGGCGAGCTGAAAGAGACACAGATTTCCGCGAAGGAAAAGAAAGAGCTGTTTGACGATCTCTGTTATCAGATTTGTCTTCGCACGATTCATGAACTGTTCGAGGCGGATCGTCCCGGGCATATCGAGAACATTGCCTTCAATGGCTGGACGCGCTCGGTGGACAGGGCGACGGGGCAGGAGGTCGAGGCGACGATCCTGTCCGTGGTTGTCAAGAAAGAGGAGTTTCTTGCGATCAATCTTGAGATGGTCGATCCGAAATCCTGTTTCAAATCCTTGAAAGGCGTGTCGGCGGCGACGTTGATCGGTTTGACGCCCATCGCACCGGTGATGGAATTCGAGAGAGCCGACAAGCGCTTTATCGACGCGCGGTCGGTCGAGGTGTCCGGGGATGGGGGGACCAATCTTGCGGCGATGGATTGGGAGGAGTTTGAACATCTCGTGCGGGAGATTTTCGAAAAGGAATTCGCGGCACGCGGTGGCGAGGTGCATGTGACGCAATCGAGCAGCGACGGGGGTGTCGATGCCGTAGCCTTCGATCCCGATCCGATCGGTGGTGGCAAGATTATCATTCAGGCCAAGCGCTACACTCGAACGGTCGGCGTGGCGGCGGTGCGGGATCTTTATGGGACAACCTTGAACGAGGGGGCGAACAAAGGCATTCTGGTGACCACGGCAGACTACGGTCCCGATGCGCACAAATTTGCCGCCGACAAGCCGCTGACGCTGATGTCCGGCGCGCATTTGCTTCATCTTCTGGAGAAGCACGGCATCAAGGCCACGATAGACCTGAAGGGGGCGAGGGAGCAGATGGGGCTGCGCGGTTAAAACATGCCGCAGCCGCCCCGCCTCACCGCGTGTATTTGATAAACGGCGTCAGCTTGCCGATGCGGTCGTAGAGTTGGCGCGCGGTGGCGTTGTCGGTCTGGGTGGTCCAGTAGACCGTCGGCGTGCCGTGGTCGTCGGCGACGCGGTAGACGCCTTCGATCAGGGCGCGACCGGCGCCGGTGCCGCGGGCGGCTTCGGTGACGAAGAGGTCTTGCAGGTAGCAGACATCCTCGACGCGCCAGTTGTGGGCATGGAAAATGTAATGCACGAGGCCGACCAGCGTGCCGTCCAGCTCGGCCACAAGCGCACCGCGTTCGGTGTGCGCCGGATCGGTCAGGCGGGCGAAGGTGGTGTCGTAGATCTCTTGCGAAAGCTCGGTTTCGTAGAAGGTGAGATAGCCGCGCCAGAGCGGCTCCCACTGGGCGTGGTCTTCCGGGGTGAGCGGGCGGATGGTGAGGGGCATGGCAAGCTCTTCTGTACGGGACGGACCCCCTTTGCTTTTCGCAAACGCTGTGAAAATTCAAGCGTTTCCCCGCCCTGTTGCCGCCGCAGATTACAGGTCGGGGCCATCGCATTTCCGCACATAGAGATCCAAGACCGGGCGCAGGCAGGTGAGGGCGCGGGCATAGGCGATGCCGGCCTCTTCGCAGGCGG
Source organism: Celeribacter sp. SCSIO 80838 (assembly GCF_056498065.1). Next base: position 2,388,688 of record NZ_JAZKMA010000001.1, read on the forward strand.
CGGCGGCCTGTTGGTAGGCGAGGCGGGGCTGGGCGCAGGATTGGCCGGAGGGGGCGGAGGCGGAGGGGCAGGCCTCTCGTGCATCATCTTCGGGGCTGTTGGCGGAGCGGCAGGCGCCCTCTGACCAGTCATAGCGGCAGGCGTATCTGAAAATTCTCGGCGTGTTTTGCGATGTGCAGGCATCGAACGCCCCGCAGGACGCGGCGTCGGTTGCGGGGGGCTGGGGGCAGGCGCCGATCATATTGTTGCAGATCTTGACCATATTGCATGTGTGTTGGGTGGCGCGGCAGGCGGTTTCGGCCTTGGCATAAAGCGCCTCGCACTCGGGCGTATCGGCGAAGGCGCCGGTCGGGAGGAGGAAGCTGGCGAGGAGGAGGGCAAAGCGGCGCATGGCGGGGCCTTTCAGAAGGGCGAGGTGGCGGTGCCCCTCAGTGACAGCGAGAGATGAAGACGAGGTTAGCGACGGCCGCGAGCCAGAAAAGCAAGGCGTTCAAAAAGCGCGACATCCTGTTCGTTCTTGAGCAAAGCGCCGTGGAGTTTCGGCAGGGCATTGGCGCCGTCGCGGGCGAGGTCTTCGGGCGAGAGGTCTTCGGCCAGAAGGAGTTTGAGCCAGTCGAGCACCTCGGAGGTGGAGGGTTTCTTCTTGAGGCCCTGGGTGTCGCGGATCTCGTAGAATTGCGTGAGCGCGGTGGCGAGCAGCCGGTCCTTGATGCCCGGAAAATGCACATTCACGATGGCTTTCATCGTCTCAACGTCCGGGAAGCGGATGTAATGGAAGAAACAGCGGCGCAGGAAGGCGTCGGGCAGTTCTTTCTCGTTGTTCGAGGTGATGATCACCACGGGGCGCTGGCGGGCGGTGATGGTTTCGCCGGTCTCGTAGACGTGGAAGGCCATTTTATCGAGTTCCTGCAACAGATCGTTGGGGAACTCGATGTCGGCCTTGTCGATCTCGTCGATCAGGAGAACCACCTTGCGATCGGCCTCGAAGGCCTGCCAGAGCTTGCCCTTCTTGATGTAGTGGCGGACGTCCTCGACGCGCGGGTCGCCCAACTGGCTGTCGCGCAGCCGCGAGACGGCGTCGTATTCGTAAAGCCCCTGCTGGGCGCGGGTGGTGGATTTGATGTTCCATTCGATCATGTCGAGACCCAGCGAGGCGGCGACCTGACGGGCCAGCTCGGTCTTGCCGGTGCCCGGTTCGCCTTTGACGAGGAGCGGGCGCTCCAGAGCGATGGCGGCGTTGACGGCGACGGTGAGGTCGGCAGGGGCGACGTAACTTTCGGTTGAGGAAAATTTCATAGGGTTTCGGGCCTTAAAGGACAGGGTTTGTGCGAGATCATAACGGCAGGGGGGAAAGGTGCAATAACAGGGAGATTGTGACGTGACATCCCCGGTCAAACGCGCTAAACGGGCCGCAATTGGAGGGCGCCTTATGGCTGATAACATCGAAAACGCGGCCGAAGGCACGACAGAGGTGAGCACTATGAAGGCTGAGGCTTTTTTGCCCGATGACTACCGTCCCGCCGAGGACGAACCTTTCATGAATGAGCGTCAGCTCGAATATTTCCGCCGCAAACTTCTGATCTGGAAGGCCGAGCTTCTGGATGAGAGCCGCCACACGATCGAAGGCTTGCAGGACAGCACCCGCAACATCCCCGACATCACCGACCGCGCGTCCGAGGAAACCGACCGGGCGCTGGAGCTGCGCACGCGGGACCGTCAGCGCAAGCTGGTGGCCAAGATCGACGCGGCGCTGCGCCGGATCGACGAGGGCGAATACGGTTATTGCGAAGTGACCGGCGAGCCGATCTCTTTGAAACGCCTCGATGCGCGCCCGATCGCGACGATGACGCTGGAGGCGCAGGAGCGCCACGAGCGTCGTGAGAAAGTGCATCGGGACGATTGAGCGCTGACGCGCTCGGGAGGACGACTGACCAATCAGTCCCGCTCGCGGCAATTTAGACCCGTGAGCTTTGCGCAGAAATATGACAAACACCGGGGGAGACCCCGGTGTTTTTCTTTGTGCAGAGCCCCGGAGAGAAGATGTAAAGGAACAGTGCCATGGTGATCGGTCAGGATATTGCGGTTTTGGGTGCGGGTGTGGCCGGGCTTGCCGTTGCGCAGGCGCTGGCGCTCAGGGGCGCCAGGGTGACGGTCTATGAACAGGCCGCCGAGATCGCCGAGGTCGGCGCGGGCTTGCAGATATCGCCCAATGGCGTGCGGGTTCTGAAGGCGCTGGGGCTTGACCCAGAGGCCCATGCGATGCGCTCGAAAGGCGTGCGGCTGGTCGATGGCTATATGGGGCGCGAGGTGCTTTATCTCGATCTCGCCGCTTACCGGCCCGAGGATGCGTTTCTCCTGATGCACCGCGCCGATCTCATCGCGATGCTTGAGGCGGGGGCGCGGCAGAGCGGGGTGGAGATCCGGCTGGCGCATAAGGTGACGGATATTCAGGGCGATCATGACGGGGTGAGTCTGAGGTTCGAGGGCGGCGAGACGGTGCGCCACGCCGTGGTGCTGGGCGCGGACGGGCTGCATTCGAAACTGCGCCCGATGCTGAACGGCCCGGCGAAACCGTTTTTCACTGGTCAGACGGCATGGCGCGCCACGGTTCCGGCCATGGGCAACGAGCCGCCGGTCGCGATGGTGCATATGGCGGCGGGGCGGCATGTGGTGAGCTATCCTCTGCGCGGCGGCACTTTGATGAACATCGTGGCTGTCGAAGAGCGCGAGGATTGGGTTGAGGAAGGCTGGAACCACGCTGGCGATCCGGCCGAGATGATGCGCAATTTTTTGAATTTCTGTCCGGGGATCAAAGGCGTATTGTCGCGCGTGACCGAGGTGTCGCGCTGGGGGCTGTTCCGGCATCCGGTGGCGCTGCGCTGGTATTCGGAACGCACGGCCATTCTGGGCGATGCGGCGCATCCGACCTTGCCGTTTCTGGCGCAGGGCGCGGTGATGGCGCTTGAGGATGCCTGGGGGCTGGCCGACTGCCTTGCGACGCTGCCGCTCGATCAGGCGCTCCCGGCCTATCAGGCGAAGCGGCGGGCGCGGGTGGTGCGGGTGATCGAGGCGGCGAACGCCAATGCGAAGAATTACCACCTGAGCGGGCCGAAACGGTTTCTTGGCCATGCGGTGTTGCGCTTTGCCGGGGCGATGGCGCCGAAACAGGCGGTGGAGCGGTTTTCGTGGCTCTACGATTATGACGTGACCAAGGGGTGAGAGGCGACGCCTCCGGCGGGAGTATTTTTTGCAGCAAAGGAAACGAAAAGCGCCGCGCTCCGGGAGGGGGCGCGGCGCTTTGGTTTGGGGGCTCAGGCGGCTTCGAGGGCCGAGACGATGCCGGAGAAATCGGCGGCCTTGAGGGAGGCGCCGCCGACGAGCGCGCCGTCCACGTTGGAGGTGGCGAAAATCTCCGCGGCGTTGGCGGGTTTCACCGAGCCGCCGTAGAGGAGCGGGATGTCCGATGCGCCCGCGCCGTAGCGGGCGCTGAGCGTGGCGCGCATGTCGTCGTGGACTTCGGCGATTTGATCGAGCGTCGGGATTTTGCCGGTGCCGATGGCCCAGACCGGTTCGTAGGCGATGACGAGTTTGCCGAGATCGACCGCATCGGGCAGCGAACCGGAGAGCTGTTTGCGGATCACGGCGAGCGTCTCGCCCGCTTCGCGCTGATCGAGGGTTTCGCCGACACAGACCACGGGGACGAGGCCCGCCATGGTGGCGGCCATGGTTTTTTCGCAGACGATCGCATCGGTCTCGCCATGGTCGGCGCGGCGTTCGGAATGGCCGAGGATGACGTAATCCGCGCCCGCGTCGGCCAGCATTTCGGCGGAAATGTCACCGGTATGGGCGCCGGAGGTCTTCATGTGGCAATCCTGCCCGCCGGTGTCGATTTTCGTGCCCGAAAGCGCCGCGGCCATGGCGGCGACAAGCGTTGCGGGGGGGCAGAGCAGGATGTCGACCTTGGGGGCGGGGAACATCTCTGCGAGGGCTTTTGCCTCCGTGAGGCTGGCTTTCAGCCCGTTCATCTTCCAGTTGCCTGCGGCCAGTTTGCGCGCCATGTGAAAACCCTCCTAAATCGGTTGCGGGCATCATTGCAGCCTGTGGCGGGCAGTCAAGCGGCTGTGGGCGCTAACGTCTCAAATACTTGTGGAAATTCAGAGGGCGCCGAGGGCACGTCGCGCCCAGTCGGAGGCCAGATCGGGATCGTCGAGGGCGGCCTCGGGCAGGGTCCAGTAATTCATGCCGCGGCCCTTCTCCATCTCGAACTTCTCACAGCCCTCGGCGGCGAGGGTGTCGGCGAAATCGCCGGACGCCTTGAGATAGACGCGGCCGTCGGAGGACAGGATCGCGAAGATCTGGCCTTCTGAGTAGATCGACAAGCCGCCCATCATCTTGCGATGGCTGAGCGCGCCCAGGGGGCCGAAGAGATCGTAGATGAAGGCGATGTCTTCGTCGGTGACGCTCATGATTTGGCGGGCATTATTTTGCGGTGAGGCTCTCGTCGAATTTGATCGACTCGCCACAGCCGCAGGCTTCGACGACGTTCGGGTTGTTGAATTTGAACCCGGATTCGAGAAGCGAGACCTGATAGTCGATTTCGGTGCCAAACAGGAACATCTGCGCCATGGGGGCGATCATCACGCGGGCGCCGTCCTGTTCGACCATCTCGTCCATGGGGTTGATCTCGGAGACATAGTCCATAGTGTATTCCATGCCTGCACAGCCGCCTTTCTTGACGCCGATGCGCAGGCCCATGGAGCCGTCTTTCTCCATGAGTTTCGCGATCTGTTTCGCCGCAGCGGGGGTGATGCTCACCGCCTGTTTTCCGGGAATGCCGAACATATGCGTGTCTCCTTTGGAGATAATCTAGTCGTTCAGGGGCGAAATTCCAAGCGGGGGGAGCTGTGCGGCAATGAACATCACCGCGAGCGTGACCGCGATGGCCCAACCGAAGGAGGCGAGTGTGCCGATGATGACGTATTCCGACATTTTCCGGCTTTTGTCCGGGCCGCCCTCGCGAATGGCCTCGAACCGTAGGATCGACTTCGCCGCGACGAGAAAGCCGATGCTCGCGGACAGCCCGGAGAGCATCAAAAGATATGTCAAACCGCGCTCCAGAATACCGATCAGCGCTCCCGCGCCTTCCAGAGTGGGAGTGTCGTCTTTGCTTTCGTTTTCTTCGGAGTTTTCCGTAAGTTTTTGAGCAAAGGGAGCCATCAGCTTGCCGACCGCAAACCCGCCCGCGCGGGTGGCGTAGATCGCGCCTGCGGTGAAAAGCATCGCTTTCGGCAGCCACGGGAGGGTGGCGTAGGGGCCTTGGGCGAAGAGGTCGGGGGCGATCAAGGCGATGAGAATGAGGGTCGCGAGATGCAGGGCTTGGTCGGTGAGGTGGGGGAGAAACGTGTCGGAGAAGAGCCGGGTCTTGATCGTGTCGATCACGATGTGAATGAGGGCCAAGGCGTAGATCATCGGGGAGGCGACCTGTCCGGTGGTGGCCATGGCGGTCAGAAGGACGATGAGAGCATGGAGGAAGAGGGTCTCGGGGCGGGACTTTTCCTCGACCATCCATCGGGTTTGGAAGACGTAATCGGCGAGCACATGGGCGAGGAAGAGGGCGGTGAGGGTTTCAGGCATTAGGTTTGTTCCAGAAATTCAAGAGCTTCTCTGAGCGGATCAAAATGAGCGGCCTCCAATGCTTTCGAGACAGCTTGCCGTGTTTTTCCGAGTTTTTGGGCGACCTTTGTATGTGAAGGGGTAAGGTGGGGTGAGAAGAAAAACAAAGCTGTTGCGGCTTGAATACTACTCCATCTTTCCGTGAGAGACGCTGCAAGAATGCACGCTGCAATGTCTTTCCCTTGGTTGCCATGTGTAATTTTTGAGTGTGTTGTTCGATACTTTGCAAATTCTAGCTCTGTGCCTGAAACAACAAATACAAATGACGTCTCTTCGTTCAAATCCGGCCCAATCTCGTCCTCAACATCCCCCTCAGCAATCCCAATATAACTGTCGAACTCTTCCCCCAGCGCACGCAACGCCGCACGAAAACACAAGGCCGATCTCAGCGCATATTTCGGCTCCATCAAAGCCACCTGCCAGCCATCCCCCCGGTGTCGGGTGAAGTGGAGACTTTGGCCGTCCATCCATTCGGCCTGCATCTCGGCGCAATCCTCCAGTGTACGGAAGGCGCGTTCCACTTTTTCGGGGCCAAGCCCGGTGGAATTGACCAGGTCGCCGGTCAGAACGGCTATTTTGCGGGTTTTATTGCTCATGATGCAGCCAATATAGGTTGCGAGGTGAGAATGCAATCAAAATGGGTTGCGATTTATTATTTGCACCCCAAATAGGTTGCGCCTATCCAAAGCGCGCGGGGGCGGTCAGGGTTTCGGCCAGCGCCTCCAGCGCGGCGCGGACGGGTGGGTCGTGGCGGGCGTCGTGGTGGCTGACGAGCCATTCGTCATGGGTGAGCGCGTCGATCTCGGCGGAGACTTGCATCAGCCCCATGATCTCACGCCCGGCAAAGCACGGCAGGATCGCGCGGCCCACGCCTGCCACGGCCATGTCGGCGGCGGAGCGGGCGTCGGAGGCGGTGGCGATGATCTCGCCGGGATGATTGGCGCGCAGCCAGCGCTCAGAGGGCGTGGTTGCCTGACCGGCGTGGAGCGTGACATAGCCGGTGACGCGCGGGTGGGCGGCGTATTCGGCGTAGGTGATCTGCGCCAGTTTGCGGCCTGCGAGCCAGCTCTGTTCCGGGCGGCGATTGCGGATGCCAATGTCGGCCTCGCGCCGGGCGATGTCGACGTTGGTGTTGGAGGCCAGAAGTGCGGGGCGCCACGGGCTTTCGAGCGTCCAGATTTCGGAGAGATGGCGGGCGACGTAGCGCGTGGTCCAGCGGCCTGCGGTGATGCGGACCTCGGGGGCGGTGTCCTTGCGTTGGAAGCGTGCGAGGCGGCTGGCGGCGTCGCGGAGCGGCTCGGCTTCTTGCAGAAGCGCGCGGCCCTCGGCGGTCAGTGTGTAGCCCCGGTTGCCGCGCTCGAAGAGGCGTTTGCCGAGGCTGCGTTCCAGTTCGGCCATGCGGCGCGAGAGGGTGGGCAGGGAGGTGCCGGTGGCCTTTTCCGCGCCCGAAAGCCCGCCCGCATCGGCGACGGCGAGGAAGAGGGCGTAATCGTCGAGCTTGGGGCTAGCTTTCATTTTTGAAAACATCCTTGCGCAATCAGGGCGTATTTTGGGGAGGTTTCTGGGCCTATTCTGATCCTGTTTTTCAAGAATGCAAGTAAAGGCGGGGCAGATGGATCGTATTCCCGTCAGGTTGGCGCAGGAGGATCAGGATATGGGGCTCTATGAAGAGGAGCAGGCGCAGTACGCGCGGGAGCTGAAAAGACTTAGAGAAAATCAGCCGCCATGGTGGCGCAGGCTGGGGCTGTGGCTCAGGGCCGAAAGATGATCTGGCCTGAGGCATAAAAAAAGCGGCCCGGAGGCCGCTTCGATCACATGAAGCCAAGCTCAAGCCGGGCTTCGTCGGACATCATTTCCATGCCCCAGGGCGGGTTCCATGTCAGCTCGACATCCACCTGTTTCACGCCCGGCAGCGGTTCGATCGCATCGGCGACCCAGCCCGGCATGTCGCCCGCAACCGGACAGCCCGGAGCGGTCAGGGTCATGATCACGCGCACTTCGTTCTCGTCATTGATCTCGACCGTATAAACCAGCCCGAGGTCATAGATATTCACCGGAATCTCCGGATCATAGACGGTCCGGCAGGCCTCGACCACCGCTTCGTGCAGCGGGTGATCGGTGCTCGACGGTTTGATCAACGGGGCGCCCTCGACCGGGGTGTCCTCCGTCGCGGTGCGGTGTGCCTCTTCGCTCATGCGCATGGTCTCCTATTTCCGAGTAATCATATAGGGAATAGGCGCGGGGGCGTCCAGTGATTAGAGCGAGAGATCGCCTTTCCACGACCGAAGCGGGCCGAGGCGGGCGGATTTTTTGGTCATGTGCCGGTCCATGCGGCCGAGAATGCGCGACAGGAAACGGATGGTCTCGACCACGTAAGGCCCTTTGTTGAGCATGACGCAATCGGCGCGCTGCGCCATGGCGGCGTCGGTGGTCTCGGCGCGGGTGGCGAGGCCTTGTTTCATCAGACCTTCGAGCACCTGCGTGGCCCAGACGACGGGGGTGTGGGCGGCTTCGCAGAGCCAGAGGATTTCTTCCTGAATTTCCGACATGCGCTCCAGCCCGATCTCGACGGCCAGATCGCCGCGGGCGATCATCACGGCGGTTTCGGTCAAAGCGCCGGATTGCACGATGAGTTTCGGCAGGTTGCGCACGGCCAAACCGGTTTCGATCTTGAGCACCAGCGCGGGGCGATGCGCGCCTTCGGGCAGGCGTTTGTCGATCTCCGCGATCAGGAGGCGGATGTCCTCGGGGGTTTGCACGAAGGAATAGCCGATCATGTCGGCGTGACCGACGACGAAATCGAGGGCGGTGCGGTCGTCTTCGGTCAGCGCCGGAATGTCGATCTCGACGGCGGGGAGGTTGAAGCCCTTTTCGGGCTTGACCTTGACGCCCTCGGGACCGGCGCGGGTGACGCGGAGCTTGGCGCCTTTCGGTGTGATCTCAACGACTTCCGCACCGATTTTGCCGTCGTCGATGAAAACGCTCATGCCGGGGGCGAGGCGGTCGATCAGATCGGGGTGGCTCAGCGTGGTGGCGACATGTTTCGACTTGGCGGAGGGGGCTTCGCGGCGGATGTCGAGCCGGTCTCCGACCATCACCCGTTGCTTGTTCGGGCCTGCGACCGGACCGGTGCGCAGTTTCGGCCCGGCGAGGTCCATCAGAACCGGCACGTAGCGGCCGATCTCGTCCTGGGTGTCGCGGATGCGGGCGATCATCGCGGCCCAGACCTCGGGCCCGTCATGGGCGCAGTTGATGCGCATGGCGTCGGCACCGGCGCGGAGCATGTCGGGGATGAGATCGGGATCGGTGGCGGCCTCGGTCGGGAGCGTCAGCAGGATGCGCGAGCGCGGCGCGCCGGAGGAGCCGGTGCCAAAGAGCGTGTCGCGCCGGGCGGCGAGGCGGGCGGGGCCTTCGGTGAAGGCGCTCGGATCGGGATAGGGGGCTTCGTCACCCGATGCCGCGCCGGAGAGACGGGAGAGCGTGGCCACCACCGCGTCGAGCGAGGCGCGGGCATGCGGTTCGGCGCGCCCGAGGGTTGAGAGGCCGAGGGCGGCGAGATCGGGCTGCATCGGGCGCAGATCGGCGTGGCGCAGGGCGAGATAGGAGGCGAGGTTCTCGGCCGAGGGGCGGAAGGCGGGACGGATGTCCGCGGCCTCCCAGGCGGTCTGGATCGCGTCGGCTTCGCGGGTGATTTTCTCGCGCAGGGCGTGCAGTTCGATCGAGAGGCGGGTGGCGTCGGGCGGGAGGAGGCAGAAGGACATGGAGCACCTGCGGGTTGGGTTGCCTTGTGTCCCTGTCTTTCCACCGGCTTTGTAACAGTGCTATGGCAAAGATCAAATCAGGTGCAAAATGCCACAGTTGCGTCGGAGTGTCGTCGGAATGGAACATTATGAGTTGATTGGCAAAACCCGGGTCGGGCAGGGTCGGTGTGGCGCGTCTTGAGAATGGTATGAGGATATAAATGTTTCGTGATCAACAAGCCATTTTCGAATTTCGCGGGCCTTGGGGCGTGCCTGTCAGGATCGGCAGCAGCATCCTTCTGATGTTCTTGCTGTTTATCTCGACCACCGGGTCAGCGACGGATTTGCTTTATGATCTGGCCTTTATCGCCATGCTGATCGGCTCGGTGTTCCTGCATGAAATGGGCCATGCCTGGGGCGCTCTGGTGCAGAGAATCCCCGTGCGCAGTGTGACGATCCACGGCTTTGGCGGCTATTGCCAGCAGGCGCGGGCGGCGACCCCGCGCGAGAGCGAGCTGATCGTGGCCATGGGGCCGATCGTGACGCTCACGCTCTGGGCGGTGAGCCGCCTTGTCGCCAATGCGATGTGGGGTGCGGGGCGGGAATACGACCATGTGCTGTGGTTTTTCGAGACCATGGCCTGGCTCAACGGCTATCTGGCGATTTTCAACCTGCTGCCGATTGCGCCTCTGGATGGCGGCAAGCTGTTCGAGCTGATCCTGTTGCGGTTCATGCGCGGGAGGGCGGCGGCGAAGGTGACGGGCTATGTCGGGATCGCGGGGCTGGCGCTGATGATCCCCTATCTGGTGCTGGGGATGCACATGTATATTTTCGTGCTGTTCTTTGTTCCGGCCATTCTGGAAAACTGGAACCGGATGCGCGGGCAGGTCTACTGACCCGCCCGAGACGGAGGATGCGCGGGCCGATTATGCCTTGCTGCGCCCCTTGCGCGCGGGGGCCGGGCGCATGCGTTTCTCGATCATGTCGAAGAGCGCACCGGCGATGTTCTTCGCAGTGGTGGTTTCGGCGCCCTCGAAGCCCGGAGAGGAATTGACCTCAAGCACTTTCGGTCCGTCTTCGGCCCGCAGCAGATCGACGCCTGCCATACGCAAGCCAAAGGCCTTGGCCGAGCGCACCGCCGTGTCGCGTTCCTCTTTCGAGATGCGCACCTTGGTGGCCTGACCGCCCAAATGCAGGTTGGAGCGGAAATCGCCGCCGGAGGACGAGCGCTTGATCGCCGCGACCACCTTGCCGTCGATGACGACACAGCGGATGTCGACGCCCGCCGCTTCCTTGACGAAATGCTGGACGAGGAAGTTGGCTTTGAGGCCTCGGAAGGCGGAAATCACCGATTGCGCGGCTTTCTTGGTCTCGGCCAGAACGACGCCGCGGCCTTGGGTCGATTCCAACAGCTTGACGATCAAGGGCGCGGAGCCCGCCAGAGCGATCAGGTTGTCGGTGTCCTTGGGCGAGGCGGCGAAGGCGGTCGTGGGCATGCCGATGCGGTGACGCGCGAGGACCTGATGCGCCTGCAATTTATCGCGCGATTTGGCGATGCCCTCAGAGCCGTTGACGCAAAACGTGCCGATGGTCTCGAACTGACGGATCACGGCGGTGCCGTAAGAGGTGACGGAGGCGCCGATGCGCGGGATCACGGCGTCGTAGCGCGGCAGGCGTTCGCCGTCATAGTAAATCTCCGGTGCCATGGCGTTGATCACCATGTAGCAGCGGGTGGTGTCGATCAGCTCGACCACATGGCCGCGCTTCTCGCCCTCTTCGACGAGGCGCAGGGAGGAGTAATTGTCCGGCTCGCGCGACAGAACGGCGATGCGCAGCGCGCGCGGGGCCACGGTGTCGCGGATTGCGGTGGTGAAATAGACCGCATCGTCGAGCCGGGGCTGACAGAAGCTCTCGGACGGCTGGACGATCATATCGTCGCGAATGGCCTGACGGCCAAGCAGCATGCGGTAGGCCATATTGGTGCGGTTGGTCAGCGTGATCTCGATCGGCCAGACCCGCTCTCCCATGGCGATCTCGGAGGCGATGACATAGCGCAGCTCGGTTTCGCCATTGGACGAGGTCACCTCGCGCCGGTCCACCACATCGGCGGAGCAGGAAATCGTGATGTCCTCGCGCCCCGGCACCGGATGGATGTTGAACCGCACCTTGGGGGCGTCCGCCTTGCCGAAAGGTTCGATGTCGAAGGCATGCAGCGCCGAGGTCTTGGCGCCGGTGTCGACCTTGATCTTCAGCGCGGGCAGGCCGAGCGCGGGCAGGGAGGCCCATTCTTCCCAGCCTAAAGCGAAAGGAGCTTTGTCCGTCATGTGCGTGTCTCGCAATTTGGGGAGAGGCCGGGGCGCGATGCTGCGGTCCGGCCAGATGCGCCCAATGTCACCTTCCGAGGGTTCTGACAAGAGGCTTTGTCGGTTTTGTGACAAAGCGGCGGGCGCGGTGTGTTCGCGGTGTTTTGCCAATCCCAAAGCGGCGCGTTTTTGGACGCAACGGTGCGAAAATCGAGGTTTTTGCCGTTTTCTTGCGCGTGCCGTACGCAGGAGGCCGCGTTTGGGCGTTTTGCGACAGGTAACGCTTTCGTCACCGCCGGGGGCGGCTCAGGCTTTCGCTCAGGGGATTTAAAACGGAACAAACTGGGGACAAACATATGAGCGAAGAAAAATTCATGCCGCTGGTCTATCAGCTCGACGATGTGCCGCCGCCGCCGCAGGCCGCGCTGGCCGCGGTGCAACATGTGCTGGCGTCCATCGTCGGCATCGCGACGCCGTCGCTGATCATCGGTGGCGCGCTGGGGCTTGGGGCCTATACGCCCTATCTGATCGCCATGGCGTTTTTCGTTTCGGGCGTGGCCACCTTCATCCAGTGCAAGACCATCGGGCCGGTGGGCTCGGGGCTTTTGTCGCTTCAGGGGACGTCATTCGCCTTTCTCGGCGCCATTCTGGCGGCGGGGTTTGCGGTCAAGGGGCGCGGCGGCTCGCCGGAGGACATCCTCTCGATGATCTTCGGGCTGTGCCTTGTCGGGTCGCTGGTGGAGATCATCCTGTCGCAGTTTCTCGACAAGCTGAAGCGGATCATCACGCCGACGGTGACGGGGGTGGTGATCACGGTGATCGGTCTGTCGCTGATCAAGGCGGGGTTCACCGATTTCGCGGGGGGCGCGATGGCGGGGGAGAACCTCGGCAAGCCGCTTTACCTTCTGATGGGGACGCTGGTGGTGGCGATCATCCTTGTGATGACCTTCATCGGCAAGCCGACGCTGCGGATTTCCGCGATCATGATCGGGCTGGTGGTCGGCACCATCGTGTCGAGCTTTTTCGGCATGGTGAATTTCGGCGCGCTGGGCTCGGCGAGCCTCTTTGCCCTGCCGATCCCGTTCAAATATGGCATCGACTTTGACTTTGGTCTCTTTATCCCGCTGGCCTTCCTCTATCTGGTGACCGCGATTGAAACCTCGGGCGATCTGACCGCGAACTCGGTGATCTCCGGTCAGCCGGTGTCGGGCGATCTCTATATGAAGCGCATCAAGGGCGGGGTTCTGGGCGATGGCGTCAACTCGGCGCTGGCGGCGATTTTCAACACCTTCCCGAACACCACGTTCTCGCAGAACAATGGGGTGATCCAGATGACCGGCGTCGCTTCGCGCCATGTCGGCATGTATGTGGGCGGCATTCTGGTGATCCTCGGGCTGTTTCCCATTATCGGGTCGTTCTTCCTGATCATCCCGAAACCGGTGCTGGGCGGGGCGACGCTGGTGTTGTTCTCGACCATCGCGGTGGCGGGTATCCGAATTCTGGCGACCGAAGAGATGAACCTGCGCCGGGTCTACATTATGGCGGTGTCCTTTGGCCTTGCGCTGGGCGTCACTCTGGTGCCGGATTCGACCCAGAACCTGCCGACCTTTCTGAAACAGGTGTTTGCCGCACCGATCACGCTGGCGGGTCTTTCGGCGATCATCCTGTCGCTGGTCATCCCCGAGGATGCCAAGGCGACGATCGAGGCTGCGGAGTAAACCACGTCTGCCACGGGTCTATTGGTAAATCGACACAGGAACCCGCCCATTGGGGCGGGTTTTTGAGTATTTGCGCCATCGGAAAGCCGCGAGACCGCGCGTCGCGGCAGAAGACTGGCCCCGCGCGGCATTTGCGGGTACATCCCGGCCTTATGACCCAGCGATTCTCATTTTCCGTACACGCCACCGACGGCAAGGCCCGCACCGGTGTGATCTCCACCCCGCGCGGCGAGATCCGCACGCCTGCCTTCATGCCCGTGGGGACGGCGGCGACCGTCAAGGCGATGATGCCGGAGAGCGTGCGCGCCACCGGGGCGGATATTTTGCTGGGCAATACCTATCACCTGATGCTGCGCCCGACGGCGGAACGCATCGCGGCGCTCGGCGGGCTGCATAAGTTCATGAACTGGGAGCGCCCGATCCTCACGGACAGCGGTGGGTTTCAGGTCATGAGCCTCTCCGATCTGCGCAAGCTGACGGAAGAGGGCGTGACCTTCCGCTCGCATGTCGACGGATCGAAACATTTCCTCTCGCCCGAGCGCTCGATGGAGATTCAAAAGCTCCTGGGCTCCGACATCGTGATGTGTTTCGACGAATGCCCCGCGCTTCCGGCGGATCGCGACCGGATCGCGCAGAGCATGCGGCTGTCGATGCGCTGGGCGGCGCGGTCGAAAGAGGCCTTTGGCGACCGGCCCGGCCATGCGCTGTTCGGCATTCAGCAGGGCGGTTTGGAGCGCGATTTCCGGGAAGAAAGCGCCACGGCTCTCAAAGAGATCGGCTTTGACGGCTATGCGATCGGCGGGCTGGCTGTCGGCGAGGGACAGGAGCTGATGTTCCAGACTCTCGATTTCGCGCCGGAGTTCCTGCCGGAGGACAAGCCGCGCTATCTGATGGGCGTGGGCAAGCCGGACGATATCGTGGGGGCGGTGAAGCGCGGTGTCGATATGATGGATTGCGTGCTGCCGTCGCGGTCGGGGCGCACCGGTCAGGCCTGGACCCGTCGCGGGCAGGTCAATATCAAGAACGCGCGCCACGCCGACGATCCGCGCCCGCTGGACGAACATTGTTCGTGTCCTGCTTGCCGCAATTACTCGCGCGCCTATCTGCACCATGTGTTCCGCTCGCAGGAGATTATCTCCTCGATGCTGCTCACCTGGCACAACCTGCATTATTTCCAGGAGATCATGCAGGGCATGCGCGATGCGATTGCGGGCGGCAGGTTTGAGGCCTGGGAAAAAGACTTCCACGACACGCGCGCGCTGGGTGACATCGAACCAATTTGAGGCGAAGGCGCCCTTTGGTTTGAAATGTTTCAGTTTTTTGACGGGATGGTCGGAGACGCGGCGACGCTTGCGGGGGCAGAGGATGAAAATCCGGCGAAATCCGGGCAAATCCGCTCTTGCCCGTACCGGTCATGACAGGCAGACTGACGTTCAAGCCGCAACTTGACTTGGTTGAAATCGCCGGGGTGCCCCCCCAGATATAGAGCCAAGACAGGAAAGACCGGATGGTTGCCGCAGGGGCGGGGCCTTGGTCTTTTGCCAAGATAAGGAATGACTATGCACGAGCAAATCCAATCCTATCCCGTCCTGCCGCTGCGCGACATCGTGGTGTTTCCCCACATGGTCGTGCCGCTGTTCGTGGGCCGGGAAAAATCGGTCAAAGCGCTCGAAGAGGTGATGGCGCAGGACAAACAGATCCTGCTCTCCGCCCAGATGGACCCGTCGGTGGACGATCCGTCGGAGGACGGCATCTTCCGCGTCGGCGTGCTGGCCAATGTGTTGCAGCTTTTGAAATTGCCCGATGGCACCGTCAAGGTGCTGGTCGAGGGCGAGCGCCGCGTGCGGCTCGATCGGTTTGTCGAGAATGACAGCCATTTCGAGGCGGAGATTACCCCCCTTGAGGAAAGCGTTGGCGATGCCGATGCGGTGACGGCGCTTCTGCGCTCCGTGCGCGAGGAGTTCGAGCATTACGCCAAGGTGAAAAAGAACATCCCCGAAGAGGCGCTTGTCGCCGTCTCCGAGACCCGCGAGCCCGCAAAGCTCGCCGATCTCGTGGCGGGGCATCTGGGCGTTGAGGTGGACGAGAAGCAGAAGCTTCTGGAAACGCTTGCGGTCGATGCGCGGCTTGAGGCGGTGTTCGGGCTGATGCAGGGCGAAATGTCTGTGCTTCAGGTCGAGAAAAAGATCAAAACCCGCGTCAAATCGCAGATGGAGAAAACCCAGCGCGAATATTACCTGAATGAGCAGATGAAGGCCATTCAGAAGGAGCTGGGCGACGGTGAGGACGGGGCGGGCGAGATTGCCGAGCTCGAAGAGAAGATCGCCGCCACCAAACTGTCGAAAGAGGCGCGTGAAAAGGCCGAGGGCGAGCTGAAAAAGCTCAAGAATATGAGCCCGATGTCGGCCGAAGCCACGGTTGTGCGCAATTATCTCGACTGGATGCTGTCGATCCCGTGGGGCACGAAATCCCGCGTCAAAAAGGATCTGAACAAGGCGCAGGAGATCCTCGATCACGACCATTACGGGCTTGAGAAGGTCAAGGAGCGGATCGTCGAATATCTCGCCGTGCAGAGCCGCAGCCAGAAGCTGAAAGGCCCGATCCTCTGCCTCGTCGGCCCGCCGGGCGTGGGCAAAACCTCGCTGGGCAAATCGGTCGCCAAGGCCACGGGGCGCGAGTTCATTCGCATCTCGCTGGGCGGCGTGCGCGACGAGAGCGAGATCCGCGGTCACCGCCGGACCTACATTGGCTCCATGCCGGGCAAGATCATTCAGGCGCTGAAAAAAGCGAAGACGACGAACCCGCTGATCTTGCTCGATGAGATCGACAAGATGGGGCAGGATTTCCGGGGCGATCCGGCGTCGGCCATGCTCGAAGTGCTTGATCCGGAACAGAATTCCACTTTCGTGGATCACTACATGGAGGTCGAATACGATCTCTCCAACGTGATGTTCCTGACCACGTCGAACAGCTACAACATGCCGGGGCCGCTTCTTGACCGGATGGAGATCATCCCGCTCTCGGGCTACACCGAGGACGAGAAATCGGAGATCGCGAAACAGTATCTGATCCCGAAACAGATCAAGAACCACGGCCTCAAGGCCAAGGAATTCTCTGTGACGGATGAGGCTGTGACGGATGTGATCCGCTACTACACCCGCGAGGCGGGGGTGCGGAATCTCGAACGCGAATTTGCCAAGATGGCGCGCAAAGCGGTGACGCAGATCGTGCGCAAGCAGGCGGAGAGAGTCGAGGTGAACGCGGGCAACATCGAGGACTTCCTCGGCGTGAAGAAAATCCGTTACGGTCTGGCCGAGAAGGAAGATCAGATCGGGGTTGTCACGGGCTTGGCCTATACGTCGGTCGGCGGCGATTTGTTGCAGATCGAGGCGCTGAAACTGCCCGGCAAGGGGCGGATGAAGACCACCGGGAAACTGGGCGATGTGATGAAGGAATCCATCGACGCGGCCAGTTCCTATGTGCGCTCCATCGCGCCGCAGATCGGGGTGAAACCGCCGGTGTTCGACACGATCGACATTCACGTCCACGTCCCCGACGGGGCGACGCCGAAGGATGGGCCCTCGGCCGGTCTGGCGATGGTGACGACGATTGTGTCGGTGTTGACGCAGATCCCGGTGCGCAAGGACATCGCGATGACCGGCGAGGTGTCTCTGCGCGGCAACGCGACCGCCATCGGTGGGCTCAAGGAGAAACTTCTGGCGGCTCTGCGGGGCGGGATCAAAACCGTGTTGATCCCGGAAGAGAACGTCAAGGATCTCGCCGAGATCCCGGACAATGTGAAGGAGGGGCTGGAACTCATCCCCGTCACCCATGTGTCCGAGGTGCTCAAACACGCGCTGGTGCGCCAGCCGGAGCCGATTGAATGGGACGAGGCCGCCGAAGAGGCCGCGCGTCTGGCCAAGCTTTCGGGCGGCGGCGAAAGCCAGGGTGCGACGGCACACTGAACGCGGTTCTGGAAACAATTGTGGGAAAGCCGACCTTCGGGTCGGCTTTCTTGCTTTTGGGGGCGGGGAGATGCACAGGGTTTGGGCAAATAAACCTTTGGTTCATCAAGGCGCTAGAACCATGGTTCCGAGGCCATTTCTCGTTTGCAGCGTACGGGGCGACGAGAGTAAGGTTTCCACAACGGAAACAAACCACCAGAGGGGCTCTCTTATGGCTGCGCGGACCACCGCAACCCGGAAAACCAAGACCACTGCGAAAACATCGACGGCAAAGAAAGCCGCTGCGAAAAAGACCGTGCCGATCAGCACGGAGCCCGCGCCGGTTGAGGCGCCCGAAACCACGGTGGTGACGACCATGAAGAAGAAAGATTTCATCGACCGGGTGGCCGAGGCCTCCGGCGTCAAGCGCGGCGAGGCCAAGAAAGCAGTCGAGGCGACGCTCAAGGAACTGGGCGATGCGCTTCAGCGCGGTGAGGAGCTGAACCTGCCGCCTTTGGGCAAAATGTCTGTGAAACGGCAACAGGACGGCACCGGCGCGCATGTCATCGTGGCCAAGCTGCGCCGGTCCAAGACCATGCTGGGCGAGGAGGTCGAGGGCGGTGAGGCCCAGGCAGAGAGCCCTGAGGAGAGCGTGGAAACGGAGGCCGGGGAAAACTGAGTTTTCCGGGACATTTTCTGGCAAAAGCCTCTTGCATCCGAATTTGCCAGAGGCTAAACACCGCGCCACGGCGGGTGATTAGCTCAGTGGTAGAGCGCTTCGTTCACATCGAAGATGTCAGGAGTTCAAATCTCTTATCACCCACCATCCAGATTTCTGCCGGTCTGAACCGGCCTTTAGGGCGCCCGTTGGGTGCCCTTTTGTTTTGTCAGCTTCCGGCTCAGAGATGGCTACAGGACTTCAGAGGCGGCGTCTGTGGTGCCGTTGGCGCGGTTCTCGGAGGTGCCGTAGAGCCGATTGGCCTGTTCGGCGGGCATCGCGCGGGCGTAGAGAAAGCCTTGATGCCAGGTCAGCCCAAGTTCGAGAAGCATCCTGCGTTGCGCTTCGGTTTCGACCCCTTCGGCGACGATCTCGAAGTTCAGCGCCTCGGCCAGATGGATGACCGAGCGCAGGGCCTCGCGCGAGCGGCGGTCGGTGACGATGCGCTCGATCAGGGATTTGTCGATCTTCACGATGTCGATCGGCAGATGGGTGAGACGGTTGAGATTGGAGGCTTCCTTGCCGAAATCGTCGAGCGCTATTCGGATGCCCTGAGCACGCAGGATGGCAATTTCGGTCATCGCCTGATCCATATCGATCCGGTCGGTGATCGCATCCTCGCAGATTTCGAGCACGATGGCGTGGCGCACCTGGGCGAGCGGACCGAAATTGCGGATCAGCAGCGCGGCGGCGCCGGGGAAGGCCAGCGCCTCCAGCCGGATGTTGAAGCTGACGAAGACGCCGGGGCAGGCGGTAAGGCGGGTGAGCAGGCGGTGACACAATTTGCGGGGTGTGTCGGACTGATCCTCGCTCAGCAGTACATTCTGCAACTGCGGCAGGAATTGCCGGGGCGGCAGGATCTCGCCAGAGGGCCGTTCCCAGCGCAACAGCGCCTCGAAGCCGACGACCCGGTGGGTCTCCGCATCGAAAATCGGCTGGACGTATTTGACGATCTCGTCACGCTGCAACGCCCCGAGGACATCGTGATAACTGGTCAGGCGGCCGTCTTGCCGCAAGCGTTCGAAGAAGGCCTCATCGGTCAGGATCACCTTGTTGCGCCCGTGCTCCTTGGCCTCGCGCAGCGCCCAGTCGGCCCATTTCGCGGCGTCGTCGAGCCGGTCGGTGCGGGCCAGCCGGGTGACGCCGATGGAGACGGTGCGCGACACCGGCCCCGACGAGGTGGGCAGGGTAGACGCCGCAATGTCCCGGGCCAGTTCCTCGGCGAATGTGCGGTTCAGGGCGGCGGTTGTGGCGTTACGAATGACGGCGAATTCCTCCCCGCCGACGCGACAGGCATGACCGAGCGCTCCGGTTTTTTCGGAGATCACGGCGGCGATCCGGCGCAACAGATCGTCACCGACCTTATGGCCGTAGGTATCGTTCACGCTCTTGAAATGGTCGAGGTCGAGCAGGAAGAGGTCGTAATCGTGGAGACGTTCGCCATCGGCCAGAAGCCGGTTGAAGCCGCGGCGCGAATAGAGCCCGGTGAGCTCATCATGGGCGACGAGATGTTCGAGTTTCCGGCGCGCCAGCGAGACTTCGGTGATGTCGACGATCATGACGATATTGAGCCACCTGTCCTCGTTTTCCTCGATCACGCTGCGCAGCTCGACGATCCGTCTCTCCCCGGTTTTGGTGAGCAAGCTCAGCGTGTTGGAGATCGTTTCCTTGTCCCTGGTGCGGGACAGGAGATGGCGGCGAAAGCTTTTCGAGGCAGCGTGATCCTCGGTCGGAATGAAGTCGATGAGATCGCGCCCGAGGGTCTCGGCGCGGCTGTAGCCGAAATGTTCGCTCCAGGCGTCGGAGACCGACTGGATGCGCCAGTTGCGGTCCTGGGAAATCACCACGGCGGCGTTGCGGTTCAAGAGCGTTTCGGTGAGGCTGCGCTGCGCCTCGAATTCGGTCACATCGGTGAAAAGGATGATGTATTTCGGCTGTTCGCCCGTGGCGTCCGGGTCGATCAGGCGACGTTCGGCGGTCATCTTGCGGATCTTGCCCCCGGCGGTGGTGAATTCGAGCACCTTGTGGGCAGGCGGCGTAAAATCGTCCCCGAGTGCCCGCATCTGATTGACGAAACGGCGGGTGTGGACTGGGGTCAGCTCGGCGATGTCGCGGCCGATCAGATCGCTGCGGGAAAACCCGAGGCGGGTGCAGAGCGCGGGCGTGGCGTTTAGGGTGCGGCGCTGGCTGTCCTGGACGAGCAGAAGGGCGGGGCCTTCTTCTAGGGTGAGCTTATAAAGCCGGGTGTTGCGATGCAGCTCCGTCGTGTCGGTGATCTGGACGATGTAATGATGCGACAGGCCGGGGGTGCGGGTCTTGCGGATCGCGGCGAGGGTTTTGCGCAGGGTGCCGTCATGACGGCGGATGTCGATCTCGAGGGTGAGATCGGTGTCCGGGCTTTCGCGGATAAAACGCCGCATGGCGGTGAGCGTGTGATCGGGCAGGCGCAGGAAGCCGGACGTGGCGGGTGTTTTGCCGAGGATGACGCTGCGGGGCACGTCGAGATAGGCGCAGAGCCGGTCCGTGATGGTTGTGATCCGGAATTGGGCATCCATGGTGATCATCATGGCGGGGCTGTTGTCGAGCAACTCGGTGCGCAACATGCGATCGCGGGTGCGTTGCTGTTTGTAACTGCCGGCGAGGGTGACGAGGCAGGAGCCGATCAGCACGAGGATGGAGAATTCCACATAGGAGAGCGGGGATTTGAGCCCGGCCCCCAGAAGGAGCGCCGAGGCGACGGCGATATTCGCCAGCCCGGTTTCCAGCATATTGCGCAGGGTGACGGTCGAGAGCAGCAGGACCAGACCGAAGGTGACGGGCAGGGCGGAGGACAGGCCGAAACTGTCGAAGGGAAACCGGCCGGTCAGAAAGGCACACCCGGCCAGCATCAGGGTCAGCGGAAGGGCCGAGACGGCGGGTCGGTCGGGGGCTTCGAAGCCGAAATGCAGTTTCCAGATCACCCCGATGAAAATCGGGGTGAGCAGGGCAATGCCGGTCAGGTTGGCGAGCAGAAATTGCGCGACATCTGTCAGGGGCGGCGGGGTCTGACCGAGAAGGGCGAGGGCGGCCTGATTGAGAAAGGCAAGCGCAAGGCCGGTGAGCATGATCGACAGCAGAAAGCCGACGAGGCTCTGGAGTTTTGGGTCGACTTCGACGAAGCGGCGACCGACGAGTGTCAGACGGAGCATATGCCGGGCGAGAGAGGCGAGGATCAGCGCCTCGACGCCATTGAACCCGGCGGAAATCAGCGCGGTCGCAGGCGGTTGTGCGAGGGCGAGACGTGCGACAATCATGGCCATCGTCCCCGCGCCCAGAACGCGGGGCCAGCTGTGTCCGGGGTGCAGCAAAAGATAGTAGGAAAGCAATCCGGCGCTCCACCACAGCGGCACGAGAGTCGGAAAGCTGATGCGGAACAGGCTCTCGGTCAGCCATGTCACGGCAAAGATCGCGACGGCGGTCCAGACGAGCCGTTGACGTTCGGTGGCGCGAAAGGTCATCCAATGGTGCGGACGCAGGAAGAGCGGCAGGCGGTTTGCTTCATCCGAGGCGCTGTCGGAGGTCATCCGTGCGCTGCGGGGCGGCGGCGTCGGGCCGGGTGCTGCGGGGCTTTGAAAGAGGTCGCTCTCCGAGGCGAGAGGGGCGTCGATGTCCCGGGCGGCGCGTTCCAGCGGGCGCAGACGTTTTTCCACCACAAGGATGGACAGCAGACTGAGGCCGACGGTTGCAACGAGATCGAGCGGGCCGCCTTCGCCGCCCCAGAGCGAGAGGATCATGTTGAGCTGAAGGGTGGCGAGTACGGCCCAGAGCAGGCGGTCGACCTTTGGTGTGTGCGGGTCCCAAAGCAGGCGGGGGGCCTTGGTCAGGGGCAGGGAGAGTGCGGCGAGTCCGAGAAACAGCAGGGCTTCGGAGAGCGACAGGCCCTGCGCGAAACGGGAGAGCGCGGGGGGAAGGGCCGGGGTCGGGTCGATACTCCGGGCCAGCCGGAACAGGGCGATCGCGGCGATGGAGATCAGGATGACACAGGCGATCCAAGCGCCGCTTTTCTGTCCGCGTGCGATCAGCGGCAGCAGGGCCAGCAGCAGGAAACACAGAAGCGAGAGGAGGCTGACATGGAGGGTGTCGGTCTGCGACCCGATCAGGAAGAGCAGGCCCTGCACCGGGTGGCCCTCCAGTTCCGCGACGCGCAGGAGGATCAGGGTGAGTGCGACCGGAGAGCCGTAGGAGAGATGCGAGCTGGGGCGGAGGTTGCCGTGGCGGCGGCGATGCCACTGATGCAGGAGATCGGCGAGGAGCAGGCTCGTGGCGACGAGCACCGTCGGGTGCAACGGCCCGAGCGTCGGGGGCGGGGCGATGCCGCCGATCAGAGAAACCGCCTGAAGCAGCAGCAGGGTGACCATCAGGGCCACGACGCTGCGGAGCGCCATGGGCAGTCCGGCGCGGGGGCTTGGGCGGAAACGTCTTGTGATGTTCACGGGCAATGGGTCTTTGTTGTGAATCTTGTGCGATCTGGCTTCGGGAACCGCAGGTGCCGGAACGGCAAATGGGCGCGTGATCTCAGGAAATGGTTAATAGGTTTATCAATGGTTAATGCAGCCGGGATCTGGGCAAAAAAATGCGCAAAAAACGCCGGATGTGCCGTGAGATGCACAGGCTTGCCGCGCGGGGCCGCGTGGCCGACTTGGGGTGATCCCGGGTGGCGGGCGCAGGATTCATGAAAATTCGAGCGATTGTCCGAACGAAAATATCCGGACTTAAATGAATCTTCACTCCTTGGCGGCATGGATCGTGAGGTACGGGGCAGCTGTGCCCGAAAGCTGATCGATATATCGCTTGGGCCACCTCTCACCGGAACGTGGAGCGGACCCGCGATACCTGGAGACATGAGATGAAATTTTTTAGCAGGATCAAACTGGCGAAAAAGCTGCCGGCGATCATGATCGGACTGACCATCGTGACCATCGCGATTGCGAATCTCGTATCCTATCGCAATGCGTCGCAATCCTTGCTCGGCGAGGCGGAAGAGGCGATGATGACCGTGGCGGAAGCCCGCGCGCTCGAGCTGGAGGGCTGGCTCGAGGGGGTCGATATCGATCTGCGCAGTCAAGCGGAAAACCCGACGGTGCTTTCGGCGATCCGTGGTTTCGGGGAGGCGTGGGAGACACTCGACGGTGACCGCACGGCCTATCTCAAGGACTGGTACATCGAGCGCAACCCCAATGAACAGGGCTTCAAGCAACAGCTCGATTACGCGCAGGACGGTTCGGCCTACAGCCAGGTCCACAAGCTCTATCACGGCTATTTCCGCAAGCTCGTCGAGGAAAAGGGCTATTACGATGTCTTCGTCTTCTCGCTTTCCGGCGATCTGATCTATTCGGTGTTCAAAGAACAGGATTACGCCACCAATTTTCTCGAAGGCGACTATGCCGACACCGGGCTCGGGACGGTTCTGCAACAGGCTCTGGCCGCACAAGGGCCGGGCATTTTCTTTGCCGATTTCGAGAAATACGCCCCCTCGCATGGCGCTCCGGCGGCTTTCCTGGCGTCCCCGGTTCTGGATCGTCGCGGCGAGATGCGCGGCGTGATCGCGTTCCAGATGCCGGTGGATCGTATCGACACCATCACCACGCGTTCGACGGGGCTCGGCACAACCGGCGATTCCTATCTGGTCGGCACCGATCTTCTGTTGCGCTCCAACACGATCCACGGCGCGGGGAATGAGATTCTGAACGTCGCCCTGAGCACGGATTCGGCGAAAAAGGTGATTGCCGGGGAAACGGGATTTCTGCGCGAAACCGATCAGGAGATCGGCACCGGCAAACTTCACGAACATCTCGCGGCCTTCTTTCCGGTGGAGTACCACGGGGTGAGCTGGGGGCTGATCGCGGAGCAGACGATCGAGGAAATTCTCGAGCCCGCGACGGCGCTGGCCCGGACCATGGCCTGGCAGGGTGCTCTGATGACCGCCGTGGTGGCGCTGATCGCCTATCTGATCGCCCGGACAATTTCCCGCCCGCTGACCCGTGTGGAAGGGGCGATGCGCACGGTTTCCGAGGGCAATTATGCGGTCGACGTTCCGGGCGTCGAGCGCGGCGACGAGATCGGGCAGATCGCCAATGCGCTGGACGATTTCCGTCATGCGCTTGGACGAGCGGAGCAGGCCACGCGCGACGGTCTGTTCAAGGGGGCCGCGTTCGAGGGGTCTTCGGCGGCTCTGATGATGATCGATCAGGACTTCACGATCACCTATATGAACTCGGCCGTGCATGAGCTGCTCAAAGAGAACGAGCCGGTCTTCCGCGGGATGTTCGGGGCGTTCGACGCCGACCATATCGTCGGTAAGAACGTCGATATTTTTCACAAAGATCCGCACCGGATTCGCATGATCCTCTCCGACACGAGCAAGATGCCCTTCTCGACGGATATGAAGGTGGGGGATGTGCATTTCGCGCTGGATGTGAACGCGGTCGTCGATCTCGACGGCGAGCAGATCGGCTGTGTGATGGAATGGAAGGATGTCACCGACATCCGTACCAACGAGGCCGTCATCACCGCCCTTGACGGCAATCAGGCCAAGGCCGAGTTTGGCGTCGATGGCAAACTCATGAAGGCCAATGCGAATTTCTCGCGCATGCTGGGCGTCGACCCGACCGAACTGATCGGCATGAAACATGACGAAATCTTTGCCTTCAACGCCAAGATGGCCTCCGAGCGGGGCGATGTTTGGGAGCGCCTGAATCGGGGCGAAAGCATCTACGGCCGGTTCAAGCTGCTCGACAAGGAGGGCAACACCTCCATCCTGGAAGGCACGTTCAGCCCGGTGAAGGATTCCTCGGGGCGTCCGTTCCGTATCATTCTTCTCGGCACGGACATCACCGACAGCCAGGCGGCCCTCGTGGCGGCGGAAGCCGAACGCGAGCGCATGAAGGCGGAACAGGACCGCGTCGTGGAGGGGTTGCGTGTCGGCCTCAAAAAACTGGCGCAGGGCGATCTGACTTCGCGGATCGATGAGAAATTCTCCGTCGAATACGAAACGCTGCGCGGCGATTTCAATCAGGCGATCGAGAATCTTCTGTCGGCCATGCGCAACGTGGTCGAGAATGCCGACATGATCCGGGGCGAGGCCGCCGAGATATCGAACGCGGCGGACGACCTGTCGCGCCGGACCGAGAAACAGGCGGCGACGCTGGAAGAGACTGCGACGGCGCTGGACGAGCTGACCTCTTCGGTGCGCTCGGCTGCCGATGGCGCGAAACAGGCCTCCGAAATGGTGGAGACCGCCAAGGCCAATGCCGAATCTTCGGGCAAGGTGGTGCAGGAAGCGGTTGAGGCGATGAGCCAGATCGAGACCTCCTCCGATCAAATCTCGAAAATCACTTCGGTGATCGACGATATCGCCTTCCAGACCAACCTTCTGGCGCTAAATGCGGGGGTCGAGGCGGCGCGGGCCGGTGAAGCGGGACGGGGGTTCGCGGTCGTGGCCTCCGAGGTGCGGGCACTGGCGCAGCGGTCTTCCGAGGCGGCGCGAGAGATCAACGATCTGATTTCCAAGTCCGGAACACTGGTGAAACGCGGCGTGAGCCTTGTCGGCGAGACAGGGGAGGCGCTGCGCGGAATCGTGAAATCCGTGTCCGAGATTTCTCACAACGTGTCGGAAATCGCTATTTCCTCGCGCGAGCAGTCCTCGGGGCTTGCGGAGATCAATGCGGCGGTGAATCAGCTCGATCAGGTGACCCAGCAGAATGCCGCCATGTTCGAACAGACCACGGCCGCCAGCCACGCCCTGACCCGCGAGGCGGAGAACCTGAACGTCACCACGTCGCGCTTTGCCATTGGCAGTGTACAGGCACAGACCACAGTGGCCAGTGCGCCGGTTCAGGTGGATTTCAAGCGTCCGGTGAGTAAACCGGAGCCGAGAATGGCGGAGACGCCCGTTGCCGCGGCCAAGGCGCCGAAACCAGCTGTCAAACACGCGGTGAATGCCCCCGTGCCGGTTGCGCCGCCGATTGAGGACGACTGGGAAGATTTTTGAGCAACCTGCGCGTGATATCCGGGCTGTTAAAAGGAGATTGGCTTGAAACCGTTACGTGTTCTGATTGTGGATGACTCGGCGACAATGCGCCGCCTCATCCGGTCGATCCTCGAAGCCGACAGTCGCCTTGTCGTGGTGGCTGAAGCGGGGACGGCGCGGGGGGCACGGGATGCGGTGAATACGCATCGCCCCGATGTGATGACGCTCGATGTCGAAATGCCAAGCATGAGCGGGCTCGAGTTTCTCAAGCGTCTCATGCGGCATCGTCCGATGCCCGTGGTGATGGTCTCGACATTGACCCGCCGAGGCAGCGATGTTGCGGTGGAAGCGATGGCTCTGGGCGCGGTCGATTGCGTGGAAAAACCCAAGTTCGGAGATGGGCTCGAAAATTTCTCGCGGCTCTCGGAGATGGTGGTGCTGGCCGCGCGGGCGCGACTTCCCAGCCCGCGCAGTGCTCAGCGTCCACGGCCACAGCCGGGAAAGGAAAGGAATTTTCACAGGATTTGCCTGATTGGGGGGTCGACAGGGGGGGTGGATGCAATCGAACGCGTCCTGCAGCGCTTTCCAGAGAAGTGTCCGCCGACATTGATCACGCAACATATGCCGGAACCGTTTCTGGTCAGCTTTACCGCCCGTCTCGACCCGCTGGTCGCGCCCAAGGTGATGCTGGCAACGGATGGGAGCGCGCTGGAACCCGGAGTGGTGATGATTGCACCGGGGGGGGCCACGCATCTCAATCTCGGCGGACCTGTCGATTTGCGGGTCAAGTTACACAAGGGGCCGCCGGTGTCCGGTCACCGGCCGTCTGTGGATTCGATGTTCCTTTCTGCTGTGCCGATGGCGCCACGGGTGACTGCGGGGATCCTGACCGGCATGGGGCGCGATGGGGCGGAAGGCATGGTCGCGCTGCGCAAGGCCGGGGCCCGAACGCTTGGACAGAGCGAGGAAAGCTGCATCGTTTTCGGTATGCCGCGGGTGGCCGGAGAATTGGGGGGCGTCGAACAATGGGCCGATCTGGACGTGTTCGGCGATGAAATCCTGCGTCTGTGTGAAAGCCCGGCACATGTGAGGGCGACATGACCACGATTTCTGAAAAACGCGCATTCGGCAGCCGGACCTATATCGCCCAGGGGGAATATGCGATCGGCGAGAGCGAAGACACGGTGATTTCCACAATTCTCGGATCCTGCGTCGCCACCTGCCTATGGGATCCCGTGGCGCGGGTCGGGGGGATGAACCATTTTCTTTTGCCGGAAGGGCCGCCCTCGCGCAGCGACGTCAGTTCCTTCGGCGCCAATGCCATGGAGCTCTTGATCAACGGTCTGATCCGGCATGGGGCGCGGCGTGAAAGGCTTAGGGCCAAGGTGTTTGGCGGGGCTGAAATGTATAAGGGGCTGACCAATGCCGGGAACCAGAATGGCACTTTCGTGCTGTCCTATCTCGAACGGGAGAATATTCCCTGTGATGGGCAGAGCCTGGGCGGGACGCAGGCGCGGCGTGTCGAGTTCATGCCCGCGCTTGGCAAAGCCCGGCAAAAGCTTGTGGCGGATGCGTCTCAGGTTGTGGAAAAACGGCCGACCCCGGAACGGACAAGCGATCTGGAACTGTTCTGAGGGGTGGCATGGTGTGTGCTGAGCTTTGCGGGCGGTTCTTGTCTGCATCCCGTGAGCATCGGGATGGGAGTGCCAGACGATTGCATGTGCGGCGCGCGCGTCTCATCGGGGCGGTGGGCGGAAAGCCGGGGTTTTGCACAAGGATGTGGCACGGTTCGGGCGGTGTGCTTTGGCGTAGTTTTACGATGGGGCGGCGGCTCTGGAACCGGATGGCCCGCGATTTCGGCAGGTGTTTCGGGGGAAATGTGAGCTGGGTGCGTTTTGCGAGCCCCAAATGACAGTCCGAAAGAGCGGCTCTGTGAAAAATGCCTTGGTCTTGGTTCGGAAGGCGGGCAGGAACGAGGAATGAAGTTGATCGATTCCATCTCCTTGTCGACATGTGTGCTTGCGGCGCTGACGCTTGGTCTCGCGCCTTTCGTGCCGGAGCCGCATATCTGGGAAAAGCTGAACATGCTTGCCAGCGGCACACTTTCTCGACCGATCGATATGTTCGATCTGGCGATGCATGGGCTGCCTTGGGTGTTGCTGATCGCAAAACTGCTCCGCGGGGCGCGTCCGGCGGAAGGCTGAGGCGTTTTTTTGGGGGGGGGCGCCGGTGCCATGCATGTGGGCGGATGGTGCGAGGGGCACAGGCATCCTGGCGCCATGTTTTGACAGCGGCGCACAGGACGGCGCACAGAAATCTGCATAGAACGTGCTGTGTTCCCGGGCTGTTCCTGAGAGCCGTAGCTGGCTTTGATCTAAGGAGTTGCGGTGTCCGTTCCACGCGGTGGGGAAGGGAAAGCCTCCGGCACAGGATATGCCGGAGGCTTTTGAGTTTGTGGCCACAGGCAAGCGCCGCGGTCAGGCTTTCGACACCGCATCGAGGATACGGGCCCAGCTGCGGATGCCTTTGTGGAAATTCTTGAGGCCGTATTTTTCGTTCGGCGAGTGGATGCGGTCGTCGTCATCCGCATAGCCGACCAACATGGAATCGAGGCCGAGAATGGTGGTGAAGAATCCGGCGATCGGGATCGAGCCGCCCATGCCGGCAAACACAGCTTCGCGGTTCCACTCGTCCGAGAGCGCCTGGCGCGCGGCTTCGAACTCCGGACGCGCGGTGTTCATCACGGCGGCAGGGGAGCCTTCGAGATCCTGATCCCAGACCACTTTGGCGTCGACCGGAAGCCGGGATTCGACATGAGCACGCAGGTTCTTGCGGATCTTGTCCGGGTCTTGCGTGCCGACGAGACGGCAGGTGATCTTGCAATGCGCCTCGGCCGGGATCACGGTTTTCGAGCCGGGGCCCTGATAACCGCCCCAAAGCCCGTTGATTTCAAGCGTCGGGCGGGCCCATTGCTGTTCGAGGGCGGAATAGCCCGCCTCGCCATGGGCCACGCTCATGCCTGCGGTGGCGAGATATTCCGCCTCGTCGAAGCCACAGCTTTCCCATTGCGCGAGTTGTTCGGCGGGGACTTCCTCGACGCCGTCATAGAAATCCTTGACGGTGACGCGGCCCTGATCGTCGTGGAAGGTGCTGATGATCCGGGAGATTTCTCGCAGCGGGTTGAGCGCCGGGCCGCCGTAATGGCCGGAGTGCAGATCCATCGAGGGACCGATCAGGGTGAACTCGTCCTTCAGCATGCCGCGCAGTTGCGAGGCGATGGAGGGCACGCCGGGAGAGACCATCGAGGTGTCGCAGATCAGCGCCAGATCGGCGGCGAGCTTGTCTTTGTTGGCTTCCATGAAGGGGATGAGCGAGGGAGAGCCGCTTTCCTCTTCGCCTTCGAAGAAGAAGGTGATGGTGCAAGGCAGGGTGCCATGCTCGGCGATCCAGGCGCGACAGGCCTCGACGAAGGTCATGAGTTGGCCTTTGTCGTCGGAGGCGCCGCGGCCACGGATCACTTTTCCGCTCTCGCGCTCTTCGATGAAGGGGGCAAACGGATCGTGATCCCAAAGCGACAGCGGATCGACCGGCTGCACATCATAGTGCCCGTAGAACAAAAGGTGCGGTGCGCCGGACCCGATCTTGCCCCAGACCATCGGATGGCCGGGGGTGTCGCAAAGCTCGGCCTCGGCACCCAGAGACTGGAGATCGGCGACAAGCCACTCGGCGGCGGTCTTGCAATCGGCCTTATGCGCCGGGTCGGTGGAGATCGACGGGATGCGCAGGAAGGTCATCAGCCGCTCGAGGGTCGGGTCGATGTCGGCGTCGATGCGCGCCAGCACCGGATCAAGACGTGTGTTCATTATCGGAAACCTTTGATCGTGCTCGGGTTGTTTTGTCGCAGCTTACGCCTCTCATTCCCGGTGTCCAGTCGAGACCATGGGTTGACATAGATCATTCAGAAGGGGTTTTTAGTCATTCTAAAAGGGCGGGGCAGAATGAGGCTTGTTCAGCCCTTACGGGGTCTGGTGGCGGTATTATCTTGCGAATTGTGAATATGAGTCGCAATTTTCGTTTTGTGCCGCTAAAAGAGGCAGACCCGAGACGCGCGAAAGGATAAAAAGTGGACTACACGGCGAAGCTTGACGAGGCGATCCAACGTTTGCACGACGAGGGGCGCTATCGCACTTTCATCGACATCGAGCGCAAGCGCGGACAATTTCCGCACGCCACCTGGACCCGCCCCGATGGCACCGAGCGGCCCGTCACCGTCTGGTGCGGCAACGATTATCTCGGCATGGGACAGAACCCGGTGGTGATCGAAGCCATGAAAGAGGCGGTGGACGCGACCGGCGCCGGGTCTGGCGGCACGCGCAACATCTCGGGCACGACCGTCTACCACAAACGTCTCGAAGCCGAACTGGCCGATCTGCATGGCAAAGAGGGCGCGCTGGTCTTCTCCTCGGCCTATATTGCCAATGACGCCACGCTCTCGACGCTTCCGACGCTGTTTCCCGGGCTGATCATCTATTCCGACGCGCTCAACCATGCCTCGATGATCGAAGGCATCCGCCGCAACGGCGGCGCCAAGCGCATCTTCCGCCACAACGATCTCGATCACCTGCGCGAGTTGCTGGCCGCCGACGATCCCGAAGCACCGAAACTGATCGCTTTCGAGTCGGTCTATTCGATGGACGGCGATTTCGGGCCGATCAAGGAGCTTTGCGACATCGCCGATGAATTCAACGCGCTGACCTATCTCGACGAGGTGCACGCGGTGGGCATGTACGGCCCGCGCGGTGGCGGTGTGGCCGAGCGCGACGGTCTGATGGACCGGATCGACATCATCAACGGTACCTTGGGCAAAGCCTTCGGCGTGTTCGGCGGCTACATCGCGGCCTCGGCGAAAATGTGTGACGCGGTGCGCTCTTACGCGCCGGGCTTCATCTTCACGACCTCGATCCCGCCGGCGGTGGCCGCGGGCGCTGCGGCCTCCATCGCTTTCCTGAAAGGCGGTGGCGGTGTGAAGCTGCGCGAACAGCACCAGACCCAGGCGAAAATCCTCAAAACGCGGCTCAAGGGGCTCGGCCTGCCGATCACCGACAACGGGTCGCATATCGTGCCGCTGATCGTGGGTGATCCGAAACACACGAAATTGATGTCGGACATGATGCTCGAGCAGTATGGTATCTACGTGCAGCCGGTGAACTACCCGACCGTGCCGCGCGGCACCGAGCGCCTGCGCTTTACGCCCTCGCCGGTGCATGGTCCGAAGGAGATGGATCACCTGATCAAGGCGCTTGACGCTTTGTGGAGCCATTGTGCGCTGAATCGCGCCGAATTGGCTGGCTAAAACGCATATCTGCTGTGCGAGCGGTTTGAGCATGTGGTAACACTGTCCCAAGGGGTTTCGGCGAATCGTCAGGAACCCCATCGGGACAGGATCAACTTGGGGCAGGCTCATGATCGGGCGGTGGAGAAAACCACCTGTCGAGGATACGGAACATCCTCGCGGGTTTGATGACTTCGAGTTGAAACTCGGCGACATCATGCGTGGCGAACGCGCGACCATCGGCAAATCCCTTCTCGACGTGCAACGTGAGTTGAAGATCAAGGCGACCTATATTGCCGCGATCGAGAATTCCGATCCCTCCGTGTTCGAGACCCAGGGGTTCATTGCCGGTTACGTGCGCTCTTATGCCCGCTATCTCGATCTCGATCCCGACTGGGCCTTTGCGCGGTTTTGTCAGGAAAGCGGTTTCGCCGTCGCTCATGGCATGTCGCCGCAGGCCTCCAGCAAACGCAGCGGTCCCGCCAAGACGGCGCAGAAATCCACGGTCAGCGACCCGTTCGCCAATCCGAACGCCAGTTTCGTGCCGCGCGGGCAGAGCTTTATTTCGCGCATCGAACCGGGTGCGCTTGGCTCCTCTGCGGTGCTTTTCGCGCTTCTGGGCGTGATCGGCTATGGCGGTTGGACCGTGTTGCAGGAAATTCAAAAGGTCAAACTCGCCCCCGTGGATCAAGCCCCCGGCGTGATCTCTGAAGTGGCGCCTTTGGGCGGGAATCAGATGGTTGTCGCGGGCTTGGACGAAAGCGTGAGCCTTGCCACGCCCTCCGCCGAAGCGCTGGACCGGCTGTACCGGCCGCAGGCGCTCGACGTGCCGGTGCTGGTGCCGCGCGACGGGCCGATTGCCTCGCTCGATCCGCGCGAAGTGGGCGCTCTGGCGGGCGAAAGCGCCGCCGCAGATCGCGAATCCATTCTCAACGATATGTCGAACCTGATCGCCGATGCGGCCCTGTCCGATCAAGGCGACTCGTCGGTTCAGGTCACAGCGGACGACGCACCGCAACTGGCGCTGGTGGCGGTTCTGCCGTCCTGGGTGCGGGTACAGGCCGCCGACGGGTCGGTGATTTTCGAGAAGATCCTCGATGCGGGAGAGCGTTATGTCGTGCCCGCGATGGAGCAACCGCCCGTGCTGCGCACGGGCAATGGCGGTGGCGTTTATTTTGCGGTGAACGGTCAGGCCTATGGCCCGGTCGGTTCCTCGGGCGAGGTGGTCAAGAATGTCGCGCTTTCCGTGGCCAATGTGTCCGACAGTTATCGCTCCGTCGATCTCGCCGCCAATGGCAGCGTGGCGGAGATGTTCCGCGTGGCGCAAAACGCGGAATAAGTCGCAGGGGAGAGACGTGGAAAGGCGGTTGTGACCGCTTGCCCCGCGCGGCGCGGAGGCCTATCTAAGGCCAAACGCGTTTCGCAAAAGAGGCTCCCATGTCGCACAATCCCGTCCGTCCCTGGCGCAATATCGACCGCCGTGTGAGCCGCAAGATCTGGGTCGGGAACGTGCCGGTGGGCGGCGATGCGCCGATTTCCGTGCAGACCATGACCAACACCCTGACCCATGACGTCAAGGCGACGTTGGATCAGGTGATCCGTTCCGCCGAGGCGGGTGCCGACATCGTGCGGGTCTCTGTGCCGGACAAGGAAAGCTCGGCGGCATTGAAAGAGATCTGCCGCGAAAGCCCGGTGCCGATCGTGGCCGACATTCATTTTCACTACATGCGCGGCATCGAGGCGGCGGAGGCTGGTGCGGCCTGCCTGCGGATCAATCCGGGCAATATCGGCGACGAGAAGCGCGTCAAGGACGTGATCAAAGCGGCGCGGGACAACAATTGCTCGATCCGCATCGGGGTCAACGCGGGCTCTCTCGAAAAGCACCTGTTGGAGAAATACGGCGAGCCGTGCCCCGACGCGATGGTCGAAAGCGGCATGGATCACATCAAGATCCTCGAAGACAACGATTTCCACAATTTCAAAATCTCTGTGAAGGCCTCCGACGTGTTCATGGCCTCTGCCGCCTATCAGCAACTGGCCGAGGCCACCGACGCGCCCATTCACCTCGGCATCACCGAGGCGGGCGGGCTGATGTCCGGCACGATCAAATCCGCCATCGGCATGGGGCAACTTCTCTGGATGGGCATCGGCGATACCCTGCGGGTATCGCTGTCTGCCGATCCGGTCGAAGAGGTCAAGGTCGGCTATGAAATCCTCAAATCTCTCGGTCTGCGCCACCGCGGCGTGAATATCATTTCCTGTCCTTCCTGCGCGCGTCAGGGCTTTGACGTGATCAAAACAGTGGAGGAATTGGAGAAACGCCTTGAGCATATCAAGACGCCGATGAGTCTCTCGATCATTGGTTGCGTTGTGAACGGACCGGGTGAGGCTTTGATGACCGATGTCGGCTGGACCGGCGGGGGCGCGGGTCACGGCATGGTCTATCTCGGCGGTGCTCAGTCGCATAAAATGTCAAACGACAGCATGATCGAACACATCGTCGAACAGGTAGAGAAAAAGGCTGCGGAACTCGATGCTGCAAACGCTCAGGATGCTGCTGAATAACGAGGGTATGGGCAAAAGCCCAGATGCGAGAGGCTCGTATGAGGGCAAGTTTAAGATCTAAGGCGATTGCCATCTGTGATGAGAAAATTGCGAAGAAAGGTGAGACGGTAGGTCTCTCTTTCTATGCCTTCTTTGCCAATAAAAATGATGATCCAGATCTTTTGATGGAAGCTGCGGAGTGGTGGATTAAGACGCATGTTCTGGATCACTTCGAAAAAGCTGTCAAAATACGCGAAATGATCCGATCCGGTCTTTGAGGTCTGTCTGCGAGACGCGCCAGCATGTCGTAAAAACGCAGGGCAACAGACAAAACCCCGCCGTTTGGCGGGGTTTCTTTTTCTAGCAAAGCTGTTTTAGGTCAGCGGTTGGCGCGGACCTCTTTGACGATTTCGACCATGCCGTCATAGGGCACATAGCCGCGCAGCATCTGGTCGCCCATGATGAACGCGGGCGTGCCGGAGATTTGCAGCGCGGTGGCGAGTTGGTGGTTCTGGGCCAGAACTGCGGTCACCCCGTCGCTGTCCATTTCGGAGATCACCTTGTCGGCGTCGATGTCGAGATCCTTGGCGAGACGGCGCAGCGCACCTTCGGAAATATCGCCACGGGCCTGCATCAACTCGTCATGGAGCTTGAGATAGGCCTCGTCGCCCGCAATGAGTTTGGTCGCGACGGCAAAGCGGGCGGCCAGAACGGAGGCGTCGCCGAGGATCGGGAATTCCTTGACGATCAGCTTGATGTTGCCGTCCTTCTCCAGAAGCGCCTGCACATCCGGGTAGGCTTTCTTGCAATAGCCGCACCGGTAGTCGGAGAACTCGACGATGACGATGTCGCCGTCCGGGTTGCCATAGACCGCATCGTTGCTGTCGTCATAGATCGGCCCGGCATAGGCGGCGATCAGATCGGCATCGTTGGCGACCTGTTGATCGGCTTGGCGCTGTTGGTAGACGTCGACGGCCTCCATCAGCACTTCGGGGTTTTCGAGCAGATAGGCGCGGATCTCGGCCCGGAAGGCCTCGCGCTCCGCATCCGACATGTCGGCCATGTCAAAAGCGCTTGCTGCAAGGGCGGTGGAGGCGGTGAAAAGCGCCGCGCCGCCGAGGCGGGTCAAGGCTTTGGCAAAAGGCATATCGTCTGTCTCCGTTTGAGGATCTGTTCAGACGCGTCTACCACATCCTGCGTCCGGTTCCACCCTACAGTTGCGTGACCCAAGGCCGCAGAGCAGGGGTGCAACAGGCGCGGGTGCAGGGATGCAAACCGCCTGCGCATGATCCGCCACATTGCAATTCCCGCCGCTGGCTGGCATGGGTTGGCCGATATGAAATACAGGAGCCCCGTCATGAAAACCTCGCAACGATCCGTGGTCGATCCTTTCATCGTGATGGATGTGATGGAGGCGGCGCGGGCGGCCGAAGAGGCGGGGCGCTCGATCATCCATATGGAGGTTGGCCAGCCCTCAACGGGCGCGCCCTCGAAAGCGCGCGCGCGGGTGGAAGAGGCGATGGAGGCCGATCCCTTGGGGTACACCGTGGCTCTGGGCCTGCCGGAGCTGCGCAAGGCGATCGCGGCGCTTTACAAGGACTGGTACGGGGTCGATCTGGATTGGCAACGCGTGGTGATCACGCCGGGCTCCTCGGGGGCGTTCATTCTTGCCTTCACGGCGCTCTTTGACGCGGGGGCGAAAGTGGGCATGGGCGAGCCGGGCTATCCGTCCTACCGGCAGATCCTCACCGGTCTCGACATCACACCGGTCGGCATTCCGACGAAACTGGAAAACCGTCTGCAACCGGTGCCTTCCGAGATCCCCGAAGGGCTCGACGGTCTGATCGTGGCGTCTCCCGGCAACCCGTCGGGTACGATGTTGGGCCATGAGGAAATGGGGGCCTTGATCGAGGCCTGCCGTGACAAGGGCATCGCTTTCATCTCCGACGAGATTTACCACGGCATCCAATACGAGGGCCGGGCGGTCACGGCGCTTGAGCTGTCGGACGATGTCTATGTGATCAACTCGTTTTCGAAATTCTTCTCCATGACCGGCTGGCGTATCGGCTGGATGGTGGTGCCCGAGGATCATGTGCGGGTGATCGAACGCATTGCGCAGAACTTCTTCCTCTGCCCGCCGCATGCTTCGCAGGTTGCGGCTTTGGGCGCGTTGGAAGCGCGTCAGGAATGTCAGCAGATGGTCGATGTTTATGCGGAGAACCGTCGGCTGATGCTCGAAGAGCTGCCGAAGATCGGTTTCGACAAGATCGCGCCGCCGGACGGGGCGTTCTACATCTACGCCGATGTGTCGGACTATACCGAGGACAGCAAGGCCTTCTGCGACGAGATTTTGGCCGAGGCGGGCGTGGCCGTCACGCCGGGGATCGATTTCGATCCGGTGCGCGGCGCGCGGATGCTGCGGTTCTCCTATGCGCGCTCGACCGAGGATATTCGCGAAGGTCTCAAACGGCTTGCCGGGTTCATGGCCGGGCGCGGTGTTTGAAACCCGTTCGTCCATTGAGCCGTCCTGCTCCGGGTCGACCGATTGCGAGCCATATGAAAGCCTCTGGTAAAAACCTCCGGGGCCGGGTGTCGACGGAGCTTCACTCCGTGTCGTCGCTGCCGTAGAGGCCTTCGTAGAGCCACTCGGCGAGTCTTCTCGTATCCACACCGTCCCAGCTGGGGTCGATATGAGGCTCGCCGACCTCAGCGCCCCCCAGTTCGGCGAGCCGCGCCCGGAGCGGGTCAAGCGTGATGGCCTCGACGCCTTCGCGTTCGGCGACGGCGAGCAGGTCGGCCGCCTTGTCCAGATCGCGCGTCAGGATGTCGCCTTCGATCAGCGCACGGGCGTATTCCGAGGCGGCCTCGCCATAGCCGCCCTGAATCGCCTGATCGTACAGGGCTTCCGCCTCGTCGGGGTTTTGTTCGATGCCGTAATAGCCATGCAGGTAGCTGCCCGCGAGATTGCTCTGGGCAATGGGATAGGCCTGAAGCGCGGCCATCACCATCAGGCTGTTGGTGAGCAGATCGCCGTCCGGATTGTATTGCACGCAGCTTTCGGACAGCACCATCCAGCGCAGCGCGATCATTGCGGGGGCGTTCGCCTCCTGGATCGCGGCGGTGATAAGCCTGTCGAAATCGCTGTCGTCAGCGTTGCCGACACAGGCGGCATCGGCGATCTCGTTGTAGAAATCGCGGTCGTCCTGCCAGTAGGACGGCAGCGGATCGGCCAGCGCGGGCAGGGCGAGCAGGGTTGTGAGGGCTGCTGGCAAGACGCGGCGCATCATGGGGCGTGAGGGGATCGTCATGGCGGGGCTCCCTATGAATCCGCGTTCAGCCTGCGGTGCAAAGATCACGGGGTCAACCGTTCCGTCCATATCTGAGGCGGTTCACATGTCCGTGGCTGGTTTTCGGGCACAGACATGGTATCTCTTGCGCAAAATAAGTCATGAGGGCGTGATGCGGGCGTTGGTTTTGAAATTCAGTCTGGCTTTGGTACTGATCGGCGGTGTTTTGACAGCACGCGCGGAGGCGCAGCAAACCGGGCTCACGGCGCTCGCGCGCGCCGACAGCAGCGCCTCGGCGCTCGTGGATCAGGGCGACAGCCTTGAGATGATGCTGCGCCTGAGCCAGCCGGTGCCGTTTCGCATCTTCACCCTCGATGACCCACGCCGCATGGTGGTGGATTTTTCCGAAGTGGACTGGACGGGGTTCGACACCGAAGCGTTCGACACGGCCGAAGGGGTGAGCGGGCTGCGGGTCGGAGGGTTCACGCCGGGCTGGTCGCGCATGGTGCTCGATCTGGCGAACCCCTATGCGCTTGTCCATGCGGAGATGAGCCGCGACGACAAGGGCGCGGTTCTGACGCTCAATCTCGATCCGACGGCCTCGGACGAGTTCGCTTTGGGGGCGGGCACGCCGCCCGATGCGCAATTGGTGCGCCCGTCTGTGGAGGACGCACCGAAAGCCGAGCCCGCGCGCATATTGGGCGACGGGGCCTTGCGTGTGGTGCTCGATCCCGGCCATGGCGGCATCGATCCGGGGGCGGAGCGGGACGGCGTGCGGGAGAAAGACCTGACGCTGATGTTTGCGCGCGAATTGCAGGATGTGCTGAACCGGGCGGGGGGCTTCGCGGTGACCATGACCCGGACGGAGGATGTTTTCGTGCCGCTCGAGACCCGGCTGACGCTGGCACGGGAGGCGGGGGCGGATGTGTTCCTGTCGCTTCATGCCGATGCGATCGCCGAGGGGCGCGCCGAGGGGGCGACGATCTACACGCTGGCGGAGCGTGCCTCGGATGCGGCCTCGCAGAAGCTCGCCGAACGCCACGACCGGGCGGATTTGCTGGCGGGTGTGGACCTCACCGGTCAGGACGACGTGATCGCCACCGTGCTGATGGACATGGTGCGGACCGAGACCATGCCGCGCACCGACCGGTTGGCGGATACGCTGGTGCAGTATCTCGACGAGAGCGTCGGCATGCACAAACGCCCGCGCCTCGAGGCCGGGTTTTCGGTGCTGAAGGCACCGGACATGCCGTCGGTGTTGATCGAGCTTGGGTTTCTGTCTTCGGCCAAGGACCGGGCGAAGCTCAAGGATCAGGCCTGGCGGACGAAAGCGGCCTGGGCCATTCGCGATGCTCTATACGCGTGGGAAGAGCAGGAGCTGTCGCTGCGGGACAAATTGAGGAAGTAAACCTTCGGGGGAACGTGTCCGGGAGATCGAAATGTCCCGGAGGCACAGGGAACCTCCGGGACGGGACAGGGCGATCGTGCCGTGGAAATCAGAACCGCTCCCTGTCCGGCTGTGTGACGGCGCTCAATGCGCCATCATGTCTTTTGCGACCTGCGCGGCGCTCAGATCGGCCGGGTAATAGGTCGGCCAGTTGGTCAGTTCTTCGAGCACGGCGGTGCGGTCGTTGCCCCAGTAGAGGTGATAGTGATCGGCCTTTGACGGGAAAATCCGGTGGTCGCTGAACTGGATATACTGCGGCGCTTCCGCATCGCCCGCGACCTTCTCGAAGACGAAACGCACGCCGCGGTTGCCTTTGGAGTAGGTCAGGATTTCGTAGCCGTCGCTTTCATATTGCGCGCGGGTGGCGGTAGCGCCGCGATGGAAGGTCACGGTATCGCCGTCGATTTCGATCTTGTCGACATCGGTGGCATAGCCGGTGGCGTAATAGGCGGTGTAGTCTGCGGCGCTTTTGTCGCCATGCTCGGCCTTATGCGCCATCACCGCGTCGAGCTTGCCTTCGGTCAGGAGCGGGTAAACGGATTGCCAGTCGCCGGCCCAGTCGGACAGCGGGCGGTCCTCGATCTGTGCGTCTTCGAAATAGCCTTTGTAAATCTGTTCGTCGTGATCGTGGTCATGGCTGCCGTGATCATGGGCCCGGGCCTGTGGGGCAAGCGTCAGGGTGACGGACAGGGCGGTTGCGAAGGCTATGGCAATGGGAGAGGCGAGAGGGGACTTGTGCATAGGGTCTTTCCTTGGTTTTGGCGCAAACCATGCGCGAATTGATATGTAATAACATTACAGTCACTGCGTAGAGAAAACGCGCAACAGTGGCAAGAGGAAAGCGGTGCAGGTTTTTATGTCCGACAGAGGAGGGAGGGCAGATCGCCGGGCTCTTCAGCCGGTTTTCCGCGCCAGCCAGACGGAATGCCCGGTGCAGCCCGGATCTTCGGGCATAAAGGCGATGACCTCAAGCCCATGATCCGCCAACAGGCGGCTGTATTCCTCGGGCGAGAGAGATGCGTGATAGACGGTCTCGTGTTCGACGCTGCCAATCGCCTCGCCCGCCTCCGGGCCGGTGGTGAACAGCAGCGTGCCGCGCGGGTTCAAATGTTGGGCGAAGGTCGCAAACATCGCCCGCTGATCTTCGGCGGAGAGATGGAAGAAACTGTCCCAGGCGATCACCGCATCGAAGGTCTCGCCCAGATCGAGGCCGCGCATGTCGGCATGCAGGACGCGGGCGCGCGGCAGGTTCTGCCGGAACAGCGCCACCATCGCGGCTGCCCCGTCGACGCCTGTCACCTCACAGCGCCGCTCCGACAGGTACTGCGCAATCGGCCGCCCCGAGCCGCATCCGAGATCGAGCACATGGCGTTTGCCTCCGGTCTGGGGCGTGTAGCCCATCATCCGGTCGAGCCATGGCCGTTCGAACAGGGTCTTCGCGCGCGCCAGATCGAAAGCGCGGGCCTGACGTTCATAGGTGGGAAGGATGTCTTCGGGTCTCATGGCATCGGACATAGGCCCGTGCACGCGGGGCGGCAAGGGCGTGAGACGCGGGGGTGATCACGGGCGGCGTCTTTCTGCTCACAATTGCGCGCGATCCGGCCGGGGAGGTTTTGACCAGAGCGTCGTCGCCGTATAAGGAGGGTCAGGTATGTGCCCGGGACAGCGAGTCAGCGGGGCGCATGGGTGTGGGAACGATCGCAGGAAACCTCAGTGCTCAGATTCATCCTTTCTTTCTTCGGGACGATTTTTTCGTGGATCACCACGGGGTTGTTCCTGTTGGCCATCGTCATCGGTGGCATCTTCTGGATGTACGGGCGCGACCTGCCGAACCACGAGGCGCTGGCTCAGTACCAGCCGCCGACGATCTCGCGCATTTATTCGGGCGAGGGCAAGATCATCGACGAATTCGCCAAGGAACGCCGTCTGTACACCCCGCCGGAGGAAATCCCCGATCTGGTGAAGAACGCTTTCATCTCGGCGGAGGACAAGAATTTCTACAAACACCATGGCTATGACCTGCGCGGCATGGCCTCGGCGGCGCTGACCGCGGCACGTGGCGGCCCGCTTCGGGGCGCGTCGACCATCACCCAGCAGGTGATGAAGAACTTCCTTCTGGACGGTTCGCGCTCCGCCGAGCGCAAGATCAAGGAGCTGATCCTTGCCACCCGTCTCGAACAGACCCTGACCAAGGATCAGATCCTCGGACTTTATCTCAACGAGATCGACCTCGGCGTGCGCTCCTTCGGGGTGACGGCGGCAGCGCAGAGCTATTTCAACAAATCGCTCTCCGAGCTGGCTCCGGAAGAGGCGGCTTTCCTCGCGATCCACCCGAAAGCGCCCTATTCCTACAACCCGGCCAAGAACTATGACGGCGCGCTGGAGCGGCGCAACTATGTGCTGCGCGAGATGTATGAAAACGGCTACCTGAGCCAGGAAGAGTACGAAACCGCGCGCGCCAAGCCGATCAAGACGGTGCAGACCGGCGATTACCCGTCCTATCGCGAAAGCCTGCCGCCGCGCGATTATTTCACCGACGAGATCCGCCGCCAGCTCTCGAAAGACTTCGGCGAAGAGGAATTCTTCGAAGGCGGGCTGTCGATCCGTGCCACGATGGACCCGGAGATGCAGACGGTTGCGGCGCATTCCTTGCAACGCCGTCTTGAGGAGCTCGACCGCTCGCGCGGCCGCTGGCAGGGTACGGGCAAGACGATCGACCCCGCGACGCTCGATGACGGCTCATGGGAGGCAGCGCTCGGGGCGGTTCAGGTGGCACGCGACATCACGCTCGATGGCAAATGGTATGTCGGTGCGGTCGATGAGATCGGCGACGGCTCCATGACAGTGATGGTCGAGGATGGCATCGGCGAAGTCACCGTGCCGCGCGAGGACATCAAATGGATCAAGGGCAGCTTCCGGGACAATTTCACCCGCGGCGATGTCGTGCATATCCGGCGCATGACCACGGGCGACAATGGCGAGGGCGATCTGATCCGCTGGAGCCTGCGGCAGGTGCCGGAGGTCGAAGGGGCGTTTGTGGCGATGGACGTCGACACCGGGCGCGTGATTGCGATGCAGGGTGGGTTCTCCTATGAACATTCCGTGTTCAACCGCGCCACCCAGGCGACGCGCCAGCCGGGTTCCTCGTTCAAACCCTTCGTCTATGCGGCAGCGCTCGACAGCGGCTTTACCCCCGCGACGATCATCGTCGACGCGCCCATCGAGGTGAACACGCCGCAGGGCGTCTGGCGGCCCAAGAACGCCTCGAACAAGTTCTACGGTCCGACGCCGCTCAGAACCGGGATCGAGCAATCGCGGAACCTGATGACCATCCGTCTCGCGCAAGAGGTCGGCATGGATACGGTGGCGCGCTACGCCGAACGCTTCGGGGTCTATGACCACATGGGGCAATATCTCGCCTCCGCTCTGGGCGCCGAAGAAACCACCGTGTTCAAGATGGTTTCGGCCTATGCGATGTTCGCCAATGGCGGCGAGCGGGTCGAGCCGACGCTCGTGGACCGGGTGCAGGACCGCTATGGCCGGACGATCTACCGCCACGATGCGCGGATCTGCGAGGATTGCGATACGGCAACCCTCGATCCGGGCGTCGCGCCTCTGATCAAGTCGAACCGCGAACGCATGATCAACGCGATCACCGCCTATCAGCTTACCTCGATGATGCAGGGCGTGGTGCAGCGCGGTACGGCCGCCGGCAAGGTCAACCTGCCGGTGCCGGTGGCGGGCAAGACCGGGACGACGAACGACGGCAAGGACGCGTGGTTCATCGGTTTCACTTCGAACATCGTGGCAGGGTGTTACATCGGCTACGACACGCCGCGCAGCATGGCTGGGGCCTCCGGTGGCGGCTATTGCGGTCCGGTGTTCAACAGTTTCATGCAAGACGCGGTGAAAAAATACGGCGGAGGCAAGTTCAAGGTGCCGCCGGGCGGCCATTTCATCAAGATCGACCGTTACACCGGCGCGCGCCTGAACGACGATGCCTCCGGGCCGAATGTGGTGGCGGAGTATTTCCGCGATGGCGAAGAGCCGATCTTCGGGCTGACGTATGATGGCGGTTTCGCCATGGGGGCCGACCTGCCACTGTTCTCGGCGGGGGAGAGCGAAGGCGAGGACGGCACGCGCGAGGTCCAGACCTCGACCGGGCGGACAATCACCGTGCCGGAGAAGGCGACGATCAACTCGCTGTCGTCGGGCGGGCTGTATTAGAGCGGGTTAGGCCGGGCTGCGATTCTGTGCTATCCTCGGGGCATTGATTGAATGCCTTGAGGCTTGCCATGGAAAACAACGTCTTTTTTTCAATACCTGAAACTTTTCAGCGAATATGTGCCGCTCTGGGTGCTCTTGCTCGGCGGGGTTGTGATCTGGCTGATCCGCCATCCTGAAAAACTCGAAGCTCTGACGCGCAACGTCGAAAGCGCCAAGATCGGTGAGTTCGAGATCAAGCTTCGGGAGGTCAAGGAAAAGCTCGAAACCACCCAGGCGCAGGTCGAGGAACTGGAAGCGGAAAACACGCGGCTGACCAGCTTGTACAACGATTTCGATGCGACTGCCGGGGCGGATGTGCTGCACGCGGTTCGCCAGCAGGTTCATCACCGGGCACGTGAGCTGGGCGATCTGTCGCCGGTGCGCGAGGGCTTGCGCCCCGGTGCCGAACCGGAAGAGATTTTCGTCGCCGCCGAGATGCTGCGCGAGCGGCGCGACATCGACAGTTTCGAGGCGCTGATCGACTGCATCGCGCGGATCGCGGCGGACCCGATGCTGGAGGGGCTGCGGTTCAAGACGGTCTGGAGCCTTGCCTCGGCGGTGCACAAGACCGTGCTGTCGGATGTCAGTCACAACACGCCGCCGCGTCTGACGGTGGACCAGCTCAAGCGCGCCCGTCATGTGATGGAAAGCCTGATGCAGAACGCCCATGTCCAAGAGGACCGCCCGGATGCGCCGCAGGCGGGGATCCGGGGACCGGCGCAATTCGCGCTGAACTGGATCGAGAAGGGGTTGAAAAAGCACGAGCGTGCGGGAGGAGCCGTTTTTGAGTAATCTGTGATCGCGCCGGGCTTTGTCCGGGTCTTGTGTCTCGACCGTTTGCCGCGTATCTCTCTGCAAACTTTCGAAGACCGACAGGTGAACCCGTGCGCGCTGAAATCCAGAATACCGTGGCCAAGATCCAGAAATCCGTGGCGCTGCTCAAACAGCGGATGGATTGGGAGACCGCGCCGCACCGGCTCGAAGAATTCAACGCCATGATCGAGAACCCGACGCTTTGGGACGACCCGGCGCGGGCGCAGAAGCTCATGCGCGACCGTCAGATGTTGATGGATGCGGTGAAGACCGCGACCTCGATCGAGACGGAGATGACCGACAACATCGAGCTCATCGAACTGGGTGAGATGGAAGAGGACGAGGAAGTCGTCGCGGATGCCGAGAATGCTTTGAAAGCCTTGGCCGAAACCGCCGCCGAGAAGGAGCTTGAGGCTCTCTTGGATGGCGAGGCCGACGGCAATGACACCTTCCTTGAGATCAACGCCGGTGCAGGGGGCACGGAGGCCTGCGACTGGGCCTCAATGCTTCAGCGCATGTATGTGCGTTGGGCGGAGAAGAAAGGCTACACCGTCGAGCTTCAGTTCGAGGAAGCGGGGGCTGAGGCTGGGATCAAATCCTGTGGCTATAAAATCTCCGGGCCCAATGCC
Organism: Celeribacter sp. SCSIO 80838; assembly: GCF_056498065.1. The sequence goes on from NZ_JAZKMA010000001.1 coordinate 2,433,110, forward strand.
TATGGCTGGCTCAAGTCCGAGAGCGGCGTGCACCGTCTGGTGCGCATTTCGCCCTTCGGCAAGGGTACGCGCGAGACGTCTTTTGCCTCGGTCTGGGTTTATCCGGTGGTCGACGACAACATCGAGATCGAGGTGAACCCCGCCGACATCCGCATCGACACCTACCGGTCGTCGGGTGCGGGCGGTCAGCACGTCAACACGACGGACTCGGCGGTGCGGATCACCCACCACCCGACGGGCATCGTGGTGACCTCTTCCGAGAAGTCGCAGCACCAGAACCGCGACATCGCCATGAAGGCGCTGAAATCCCGGCTCTATCAACTGGAGCTTGAGAAACGCTCGGCCGCGATCAACGAGGCGCATGAAAACAAAGGCTCGGCGGGCTGGGGCAACCAGATCCGCTCCTATGTGCTTCAGCCCTACCAGATGGTGAAAGACCTGCGCACCAATTACGAGACCTCGGACACCCAGGGCGTGCTCGACGGCGATCTCGATAAATTCATGGCGGCGACGCTCGCGATGGATGTGGCCGGGAAATCCCGCGCCGACGCACAGGGCGAATAAGCCCCAAACGATCAGGCGTCAGTCGGTGAGAACGTCCACCGCCGCCTCCCGTTGCGGCGAGGCGGGCGCGCGGCCTTGTTGCAGTTTCAGCATGTGGAAGGTGATCCGCCAGAGGTGATAGCTCACCCGGAGGAGCCAGCGCATCGCGTCGAGCCGGAGCCCCATCTCCTCGGCGGAGAGGCCCCGTCCGGGCGTTTGCTCCATCGTATGGAGGCGGAAAATTTCCCGCTGATCCTGCATCAGATGGCGCAGGCGTTTGAACCGGCTTTCCGAGGCGCTGAGGCTTTCATCAAAGCCGGTTTGCGCCACGCATAGCGCCAGCACCCGGGCCAGACGGCTAAGGCGGCGATCCCGCGCCAAGGCTGCGATGCGACTGTCCTGGGTGCAGCGGAACTGCAACCGGCTCAGGTGGTCGAGCACATGCAGGATCGTGGCGCGTTGCGCGATGCGGGTTGGATCATCGGTGGCGGCAATCCCTTCGACATAGGCGCGCAGCTCGGTGATCGCCTCGCGCAATTGGCGCAGATGGGCGGCCTCGTCGCGGCTCATCTCCGGATGCAGGATGCGGCGGGACAGGCAGCTGAAATGCGCCCGCACCAGCGTGTCGAGGGTCGTGGCGGCGGCATCGTAGGCGAGGTTCGGATCGGCCAGCAATTCCTTGCCCAGAGCGCCGGTCAGAACCGTACCCCGGTCGCGCACAATCCATGTCACCAGCCGCGCGAAAGGTGTGGTGAAGGGCAGGATCAGGATCACGCCCAACACATTGAACCCGGTGTGAAAGGCCACGAGCGCGATCTGCGGATCGACGGGCACGGAGGGCAGGGCGATCAGCGCGCTGTAAGGTGTGAGCAGGAAAAACGCCATGGTCGCGGTCAGCAGGTTGTAGATCACATGCGACAACCCGGTGCGCCGCGCCGCCGTTGAGCCGCCCAGGGTGGCGAGCGCTGCGGTCACAGTGGTGCCGACATCCATGCCGATCACCAGCGCCAGAGCCTGTGGCAGGTTGATCGCACCGGCGCCCAGCACGGCAAGCGCAGTGGCGACACCCGCACTTGAGGATTGCGTGACGATGGTGATGGCCATGCCGATGCCGATCAGGGCGAGCCGTCCGAAGATCGTGTCGCGGGGAAAATCCTCTGGCGTGATCAGCCCTTCGAAGCCGCTGAGGCTCGATTTCATCACGTCGATACCGAGGAACAGAAGCGCGAACCCCGCGAGCGCCAGACCGGCGAATTTGAGCCTTGGCCCGCCGAACATCCGCGCCAGCGCACCGAGGAACACCAAGGGCAGGGTGATCTGCCCCAGATCCATCTTGAAGCCCAGCACGGCGGTGATCCAGCCGGTGACGGTGGTGCCGATGTTGGCCCCGAAGATGATGCCGAGCGCCTGTGGAAAGGTCAGAAGCCCGGCGCTGACGAAGCCGACGGCGGTCACGGTGGTGGCGCTCGAGGACTGGATCAGCGCGGTCGTCACTGCGCCTGTGGCCGCACCGCTCAGGGGCGTGCGGGTGAAATGTGCCAGGGCATGGCGCAACGCCGGGCCGCCCAGCTCGCGAAGCCCCTCGGTGAGCCAGATCATGCCGAACAGGAAAAGTCCGACACCGCCAAGTGCGTTTACGATATCTGCAAACATGATGTTTATGACGCTTTCACAAGGGGGTCACGACGAGAGTTCGATGAACGATAGCATAGGCTCAGGCCGGTCGGGGAGCCTTGATCTGGGGCATGGCGCGCGCAGAGCGGGGCTTCACGACCCTGTGATCGGACGGTGTGTGACAAACTCACCGACAGAGCCGTGAGCGCTCGCATACAAAGGTCGACAAGCGGGAAACCCGCAAGAAAAAAGGATACGCACATATGACGAAGCTCTTTGGGGCCGCAAGGCCCGATCCTGCTCTTCGTTCGGGAGGAGCAAACTGATGACCGAGATCACTGCAACGGAGTTCACCCCCTGGGTCTCGCTGTTCGGGGGCATGCTGATCGGCACGGCCGCAGTGCTTCTGATGGCATTCCAAGGCCGGATTTTCGGTGCGACAGGCATTCTGGCGGGGTTTCTGACCCCGGCGAACTCGTCGGACTGGGCTTGGCGGGCGGTGCTTTTGGCGGGGATGATGACCGGGCCTTTGGCGTTCATGCTTTTTACCGGGCATATGCCCGAGGTCGAGGTGCCGGTGTCGAAGCTGGCGCTGATCGTCGGCGGGTTCATCGTCGGCATCGGTGTGACATATGGCTCCGGCTGCACCTCCGGGCACGGGGTCTGCGGCATGTCGCGCCTGTCGCCGCGCTCGATCGTGGCGACGCTGTGCTTCATGGCCTCCACGGCGGTGACGGTGTTCATCATCCGCCATGTGCTGGGAGGGGCGTGAGATGAAACTGATCCTGACCTATGTCATCGGCCTGATCTTTGGCCTCGGCATTTCCATGTCTGGCATGGCGAACCCCGCAAAAGTCCTTAATTTCTTTGACTTTTTCGGGGTCTGGGACCCGTCCCTGATGTTCGTGATGGGGGGCGCGGTGACGGTGAGCTTCTTTGGCTACCGTTGGCTGTTCAAACGCTATGAAACCCCCGCGTTCGAGCCGAAATTCATCGTGCCGACTTCGCGGACCATCGACGCGAAACTGGTGGGCGGATCGCTGGTGTTCGGCGTCGGCTGGGGCATCGCGGGGTTTTGTCCGGGCGGCGCGCTTCCGGCGCTCGGCATCACGGACCCGAATGTCTGGGTGTTCTTCGGCGCACTTGTCGCAGGGATTTTCGCCGCGAAATTTGTCATGAAGCAAACCGCAAACCGCAGCCTGAAACGGGCATAAGCCCGGTCGGCAAAGCGTCGGACTTGTGTCGGACTTCCGTCGGGCACAGGTCGAAAAAAACAGAAAGGCTTCGGCATGCCAAAACGCGCCGCCGAAGCCGCAACAGTTGAAGAGGAGAAACCCATGGGTTCCAACTACCCCGTCGATATGTCGGTCAAACCCGACGTCAAAGCCTTTTTCGATCCGGAGACCTGGACGATTTCCTATGTGGTGAAAGACCCGAAATCGGACGCCTGCGCCGTCGTCGACAGCGTCATGGACATCGACTATGCCGCCGGGCGCATCACCTACAAAAGCGCCGACGAGATCATCGCCTATATCAAAGAACAGGGGCTCAAGCTGGAATGGCTGATCGAGACCCATGTCCATGCCGACCACCTCTCGGCCGCGCCCTATATTCAGGACGCTCTGGGGGGCAAGATCGGCATCGGCGAGCATATCGTGACGGTGCAGGAGACCTTCGGCAAGGTGTTCAACGAAGGCACCGAGTTCCAGCGCGATGGCTCGCAGTTCGACCGCCTGTTCAAGGATGGTGACACCTACACCGTCGGCACGATGCACTGTTTCGCCATGCACACGCCGGGCCATACGCCCGCTTGCATGGTGCATGTGATGGGCGATGCGACCTTCACCGGCGACACGCTGTTCATGCCCGATGGCGGTTCGGCGCGGGCCGACTTCCCGGGGGGCGATGCCTCCACGCTGTACGACTCGATCCAGAAGGTTCTGGCGCTGCCGGACGACATGCGCCTGTTCATGTGCCACGACTATGGTCCGAACGGTCGCGACATCGCGTGGGAAACCACGGTGGGGGCCGAGAAGGAACACAACATCCACGTCGGTGGCGGCAAATCGAAAGACGATTTCGTCAAGTTCCGCACCGAACGCGATGCGCAGCTTGCCATGCCGCGGCTGATTATTCCCTCTTTGCAGGTGAATATGCGCGCCGGTGAATTGCCGCCGCCGGATCAGGACGGTAAGACTTTCCTCAAAGTTCCGGTGAACGGCCTCTGATCGCATCTCTGACGCGTGGGGCCAGACCGGTCCCACGCACAGGAGACGCGACAATGGATTTCAACAAGATCAACGACCAGCTCACGGTCAGCAGCCAGATCACCCCCGAAGAGGTGACGATCCTCAAGGAGAAGGGGTTCAAGACCCTGATCTGCAATCGCCCGGATATGGAAGTGGAGGGCGAGATCTCGTCGGAGGTCATGGAGAAAGCGGCGCTCGAGGCGGGGTTAAACTTTGCCTATCTGCCGATCTTCCCCGGCCAGTTCCCGGAAGAGTTGATCGAGGAAACCGCCCGGATTTTCGCGGAAGAGGCGGGGCCGGTTTACGCCTATTGCCGTTCGGGCACGCGCTCGACGACCGCTTGGGCCCTGTCGCAATCGGGCCGGATGGACCCGGAGGAGATCATCAGCCAAGCGGCGGGTGCGGGCTATGACATGCGGGGTTTGCGCCCCTATCTGGCGGGATAACGCGCGCTGTTCGTGCGTCGTCCCGCCGCCACAACGGTTTTCGGGACGACCGCCTGAGGGGGGCGAACCGTCCCCCAATAAGGAGACGCACGAATGGAACTCAAGAAGATCACGGACGGCCTGTCGGTCTCCGGTCAGATCCAGCCCGAGGACATGGAGAAGCTCAAGCGCCGCGGTTTCCGCGCGGTGGTGTGCAACCGTCCGGATGGCGAAGCGGCGGACCAGCCGACCCATGAGGAGATGGAGCAGGCGGCGAAGGCCGCGGGGCTCGAATTCCTCTACCTGCCGGTGACGCCGGGCATGGTGACCGAAGAAACCGCCACCGCGTTTCGCCACGCCCTGACCGAACTGCCGGGGCCGGTGTTCGGGTTTTGCCGCACGGGCACGCGGACGACGACGCTGTGGTCCTTGGCGATGGCCAAGGAGAAATCCGTGGTCGACATTCTCGCCGCGACCAAGGCTGCGGGCTACGACATGACCGGCGTGGCGCGTCGGATCGCCAATGGCGGCGTGACGCCCACGGACTCTGTCGAAGATGCCAAGCATGACGTGGTGATCGTCGGCGGCGGGGCTGCGGGCGTGGCCGTGGCGGCCTCGCTGAAGTCGCGCAAGCCCGATCTCGACATTGCGATCATCGACCCGGCGGATATTCACTATTACCAACCGGGCTGGACCATGGTCGGCGCGGGCGTGTTCGAACCCGCGACCACGGCGAAGACCATGGGCTCGCTGATCCCGCGCGGGGTGCATTGGCTCAAATCCGCTGTGGCGGCGTTTGAGCCGAAGAACAACGCGGTAATCCTCGATGGTTGCCGGGTTGTGAAATACGACCGGTTGATCGTTTGTCCGGGTCTGAAACTCGATTGGGACAAGATCGAAGGCCTCGTGGAGACGCTCGGCAAGAACGGCGTGACCTCGAACTATCGTTATGACCTTGCGCCCTACACCTGGGAGCTGGTGAAGGGGCTGAAGGGCGGCAAGGCCGTGTTCACCCAGCCGCCGATGCCGATCAAATGCGCCGGTGCGCCGCAGAAGGCGATGTACCTGTCGGCGCATAACTGGGAACAGGCGGGGGTTCTGAAGAACATCGACATCCAGTTCATGAACGCAGGCGGGGTGCTGTTCGGCGTGAAGGACTATGTGCCTGCGCTGGAGAAATACGTCGAGCGCTACGGGGCGAACCTGAATTTCTTCCACAATCTGAAATCCATCGACGGCCCGGCGAAAAAGGCGACGTTCACGGTGGCGAAGCCGGACAGCGAGCCGACGGAAGTGACGGTCGATTTCGACATGATCCATGTGGTGCCGCCGCAGTCTGCGCCGGATTTCATCAAGGTGTCGCCGCTCTCGGATGCCGCCGGGTGGGTCGATGTGGATCAGATCACGCTGCGCCACAAGGAGTATGACAACATCTGGTCCTTGGGCGATGTGATGAATGCGCCGAACGCCAAAACCGCAGCCGCCGCGCGGATGCAGGCGCCGATCGTGGCCGAGAATGTGGCCGCCGACATTGACGGTAAGGGGCCGCAGGCCGGGTATAACGGTTACGGTTCCTGCCCGCTGACCGTTGAGAAGGGCAAGATCGTTCTCGCGGAGTTCGGCTATGGCGGTGTGTTGATGCCGTCCTTCCCGAAATGGGTTCTGGATGGGACGAAGCCGACCCGCAAGGCGTGGTTGCTCAAGGAACAGATCCTGCCGCCGATCTATTGGAAAGCGATGCTGCGCGGCAAGGAATGGATGATCAAACCCGAGAAAGTTTCGGCGAAATAATGTGAACCGGGCCGGGGGCGAAGGTGACTTCGCCCCTTGTCGCCCGCAAGACCAGAAAGGACAGGCACGCCGTGTCGTTCGATCCTCGCGTTTTAAAACGCTACCTCCCCATTCTCGACTGGGGTTCGAAATACAACGCCAGCGCATTTGCCAATGACGGCATCGCCGCGATCATCGTGACGATCATGCTGATCCCGCAGTCGCTGGCCTATGCTCTGCTTGCGGGGCTTCCGGCGGAGGCGGGGCTTTATGCCTCCATCGTGCCGATCATGCTCTATACGGTGTTCGGCACCTCGCGGGCGCTGGCGGTCGGGCCGGTGGCCGTGGTGTCGCTGATGACCGCCGCCGCCGTGGGGGCCGTGGCGGAGCAGGGCACGGCGGGCTATGCCACCGCCGCCATCACGCTTGCCTTCCTGTCGGGGGCGATGCTGGTGACGCTCGGGCTATTCCGGCTCGGATTTCTGGCGAATTTCCTGTCGCACCCGGTGATCGCGGGCTTTATCACCGCGTCTGGCGTGCTGATCGCGGCCTCGCAGCTGAAACATATCCTCGGGGTCAGTGCGGGCGGGCATACGCTCGTTCACTTGCTTGAAAGTCTCTGGACCCATCTGAGCGAGATCAACTGGATCACGCTGGTGATCGGGGTGCTGGCGACGAGTTTTCTGTTCTGGGTGCGCAAGGGGCTCAAACCGCTTCTGCGCAAAGCGGGTCTCGGTCCGCGTCTCGCCGATGTGGTGACCAAGGCGGGGCCGGTGGCCGCCGTCGTGGTGACGACGCTGGTCGTGGGCGTGTTCCGCCTCGATCAACACGGCGTGCGCATCGTCGGCGACGTGCCGCAGAGCCTGCCGCCCTTCACCTGGCCGATCAGCTCTCTGGCGCTGTTGAAACAGCTTTTCATTCCGGCGCTGCTGATCTCGATCATCGGGTTCGTGGAATCCATTTCGGTCGCGCAAACGCTCGCCGCCAAGAAGCGTCAGCGGGTCGACCCGGATCAGGAATTGATCGGTCTGGGCGCGGCCAACCTCGGTGCGGCGTTTACCGGCGGCTTCCCGGTCACGGGCGGGTTTTCGCGGTCTGTCGTGAACTTCGACGCGGGCGCGGAAACGCCGGCAGCGGGGGCGTTCACCGCCGTCGGTCTGGCGATTGCCGCACTGTTCCTGACGCCGCTGATCTACTTCCTGCCGCAGGCCACGCTGGCCGCGACGATCATCGTGGCCGTGCTGTCTCTGGTGGATTTCAAAATCCTCAAAAGCACATGGGGCTATTCGAAAGCCGATTTCACCGCCGTGCTCGCGACCATCGTTCTGACGCTGATCTCCGGTGTCGAGGTGGGCGTGTCGGCAGGGGTGATCCTGTCCATTGCGCTGCACCTCTACAAGACCTCGAAACCGCATATCGCGGAGGTGGGTCTTGTTCCGGGCACCGAGCATTTCCGCAATATCAAGCGGCACGAGGTGCTGACCACGCCGGAGCTGGTGACCATCCGCGTCGATGAAAGCCTCTATTTCGCCAATGCGCGCTTTTTGGAGGATTACATCCTCGACCGCATGGCGGAGGACAAGGCGCTCAAACATGTGGTGCTGATGTGTACGGCGATCAACGAGATCGACAGCTCGGCGCTTGAGGCGCTGGAAGAGGTCAACAGCCGCCTTGCCGACAATGGCATCAAGTTCCACCTGTCCGAGGTCAAAGGCCCGGTGATGGATCGCCTGCAACGCTCGCACTTCCTGCACGATCTGACGGGGCAAGTGTTCCTCAGCCAGTTCGCGGCGATGAAGGCTTTGGGCGATGTGACCGGCCCGACACCGGCCAGCGACGCGGCTTAAGATCGGAAGCGCCCTCCATCGGAGGGCGTTTTCTTTGGTGCGGTCAGGAGCGGAGAGGACGGCTTTGGGCATATTGCCCAAGCCAGACCGAGCCGAAGATCAGTACCATGCCGATGATCTGCGGCAGGGACAGGGTTTCGCGCGCCACGAGAACGCCCAAGAGTACGGCGGTGACGGGGCTGAGGAATCCGAGCGGCGCGACGCGTTCGGGGCCGATGGTGGCGATGCCACGAAAGAACAGGAAATAGGCCAGTGCACCACCGATCAGCCCGAGGAACAGAAAGCCCGAGACATTGGCGAGGCTCAGCGCGGGGAGCGGCGGGTCGATCAGGAGGGCGAGCGGCAACAGCAGCACGCCACCTGCGATCAACTGCCATGAGGTGAACACCAGCGGCGGCACGCGCGGGGACCATTTGCGGCTCAGAACCGTGCCGGTGGCCATGGACACCGCCCCGATCAGTGCGGAGAGGATGCCGACGGGATCGAGGGCGGCGTCGGGCGAGAGCACGAGACAGGCGACGCCGATCAGCCCCGCAATTCCGGCCACCACGGCCAGAGGCCGGATCGCATAGCCCAGCAGCAGGCGCGCGAGGATGAGAACGATCAGCGGCTGGGTCGCGCCCAGAGTGGCGGCCACCCCGCCGGGCAGGCGGTAGGCGGCGATGAACAGGCAGATGAAGAACAGGGTGAAATTGAGCCCGCCCAAGACCAGCAGTCGCGGCACCCAGTCCCAAGTCGGCAGCTTGCGCAGGATCAGGAGCAGCAAAAGCCCCGCTGGCAGGGCGCGCAAGAGCGCGACGGTGACCGGAATGCCCTGGGGCAAGAGCGTGGTGGTGACGAGATAGGTCGCGCCCCAGATCGTGGGCGCAAGGGCGGTCAGGGCAATGTCGCGGGGATGTGCGGGGTGGGGCATGTCGGGTCTTTCATTTTATCTTGACGTCAAGATAAGTCGTGAAATCTTGACGTCAAGATAAATTTCTGAAACCGTGACCGGATGGAAGATACGACACTCACACTCGACGATATTCGCGCACAATGGGCGCGGGAACGGCCCGATCTCGACACCGGGCCGATGGCGCTTTTGGGGCGCATGGCGCGACTGACGCGGTTGCTTGGCGCGGAGATGGAGGCCACTTTCGCGCGCCACGGGCTCAATCAGGCGAGCTTCGATTTGCTCGCGACGCTGCGCCGGGCGGGGTCGCCCTATGCGCTGAGTGCGGGGCAGTTGATGGCGCGGATGATGATCACATCGGGCTCGGTGACCAATCGGATCAACCGGCTTGAGGCGCAGAATCTTGTCGCGCGCCGGGCGGACGAAGGAGATGCGCGCAAGGCGATTGTGGCGCTGACCGAGGCGGGGTTTGAGGTGATCGAGCGCGCGGTGGCGGACCATGTTGCGACGCAGAAACGGCTGACGGATCTGCTCAGTGCGGAGGAGTTTTCCGCCCTCGACGGGCTTTTGCAGGGTTGGCTGGAGCGGCTTTAGAGGCGGGTTTTGAGGATGCGGGCGACGAGCTGGGCGTGCTCGGGTTCGATCTGCCAGCTTGCGGCGACTTCCCATGCCAGGGCGGCGGTTTTCTCGGCGGCCGTGGCGGTCTCGGGCCGGGTGCGGAGCCGGTCATAGGCGCGGTGATCGACGCGGGCCGCGTCCCAGTCGATCAACGCCGGGCCTTGGGCTGTGTGGATCAGGTTGCCAGCCGTGAGATCGCCATGGATGGTGCCGGTTTCGGTGCCGAGTGCTTGCCACGCGGTGCGGCAGAGCGCCATGAGATCGGCGGGCAGGGCGGTGAGATCGACGTCGCCGCCGGTGGTTTCTGTAAGGAGTTCGCATGACGAACAAAATTCAGGGCGTTGCGGGAGGTTTGCCGTGGCGGCGTGGAACGCGTCGATGCGCTCGGCGATTTGCGGCAGGTCGTCGGGCTGAAACGGGCGGCCCTCGATAAAGGGTTCGCAGGTCCAGCCGTCGGCGTTGAGCCGTCCGGTCCGGTCGGGGATCAGCCGGGGCGTGACAAAGCCCGCAGTCTCGGCGGCGGCGTGAACCGGTGTGAGCCAGCGCAGTTGCGCCTCCGTGCGGCGGGTGGATTTGAAGACCAGATCTTGCGCCAGCTCGGAAGTGCGGAACACGGCATTGCGATGCCCGCCGCCCAAGGGTTCCAGAGGGGCGGAGAGGCCCCAGAGGTGAATGGGTGGCAGCATCAGTACACCAGCCGCACGAGGCCGAGGGTCAGGATCGGGAAGGCGACGAGGATCGCCACGCGGATCAGGTCGGTGAGGACGAAGGGCAAGGTGCCCTTGAAGGTCTCGGAGATCGGCACCTCGGGGTCCAAGGCGTTGATGATGAAGAGGTTCATGCCGACAGGCGGCGTGATCAGCCCGACCTCGACGACGATCAGGACGATGACGCCGAACCAGAGGCCGAACTCCCCCGGCGGCAGGCCGAAGTCCAGCCCGGACATGATGGGGTAGAGGATCGGGATGGTGAGGAAGATCATCGAGAGGCTGTCCATGACGCAGCCGAAGGCGAGATACATCAGGAGCACGGCGGTGAGGATCAGCCATGGCGAGAGGGTCAGCCCCTCGGCCCATCCGGCGGCGGCCATGGGGAGGCCGGAGAGGGCGAGGAAATTGTTGAACATTTTCGCGCCCAGAAGGATCAGGTAGATCATGCCGGAGGAGGCGGCGGTTTCGAGGATGGCTTCGCCGATGCCGCGCCATGTGAGCGCGCCGGAGAACAAGGCCACAAGCCCGGTGCCCGCCGCGCCGACGGCGGCGCCTTCGGTCGGGGTGAAGATGCCCAGATAGATGCCGCCCACAACCGCGCCGAAAATCACGAGGACGGGCCAGACCTTGGCGAGCGCGGTGAGGCGTTCGGACCATGTGGCAGGGGCGCGAGAGGTGCAGCAATCGGGCCGGATGCGGACATAGATCGAGATGCAGATCATGTAACCGATGGCGGCAAGAAGGCCGGGGAGGAAGGCGGCGAGAAAGAGCTTGGCGATGTTTTCCTCGGCCAGCATGGCATAGACCACGAGGATGAGAGAGGGCGGGATCAGGATGCCAAGCGTGCCGCCCGCCGCCAGAGAGGCGGTGGCGAGGCGGCCGGAATAGCCGTAGCGTTTCAGTTCCGGCAGGGCGGTCTTGCCCATGGTGGCGGCGGTCGCGAGCGAGGACCCGCAGATCGCGCCAAAGCCCGCGCAGGCTCCCACGGCGGCCATGGCGACCCCGCCCTTGCGATGGCCGAGCCAGGTCTCGGCGGCCTTGAACAGCCCCGCCGACATGCCGCCCAGAGTGGCGAAATGGCCCATCAGCAGAAAGAGCGGGATGATTGAGAAGGAATAGGAGGAGAACTCGCCATAGGTCAGATGCTTGAGCTGACTCAGCATCATCAGGGAGTTGCCGTTCAAAAGATAGGCCCCGCCAAAGCCCACGACGGCCATGGCGACCCCGATCGGAATGCGCAGGAAGATGAGCAGGAGTAGGACGGGGAAGGACCAGAGGCCGATCTCGATACGGCTCATGCGCGGGCCTCCCGGATGAGAAGCGTGCGGGCGGAGCGGATCACGCAGAACCCGGCGACGATGACGGCGACGACCATGGCGGCCATGGCGGCGCGGTAGCCCCAGACCATCGGGATTTGCAGGATGAACGAGGTCTCGCCGTAAGTCGCCTTGTCGAGCGTGCCGAGCCAGAGCCGCCAGGTGAGCCCGGCGGTGAAGCCGAGCATGAGCAGATCGCCTGCGAGATCGAGGAGGCGGTTGGGCAATGGGCCGAGCGCCGGTCGGATCAGATCGACCCGGGCATGGGCGCGGGCATATTGCGCGTAAGGCAGGGCGGTGAAAACGGCGAAGCCGATGCCAAGCTCCACGAGTTCGATGTCGCCGGGCAGTGGTCCGAGCCCGATCCCCCCGAGCGCGCGGCCCGCGACCGAGACACAGGTGACTGCGATCACCGCGAACAATCCGAAACCGCCCAGATAGGCCGTCAGCCGCGCCAGTTGGCCGACCCGTTTCGACAGGATGTCATACATGAGAACTGCCCTCATTGCTGAGACGGGTTTACCGGCTGCACTTGGGCGGTCAACCGCAAAACGTGGGATGCGAAGGGTTCAAAACGCTTTGAAAGATGTTTGACTGCCGGGTCAAAACTGGGTCTGATAGCGCCAACAGGGACCTTCTGCCGCTTTGTGCGCCCAGACGGGATGCGGCAGAAGGAGCGCGACAGAAAACTTCAGGGAGCCACGCGCATGTCGCAGAGATCGGAACGAAATTTGGCGACGGGATGGCGGCTGTCGGATGGTCAGGGGCATGAGATCGAGGTGTCGCTGCCCTTCGATGCGGTGTCGTCTCTGGCGGCGGCAGGATTGATCCCGGAGCCTTATGCCGGTCGCAATGCCGAAGATCTGCGCTGGATTGCCGAGCGGGACTGGGTTCTGTCGCGCAAGGTGAGGCTTGAGGACCCAGCGGTGGAGCTGGTGCTCGACGGGCTCGACGGGGTGGTCGAGCTGCGGGTGAACGGGCAGCTTGTGCTGACGGCGGACAATGCGTTTCGGACATGGCGTGCGGACTTGTCGGAGGTTGCGCGGGAAGGGGAGAACGAGATCGAATTGCGCTTTCTCTCCGTGGTGCGGGAGGCGGCGCGGCGGCAGGCGGAACAGCCGGTCGAGGTGCCCTATCACAAGGGCAATTGCCCGATCCCCGACATCAACATGCTGCGCAAACAGCAATGCGATTTCGGCTGGGACTGGAACCCGGCTCTGGCGCCGTTCGGGGCGGGGGCTGTGAGTATTTGTCCAGCAAAGGAAACCCGGTTTGAGCGCATCGAGGTGATGCAGGCGCATCATGACATCGAGAGCGAAAGCGTGTCGGTGATGGTGCGGGCGCATGTGGCGCATGGGGACGGGGCATCCGTTGAGATGCGCTTTGCAGATCGGGTGCGCGAGGCGGTCGTTGAGAATGGCGTGGCGGAGGCGAAGTTTTTCGTCGAGGTGCCGGAGTTCTGGTGGCCTGCGGGGCAAGGCGCGCAGAGGTTGTACGATCTGGAGGTGATTTGCGGGGCGGCTGTGGCGACGCGGCGGATCGGTCTCCGGCGGATCGAACATGTGTGCTTGCGCGACGATCGGGGGCTTGGGTTCAAGTTTCGGGTCAACGGGCGCGATGTGTTTGCCAAGGGGGCGAACTGGGTGCCCGCCGAGGCGCTGTCGGGGCGGATTGAGCGTGCGAAGGTGCGCGATTTGCTGCAATCGGCGGTGGATGCGCATATGAACATGATCCGGGTCTGGGGCGGCGGGCGTTATGAGCCGGATTGGTTCTATGACCTCTGCGATGAGCTTGGGCTGATGGTGTGGCAGGACTTTATGTTCGCCTGCAATCTCTACCCGGCGGATGCGGCGTTTCTCGACAATGTGGCGGCGGAGGTGCGCGAGCAGGTGGAGCGCCTGTCGCATCACGCCTGTCTGGCGCTGTGGTGTGGCGACAATGAGATCATCGGTATGCTCGATGAGTTGACCGGCGGCGGGGCGGAACGGGACCGGCATCTGGTGGCCTATGATCGGCTGAACCGGACGATTGAGACAGCGTTGAAAGAGGTCGATCCGGAGGCGAATTGGTGGCCGTCCTCGCCGTCGCGCGGGCGGCTTGATTTTGGCGATGGCTGGCATAATGACTGGCATGGCGGCGGCTCCGGCGACATGCATGTCTGGGACGTCTGGCATGAGAACAAGCCGTTTGCGGCGTATCGGGATGTGCGTCCGCGGTTTGTGTCGGAATTCGGGTTTCAGTCCTTTCCGTCACAGGGGGTGGCGGCGGAGTGGATCGGCGATCTGAACCCGTCCTCGCCCGCGATGGAAAGCCATCAGAAAAACGTGGGCGGCAACGCGCGGATCGTGGCCACGATGATGCGGGAGTTTCGCCTGCCGCAGCGCATGGAGGATGTGATCTACCTGAGTCAGGTGCAGCAGGGGTTGGCGCTCAAGACGGCGATTTCGGCGTGGCGGGCGCAGAAGGGATCGTGTTGGGGCACGCTTTATTGGCAGCTCAACGACACATGGCCCTGTGCGAGTTGGTCGACGCTCGATTATGGTGGCGGATGGAAGCTGTCACATCATATGGCAGCGCGGTTTTATGCGCCAATTTCGGTGCTGGCGGTGCCTGAGGGTGAAAAGGATGTTTTCTTCATTGTCAATGACTTCGGAGAAAATGTCGATGTGACGGTGCAGGTGGCCGCCGTCGATCTGGCGGGCCGGGCGCGGCCCTTGGCGGAGGTCGAGGTGTCGGCCTGGCCGTCAAAGGCGCTGGAGCTGTTCGATCTGCCGACCGGGACGCTGAAGGACGATGAGATTTACGTCTTTACATGGCAGTATGAAGGCGGCGCCGGAGGGGATTTCTATGCTCCGAAGGCATGGAAGGAATATGACCTTTGCGACCCAAGAATTTCGATGAATATCAAAGAGACGGAAGGCGAAGTTGAGATTGCGTTGGAGGCGAAAGCGCTCGCGCCCTTCGTGGCGCTTGAGGCCGATGGGCCGGGGCGGTTTTCGGCCAATGCGGTGACCCTGTTGCCGGGGATGCCAGTCAGGATCAGATTTGTGCCGGAAGAGATTGGAAAACCTGTGAATTTCATCTTGAGAGACCTGTATTCCGCAACCATGGGAGGCACGCTGTGAAACGCTCGACCGTCAATGAGATCATCCGCGAGGCGGATGCGTTTATGAAGTCTTTCGGCTTTGTCCTGCCGCCCTTTGCCTATCTGACGCCGGAGGCGTTGCAGGCGCATGTGGCGGGCGGTGGTGCGGTGATCCGGGATCACATGATGGGCTGGGACATCACGGATTACGGTCAGGGGGATTTCGAACATCTCGGGCTGTTTCTGTTCACGCTCAGGAACGGTAATGCGGCGAATGTGGCGCGCGGCATGGGGCCGCTCTATGCGGAGAAATTGCTGATTTCGGAGGAGAACCAGATCAGCCCGATGCATCACCACATCAAGAAGACTGAGGACATCATCAACCGCGGTGGCGGGACGCTGGTGTTGGAGCTTTGGACCCGGTCTGACGACGGCGGCTTCGATGAAACCGCGCCGGTTGAGGTGCTGACCGACGGTCAGGTGCGGCGCTTGAAGCCCGGCGAACATCTGGCGCTGGCGCCCGGCGAGAGCGTGACGCTGGAGCCGTGGCACTGGCATGCGTTCTGGGGCGAGGGCGGCAAGGTGCTGATCGGGGAGGTGTCGAATGTGAACGACGACCGCACGGACAACATCTTTCGCGACCCCATTGGGCGGTTTTCGCAACTGGACGAAGACGCCGCCCCGCTGCACCTTTTGGTGAGCGATTACGAGAGATGGCTATAAGGGAGACGGTGATGGGATATGTTCCGGCAGAGACGCGGTATGAGAAGATGATCTACAATCGCTGCGGGCGATCCGGGTTGAAACTTCCGGCGATTTCCTTGGGGTTGTGGCACAATTTCGGCCATGACACGCCGCATCAGCTAAAGCGCGAGATCCTGCACACGGCCTTCGATCTGGGGATCACGCATTTCGATCTGGCGAACAATTACGGCCCGCCGACGGGCAGCGCCGAGGAGGCGTTTGGCGAGATTTTACGAAACGATTTCAAAGGCTACCGGGATGAAATGATCATCTCGTCAAAGGCGGGATATGAGATGTGGCCGGGGCCTTACGGCGAATGGGGATCGCGCAAATATCTGATGGCCTCCTGCGATCAATCGCTGAAACGCATGGGGGTCGAGTATGTCGACATCTTCTATTCCCACCGTTTCGATCCGGAGACGCCTTTGGAGGAAACCATGGGTGCGCTCGATGCGATCGTGCGGCAGGGCAAGGCGCTTTATGTGGGGATTTCCTCCTATAACGCCGAGCGGACGCGGCAGGCGGTGGCGATCCTGAACGATCTCGGCACGCCCTGTGTGATCCATCAGCCGTCGTACAATATGCTCAACCGCTGGGTCGAGCGCGACGGGTTGAAGGACACTTTGAAAGAGCTGGGCGTCGGCTCCATCGCCTTTACGCCGCTGGCGCAGGGCATGCTGACGGGTAAATATCTTGGGGGCATTCCCGAAGGCTCGCGGGCCACGCAGCACAAATCGCTCGATCCGAAAATGCTGTCGGATCATGCGATTGCGAGTCTCAATGCGCTCAACGAGATCGCCGCCGCGCGGGGCCAGACGCTGGCGCAGATGGCGCTCGCTTGGGTGTTGCGCGAGGGCGGGATCACCTCGGCGCTCATTGGTGCGTCGAAGCCCTCGCAGGTGGTCGATTGCGTCGGTGCGCTCGACAATCTGAGCTTTACGGCGGAGGAACTGGCCCTGATCGACGCCCATGCCGATGAGGAAAAGATCAACCTCTGGGCGACCTCCTCCGAAGGGCGCGGTGAAAAGGCGTAACCGCCTGTGATACAAGCCATTGTCGGCGCACGCGCCTCGGTGTAGCCTTGGGGAACCATGTATCGGGAGGGTGCCATGTCGGGTTGGGTCTCGCGTCTGATGATCTACGATCTTGAGGAGGGGCAGGCCATGCCTGTTCTGGAGACCGGGTTGGAGATCGCCGCGCCGAACTGGGTGCCGGATGGCTCGGCGCTCATCGTCAATGGCGATGGCAGCCTGTTTTGGGTCGAGCTGGACGACCCGGAGCTTCTGGAGATCGACACCGGGCTTTGCGTTAACGTCAACAACGATCACGGCCTGTCGCCCGATGGCGATACGCTCTATTTTACCGATCATTCCTATGGCGGCGCGGCGCGGATCTGGCGCATGGCGCTTGGTGTCGATGAGGCCGATCCCGTCGAGGTGACGGCCAAGCAACCGTCGTGGTTCCATGGCATTTCGCCGGACGGGCGGATGATCTGTTATACGGCGGTGCGCGAGGGGTTGTTCGGGATTTACACGGCGAAGGCGGATGGCTCGGGCGAGACCTGTATCATTGAGGGGGCGCATCGCTATGACGGGCCGGATTTCTCGCCCTGTGGCGAATGGATCTGGTTCAACTCGGACCGTCTGGGCGAGAGCGAGCTTTGGCGGGTGCGGGCGGATGGATCGGGGCTTGAGCGCATGACGGAGGACGCGATGGTCAACTGGTTCCCGCATCCGGGGCCGGACGGGCAGGTGGTCTATCTGGCCTATCCCGAGGGCACGATCGGGCATCCTTCGGGGTTTCAGGTTGAGCTCAAACTCTGGACTGGCAAGGACCGGGCGGTGGAAAGCCTCGTGCAACTGACCGGCGGTCAGGGGACGATGAACGTGCCGTCCTGGTCGCCCGACGGCAAGGCCTTTGCCTATGTCGAATATGCGGGTTGATCTGACGCTGTGTCTCATGCTGCTCGGCGGTCATGCCGGGGCGTTTGACCTGCCTGCGCCTGTGACGGATGCCGATTACCTGCCGGTGAGCGAGGCTGAGGCCGCATTGGGCCAGCTTCTGTTCTACGATCCGATCCTCTCGGGCAATGACAATATCTCCTGCTCGACCTGTCATCATCCCCGGCTTGGCACCTCCGACGGGCTGTCTTTGGGCATGGGCGAGGGCGGCATCGGATTGGGGCCGGATCGGGTTGCGGACCCGGCGAATGTGCCGGAGGACCGGGTGCCGCGGAACGCGCCCGCGCTTTACAATCTCGGCGCGCGTGCGTTCACCCATATGTTTCACGACGGGCGGGTCGAGCGGGTGAATGGGGCGCTGCGCGTGCCGATCGAGGACGGGTTTTTCGCGGAAGTCTCCGGTATTCTGGCGACGCAGGCGGCGTTTCCGGTGCTCTCGCCCGATGAAATGGGCGGCAATGTCAGCGAGAACCCCCTGTCGAAAGCGATCCGCATGGGGCGGTTTTCCGGCGAGGGTGGCGCATGGGACATGATCGCCGCCAAGGTTGCGGGCATTCCGGAGTATCAGGCGCGGTTCGAGGCGGTGTACCCGGAGATCGCGGCGGGGCGGGAGATTGGCTTTGCCGATATTTCCAATGCCATCGCCGGGTTCATGGCCTTCGAATTTCGCGCCGATGACAGCGCGTTTGACCGGTTTTTGCGCGGTGAGGCCGCGCTTTCGGATCAGGCCGCAGAGGGCATGGCGCTGTTTTATGGTGAGGCGGGATGCGCCGCCTGCCATGCCGGGCCGTTCCAGACCGATCACGATTTTCATGCCATGGGCCAGCCGCAATTCGGCCCCGGCAAGACGCTCGATTTCGAACGCGGTAGCCGCGACGAGGGCCGGTTTCGGGTGACGGGCAAGGCCGAAGATCTCTATGCCTTCCGCACGCCGTCCCTGCGCAACGTGACGCTGACCGCGCCCTATGGCCATGCCGGGGCCTATCGCGATTTGCGGAGTTTCATCGTGGCCCATCTCGCGCCTGCCGACAGTCTTTTGCACTATGATCGGGCGCAGGCGATCCTGCCGGATTTGCCGGTGGAGGACTGGGAAGTCATGGAGACCGAGGCGGATGTGGCGGCGATCCTCTCGGCCATCGAGGTCGAGGATCGGACGCTGCCGGAGGCCGGGATCGACGCGCTGATGGCGTTTTTGGCGGCGCTTGAGGACGATCCGAAACGCTTGGGCATTCCGGAGCGGGTGCCCTCGGGGCTGTCTTTCGAAAAATAAAGCGTTTCTCAAAAAACTTGAGGCACTCAATTTTTGAGAAACGCAGCAACATCAATGCAGTGTGGTAACGCTTTTCGCTCAATCTGATTCAGATTAAACGAAAAACGCCTTAGGTTCAGCGCGCCAGTTGCACCCAGCGATTGAGCCGGTCGATCCCGACCCAGCCCGTCTGAGTGCCATCCGGCCATGTCACCCGAACCCGTGCCTCCTCCGCCGTGCCAAGACCGAAATGCAGCGGCACCGCTTTGCCGGAGCCATGCGAGCCGCCGACGGTGATCTCCTGCATCTGTGTGGCCGTGTCGGTCGCGATCTCGACCACCGCGCCGACGCCGCGCGGGTTGATGCCCGGCTGCGTTAGACTGACGTCGAGCCAGTTTCCAGAAGGGGTGACGTTTTCATAAAGCTCCATCGGGCTGTTGCGGTTGACCACCACCAGATCGAGCCGCCCGTCGCCGTTGAGATCGACAAGATGCGCGCCGCGCGATTTGGCGAAAGAGGCCACACCCGCCGCGATCGAGACCTCGCGAAAGGTGCCGTCGGGCTTTTGCTGCAAAAGGTTGTTCGGGTCACGCGCGGCATTGTTGGGCATCTGCTCGACATTGCCCTTGGCGATGAACAGATCGACGCGCCCGTCATTGTCCACATCGCCCCAATCCGCTGCCCAGCCGGTGGAGGCGCGCCCGTCATCGCCCAGATGAGGCCGGTGCGCATAGGTGCCGATCTCGAAAGGCGCGGCCTCATATGCGCCGTCCGGATGGCCGAATTGCAAAAGCTGATCGCCCATCGAGGTCAACATAACGTCCGGCACCGCGTCGCCGTTGATGTCGCGCTCGGCAATGCCCATGCCCCAGAGCGAGACCCGCTCCCAACCGTCGCTCTCATCGAGAAAGCGATTGTTCTGAAGGTCATAGACCTGCTCGTAGCCGCCTTTGACGTAGTAATGCCGGTCGTTCGAGAGCCGCAGGCTCTGGACGCCGCGCGCGCCTTTGGAGATCAGCGCGGAGAGGGTGCAAAATCCGGGGCTGAGCGTGGTTTTGGTCCAACCTTGTTCCGCAGGTCGGTGCAATTCATTCACATCGCAGGCCTCGAACGGGCCGTTCGGGTCGTCGCGGTTGACGTAATTGCCGAAGAACAGTGTCGGGCGGTCATTGTCTCCCTCCCAACCGGCCGCGAAAGCGGTGGTCCAGCGGTCTCCGCCGTCAAAGCCCCAAGCGTCGTTTGCCACCTCGAAGCGGCAGTCGCCCATGCCTTTGAGCAAGAGATTTTCGCCCACGCGCAGCACGGCGAGATCGAGCGTGCCGTCGCTGTCGATGTCGAGCGGGTAGGCCCCGGTGACGCCGGGGATCAGCGGCAGGGGACCGGGATCGAACCGAAGCGCGCCGCCCTGACTGGAGCGGTTGAGCATCAGCCGCGCCGGGATCGCACCGCCCGCTGCGAAAATCTCCGGCAGGCCATCACCGTTGCAATCGAAAACCGCCAGCCCGCCGCCGACGTAATGCTCCCAGCCCCCGGCGTAGATCTGCGCCGGAAGCGCGTCGGAGCGGTCTTGGAATTGCGGGATGGTCTGGGCCTGACCGGCGAGGGGCAGGGCGAGGGAGGCGGCGAGCACAAATGCGCGGGTCATCCGACCAGTGTCTCCGTGGCAAATTCGAGCGCCAGCGCCCCCGCGCCCCGCGCCCAGATCAGATCGCCCCAGGCGTGGATCTCCACGGGCGTGGGCGGTCGGCCGGGGCGATGGGTGAGCGCGCGGGTCTCGCTCAGCACCTCTTCGGCATAGAGAAAATCGTAGCGCAAACGGTCGCCGGAGAGAAGGATCAGGGCCGGATCGAACAGAGTCACCACATTGGCGAGCCCGACGGCAAGATAGCGCCCCGCGCGGGAAAAGATCGTCCGGGCCAAGGCGTTGCCCTCCTTGGCCTGTCGGTAGAGGGTTTCCAGCATCACGTCGGCGCAGGTGCTTTGATGGCCGAGGTTGAGCGCGGTGTGCGCCTCGCGCACCAAGGCGTAATCGGCGACATAGGCCTCAAGGCAGCCGCGCTGACCGCAGCGGCAGAGCGCGCCGTCGAGTTGCACCTTGGTATGGCCGATCTCCATGCCATGGCCCATGCCGCCGCGATGCAGGCGATGGTTGATCACAAGGCCCATGCCGACGCCATGCTCGATGGAGACTACGGCGAAGTTGTCGAGCCCACGCCCCTCGCCGAACCACAACTCCGCGAGGGCCAGAAGGTTGGCGTCATTGTCGATCCGCACCGGCGCGCCGAGGCGGGCGGTCAACAGATCGCGGAGCGGAATGTCGGATTCTTCCATGAAGGGGCACCAGAGCACCCGACCGAGATCGAAATCGACCATGCCGGGCAGGCCGAGGGCGATGGCGTCGGGGCGGGCGCCGATGCGTCCGGCGTCTTGCAGGGCGGCCTGTACGAGCACTTCTGCTTCGGTCAGGATCTCTTCGGTGCTGCGCGCGGTGGGCGGCGCGGGCAGGGTGGCGGAGCCGAGAAGCTGACCGGCGAGATCGAGCACCACGGCGGAGTTCGAACGGTCGGAGATTTTGACCCCGACGACCATCCCGGCGCAGGGCCGGATCTTGAGGCCGACGGGCGGGCGACCGCGCCCGCCATCGCCCTCGCGGCGTGGCAGGTCGGTTTCCTCGATCAGCCCCGTGGCGATGAGATCGGCGGCGGTCTGAGTCACGGTGGCGGGGGAAAAACCGGTCTGGCGCGACAGGTCGACCCGCGAGATGGCGCCTGCGGCGCGTACCGCTTCGAAAAGCTGTTGACGTGTCGATTTGGCGCTGCTGTCCGGCGTTGGAAACAGCGGTCCGCAGCCGGTGCCTTGTGCCCGATGCTCCGGGGAGGTGTCCGAGGCGAGGTCCGTGGTCGTGGGATCGGGCGCGGCGGGCGTATCTGGCAGTCCAGTGTCGGGCATTATAGTTTACCTGTCTAATTAAATGCCGCTCTGCAGCACGAAATTTCACGGTTTTCATCTGTTTGATGATTCATTTACACCTAATTTTTCGGCAAAGGCGAGATTATTTTTTTGACAGGTGAATTAAATATGGCATGCTTTTGACATCCGGCTGCGAGTCGGGCTGTCGTTTGGTCTCTTGAGGAGGAGGGCGGCGACGGTGTGAATCTTTGGGAGGAAATTCATGCGTAAATCCATGTTGATGGCGGCCACGATTGTGGCGGCCGGTTTCACGGCGTCTGCCACGACGTCCGCCATGGCCGAAGGGCTGACGGTGGGCGTGAGCTGGTCCAACTTTCAGGAAGAGCGCTGGAAGACGGATGAGGGCGCGATCAAGGCGGCTCTTGAGGCGGC
The DNA here is from genome assembly GCF_056498065.1 of Celeribacter sp. SCSIO 80838. Next base: position 2,455,475 of record NZ_JAZKMA010000001.1, read on the forward strand.
GGGCGCGACCTATGTCTCGGCGGACGCGCAATCGTCCTCGGCCAAGCAGCTTTCCGACATTGAAAGCCTGATTGCGCAGGGCGTCGATGCGTTGATCGTTCTGGCGCAGGACACGCAGGCCGTCATTCCGGCGGTGCAGATGGCCGCCGACGAGGAGATCCCGGTGATCGCCTATGACCGGCTGATCGAGGACCCGCGCGCCTATTACCTGACCTTCGACAATATCGAGGTCGGGCGGTTGCAGGCAAAGGCGGTCTATGAGGCCCAGCCCAAGGGCAATTACGTGATGATCAAGGGTTCGCCGACCGATCCGAACGCGGATTTCCTGCGTGGCGGTCAGCAGGAGGTGTTGCAGGCGGCGATTGACGCGGGCGACATCACGATTGTGGGCGAGGCCTATACCGATGCCTGGCTCCCGGCCAATGCGCAGCGCAACATGGAATCGATCCTGACCGCCAATGACAACAAGGTGGACGCGGTCGTGGCCTCGAACGACGGCACGGCGGGCGGCGCTGTGGCCGCGCTCTTGGCGCAGGGTATGGCGGGGATTCCGGTCTCCGGTCAGGACGGCGATCACGCGGCGCTGAACCGCATCGCGCTTGGCACTCAGACGGTGTCGGTGTGGAAGGACAGTCGCGAACTTGGCAAGAATGCCGCCGAGATCGCGGTGGAACTGGCCGGTGGCATGATGGCCGCGGATGTGCCGGGGACGGTCGATTTCACGACGCCGGGCGGCAAGGATATGAAGGCGATGTTCCTCGCGCCGATCCCGATCACCAAGGACAATCTCGACGTGGTGGTGGATGCCGGTTGGATCACCAAGGATGCGCTGTGTCAGGGCGTGAGCGACGGTCCGTCGCCCTGTAACTGATCCGATCTCAACGACGAGCATGAACCTGCGCGGGTATGCGCCCCGCGCAGGCGCCGCGAAAGCGCGACAGACGCCTTGGGGAGGGGCGGATCATGGCTATGACAGATCAACATGCAAAGCCCGCCGTAGATACCGGTACGGACAGTGCGTCCGGCTCCGGGCTTCCGGCGATGCGCAAGAGCCTGTTTGGGCAACTGGAGCTCGATGTGCGGCTTCTGGGTATGGTGGGGGCGTTTGTCGCCATCGCGCTGGCGTTCAATTTCTTCACCGACGGGCGGTTCATCACGCCGCGCAATGTGTTCAACCTGACGGTTCAGACGGTGTCCGTAGCGATCATGGCGACGGGGATGGTGTTCGTCATCGTCACCCGCCACATCGACCTGTCGGTCGGCGCGGTTCTGGCGATTGCCTCGGCGATGGGGGCGATGATGCAGGCGCGTTGGCTGCCGCAGGTGATCGGGCTCGACTATGGCAACCCGATGATTGCGCCGCTGGCGATCCTGACCTGTCTGGCCATCGGCACCCTGATCGGGGCGTTCAACGGCTGGCTGATCGGCTATCAGGGCATCCCGGCCTTTATCGTCACCTTGGGCGGGCTGCTGATCTGGCGCTATGTCGGCTGGTATCTCACGGACGGCCAGACGATTGCGCCCCTGGACAAGACCTATCTCGTGCTGGGCGGTGCGGAGGGCACGCTGGGTGTCGCGCTGTCGTGGGGCGTGGGGCTTTTGGCCTCTGCTTTTGCACTCTATGCGATCTGGAATGCCCGTCAGGCGCGCAAGACGCACGGGTTTCCGACGAAACCGCTCTGGGCGGAGCTGACGCTCGGGGGCATTTCTGTTGCGGTGATCCTCGGCTATATCGCCACGCTCAATGCCTATGACATCCCGACCGGCAAGCTGCGGCGGATGTTCGAGGCGCGCGGCGAGGTGCTGCCCGATGGCTATACAGAGGCCTACGGGCTGCCGGTGTCGGTCATTGTGCTGATCGTGGTGGCGATTGCCATGACCCTGCTCGCCAAGAAGACGCGGCTCGGCAAATATATCTTCGCAACGGGGGGCAACCCGGATGCGGCGGAGCTTTCGGGGATCAACACCAAACTCCTGACGGTCAAGATTTTCGCGCTGATGGGGTTTCTTTGCGGCCTCTCCGCGGTGATCGCCTCCGCCCGTCTGGCGTCCCATGCCAATGACATCGGCACTCTGGACGAGCTGCGCGTGATTGCGGCGGCGGTGATCGGCGGCACGGCTTTGTCCGGCGGGATCGGCACCATTCACGGGGCCATTCTGGGCGCGCTCATTATGCAATCGCTGCAATCGGGCATGGCGATGGTCGGTGTGGACGCGCCGCTTCAGAACATCGTTGTCGGCTCGGTCCTCGTGTTCGCGGTCTGGATCGACATCCAGTACCGCAAGAAACTCGGCCTCAAAGTGTAAGGAGAGACGATCATGAGCAGCAATCCGAACACCGGCACGCCCTTGGTCGAGCTCAAGGACATTTCCATCGCCTTCGGCGGCGTCAAGGCGGTGGATCACGTCTCGATCGATCTCTATCCGGGCGAGGTCGTCGGCCTTCTGGGCCACAATGGTGCGGGAAAATCGACCCTGATCAAATGCCTCTCGGGCGCCTATCAGAAGGATGCGGGCGAGATTTTGATCAACGGCGAGCGCGCCGAGATTCGCAACACCCGCGATGCGCGCAAATACAATGTCGAGACGATCTATCAGACGCTCGCCTTGGCGGACAATCTTGATGCGGCCTCAAACCTGTTTCTCGGGCGCGAGCTGGTGACGCCTCTGGGCTTTGTCGATGAGCCTGCGATGGAGGCGGAAACCCGCAAGATCATGGGGCGGCTCAACCCGAATTTCCAGAAGTTCAAAGTGCCGGTTTCGGCACTTTCGGGCGGTCAAAGGCAATCGGTGGCCATCGCCCGCGCGGTCTATTTCAACGCCAAGATCCTGATCATGGATGAACCGACCGCAGCACTTGGCCCGCATGAGACCCAGATGGTGGCCGAACTGATCGAAGAGCTGAAGGCGCAGGGGCTGGGGATTTTCCTCATCGAGCACGACATCCACAACGTCATGCGGCTCTGCGACCGGGCGATGGTGATGAAGAACGGCCAGAAGGTCGGCACGGTCAATGTGAATGAGGTCACGGACGAGGACATTCTCGGCATGATCATCATGGGGAAAAAGCCGCCTCAGGCCTATTGAAACGGATTGCATATGTATATCGGACTTGATCTCGGGACCTCCGGTCTCAAAGCCATGCTGATCGACGAGGCGCAGAACGTCGTCGCCGAGGCCAGCGCGGCGCTGACCAACGAGCGCCCGGAGGACGGCTGGTCGGAACAGGACCCGGCGCGCTGGATTTCGGCCTGCGACGCGGTGATGGCGGCGCTGAAGGAGAAGGCGGACCTCTCGGGGGTTTGGGGCATCGGGCTTTCGGGGCAGATGCATGGCGCGACGCTTTTGGGACCCGCAGACGAGGTGCTCCGGCCTTGCATCCTGTGGAACGACACACGGTCCTCTGTCGAGGCCGCCGCGCTCGATGCCGACCCGCAGTTTCGCGCCATCACCGGCAATATCGTCTTTCCGGGCTTTACCGCGCCGAAACTGGCTTGGGTGAAGGCCCATGAACCGGCGCTTTTTGCGCGGGTCCGCAAGGTGCTTTTGCCGAAAGATTACCTGCGGCTGTACCTGACGGGTGAGTTCGTGGGCGAGATGTCCGACAGCGCGGGGACGGCGTGGTTCGACACCGGCGCGCGGGACTGGTCGGACGATCTTTTGGCGGCGACCGACATGGACCGCTCTTTCATGCCGCGTTTGGTCGAAGGCTCGGAGGTGTCCGGCCAGTTGCGACCGGAATTGGCGGTGAAATGGGGCATGTCGGCGGCCTGCGTGATTGCGGGGGGCGGCGGTGACAATGCGGCCTCGGCCATCGGCGCGGGGGTCGTCAAGGCGGGGCAGGCCTTTGTGTCCCTGGGCACTTCAGGCGTGTTGTTTGCGGCGAATGACGGCTATCGCCCCGCGGCGGCGACGGCGGTGCATACGTTTTGCCATGCGCTGCCGGAGACATGGCACCAGATGGGCGTGATCCTGGCCGCGACGGATGCGCTCAACTGGTACGGGCGGTTTGTCGGGCAGGGCGCGGCGGAGCTGACCGCGCCGCTGGCCCATTTGAAAGCGCCGGGGAAGACGCAGTTTCTGCCCTATCTGGGCGGCGAGCGCACGCCCCTGAACGATGCGGCGATCCGGGGAGCGTTTGTTGGCCTCGAACATGCGACCGACACGGCGGCGGGCACGCGCGCGGTGCTCGAAGGGGTGACATTCGCGCTCAAGGACTGCGCCGAGGCGCTGGCCGCCACGGGCACAAAGATCGACCGGCTGCTGGCTGTCGGCGGCGGGTCGAAATCGCATTACTGGCTTCAGGCCATCGCCACGGCTCTGGGCGTGCCGGTGGACCTGCCGGTGGCGGGGGATTTCGGCGGCGCGTTCGGGGCGGCGCGTCTGGGGATGATGGCCGCGACCGGCGTGGGGGCGGAGATTGCCCACAGGCCGCGCATTCAGGCGACGATCGAGCCGGTGGCCGATCTGACAGAGGCCTATGGTGACGGGTTCGCCCGGTTCAAGGCCGCACAACATGCACTCAAGGGGCTGACATGACAGAGTTTTTCAAAAATATCCCGCAGATCACATATGAAGGCCCGGACAGCGACAACGAGTTCGCTTTCAAACATTACAACCCCGATGAGGTGGTGATGGGCAAGCGGATGGAGGAGCATCTGCGCTTTGCCGTCGCCTATTGGCACAGCTTTGCCTATGAGGGCGGCGATCCGTTCGGAGGGCGGACTTTTGACCGTCCGTGGTTTGGCGAGGGCATGGCGAAGGCAAAGATGAAGGCCGATGTCGCCTTCGAGATGTTCGACATCCTGCAAGCGCCGTTCTTTTGCTTTCACGACGCGGATGTGCGGCCCGAAGGCGCGGATTTCGCCGAAAGCAAACGCAATCTCGAAGAGATCACCGACTATTTCGCCGAAAAGATGGAAGGTTCGAAAACCCGCCTCCTGTGGGGCACGGCGAACCTCTTTACCCATCGCCGTTTCATGGCCGGATCGGCGACCAACCCGGACCCGGAGGTGTTTGCCTATGCGGCGGCGACGATCAAGAGTTGCATGGATGCGACGATCAGGCTGGGCGGCGAGAATTACGTGCTTTGGGGCGGGCGCGAGGGCTATGAGACGCTTCTCAACACCGATCTGACGCGTGAGGCGGATCAGGCGGCGCGGATGCTCGAAATGGTGGTCGAATACAAACACAAGCGGGGCTGGAAAGGCGCCATTTTGGTGGAGCCGAAGCCGCAGGAGCCCTCGAAACACCAGTATGATTTCGACGTGGCCACGGTTTACGGGTTTCTCAAGCGCTATGGGCTTGAGGGTGAGGTCAAGATGAACATTGAGCAGGGGCATGCCATCCTCGCGGGGCATTCCTTTGAGCATGAGCTGGCGCTGGCGGCCTCTTTGGGGATTTTCGGCTCGATCGACATGAACCGCAACGATTACCAGTCCGGCTGGGACACCGACCAGTTCCCGAACGCGCCGCATGAGGTGGCACTGGCCTATTACGAGGTGTTGAAAGCGGGGGGATTCACCACCGGCGGCACAAATTTCGATGCGCGTATCCGGCGGCAATCTCTGGACCCTGAGGATTTGATTTTGGCCCATGTCGGGGGCATGGATATCTGCGCGCGGGGGCTGAAAGCGGCGGCGGCGCTGTTGGAGGACGGGCGGCTGGAGGCCAACCGGGCGGCGCGCTATGCCGATTGGGGCATGCCGGAGAATGCGGATATGCTCGACCACGGCGATCTCGAGGGGATCGAGGCGCGGGTGCTGGCCGACGCGATCAACCCGGAGCCGCGCTCGGGGCGGCAGGAGCGGTTGGAAAACCTTGTGAGCCGGTTCATCTGATGGGAAAGGCGGGGAAAACCCCGCCTTTTTGAGTATTTAGATCATCAGAAAACCCTTAGCGCGTCAGTGTGCGGTGGATGGCGTCGGTCCAGCCGCTGTATTTTGCAACGCGGGTGGCCGCGGCCATTTGGGGGCTGAAAGAGGCCTCCGCGCGCCAGGTTTTGGCGAAGGCTTCAGGTTCCGGGCAGAGGCCGATTGCGAGACCCGCGAGATAGGCGGCGCCCAAGGCGGTGGTTTCCAGATTGGCGGGCCGGTCGACGGGTGCGCCCAGGATGTCGCGAGGAATTGCATGGTAAAATCATTTGCGGCGAGCCCGCCATCGACGCGCAGGGTCGTGTTTTGGGGTGCGGTCCAATCGGCGTGCATGGCCTCGATCAGGTCGTGGGTTTGGTAGCCGACGCTTTTGAGCGCGGCGCGCCGAAGAGCGTGGTTTCCCCGAAATCGCCGGAGTTGTCGCGCACCTCGGGGAGCATTTCGAGGGGGATGTTCAGGCGGTCGCAAATGGTCCGGTCCCAGCGCCCTTCATGGATGTTGTAGAGCATGGTGCGGCAGGCGTTGGTGGCGTCGGTCGCATGAACGCGGCCTTCGGTGAGATTCCAGATCAGCCATGTGTCGACCGTGCCGAATTTTACCCGGCCCGCTTTCGCCGCCGCACGCGCGCCTTCGGTCTGGTCGAGAATCCACGCGAGTTTGGTGGCGGAGAAATAGGGGGCAGATCGGCGCGGTAGAGGATGGCGCGTGTCGATGTGGTGCCCTGATCGAGGGCGACGAGTGTGTCTGTCATGAGGCCTCCCGCGCTGAGGATTGGGGGCTGTTTACAGATCGACAAGCAGCGGGACGTGTTGGCGCATCCAGTCGTCGATGGCGGCAATCTCGGCAGCCGTCAGGCGCAGGCCCAGCTTGGTGCGCCGCCAGATCACATCTTCAACGGTGCGGGCGAATTCTTCGCGGATGAGGTAGCGCAGCTCGGCCTCCGTGAGACCATGGCCGAAATCGCGGCCCATGTCGGTGGGGCCGACCACATCGTCGAAAATCGCGGCGGCGTTGCGGCCATAGAGATGGACGAGCCGGTCGGCAGCCTCGGGCGACAGGAAGGGAAATTGCAGGGTGAGCGAGGTCACTTGTTCGAGATCGTGGCCATAGGTGAAGCCGCCGGGGAGCGGCGCGCCTTTGGTCCAAGGGTCTTTCATGACGAAAAACGGTGTGAGCTTGGCAAGGGCCGCCTCGGCGAGTTTGCGGTAGGTGGTGATCTTGCCGCCGAAGACATTGAGCAAGGGCGGGCCGTTTTTGTCGAGCGACAGGACATATTCGCGGGTGGCCGCCGTGGCGGTGGAGGCACCGTCCTCGTAGAGCGGGCGGACGCCGGCGAAGCTATGGACCACATCGGCCTGTGTCAGCGGCGTTTTGAGGTATTGGTTGGCGAAATCAAGCAGGTAGCACTTTTCTTCAAAGGTCGCTTCGGCCACCAGAGGGTCGGCCTCATGGGGGGCTTCGGTGGTGCCGATCATGGTGAAATCGCGCTGATAGGGCAGGAAAAAGATGATCCGCCCGTCGGAGCCTTGCAGGAAATAGGCCTTGTCGTGTGCGTAGAGCCGGTTGACGACGATATGCGAGCCGCGCACGAGGCGGACGCGTTCGGTCGAATTGACGCCGATCACGCCGGTGAGGATGTCGGCGACCCAAGGCCCGCCCGCATTGACCAGAGCCTTGGTACGGAAGCTGCCTTGGCCTTCGACCTCGATCTCCCAATGATCGGCGGCACGGCGGGCGGAGGTGACCTTGGCGCGGGTCATGATTTTCGCGCCGAGATCGCGGGCGTCCATGGCATTGAGCACGACGAGACGCGCGTCATTGACCCAGACGTCGGAATATTCGAACGCGTGTTTGAACATGTCCTTCAACGGTGCGCCCTCGGGACGACCGGCAAGATCATAGCCGGTGGTGCCGGGTAGAATTTTGCGCTTGCCGAGATGGTCATACATCCAAAGCCCGATGCGGATGATCCAGCCGGGGCGTTGGCCTTTGAGCCATGGCATGGTGTATTTCAACAGTTTCGAGATTGGCGTGTCGGCGTCGAACCGCATCTCTTTCGAGATCGGCAGGACAAAGCGCATCGGGAAGGCGATATGCGGCATGGCCTGAAGCAGAACTTCGCGCTCCTCCAAAGCCTCGCGCACCAGACGGATTTCTCCGTATTCGAGATAGCGCAGACCGCCGTGAAAGAGTTTGGACGATGCCGAAGAGGTCGCCTGCGCCAGATCGCCCATTTCGGCCAGAGCGACCTTGAGGCCCCGGCCCGCCGCGTCGCGGGCGATGCCACAGCCATTGACGCCGCCGCCGATGATGAAGAGGTCCAAAAAGTCGTCGTTTTGAGCGTCTGACGCGGGGGAGGCCGGGTTGGAGGAGGGCATGTCACGCTTTGCAAAATGAAACTTGTCGGGGTTCACGGTGCCCCTAGGCCCGAATTTGTCAAGAAAAGGTTTTTTGACCAGAGCTTTAGGCCCTCGATCGCAGGGGACTTGGGCGCGCAGGGGTAAAAATCAGGTTAAGACCGGTGCGCAAAAGAGACAGGCTTGTCATTTCCCGGCCAATGGGGGACCTTGGGTGAAAGTCCATCAAGAGGCCGCGCCCTATGAAATTCTTTCCCATGTTCCTGCGCATGACCGGGCGCGATGTCGTGATCATCGGCGGCGGTGAGACGGCGGCGCAAAAGGCGCGGCTGATGCTCAAGACCGAAGCGCGGATCGTGCTGGTGGCCCCTGAGCTGGAGCCGGAACTGGCGGCTTTGGTGGCCGAGGGGCGGGCGGTTCAGCTTGCGGAGGAGATCACCGCAGAAACGGCTGCGGATGTTTTCGCCAATGCGGCCTTGGTCTTTGTCTGTACCGAGGATGAGGAGTGCGATGTGCGCATGGCGCAGATCGTGCGCGAGGCGGGCGCGCTGGTGAATGTGGTCGACCGGCCCGATCTTTGCGAAGCGAACACGCCGTCGCTGGTGGATCGCGATCCTTTGGTTGTGGCGATCGGTACCGAAGGGGCGGCCCCGGTTTTGGCGCGCCAGATCAAGACCCGGCTGGAGGAAATGCTGGAGCCGCGTCTGGGCGAGTTGGTGGCGCTTGGCGGGCGGCTGCGCGACGCGGTGGCCAAGGACGTGCCGCGCGAGAAACGCCGGGCGTTCTGGCGCTGGGTCTATCACGATGCGCCACGCAATTTGTATGCGCGCGGGGCCGAACGCGAGGCGGCGGAACGGATCAAGGCGGCGATTGCGGCGGGCGGTGCGCCCGGCGACGCGGGGCGTGGCGCCGTGGCGCTTTTGCCGGTCGGAAGCCCGGACCCGGATCTGCTGACGCTGCGCGCGGTGCAGCGGTTGCAGGAGGCTGATCTCATTGTCTGCGCCGAGGCGGAATTTGCCCCGATGCTGGAACTGGCGCGGCGCGATGCGGAGCGGGTGATCGTGGGGCAGAGCCATGGGACCGAGGGCTGGCTTTTGTCGGACCAGCGTCAGGTTGTGATGCAAGATTATGAAAAAGGCGCGCGGGTCGTCTGGCTGGTGCCACGGCGCGATGCGGAACGGGCGGCTTTGGGTCTGCCCGAGGATGTCGAGCGGGTGCCGGCGGTGCGGGTTTAAGGAGGCGGAAATGGCGGATCTGGAACATCGGATTGCGGTGGCGCGGGGCGAGGACCCCGCCGACATTGTGCTCAAGAATGGCTCGATCTTCGATCTGATGACCGGCGAGTTGATTGTCGGCGATGTGGCCATCGTGGGCGACCGGATCGCGGGCGTTTATGAGCGCTACGAAGGCAAGCGAGAGATCGACGTGACTGGCAAGGTGATCGTGCCCGGCTTCATCGACACGCATTTGCATATCGAAAGCTCTCTGGTGACGCCCTTTGAGTTCGACCGCTGCGTCTTGCCGCGCGGCGTGACGACGGCGATTTGCGACCCGCATGAGATTGCCAATGTGATCGGTCTGCCGGGCATTCGGTATTTCCAACAGGTCTCTGAACACACGTTGATGTCGATCCGGGTACAGCTCAGTTCCTGCGTGCCGTCCACGCATATGGAGACGGCGGGGGCCGAGCTTTTGGCGGAAGATTTGAAAGAGGTCATGGGGCATCCCTCGGGCATCGGTCTGGCCGAGTTCATGAATTACCCCGGCGTGATTTATCGCGATCCCGAGGCGATGAAGAAAATCCGGCTGTTTGAAGACGCCCATATCGACGGCCATTGTCCGCAGCTTTCGGGCAGGGATTTGAACGCCTATATCGCGGCGGGCATCCGCACGGAGCATGAGGCCACGACCGCCGAAGAGGCGCGCGAGAAGCTGCGCAAGGGGATGCGGGTTTTGATCCGCGAAGGCTCGGTGTCGAAGGATATGCACGCGCTGCAACCGCTGCTGACCCAACTGAGCGCGCCCTATATGTGCCTCTGTACCGATGACCGGAACCCTCTGGACATCGGCGAATACGGCCATCTGGATTACGTCATCCGCACGCTGATTTCGCTCGGAAGTCCCGCTCTGGCGGTGTACCGCGCGGCAACTCTGTCGGCGGCCGAAGCCTTTGGGTTGAAGGATCGCGGCATGATCGCGCCGGGCAAACGGGCCGATATTGTGGTGTTGGATAGTCTGGAAAACTGCAATGCTCAGAAGGTTTTCGCGGGCGGGGTTGAAGTGGCGGACGAGGCCTTTGCCGCACGTGGCCATGTGGCGCCTGTGGGGCGCGGCTCGGTCAAGGCGCCGAAGGTTGTGCCGGAGAATTTCCGCGCCACGGGCAACCGCGAAGAGGTGGACGTGATCGGGATCATCGAGGGCAAGATCATCACCGAACACCTCAAGGAAACGGTGCCGATTGTCGATGGCGACAAGGCCCCGGACCCGGCGCGCGATCTGTCCCGGATCACGGTGATCGAACGGCACGGCAAGAACGGCAATATCGCCTCGGGCTTTGTCAAAGGTTTCGGGCTACAGGCGGGGGCGATTGCCTCGACGGTCTGTCATGACCATCACAACATCGCCTGCGTCGGCGTCGATTACGGGGACATGGCGCTGGCCGCGAACCGGCTTTCTGAGATCGAGGGCGGGCTTGTTGTGGTGCGGGACGGCAAGGTTCTGGCCGAGCTGGCGCTGCCGGTGGCGGGGCTGATGAGTTTGGAGCCTTTCGAGGTGGTGCGCGATCATTTGGTCGATCTGCGGGCGGCGGCGGCCTCTCTGGGCGTCACTCTGGAAGAGCCGTTTTTGCAACTGGCGTTTCTGGCGCTGCCGGTCATTCCGGCGCTCAAGATCACCGACCGGGGCATGGTGGACGTCACCAAGTTCGAGATCATCGCCTGAAGTCAGTCGAGTACGATGCGCTCGACCGCATCGGGGGCAAGCGTGAGGCGTTTGTAAAAATTGAGCCGCCACGAGCGGGCTTTGACCTCGTAGCAGGTGTTCGCGTCGAGGGTGATCGCCCAGGCCGGATCGCGGCGGGGATCGTCGCTTTTGCGCGCGACCAGAACGAGCGGCGGGGCGCTGTCGTCACAGTGCGAAAGGCTCAGATGATCGAGCCGGTGATCTGCGGTGATCGACAGGTGCGCGGTCGGGCCGCGGCCTGTGCCATAGCTTTGATGATCGACGACGAAGCCGTAACAGCCCGCGAGCAGAAGGGTCGATGCCATCCAGATGCGTGTCATTTCTTGCCCCTTGTGGTTCGGCGAAGACCGTAAAGCATCGGGGTCAAAGGGGAAGAGGGTTTCGTTGTTGCAAAAAGTGAACCGTTTCGTTCATTTTTGGTAATTTCTCATATTGACGGTTTTGTCAAAACGGCTTCATAGAGGGAGAAACTTCATGAGGAACCGTGAGATGACAAAACTGATCCTGCCTGTGGCGCTTGCCACGCTGACTCTTGCCGCCTGCGATCAGGTGGAGAAATACCCGGTGTCGCAATGCACCACCGCCGACCATTACCCGGTCGCCTGTCAGAAGATCGAGGAGGGGCAAGGCCCGGCGGATCTCGAACCGGTCGACGTGCCGAATTTCACCGGTGCGTAAGACGCGTCATGTAAACCCCGGCGTTCAATAGCCGCGGGTCGGATCGACGACATCCAGCATCGGTCGACCCGCGAGCCATGCATCGAGATTGGCGAGCGTCTTTCGTTCGAACCGGGCGCGCTCCGACAGACCGCCTTTGTAGGATTCATGCGGGGTCAGAAGCACCTTGGGATGGGTCCAGATCGGGTCCTCCGCTGTGGGCGGTTCGGGATGGGTGACGTCGAGCGTCGCCTTGCCCAACTGCCCCGCATCGAGCGCCCGCAAAAGCGCGCCCTGATCCACCAGCGCCCCGCGCGCGACGTTGATCAGATGCAATCCGGACTTGGCGTGAGAGAGCAGGGCGGCGTCCACCATGCCGCTCGTTTCGGGCGTTAAAGGCATGGCGATCACCACATGATCGGACCCGGCCATGACCTCTTCGGGCGTAGTGCAGGGCGTGATCCCTTCTGGCACCTCGCGCCACGTGCTGCGCCGACAGGCCAGAACCTTCATGTCGAAGGCCCGCGCGCGCTTTACCACCGCTTCGCCAATCGCGCCATAGCCGATGAGGCCGAGCGTTTTGCCCTCCAGCGTCCCGAACACCCGCGTGCCCCAATCATCGAGTGAGGTCGTGCGCGCGCCGTAAATATCCTTTTCCACCAAGAGCATGGCCGCCAGAACATATTCCGCGATCTGCGGTGCGGTCAGGCCACGACCGTTGGTCACCACGCGGCCCCGCATCAGCCAGTCGGGGTAGATCTCGATCCCGGTGGAAAAGGTCTGAACCCATTTCAGCGCCGGAAGATCGTGCGTCTCGGGGGCGTTGAGCCACGACCGGAAGGCGCGGGTGACGAGCACGTCTGCGTCTTCGGGCAGGTCCCATGGCCGGTCGCGGTCGAAATGGTCGATGACGCGCGGCAGGGACGGGTGGGCGGAGAGGGTCTGGCCGAACTCCGGGTCGATCTGGTTGACGATGACGGGCTGTGTCATGTGCTTCTTTCGAAAGGACTTTCGCGAATTTTAGCGGCAAAGCGCGGTGGGGTCATCCCCTCTTTGCGCGCCCCTCCCTGTGCGATCTCTGTGCGACGGGTGACGGGCGACGGGCGGCGGGTACCGGAGTTGAGCTGTGTGTCGTGAGGCTTCGTGTGTTGCGTGACGCGCTGGAGGGGGAGGTGCTGGCCGATGGTGCGCCTGTTTTTTGAGCATTGTGTGCTTTGTCATCTAATTTTCAGGAAAACCATTTGACAGGTGCCTTGGGTGTCCGTCATCTATTACGGTAATAATAACGTAAAACTGCCGGGCGATCCGGCCAAACGCACCGTTCAGCGCATCCCTGTCCTGACAGGATTGTTTACCGACCTGTCACGGGTGAAAACCAGCGTTGCGCGACTGGTTTCGCGTTTGTCCGATCCGTCGCGGCATCCCATTCAACAGGAGACGTGAGATGACTGCACCGATGACATCGACCTTCAAAAAGACCCTCGGCGCGTTGGCCGTGACGGCGACTGTGGCTGGCCCGGCGCTGGCGGGCGGCACCAAGCTCGATATTCAAAGCGCCTGGCCGCTGACCATGCCCGCCTCGGGGGCGAATGCCGCCTATCTGGGCGAGAAGCTGAATGCGGCCTCGGACGGTGCGCTCGACGTGACGGTCTACGGCGCGGGCAAACTGGTGCCGTCGCTGCAAATCTTCGATGCGGTGCAACAGGGGACGTTGGACGCGGGGATCACCTCGCCCTTGTATGTCGCCGGTCGTTTCCCGGCGGTGCAGCTTTTCGGCGGTATCCCGTTCGGACCGGATGTTTTGACCCACACCGGCTGGCTCTATGAGGGCGGCGGCGCGGAAATCTGGGCCGAGATCTACGCCAAGCAAGGGGTGAAAACCATTCCCTGCGGTCTCATGGATAGCGAGGCTGGCGGCTGGTACAATTTCGAGATCAATTCCATCGACGATCTGAAGGGCAAGAAAATCCGTTTCGCCGGGCTTGCGGGGGAGGCGATGGCCAAGGTTGGCGCGTCCATCGCGCTTTTGCCGGGCGGCGAGATCTATCCGGGGATGGAAAAGGGCATCATCGACGGCACGGAACTGTCCATGCCCGCTATCGATATCACGCTCGGTCTTCAGGATGTCGGCAAATATTACTACTTGCCGGGCTGGCACCAACCGGCGGCGATGAACGAGCTGATCGTCAATATGGCGAAATGGGACAGCCTCGACCCGGCGCAGCAGACCCTGATCGAAGAGACCTGCAAGGCGGTCAACCTGACCTCCGTGATTTCGACGCTGACCGCCAATGGCGATGCGATTGCGACGTTTGAGGAGGCCGGTGTGGAGATCAAGAGCTTCCCGCCGGAGGTGCTCGACGGGCTGCATGTGGCTTTCGACGAAGTGATCGCGGAGCAGGTCGCCAAGGACGAGGATTTCAAACGGGTCTGGGACTCGCTTGAGGCCTACCGCGCCAAAACCGCCGCCTGGTCCGAGCGCCGCTAAGAGACGCGCGCCGGGGGAGCGATCCTCCGGCGCCTTGCCATCATGACCGCACTCATCTCACTTACGGAACGGTTCATCGCCGGGATCGGGCGCATCGGCAGTCTCGTGTTGCCGCTTTTGATGCTCACCATTCTGGTCAACGTGTTTTCCCGCTATGCGCTTGGCCTCGGGTTCATTCAGCTTGAGGAACTGCAATGGCATCTCAACGCCATCGCGGTGATGTCCTGCCTCGCATGGGCCTACCAAAAGGACGTCCACGTCCGGGTCGATGCGTTTCATGCAAAAATGTCGCCCACGGCGCGGGCGATTGTCGAGGTGCTGGGCGTGGTGTTTCTGCTCCTGCCGTTCCTCTGGTATGTCACCGGCTCGGCCTGGACGATTTTCAAATATTCCTGGAGCCTCAAGGAAGGCTCGCCGATGCCCTCGGGTCTTCCGGCGCGTTACCTGATCAAGGGCGTGATGGCGGCGGGGCTGTCGCTTTTGTTCCTGCAAGCCGTGGCGATCCTTTTGAAATCGCTTTTGTTTCTCTTCGGCCCGAAAACCTGGAGGGAGTGATCCGAGATGGATGTTCTGTTCGTTTTCCTGCTGTTCTCGACCTTCCTCGTGGTGATGTTTTCGGGCTATCCGATTGCCTTCGTGCTGGGCGGGGTGGCCGTGGGCTTTGCCTCTCTGGGCACGATCCTCGATTATTTCTCGGTCGATGCGGATATGGCGTCTCTGCGGATGATCGGCTTTGTCGCCAACCGGATTTTCGACACGCTGTCGAGCTATTCCCTGATCCCGATGTCGATGTTCGTGTTCATGGGGATGATGCTCGACAAATCCGGCGTGGCGGAGCGTTTGCTGACCCGGATGCATTCCTTGCTGCGGGTTGTCCCCGGCGGCATGGCGGTGTCTGTCGTGCTGATCGGCGTCGTTCTTGCGGCCTCCACCGGCATCATCGGTGCCTCCGTCATGTTGCTTGCCACCATCGCCATGCCGGCGATGCGCGGGGCGGGGTATGACGACCGGCTGGGGCTTGGGATCGTCGGCGCGACCGGCTGTCTCGGCATTCTCATTCCGCCCTCGATCATGCTCATCGTCATGGGCGATCAGTTGCAAATCCCGGTCGGCGATCTGTTCCGCGGTGCGATGATCCCGGGGCTTTTGCTGGCCATGGCCTATGTGGTCTATGCGGTCATCGTCGCCATTCTGCACCCGGAGCGCGCGCCTGCGCGGGCGCTGGAAGAGGGGCGCAGCGCGGGCGAGGTGGTCCGCGATCTGCTCGGCTCGCTGGTGGCGCCTTTGCTGCTGGTCATTGCGGTTCTGGGGTCCATCGTCTTCGGCATCGCGACCCCGACAGAAGCCTCCGGCGTCGGTGCGGCGGGCGCGACCTTGATCGCGGTGGCCTCCCGGCGGCTCAGTTGGGCGGATTTCCGGGAGGTCTGCGAAGGCACCGGGCTGACCACCGCCTTTCTCTTCGCGCTGATCTTCGGAGCGTCGTGTTTTTCGGTCGTGTTGCGGGGCTACGGTGGCGACGAGCTGATCGAAGGCGCGCTGCACGCGATCCCGCTGCCGCCCACCGGGACACTGATCCTCATCCTGTTCATCGTGTTCCTGCTTGGCTTCTTCCTCGATTGGATGGAGATCATCCTGATCGTTGCGCCGCTGGTCCTGCCGGTGCTCACGGCGCTCGGCCATGACCCGGCTTGGGTGGCGATTCTGATGGCGATCTGTTTGCAGACGTCGTTCCTTACGCCACCGGTGGGCATGGCGCTGTTCTATCTGAAAAACGCCGTGCCGGATGTGGAGATCACCCAAGTCTATCGGTCTGTTCTGCCCTTTGTGGCGATGCAGATCGGCATTCTGGTGTTGACACAGGTCTTCCCGAAACTGGCGCTTTGGTGAGCTTTGCGATTGCATGAAAAAGGGCGCTCTAGGCGCCCTTTTTTGTGTGATGATAAGCGCTTACGGCTTCATCAAAACGGATTTCGACGGATAATCCGAGGCCCAGGTGGCCGGGAGGGGCGCGACGAAGACGTTCTCCGTCCGGTTGCGGGTGTAGCGCCAGACGCCGTCGTCGCATTTCTTGAAGGCGTTGAACAAGCGCGACGAGCGCAAGAGCGCCTTGCCGTCGGAGAACAGCCACGGCTGCATATGCACCCATTGCCCGGTCGCGGTCAGCCCGTCCTCCGCGACGTGGATCTGCTCGGAGGTCACATAGTGGCAGTTCAGGATCAGCGCCGGGTCGGTCTTGCCGCCCCAGAAGCCTTCGAAATGGCGGCGCACGGCGGCTTTGCCCTCGGCGCGGCCGAACTGGCCGTCGTAATACTCGCCGACACCTTCCCAGACGGCCTCCTCGGAGAACAGCTCCATGATCAGATCGATGCGCTCCGCGTCGTCCTTGACGCCATATTCCGGCAGCGGCGTGTCGCAGAGGAACATGTAGCGCATCTGGACGTTGCGGACTTCGTTTGCAGCTTCGAGGTTTTCGATGCGGCGGGTGAGGGTGGTGATGAGGTGCGTGGTGTCTTGTGACATTGCTGTCCTTTCTTGCGCGACTCGCGCTCGCTGTTTCAGACGGATCCTGCTTAGTTTTTGATCGTTTCTGGCGGGGCGTGCTGGGATTTAAAGCGGTAAAATTACTGTAAATGATTTTTACGAAAAGAGATTGTTTGGGTAAAGGATTTATTTCAGTTTTCACTTGACTGACTGCTTTATTGCGTGAAAGTTACCGTAAAGAGCCGTAAGAGCGGCCATAAGAACCCAACCGGGAAAACAAGATGAACGCACATGCTCCCAGCGCCGCGACGCTGGTCGGTGAATTGTCCCTTGGCGGGGACGGGCCGACCGTGGTCGTCAAGGATTGTATCGACATTGTCGGCACGGTGACGGGCTGTGGCTCCGAGGCCTTTGCCTCCCGCGCGCCTGCCACGGAGAATGCCGATCTGGTCGACGCGCTGCTCAATGCGGGCTGCAAGATCGTCGGCAAAGCCAATATGCATGAGATTGCCTTCGGCATGACCGGGGTCAATGGGTTTACCGGCACGCCGGTCAACCCGATGTGGCCGGATCGCATTCCGGGTGGGTCGTCTTCGGGGTCTGCCGCGGCGGTCGCCGCGGGGCTCTGCGATTTTGCGGTGGGCACCGACACTGGCGGCTCCGTGCGACAGCCTGCGACCTGTTGTGGCGTGATCGGGATCAAGCCGACCTATGGCCGGGTGAGCCGCAAGGGGCTGACGCCGCTCAAAAGCTCGCTCGATTGTCCCGGCGTGTTCGCCCGCGACATGGAGACGCTGAGCAAGGCCATGGCGGCAATCGACCCGACATTCACCCCCGAGATCCTGATCCACGCGCCGAAACTGGGCCGGATCAAATCCGAAGGGGTCGACGCGGAGGTGGGCGATCCTTTGGTCTATGCCTTGATGGATGCTTACCCGGACATGCCCTATGAAATCCTGCCCTCGTTTGCGGCGGCGTTCGACGCGGGCATGGTGGTGATGTCGCACGAGATGGCGCAGGAATTCGGGCCGATGCTGGCCGCGGGTGCGCCCTTTGGGCCGGACATCGCCGCGCGCCTGTCCATTGCCATGAAGATCACGGAGGCGCAGCGCGCCGAGGCCGAAGCGGTCCGCAGCCGCTTCACCGCCGAGGTGGACGCGCTTCTGGAGCGCTATGACGCCTTGGTCACGCCCTCGCTGCCGACCGTGCCGCCGACGCTCGATGAGGCGAAAGACCCGCAGAACGTCCTCTCGCTCACCCGTTTTCAGCGCCCGTTCAACCTGTCGGGTCACCCCGCCATCACCCTGCCTGCGCGCTCCAATGCCGGTCTGCCCATCGGGTTGCAGATCATCGGACGCAAAGGCGAGGACGCCAAGCTCTGCGCCATCGCGAGCTGGATCACGTCCTGCATTCCGCTGTTTCAGTCAAAGGACCGTACCCAATGACCTATCTTTCGAAACTGGCTTTTGAACAGGCCGACAAAGCCGCCTATGTGGGGGTGCTCGAAGAGATCCGCGCCCGTCGGGCGGAGTTCACCAAACTGCGCCACGTGCCGCTCGACATGGTGAAAAAGCTGCAACAGATCGGCGCTTACCGCGCCTTCGTGCCGGCGCGGTTCGGTGGCGACGAGCTGAGCCCCGCCGATTTCTGCCGGTTGATTGAGGATATTTCCGCCGCCGACGCCTCGACCGGCTGGGTGGCGTCTTTCGGGGTGTCTGCCACCTATCTTGCGGCGCTGCCGCCCGAGACTTATGCCGCGATCTATGGCAAGGACCCGGACACGGTGTTCGCGGGTGCGATGTTCCCGCCGCAAAAGGCCGAGAAGGTCGCGGGCGGGTTCAAAGTGTCGGGCCGCTGGCCGTGGTGTTCGGGGATCATGGGGTCCTCCATCGTCGGCATGGGGATCAAGGTCGAGGGCAATGACACGCCGCTGCCGCGCGTGGCCGTCATGCCGCGCGACAAGGTGACGGTGGACGAGACGTGGAACACCATCGGCCTGTCGGCGACCGGATCGCATGACGCCGTGGCCGAGGGTGTGGTGGTTGCGCCCGAATGGACTTTTATCCGGGGTGGCAAGCCGCTTTTGGACGATGCGATCTTCCGCTTTCCGGCGATGGCTTTGGCGGCGCAGGTTCTGGCCGTCGTGGCTTTGGGCGCGGCGCGCGAGGCCTTGGATTTCCTTGTCGAGGATGCTCGTCAGCGCGCCTCGATCACCGGTGCGCCGAACCCCGGCGCGCGGCCCTATGTGCAGGCGGAGTTCGCCAAGGCGCAGGGGATTTTGATGGGCGCCCGTGCGGCGTTCTACGACACGATCGAGGCCGGGTGGGACGAGTTGAACACCACCGGCGAGGTCAGCCCGGACATGAAAATCCGCCTGCGTCTTGTGGCCACGAAAGCGGCCCGCGACGGGGCCGAAGTCGCACGCATGGCCTTTGTCATCGGCGGCTCCGGCGTGATGGCGACGGGCCATACGCTTGGGCGCTGTATGGTGGACGCGGCTTGCGTGGCGCAGCACGCCTTCATGGGCGAGGGGACATGGACCGCCGCCGGGGCCGGGTTCTTCGATCAGCCGACGATGCCGGGTTACCCTTAACGGGGGGGGGGGCGGATGCCCCTGAACCTTCCCAGACATATTCCAAAGATTTTCCTTCAGAGAGGACCAGAGACATGAGCGATAAGAAACCGATCCGCACCCTGTTGTGCTTCAACAACCACGCCGCATTCTTCAGCCTGCCGTTCGACCAGATCGGCCCGGTCTGGAAAGCCACCCAAGAGCTGATGTTCAAGATAGACCAGATGGAAGGCGTTGAGATCGTTGGCACTTTCGATGACGATCAGACCTTTGTCGGCGCCTCCGTGGGCTTCCCTTACACCTGGTACATCATGGCCGATTTCCCGACGCGAGAGGATGTCATGGCGGCTTGTAACCTTCTGCGCACCATCGTGGTGGGCGAGGGTAATGACCGTCTCTGGAAATACATGACCGTCGAGGCGCGCATGGGCCGTGCTCTCGAAATTCCGCAGCTTTAAGTCCGCAACGTAAGGAGGACGACATGTCTCTCGATATGCCGAAATTCAGCGATCTCGATGCGCTCTACGATGAGAAGAACGCGTTGGTCGCCACCGAAATGTACGAAGATCCCGAGCTCTTCCATGAAGAGATGGAGAAGATTTTCAAGAACACCTGGGTCTGGGTCGCGCATGAAAGCGAATTCCCTGACAAGGGCTCTTTCAAGCTGTCGCAAGTCGGCCTTGAGCCGGTGATCGTGGTGCGCGACCGCAAGGGCAAGATCCACTGCATGGTAAACCGTTGCCGCCACCGCGCCGCCACCGTTTGCGAAGTGAAGAAGGGCAAGACCTCGTCCTTCCAATGCCCCTATCACGGCTGGGGCTATGGCCTCGACGGTTCGCTCCGCGCGCTGCCTTACCCGGAGCAATACGGCGACGATTTCGACAAGACCCAGCACGGTCTCATTAAACTGCGCACCGAAGCCTATAACGGCATGGTGTTTGCGACCTTCAAGGAAGACATCGAACCGCTCGAAGACTTCCTTGGTGAAGGCGTGCGCAAATATATCGACCTGTTCATGAAGCAGGGCGGCGGCTTCCCGGTGAAGGTGCTGGGCGAGCATCAGTTCTCCGTGCCGATGAACTGGAAAGTGCAGTTGGAGAACACCACCGACGCCTATCACTTCCCGATCGTGCACAAGAGCTTCATGCAGACGCTCGACGGGCAGACCGAAGAGATGTTCGACTTCCTGGACAAAGGCGTCGGCTATGTCGAAGACTTGGGCAACGGTCACTCTGTCATGACCATGATCCCCGAGCTGGTCGATCTCGACGAGAACCTCGATGCGCCGATCCCGGAACGCTTTGCCGATCTGGCGCAGGAGCTGCGCGATGAGGGCTATCCGGAAGATCAGGTCAAGAAAATCGTCCGCGCGGTGAGCGGGGCGGGGTTCAACCTCAACCTCTTCCCGAACGTGTCCTTCTCGCTCGCCTTCTTCCGCGTGCTGACCCCGATCAACGTGGAGCAGACCGACATCCGTCACATCGCCATCGGCATGGACGGCGGCCCGGAGGCGGCGAACCAGGCGCGTATCCGTCTGCACGAACATTTCCAGGGGCCGATGGGCTTTGGCTCCCCCGACGATGCCGAGGTTTGGGAGCGTATCCAGCGCGGCACCAAGGGTGGACCGGATCTCAAGATCCTCGTGAACCGCGGCATGGTCGACGAGGAGCCGGGCGAGTTCGGCCCGCGCGGCCATATCTCCGCCGAAACCGGCATGCGTGCCGCTTACAAAATGTGGAAAAGGATGATGTCGAAATGACCGAGATGAGCAAAATCGACGCCAAATCCATGCTGGCCGATGTCACCGCCTTCATCTGGGCCGAGAGCGCCATGCTCGACCTGAAGGAATATGACGACTGGCTCGATCTCTGGACCGATGACGGGCTTTATATCATGCCCATCGGCGACACGGTGGACTTCAAGAACGCTGTGAACCTCTGCTACGACAATGCCAAGATGCGCCGTGACCGGGTCGGCCGGTTTCATGCCGGGTTCTCGATCTCGTCCGCGCCGCCCGCACAGACCGTGCGCACGCTGTCGCGGTTTCGGATCGAGGCCGCTGAGGGTGATCTGATCACCGTCTCTTGCGCCGAACATCTGGTCGAGGACAAATTCGGCCGCCAGCGCATCTGGGCGGGCAATGTCGAATATATCCTCAAAGCCACCGAAGGCGGGTTCAAGCTCCAGCAAAAGGTGATCCGACTGCTCAACTCCGATGGGATGCTGAATTCGTTCAGCTATTTGTTCTGATGGTGGCCCCTTTGCCTGAGAAAATCCAAACCGCTGTTGTCACGGGCGGGGCCCGTGGCTTCGGTGCCTCGGTCGTGCGCGCGCTGCACAAGGCGGGCTACCGCGTGGTGATCGCCGACATCAATCCCGGCGAGGAGGCGCAAGCTCTCGCCTCCGAACTGGACCTTGCGGGCGAGACCGCGATCACCGCCACGCTGGACGTCTCCAAGCCCGAGGATTTCCAAAGCGTGCTCGACAAGTGCATCGAGCGCTACGGCTCCGTCGAGGTGCTGGTGAACAACGCCGCACGCACCATGGCGCAGCCGTTGATGGAGATCGACCCGGCCACGTTCAATGACATCATGGCCACGAACGCGGGCGGCACTTTTGCCGGCAGCCAGATCTTTGCGCGCCACTTCAAGGACCGCGGCTATGGCCGGATCGTGAATATGGCCTCTTTGGCGGGGCAAAACGGCGGCACGGCCACGGGCGCGCATTACGCCGCCTCGAAAGGCGCGATCCTGACGCTGACCAAGGTCTTCGCCCGCGATCTCGCGCCGTTTGGGATCACCTGCAACGCCATTGCGCCGGGTCCGATGGACACGCCGATGGTCCGGGGCGTTCTGGGCGACAAGATCGAGGCGGCGATTGCCAATATTCCGGTGCAGCGTTTCGGCGATCCCGAGTTCGTGGCGCAGATGGTGGTGATGCTTGCCAGTCCCGAGGCGGCCTTCGTCAACGGCGCCTGCTGGGACGTCAACGGCGGGCTTTATGTGAGATAGTGATGACCGATAACGCACAAAACCTCAAAGTCATTGCCCGGATCGACGACAAGGGCGACATTGCCCGCATCCGGTTCGCGCCGGAAGCCGGCGGCGCGATCCTGCCCTATGAGGCGGGGGCGCATCTCGATCTCTACCTGCCGGATCTCGACATGTGGCGGCAATATTCGCTCTGCTCGGACCCGGCGGAGACCGGGTTTTACGAGATCGGCGTGTTGAAAGACCCGCAGAGCCGAGGCGGTTCCGTCAAGGTGCATGAGACCGCCGTCGAAGGCGCGGTCTTCACCGTCGAAGGCCCGCGCAACCACTTTCCGCTGGAGGAGAGCGCCAAGACCACCGTGCTCTTGGGCGGCGGCATCGGCATCACGCCGATGATCGCGATGGCCAAGCGGCTCCATGCGATCGGCAAGGATTTCACGCTGCATTACTGCACCCGCTCCGAAGGCGTCACCGCCTTCATGGACGAACTCAAAGGCTGTGGCTTTGCCGACAAGGTGGTGTTCCACTTCGACGATATGGACGCGGCGCAAAAGCTCGATCTCACGCGCGATCTTCCTGCGCCCGATGTCGCCACCCATCTCTATGTCTGCGGTCCGCAGGGCTTCATGGACTGGGTGATCGACACGGCCGAGAGTGCAGGTCATGCGACGGCCAATGTCCACCGGGAATATTTCTCGGCGGATGTGGAACTCACCGGCGACAGCTTTGAGGTCGAATGCGCGCAGTCGGGCGTCACGATCACGGTCGGCCCTGAGGACACCATCGCGAAAGCTCTGGCGCGCGAAGGCATCAAGATCGAGGTGAAATGCGAAGAGGGCGTCTGCGGCACCTGCCTGACCGATGTGCTGTCGGGCGAGATCGACCATCGCGATCAGTTCCTGACCGAGGAAGAGCGCGAGGATGGCGATGTGATCTGTGCCTGCTGTTCGCGGGCCAAGGGGCCGAAACTGGTGCTGGATATCTGAGCCATGAGGACCATGACGGAACTGACGGAAACCCAGCGCGATTTTCGCGAAGGCATGAGCCGTTTGGGCGCGGCGGTGAACCTGATCACCACCGACGGCCCGGCGGGCAAGCACGGGCTCGTGGCGTCTGCGGTCTGTTCGGTGACGGACCATCCGCCGACGCTTCTGGTTTGCATCAACAAAAGCGCCTATGCGCACGATAAATTCGTGGAAAACGGTGTGCTGGCGGTCAATGTGCTGGCCGCCGAACATCAGGAGCTCTCCGGTCGTTTCGCCCGCTATGTCGAGGGAGTGGACCGGTTTGCCTATGGCGACTGGGTCACGGAGGCGACCGGCGCGCCGCTTTTGTCCGACGCAAACGTCGCTTTCGATTGCCGCATTTCGGGCCGTCAGGAAGAGGGCACGCATTCCGTGTTCTTCTGTCAGGTCGAGGCGGTGCGGCTGGCCTCTGAGGCGCGGCACGGGTTGGTCTGGTTCAGCCGCGACTACCATCACCTCGTGACGGGGTCGCGCTGATGCAGATCGCGACGGGGCGCTTTTCAGATCATCCGGGCGAGATCTTTGGAGATCTTCGCGAGGATTTCGTTGAGCGTCTGAAGCTCGGCGGGAGAGGTGTTGTAAAAGCTTTCGTCGCGGATGCGGTTGACCTCGCCGAGCGCCTTGGCGCGCAGATCGTCGCCTTTTTCCGTCAGGCAGACTTCGGTCACGCGCCCGTCGGTCGGGCGTACCCGGGTCTCGACCAGACCGGCGGCAACCATGCGCTGAACGATCTTGGTCGTGGTGTTGAGCTTGAGCGTGGAAAACTCGGCGATCTCGGAGACCGACATGTAATCCTGCTCATAAAGCGACATCAGCACGCGCCAGCGCGGCGTGTCGATGCCCAGAGGTTTCAGCCGCTTGTCGAGCGCGCGCATGTAATAGGCATTGGCCCGGTCGATCCAGAAATAGGGCCATGTGTCACGGAAATGTTCCGTGTCTCGCGAGTCATCGGTCAGAGAGGAAGGCATCGGATCGGTCGGCGGGGTCATACATGGCCTCTGTCATACGCTGTACGGCGCACGGGCCGTCCAAACAGCGGGTTTGAACAATAATAAAGTCCGGTAACGGGCGTCTTACCATCATCACTCACCAATAGGGAATGTGAAAATGAACGTGAAACTCAAAAAGATCGCCACGCGGGTCACCTCAGTGGCGGCATCCATCGCACTCTACACCGGGATTGCGCAGGCCGACACGGTCCTGACGATGAACAGCTGGCTGCCGCCGACCCATCCGCAGGTCTCCGAGCTCTTCGTGCCGTGGATGGCCGACATCGAACGCGTCACCGAAGGCCGGGTGAAGATCAACATGCTGTCCGCGCCCTTGGGGCCGCCGCCCGCCGCGTTCGATCTTGCGAAAAACGGCGTGGCCGACATTGCCTATTCCGTCCATGGCTACACGCCCGGCCGGTTCAAGACGCCGATGATCGCGGAAATGCCCTTCATGTCCGACAGTTCGGTCGCAACCTCCGTGGCCTTCTGGCGCGTGCATGAGGCGATGCTCAAGGACGCAGGCGAATATGAGGGCGTGAAGGTTCTGACCCTTTTCACCCATGGTCCGGGGGAGATTTTCTCGACCAAACCGATCGAGACGCCCGAAGACATCTCCGGTCAGAAAATCCGCATCGGCTCGGCTCTGGCGCATTCGATTGCCACCGATCTGGGCGCGGTGCCGGTCGAGGGACCGTCCTCGAAAGCCTATGAGCTTTTGTCCCAGGGCGTGGCCGACGGCATCTTCTTCCCGTTCGAATCCGTCAACTTCTTCAACCTCAACGACATTCTCGATTACGGCTACACCGTGCCGGGCGGGCTTTATAACACCGCGATGTTCGTGGTGATGAACGAGGCGAAATGGAATTCAATCTCGCCCGAGGATCAGGCCCTGATCGAGCCGCTTCTGGGCGAGGCCTTTG